>NZ_JAPSIB010000018.1 GCF_031179145.1 Brevibacterium sp.
GCCCGGCACGGTCGGAGGAAGGACAAAAGTGCATTCTGACAGGTTCGACCAGACCGAGAACCGTCGCAGGCTCTCGTCGTCGAGTCCTTCCCCATCGAGGATCACCGCCACCGGGTTGCCCGTACAGAGATCGTCGCCGAACACATCCACCTGTGAGAATCGTCGCTCCATGCATCGAAGAATACGGGAAACGCCCTCGCTTCGCTGAACCGCCATTCAGTCCGGACCGTCACACTGCCGCGACACCCGGTTCAACTGGGCAGGAGACTGCGCACAAGCTCGCAGGCCGCGGGAATCGGTTCGACAATTCTGATGTCGACCGACTCGCGCAGGCGGCGGGCCGTCGCGCTCAGCGGTCCGCCGCCGATGATCATCGACTCCGCCCCGTGCTCGCGTCCGCGGCGGACAGCCGCGAGCAGCTGCCGGAACTGTTCGTCCGGGTCGGCAGCCAGGTCGAGCGGATCCGCCTCGGTGAGTTCGATCCCGGTGAAATCGCCCTGACCGCCATGGGCCTCGACGAGGCGGTGCAGCGAGTCCGCCAGCCTCCGCGTTGTCGTAGCGATCCCGAAGGGACCATCGGCGGAGGCCCGAAGAATTGCGGCCTGCCCGATCCCGATGACCGGGATCGTCAGGGACTCGGCCAGCTCCGTCCGGCCCGGGTCCCCGAAGGCGGAGACGATGATCGCATCGGCATGATCGGCCACTTGGTGACCCAGCTCCACGACGGGCACGACAGATTCCTCCAGAGCGACGGGTTCCGTGATCATCCGCGGCCCGAACGGAGCGGTGTAGCCGTCGACAGTCCACTCCGGGATCGCCTCCCGCGCCAGTTCGACCATCATGTCGGTCGTGGCGGCGTTTGTGTTCGGGTTGATGAGAGCGATGGTCCGCTGATCAGACGACATCGACGAGTTCCTCTTCCTCCATCGGCTTGCCGAAGGTCTCCGGCGGAAACTGGATGGCGATCGCGATGATGACGAACAGTCCGGCGAGGACGCTGAACATGCCGACGAGTCCATGCGAATCGAAGACGGCACCGGCGACCAGTGGGAACAGCCCACCGGAGAGCGAACCTGCGGCGAGAATGATCGAGGTGCCGAACCCGCGGACACGCGTCGGGTAGAGCTCGGGGGCGAAGAGCCAGATCGTCGTGTTCTGCACGATGATCGCGAAGTTGAACAGCGCTCCGAAGATGAGGACGAAGACGATGTCGGAGCCGAGGAAGGCGATGCACAGGCCGGAAGCACAACCGAGGGTTGCGGCCATCGTGGTCACCTTCTTGCGCGGCAGCTTGCTGGCCAGGTAAGACGCGGAGACAGCGCCGAGCAGCGATCCCGACTGCATGATCAGCGTGAACCACAGGCTCTGGTTGAGTTCGTAGCCGGTGCTGACCAGGATGAACGGCATCAGGGTGAGCATCGAGATCTGTGCGGCGTAGGACATGCCCACAGCGATGACGAGGAAGACTGTGCGCAGCAGGTACTTCTTGTTGAAGACCATCTTCCACAGTCCGCGTCGGGACGGTTCGATCGGTAGGGGAACGCCGTTGACGGTGGGTTCGGTGAGGAACTGCTCTGGGGCGTTGATCGGTCCGCGCAGCTGGCCCCGGGCGAACCGGTTGATGACGATGTTCGCTTCGTGCACTCGGCCGTTCGCAGCGAGGTAGCGCGGTGTCTCAGGGACATTGCGACGGAACCAGAGGACCATCAGTGCCGGGAGGAAGAGGAGTCCGAATACCCAGCGCCACTGGTCGTCACCCGGGAAGAGAGCGAAGACGAGAATGCCGAAGGCCGGCGCCAGCATGTTGCCGAGACCGGCGGCCGTGATGTTGATGAGGCCGACGGCAGGACCGCGGTGCCTGGCCGAGAAGTACTCGGCCATCATGATCACGGCCACCGCGATCTCACCGCCGAGGCCGAACCCGACGATGAATCGGCCGATGGCCAGGACCGCATAGCTCGGTGCGAGAGCGCAGAGCAGAGAGCCGCCGGCGAAGATGATGAGGTTGATGAGCAGCATGTTGCGCCGACCGAACTTGTCGACGATCAGTCCCGTTGCGACTCGTCCGAGGGCCGTGGCGGTGAAGGTCATCGTGTTGAGGAAGCCGATCTCGGCGCCACCGATTCCCCACTGCTCCTGCAGCACCGGCCCGGTGATGCCGACGGCGTTCTGCTCCAGGGCATCGAAGAACACGCCAAGGAGGATCATGAGGACGACGTGCTTGTGCGCTCCTGTCACTCCGATCCGGTCGTAGGCTGTTTCGATCTGGTCGGCCATCGGGACTCTGCCCGTGGACGGCCCGGATTGCTGGGACATGGTCATCGCCTGGTCTCCTCTTTGAGATCTGCACTTCGTCACTGAAGCATAAATGGTATTCCAAAATTAGAGTAGAGGGCTCTTGAAGTCAATACATTACGTAATTCCGCGGAACAAATCTTCCTTTTTGTATACCAGAATGAGACAATCTTCTTATGACGTCACCCGTGGGTGGCAGTGTCCGGCACCTCGCTCCTCCTCCACAGAACTTGATCAATGAGAGAATTCCACGATGAAGACCAGCGCCTCAGCCCGATCAGAGACAGAACGAGTGACGACGGCACTCCGCGACGAGATCATCGACGGCATCCGGAAACCCGGAAGCAGGCTTGTCGAACGTGATCTCGCAATGGACCTCGGCGTCAGCCGGGTTCCGATCCGCGAAGCGCTCAAACAGCTGGCCTCCGAGGGGCTGGTCACTCCGCGTCCCAATACGTGGTCGACTGTTCGCGAATTCACCACCAGCGACATTGCGGATCTCAACGAGGTGCTTTCAGCATTCGAGGTGATGACTTTCGAACTCGCCGCGCAGCGGCACACTCGCGAAACACTGTCCGAGCTCGAGACGGTCGTTCGGCGCGGTCTGGAATTCGCCGAACGCGGAGATGCGATCGGCGCACGGCGAGCTGCCGCCGACTTCCATGAGATCGTCACAAAGATCTCCGGCAACGCCCTGCTGGTGGAGATCGGCGGGCTGCTCAGCTCGCGCAAGCGCTGGCTGCTCAGCCAGCACGACGACCTCAGTCATGTTGCCGAGGAGCATTCCGGCCTCTTCGACGCAATCGCGCGGCGAGATGTCGGTGGAATCAAGAGCCTCGTTCTCGAGCACCTCGAGTCGAGCCAGAAACGCCAGATTCAGCACAACGAACTCAAGCACCGCGAACCACCTGCAGAACCTGCCGACGATCCAGAGCGGTTTCGCGACGACGATGAGAGCGATTTCGAGAACATCGAGGAGACTGCGGCATCGTGAGAACCCGCGGGACGAGAATGCGTCTGTCCCTGTTCGCGGTTGTCACCGCCCTCCTCGCAGCTTGCCTCACCTCCTGCGTGGGATCGAGGACGAGCGGACATCCCGACTCGGCAGAGGCCGACGCGGCACTTCTCGACGCCGTCACCGCAGAGGACGTCGACGGCGTCCGGCAAGCCTTGGAAGCGGGCGCCGATGTCGACGCCCGGGGCGAGTCCCGGCGAACCGCCCTCCTGCTGGCGACTCGGAGCAATTCCCTCCAGGTGGCCACGGCACTGCTCGAAGCCGGAGCCGATCCCGACGCCAAGGATTCGATCGAGGATTCGGCATTCCTCTACGCCGGGGCAGAGGGGCTCGACGAGATCCTCACCGCGACCCTCGCTCACGGAGCGGACGTGACGTCGACGAATCGCTACGGCGGCACCGCTCTGATCCCGGCGGCCGAACACGGCCACGTCAGCACGGTCCGGATCCTGCTCAACGCCGGCGTGCCGGTCAACCATGTCAATGACCTGTCCTGGACGGCGCTCCATGAAGCGATCGTGCTCGGCGACGGCAGTCAGGACCACATCGAAACCGTGCGACTGCTCCTCGACGCCGGCGCGGATGTGACGATCGCCGACGGCCAGGGAGTCCTGCCACGCGAACTCGCCGAAGAGAGGGGCTACACCGAGATCGTCGCCCTCATCGACGCCGCGAACTGAGTGGAACCGCGGCGAGCGCCGCGGATCCCTTACGAGAGTTCGTCGCTGATGCCGAGCATGCGGGCATGCAGCCCGCGCACCTCGGCGGCCAATTCCTCCACCGGGCCGCGGACCTCGATCCCGGGTCCCACCTGCCGGATCGGCAACGGGCTGACCGGGCCCGACTCGATCCCCCAGTCGTCGTACCAGGAGCGGGTCTGCTCGGTGCCGGTGGCATAGATGATCGGTCCGAGGCCCACCCAGGCGTGCGCGGCCGCGCACATCGGGCAGTGCTCGCCCGAGGTGTACACGGTGCTGCGCGCCCGATCCTCCGGGGTCATGTTCGCCACCGCCCAGCGCGCGATCTCGAACTCGGGATGCCGGGTCCGATCTCCCCCGGAGACGCGGTTGCGGTCTTCGAACACGGCCGTGCCGCTCGGGTCGACGAGAACCGAGCCGAAGGGTTCGTCGCCCGCTTCGAGCGCCTCGGCAGCCAGCTCGATGCAGCGACGCAGATGTTCGGCGTCCGCCTCGCTCAGTTCAGTCAGCGAAACAGTCATGAGGCGAGAGTACCAACACTCGCTCTCAGGTGGGGCGGATGATGCGTCTTTCGATGGCAGCTGCCACGGCGCCGGCACGAGTGTCCACCCCGAGTTTGGTGTAGATGTGCGCGAGATGAGCCTTGACGGTGCCCTCGGAGACGAGCATCTCCTTCGCGAGCTCCTTGTTGCCCAGTCCCCGGGCGAGGAGTTCGAGCACTTCGACCTCCCGCTCCGTGACTGTCGGCCCCGGCCGGGAGCTGCGCCGGACCAGGGTCGAGGCGATGGCAGGTGAGAGCACGGTCTCCCCGCGGGCGGTGGCCCGAATCGCGGCGAAGAGCTCCTCGGCCGGAGCGTCCTTGAGCAGGTATCCGCTGGCGCCGGCGTCAAGGGCGCGGAGGATGTCGGACTCCGTCTGATAGGTGGTGAGGACGAGGACGCGCGAAGGTTTGTCCCTGATGGCGGCGGTGATCTCGGCCCCGGAGTGCTCGGCCGCGCCGAGATTGAGGTCCATGAGCACGATGTCGGGACGGTGGCAGGCTACCGCGCGCAGGGCCGAGTCCATGTCCTGGGCCTCGGCGACGACCCTCATGTCCCCGTGTCCGTTGATGAGAGCCGCCAATCCCGCGCGGACGATCGGGTGATCGTCGACGAGCAGAATCCGGATCCCGTCCTCGCTCATCGGTCGTCCTCACTCGTTCTCTGCCTCATCGCGTCCTCGAGTGGGAACCACACGGACACCATCGTCCCGTCGCCGGGTTCGCTGTCGATCTCGGCTCCTCCTCCCAGTTCCTCCGCTCGCGCGCACAGGCCCCGCAGCCCCAGCCCCCGCCTCGGCGAGGTGGACGACGAGTCGACCGTAACGCCGCGGGTATCGAACCCACGACCATTGTCACGGATGTCGAGGCGCACCTCGGCGGAGGTGTAGGTCAGCGTGATCATCACCCGAGTCGCGGCCGCGTGTTCGTCGACATTGGCCAGCGCGCCGCGCGTGGTCGCAATGAGCGCCGCCGCAATGCGGGCGGGAAGCAGGACGGAGGTGCCGTCGATGCGCAGTCCCACCTCGGCGGGGCTATGACGACGGTCGACGAGATCGCCGAGGCGGCGGCGCAGTTCCTCACCGTCGACGAGGTCCGCGCTCTGCACCTCGGTGCTGAGGTCGTGGATGACGGCGCGAATCTCCTCCAAGGCGGTGCGCGCGGCGTCGATCGCGGTCGAGACGTTCGCCCGGGCTGTGTCGGGCTGTGTGTCCCAGGAGCGTTCTGCCGCCTGCAGGAGGAGGTGGATGCTGGAGAGGTCCTGGCCGATGGAGTCGTGGATGTCGCGGGAGAGCCGGGTGCGTTCGCGCAGGGCACCGGCACGACGTTGCTCAGCGGCGAGTTCGTCCTGGGCCGCGACGAGGCGGTCGATGAGTTCGGCGCGGACTTTCGCCTCCCTGTCGAGGGCGCGGAAGGACATGACGGTGACCAGGGCGACTCCCAGCGGGCCGACGATGAGGGTCGGGTCCGGGTGGGTGCTGATGCGCAGCCAGGAGGCCGTGATGACGATCATGAGTCCGCTCACGCACACCGTCGCCCAGGCGAAGGACAGGGTGCGCAGCACGGAGAACGCGACGGGGACCGCGCACCACGCGAACGACGGTGCGGCATAGGTGAGTGAGGCGACGAGCACGGCAAGGGTGATTGCCCACGATCGGGCCCAGATGGGCCTCGCGGGCAGAATCGGTCGCAGCGCGGAGCAGGCGAGCAGGGCCGCCGCGCCGAGGAGGATGAGCACGCCGACGGGTGAGAGACCGTGGCGGACGACGTAGCGCAGGGAGCTCGTCGCCAGCAGGACGACGAGGACGACGAACAGCCACACGTCGAGACGGCGGACGGGAGCGAGCAGAGCGGACATTGTACTCAAGCATAGGGACGCGCCAGCGCCTTCGGCATCATCCGATCGGCCAATCTTTGCTGGCCGGGTGCCAGACGTGAGGATGCGGGGCAGCGAGAAGAATTGATCGTGACCCGGCCACCAGGCTTCAGTTCCACCGATCAAGTGTCCGTCCCACCGATCAAGGAGATCGCAGTGAATCGCAACCATGTCGTCACCAGCACCCTGCTGTCCGGAGCCGTCCTCGCCGGCGCCCTGACTGCCGCCACCATCAGCACCGCGCCCGCCGGTGCCGTCCAGCCGAACTCAGCGGCGGACGCGCAGCCTGCCTCGGGCTCAGGCCGCGCCTCGACCTACCTTCTCGACGCCGATGAGGGCGGGTCCATGTTCGAAGGCATCGCGGCCGATGAGAAGACCGGTTCGTTCTATGTCAGCGAGACCACCGGCGGTGAGATCCACCGCGGGCAGTCCGGCTCCGAGGACACCGAGGAATGGCTCGCCGGCGACGGCACGGATGGACGCTTCACCGCCCGCGGCATGACCGTCGATGCGGACGGCAACCTCTACATCGCCGGTGGCCCCAACGGAACCGCCAATCCCGGTTCACCGGATCTCTGGGTCTACTCCCCCGAGGGCGAACTCCTCGCCGCGCTCGAGGCCCCGGGCGAGGACGTGTTCCTCAACGACGTGACGATCGGCGCCGACGGCGCTGCCTACTTCACCGACTCCAACGACCCGCGGATCTTCCGCGTCTCCGCCGACCTGGCGGAATCCGACGACCAGGTCGGATCCGAGAGCTTCGGCGTCGAACTGTGGTCGGACGCCTCCGACACGATCACCAGGCAGGCCGGCTTCAACCTGGGTGGAATCATTCTCAGCCAGGATCAGTCCGGCTTCGTCGTCGCCCAGGGCAACACCGGTCAGCTGTGGCGCTTCGACGCCCGGACCGGCGAAGCCACCGCCATCGACACCCGGGGAGCCGACCTGGTCAACGCCGACGGGCTCGTCCTCCAGGGCAACACCTTGCAGGTGGTCCAGAACTTCAACCACAAGTTGAGCACCCTGGCCATCAACGCGGACGGTTCGCAGGTTCGTGCGGTGCAGCAGCGGGACACGGACCCCGAGCGGGTCCTCACCACGGCGGCGCAGCTGCGCGGACAGACGCTCTACGTCGAATCCCACTTCCGCGAGACTCCCCCGACCGGGCCGTTCGAGGTCATCACCGACCCATTCCTGGGCTGAGATCCAGTTCCTGCTGTCTCGCCTCGCGTCGGTGCGAAGGCTCACACCTCGGCGTCGACGTCCTTCGCGGTCGGGTCCCATTTGATGATTCCGACCGCGATCGCTCCCGCCAGCGGGGCGCAGGCGACGATCCAGAACACGCCCGTGCCCATCGACGCGGCGAGGATCGGGAACATGATGAGCGAGACGATCGAGAACGACCGCAGCACGGACTGATTGAATCCGATGCCCACGCCGCGCAGCCTCGTCGGGTAGGACAGGGTTGCGTAGTTCATCAGGTTCGCGCCCGGTCCGCCGGCCTGGGCGAAGACGAAGGCGGCGAGCATCGCCACCGACACCAGCACCAAGGCGCCGGACGGGATGCCGACGATCGCGAGCAGGATCAGCGCGGCGGCCTGGATCGAGAAGCCGACCAGGGTCATCCTGCGGCTGCCGAAGCGGTTGACGATCGACATCCCGAGCAGACCGCCGATCGCCCCGAACCCGAGATTGATGACCAACGAGGACACGATGGTGACGAACGGCCCCTGTTGGAACAGGGTCGAGATGATCAGCGGGGTGCCATATGCGACGGCGTTGTAGCCGAAGGTCGAGAACACGGACACGCACAGGGCGACGATCGTGCGGATGCGGTACTGGGGCGAGAACAGCTCCGCGAAGACGGCCCAGCGCTTGTCGGCGCGGTCGGCCGCCGTGGGAGTGACGGCCTCGGGGGCGAGTTCGACGTCGAGTCCGTGGTGGGAGCGCATGACGTCGACGGCACCCTTGAGGTCACCCTGGTCGGCCAGCCACTGCGGCGACTCGGCGAGGTAGCGCCGGCGGACGAGGAGCACGATGACGGCCGGGACCGCGCCGAAGCCGACGACCACCCGCCAGAGGATGTCGTGCTGATCGTAGGGCAGGGAGATGAAGAAGATGAGCACGATGAGGTAGCCGATCCCGGTCGCCATGTACCAGGCCGGTGACCAGGCGTTGACGCGTTGCGACCGGTTGCCCTTGCCCTTGAGCTTGGAGAACTCGGCGAGGAAGGCCATCGCCACCGGCAGGTCGAGGCCCACGCCGATGCCCATGATGAAGCGGAAGAAGATCAGCGTCCACTCTTCCGGGGCGAGCGCGCAGCCGATCGCCGCGACGACGAAGAAGACCATGTCGGCCATGAAGAGCTTGTAGCGGCCGAAGCGGTCGACGAGGTATCCGCCGAACAGGGCGCCGATGACCGCACCGACCATGATCGAGGCGTTGACGAGGCCGGTCATGAAACCGGACAGGCCGAACTGCTCCTTGATCGCGGTGATCCCGAACGCCAGGGACGAGAAGTCGTAGGCGTCCATGAAGATCCCGCCGAGAGCGAGGATGATCACAGCCTTCGTCTTCGTGCCCTGCGATCCGAACTCGGCGAGCAGTGAGTTGACGTCCGCGGCCGAACGCGCGACCCGCTTCGCCGCGGTTGCGGTTCCTGGGTTCGCGGAGGCTTCGTTCGCCGAGGTGCTGGAGGTGGTGTTCGCCGAGGTGGCCCTTGCGCTGCCGCCGGGTGAGGCGGTCTTTGATTCTGATTCAGTCACGGCAGACCAGTGTGAGGCCGGGCGCTTCAATCTCGGTCACAGCACGTCACACTCCGTCACGGTAGGTTTCGCATTCGCCCTCGGGCTGGTGCGGCCGAGTCAGAAGAGCGTGGTGGAATCCAAGTTTGAAATTCCGGTGCCCTGCCTGAGGTCGAAGCGAGCTTCCGTCCTTCGCAGCATCTCGAACGTATCCAAAGTCTTGACGTTCATTGCCTGGCATGCATCAGGAATGAGCACGCGCTTTCGCGCGAGTGGTTTCGACCGCTCGTGTGTCACTACCGTGAAGTCATGGCCTCTTGCGTGGGCGACCAGCAGATAATCGGCGTTGTTACCGGTGAAACCCGCAAGAGCAGCATCGGTGTAGCTCTGAGACACAGCCCATCCTGTCAGTTCGGCGAAATGTCTCGTTGCATGTCTATCGACTTCGCGGAAGAAATCTTGATGCTGACGAGCCCAGTGAGCAAGTTCATCATCTCCCACGGTGAGCTCTTCGAAGACAGCATCGATACTGCAGGCACCGCTTTTCTGGTGCATCAACTCGAGCCAATCCCAGAAGCCTGGAGCGGTCTCGAACGAATAGTAACGGTTCTTCGCCTCGATCAAGACGTTGGCATCAAGGAGGTACATCACGCTGCCCCGAGTTCTTCGGCCATTCTCTGAAACGTCGAATGGGAACGTGTTCCGAGCAGCCGGTATGCCTCCCGGTAGGTTGTCGTACCTTCGAAGGTACTGCCGATGACGGCCTGCGCAAACCTGCGGCTCAACCGAACTGGCTGAGTGTAGTAATAGTTACCGCCCGATCCCCCCTCTTGCCTGTCCTCAAGGAAGCTGAGCACTCTTACGCGCTCTGCATCGAAAACGCGCAGGTACTCGTCCCAGGAGAGAGTCCCTGCTTCGAGCAGCCGATTGACTATGACGAGGGTGCTGACTCGGAACTTCGCAGCCAGTCGATCGAGTTCGACGACATCGGTTTGACCAAAGCTTTCGATTCTCAGGTCCTCGAGCGGCACGAGGACTTCAGCAGCAATCCGGTTGCACCATTGTTCTTCTGGCGCCTTGACGGTCAGCTTCACATCGGCGTCGGAGACCGCACTGGTTCCCAAGAAGATATGCGCCAGCTCATGAACCAAAGTGAAGATCTGAGCTGCCTTCGTGTCGGCACCGTTGACGAAGATCAGCGGCGCGATTGGGTCTGCCAATGCGAAACCGCGAAACTCCTGAGGATCGAGAACACGATGAGTGTTGGAGCCGACGATCCCACTGATCATCACGAGGACTCCAGTGTTCTCGATCGAGTTTCGCAGTTCTCGGAGAGCCGTCGACCAGTCGCGAAAAGCCCCATTGGTTTCAAGATTCAGTCGAGTCCTAATGACGTCAGCGACTGCGACAGGATCATCCTTGATCGCAGCACTGCCGACGAAGTCCAGATCGTCAATGCCTGATTCCTCAGCGTGAGCCCTGTACCATTCTTGGCGTTCTTGGCATGAATAGATCGTTTCGAGTAGATCGGCAGAGGTGCGCCGAACTGGGTCGTTGCGGAACGTGCGCATATCCGCGATCGGCAGCTCTTCAACCGGAGGCTCGGGCAGAAACAGCAAGCCGAACGGCACATGTGTGTCGTGAGCGAATTTCTCCAGTTGCTTGAGTGTCGGTTTCACCGTCCCCGCAACCCACTCGTGCAGTCGGGGAGCTCTTCTGTCGACTGTTTCATCGTCCCAGCCGGCACGTTCGACCGCCCACTTGAGCAAAGCCGGAGCCACGTCGACTCTGACGGTCACTTCGATCACCTCCGGCTTCCATTGACCAAGCGCTATCTATACAGTCTAGCGACGGACACTGACGCAGAATCGCATCGAATGTGCTGATTGCGGATGCGCTGATTGCGGTCGTGCATCTGGAGCGGGATCCCGACGATTTGGCACTGTCCACTTTGAATGGTCTTGGTTGAGAATCGAGCTGCTCAAAGCAAGTCGTGTCAATCGCGGCACCTGCCGGGTTGCACACCGTGCTGTTCCAAGGAGACCGTGCCCAATGCTCCCCGCCGACACTATGCTCGGAGGTCAGGAGGTGACGGCCGATGACCCGATTGACGAACGTCACGATCTGCAGGACCTGCGGCGTCGAATTCGCCCAGCCCACTCCCCCGGTCTGCCCGATCTGTGAGGACGAGAGGCAGTTCGTGCCCAGCGGCGGCCAGGTGTGGACGAGTCGCGATGGACTCGAGGCCGAGGGCCACTCGGTCATCGTCAAAGAGCGCGAGCCCGGCCTCTTCGCCCTCCACGTCGAACCGAGATTCGGCATCGGCCAGACCTGCTACCTCGCGCAGACCGAGCACGGCAATCTGCTCTTCGACGTCCCATCCTTCATCGACGCCGAGGCGATCGCCGCCATCGGCGACCTCGGTGGCGTCTCGGCCATCGCACCGAGCCACCCTCACATGTTCGGCGTCCAGCTCGAATGGAGTGCCGCCTTCGACGATGCTCCGATCTACGTCTGCTCCCCGGATTCCGAGTGGCTCCAGCGCCGAGGCGAGGCGATCGTGTCCTACGTCGATGTCGTCGAAGCGCTGCCGGGAGTTCGGCTGCAGCGAGTCGGCGGGCACTTCCTCGGCAGCGCCATCGCTCTGTGGACCGGTGCGGACGGCAACGGGGTGATGCTCAGCGGCGATTCGATCGGACCCGTGGCGCGCGATGGCTGGGTGACGTTCATGCGCAGCTTCCCCAATTATCTGCCGCTGTCGGCGACGGTCGTCCGACGCATCGCCGCCTCGGTGGCTGATCTCGACTTCGACCGGATGTACGGCAACTTCGGCCAGCAGATCCCGGAAGGAGCCCACCGAGCGGTGCAGGAATCGGCCGAGCGCTACGCCGAATGGGTCTCGGGCGTTCACGACGACCTCGCCTGATCCGCCGGCCGACCTTGTGCGCACCATGCTCGACCTTGACCGCTCCTCGAACGCGTGTTCGAATAGAGGCATGAGATGGGTACAGCCGGGCGCACAGCTCTTCGGAGTCAAGGGGCTGGTGCGCAGCGTCACCGCCCCCGAATTCGCCGGCATGACCTTCCACGAGGTGCTCGCGAAGTCCGCGCTCAACAAAGTGCCGACATCGAGTTCCATGCCGTTCTCCTGGACGATCAATCCCTACCGCGGGTGCTCTCATGCCTGCGTCTACTGCTTTGCCCGCAATACCCACCGGTATCTCGACCTCGACCCAGGGGCCGATTTCGATCGGCAGGTGATCGTCAAGATCAACACCCCTGAGGTCCTTGCCGCGGAGGTGGCGAAACCGAAATGGACGCACGAGCTGGTCGCGCTGGGGACCAACACCGACCCCTACCAGCGCGCCGAGGGCCGGTACGGTCTGATGCCGGGAATCATCACCGCACTCGCCGAACATGACACCCCGATGTCGATCCTGACCAAGGGCACGCTCCTGCGCCGTGACCTCCCTCTGCTCGCCCGAGCCGCCGAGGATGTGCCGGTCGAGCTCGGAATGTCGATCGCCGTTCACGACGACGAACTCCAGCAATCGATCGAGCCGGGGACACCGACGACGACCGCCCGGCTCGCGACGGTGAAGGCCGCCGCGGACCTTGGATTCGATGTCTCGGTGTTCCTCATGCCCGTGATGCCCAAGCTCACCGATTCGATCGACCACCTTGACCAGGCACTCAAGGCGATCCGCGACGCGGGCGCGACCAGAGTGGTCTACGGTGCCCTGCATCTGCGTCCCGGCGCTCGCGAATGGTTCTTCGCCTGGCTCGAGCGGGAACACCCCGACCTCCTCCCCCGCTATCGCCGGATGTATGCGAACTCCTCATACGCATCGAAGGAGTATCGGAAGTGGCTCGCCGAACGCATCAACCCCCTCATCGACAGGTACAGCCTCCGGGGAGCTGACGAGGAAGACCCGTCTCCGCGCGACACGTCGGCCTTGGGCTCGACCGCCGGTCCAGGCTCGGTCTCAGGCTCAGGGAGAACGATCAGCTGGCAGAGGTTCCGGGCCCGACGCGAGCAGATGCGGGTGAGCGGAAACGAGAGCCTCGGTGCAAGCCTCGCTCCGCCAGCTCAGCAAGCGCTGTTCTGACGCTCACGCGCGAGTGTTCCGCGAGTGTCCTCGGCATCACGGGAAGCGAATGAAATAAAAGGAGCTGTTCGGCAGTTGTTCCCTATCGACAGCACAGTCAGTACCAGGAGCGATTGGGTGACGACGATCATCGGCCACACAGGACTAACCCCCGACGCCCTTCGCGAGACGTTCTCCCACTTCCCGCAGGGCGTCGTTCTCATCGGCGCAGAAGTCGACGGCACCCGGCACGGTCTGATTGCCTCCACATTCACCGTCGGCATCTCCCTCGACCCGCCGCTGGCCAGTGTCGCGATCCAGCTCGGATCCTCCACCTGGGAGCTGCTGCGCTCGGCGCCGTCCCTGGGAGTCTCGCTCCTCGGTTCCCACCAATCGGGGCTCGTGCGGCAGCTCGCCTCCCCGGACCGCAGCCGCAGGTTCGCCGAAATCGAGACCGCCGTCGACCTCGACGGAGCGCTCACCGTCACCGACAGCCCGGCGCACCTCTGGACGCGCGTCCACAGCGAGATGCCGGCCGGCGATCACACCCTGGCTCTGCTGGAGATCCTCGACGTGACCACCTCGACGAGCCCGGAAGCTCTCGTCTTCCACCGCAGTTCCTTCAAGAACATCACCGCTGAGTGACCTGATCGCCGGTGAGGAATAAACCGGCCCCAGGTCCCGGTTGGCACCGACATGAGGATTGAGATCTGGTCGGACATCGCCTGCCCCTGGTGCTTCATCGGCAAACGCCGGTTCGAGACCGCCTTGGAGCGGTTCGACCACAAGGATGACGTCGACGTCACGTGGCACAGCTATCAGCTCGACCCCGGCCTGCCCGAGCATTTCGACGGATCCGAGGCCGAGTACCTCAGCCGGTCCAAGGGCATGCCGATCGAGCAGGTCAAGCAGATGTTCGATCACGTTTCCGCGCAGGCGGAAGGCGAGGGTCTCGACTACGACTTCGACTCCATCGTCGTCGCCAACAGCTTCACCGCGCATCGGTTCCTTCACTTGGCCAAGACGCAGGGTGTCATGAGCGAGGCCGAAGAGGCCCTCCTGTCGGGCCACTTCGAACACGGCCGGGACATCTCCGATCACGACTACCTCGCCGAGGTGGGCCATGCGCTGGGCATCGACCCTGCTCTCACCCGTCGCGTGCTCGATTCCGATGAGTTCGTCGCCGAGGTGGAGGCCGACATCGCCGAGGCCCGTGCCCTCGGAGTCAGTGGAGTCCCGTTCTTCGTCTTCGACCGCAGATACGGAATCTCCGGCGCCCAGTCACCTGAGACCTTCGTCGAGGCGCTCGAGACGGCATGGCAGGAGAGTGAGAAGCTCACGGTTCTGGCCGGTGATTCGACTCGCTCCGATTCCGCTGCGCACGGGGGTGCCGTCTGCGGCCCCGACGGCTGCGATTGAGACGTTCCGGCATGAGCGATTGCGCGATAATGTAGCTCACTATGGACATCTCCGCGCAGTCGCTGGTCGGATTCTTCGAATCCACGAGCCTCGTCGAGGCGCAGCTGCTGCTGGTCAGCTTCGTCCTCTGCTCGCTCATCGGATTCGAGCGGCAGTTCCGACAGAAGGCGGCCGGCTATCGCACGCACGTCCTCGTCGGCATCGGCTCCTGCGCATTCACCCTGGTCTCGACCTATGGATTCGCCGCCGTCCTCGACAAGGACACAGTCCTGGATCCGTCGCGCATCGCCGCGCAGATCGTGTCCGGCATCGGCTTCCTCGGCGCGGGTGTCATCTTCAAGGGCAACAACGTCGTCCGCGGTCTCACGACGGCAGCCACGATCTGGGTGGCTGCGGCAGTCGGCATGGCGTGCGGGGCAGGTATGTTGTCCCTGGCCTCGATCGTCACGGCCGTCCACCTGCTCACCCTGTTCGTCATCGCCCCGCTCATCGCGAAGCTGCCAGACCACAACAGCCACAGGCTCCTCCGCATCACGTACGTCGACGGTGAGGGAGTCCTGCGCAAGATCCTCGGCGTCGCCAGCAGCATGGGCTTCACGAACTCGATCCTCGACACCAGCAGGATCGAAGGCGAAGGCGGCACTCGCCTCGTCCAGATCGACGTCAAGTTCTTGGGCAAGCCCCCGTTGCAGGCGCTCGTGCCCGAGCTCCTGGAGATCGACGGCGTGGAGAAGGTCAATCTCCGCGAGGATCAGGCCCACTCCAGCGACGATGACCGCATGTGAGCGCTCGGGCACAGTTGCGCGACGCCGCCGGTTCAGCAGGCCGTCTCCCCGCCGAGGTGATCCTCCGCTCAGTATTGTCAGTAGTGACCGGTGAAGGCCAGATGACCGCCGGTCTGCCCGTCGAATCGCCTCCGCGTCGGCCAGGACAGTGCCAGGTAGACGACGAATGAGATGACGAACGAGGGAATCGTTGCGCCGATGGCACTCGGAAACGTGTACGTGAGGATGTAGGAGGCCGCGGCCCCGATGATCCAGACTCCCACCGCGGACCAGTTCACCCCGCGGAGGTAGGAGTAGACGCCGCCGGAGTCCTTGAGGATGTCTCGCGAATAGGTGCGTCGTTTGATGATGTAGTAGTCGACGATGACGATGGCGAAGACCGGGACGAAGAAAGCGCCGATCATCACGAGGAAGTCGGTGAACTGGTTGAGCAGGTCGAGCCACATCGCACCGAGGATCGAGATGGCGCCGAGGACCAGCGCCGTGGGCAGGAACTTCAGCGTGAACTTCGACTGGGCGTTGACGACTGAGTTGACCATTCCGTAGACGACCATGGTGTTCGTGGCCATGACGGACAGGAAGATGACGATCGCCAGGGCCCATCCGAACTCGGCGACGAGGACGGTCGGGTCGAATGGCGCAGCCTCACCGCTTTCGATCAGGACGTAGCAGAAAGCCGTCAGCCCCAGACTCATGGAGAGGACTGTCGAGAGGACGTAGCCGATCCCGGAGCCGACGATCCCGGCCCTCTGCGATGAGGCCAGGCGGTTGAGGTCGCCGGAGAGAACGGTCCAGGAGATCGCTGTCGCGATGACGATGTCCAAGGCGATGGCCGGAGTGATTCCGAGCGTGGGGTCGCTGGGGATCTCCGCGTAGGCTGCCGGACTGTGGCCGGCGAACGCGACGATGAAGACGTAGGCCATGACGAGGAGGATGAGCACGGCGAACCAGGGCTCTGCCTTCTCGATCCCCTTGTGACCCAGGATCGCCAAGCACACCACGAGGGTCTGGCACAGGATGGAGAACAGGATCGGATTCGAGAACCCGGTCGCCTGCTCGACGACGAAGTTGACGGTGACACCTGCCAGCATCGCCTGCACCCAGCTCCACCCCATGAGAATGATGACGTTGGCGGCCACAGGAAGGTAGCTGCCTTTGGAGCCGAACGCTCCACGGGTGATCGCCATGGTCGCCAGGCCCGTCCGGGTGCCGATGTTTCCGATGAGCGTGAGCACGACGGTGCCGATGAGAGTTCCGACGACGATCGCGATGATCGCAGTCGGGTACGAAATTCCGGGGACGAACAGAGTGCCGGTGAGCAGTGTGGTGACGACGAGGTTCGCCGCCAACCAGATCATCAGCATTCGCCGCATGGTCAGGGTGCCGCGGATGATTCCCCCTTCGTCCACGCTCGATTCGAGCCGGGATTCAAGTCGGCGATACCAGTTCATGATGTCACTTCCTCCGTCGCGTCCGGTTCTTCCGGCACGGTGGACAGGTGTTCGTGGATGGCGAGGAGGCGACCGTCGTCACGGCGACGGAAGACGATGCTCTCGCGCTCGCGGTAGGACTCCATCCCCGACGTCGTGCTCACCGTTGTGTCCACGGTGTGGGAGAAGACGGCACCACCGGGGAACGTCTGAATGAGAGGACTCGACGAGCGGCATTCGACCACCGACCACCCGTCGTCGATCCACGAGGCCCAGGTGTCCTCATACTCCTTCCGGGAATCGAACCGCCGGGCTTCGGGATGGAAGATGAACGTGGCATCCTCGGCGAAGTGGGCGAAGTAGGCCTCGGTGTCCGTGTTCGAGAACGCGGTCACGATGTCGTCGGCGGCCCGACTGACCTCGTCGACAGTGGGGGTGGCTTCCATGATCAGCTGCTTTCGGCTGGAGCGAACTGGAGTTCGACTGGAACGAAAAGGTGAGCGGTACGAACTTTAGTCAGTATGTGACCACCAGCACTGTCCCCGATGGAGAAAAATCCGCCTATCCCGTCCACATTGGACAAGCAGGGCGAACCGCCCGCTCAGCGGTTTGCGGCCTCTCAGTCCCGCATCGACCCGGTCTCCTGGTAACGGGCGTGCCAGGACAGCGCCTCGCTGAGCAGGTGCGGGGTGTGTCTCCCCGCCGGGTTGGCGACGATTGCGCGATCCAGGTAGTCCTGCAGCAGCTCCCGGTAGTCCGGGTGGGCGCAGTTGTCGATGATCCGCTGGGCTCGGGCCAGAGGAGAGAGACCACGCAGGTCGGCGAGCCCCTGTTCGGTGACGAGGATCTGGGTGTCGTGCTCGGTGTGGTCGACATGGCTGGCGAAGGGGACGATCGAGGAGATGGCTCCGCCCTTGGCCAGTGAATTGGTGACGAAGAAGTTGAGGTAGGCGTTGCGGGCGAAATCGCCGGAACCGCCGATCCCATTGATGATGGAGCTGCCCATCACATGGGTCGAGTTGACGTTGCCGTAGATGTCGGCTTCGACCATCCCGTTGACGGCGATGACGCCGAGGCGGCGGATTGCTTCAGGATGGTTCGACATCTCCTGGGTGCGCAGCAGGATCCGTCCCTTGTAGGCCTCGATGTTCTCGTTGAAGTCTGCAGCCCTCTCCGCAGACAGCGATAACGCCGTCGCCGACACCGACTTCAGCTTCCCATTGTCGATGAGGTCGAGCATCCCGTCCTGGATCACCTCGGTGTAGGCGGTCAGTCCTGCGAACTCGCTGTCAGCGAGGTTCGCCATGACCGCGTTGGCGACGTTGCCGACTCCCGATTGGAGCGGCAGCAGCTCCTTCGGGAGACGACCGGCGTCGATCTCATACCGGAGGAAGTCGACGAGGTGACTGGCGATCGCCTTCGAGTCCTCGTCGGCGGGTTTGAAGGGAAGGTTGCGGTCGGGGGCGGTCGTCTCGACGACGGCAACGACTTTCTTTCGGTCGACGCGCAGGTAAGGATCGCCGATGCGCTGCATCGGTTCGAGGAGCT
Source organism: Brevibacterium sp. (assembly GCF_031179145.1). Lineage (GTDB taxonomy): Bacteria > Actinomycetota > Actinomycetes > Actinomycetales > Brevibacteriaceae > Brevibacterium. The sequence continues at coordinate 18,437 of NZ_JAPSIB010000018.1, forward strand.
GGATCGGCAGCCGCTCCGGCGGACGCCTCGTGCCGTAGTAGACGTCGTGAAAGCCTTCATAGGCACGCGGATGCCAGGAGTTGACCTCGAGGATGACTCTGTCGGCCAGGTCCAACCACGTCTTCGAGTTGCCCACCGAACTGCCGGGGACGAGCAGACCGTTGGGCAGGATCGCGGCCACTTCGACGACAGCGACGTCGAGTTTGCCGTAGAACCCGAACCAGGCCTGCTGCGCCGAATGACTGAGATGGGTGTCGACGTATTCGGTGTCGCCGGCATTGATCGACCTGCGCATCGCCGGATCGGACTGGAACGGCAGCCGTTTGCTCACTGCTCCCACCTCGGCGAGCACTCCGTCGAGCTCGGGCGCGGTCGACGCCCCCGTCCACAGTTCAACGGCGAAATCCTCGCCGCGATCGTGGGCGCAGCGGGCACGATCGGCAATGGCTCCGGGGACCACTTTCGGGTACCCGGAGCCAGTGAAGCCGCTCATGGCGACTCGGTCGCCGTCCTTGATCTCAGCTGCGGCGGCGGCAGCGGTAGTGATCTTCTGAGACAGTTCTGAGCATGTGATTCTGGACATCATCGGCAGTCTAGCCGATCAGATTTCCGCCCCTCGAGGCCGCATCCGCCCGCGCGAATGCGGCCGGCTCAGGCGAACAGGCTCACCCCTCCCGGCCCGACCAGGCAGCCGAGGACGATGAGGACGATGCCCCACACGATCTGGCGTCGGAAGAGGGCGAAGATGCCGGAGATCACCAGGAGTGCCGCAATGATCCACAGGACAGTTGCCATGATTCACCTCGATTCTTCAGCTGTGTAGACGAGCGTCGGCACAGCAGTTTGGATACTTGACGATGGTCAGTGCCGACCGCGGTCGGTGTCCGGGGGAAGGTCGCTCCGTCGTTCGGGATGCGCTCCACCACCGTCGCCGCTGTCGCCGCGGCGGTCGAAGTCGTCATCCCGGGCGCCGGTTCCGCCATCGCGACGGTCATCTCGGCGGAGTTCGGTTCCTTCACCTCGGCGGGTGTCGACGTCGGGGTCGAGTTCGTCAGCGCGCTTGAGGCGTTCCTCCTGCTCGCGTCGCTTGGCTTCCACCTCCTGATCGCGCTGTCCCACTTCGTGGTTGAGCTGGTCGGCTTCGACGGAGCGCTGTTCCGCTTCGGCCTCGCGCCTCTTCGCCTCGGCGGCCTGGGCCTCGGCGTCGGCCTCTGCCCTCTTCGCCTGAGCTCGCTGTTCCTGGACTTCGGCTTCTCGGGCTTGAACCGCGGACTGTTCCTGGGCGGCTTCCTCGCGGATCCGGGCGGCTTGATGCCGCTTCTTGTCCGGCGCCTTGCGCTTGACCGCGACGATGATCCCGATGATGATCAGAACCACGACGATCGCCACGATGATCCAGATGATGGTCGAAGTGTTCATGGAAACTCTCCCTTGCTAGATATCCGATATGTCGGCAATCAGGGCGATTCGTTTCATAGTTGCACGGTTGTCATCTCGTGACAAGACCCTTTGTGAACGCGTCCTGCCAGTGCTATAGCGGTGGAGAAACCTGCGGCACGGTGATCCAAGGAGCACTGACCGAATACTCAAGAACGCGAATTATGGTGACGATTGTCAGTGTCCCCCAGTGACACGTCGTTGCATTCATCAGGGAGGAACGAATCATGACAGATACCGTCAAAGTACCCGAGCCGAAGGGAACTTCGACCACGGAACGCGAGAACGCCGAACGCGGATTCACCGCCTCTCCATCGCTGGCCAAGAACCTGCAGACCGTCCTGGTCGACTTCATCGCCCTGCAGTTGGTCGCCAAGCAGGCCCACTGGAACATCGTGGGGCCGAACTTCCGCGACCTGCATCTCAACCTTGATGAGGTCGTCGACATCGCCCGCGCCGGGGCGGATGAGATCGCCGAACGGATGCGCGCCCTGCACGCGACCGCTGACGGCCGGCCGGCCGTCGTCGCCGAGCAGACCGCGCTGCCCGAATTCCCTGCCGGTGAGATTTCCACGCATGACGCGATCGATCTCACCGTGCGAGCCGTCGAATCGACGGTGGGAACGATGCGCCAGGTCCATGACGAAGTCGATTCGGCGGACCCGACCACGGCCGATATCTTCCACGAGTACATTTCGAAGCTCGAGCAGCAGGCCTGGTTCCTCAGCGCGGAAACGCGCACACCCTCTGACTGACAGCACTCGACTGTGAGTCGACGGACCACCGGCGATCACGGATCGTCGGTGGTCCGGTGTTGTCAATAGACTTCAGGTATGCCCAATCGCGAAGACTCCCTCAATCATGCGGCGATCGTCTACAACCCGGTCAAGGTTCCTCTCGAACGGGTCCGCCGGGCAGTCGAGGCGCAGGAGCTCGCGCTCGGTTGGGAGAAGACGCGATGGTATGCGACGAGCAGTGATGACTCCGGTCGAGCTGCAGCATTCCATGCGGTGTCCACCCGTCCGAGTGTGGTGATCATCGCCGGCGGAGACGGCACCGTGCGCACCGTGACTGAAGCGGTCGTCGACAGCGGGATTCCGATCGCTCTGCTCCCCTTCGGCACGGGCAATCTGCTCGCGCGCAACCTCGGTCTTCCGCTGACGAACATCGGCGCCTCCGTTCGCACCGCATTCGCCCTCACCACTCGGAGGGTGGACACGGCCATCGCCGAGTTCGAGGATGAAGACGGTGCCCGGTCCGCTCACCGATTCCTCGTCATGGCCGGGATCGGACTCGACGCGGAGATGGCGACCAATACGAATGCCCTGGTGAAGAAGCACCTCGGTTGGTTCGCCTACGTCTCACCGATTGCGCGTTCGATCTTCGCGAACCGGCTGTTCACGATGCACTACCGGGTCGATGACGGTCCGGCGAAGTCGACTCATGCGCACACGGTCATCGTCGGCAACTGCGGAACGCTGACGGGCAACATGCTCCTGCTGCCCGGCGCCGTGGTCGATGACGGGCAGTTGGACGTCATCGTCTTCCGCCCGAAGAACTGGTTCGGCTGGACGAAGATCGGCACACGATTGACGACCCAGGGAATCGCCAACCTGTCGCGGTTCGGGCGCAGCCTCGTCCAGTTCAACGGCGACATTCAGGCTCTGCCCTACGGGAAGGGCGCGGCATTCGAAGCTCGCTTCGAGGTGCCCCACGTCGTGCAGCTCGACGGCGACAGCTTCGGGCACATCATCAGCGCCCGGATCAGCGTCCGCCCGTCGACGCTGGAGGTCTGCGTCGACGGCAGCAAGGGCTGACGAGCCCACCCGACGACATTTAGCATGGACGGTATGCGCTCGAATCAACCCGAGATGCCGCTTTCGCCTGCGCAATCCGTAACCGGTCCGACCCGTTCGACGACCGCTGCTGTCTGCTGGATCGCGGCCGCGGTCGTCTGGTTCCTCGCCGAGGCGGTGGCCGCCTCGGCGTTCCCACACTATTCGTATGCGACGAACTACATCAGCGACCTCTCCGTTCCCGATGTCGAAGTCCTCAGCGGCAGAGCAATCGACTCCCCTCTCCATCCGCTCGTGACCACGGCCTTCGTCGTGCAGGGACTGCTGTTCGCACTCGGCGCGGTGTGCCTGACCCGGCAGGCTCGGTTTCCCCAGCGTCGAATCTTCATCACGCTGGCTTCCATTCACGCCCTGGGAATGGTGATGATCGCAGCGATCCATGGCGGCCGACAGAATGTCGAGCTCGGTCTCGATACATTCCATATGCTCGGGGCCTTCGCCGCGTTCATCGCCGGGAACCTCACCGCCGTCGTCGCCGGGGTCTCCGCACTCCGCGTCGGAGTCTCCCGCCTGATCGGCTGGGGCAGCGTCATCCTCGGCGTTGTCGGTCTTCTCGGGCTCGTCATGCTCCAGGTCGACGCTCGAACGCCATCGATGATGCTGCTCCCGGACGGGTTCTGGGAGCGCATCACCTTCTACGCGATCCTCATCTGGCAGGCTGCCATGGGTGGGGCAATGCTGCTACGCAGCCACGGCCGCCCTCTGCAGGTGCTTGACTCCGGCGGGTGAGGCGATCTTGAGCAGCAGCACGAACACCTGGTCGACGAGGATCGCGAGCACTGCTACCCACAGCGCGGCGGCGATGACGCCTTCCATGCCGTAGGCGACCTGGTTGAGGATGACGTCGCCCAGTCCCCCGCTGCCGGCGATCGTCGCGATCGTCGCCGAGCTCACCGTGAGCACGGCGGCGGTGCGGATCCCGCTGATGATCATCGGCAGACCCAAAGGAAGTTCGACCTTCGTCAGGACCTGCATCGGTGCCAGACCCATCCCGCGAGCCGCTTTGGTGAGATCGGCGTCGACGGAATCCACTGCCTGGAACGCGTAGCTGAGGATCGGTGGGAAGGCGAGGAGGAACAGTGCGATCATCGCGTTGAGCATCCCGATGCCCACGATGCCGATGAGAATGGCGATGAGTGCCAAGCTCGGCAGTGCGCGACCGATGTTCGTGATGCTCACGGCCAGGAACTCGCCCTTGTGGATGTGGCCGAGCCACACCCCGAGAGGCACCCCCACGACGATGGCCGCAAGCAGCGGGATCAGACTGATCACCAGGTGCTCGCCGGTCTTCTCGAGCAGGAGTGCGAAGTTCGCGGTCATGAACGGGAACGCTCCGACTAAGACATCCATCAGATTCTCACTCTCGTCCAGGGGGTCAGGATTCTGCCGATGAGCACCAACAGCCCGTCGAGGACGAACGCGAGCAGCACAGCCAGGGCACCGGCTGCGATGAACTGTGTGTTGAAGGGCGACGACACGGCCTTGAGGATCGGTGATCCCAGCCCGCTGTCGACGACGAAGGCTGCGATGGTGGCCACGCTCACGGTCAGCACCGTGGCGATGCGCAGACCGGAGATGATCGACGGGAGCGCCAGAGGCAGTTCCACTTTGAGCATGAGCTGCTTGGTGTCGAGGCCCATGCCGACGGCTGACCTCTTCACGTCGTCGGGCACTGCCGCCAGTCCGGCGAGCACCGCCTGGAAGATGATGACGAGAGTGAAGCAGACCAGCGCGATCTCGACCGTGAGCAGCGTCAGCCCCGTGAACGGGACCAGGAGCTGGAACAGCGCCAGCGGCGGCAGGGTATAGAGGAACGTGGCGGCGACGCCGATGGGACCGGCCAGCCACTTCTTCCGATAGGCGATGAGGGCTGCGGTGAAGGCGATGAGGAATCCCACCACCACGGCGATGAGCACCATGTAGATGTGGTCGACCAAGGGTGGCCAGAACACTGTTGACCATTGGGAGGCGAACCAGTCGGTGCAGAAGAACCCGTTGTTGATGACGCAGTCCGAGGCCTGACCGTAATCGGGGATGACAGGGTCCCCGGCAGGTGCGAATCCGCTCATATCCGGGCACCTTCCGTCGTTCGCGCCGGATCGTCCGCCGGCGGGCAGATGAGTTCGTGCAGAGTGACGTCACCGAGGTGGCTGCCGGCGTCCATGACCCGCGCCCCTTGAGCATGGGCAGCCGAGACCAGGGACAGTGCCTCGCGCAGAGTCATCGTTGCGGAGACTTCGGGCCATTCGGCAGCCGAAACCGGGTTGCCTGCCTCGGTTGAGCCCGCTGCGGCAGCGACGGGGGAACTGCCGCGCCTGTCCCGACCGGCGGCGAGCACCTCGGCGACGGTCGTGAGAGCCAGGCGTTTGAGTCCGCGCTCGGCGCCAAGGAACTCCGCGACGAAGTCATCGGCGGGACGGGCGAGCACCTCGGCGGGGGTGTCGTACTGGGCGAGGAGCCCCCCGGGCTTGAGGATCGCGATGCGATCGGCCATCTTGATCGCCTCGTCGATGTCGTGGGTGACGAACAGCGTCGTCTTGCCCACGGCGCGATGGATGTCGAGGAATTCGTCCTGGACGGCCACACGGGTGATCGGGTCAAGGGCGCCGAAGGGCTCGTCCATGAGCATGACCGGCGGATCGGCGGCCAGCGCCCGGGCGATGCCCACACGCTGCTGCTGCCCACCGGACAGCTGACCCGGGTACCTCTTCAGCCAGTTCTCGACCGGTGTGAGACCGACGAGTTCGAGCAGCTCCTTCGTGCGCGCCTCGATCCGCTTCCTGTCCCATTTGAGGATCGTGGGGACGGTGGCGATGTTCTCGGCGACCGTGTAGTGCGGGAAGAGACCGGACTGCTGGATCGCATACCCGATCGTGCGGCGCAGCTCGATCGGTGAGAGGTCCATGATGTTCGTGTCGCCGATCCGAATCTCGCCGCTGCTGAGGTCGACCAGGCGGTTGACCAGCTGCAGCGCCGTGGTCTTTCCGCCTCCGGAGGGACCGACGAGGCAGACGAGCTCCCCCGACCTCACCTCAATGCTCAGGGAGTCGAGCGCGTGCGCGGTCTGCCCCGGGTAGGTCTTCGTGACGTTGTCGAAGACGATGGACGAGTTCCTCGTCGACCTCGCCGTTGAGGTCGCAGGCATGGTGGTGGTCGCTGATTCTGTCATGGTGTTCTCACATCAATCCGTTGTCTTTGAGGAAGACCTTGGCCACTTGCGCGGCATCGATCCTGTTGATGGCCGAGGCTTCGTTGAGAGCCTGGATGGCTTCGAGGGTGAGCAGGGAGTGGAGGGTGTCGAGGAACGCCGGGGCATCGTCGTCCATCGCCGCGTAGGCGTCGTCCCTGATCAGGGGTACGACGTTCTGGAACCCGAAGAGCTTCTTGTCGTCGTCGAGCACCACGAGATCGGAGCGCAGGAGCTGCGGATCGGTGGTGAAGACGTCCGCGGCCTGGATCTCTCCGCGTTCGATCGCCTGGTAATTGAGTCCGATGCTCAGGGTTTTCAGCTCCATGTTGTCCAGGCCGTAGCTCTCGACGATGCCTTCGTACCCCTGGGCTCCCGTGACATTGTCGGGGTAGGTGGAGTAGAGGAAGTCGCCGATGCCCTGGAGGTCGGAGATCTTCGCCAGTGAGTGTTCGTCCGCGAATTCCCGGCGCACGGCGATCGCGTTCTTGTTCTCGAACGGAGTCGCCTTGAGCATCCGGATCGAGTTCCCTTTCGCCCACTTCCCCGCCAGGTCATAGGTGGCCTCGGCGGAGTCCATGAGGCTCTCCTCCCCCATGAAGCTGACGAGGATGACTCCGGTGTACTCGGGATAGACGTCGATCTGTCCCGAGGTGAGCGCGGCGCTGATGATGTCGCTGGAGCCGACGTTCGTCTTCAGGTCGACCTGGTAGCCGAGTGCTCTCAGTCCCTGGGCGTACAGCTCGCCCATGATCCAGCTCTCCGCGAATCCCTTCGACCCGACGGTGATCGTCCGGACGTCCTTCTTCCGCTTACCGACCGTCGCGGCCGACGGCGGAGTGCATCCGGCCAGCGCGACCGCGGCGGCACCGGCGCTCAGTGTGCCGAGTGCGGACAGAGCGGTGCGTCTGTTGATTGTGCGCATGAACCCTCAGTTCAGTTCTCTGGGAATGCTCGCCGAGGTGGTCCGCGAGTGGAACTGCTTCCCATCCTTGTAGGCGACGAGTTCGTTGGTGACGAGGAAGTTCTCGGCGTCGCCGGTCATCGTGCTGCGGGTGCGCAGTTCGACGTCCCAGCCGAGGTCGTCCGCCGTCGTGGCGTCCGCGGCCGCCTGCCGGGACCGAGCGGTGTCACTGACCGGGGCGGCGAGTGCCTGCCTGCGGTAGCGGACGATGCGTTCGCATACGGCCCGCGGGGAGAGCGGATCCGTTTCACTGCGTTCGTAGGAGTCGCGTTCGAGCGTGGAGTAGAAGAGTCCATCGCTGGAATTCGTCTGCCAGTCTTCGACGACGGTCGTGACCGTGGCGGTTCTGGCGACGAGGTCGGTGACCAGTTCGCGAGTCATGGGTGCCCCACCCGCGTCGATCGTCGAGGCCGGTGGTGTTGGCGGGGTGCCCAGTGCCGCGGTGAGCTCGCGGGTGCGCTCCGCGTCCTCGGCCGCCGAGGTGACCGTGCGGATGGGCAGCGTCAGTTCCGGCTCCGTGAGAACGCTGATCGTCGTGGCTTCGGGTGAGGGCCACAGGTTCGGCCAGAAGCTCGCCGAGAGACTCAGCCGCAGCCGGTGCCCGGGGGTGAACCGATGGGTGAGTGCCAGCAGCGGGAACTCGACCTCGACGGGCTCTCTCGGGGTCAGTGCCTCGGGGTGTTCATGAGTTGAATGGTGGGTCAGATTGAACAGCCCGATCGTCAGCAGTCTCGAGCTGCCGTCTGGGGCGACGTCGCAGAGCCTGGCAGCGACGACGCCTCGGTCAGTGCTCGAGCTCAGCGTCGCCTTGAGAGTCGGGGTGCCGACGATCTCGAGGCTCTCCTCAAGGTCCCAGGTCGCCGTGTAGGACCGGGCGTCGTCGGCGGCTTGGTCACCGGCCATTCCTGCGGCTTCGCCGAACTGCAGCCAGCTGCCGCCGTTGAAGCCGATGAGCTCGGTGCTGTTCAGTTCGGTCGGACCGGCCAGGATCGCCGCCCTCGTGTCGAGGGTCGTCTCGGTCACCTGTTCCGAGGGCCAGTAGTCCTCGGCGATCCAACGGCCCTCGCGGATCGCCCGGTCTGAGTGGACGGGGGCGCTGTCGGGGACGAAGGCGCGCAGCTGTGGCTGCTCCCTGACTCCGTTGTCGATTCCGGACATCCACTGATCCCACCAGGCCACCGCCTCGGCGATGAAGTCGATGCCGGGTCCCGGTGCCGCCTGGTGGGGGTAGTTGTGGGCCCATGGCCCGAGGAGCGCGTGGATCGGCGGGTAGTCGGGGTTGGTCCTGCGCTGCTCGTTCGCGTTGTCCATGAGGCGGAACAGCGTCGTCCGGTATTCGTCGAGGAGTCCGCCCACGGCGAGGACCGGGACCTGGATCGCCTCAGGCGTCTCGCACACCGACCCGTGCTTCCAGTAGTCGTCACGGCGCTGATGACCGAGCCACTCGTCGATGTTGACCGGCGCCTCGTCGATCCGGCGCCTCCAGTCGGACTCCCAGCCTTCGCCCATGACTGCGGGGTCCTGGGGGCGGGCGTTGTATGCCCACATGGTCGAGGCCCAGGAGAGCATCTGGTCTCCGACGATGGCGCCGCCGTTGTAGTGGACATCGTCGGCATAACGGTCATCGGTGGAGCAGACGGTGATGACTGCGGCGAGCTCCGGTGGCTGCAGGGCAGCGAGCTGGAGTCCGTTGAAGCCACCCCAGGACTTGCCGATGATGCCGACTTTGCCGTTGCACCACTCCTGGTTCGCGATCCAGGTCAGGACCTGGAGTCCGTCGTCGAGCTCGGTGGCCGAGTATTCGTCGGTCATGACGCCGGTGGAGTCGCCCGCTCCGCGCAGGTCGACGCGGACACTGGCGTAGCCGGCGCGGGCGAATTCGGTGTGGATCGTCTGGTCGCGGCCCGCGGTCATGTCGTTCTTGCGGTACGGAATGTATTCGAGGACGGCGGGGACCGCGTCCTCGGCGAGGTCGGCGGGAAGCCAGACGCGGGCGGCCAGTTCGATGCCGTCGGCCAAGGGGATCCGGGTGTGCTCGATCACGCGGACCGGACGGGGTGCTGCGCGGTACCTATGAGAAGTTGTCGCCATGGTGAACCACGGTAACATACTGCCTGCACGGTCGTTCAGTTATTGTGTGATGTGGACTACTTCTTCGAGGTCTGCGATTGCCTGCCAGCCCATCGCCTCGGCGGCCGTGTGGCCCAGTGGCCGCTGAGGCGACGGAAGTTTCGCTTCAGATCAGGTTCTGCTCCTTGGCCATCTGCCTGACATACATCGGCGCTGCGAACAGCGAGGGCAGCATCACGAACGCGACGGGCACCGCGGTGACGACAATCGCAGACTGCAGGGCGCTGACGCCGCCCTCACCCAGGCTGATCAAGACCGCTGCCGTCACCCCGATGAGGACGGCCCAAACGGCGCGGAGGATCGGCGACGGCTCTCCCGAGGTCATACATGACTGCGACATGGCGTACGACATCGTGTCCGTGGTCGTGGCCACGAAGGTCATGGTCAGCACCAGGAATCCGATGCTGACGAGCAGCGACAGCGGCAGGTTGGCACTGATCGCCATCACTGCCGCGGGCAGCCCCTCCTCCATCAACGGGGTGGAGATCGAACCGGTGGACTGCTGTTCGAGGTAGATGCCGGTACCGCCCAGGACGGCGAACCACAGCGTCGTGGCGACGGGCGGCAGCACCGTTGTGCTGACGAGGAGATCGCGAACCGTGCGACCGCGCGAGATGCGAGCGACGAAGATGGCCATGAGAGGCGCGTATCCCAGGAACCAGCCGAAGAAGAACACGGTCCAGCCCGACAGCCATTCGGTGTCCCCGCGATAGAGCGTCATGCTGAAGAAGTCGGTCATGTACAGGGCGAAACCGCTGGCGTACGCCCTGAGCACGAACCAGGCAGATCCAAGCAGGAGAACCAGGGCCATGAGTCCCAGCGCAAGCCACACGTTGACTCGGCTGAGGAACTGAATACCACGACTGACGCCAGAGAAGACGCTGACACCGGCGATAGCGGTGAGAACGGCGATGACAGCGAGTTGGACGCCGTACACGTTGGGGATCCCGAACAGAGATTCGAGTCCGTAGGAGACCTGCAGGCCCAGGAAGCCGACGGGTCCGATGGTTCCCGCGGCCACGGAGATCACGCACACGACGTCGACTGCCACGGCGATGGGACCCGATGCGGCTCTCTTTCCGAGGATCGGGTACAGGAGGCTGCGCGGGCGCAGGGGCATCCCCTTCTCGGCTGCGCGCATCATCACGATGGCTCCCAATGAGCCGAGTATCGCCCAGGCGAGGAATCCCCAGTCGACGAAGCTCGTCGCCAAGGCCGCGGCCACTGCATCGATTTGACCGTTCGAAGTGCCGGTGAAATAGGGAGGCGTCGAAGAATAGTGGTACATCGGTTCGGCGGCGGCCCAGAAGACACCTCCGGCGGCGAGCAATGTCGTCATGATCATTGCGATCCAGCTGAACCGATTGAAATCCGGTTTCGCTTGGTTCCCCAACCGCGCTTTTGCCCATGGGGTGAAAATGAGCACCAGTGCGATGAGGAAAGTCACCAGGAGCAGCAATTGCCAATACATGCCGAATACTTCAGCGCTGACAGAGAAGGCGGTTTCCACCCAATTCGAAGTCTGGGAGGGAAGAACGAGTGCCAGAACCACAAAAGCGGCGAGGATTCCTACGCTCGCAGCGGTCACGGTGAGATCGATGCCACGGTTCGGAACTGACTGGGTTGGCTTCTCGGCGTCCGGCAGCGCCGTGCTCTGAGATGCGGGAGGGGCGGTGGTCGTCGTACTCATCGAATATCTGCTCTCTCGGCCCCAGCATCAAGACGACTTGTGGCTGGGACTTCGTTTCTGTCGGCGACTGGCGAAAAACACAAGCCTCCACCCTAAAACAATTCGAAGTGTGAGTCTCGGAGCAGAAAATGGTATGGGCGTGAGAATGAACTCAGATAGTCCAACTGGATCTCACACCGGGAAATCGAGGATCAGACGTCGGCACCATTTTGAACAACTCGCACTGACGGCGAAATTGGTGATTGAGACGTCCGCGCTCTGCTCGACGCAGAAACTTCCGGCTACGCCATGTCCGCACTCCTCCGGCCCCTGCCGTCCCAGCTACCGCCATCTCACCCGAGCGGCGGTTGCAGGTTAATCGCCAGCTGCGCTGGGTCGAGTTCTTTGGACCCGAGGTATCGGAGCAGGTCTTCCTGGCGCGGCTGTCCGATGACCATCCGATACCCCGCTACGCTGCGCAACAGTCGTTGATACTTCCTCGATTCCTTGCTCATCGGCATCACTGGAACATAGCGTTCGATGACGGCCCCACCAGGAACCGTGTAAACCCAGAACGGAGTCAGCTCCGATTCGTCGTCCGGTCGTTGGGCTTCGGCAGCGGAGAATAGCGCGTGCCACGGGTCGTCGACTGTCGACCACAAAGCCTCGGCGCCGTGCTGAATGGCTATATTCTTACGCACAGCGTGACCTTTGTATCGGTGAACTCGTCCCTCCCGCTGTTCGAGATCGACGGGATTGGTCGGCAGGTTCCAATGAACGATTGCGTGGCTGTAAGTATGGAAGTCGAGGCCTTCCTGCCCGACGGAAGTGGAAGCGAGGACGAAGGGTCGGAACGGCGAATTGAATGCTTTCTGCACCGACGCCTCCCGTTCGACCTTCTTGCCGTCGGTGACCACCTGACCGAGTCGAGTTGCGACGTTGAGTCGGATCCGATGGCTATCGGTGAGCAGAGTGCCGTCTTCGCCCACGCGATATTCGTCGAAAACATTGCTCACGGTGTTGAGCCCCAGCGTGGATCGGCACTCTGCGGTCAAGTTCTGGGCGCGAGAGATGTCATCCATATTCTGCAGGGACAGGCTCTCCACAAGATTGTGGAAGTACTCGTCGAGAACTGACTGCAGGCATCCGTCGAGGCAATGCTGCACCACCGTCTGCCAGTACCGGTCCTCAGTCTCGCCCCCTCGCAGCACCGCGACGGCCTCGGGAGAGTTGAAGAGGCGGCGAAAGCTTCTGGCGATTGTGATCGACTGCATCCGCAATTCCGGGGATGCCAATGCCTCATCTCCCCCGCAAGAGCGCGACAGTGCCCGCAGTGAGGCGACAGCCGGCCCGGCCAGTGCGACAGTGGCCAGCACATTTATGAGATCCTCGGGCACCCGCCCCAACTGCATGAAATCCACGGAAACCAGTCGGTCCCGGTGGGCTGAGAACGCAGACACCGTATCGCTCTCAGTGTCCTCCGAAACCGTGCTGCCGAGAATCTCCTCGAACTCGTTCTGATCGGCTGTCTCCGACAGGCGGTCGAGCAATATAGGCGCAGCCCAGTACCATGACTGGTCGGCTCGGCCCTCGACGGGAGCGTCCTCTGTCAGCGGTGAGAGCACCTCGGCGACCCTGTCACGGACCACGGCAATAATTTCGGCCGTGGGAACGTCGAAACGTCCCCACTCACGGGCCAAGCTGAGCGGATCGCCGATGCGGGCAAGCACCGTCGAGGGATAAGTCAGGGCGAAGAGAGACATGGTCGCCGGCTCACCATCTCGCAGTTTGTATTGGAGCGGGGTGGCGATCTTCTCGTGCTGATCATAATTGAGCGCAGAGTGGGCCTGTTCCATGGCACGTCGTTCGGCTTCATAGGACAGGATCATGGAGATGGCTTTGGGCACGACGTTCCATGCGGAGAAGACAAGCCGTTTGGTGAAGTCACACGATTCCGCGTAGGCACCGCTCAGGGGGTAGTACGGCAACGAAGGAGGAAGCCAGAGCAGCTTCCATACACCACGGTCGAGGACATCGGCCACCATTCCGCGGGCTTTGGCATTGCCCGGGTCGAGCCGGCGGTAAGTGCGTATGTCGTCCCAGGACAGAAACCCGTGGCCATCGGCAACGACGGATCTGATCAAGGGGTCTGCATCCGATACCGCTTCGCGGAACTTCCTGTTGAAGACGTAGGAATCGCTGTCCATGAGACTCAACGGATAGGGCATGGAACGCCAGTATTCGAAGGCGTCCGGGTGGTCGATCGCCTTGGTGATCGAATCCATGGACCTCCATACTCGGACGTCCTCAGCGCTGAGTGAGACACCGGGCATTTCGACCTCGCGAATCATGTTGTCATTCTCCGGTGTAGCCGACATCCGTTCGGTTCGGCACATCACGGTGCGCAATCCTGCCTCGGCTCGAGCCTTTGCTTCATGAGCAGTCGCGATGTCTCCATCTATGACGAGGGTCTCGCGCAGAATCTTGAGGTTTTCGGTGATGTCACGTGCCTGATCCTCCCCAGCGAGGAACTTCACCGTTCGAGTGAAATCTGCATAGTGATCATCGCCTTCAGGCTCGTCCGGCAGAGTGTACATCTTGTATGGAGTGGCCGAAAGCAGCAGTGTCCGTGAGTCCCGGTGATTGAAGACGGCATCGGCCAGCTGCGAGACCTCGCTCTCCTGATCGTCGGTCGTCAGCAAGTCCTTGAACCGTTGGAATTCGTCGAGGATGACAAGATCGGGCTCCAGCGCGTCGACAGAGGCGAGAGCGAGTTCGGATCGCAGTCTGCCCATCAGGCCGGCCCGGCTCGCGGAGAGTTTCGAGTCGGGATCCTCGGGGTCGGAGCTGTTCGGACGCAGGGGTCCTCTCCTGTAGTTCAACTTCGCGACACATGCTCTCAGCTCGTCTTCGAGCGTTCCACCCTCAGGCCCCGGCTTCGTCTGCAGACGGCGGCCGAAGTCCGCCACGATGTCTGGGTCGAGCGGTTGCGTCTGCCGTTCGCGCAGTCGATAGCGAAAGTTGTCGGAATCCATCCGACCTTCAAAGAACCGAAACCATCTATTGGCGGCCACTTCCCTTCGACCCCAGAGTTCGGCAAGGATCCAGTAGATGAGAATCCGTTCGTCGGCGGTGCCCAGGGTGCCTCGCGTCGAAAAGGAAGTCCCAGGGGTCAGCGAGATGAAGTTGACCTTCTGATTCTTGAGAGCAGAAGTGGCTGTCGCCAACATTGTCAGCCTGTTGGGCAGAACCATCGTGCTGCCGGCGGATTCGTCGATGACGTCGCGCAGCCTATTGAGGTTCTGGGCGGCGATCTGTCCGTTGCTGCAGATATAGACGATGTCGATTCGCTCGACCTTATCGTGGAGTTCGTGAATTGTCTTGGCGATGACGCCTTTGGCGATCATCGTTTTGCCCAACCCGACTTCGTCGGCGACCAGAAACTTTCGTGTGGCGTCAGGGTCGGTCCACAGCCTGCGGAAGGCGTAATCGACCGTGTTCCGTTGAAAGTCCTTGAGGGAATCCAAGATCGCTTCGACATCCGGCAGCCTCATGGCAACACCTCCTTGTGGACTGTCCAGATAGCGGCCCACAGATTCCGAAAACCCTCGAGCTCGAGTTGGTCTCTGTTGTCGAGTCGTTCGAGGTCGTCGATCGCGGCACTGATTCGAGCCAGCGCCGCATCGTCTCGTCCCGCAGCGCGAACCAGTGGTTCGAATAGAGCATAATCATCAACGCCATAACCGACAGCCGGAGCGCAGCCGTCCCACCCGAGGCTGTCGAGTTCTGAGGCCCAGGTATCGTACGCCGGATCGCCAAGGAGCAGGATGAGGTACCGGATCACGTCTTCTTTAGAGGAGAAGTACTGTCCCATGGCAAGCAGCTGTCGGTCGCCGAGGTCTCCTGTGAGTCGAGCTTTGACTGTGCATCCTCGGGCCACTGTCATGTCGCCCTCGACAATGGTGGTCTCGACGATGATGTAAGGAGTGATCCTTTCCCTAGGAATGAAATCCCATCCGGCTTCGACCGAACCAGACGGCAATCGCTTTTTCAGAGCCGGTGAAGTGGCAAGAGCCACTGTGGTCGTTCCGGGGTCAGTCCACGACCCTTCGATGCTCAGGGAAACTTTCACTCCGTCACCATCGTCTCCGATGACCGTGAGCACGGGGTGAGCGAGCGACAGCAGGGCGTGGGCCCTTTCTATCTCGCTGTATATCACTTCGGCAATGTCAGGTTGTGTTGCGCGGCACTGCGGAATGTGCTCTTCAAGGACCGAGGACAAGCCGGCCCCACCTTTGCTTTCCTCCCAGGCTGCGTCGATTCCACAGGACTTCTTGGGTCCGCGCAGTCGGACGTCGAACTCGACGTTACGGTGCCATGCCGAATAGGTGAGGTTGGCGCTTCCGGTGAGAACTTCGGACTCTTGACCGATATCGAAAATGAAGGTCTTAGCATGCAATCCAGCGTTCGGAACCGCCCACTTGTGCCCGGTGCCGGACTTGCCGTCGTTCTCATCTCTGGCCGAAGCATCAATGTCGGGACGCAGGGTCCAGGTCGTCCAAGCTTCGAGCGATGCGGAGCCGCAATGGTCTATTGTCTCGGGTCTGGACACCAAGGTCCGAGAATCCGCGACCGAACCGAGCTGCTTCAGTGCGCCGAGTGAGATGAATGGTGTGATGGCCAGCACCTCGTCGGCCGATTTCGGGAATGCGTATCCCGATTCGGCGAAGCCACGAGGAACGAACTCGGCAGAGGTGAATGGCGATGGAGGCCCGAGTCGAGCGATGCGCAGTGTCGAGCAGATGTCGGTCAGCAGATGCTCGCGCGGATCTCCCGCAGTGATCCCGGCGACCGACGTGAGGAACTCGATCAGAGGTGTGGTCTGGATCGGGGTGTCGAGGTCAGACTCCTCGTCGAGACTGAGCAGAGTATCCCAGGAACGGTCAGCGGTGATGTTGCGGCTGAGCACGAGCACTCGGTGTAGGAGATTGCCATTGTGATCGGCGAAACGCAGGACCCAGACCTTGGGATGGAAGACTCCATCTCTCGGGTAAACCTCGACAATGCAGTCCTCGACGAAGGTCAGAACTGGCGCAATCGGCTTCGTGGACGCTGCGATTGCGCCGGCTTGACAGTAAATCGTCATACGGTCGCTGTAACGGCGGACGGCTTCGAGGAGCTTGATGCTGTCGGTAGCCGCGGGCTGCTCGACTCCAGTGTCGAAGAGCGCGAAGGACAACGGCGCGAAAAGCACCTCCTCAAGGTCGAGCGAATAGGTGGTGCCGATCGCGATATCGACGTGGAATCCGGCGGGCGGCCTGAGAACGTCGCTGTAGACCGCGCGGGTTTCGGGAGTGAGCATCAGGCGCCATCCGTTGTCTCGCCGGCAGCGTGGAGGTCGCTGAGAAACTGGCGGGCTGTGCGCCACCGGTAGTCCAATGGTGTCAGCCCGCTGTCTCCTCGCCATGTTTCGAGTGCCTGAGCATTGGCCAGTCGGGCACGCCGGCCTTTGATCTGCCGTTCTCTCTCGGCAATCAGTCTGCGAGCTGCAGGAGAATCGACGACTGGCGTTGTATGAGTGAGAATGTCCCACCAGTCATCGACGAACGCGCGAGTTCGGGGTGGAATTCGTGGGTTCTCGCGTGTGAGCGCGTGCCAGAATTCGCGACGATTCCATCCGATCATTGCCCCGGAGCTTTCGAGGTCAGCTCGCCAATCGTCCAACCGGCTCTGATAGTGATCGACCCACCCTTCGACCTGTTCGCCCCAGCCCATTTCCTCTGATTTCTCTGTCAGCAGCAGGTTGTAGACGAGTCCCGCCCCGTGGATGATCGTGTGGAATCGTCTCCCATGGTCTACCAGGGATCGCAGACGTGGCGGAAACTCGGCTATCTCATCTGGTTCGAGATCCCATACGAAATGTGCGTCCTTCGTCGGAGGATGATTGACGAACCACGCCAGCAGCGACTCGGGAACCGACTCGACGATTCTCGTCGACAGGTATGCCCCTTCGTCCG
Source organism: Brevibacterium sp. (assembly GCF_031179145.1). Lineage (GTDB taxonomy): Bacteria > Actinomycetota > Actinomycetes > Actinomycetales > Brevibacteriaceae > Brevibacterium. Next base: position 35,697 of record NZ_JAPSIB010000018.1, read on the forward strand.
GGGTGAGATCGAAGGTTACACTGCTGAGCAATTTGCTGGGCGCCTCGGGGAGATCGGGGTCGAGCGCGGTCAGCGGCGACCGCTCCCACGATTCAGGATCATCGGTGGTCATGGCTCGAGCGCGTATTGACTTCGAGGCGTGAGCGTGACGGAAGAATCTCTTCATCGACATGTACCTGCCGCTCGGCGATCTAACCACACCCCATGTCATCAGCTGGGCCCAATAGACCGCGCTGGGCATTCGCTTGAGCGTGGCTTTGGCCTGCGCTCCGATCACTCCGTCTTCGCCTTTGTCGAGAAGGGCATAGATGAGGGAGATCTCGTGAGTGCGCATGGCTTCTTCCATCGCATCGGGGGTCTGCTGCTGTGCAGACCTCTGCAACAGCCAGGGGATGAAAAGTGCGTATCTCAATCGAGTGTGCAGAGTGGAAGTGCCGGGAAAGAGCGCATCTGCAAATGTGTCACGAATGGATCCGATGCCGATTTCGTCAATGGTTTCACTGACCTTGTACTGTGCGATGAGGTCGAGCACCGCTTTGCTCTGCTCGTCGTTCCTGTCGAGCCACCCGAACGTCGATGTCATGACGGGAGATTATCAGCAACTGACTACAGCTGACGGGAATTCGCTGCTCTGGCGCAATCAATCGGCCTGTGTATTCCCCTCCCCGAGGAGTGCGAGCATACTGGGAAGTCCGGAACCATACCGACGAAGGAGTCCCACATGGCACATTCACTGGCAACCTATATCTCACTGCCCGGCACCACCGCCGAGGCGATGGAGCACTGGCATGAGGTCTTCGGCGGAGACCTCACCATCATGCGCTACGGCGACATGTCGATGCCCGACATGCCGTTCGAGCCGGATCCGGAAGCGGTGGCGCATGCCACGCTGGTCATGCCTTCCGGCACCATCGCCGGTGGAGATGCCATGGACGACGGCAATGATTACTCCGTGGAAGGCACCGCATACTCGATGCTCTACACCACGGACACTCCGGACGAGGCCCGCGGCTATATCCAGAAGCTCCTCGACGGCGGTGGACGCGAAGGCATGCCGTTCGAGATGGCGCCGTGGGGAGGCTGGTACGGTCAGGCATTCGATCGGTTCGGAGTGATGTGGTCGTTCTCCTGCGACGGTGAATGACGGATTCGCATGCCGGGCTGAGAGCAGCCGTCGACTGGCAGCGGCCGCCAGGCTCCGCAGGAACTGCAGAGGTCCGAGTCGCCATTGCGCCCCGGACCTCTGGATTGCTCTCTTCAGCCTTGTTACTTCAGCGTGATCTCCACCGGTTCGGAGAAGAGTCCACCCTCGAGGACGAGCGTGCTGGGAGCCACGTCCTTGGGGACGTCGAAGACGAGTACTCCTTCGGCTGTGTTTCCGGGGTTGATCTCCTCCAGGAAGAGGGCGGATTCCTCCTCGGCGTAGATGCCGGCTTCCGAATCCGAGGAATAGGTGTTGCCGGCCTCATCGGTGAGCTTGATGTTGTCCTCCCAGAAGAGTTCTGCGCTGGAGCCGGTGTTCTTCACTGACAGGTTGACGGTGACGAACTGCCCCTGAGCTTTCGTGTTGAGGAACTCGTTGCCGATCGTGGAGACGCCGTCTTCGACCTCGTTGACGGTGATCTCCCAGCCATCGGCGGTGACGGCCTCGCCCATTCCGTATTCAGCAGGAGCCTCCTCTTTTACGGGTTCCTCTGCTGCGGGGGCGTCCTTGGCCTCGCCCTTCTCCTCCGTCGCCGAGGTGGAAGCTGAGTCCGCAGTCTCGTCTCCTCCACCGCCACCGAGATTTGCGAAGATGACGATGAGAAGGACGATGATGATCGCCCAGACCCACCACCGCTTGAGCAGTGGCTTCTTCTGCTTCACAGGCTTCTGTGGCTGACCCATCGGTGGCTGACCCATCTGCCCGCCGTAGTGAGGAGCGACGGGTCCGGATCCCGCCTGCGCATAGGCCGGAGCCCATTGAGTCTGTCCCTGCTGCGGCCCGGCTTGCCCGGGCGGCCCATAATGTCCGGGCGTCGGCTGGGCTTGCTGCGGGTTGTGTGGGTAGTTTCCGGACTGCTGCGGACCGGGAGAATTCGACATGATGCTCCTATTGGTGCGGTAGAGCTCTCAGCACCAGGAGTGCTGATGCCTGGCATCGCTGCTGCAGGCCGAGCTTCGGATTTCGACCACCCAAGCGTCTCGGATCCTCAGACTTCCGGAACCCATCTTTCGGCTCGACTGTGGTGACCGATCGGTGGAACTCGGCCATCTCAAAGGTGGACTACTTGTGTCAGTGACGAGGGATACGATGCATCCGTGTCAGGTCAATCATTTCCGTCAGCGCAGGGCCCAGCTGGTCGAGCGATGCCTCCGGCGCGCCCGCAACTGACCGCGTCTCCGGTGCCACTCCATGTCGATCCACGCACGGCCACGGGCCGGCCACGGCGCCGGCGAACCTGGCGTCTCGTCATGAGCCTTGTCATCGGTGTTGTCATGTGGCTGGTATGCGTACCCCTGTCGTGGATGGCAGTGATCGCTGCTCCGACGGCGTTCGATGACAGCGGTGAACTGAACATGCTGGGGGTGGTCTACGTACTGCTCGCCAGCGTTCTGTGGGTGTCCGTCTTCGTCCGTCAGCGCTGGCCCATGGTCCCGTACATCGCCGGTGCCGTCCTTGCCGCTGCCTGGGGCGACGGGCTTCTTCTGCTCGTCGGCATGTTTCACCTCATCATTCGAGCCCCGCGCAACAAGGCGATCGCGACCACGATCATCGGCTCGGTGCTGATCATCGTCGGAGTGGTGCGTCTCTGTTTTCAGAGTCCGGCTTTCAACCCGTTCGGTCTGCTCTTCCTCAGCGACCCCAATCAGATCCCGGGAGTCGAAGCGTCAATCCCCGCCGATGAGTCTGTCTTCGGTATGAACGTCTTCACCGTTCTTGCCGGCACGATCGGACTCGCAGTGAGCGTCGGGTTCGGTTACCTCCTCAGGCGAACCCGACGGATGAAGGCAGTCGAGAATTTCGCCGACCGGGAGACGAAGCGCAACGAATCCCTGACCGCCGAACTCGCCCGGAAGACCGAACGAGAACTCCTCGCACGCGAACTCCATGACACACTCTCGCACAGGCTCTCGGTGATCTCGCTGCACAGCGGCGCCTTGGAAGTCGGAACTCACGCCAACTCCGAGATCTCCGCCACCGCTCATGCATTGGGCGAAGAGGCACGGGCGTCCCTGGAGGATCTGCGTCAATTGGTCGGTGGCGTCAGGGAGGGGAATTTCGGCCAGAGATCCACGCCCCAACCCCACTCTCTTCCCCCGAACTCTGCGTCGCTCAACTCGTTGCCGCAGCTGATCGCGTCGGTGCAAGCCACCGGCACCGAGGTGCGTCCCTCGATGATCCTGCAGGATGTGGAGTTCGCCCCGACCGAACTCCACCGAAGTGTCTATCGCATCGTCCAGGAGGCGCTGACCAACGCGATGAAGCATGCTCCCGGTGCCCCAGTCGCACTCACCGTCACCGTCTCGGCGGCGCACGGCGCGACTGTCATTGTCGAGAACCCCCTGTCGCAGCCCCATGCCCGATTCATGCGACCGGAAAGCTCCTCTGCCGAGGCCAACTATGGGAATCGAGAACATCTTGCGGCAACCGGTTCAGGAACTGGGGTGGTAGGCATCCGAGAACGCGTCAGAATGCTCGGCGGCAGAGCAACAATCGGCCCTCGGAACGGATCGTTCTTCGTGGAGGTCGCGCTTCCTCCTTTCCCGCTTCCCCGACCCCGCTGACCACCTGCTTCACGTCTCGAACGTCATGTCCTAGCCCTCCTGTAATGTCGTCTCCATGACCGAAAACGCTGGCCGAATCCGTGTTCTCCTCGTTGACGACGACCACATGGTCGTCAGCGGACTTCGGAGCATCCTCGGCAACGCGAACGACATTGAGGTCGTCGGGACGGCATCGACCGGGGAAGAGGCGATCAACGCGGTGAACCTGCACTTCCCCGATCTTGTCCTGATGGATATCCAGATGCCGGGCATGGGAGGGATCGAGGCCATCCGACGACTCGCCAACAGCGTCCGAGCGCCTCAGGTCGTTGCCCTCACGAGCTTCGACACCGACGATCATCTCCTGCAAGCTCTCGACGCCGGTGCTGCCGGATACATTCTCAAGGACATCGCTCCCGGAGATCTGCCGGTGGCGATTCGCACGGTGGTCAAGGGCGAACCATTCCTCTCCCCACTCTCTCTTCGGCAGCTGATCGCGCACTCTCAGGGGAACGAAGCGCGACGGGCCCAGCAGGATGCCGCCGCGCTCATGGCGACTCTGACATCCAAGGAGCGCGAAATCGCGTCGTTGGTGGCACAGGGCCTGTCGAACAAAGAGGTTGCCGAGGCGTCATTCATCAGCGAAGCAACCGTGAAGACTCATCTCAACCGAATCGGAATCAAGTTCGACACCAACAACAGGGTGCAGATCGCGGTCATCGCCGAGCGGGCCCGACTGGTATAGGCAATCGGTACCGGTCGGCTGGACGCCGACTTCTCGTGGCAGGCCACCTATCCTCATTGAGGGGCATCCGCGAAGCCCGATTCCGTCAGTGCCGAGGAAGCCAGATCCAACCTTCCCGCCGGGCGGCTTCCTGCAGATGCTGAGGCGGCGGCTCGCATCTGCCCAGTTCTGCTTCTCGCGCGATTAAAGCGGCCACCACTACGTCGAACGCGTTGTCGTCTCGAGAGCAGAGCCCTTCATTCCCGTTCCAGTCCAGCCAGGGAAATCGCTCCGACACCGCCGAGACCAGAACCGAGAGCTGAGCGGCGTTCTTCAGCCCCTTGTATCCGTTGTGTCGCAGAGACCAACACTTCAGCGCCGCCGCAGGGTACACCTCACAGATGACGCCCGAACCGTCTCGAGCAACTTCGACGCCTTCGTCCCGCAATCGTGCTTCGATTCCTGCCCACCGCATGGCGGCACGGGCAATTCTGTCGGTTGCGACACTGAGAGGGGTGATCCCCGTCCGCCGATGAACCTCCAGGTCGGTCGCCCGCATCGCGAGGCTCCGCCTCCACTCACTGCCAGTGGACACCGGCCGCAGCAGTGTTCCCCTAGCATGGGCACTGACGAAGTCGACAAATCTCATGGGCCATCCCACCGGAACATCAATACCTGTTCGGCCCCCGGGCCGGACCTCAGCGACGAGAGCCTCATCGTCCGCACCCACTTGCACATGTTCAACGATGCACGACTCGCCCTGCCCACGGACCACGGCCAGCCCGGTGCGAACAGCTTCAGCGGCCAGATCAATACCCACATATGACGTCACGGGCACCATTGTCCGTCACAGCGCTGCCAACGTGATTCGGCGGTCACCGGACACCGCCGGACCTCCTCGGCGAGGCTCGGATGTGCGAGACTCGATCGTGAGAGCCCACCACTGCGAAGGGAAGCCCATGACCGTATCGACAGCAGACCTCTGGGACGAACGCGGGTCCGAGCTCAACTCGATCGCACTGAATTTCACCGATTTCGGGGGCAAGATCGCGTTCTCCGGACCGGCTCGCACCGTCCGTTGTTTTGAGGACAACGCACTGGTCAAGTCCCTCGTGGCCGAGGAGGGAGACGGTGCTGTCCTCGTCATCGACGGCGGTGGCTCGATCGGCACTGCCCTGATGGGCGACATGGTTGCCGCCACTGCCATGGAGAACGGCTGGTCGGGCGTGGTCATCAACGGTGCCGTCCGTGACCGGGTGGTCCTTGCGACCTTGGATTTCGGCATCAAGGCGCTCGCGAGCAATCCTCGCAAGAGCGGAAAGACAGGCGCGGGAGAGCTCGACGTCGTACTCACCATCGGCGGAGCCGAGATCCGCCCCGGTGCCATGGTCTTCGCGGATGCTGACGGCGTCGTCGTCGACAGGTGATGCTCGACTGATCGGCAGGTGTTCCCGTTCGGCAACAAGGGGCCGCGGGCAGCAGCCCGGGTCGCAGGCGTCATCTACGATGTCGCTATGACTGATGAGTTCACGTGGGACACGTTCGCCCGCCTGGTGACCACCGACGAATCCGCGCTCGCTGCGGTTCGGCAGTTCACCGCCGACCCTGACGCGTACTTCGCCGACCACGAGGATGACCTCATCCAACGCGGGATCGAGGACTCCGAAGAAGTCACCGGAGCCGTCGTCGTCATCGACGCCCTCGGCAAGGTCGACGAGGTGGCCTACATGGGTTGGAAGTCCCCGGTCGACGAAGTGGTCGGACTGCTCGAGCGCATTCCCCGCGTCAAGGACACCGGAATCAACCTCGAGGTTCTCGTCGAACCCGGGTACCCGCAGGAAGCCGATGTCGAGACCGTCGTCGGCTGGATCAACGCCCTTCTCGCGGACTCCGACGTCACCGTGGCGATCCTCGACGAGGACTCCGACGCCTATCCCCTCATCGCGGTGCCCACAGACAGGGCAGCGTCAATTGCCGAGACGGCGGACAGCCTCGGCGCCGAGGTGCGCATCCTTCGGGCAGACGCATCCGAGGTGCCGCACGCATGACCTCCGACGACTCCCCCAGCGACGGTGCCCACTCCGACCGTAGGGACTTCGACGAGGTGCCTCAGGACGGCGGGCCCGACTTCGAGATCGTCGACCACACTCCTGCGGAGTTCGTCTCCCTGACCGATGAGCTGCTCAGTCGCGAGTGGACGGACGAAGAGTTCGACATCGGCGACGCCACAGTCTTCCCCCTCAACGGCTTGTGGGCGCTCAGCCCGTCCACCTGGGACCCTGAGGATCCGGTCGCGGACTGGGCCGGACACCCCGCCGTTCGATGGGCAGACGACTACCGCGATGCACTCGTCGCGGCCTGGGGCTCCCCCGAGACGTTCGTCCCTCGGTTCGATCCTGAAACGGGCGACCCGGACGGAGTCATCGATGTCATCTTCAACTCGCTCGGAATCAAGGACGCTCTGGAGTGGAGGCACGATGACCGGATCGTCCTGCTCTCGTCCCGGTGGATCGACGAACCGGGTGCCAGCCGCTTCGATCTGCTTCTGCTGATCGTGCCAGAGGCTGTCTACTCCGGTGGCCAGGTCACCCTCTTCACCGAAGAAGCCACCATCGAGTCCCGGCTCTTCCATGGTGAGGAACTTGGCGAACTGCACCGTCGAGCCGCGCTCATGTCCTATGCCGCGGGACGCGGCGAGGAGACCGTGCTCACCCCGGGCACCGACGAGACCGGCGCGACCCGGTGCTGCTACCGCGTTAACAGATACACGTGGGCGCACTGGATATTCACTGCGGATTCCCGCGCACTCCTGCTCATCCTCGACACCACCACTCATGGACTCCTCGACCCGGGCGACGAGGACGAGGATCACGAGGCGGCCATGGACCAACTGCGCCGCCTCTACTACGGAGTTCCGGACGACCTCCTCGAACTGATGTCACGACCCGCTTCTTCGGTCAAGGGCACAGTCAGCACGGTCGAAGGATTTCCGGTCAACGGGCGAGTTCTGCCGCGGATCTCCGGTGCATTCTGGTTCGACGGCGAAGACTGGCACAAGTCCCCCGGGCTGATGGAATACGCCAACCGGCATTCCGTCGGGTTCGGCGATGTCGGCTTCGACGACGCCGTCCGCCGCCCCCTGCGCCTGGGAGGCGACTTCCGGCCCGAGCATCTCCTTCTGCCAGGACACGTCAACCTCGCCGATCCCGATGAGATTGCGCGCGCTCTCACCTTTTTCGAGGCAGCATTCGAGAACTCTCCGCACCCGGAGGGCGCTCGCCCCGAAGGACTCATTCGCCTCGGCCCTGCCACTCCCGCTCACGGAGCCACTGCGATCCTCAACGACATCGAGACCGCTGTCACGAGCTGGTGGGACACCGGACTCGAGACCTATGAGAAGTCCGGAAGCCCCTTCACGATGATCGGCCGCCCATTCGAGAGCTTCGGTCGCAGGGAACTCATGGCGCACCTGGGCAACGCCGAGGAATGGACCGCGGATGTCTTCGCGGACTGGATGGGGTCCCTCATCGAGGCCGCCACTGAGAGATGGGGACAGCCCTTCACCATCGAAGCCCACGACTCCGATGGCCGACGGCCGATCCGCATCCCTGCGGCGCGCACGCTGCGCGGCAATGGATTCGCGTCGGCTCCAGCGTGGTGGGTCAACGGCTTGGTCGTCTCCTTCAACCATGGCTCCCCGCCCCACTGGGACATGGCCCCCGACGGCTGGCACCTGCCCGGCACCCGCCCGGGACCGATCGCTGTGGCCTACATCTTTCCCGCCGATGCCGTCATCGACCCGATCTGCGGAACCCGCGTGGACGCGCTGCGCTACCGGGCCCACTGCGTCGCCGCCCTGCAGGGAGTCTGCTCACAGTCTGTGACCTGGGATTCCACTCCAATCGGAGACCGTGCGAACAACCCGGAAAAGATCCGCGATCTCTTCGAGCACACCACCGCCGAGGCGGTCCGCTGGGTCCTGCCGGCACCGCGGCTCAAGGGCGCTCCGCCCTCGGACGGTTACCACGCCTGGCACTTCACCCATGACAATCGCGCACTGCTTCTCACCTGGAGCGAGGACAGTCCGTTCAATGTGTTCGCGCGCCCGCGCGATGCCCGTGCCGCCTCGGTGACGTACGGCGGGGCAGCCACCGCCTATGAGAAGCAGGCCGCCCTCTACGACGGACTGCCCCCGGATCTGCTGTCCCTCCTCGCCGACCGGTCTGAGGACACAGGAATGCTCACCGTCACCGACGGAGAAGGCCGCTCCCTGGCCGCTGCGACCGGAGTGCTCTGGTACGACGGACTCGACTGGATCGTGCCCACCGGGCTGTTGACAGCGGTCCACGACTACGTTGACAGCTCCGAAGCCGGTGCCGATGACGAGGGCGATCCGCCGATGACGGCCGCGAACGTCCTCATGGGCGGGTCGGATGGCCTGCGAACGGCGGCCTTCGTGCTTGCGGCGGGGAACCGGTTCAACGCCACGCTCTTCCTCGAGGACTCCCAGTACTCCACCATCGCCTTGGGTCGGGTTCCGCAGCCCGACGAGGTGAGCAGAGCTCTGGATTCCTTTGGCACCGTGGAGAACGTGGTCATGTACGGCAACCTCGAAGGATTTCTCAATGTGCGCGTCCACGCCACCGACTTCGACCGCTTGGTGCCGGCTGCTCTGAGCAACCCCGACCCCCGCAGTCGCCGGGAACTGTTCCTGTGGCTGCTGGGTTCGGGCGCCTCGGCGACAGTGCAGTACACCCGCTCGACGAACCTCACGATCCTTCTCGACAATGAGGTCCTCGACCCGGACTCGGATGCGATCCTCGTCAATGAGCTGCTCGCACGCGGTGCGGCACAGATGGTCCACGCCGTGGCACCGCGGGTGCGCGGAGGTGGACATCCCCTGATGCAACTCTGCGACCGCGACATTGACGATGCCGATCTCCAGCCCCTCTACGAAGCGTTCTTCGACGGCGCCGTCTCGACGGTCGACGGCAGCGGGGGTGCCACTCTCGGCCACTACCTCAACCTCGACCTCCCTGTCGGACGAGACGGACAGACCGTGGCCGAATACGTGGCAGCAGGTCGGTTCCCCCACTCCCGGGACCGCACGGCACTGCTCGAGCACCTCCACACGTACCGCGATCACAAGTAACGCGCGGGGAGCGAAGACCAGGGGCGGGAGTCGCAGCCACTGAGGAGGAGCTCCTCACATGGTCGGAGAAGCGCGATGACGAGGGTGCCGACTTCGGGTCACTTCGCGAGCGCCTTCTCCACTCGTTCCCGCGCAGCCAACAGCGCGTCGCGCGCGGTCGGGATGTCGAACCGCCCTGCGGGAGCGATGACGCTCAGCGCCCCCAAGCACTCGCCGGCAGAAATCACTGGAACAGCGACGACGTCGACGACATCACCGAGCCATTCCGAATGGGACTGGGCGAATCCTCGGTCCCGCACCTCGGCGAGGGTGTCGTCCATCCCTTCCCACCTGCTCGTGTCGACATGTGTGTCGAAAGCGAGCAGCACGAGACCTGACGCCGATGTCGTCAGGTCCAAGTGCGGCTCAGCTGCCCGGCTGATGGCAAAGGGCCGTTTCGGTTCGTGCCGTTCGATGATGATCGCTTCGTTGCCGTTGAGCACCGCATAGGAGATCGGCTCATTGAGCTCTGCGACCAAAGCCTCCATGGTTCGGGTCACTTCCGGCGGAACGGCGGAATACTCGATCGCGAAACGGCCGAACATCGCTGCCCGGGGTGAAAGCTGATAGTCGCGCTTCTCATTCTGCACCAGCCATCCGGCCTCAGCGAGCGTCGATACGTACTGGTGAGTGGCAGCTCGTGACCATCCGAGTTCGCGAGACAATTCGGAAACGCTGGTTCTTCCTACGGGGAACTTGAGGAATGTCTCGAGGACCAGGATCGTCTTGCTCACAGATTGCAGGCTCATGCTTAGCCATTATTCCCATCTCGCCATCACAATGCCCGACAGCGATAGGCTGCCGGGCATCATGCATGAGTGTCTACAGCAGATTCGCTTCGCCCGGATGCATCACCTGCGGGTCCAGACCGTACTTCTCGGCGATCTTGTCGAGCTCTCCGGACTCACGAAGATCGGCGACAACCTCGTCGATCGCCTTGCCGAGCTGTTCGTTGTCCTTCGACACAGGGAAGTTGGTCTGGCCGGGAGCTTTCGTCGCGGGCAGACGGTCATCCGGCTTGAGCGGCGTCACCTTGTACCCTTCGATCTCATGCTTCTTGAGGTACTCGGTACCCGCGATGTAGCCCTGAACCGTGCCGTCGATGCGCCCGGCGCCGATGTCTTCGAATACGGCATCGTCGTTCTGGTAGATCTTGAGCTCTCCGCCGAATATCTCCTTGAGATCGTCGACTCCGACGAGACCCTGGCCGACGCCGATCGTCAGCTTCTCGAGTTCGTCGACATTGTCGATTCCCTCTTTCGTCACGGAGGAGAACGGCGAGGTCACGACCGGAGCAGAGAGCCGCACCTTCTCCGCGCGTTCCTTCGTCCGGTACCACGAGCCCAATGTCGTGTCGGCACGACCGGTGGCGACAGAAGTGATCATTGCCGCCGAATCGCCCTTGTTGATCTTGAGTGTGAGGCATTCTTGCTCCGCGAACTTCGTCAAGATGTCGCCCTCGAGTCCCGTCAGGGTCCCAGGTCCCTCGGACATCGAGAACGGAGTGTACTCGTACTGGGCGACGGTGAGAACACCCTCTTCCAGTGTCTTCAATCCCTCGTGCCGCGGTTTGCAATCCTCCGCAGCTGCATCGGGAGCTCCTGGTGGAGTTCCACCGCATCCGCTGAGAACGATCAGAGCGGTCGCTGCCGCCGAGGCTATGGCGAGGATTCTATTCATGATGACTCCTTTGTCAGTCGGTGAGTGTGTCAATTGGTGAGTTGGCGTTCTTCCGCAGTACGGAGTTTGCCGGCTGCGGGCAGCAGTGCCTTGATCGCCTGCTTCTTCGATCTCTGCTTTGGCGTGCCCATCCGCTCTTCAAGGTAGCCGCTGAGCGCAGCCCCTGGAATCGTGATGCACAGGTAGAGGACGGCTGCCGCCGTGTAGACGGACATGTATTCGAACGTCGCCGATCCGATGATTCCTGCCTGCTGCATGATCTCCGGAACAGTGATGACAGTCGCCAGCGAGGTGGCCTGGAAGATGATGATCGTGAGATTGACCAAGGGCGGTATCGAGATCCGGGCGGCCTGCGGAATCACAATGAATCGGTAGGTGTCCACCACCGACATCGACAGCGAATTCGCCGCTTCGGACTGTCCTTTTGGAACGGCACCCAGCCCGGCTCGGATCATCTCCGAGGAGTACCCGGCAGCTGAGAATGTCAATGCTGCAACAGCGGCAGGATAGGGTGCGAGCAACACTCCCAATTGCGGCAGACCCTGATAGAACAGGAATAGCAGCACCAGAATCGGGATGCCCCGTCCGAGTTCCACCACCACCAGGGCCGAATAGCTCACGAGCTTGGATGGTGCCTCGACGAGGAGCGCGAGGAAGAACCCGAGGACGTACCCGAACAGACACGACACGCAGGTCATTGCGATGGCGACCCACAGGCCGGGAAGCAGATCAGGTATGTACTGTGGCCAATCATAGAGCCAAGCGAAATCGTTCATGCGACGGCATACCTCCTCGTGATGCGCGTGTGGACGGTGCGCGAGAAAACGGCGATCGGCAGGCTCAGAAGCAGGTACACCGCACCGGCGATTCCGAACATGTACAGGCCGTGCGCGTGGTACTGCGTCATGATTCCCGCACGGAATACCAGGTCGGCCACTCCGATCGTCGAGACCAGCGCCGAGTCTTTGAGCAGACCGATGATCTGAGTCGCGACGGACGGGCTCACCGCTCTGAAGAGCTGCGGACCGATGACGAACCGCAGGGTCGACCATCGATCGAGGTTGAGCGCCCCGGCAGCTTCCCATTGCCCGGCAGGGATTGCTTTCATACCCCCACGGTAGATCTCAGACATATAGGCAGTCGCGATGATCGACAGGGTGAGCAGCGATGCGGTGACTGGCGATAGGGTTATTCCGAGCTGTCCTACGCCGAAGAAGGAGATGAACAGCCAGACCAGCGTGGGAACGCCGCGGATCACATGGACGATGGAGTTGTAGATTCCGCGGATAAGAGCGAACTTGCTCTCAGCGAGGACGAGGAGTGGCAGCCCGAGCACGATCCCGATCGCGGCGGAGCCGAAAGTCATGACGATCGTCCACCCGGCTCCGCGCGCAATGTACGCGAAGATCTCGAACATGTCAGCGCCCTAGGACCGCGGAGAGGAACTTCTGCGTGCGGATATTATTCGGCGCAGTCATGATCTGTTCAGGTGGCCCTTGCTCGATGATGGAGCCCTCGACCATGACAGCGACCTGATTGGATACGTGGCGTGCGAACTCCATCTCATGCGTGACGACGAGCATCGTCATATTGTCGGAGGCGAGTTTTCTCATCACCTGGAGGATCTCGGCGCCGATCTCGGGGTCGAGTCCGGAGGTCGGTTCGTCGAAGAGCATGAGCTGCGGATCCATCGCGAGGGCGCGAGCAATGGCGATGCGCTGCTGCTGGCCCCCTGAGCACTGTGCGGGATATGCGCCGGCCTTGCTTTCGAGTCCGACTCTCTTCAGCTCTTGCATCGCCCTTTCCTCTGCCTCTGCCTTGGATCGTCGGTGCACCCGCATCTGCGGCAGGGTCACGTTCTTCAAAGCGGTGAAATGGGGAAAGAGGTTGAATGATTGGAACACCATTCCCGTATAGTTGCGCAGGTTGCGTACGGATGCTTTCGACGGCGTACCCGTGTCGAAATCGACTGTGGCGTCTCCAATGCGCAGCCTTCCGCTGCTGGGCACCTCCAAGAGATTGAGACAGCGAATGAGGCTCGACTTGCCGGCACCCGATGGTCCGATGATCGAAATCACTTCGCCCTTGGCGACATCGAGTGAGACGTCGTTCACTGCCTTGTGTTCGCCGAACTGTTTGGTCAGCTGCACAGCTGAAACGAATGAACCTTCCATTGCCGGGGCACCTTCTTCGAGAGCCGAGGAATTCGGGGACAGATGGGAAATGGACATGTTCCACGACTCCTTCAGAGTTGTTTGAACGTTCTGCGATAGAAATTCAGCCAGTTCTCGCCCATGATCTTGGCGACTTCCTGGTCGTCGAATCCCCGTTCGCGCAGGCACCGCTCCGCGTTCGGGAATTGTGATGGATCGTCGAACCAGCCCAATCGAGGCTGCGGACCCGAATTCGTGCTGGAGCCGGCTCCGTACTGGATCTCTCTGGCCCACCGCCCCTGCCGCATCCACTCGAGATACTCCATACCACCCGTCTGATCGAAGTCGGTACCGATGCCGACATGGTCGATGCCGATGCGATCGACTGTCCAAGCGACGAGTTCAGACCACTTCTGAGATGTGGTGTAGTCACCCGCGATGTTTCTGTAGATCGACAACCCGATGACGCCCCCATTGTCCTTGAGCGCGTCGAGCACCTCGGTCGGCTTGTTCCGTGGATGCGGGGCAAGTTCCGCCGGATTGGAATGAGTGATCGCCACCGGTTCCTGCGAGTGCCTGATCGCATCCATGGTCGTCGTATTCCCGACGTGCGAGAGGTCGATGACCATTCCGCATCTGTTCATCTCGCGCACCACGTACTTTCCGTATCTCGACAACCCGGAATCGTGCGGTTCGTAGCAGGATCCTCCGATGTCGGATTGGATGTTGTACGTCAACTGCCCAACCCGAGTGCCCATGCGGGCGAAGAGCTCGACGTATCCTAACCGTCCCTGCAGGAAAGCCACATTCTGGAATCCGAGGAGGATGGCGCATCGACCCGAATCCGCAATCCGAGTGATGTCATCGGCAGTGTAGGCAATCTCGACCAGGTCGGCGTTGTCTTCAGCCATGTGACGCCATTTGACGATTTGATCCATTGATTCGGTCGCATCTTCCCAGAACCCCACGGTGACCGTGGCGCATCCGACAGTACCCGCGGCAATCTCGTCAAGGGCAGGTCTGTGGTCGGGTTTCTCCTTTTCCAGCGGGGTGCAAAGCAGGCTGTCGACGTACAGCATTGTGCGTTCCTTCGTTCGGGTGTCCGTGGACGTGGTGGGGTCTGTGGTCATCGCGGAGACGGTCCGTGGGCAGCGATGAATGCGGCGATGTTCTGGTTGTCGAGTTCGTCCGGGTCAGTGAGCAGGTAGAGCTCCTCGCTGGTGAACTGCTTGGTAATCCGCTCTCCGGGCCGAATGACATCGAGAACCGTTCCGCCCGTATGCTGTCGTGAGATCGGGGTGTCGACGTCAAGTCCGGCGTTGCCTCGGTAGTAGATATTCCAGAATGTTGTCGCATCGACTTCTCGGCCCGTGGCGCAGAAGTCTCCCATTGTTGCGAAGTATGAGCTCCGCAGAAGCTCGGGATCATCCCCTTTCCTCACGCGTCCGACAAACTTGTCCGGCTTCTCCTCGACGTCGAAGACGATTCCGTATCGGTACAGTTCGAGCTGGATTCCTGCGACGGCATGGTCGGGGACGACGTTTCGGATCTCCACTCGGAGCGGTTCGGAGTCGGCGTGGGCTCCGATGAGATTGACGAGGACGTGCCCGGTGACAAGGAGGCTCTGGCCGAGGTTGTCGATGACAAGGACATCGTGCTCGAATCTGTGGGTGGGAGCCTGCCAGGCTTCCGCCTTTCCGGTCTTGGGATCGAGTGATTCGATGAGCAAGTCGCCGAATGTCGTGGCAGCCTCGATATTGGCCGTCATGGCTGTGACGACGAACTCCCGAGCCCCATGCCATGACCCTTGCGGGACATTGAGCGCTTGGAAGGCTCGACCGGCCATCAGTCGGATCTCTCGATACTTCATCGCGATCGTGTCAGTCGCATGTCCTGACGGCGGGGTGATAGGTGTCTGCACCGGAGTGAGGACGACCTTGACCTTCGACTGATCCGATGGCCGGACCTCGGGAGCCTCCAGTTGGGCTCGAGGTCGTCGAGTGGGAACGTTCGGCTTCTCGTACGACCACCACCATGTCGAATCGTCCGCCCCTGCGATCTCATCGCGATACGGAGCCGATTCGAAGATCAATCCACGAACGTCTCTGCCCATATGATCCTCGGTGCGATCGAGACCGTGGATGAACGAATTGACGAACCGGATCACCCACACAGGAACGAAGTCGATGTCGTGTGGATCGGCGTGAGCGGTGGCGAATGGTTTGTCCTGGAGAGACAGCACGAGTCGCGCGATGTACTCAAGTTCAGGGTGCTCTGTCAGCAATTCACCGAGAAATATGAGATCGGTGCCTTCGATCGCGGACTGCAGTGCCCGAATCTGCATTGGGTAGCTCTGAATGAGCTCGTGGGCTTCCGGCACCTCTTCGCGTGGCCCCGACCGCGGTTCCTCGGCAGCTCGCGACTGATACCACACCCGGTCCCTGAACTCATCGTCATTGAGCGGCAGTTCGAGTGCCCATCGGTAGTCAGTGTTGATGATGTCAGCGATCGTCGACACGCGGGTAGTCGGATCGAGATCGAGGTGTTCTTCGAAGTTCAGCCGCTCCTCTGCAACCTTGTCGCAGTAGTCAGGGACCAGTTCCATGAGAAGAGCATTGAACGAGTGCAATGCCTCCTTGCTCACCTGATTCATCGACTCCCGATGAATGGTGCCGAGAACAGTCCGTCCGGGTGATGGAACGACTTCGCCTCGAGCGGCAGCTCGAACCTTCGCTCTGATCCGCCGCAAGTCGGCGACGATCTCCATGTTGCTGGTGAAGAATCGATACGAGGTTGGAAGGAACGACCGATAGGTGATGGTGCGATTCAGGTGCCGTTCCAAAGCGGCGAATTCTGAAGGGCCGATCTCATCGTTGGTGAGCACATGTCCGATGACCTCGAGGTAGGCGGCAATGTAGGAGTGGACCAGAACGGGACGATTGTAGAAGAGCATCGCCAGGCCCAGAGCTGAACCGTTTCCGACTCCGATGAGACGCTTGACCGATTGGTCGAGGCGGACAGCCGTTTCCGGTGCGTCCAGTCGGGCAAGCTCTTCGACGAGGTCGACCGAGAGCTCTCGCATGAGATAGGCGGAGAGCATCTGAGCATGGTAGGAGGTCTTGAGCGGGTGCCCTGGGCGGATCCCGGCGAACGGCATCGTGCCGAACGTGCCGTTGCCGTCGAGACCGGTATTGCGCATGACGTAACCGACATTGCGGAGATCCTTGGTGTCCGGCTGTTCACCACTGGCGAGAGCTTGTCGAACCGACCTGAATATCCTCAGGCTTTGATTGGACCGGAACCAGACCAGAGTATTGCTTGTGGCTCGCCCTTCATAGAGCCGCGGAATCTCCTCCTTGGTGATGCGCACCTCTTCAGCGGTGGCCACTCCGTCGAGAAGAGCTCCGGTCATGTCCCAGCTGGTGCCGATGATTCGACCGGTGCGGTTCTCATGCGAGGGTTCCTGCATGAATGCGAGGAAGGTGAGTGCGCCCTCGGGTGTGGTGATGGAATAGCGAGCTTCGCCATTTCCTCGAGCGTCGACTGCGAAGATCTCTCTCTCGATGCGCCACTTCTCTCGGATCATCTTTGCGATGAAGCTCCGTGAAGC
Source organism: Brevibacterium sp. (assembly GCF_031179145.1). GTDB lineage: Bacteria > Actinomycetota > Actinomycetes > Actinomycetales > Brevibacteriaceae > Brevibacterium. The sequence continues at coordinate 52,802 of NZ_JAPSIB010000018.1, forward strand.
GGAGAGTCGATTCGGCTGCATGGCGCCGAGGTTCCGGGGGTCCATCACGAAATGCGGATCGTCGAATGTCCCGACTTGGTTCTGTGCCACTCTGCACTGCCCTTCAACCGTACGTCAATTTATATTTGACGCTCATCTAGTGTCTGTTGACGTACTTTTGAGATTAGCAAAGTCGACAATGCTCGAACAAGGGGAATTCAGATATTTCTTCAGCCGACTCGAAGGGGCTCAGAATCATTCGAGCCAGCACTCGCAACGACCATCAGCACCGGTCGCTTCGAATGGAGCCGTGAGCAGACGCAGACGAACTGAGGCCGCACCTGAGATCAGGTGCGGCCTCAGCAGAGGAACCCAGCGCGGGTCAGCTCACGCGCGGAACTCGACCTGGGTGGCTCCCTTGGGACGCGCAGCCTTGAGCTCCTGGTATTTCGCACGCAGCTCAGGGGTGGCGGCGATGTCGATGACCGTGGCGGCCATCGTCTTGGCTCCGTCGATGACGGCGGCGTCGGCGGCCGGGGTGATCGCTGCGGCGGTGAATGCAGGATTGTGGGCGGGAGCCGACTCACCGATGAACGTCATCATCGGGTGGATCGAGGGCACCACTTGGGACACATTGCCCATGTCCGTGGAGCCGCCGCCCAGACCTGTCGAGGAATCAACGGTGCGACCGGTCAGGGGCAAGTTCGCATCCCACAGATCGGCGAGGGTCTCGTCGTGGTCGATCGGCGCATAGGCGTACTCCGTCGATTCCCATTCCCACCGGCAGCCGGTGGCGATCGCGGCTCCTTCGAAGCATTTGAGAACCCGCTGCTTCGTCTCCCGCCAGACGTCGAGGTCGAAGGCCCGGACTTCGACCTGGACCGTCGTGTGCTCGGGGATGATGTTCGTCGCCTGCCCGCCTTCGGAGATGAAGGCGTTGAGATTGACCTCCTTGGGCAGATGCTGGCGCAGCATCGCAATCGCATTCAGGGCCAGCACTGCGGCGTTGCTCGCATTGATACCCTGCTCCGGCATGCCGGCCGCATGCGCCGTCTTTCCTGTGTAGTCCACCTTGAACCGGTCGACCGCAGTCGCATTCATCGACCGGGCACCGTGACTGTCGGCCGTCATCTCCGGCGTCTCGGTCATCCCGTGGATCATCAGGGAGATGTCCGCATCCTCCCACGCACCCGCTTCGAGCATCGCCACCTTGCCGCCGCCGTGCTCCTCGGCGGGAGTGCCGAGCAGCTTCACGGTCAACCCCAGCTCATCGGCCACCTCGGCGAGCGCCAGGGCAGCGCCGACCCCAGCGGAGGCGATGACGTTGTGACCACATCCGTGACCGATCCCGGGCAGGGCATCGTACTCCGCACAGATCGCGACGACGAAGTCGCCGCTGCCGCGAACGGCTTCGATCGCCGTCTCCACACCGTAGACCCCTGTCCTGGTGTCGAACCCGGCGGCCGACATGGTCTCTGCGATGAGCTTCGCCGATTCGAACTCCTCCCAGGACAGCTCCGGGTGCGCGTGAATCGTGTGGCTGAGGGTGAGCAGCAGTTCACGCAGGGAATCGACCTTGGCACTGGTGCGATTCTTCGCTTCGGCAATCGACGGCATCGTCATATCCACTCCTCGTTTCGACAGGGCTCTCAGCGTCAATACTGCGCGATTCGCGGTTCGTCCGCTGACAGAATCCGATATCTGAATCCTACGCACACGACTGTTCGTCCGGTGCGTGCCCGGTGGTGGCTCGGCCATGATCAGAGCGCCGGAAACACTCATCGCGAACGAAGGCACGGACCGGTGGACCTATTCGAACACCTGAAGCCGGTTCACCTGTTGTTCACATGAGAAAGTCCTTATAAACAGGCGATCGACGCCACAACTATGCCAAGCTCACATTCGAACACCGCGACAATCGGCCGTGGTCGGATTCCCGCCACTCGAACCGGAAGAGGACACCAATGACGATGCTCGTCCCGCACCGAATTCTCATCGCCCCCAGTGGGTTCAAGGAGAGCCTGGACACCGTCGAAGTCGCCAGTGCCATCGCCGAGGGCATCCGCTGTGCCCTGCCCGCCGCGCACATCGACACCGTCCCCCTCGTCGACGGCGGCGAGGGCTCAGCCGCCGCACTGGCCCACGCCACCGGGGGCCGCATCGTCGACGCCTTCGTCACCGGACCCGTCGGCTCACTGGTGCCCAGCCACTTCGCCCTCCTCGGTGGGGCGGGCACAGGCACCGCCGTGGTCGAGATGGCCGCTGCAGCCGGACTCGCCCTCGTCCCCCGCGATCTCCGCGATCCCGGCGCCACGACGACCTACGGCGTCGGCGAGCTCATCCGCGCGGCCCTCGACGCCGGCGCTCAGCGGATCCTCGTCGGCTGCGGTGACTCGGGCACCTGCGATGGAGGGCTCGGGGCGCTGCAGGCGCTCGGCGCCCATGCCCGCGACGAACTCGGCGCCGAAGTCGGCTTCGGCGGCAACGCACTGGCCGACGTCCGCACTCTCGACCTGTCCGGACTCGACCCCCGCCTCGATGAGGTCGACGTCTTCGTCGCCTGCAACCCCTACAACGTTCTCCTCGGCGAGAAAGGCGTGGCCCGAGTCTTCGGCCCGCAGAAGGGCGCCACCCCCGACCAGGTCGAACACCTCGCGCTCGGTCTCGAGAACTGGGCGGCCATCCTCGAGCGCTCCGGCGTTCAGGACGAGGGATACGACTACGGACACGGCATCGGCACCGGCGCCTCGGGCGGACTGGGCGCCGGACTGGCCGGCGGCATCGGGGCCACCCTGCTGCCGCGCTTCGAGGTCATGCTCAGTCACGTCGACCTCGACGGGCTCATCGCCGCTGCCGACCTCGTCATCACCGCCGAGGGCGCCGTCGACTTCCAGACTCCCAAGGGCAAGATCCCCGCCGAGGTGGCCCGCCGTGCCAAACTCCACGGCAAGCCGGTCTTCGCGCTGGCCGGCAGCATCGGCGGCGGTGCCAGGGACGTCCACAACGTCGGCATCGACGCCTTCTCCTCGATCCTGTCCGTTCCGATGCCGCTGGAGGAGGCGATCTCCGCCGGGAGCGAACTCCTCGCCGCAGCGGCCGAACAGGCGATGCGCCTGATCATGGTCGGCTGTTCGATCGGCTCACGGATGTCTTCGCCGTCGCCGCTCGTCCCCGGCCTTGTCGCACCTCGGCTCCTGGAACGCATATGAGCGGTCCCGCCTCCGCGCTGTGGTCGAGAATCGATGAGCTGAGGGCCGGATCGACCAGCGCTGCCCCGGTGACGATCGGTGCCCGGCGCCGCTTCCGGTGGGTCGTGTCCGCGATAGTCCCCCTCACCCTGACCGCGTCGGCAGGGGTTGCGGTGATGCTTCCCGAATCCCTCCCCTACGCCGCCCGCATCACCCTCTTCGGCTTCGCCCTCGCGACGATCCTGTGGTCGCTGACCTCGATGAACGCTGCCTACGTCGCACTCGCCGTGGTCGTGCTCGTTGTGCTCCTCGGCGGAGCCAGTCAGGAGCACCTCTTCGACTCCCTCGCCTCCGACGTCATCTGGCTGATGATCGGTGCCTTCGTCCTCGGCGGAGCCCTGCGGACCTCGGGGCTGGCCGAGCGTCTCACCGCACTCGCTCTGCGCAGGTCCCGCACGGTCGGTGAGACGTTCTGGCTGGTCACAATTGTCCTCCTGCCGCTCTCCGTCTTCATTCCCTCGACCTCCGGCCGGGCCGCAGTGGTCCTGCCGCTGTTCCGGACCCTGTCCGACCTCTTCGCCGACCGCCGGATCACCCGGGCGCTGGCCCTGCTGATGCCGACGATCATCCTCGTCACGACGATCTCGACGCTCATCGGGGCGGCGTCCCACCTCATCGCCGTCGACCTCCTGCGCCAACTCACCGGCGACACCATCACCTTCGCCCACTGGGCTCTATGGGGCGTGCCCTTCGGACTCGCCGCAGCGCTCGCCTCCTGCTGGGTCGTCACCCGCATGTTCCTCGACCCGGAACTCCGGGCGCGGCGGCTGCCGGCCCCGGCCTCGAGCACGCGGGCACAGCAGGGCGGCCCGCAGACGCAGCACATCCAGCGACGGAATCGCCTCAGTCGCAGCGAACGCATCACCTCGACGGTGCTCATCGCCATGGTCGTGCTGTGGTTGAGCGAGCCCGTCCACGGCCTCGAGGTCGCCACCGTCACTCTTGTCGGGGCACTCGTGCTCACGATGCCGCGAATCGGGGTGATCTCCTGGAAACGGGGACTCGCCTCGGTGTCATGGAACCTCGTCGTCTTCGTCGGAGCGGCGCTGACCCTGGGCGGCGCGCTCATCGAATCCGGGGCCGGGCAGTGGATCATCGACAGCCTGTTCTCCTTCGGCGGTCTCAGTGCGACGAGCCCGACCCTCGTCGTCGTCCTCTTCATCGCCCTGCTCACCCTGACCTCGCATCTCTACCTCACCTCACACACCGTCCGCGCGATCGCGCTCGTGCCGCCGTTCCTCTACCTCGCCGCGAGCATGGACCTCAACCCCGTCGCTGTGCTGTTCATCGCCACGGTCGGGATGGACTTCTGCCTCACCCTGCCGGTGAGCTCGAAGGCGATCCTCGTGTTCCAGGAGACCGATGTCGACACCTTCACGCCGAGCGATCTGATGCGGCTGAGCGCCGTGCTCATAGTCGTCCACGCCGTGCTCATGGTGGTCTTCTACTTCGGCTTCTGGCAATGGACCGGACTCGCCCTATGACCTCCCTGCCCGCCACTTCGCCTCTCGTCTCCTCGCCCCTTCACTCAAGGACTTAGCCGATGACTCTGCGCCGCAAACTCTTCATCCTCTTCGGCTCGCTCGTGGCCATGACCTTCCTGGCTGCCGGGATCACCACGTGGGCGGTGATCAACTGGAAGACGACCGAGAACGACCTCCAGCGCCACTACGAGCGCAGCCTCAAGCTGCAGAACGTCCGCGCTCTGACATTTCAAGCCGTGCTCGAGGTGCCCGAGGGGCTGACCGGCAACGATCCCGACGCCCGGCAGGACTTCGAGGAGACGATCGCCCCTGCCGCCGACTCCCTGAAGACGTGGGCACAGCTCGTCGACACTCCCGAGGAACGCGAAGAGGTCGAGCAGGTGCAGTCGGCCTTCGACGCCCTCGTCGCGGATTCGCACTTGGCCTTCGACCACATCGAGGCCGGCAGCTTCGCCGAGGCGGATCGGCTCTTCGACGAACAGATCGAGGAGGCGAGCTCGGAGTCGTTCCAAGCCGTCACCGACCAGGCCGAAGCTACCGACGCGGAGCGCCGCGAAGTCATCCACGACGCGACGAAGCAGACCCGGCACACCGCCGAGGTGATGCTCATCATCACCGCCATCAGCGCCTTCGGCATCGCTCTGCTCCTCGCGGCCTACCTCATCAGCGACGTCTTCACCCCGCTGCGGGACGTGCGACGGGCACTGGCGCAGGTGCGCAAGGGCGATCGCTCGGTGCGTCTCAACGAGGAGCGCCACGACGAGTTCGGGCAGGTCAACCAGGAGTTCAACCGACTCGTCAACACCCTCGCAGAGGCGGAGGACTCGACTGCGAGTCCGCTCGTGCATCCGGGCCGGTCCGCGCCGGCACTGACGGTCGAACGCGCTCACGTGCGTCCGCTCGTCTACGAGGTGGTCAGCCGTCTCCATTCCGAACTCGCCGAGCGCTCAGCGGATCTCGACGTCACGTTCGACACCTCGGCGAGCCACGTGCCCGTCGACTATCTCCCCGTCCAACAGGCGCTGAGCGCACTGATCGTCGACACGATGGAGAGAGCGGGCGGAACCGGCACTCACCTCGGCCTGAGGATCAGCGACACGGGCGTCGACAATGATCCGCGACTGGTCATCGAGGTCGGCGGCACCCGGCCCGCCGACACTGCAGCATCGACCGTGCCCGCCTCGCCGTCATCCCCTCTGGACGACGGACAGGTGGCAACCGAGCCCCGGACGCGCAGCCTCGCCCTGGTCAGGGCAGTCGCCCAGCAGCACGGCGGCGCACTGGTCCTCGAGGACTTCGGCGCTCAGGGCACCTATGCCCGGATGGAACTGTCGCTGATCACGCGCTGAAGTCGAGTTGGTGTGAATCCCAGCCAAACCTTGCCAAGTTGAGCAGGAATGACACATACTTGCTCATACTGTTCAACTTCTGCTCACTCAACCGACCCGCCTCACCGTGGAGGACACTGTGGATCTGCAACTCATATTGGCGCTTGTCGCCGGGATCGCGACGATCGTCGTCATTGTCCTGGCCACCCGCCTCGACGCCTTCATCGCTCTGCTCGTCGCGGCCGTGGTCACCGGCGTCGTCGCCGGCCAGGACCTGCTCGCTCTCGTCGATTCGATCACCACCGGTTTCGGCAACACCCTGGCCAGCATCGGCATCGTCATCGGCCTCGGCGTCGGGATCGGCAAGGTCCTCGAAGTCTCCGGCGCCGCCGACTCCCTTGCCCAGGCCTTCCTGCGCGCCTTCGGCAAGGGCCGCGAGCCCTGGGCGATGGGCACGGTCGGATCCTTGGTGTCGATCCCCGTCTTCTGCGACTCGGGATACGTCATCATGAACCCGCTCGCCCGCTCCATCGCCCGCGTGAAGAGGGGCGGCTACGTCACCCTCGCGCTGGCGCTCGGCTGTGGAATGACGCTGACCCACCACATGGTGCCGCCGACCCCCGGACCACTCGCCGCCACGGGCATCCTCGGCGCCGACATCGGCGCGGTCATCCTCACCGGTGTCGTCTTCACCGTCATCCTCCTGCCCGTCGTCGTCATCTACGCCCGGTGGATCGGGCCGAAGCTCGAACCCCTGCTCAACACCGAGGTCCGCGAACAGGTCTACGGCACCGTCGGCGCCACCTCGTCGGGCACCCGCGCTTCAGGCGGAATCAACACTCTCACCGGTGATGAGAGCACCCCTTCAGCGGCGTCCGACGACGTCGCGGTCGACGGTAATGACACGACCACCTCGGCGAAGAAACCGGGGGCTTTCCTCGGGTTCCTCCCCCTCATCGTGCCGCTGCTGCTCATCGTCGCCAACACCGTGTGCACCGCGATCGACAAGAACGCTCAGGGCCAGCTCTCCGGCGACGCCTACGAAGCCTCGGCCTGGGTCGCCCCGATCGCCTTCATCGGCAACCCCGTCATCGCCCTGATCATCGGACTCGTCCTCGCCGTCTACATCCTCCTGCCCCGCGTGACCCCGCGCTCGACGGTGCAGGGGTGGCTCGCCGACGCAGCCTCCTCCGCTGGTCTCATCCTCCTCATCACCGGTGCCGGCGGCGCTTTCGGCATGGTGCTGCGGGAGTCGGGCGTCGGTGATGCCCTCGCCGAGGCGATCGCCTCGATCAGCCTGCCCGCCCTCCTCGTGCCGTTCATCATCGCCACGCTCGTGCGCCTGGCACAGGGTTCGGGCACGGTCGCGATGATCACCGCCGCCTCCGTGACCGCCCCACTCATCGCACCCCTGGGGCTCAGCCCTCTCGTGGCCGTGATGGCGTGCACCGCCGGGTCGATGGTCTTCTCGTACTTCAACGACTCCTACTTCTGGGTCGTCACCCGCTTCGCCGGACTCGACGGAGTCTCCGCGATCAGGGGCTGGTCCGGAATCACCACCGCCGTATGGGCGGGTTCCCTGCCGCTGCTGTTCGTGCTCGACCTGGTCGTGTGATGCCCCTGTCCTCCCAGCAGCCGACAGGATCCCGCGGAGGCTCGACGGCGGATGCGGCCTCGTCACCGCGGTTCGTCATCGTCGCCGACGACCTCACCGGCGGGAACTCCTGCGGCGCCCTCTTCGCCGAGGCGGGTCTGCGCACCATGACCGTCACCGGCACCGGCGGGAACGAGCGCGTGAGCCTCAGCGACCTGCTCGACGACTACGATGCCGTCGTCGTCAACGCCGAGACCCGCCACCTGCCGCCCGAGACGGCTGCCGAGATCACCTCGGCGATCGTCCGCGCCGCCGGTCCCGTCGACCTCGCCACCTGCCGCATCGACACAACCCTGCGTGGGAACGTCGGACCCACCGCCGAGGCGGCCCTGGCGTCCCGGCGGGAGCTGGCCGGAGATGGAGTGAAGGTCATCGGGCTGTGTGTTCCGGCCTTCCCCTCAGCCGGACGGATCACCGTCGGCGGGCGGCAGCTGCTGCACGGCAGCCTGCTCGAGCAGACCGAACTGCGCCACGACGTGCGCTCCCCGATGCGCACCTCGGTGGTCGCCGACATCCTCGAGACCGGAACCGAACTCGCGACTCACACGATCGAGCTCGAGACCGTCCTCGACGGTCGCTGGGCCCTGCGCGCCGCCGTGCTCAGCGGCATCGGTATGGGCGCCGACGTCATCGTCTGCGACGCCCTGACCACCGAGCACGTGGACCTCATCGGCCAGGTGGTCGTCGACCTCAGCAGGGAGATCGCTGCCACCCCGGCCGATGCTCCCGGCGAGAACGCCCGGCTCCACGCGCGCCTGCGCCACGGCGAGAGACTCGAATGGCTGGCCATCGATCCGGGACCGGGCAGCCTGGCTCTGGCTCAGGCCCTGCTGCCGGCACACCACGACGAGGTGATCCTCGGCCTCTCGGGATCGGCAACCGAGGTGACCCGGAGCCAGCTGGCGAAACTCGCCGAAGACCCCGCGGTCACAGTTCTGCGCGCGGTCCTCGACGAGGACAACCTGCCCGATGTCGAGGCCACGGTCGCACAGGTCGCGGGAGTCACCTCGGCGAAGGCGATCATCGTCGCCACCGTCGTCGACGCCTCCGACCTCCGCGAGCTCACAACCGAGCAGTCGGAGCTCCTCCCCCGCAGACTCGCCCGGATCGCCGCCGAGGTGATGGCCGCGAGCACCGTGTCCGGGCTCTACACGACAGGCGGAGACGTCACCGCGGCCGTTCTGTCCGAACTCGACGCCCTCGGGATGGAGCTCGACACCGAGATCATCCCTCTCGCCGTCGGCGGGCGGCTCATCGGCGGACCTCATTCCGGGGTGCCCATCGTGACGAAGGGCGGACTCATCGGGGATTCGGGCACGGCCGAACTGTGCCTGGACTACCTGAGCCAGGCCGCACGGCTGCGCAGGGCCGAGCACCGCTGACCTTGCCCGCCGGCAACTCAAGACCCGCACAGGCATAATCATTGGAACCCAACGTCAAGGAGACTGACATGACCGCTCCCGTACTCGCCGTCACCGTGGGCGACCCCGTCGGAATCGGACCCGAGATCACCGCTCAGGTGCTCAGCGAATTCGCCGGCCGGGACGACCAGCACGGCGTCGCCGTCGCCGACCTCGCCGTCATGCAGCGCGCCGTCGACGTCCTCGGACTCGACGTCGAACTGCGTCCCATCACGGATTGGTCGACCCCGGCGGCAGGCGCCGGGGTCATCGACGTCTTCGACATCGACGTGCTCGGGACCGACCTGCCCGACTGGGGCGTCGTCGACGCTCGCGCCGGTCACGCCTCGGTGAAGGCGATCGAGATCGCTGCGAAAGCGGCGATGGACGAGGAGATCGCCGGAATCGTCACCGGACCGATCAACAAGGAAGCAGTATGGAAGTCCGGTTCGCAGCACCTCGGACACACGGAGATGCTCGGTGAGCTCACCGGCGTGACGAAGCAGGACACGATGTTCGTCGTCGAGGACACCAAGGTGGCCGACCACAAGCTGCAGATCTTCTTCGCCACCCGCCACATGTCGCTGCGCAAGGCGCTCGACGCTCTCACCGTCGACACCCAGGTCGATTCGATCCAGCGAGCCCACCGCGCCCTGCAGCTCTACGGTGTCGACTCCCCCCGGCTGGCCGTTGCCGCTCTCAATCCCCACGGCGGGGAGAACGGGGCGTTCGGCGACGAGGAGATCGAGATCCTCCGACCCGCCGTCGACCGCGTCAACGCCGGCTCCGACTTCGAGGTCGCCGGCCCCATCCCGGCCGACTCGGTGTTCCACCACGGGCTGATCGGACGCTACGACGGGATCCTCTCCCAGTACCACGACCAGGGTCACATCGCCTCGAAGACCTATGACTTCGACGGCACGATCTCCGTCACCGTCGGCCTGCCCATCCTGCGCACCTCCGTCGACCACGGCACCGCCTTCGACATCGCCGGGAAGGGCATCGCCGACGCCGGAACCATGCGTTCGGCCTACGCCGCCGCGATCGGCTATGCCCCCTTCGTCGACGGAATCCGGGCAGAGTACCTGCCGAAGTGAGGATCGTGCTTCGGTCGGAGGTTGGGTCGCCGGCAGAGGCGGTTGAAAACTGTGAGGTGATGGAGTGATGGCGGTTCGCAGCGGAACGCAGAAGCGGAGAGAGACCATCGCCTCACTGCTCAAGACCGGATCATGGAGCATCGCGCGCCTGGCCGCCGAACTGGGGACCTCCGAGTCGACGATCCGCCGGGACCTGCGCGAAATGTCAGAGACCGGAGCGATCATCCGCACGATCGGCGGCGCCGCCGCGGCCGGCTATGTCGAACCTCCTCTGGGTCAGCGGATGGAGCAGAACGCCGAGGCGAAGGACGCGATCGCGGCGACCGCCCAGCGCTTCCTCGACGATCCGGGAGTCCGGTCCGTGTTCCTCGACGCGGGGTCGACGACAGTGCGCCTGGCCGAGAGGATCCGCTCCCGGCGCGACCTCACGGTCTACACCCGCGGTCTCGAGATCGCCCTCACCCTCGCCCATCCCGCAGGCCCCGAGGTCGTGATGATCGGCGGCCGGGTCTCGACGATGTCGCACGGCACGACCGGGGCGCTCAGCGACTACGCCCTCGACCGACTCCGGGTGGACGTCGCATTCCTCGGCGCCGATGCCGTCGACCCGGCTGCCGGTCTGGGAGAGCCGACGCTCGAGGAGGCCCGGACGAAGGAGCTCGTCGCCGAACGTGCGGGTGCCGTCATCGTCATGGCCGACAGCTCGAAGACCGGTCGGGAGGTCGCCGCGTGGGCGCCCATGCCGGACGGCTGGGTGTGGATCGACGAGACGGGATCGCGGACGTTCGGCTGAGTGCCTCTCACCTGACCGGTGTAATGGTTTTTGACAGATCATCCGTTACACGCACAGACTCGAACCATGAACACGTCATGGGTGTGGCTCGGTGATCATCTCGCCGTCGACTTCGCGAACACGGTCAAAGTCGTCGACGGCAGAACCGTCGAACTGATAGGAACTCGGGAGGAGTTCAACAGCTGGTACGAGCTCGTACCGGCGCCGCTGCCGCACATCGACATCCGCGACAGCGAGCTCGTCTCACTTCGGACCCTGCGCGACGTCGCCCTGCGCCTGTTGCACGCTGCCGCCGCCGGCGAGGCGCTGGACACCGAGGACGTCAGTTCGATCAATCGCACGGTCCGGGCCTCAAGCATCAGTCGTGTCCTCGGGGCGACAGTGGGATCGACGCGACTGGAGGCAGGCGACGACTTTCCCGCCCTGGCCGGAGTGCTTGCTTCTGCAGTCGTCGATCTGCTCGCGCAACCGAACATCGCCAATCTCGCGGTCTGCCCGGCTCCTGACTGCGGACAGTTCTTCCACCGGGCACGGCCGAATCAACGGTGGTGCAGCCCCGGATGCGGCAATCGCGCTCGAGTCGACCGCCACCGGCACCGGCGGAACTCCCCGAGCGAGGACGGTCGGTGATGATCGACTGGACCGTGGTGCCGACATTCGTCACTGCGGTTGTCCTCGTCCTCATCGCTCCGGGGCCCGATATGGCCTACATGGTCGCTGTCGGAATCGAGGGCGGCAGACGAGCTGCGGTGAGGGCGATCCTCGGTGTGTGCTCCGGCATGGTCGTCTACGTCCTTGCCGTCGTCGCCGGGTTCGGGGCTCTCGTCAGCTCCCAACCCTGGCTGCTCACCGCCCTGAAGATCTTCGGTGCGGGCTACCTGCTGTGGCTGGGAGTCAGCGTCCTGCGGCGCGGGAAGCAGACGGCCGCGGACCGTGAGCATCCGCCATCGGAGAACTGGTACTTCAGGGGCGCTGTGGTCAGCCTGACGAATCCGAAGATCGCCCTCTTCTTCCTCGCCTTCCTTCCCCAGTTCATCGGAGATGCAGACAGCCCCGCTGTGCAGATGGCCATGCTCGGAATCCTCGACGTCCTCATCGAGCTGGTGCTCTACGGAGCGGTGGGCCTGTTCGCGGCACGGTTCCATACACGGCTCGCCGCAGACGGCCGCGCGGGCATGGTGCTGAGCATCATCGCCTGTGCTGTCTATCTCCTGCTGGCCGGGGCCGTGATCGTCGATCTCCTCAGTCAGCTCGTCTGACGCTGGGACGGTCCCAGGCCAATGCTGCCAGAGCGAGCGCTCCGACGAACAGACCGAAGTCACGCAGCGCGACGTCGAGGAACTGCCCCATCGACACCAGGTTGACGATGATGCCGAACAGCCACGCCGCGACGAGCAGGGACCCCCACTTCGGAGCGATCGCCACGACGATGCCGGCGACGATCTCGACGACGCCGACGGCATACATCGCCTGCTGGGCGGTTCCGGGCAGGAGCGAGTCGATCCAGGGTGCGAGGTAGATCGTCCAGTCGACGAGGAGGTCGAAGAACTTGTCGAGGCCGAACAGGATCGGCGCGACGATGAACACGGTGCGCAGCAGCAGGTAGGCGCGTTCGACGCCGACTCCTGTTCCTGCCGATGTCGAGGCCGGGGTTGCGTTGAGCATGGCGTTGTCCTTTGCAGAGAAAGCGGAGAATGCCGGTGGGCATTCCTTGACTGCTCTGTGTCGACGCGAACCCGGGTTCTTACCCGGATCCGCGGACCGTGCCCGTTCCGTAATCGAGGAACCGGCGCCAGTGACCTCCGGAGGAACAATCACGCCCCCGAAGTAAGACACTCCACTTCCCCCGACACCAAAGAGGTATGACTCTTCCACGGCGGTGCCCGGCGGTGACACAATGACGATTGTGGACAACGTCTCTGCCGACGTCGGCGGTGTCGTCAATGATGACGAGTGGTTCCGCCACCTCGGCGATCAGGATCCTGCGGGTTCCGCGGCTCAGCGCACCCTGCACGACATGTTGGTGCGGGCGACCCGGACGCAGGTCTGGCGATTGCGCAGTCAGCTGCCGGGAGCCGGGCCTACGGATCTCGAGGACCTCGCTCAGCAGGCCGCCGATGATGCCCTGCTTGCCGTGCTGCGCAAGCTCGACACGTTCGAGGGACGCAGCAGGTTCAGCACCTGGGTGTACAAGTTCGGCGTCCTGCACGCCGGAGCCGCCGTGCGCCGGCAGGCGTGGCGGCACCGCGAGGTGATGCTCTCCGACTCCCTGCCCGTCGTCGACCACGATCACCTGCCCAGTGAGGTCGCCGAGGGCGATGACCTGGTGCGGGCTGTGAGGCGAGCGATCGAGTCCGCGCTCACGCCCCATCAGCGCAGGATCATGCTCGCGCTGCTCGTCGAGCAGGTGCCCATCGACGTCCTCGCCGAACGGCTCGGCACCACCCGCAATTCCCTGTACAAGACCGTCCACGATGCCCGGCAGCGCCTGCGCCACGCACTCATCGTCACCGGTCACCTCGAGCCGCAGTCCGGCAGGAGAACGTCATGACCGGCATCCCGAGACCCGGCGAGAAGTCCGACGAGCAGTCCCGCGACCTGTCGCGCGACGCGGCGGAGAGGATGCTCGTCGACACCAGCCCCTACCTGTCCTGCGACGACTGCTTCGACCGCCTCGACGAATACGTCGAACAGCGCATCGCCGACCCCGACTACGGGGATGAGCTCATGGAGGTCCACCTCGCCGGATGTGAGGCCTGCGCCGAGGAGGCCCGCACACTGACCGTGCTGCTGAGCTGATACCACAGCTGGTCGGGACAGCGAGTGACCGTGAAAATCCCTCATCTCTGAGAAATATTCGTCCGAGACCTCCCTCCCGGCCAAAGATCCTATAGGATCTTTGAAACACTTCTTCCAGCAGCGGAGATCGTAATGACGCGATTGTTCAATGACCCCCACGACTTCGTCGCGGAGATGCTCCGAGGATTCGCCGCGGCCTCAGCCCGGTGGGTCCGGGCAGCACCTGGCGGAGTCGTGCGTTCCACCCGAGCCGCAGAGCCGACCGTCTCACTCGTCATCGGGGGCGGCAGCGGCCACTTCCCCGCCTTCTCCGGACTCGTCGGTCCTGGACTGGCTCACGGAGCGGCGATGGGCAACGTCTTCGCCTCTCCCTCGACGCAGCAGATCCTCAGCGTCGCCCGCGCCTGCCAGCAGGGCCGGGGAATCCTGTTCAGCTACGGCAATTACGCCGGCGACGTCCTCAACTTCGACCAGGCGCAGGCCATCCTCCGCCGCGAAGGCATCGACGCTCGCACCGTGGTCGTCACCGATGACATTTTCAGCGCAGCGGCGACCGAGGCGGAGAACCGGCGCGGCATCGCCGGTGACCTCACCGTCTTCAAGATCGCCGGAGCCGCGGCAGAGGCCGGAGCCGACCTCGACGAGGTGGAACGCTTGGCTCGCCTGGCCAATGACCGCACCCGATCGATCGGAGTCGCATTCTCAGGGTGCACACTGCCCGGCGCTGCCGAACCCCTGTTCGAGGTGCCTCCCGGACGCATGGCCATCGGCTTGGGCATCCACGGAGAGCCTGGGATCGACGAGATCGACATGCCCACTGCAGGTGAGCTCGCAGAGATCCTCGTCGCTCGGCTTCTCCACGAGGTTCCCGACGGCGCCGGACGTCAGAGCGCGCGGGTCGTCCCGATCCTCAACGGTCTCGGCACCATCAAGTACGAGGAGCTCTATCTGCTCTACGGTCACATCGACACGCTCCTGAGCAGAGCCGGTCTCGAGGTCGTCAGCCCAGAAGTCGGCGAGTTCTGCACCAGCTTCGACATGGCAGGACTTTCCCTGACACTTCTGTGGCTCGACGATGAGCTCGAACCTTTGTGGTCGGCGCCCTGCGACACTGCAGCCTTCCGCCGTGGCAGCATCTCGGGACACAGCGCTGTCGAGCTGTCAGCCGCCGACGAGGACTCGGCCCGGACCACCGCCGAGGCGATTCCCTCAGCGACCCCGGAGTCCCGCGCGCTGGCTGCTCGCATCGCCGAGGCGGTCTGCCTGATCGCGGACACTCTCGACGACGCCGCAGACGAGCTCGGCCGAATCGACCAGATCGCCGGCGACGGAGACCACGGGATCGGAATGCAACGCGGCTCCGAAGCCGCCGCCCGCACTGCCCGGTCGCTCATCGCCGATGGTGCCGGTGCCGGAACCGTCCTCATGCGTGCGGCAGCGGCGTGGAGCGACGCCGGGGGCGGAACCTCGGGAGTGATCTGGGGACGGATCATCTCCGGTCTCGCCACCGCGTGCGAGGATTCGTCGGTCCCCCGTCTGCACGACGTCGCGGAGACCGTGGCGCAGGTGTCGACCGCTGTTCGTGAGTTCGGCGGCGCCGAGGTGGGAGACAAGACCCTCGTCGATGCGCTCGTGCCCTTCGCGGATGCGTTCACGAGCTCGCTCCCCGGCACCGAGGCGACCGATTCGGGAAGTCTCCGCCGCACCCTCGCCGCGGCGACCCGGGAAGGCGCACGGGCCGCCGGCACCGCGGCGGAGGCCACGGCCGACATCGTCGCGAAGAAGGGCCGCTCTCGATCACACGGAGCCAAGAGCCTCGGCACCCCCGACCCCGGAGCCGTCTCCCTCGCACTCATCGCCCGTACTCTTGCCGACTTCCTGACGGAGACCTCGCCACCGCACTCGTCGCACCCTCAACCACAGCATCCGAACGACGGCGCCCGGACGGCCGTCCTCACCTCCCAGGAGAAAACCCTCTCATGAGCCTGACACTCGTCATCGGGTCCGACGACGCCGGATTCGACTACAAAGAAGCGATCAGAACCGACCTTGAATCCGACCCCCGCGTCTCCGAGGTCAAAGACGTCGGCGTCGACGCCGACTCCCACACGAACTATCCGAGCATCGCCACCAGAGCGGCCGAGCTCGTCGCCGGCGGAGAGGCCGATCGCGCCATCCTCATCTGCGGCACCGGCCTCGGCGTCGCCATTGCGGCCAACAAGGTCAGGGGCATCCGCGCCGTCACCGCTCACGACTCCTACAGCGTCGAACGCTCCGTCCTGTCCAACGACGCCCAGATCCTGTGCATGGGCCAGCGCGTCATCGGCAGGGAACTGGCCAGGCGGCTCGTCGACGAATGGCTGGGCTACACGTTCGACCCACGCAGCGCCTCGAACGACAAGGTCGCCGAGATCAGTGCGTACGAATGTCAGTGAACTCGAATTCGAACCCGGATTCGAGCAGTGTCGCAGCACTGCCCCGGTACCTCGTCGGAACGAGCCTGAAGATGTACTTCGGCCATGCCCGCACTCTTGATTGGACGGTCGAGACTGCGGCCACCGCCGGACGGCACCCACTGGTCACGACCGGTGCCGTCGGGCTCTTCCTGATGCCGCAGTTCCCCTCGATCCCCGCCTGCCTCGACGCGGCTGGGCCCATCCTCATCGGCGCCCAGGATCTGGCCGCCGATGATGAGGGACCCTGGACCGGCGAGGTCTCCGGCGCTGTCCTGTCCGAATTGGGCTGTCGGCTCGTCGAAGTCGGGCATGCCGAGCGCCGACGTCATTTCGGGGAGACCGTCGAGGTGGTTCGGGCCAAAGTCCACGCCGCCGTCCGCAATGGCCTCGTCCCTGTCCTGTGTGTGGGAGAGGATGCGGAGACATCCCCGGCCGAGGCCGCCAGGGCTGTTCTCGCCGAGGTGACTTCCGCACTCCCGGACTCGGCACTGGCCGCCGGGGGTCCGCCGGGCCTCGTCATCGCCTACGAACCCATCTGGGCGATCGGTGCTCCACGACCGGCGCGGCCCGAGTACATTGGTCGGGTGTGCTCAATCCTTCGCGACCGTCTGAGATCCCAACTGCCCACGACTGACCTGCGCATCATCTACGGAGGCAGCGCCGGTCCCGGACTGCTCACCGGCATCGGCACCGAGGTCGACGGACTGTTCCTCGGACGCTTCGCCCACGACCCGGCCGCGGTGGCGGCGGTCCTCGACGAGCTCTCCGACCTCATCGGTGATGCGGCATGAGCACGACGACGTCCCCCGAGGACATCACCCGTCTCGGTCTCCGGGACCTCGTCCATGACCGGCTCCTCGAGATCCTCCTCACCGGAGAGATCAGTCCCGGAGAACGCGTGTCCATCGACGGGCTGGCTCGCCGCCTCAACGTCTCACCCACACCGATCCGCGAAGCGCTCGTCGACCTCGAACGCACCGGCCTCGTCGTGCGCGAGGCATTGCGGGGCTACCGCGTGGCTCCCCCATTGGACCGTGAGCAGCTCGCCGAGCTCTGCGAGGCACGAGAGACCGTCGAGGCCCGTGCCGCACGACTCGCCACCCCCGCCGACGCCGGCTTCCTCGCGCAGCTGCGCACACTGCAGGCCGCCCACGAGGAGGCTGGACGACGCGTCGCAACCGCCCGGACATCCGCCGACGCCGAGCGGGACCACCTCATCGCCGACGCCCAGGACTACTTCCACCGGGACCAGGACTTCCACGAGGCGATCCTCGCCCGCTGCGGCAATCGCTACCTCGTGCAGATGTCGCACGGTCTCGGTGCGCAGATCCACCGCCTCAGGCAGACCCTGCCCCATGGGGTGACCGACGTTGACGAGGCCGTTGCCGAGCACCAGGCGATCATCGACGCCTTCGCCTCGGCGGATCCAGACGCACCGGAAGAGGCGATGCGCACCCACATCCGCAACGTTGCAGCGAGAGCCCTCGCTGAGAATGAGGAAGCATGAACGAGATCGCGACCTGCATGCACGGCTTCGCCCCCGTCGACCGCTCCGGCCTGGCGCTCCACGACGCTCCCGCCGAGACCTGGGCGGGAGTTTTCGCCGAAGCCGCCGGACTCGGCTTCTCCGCCATCGAGATCGCCGACAGTCATATCCGTCCTGGCCACCTGGATGTCCGCCGCCTGACCGAGCTCACCGGGGCCGCAGCCTCGGCGGGCGTGCGACCGGTCGCCGTCCATGTCCAGCGCAAGAGCATCATCGACCCCTGCCTCGGTGAGGACAACCTCGCCTATGCCCACGCCACGATCGACGCGGCCGCAGCACTGGGCTGCACGGTGTTCTCCACCGGCCTGCACCAACCGTTCTCCGAGGAGCAGAAGCGGGCCCTGTGGTTCTGGACGACGCCGGGCTGGACCGACCCGGACGACCCAGAGGTGAGGGAACTGGCCGTCACACGGTTCCGCGAGCTCGGCGAGCACGCAGCGTCCGTGGGGCTGCGGATGTCGCTCGAAATGTACGAGGACACCTATCTGGGCACCGCGGACAGTGCGGTGGCCCTGGTCGAGCAGATCGGCCTCGACAACGTCGGCCTCAACCCCGACATCGGCAACCTCATCCGGCTCCACCGTCCCATCGAGGACTGGCGGGAGATGTACGAGAAGACATTGCCCTACGCCAACTATTGGCACATGAAGAACTACCAGCGCGACGAGGCCGGTGACGGCTCCTGGTTCACGTCCCATCCGAGCACCCTGGAGCTCGGACTCATCGACTACCGAGCAGTGGTGAAGCGGTCCGTGGAACTGGGATACACAGGTCCCTATCTCATGGAACAGTACGGTGGAGACAGCCTGGGGGTGTGCGCGATGAACATGCGCTACCTCGAAGGGCTCCTGGGGAGGACGCCGGTGTCCTCGGAGAGTGGTGCACGATGACAGCGTTTCCCGAAGCCAGGACCGCGGTCCTCACCGGCGTCGGCAGCCCTCGCGGGATCGGTCGCCGCACGGCCCACCTCCTCGCCGAGCGAGGGTGGAACCTCGGACTCATGGCCCGCACCGACGAGCAGGCGCAGGATCTGGCGCAGGAGATCAGCGCGAGCTACGGGGTGCAGGCACTCGGTGCCGGTGCCGACGTCACGGTCTCGTCCGAGGTCGCCGAGGTGGCGAGACTGTTCGAAGCCGAACTCCCCCAGATCGTCGGACTGGCGAACTTCGCCGGCGTCTCCTCGGCGGTGCCCTATCTGGAGATCACCGACGAGGAATGGACGCGGGTGCTCACGAACAACCTCACCGCCACCCACATCGTCACTCAGACGTTCGGTCGGATCATGGCCGACGCGGGGGTCGGTCGCATCGTCGGCCTCTCCTCGGTGACCGCCCAGCGCGGAGGGGGCACCTTTTCGAAGACCGCCTACGCTGCCTCGAAGGCCGGGATCATCGGCCTCATCCGCGGTGTCGCGCGGGAGCTCGGACCGTTCGGAGTCTGCGCCAACTCCATCTCTCCCGGTCCCGTCGACACCGACATCATGGGCGGCACTCTCGATGACGGACGCCGAAACGCGATGGCGGCCGACACGGTGCTCGGCCGGATCTCGACGACCGACGATGTCGCCGCGGCCACCGCCTTCCTGCTCAGCGAGGAAGCCGGCCACATCACCGGGCAGACGTTGAGCATCAACGGTGGGCTTCACTTCCACTGACGAGCTGAGCACCGGAACGACTGCGCACGGCGCATCGTCGGCCACCGAACGGATCCGGCATTCTCGAAGGAGAGACATGTCCCAGC
The DNA here is from genome assembly GCF_031179145.1 of Brevibacterium sp. Lineage (GTDB taxonomy): Bacteria > Actinomycetota > Actinomycetes > Actinomycetales > Brevibacteriaceae > Brevibacterium. Next base: position 72,326 of record NZ_JAPSIB010000018.1, read on the forward strand.
ACTCCACCATGTTCATCGGACTCGGCGCCATCGGGCTGCCCATGGCCCAGCGCCTCCACGAGGCCGGAATCGAGATCACCGGAGTGGATCTCTCGCCCGACTGTCGGCAGCGCGCGCAGGACCTCGGGCTGAAAGCAGAAGCATCACTGGACTCGGCCGGCTCAGCTGCCACGGTCATCGTCATGGTCGCCACCGGCAGCCAGCTCGACGCCGTGCTCCATGGCTCGGCGGGCAGGAGCGACACCGGACTGCTGTCGCGGATGTCCGAGGGCAGCGTGCTCGTGGTGATGAGCACGGTCGGCCCCGCTGCGGTTCGGGCCGCAGCTCAGTCAGCCCGAGAACGGGGAATCGCCTGTCTGGACGTCCCGGTCACCGGCGGAGTGTCGGGAGTGGAGAGCGGGCGCCTGAGACTGCTGGCATCCGGCGATCCGGATGTTCTCGACTCCCGCAGGTACCTGCTCGACGCACTGGGAACGGTCATCGACTGCGGTGCGTCCGTGGGAGACGGGCAGGCGTTCAAAGTGGTCAATCAGCTGCTGTGCTCCGTCCACATCGTGGCCGCCGCGGAGGCGCTGGCTCTGGCGCAGAGGCTCGGCCTCGATCAGCAGCATGTTCTGGCCGCGATGACGGCCGGCGCCGCTGAGTCATGGATGCTCGGCGACCGGGGTCCGCGGATGCTTGAGGGACTCGACGCCGAGGTGCGCAGTGCCATTGGGATCTTCGTCAAGGACACGAGCCTCGTCGCGGCCGAGGCCGCCGATCTCGACATCGAACTCGCTCTCCTGCCGGTGGCAGAGCAGAAGTTCGCCGAGGCGGCGACCGCCGGTCTCCTCGACCGCGACGATTCTCAGGTGATCCGGACCTACCTGACCGAAGGCTGAGGTTCAGGGTCTCCGCCTGCCCCGGAGGTGCGCGGGCCGGACGGACACCGCCTCAGCGGCCCTGCCACTCGTAGGGCGTTTTCGACACGAACGCCTCGACGGCGTTGTGGAAGTCCTGGGAGCCGTAGATGCGCTCGACGATGTCGTGGTCATCTACCTGTCCGCGGGCACCTGAGAGGCGGCGCATCGACTCCTTGACGGACCACATCGTCAGCGGTGCGTGTCCGAGCAGAGTGGTCGTCCAGTCGGCGACTGCCTGATCCACGGCATCCGTGACGAGTCCGACGAACCCGGCTTCCCGTGCCTCCTCGGCCTCGATGAAGCGGGCGCGCAGGAGCATGTCGACGACCCGGGCGCGTCCGAGCAGCTCGCTGAGCAGTGACAGAGTGTCGACGGAGAGGCAGTTGCCCAGCGTGCGGGCGATCGGCACCCCGAACTTCGCCGAGGCGGAGGCGATGCGGATGTCGGTGCACGCCGCGATCCCCAGGCCACCGCCGACGCAGTAGCCCTTGATCGCCGCGATGACGGGAACATTCACCGCACGCAGGCGGGACAGGATGGCGGAGATCTGCTGTTCGTATTCGACTCCGCGTGGCCCGTCGAAGGTGGCGAACTGGCTGATGTCCGTGCCGGCGACGAACGCCTTCTCCCCGCTGCCCTGCAGCACCATGACCCGGATGTCATCGGAGGCATCCGCCCGGTCACAGGCCGCCGCCAAACCGGTGTACATCTCCCAGGTCATCGCGTTGCGGGCATGGGGTCGGTTGAAGGTGACGGTGAGGACGCCGGGAGTCTCCTCGACGAGGAGATCCGAGGTGGTCTCAGTGGTGGTCTCTGTGCTCATGGCTCCGCCTTCGCTCACGCTTGGGATCGCAGTGTCCTGAGTTCGGCTTCGGAGAAGCCGAGGCTCTCGAGTTCGTCATTGTCAGCTCCGAGCACGGGTCCGGCCGGACCGCGACGGGCCGGGGTGCGCGAGAAGCGCATCGGCGATCCGATCTGACGGATCGTTCCGGCGACCGGATGCTCGGAATCCCAGAAGAAGTCCCGCGCCTCCAGGTGGTCGTCGGTGAAGACTTCCCCGTAGTCGCTGATCGGTGCGCAGGGAACCCCGACCTCGTTGAGCAGATCGATGACCTCATCGGTCGTCATCGTCGTGGTCTTGGCCTCGATCAGCTCGATGAGCTCGACACGGTTGTCCAGACGGTCGCGAGATGTCTGGAACCGCGCGTCGTCCAGAAGCCCATCCAGACCCAGAGCCCTGCACAGACTCTGCCAATTGCGAGCGGTGTTGGCCCCGATCGTCGCATATCCGTCCTTGGTGACGACTGCCTGGTAGGGCGCTTGATTCTGGTGAGCGGAGCCGTTGGGCCGGCCGACCTTGCCTTCGACGAAATAGGCCGCGGCCTCCCATACCGCGTAGGACACACCGCTTTCGAGCAGGGAGATGTCGATGTGCTGCCCCTCGCCCGAGCGGCTTCGCTCGACGACAGCCGCGGTGATCGCCAGGGCGACGTACAGAGCTGTGGTGAGGTCGCAGATCGGGACTCCGACTTTGACAGGCGCCCCGTCGGGGTATCCGGTGATGCTCATCAGGCCGCTGCGGGCCTGCGCCATGATGTCGAGTCCGGCCAATGGCGCCAGCGGCCCGTCCTGCCCCCATCCCGAGGCGGATGCGTAGATGATGGTCGGGTTGCGCTCTCGCACGCTCTCGTAGTCCACGCCGAGCCGTTTCATCACTCCCGGCCGCATGTTCTCGACGACGACATCGGCCTTCTCCGCCAGGCGCATGAACGCCTCTCTGCCGAGGACTGTCTTGAGGTCGAGGGTGATGGACTCCTTGTTCCGATTGAGCAGCATGAATGGTGCGCTCTCCCCGTTGACGTGCGGCGCCGTCGATCGCGTCTGGTCGCCGCCCTCCGGGTTCTCGATCTTGATCACCCGCGCCCCGAGATCGGCCAGCTGCATCGTGGCGAAGGGTCCCGCCATGAACACCCCCAGCTCAAGGACGGTGATCCCGGCCAGGGGTCCCGGAGTCGTCGCACCCATAGTTCTCTCCTTCTGATCTCTTCGATCCGAGCAACGTCGACCGTTGCAATGAGACGTGATCCACGTTACAGTCTTCACACTACTGTATACAAAACACTGTGTGAGGAGAAGGATCATTTCCACCGCGCCCCTGACAGCACCGACCAGCCTCGCCACTTACGCCCGGCAGGCGATCGAGCGCGCGATCCTGTCCGGGGACTACCTGCCGGGCGAGCGCCTCATCGAGGAGCGGCTCTGCGATGAGCTCGGGATCTCCCGCCCTCCTCTGCGTGAGGCGCTCAAAGAACTCGCCCACACCGGCATCGTCGAACACGTGCCGCGCAAGGGTGTGCGCGTCATGTCGATCACCCAGCACGACGTCTTCGAGATCGCGACGCTGCGCCGCGAGCTCGAACGGATGGCCATGCAGCTGATGCTGCCTCAGCTGGACGAGGCAAGGGTCCAGCGCTGCCGGGACGCGCTCGTCGCGATGGAGGCGATCGCGGAGAACGGCACCGAGGGTGAGATGGTCTCAGCCGGGTTCGAGTTCCACTTCGCTGTTGTCGGCCTGGCCGGTCACACACGGATCGAGAGCACCTACCGGGCGATGGCGATGCAGCTGCAGCTGTGCATGGCCCTCAACAACAAGGCCCGTCGGCAGGTGGAGGACCTCGCCGGCAACGTCGCCAGGCACACCCGCATGCTCGACGTGATCCTGCGCGGAGATGCGGAGGAGATCGAAGCCGAGTTCGACAGTCACGGCAACCTCTCGTTCCTCGTCGAGGTCGTCGACCAGCTCGGAGGCTCCACCGCCGAATCCACCCACTGGCTCGAGCAGCTGCGGGCATCGCTGCCCAAGTGAACCTGCTCAGGCTGGTCGGAGGCCGATGCACGACCGGCACCATTGCGTGAGAGAGCGAACAAGACCACACGTGAAAAACACTGTCAAAGGAGATAGCGATGAAACATCAGAAAGCACTGCTGGCCTCGGTCGCCGGAGTGAGCGCACTCGGCTTGGCGCTGAGCGGCTGCAGCGGCGGCGGCTCAGAGAGTTCAGGTTCGGAAGAGGGCTTCACCCCCGACAAAGTCACGATGATCGTGCCGTTCGCAGCCGGCGGCGGCAGCGACATCGCCGGGCGTGCCACCGCGTCGGGGCTCGAGCAGGTCACCGACACCACGATCACCGTCCAGAACATCGACGGCGGCTCCGGTGCGGTCGGCTACTCGGAGTTCCTCGGCCGCAACGGTGACCCGAACTACCTCTTGGCCACGGAGACCGCAATGCTCGCCCTCCCCGCGACCCAGGATGTCGAGTTCACCCACAAGAGCTTCACCCCGATCATGAAACTCGGGGACGACTACACCCTCATCGTCGCGAAATCGGACTCGCCGCTCAACACCTGTGAGGACCTCACGGAGAAGGGCAAGAAGGAGCGCACCGTCGTCGCCATCTCCGGCGCCACAGGACTCGACAACATCACCTTCACGCTGATGGAGAAGGCCACCCAGTCCAAGTTCGACCGGGTGCCCTTCGAATCGGGCGCCGAAGTGATCTCCGCAGTCATGGGCGGGCAGGTTGAGGCGATCTCGGTCAATCCCGGCGAGGTCTCCGGTCAGCTCGAGTCCGGCGACCTCAAACCCCTGTGCGCCGCCGCCGAGGAGCGCTACTCCTACCCGGCGCTCAAAGACATCCCGACCGCCAAGGAACAGGGAATCGATGTGGCGTTCGCGCAGTTCCGCGGTGTCATCGCCCCCGGCGACATCCCGGAGGACGCGAAGCAGTACTGGATCGACAAGGCCAAGGAATTCGCCGAGACCGACGCCTACTCGCAGTACATCGAGGACAACATGATGCAGCCGAACACGGCCTACGGTGACGAGTTCGCCACCTACCTCGATCAGAACGACAAAGACCTCAGGGAGGCAGTCGGCAAGTAGCCGACGATCCTCGTCACCCGACCCACCGCACGTCCGCGGTCACGGCATCCCTGCTCGGGCCGCGGACGTGCCCCTCGACACTGGAGAACCATCGCAATGACGACAGACATCCGACCCCGATTGGTTGTGGTCCCCGGAGACTTCTCGGGCATCGGACCAGAACTCATGGTCAGACTGCTCGCCGATTCCGCCAACCGCGCTCGTGCCGATCTTCTCGTGACAGCGACTCCCGATGAGGTGCGCAGGCTGAGCGCGGAGAACTCTGTCGACGTTCCCGCCGAGGTCGCGTGCCTGGGCACGCAGTGGGCAGGAGAATCGATTCCCGTCGGCGTCGTGAGCGAGGAAGCCGGGAAGCGTGCACTCACGGATCTCGGCACCGCCCTCGATCTCTGCGCCGGCGGCGAGGCCGACGGAGTGCTCTTCCTTCCCCTCAACAAGGCAGCGCTGGGGCGGGCGGGAATGAACGAGGAGGACGAGCTGCGGTGGTTCGCCAAGCGACTCGGCCATGAAGGCTTCACCTCGGAGCTCAATTTCATCTCCTCCCTCGTCACCGCACGAGTCACCTCGCATGTGCCGGTCTCGCAGATCGCGCACGGCATCAGAGCCTCCCGCGTGCTCGACACCATCACCCTCCTCGACGAGGTGCTTCGGGAGACGCGGACCGCGTCTCCCCGGATCGCGGTCTGCGCCCTGAACCCGCACGGAGGCGAAGGCGGCAAGTTCGGTCGCGAGGAGATCGAGGACATCGCCCCGGCCGTCGAATTGGCGCAGGCCCGCGGGATCGACGTCGAAGGCCCCTTTCCCTGCGACACTCTCTTCGGCCGCGCGATGGGCGGCGACTACGACGGGGTCGTGACGATGTATCACGACCAGGGACAGATCGCGATGAAACTGCTCGGTTTCGATCAGGGAGTCACTGTCCATGGTGGGCTTCCCATCCCGATCGCCACACCCGCCCATGGCACGGCGCACGAGATCGTCGGCACGGGGCGAGCCGATCTCGGCCCCTCCCAGCACGCCTTCGACCTGGCCGCCAGCATGGCCGCGCATCGCCGGAGCGCACGGGGGCACGCCGCGGCAACCGAAGCGAAGACGCATACCGGCCTCCCCGCCACCGCGAGCGCGGGAGCAGGCAGCCCCGGAGGTGGCAGCCATGAGTCCTGAGGTGATCGAGGAGACCATCCCGCCGAGGAACAGGCCCGAGCTCTCCGACGTCATCGGCACCACGGTCCTCGCGATCATCGGGCTCGCCGCCATGGTTGCCGGCTTCGGTTACGGGATGACGGTCGAGAACGGTCAGGTCGGGCCCGGCTTCCTGCCCGTGGTCACCGGTGGATTCGTCCTCCTCGCCTCCCTGGCCGAGATCGCGAGGCTCTTCCTCGCCCGCACCGGGACCACGGACGGTCGGATCATGCGCACTGTGGGGAATATCGAGGCCACCGCCGCGGAGTCGGTCGGACTTCATGCGAATGCGAGCGAGGAGAGCGCGGAGACGAGCGGACTCGACACCTTCGGGCGCACGGAGAAGCAACGCAATCGCGCACCGTTCCACATCTTCCTCACTTTCGGAGTCGCACTCGCCCTGGTGCCCGTCACCGGCCTGATCATCGCGCTGTCACTAGCTGTCCTCTACGTCCTCGTCGTCATCGAGAAGCGCATCTGGTGGGTTTCGGCGCTCATCACCCTGGGGGCGGCCGCGTTCGTGTACACCGTCTTCGTCCTCGTCCTCTCGATCCCCCTGCCCACGGGCATCCTCGGATTGATCTGAAGGGTCTGAAATGATTGACAATCTTCTGCTCGGTTTCGAAACCGCGGTGTCGCCGGAGAATCTCCTCTGGTGCTTCGTCGGCGTGCTTCTCGGGACCGTGATCGGACTGCTGCCCGGATTGGGATCGACGACGGGTGTGGCGATCCTGCTTCCCGTCACCCTGGCCTTCGAACCCGTCACCGCACTCATCATGCTGGCGGGCATCTACTACGGCTCCCAGTACGGCTCGTCCATCAGCTCGATCCTCATCTCCACTCCCGGCGACTCCTCGAGCGTGGTGCTCACCCTCGACGGCTATCAGATGGCACGGAAGGGACGAGCCGGGGCCGCCCTGGCGATCTCAGCCCTCGCCTCGTTCTTCGCCGCCATCATCTCCCTCATCGGACTCATCGCCCTGGCTGGACCGATCGCCCGGTTCGCCCTCAACTTCGGTCCGGCGGAGAACCTCGCGATCATCCTGCTCGGCATGGCGACGATCGTGTCCTTCGCCGGGGAGAACATCCTGCGCGGCATCACTATGGCCGCCGCGGGCCTGCTCGTCTCGATGGTCGGTGTCGCCTCCGGGTTCTCCACCGCTCGATTCACCTTCGGCAGCGTCAACCTGCTCAGCGGGATCGACTTCGTCGCGATCATGATCGGCATATTCGCCGTCGGCGAGGTGCTCCATCAGATCCGCCGAGGTGGAGAAAAGCCGATCCGTGCCGGTTTCAAGGACCTCATCGTCACGAAGGAAGAACTGGCCCGTTCGCTTCCGGCCGCATCGCGGGGCACCGGCCTCGGGTTCGCCGTCGGAGTGCTGCCGGGCGCTGGTGCCACTCTCGCCACGTTCCTCGCCTACGGCGTGGAGAAACAGGTGAGCAAGTACAGGAAGCTCCTCGGCAAGGGCGCTCCGGAGGGAGTGGCCTCCCCCGAGGCGGCCAACAATGCCGCTGCGAATGCCAGTTTCATCCCGACGCTGGCCTTGGGAATCCCCGGCAGCGGCACCACCGCCGTCCTTCTCGGTGCGTTCATCATCTTCGGTCTGCAACCCGGACCGCTGCTGTTCTCGCAGGAACCGGATCTCGTGTGGGGTCTGCTCGTCAGCTTCTTCTTCGGCAACCTCATCCTGCTCGCGCTCAATCTTCCGCTGGCTCCGGTCTTCGCCCAGATCCTCCGGATCCCCTACCCCTACCTCTATCCGATCGTCCTGTTCACCAGCCTCGTCGGGGCGTTCGCCTTGGGCAACAACTCATTCACGCTGTGGGTCGTGTTCTTCTCCGGCCTCCTGGGCTACTTCATGAAGCGCTTCGACTTCCCGGCCGCCCCGTTCGTCCTCGGCCTCGTGCTCGGTCCGCTGTTGGAGAAGTACCTCGTGCAGACGTCAGCTTTGGGTGAGGGAAGTCTGCTCATCATGTTCCAGCAGCCGATCTCGGCCGTCCTCACCGTGGCTGCGATCATTGCGATGGGCTACCCCCTGGTCGCCGCCGTCATCCGCAATCTCAAAGTGCGCAGGCAGGGGAAGGTCGCGGTCGATTCCTGACTCCCGGCTCAGCGCTCAGGTGTGTGAGCAGGACTTCACGGGTTGACATGGTGAGCGCGGAACCGCTCGACCGCCTCGGCGAAGGAGCCGTCCTGGACGAATCCCGCGTGCAAGGCCCTGTCCACGGCGAGGGCTCCCGGAAATGAGCGGACGATGCGGGTGACGTTCTCATCGGGCTCGTCGACGACGAGTCGACGAGCCCGGGTTCCGCCGATGCGCTCGAGGCATTCGAGCATCTCCGCGACGGTGACGGAGATTCCCGGGAGATTCACCACCCTCCAACCGTCGAGCCGGTCGGCATCGACAGCTGCGGCATGGAGGAGATTGTCGACGACGGTGTCCGGCGAGGACAGCCACAGCCGGGTGTCATGCGGGACCGGGCAGACGGACGGCTTCCCGTTGAGCGGCTCCCGGACGATCCCGCTCGCGAACGAGGACACGGCGCTGTTCGGGGAGCCGGGACGAACGGAGATCGTGGGCAACCGGCAGGTCAGGCCATCGACGTACCCCTTGCGCGAGTACTCGTTGACGAGGAGCTCCCCGATCGCCTTCATCGTCCCGTAGGTCGATTCCGGCTGGGGAGCGTGGGATTCGGCCACGACGGCCGGCAGCAGGCCGCCGAACACGGCCACGGAGCTGGTGAACACGAACCGTGGGGCCGTGCCCACGAGACGTGCCGCCTCGAGAAGCTCGGTGGTGGCCGTGATGTTGACTCGATGGGCGAGGTCGAAGTCCTCCTCGGACCCACCACTGAGGACGGCAGCGAGGTGAAATACGATCGCCGCGTCCTTCGTGATGACCTGCTCAAGGAGCCCGCGGTCCGCGATGTCGCCGACCGTCGACGTCACCCTGTGATCGGCGACCGGGCTCGCTGCCAGGTCGAGCGACTCGATGCGATCCACGGGCAGCGCGAAGCTGCCGTCGTCCATGGCGGAGAGCAGACGCCGGGTCAGGGCGCTGCCGAGGAATCCAGCTCCCCCGGTGACGACGACCTTCATAGGGGTCACTCCTCCATGGTCAGCACGATCTTCCCCGTGGTGTGGCCCGCCTCCCCCACTCGGTGCGCTTCAGCCGCCCGGGACAGGGGGAAGGTCTTGTCGATTCTCGCGCGGAGCCGATCAGTCTCGACGAGTTCCCTGATCGCGAGCATGCCGGTGTGATCGGCCTCGACGAGGATGAGTTCGACACGGATGTCACGCGTGGCCGCCTCAGCGAAGAGGCCGCGCTTGGGGAATGGCAGGGTCGAGACCAGCACTCCTCCGGTCCGCAGCGACTCGAGCGACTTCAGCTGGTTGTCGCCACCGAGGGTGTCGAGGACGATGTCGACGTCCTTGACCGCCTCGGCGACATCCGTCTCCCGGTAGTCGATCACCTCATCGGCGCCGAGCTCCCGCACGAAGTCGTGCTTCGGCGCGCTCGCCGTGCCGATGACATGGGCACCGCGGGCCTTGGCGATCTGCACCGCGACATGCCCGACTCCACCGGCCGCGGCATGGATGAGGACCCGGTCGCCCTGGCCCACCTCGGCGGTGTCGACGAGGGCCTGCCAAGCAGTCAGCGACACGAGCGGGAGGGCTCCGGCCTCGACGTCGTCGATGTTCTTCGGCTTCGACGCGAAGGCCCTGGTCGGACCGACGACGAATTCCGCGTGAGATCCGACTCCGTAGGGATAGGGGAGCATGCCGAAGACCTCGTCGCCGGGCTTGAACAGGGTCACTCCCACGCCCACCTTCTCAACGACGCCGCAGACGTCCCAGCCGAGGACGAACGGCGGGGCGGGCAGGAACCCGGCCCCGCTGCGGTGCTTCCAGTCGGTCGGGTTCACCCCGGCGGCGCGGATGCGAACGAGGATCTGACCGGGGGCGGGTTTGGGGACGGGCAGCTCGATCTCATGGAGGACTTCGGGACCGCCGAGGTGGTCCTGGCTGATCGCGCGCATTGTCGGCTCGTGGTTGGTCAAATCGGTCGCGGCTTCGGTGGCAGTGGCCGTCTTCGCTTCGCTCATGAGCCCATCCTTTCGGGTTTCGGCATCGATCGCCAGTGTCTCGGGTGCCTCGTTCGCGTTGTGGGCTAATCTCAGGTCATGGTCACGCAGATTCCGCAGCAGCCGGATTTCTCCCACTCCGACGCCGAGGCAGTTGTGTGGAAGGCCCTGTGCGAACAGCTGCCCGAGGATGCCACCCTGGTCCACAGTCAGCGTCTGACCGGTCACGACAAAGACGTGGAGATCGACGTCCTGCTGCTGTGGCCGGGCGTCGGGATCGCAGTCATCGAAGTCAAGGGCGGACGCGTCGGCGTCGAGGACGGCACGTGGATCACGCAGGACGGCAGAGGCCACCGGAACCGGCTCAGAGTCTCTCCTGTCGAGCAGGCGATGATCGCCAAACACACTCTCATCGACTATCTCCGGCCACGAGTCTCAGCATTGCCCGGCCCGATCAGCCACCTCGCGGTGCTGCCTTACACGCAGCTTCCGGGCGACTGGGATCAGCCCGATGCCCCGCGTCGGCACCTGGCCGATGCGACACAGCTCGACTCCCTCGCCGGGGTCGTCAGCAGTCTGCTCCGCTTTGATTTCGATCCGGACCGGCATGACATCACCGCCCCGCACGAGTATGTCCTGAAGAACCTGCGGCGCACCAACCGGGCCGTGGAGAATGTGCGCCTGCGCGCGGTCACCATTGAGAACAGAGCCGACGCTTTGACTCAGGAACAGACGAAGCTCATCCGAATCCTGCGCCATCAGAACCGGGCGGAGATCAGCGGCGGTGCCGGCTCAGGAAAGACCTATCTGGCATTGATGAAGGCTCGGGCGCTGACCCAATCCGGCGCAAAGGTGGCGCTGATGTGCTACTCACGTGGTCTGGGCAGGTTCCTGCAGCTCTTCACCGCGCAGTGGCCCGAGGAGGATCGGCCTGCATTCGTCGGTCTGTTCCACGATATGCCGGTGCTGTGGGGCGCGGCCGAAGGCAGCGACGACGATTCGGAGTATTGGGAGCAGAATCTGCCCAAGAAGCTCAAAGACCTTGCCGATGAGCGTCCGCGGCGGGAGCTCTTCGATGCGATCGTCATCGACGAAGGCCAGGATTTCAGCCTCCTGTGGTGGGAGGCCGTGCAGTCGTGCCTGCGCAATCAGGTCGAAGGGACGCTGTACGTATTCACCGATGAGAGGCAGAGGATCTTCGCCAGGCAAGGCGAGTCGCCGATCACGATGAACCCGATCCAACTCGATGAGAATCTGCGGAACTCCGAGCAGATCGTGGCCGGGTTCGCCGATCTCGCTCTGGAGCCGCCGATCGCCCGGAATGGGCCGGGTGAGGAGATCGAGTGGATCGAGGTCGATCCCGACGACTCCCTCGCCGAGGCGGATGAACAGGTGGAATCGCTCATGGACGCCGGCTGGAATCCCGGCGACATCGCACTGCTCACCACCGGCAGCAGACATCCCGTGCAGCGCGAGATCGTCGCAGCCGAAGGGCAGTCGGCGTATTGGGATCAGTTCTTCGCCGCCGAGGACGTGTTCTACGGTCATGTCCTCGGTTTCAAGGGCCTGGAGCGACCCGTCGTCGTGCTGTGCATCAATGGATTCCGGGATCCTGACCGCGCCCTGGACATGCTCTACGTCGGAATGTCACGGGCGACGACGAAACTCGTCATCGTCGGGGACACCACGGTGCTCGACTCGGTGCACGCAGGATGATCAGACCTACTCCCCCGCGACCTCGAGCAGCACCTTCCCCAGCACCGACCTGCGGTCGAGTTCGCCGATGGCCGCAGCTGCCTCGGCGAAGGGGTACATGGCGTGGATGTGCGGGTTGAGCCGGCCCGCAGCCACGTGCTCGCTCACAGCCTCCCACTGCCGGGCGATGTACGCGTCATCGTCGCGAGTGGCCGCGCCCCAGGCGACGCCGACGACGGAGGCGTTCTTCAGCAGCAGCCGGTTGACCCTGACCTCGGGGATCTGCCCGGGAGTGAAGCCGAGCACCAGGAGTTGGCCGTAGGTTGCGAGGCTGCGGATCGAATCCGTGAACCGGTCACCGCCGACGGGGTCGAAGACGAAGTCGACGCCATCCGGCAAGATCTCCTTGACCGCGTCCTTGAACCCTTCGGCGAGAACCACATGGCGGGCGCCGAGCGAGCGCACCATCTCGGCCTTCTCCCCCGTTGACACGACTCCGACGACGTCGAGGCCCATTGCGAGTCCGAGCTGCACCGCTGCCGACCCGAGACCGCCGGCGGCGCCGTGGATGAGAACGCTCTGGCCCGGCTGAGCCTTCGCTCGCAGCCGCAGCGCGAAGTCGGCGGTGAGCACGTTCATCGGCATCCCCGCCGCGTGCCTGAGCTCCACTCCGCCCGGCACCGGAACGGTCTGCGCGTCGGGGGCGACGAGGTACTGAGCGAACGTGCCCTTGCCGGTGATCGCCGCCACCCCGTCCCCGACGGAGAAGCGCGAACCCGGCCCTGCGTCGACGACCGTGCCGGCGGCCTCGGATCCGAGGACGAACGGCAGGTCATGCTTGACCTGGTACATTCCTCGCGTCTGCAGCAGCTCGGGGAACGTCACCCCGGCGTATGCGACTTCGATGAGCACTTCGCGATCGCCGGGAACCGGAGGGTCCACCTCGGCGAGCTTGACATCATCGGGACCGGTCAACTGGGTGACATGGATGGCTTTCATCGTTCCTCACTTCACTGTGGCAGGCGGTCGGTGACACACATCACGATTTCGGCTTGACTCGGCAGCAGTCCTTGGTACTGTGATTGTAACTGAACGACTGTTCACTCGGGAGGTCGAGGTTGACCACAGCGCCGGCGGGAATCGACGCGAACGCATTGGGAACGTGGCTGCGCGAACACTTCGGGGTGTCCGAGTTCAGCGTCGAGGCGATGTCCGTGGGCCGCTCCAACCTCACGTACACGATCAGCGTTGACGGACAGCCGCAGTGGGTGCTGCGCCGGCCGCCGCTGGGGCACACGGGTGGCAACGCGCATGACGTCGCCCGTGAGGGCAGGATCATGCAGGCTCTCGGGGACAGCGTCGTCCCCGTCCCCCGCGTCATCGACATCGTCGACGATCCAGCGGTGATGGACGTCCCGTTCGTCTTCATGGAGCACTGTCCCGGATTCGTCATCGACTCTCCTGAGGACTGGTCCCGACTGGCTCCGGGCGACGGCCCAAGGTGTGCCTTCGCCATGATCGATGCCCTGGCCGCGATCCATCAGGTCGACATCGACGAGGTGGGCCTCGGTGATCTGCGCCGCCCCGGAGGACTGGTGGAACGCCAGCTCCGCAGATGGCTCGGCCAGTTCGACGCCATCACCACTCGCGACCTGCCGGTCATCAGGTCGGTCCATGACGTCCTCGTCGAGGTGATGCCCGACCCAGGCGGCAGCCCGACGGGTCTCGCGCACGGCGATTACAAGCCCAACAACATGATCTGCTCCCCCTCTGGCGCTGTCACCGCCGTCGTCGACTGGGAGCTCACCGCCGTCGGAGAGGTCCTCACCGACCTCGGCTACTTCGTCGCCATGCTCACTGTGCCAGAGACGTACACGAGCATCTGGACGCCCGGGCCCGAAGTCGGATTCCCCGCCGTTGAGGAGCTCATCGACCACTATCAGGACCGCACTGGCACCGAAGTCCACGACGTCAACTACTACGCCGCCTTCGCCGTGTGGAAGCTCGCCTGCATCCGCGAAGGCGTCTACACCCGCCTGCTCACCGGGACGATGGGCGACCTCGACCTGGATCCGGTCGCCGCCGGGGCCGGAGTCGAGGACCTCGCCCGACAGGCACTGAACCTGCTGGAGAAGTCATGAAGGTCGCCGGCCGGGCAGCTGTCGTCACGGGCGCGGCGCAGGGAATCGGGGCGGCCCTCGCGGCCGAGCTCACCCGCCGAGGTGCTCGCGTCGTTCTCGCCGATGTCTCCTCCGCGGTCGAGCACACGGCATCGACACTCGATCAGCACAGCTGGACAGGCGACGTGTCCTCCGTCGACGGGATCGCCTCCCTGCTCGACTTCGCTCGGACGGACCTCGGCGGCGTCGATCTCTACTTCGCCAACGCCGGCGTCACCGGGCCGCCCGGCCTCGGGAGCAGCGACGGGGACTGGGACCGGATCCTCAACGTCAATCTGCGCGCTCACATCCGCGCCGCCCAGGCGCTCATTCCCGACTGGCAGGCCGCCGGAGAGGGGCACTTCGTGGCGACCGCCTCGGCGGCGGGGCTGCTCACCCAGATCGGGTCGGCGGCGTACTCGGTGACCAAGCACGCCGCGGTCGGCTTCGCCGAATGGCTGGACATCACATACCGCGACGACGGGATCCGCGCCTCGGTGATCTGTCCGATGGGAGTGAACACGGACCTGCTCCGCGGCATCGGCGACACCGACGGCGGCAGCATTGCCGTCACTCCCACCGGCGATCCCCACCACCCACCATCGGATGGAAGGTCGGCTGCACAACGGGCAGTCACCTCGGCGGGGCGCGTGCTCGAACCGGCCAAGGTCGCCGAGGTCGCCCTCGGCGCCGTCGAGGCCGATGAGTTCCTCATCCTCCCCCACCCCGAAGTGCTCGACATGTACCGGATGAAGGCCTCCGACTACGAGCGATGGCTCAACGGCATGAGCCGCTACCAGCGCACTCTGACCAGCAGTGACACCGAGCTATGACGCCACAGCCCACGAGACCCAACGAGGAGACCCATGCTGGAGACGACTGAACGCTCGCTCGACTACCAGGAGCGTCTGACGACATTCATGGACGAATTCGTCTACCCCGCCGAACCGATCTACGCGGCGCAGATGGCCGAGGCCGGCTCCCCGCACGTGCAGCCGCAGATCCTCGAGGACCTCAAGTCCGAAGCAAAGAGGCAGGGCCTGTGGAATCTCTTCCACCCGCATCCTGAGTGGGGACCGGGACTGACGAACCTCGAGTACGCCCCTCTCGCGGAGATCACCGGACGCAGCCCGGACCTCGCGCCCGAAGCGATCAACTGCAATGCCCCCGACACCGGGAACATGGAAGTGCTCACCCTCTACGGCACGGACGAACACAAGGAGAAATACCTCCGACCTCTCCTCGCGGGGACGATGGCTTCGGCATTCGCAATGACGGAGCCGGATGTCGCGAGTTCGGATGCGACGAACATCCAGATGCGCATGGAGCGCACCGACGACGGCTATGTGCTCAACGGCCGCAAATGGTTCGCCTCCAACGGAATGCACCCCAACTGCCGGGTCCTCATCGTCATGGGCAAGACCGATCCGACCGCGCCCAAGCACCGGCAGCAATCGATGCTCGTCGTGCCGATCGACGCTCCCGGTATCACCGTTGTGCGCAATCTGCCCGTCTACGGCTACCACGACCGTGAAGGCCACGCCGAGATCACCTTCGAGGACGTCCGTGTCCCATTCAAGGACGTACTCAAGGGCGAGGGCGAAGGGTTCGCAATCAGCCAG
The DNA here is from genome assembly GCF_031179145.1 of Brevibacterium sp. Classification (GTDB taxonomy): domain Bacteria; phylum Actinomycetota; class Actinomycetes; order Actinomycetales; family Brevibacteriaceae; genus Brevibacterium. The sequence goes on from NZ_JAPSIB010000018.1 coordinate 87,917, forward strand.
GCCCGACTGGGACCGGGCCGCATCCACCACTGCATGCGGGCGATCGGGGTGGCCGAACGCGCCCTGGAGCTCATGGTCAAGCGCGCCGTCTCCCGCGTCACCTTCGGCACACCGCTGGCCGAGCGGGCGAACATCCAGGATTGGATCGCCGAGGCCCGGATCGAGATCGATCAGGCCCGGCTGCTGACCCTGCATGCCGCAGACATGATGGACAAGCACGGAAACAAGGTCGCGAAGAACCAGATCGCAGAGATCAAGGTCGTCGCTCCGACGATGGCACTGAAGGTCCTCGACCGCGCGGTGCAGGTCCATGGCGCTGCCGGAGTCACCGAGGACTTTCCCCTGGCCCGGCTCTGGGCCCATATGCGCACGCTGCGGCTGGCTGACGGACCGGATGAGGTGCACAAGCGGTCCATCGCCCGCAATGAGATCAAGAAGCATCTCTCCTGACCGTCCCTGTCGTCCTTCCGGAAAGAGGATTGAGCAATGAGCAGTTGGTTCGACACCCGCCCCTGGTTGAGCACATGGGGTGACATCGCCCCGAAACCGTACACTCTGGACTCCTCGACACCCTTGGCCGATCTGGCCGCGACCGTCGACGCCTACGGCGATGAGGAGGCGATCACCTACTACGGCTACCACCTCACCTGGGCGGAGTTCGACCGGTACTCGACCGCGTTTGCCTCGTACCTCGAATCCCAGGGCATCGACCCAGGCGACAAGATCGGCATCTACGACCAGAACACGCCGGCCTTCGTCCTCGCGACCTACGGGATCTGGAAGGCCGGCGGGGTCGTCGTCCCCCTCAACCCCATGTATCGGGACGAGCTTCGGCATATCTTCTCCGACTCCGCGGTGAAGGGGCTCGTCGTTTCGAAGGCCGCGTTCTTCAGCCGCGCAGCTCCCTATGCCGCTGACCTGCCGGTCGTCGTCCTCAGCGATGACCGCAGCTTCCAGATCGACGGTCCGGACGCGATCTTCTCGATGTTCGACCAGCTCCCAGGAGAACCAGGCGTCAGCGGACCCGTCGAAGCTGCCTCGGCGACGGTGCTTCCCGACTTCCAGGCTGTCATCGAAGAACACCTGGACAAGGACTTCGCGCCGGCCAGTCCCTCCGTCGACGACATCGCCCTGATCGCCTACACATCGGGAACCTCCGGAAAGGCCAAGGGTGCAGCGGCCGCTCATTCGGCTCTGTCGAGCAACTCCCGCTATGTCACGCGTGGACCTGACTTCGAGCCCGGAGATGGATTCGTCTCGCTCGCTCCGCTGTTCCACATCACGGGTTTCGTCTGCCAGTTCCTCGCCGCAGTCGCCGGAGGGGCACGTCTGATCCTCAACTGCCGATTCGAGCCCGGATCTCTCCTCGACCTGAGCGCCCGGGAGAAGCCGACGTACATGGTCGGTCCGGCCACGGTCTATACGGCGATGATGGCCCACCCCGACTTCCGCCAGGACCATGTCGCCTCCTTCAAGAAGCTCATGTCGGGAGGTGCGCCTCTGCCGGAGGGTCTGGTCGACAAGTTCGAAGACAAGGTCGGCGTCTACGTCGGACAAGGCTATGGACTGACGGAGACATGTGCGCAGGCGGTCACCGTGCCGCATGGCCTCCGGGCCCCTGTTGATCCGGAGAGCGGCAATCTCTCCTGCGGACTCCCCCAGCCGGACACCATGGTCAGAATCCTCAATGACCACGGCGAACCGGTGGGACCGAACGAGATCGGGGAGGTCGCGATCTCAGGCCCCCAGGTCGTCAGCGAGTACATCAACAACCGGCAGGCGACCCAGGAGCAGATCCCGGATGGTGAGCTGCGCACCGGCGACGTCGGGTACATGAACGAGGGCGGGTGGCTGTTCATCGTCGACCGGAAGAAGGACATGATCAATGCCTCCGGGTTCAAGGTCTGGCCCCGCGAGGTCGAAGACGTCCTCTACACTCACCCGGCGATCCAGGAGGCGGCCGTCGTCGGCATCCCCGACGAGTACCGAGGTGAGGACGTGAGCGCATTCGTCACCCTGCAGCCTGGCGCCGAGGTGACCCCGGAGGAGATCGTCGACCACTGCCGCCAGCGTCTGGCCTCCTACAAGACACCCCACTTGGTCAAGGTCATCGACGAACTGCCGAAGACGAGCTCGGGCAAGATCCTCCGTCGCACCATCCGCGCCGATGCGCTCGAGGCTGCAAGGGCGGCGCGGTAACCCTCACCGCCCCAGGCTCACGCTCATCGCGCCGCCGATGCCGGCGAAGCGTTCGGGCTGGCAGGTGAGCAGGATGACCTGGGCGCTGCGGCCGACTTCGTTGAGGATGACGCCCAGGGCCTTGAGCCTCTCCTGGTCGGCGAAGCCGCATCCGTCGTCGACGATCACCGGTGCACCGGTGTCGGCGTCGACCAAAGTGGCCACCGCGAGGCGTCCGATGAGGGAGAGCTGCTCCTTCGTTCCACCCGAGAGTGATTCGAAGGGCACCGTCCGGTCGTTGAGAGTGCGGGAGACGATCTCCAGGTCCTCCGACACCTCGACGCTGAAGCCCGGACCGAACACCAGCCTCCCCAACCGTTCGATCTGCTCGCGGAACGGCGCCACATACTTCCGCTGCGCCTCGTTCTTCCGGGTGAGCACAGTCGTCCGCAACAGGTCGATCGCCGTCGCCTGCCGCTCCAGGCGAACCAAGGTCGATCGCGCGTGCTCGAGCTGCTGCTCAGCGGCCGCGCGTTTCTCGTAGATGCCTTCGCTGGCGCGATCGTCGATGAGCGCCGCCAACTGGTCAACCCTCTGCCGGTCCTCTTCGCGCTGTCGCTCTCTGCGAACGACCAGCTGGCGGGCGTTCTCCAACTGCATCGCAAGCGACTCCGGATCAGCCGCTTCATATGCGGCGCGCGCCTCGGCGAGTTCCTCCCCTACGCTCTCCGATCGCGACACCAGCATCTCGACCGCAGCTGACAGCACCTCGTCCGATTCGGCTCGGCGGGCTTCGGCCACTGCTGCCTGCAGACGCTCGAACTGGGTCGCTGCTTCCTGCTCGGTGGTCTGTGCCCGCACCAGGTCGACGCGAGCGCGGTCGCGTACCGACCGCTTCTGTTCGATGTGGGTCCGGAGGCTTTCAACCGCAGACTGCAGCTCCTCCGATCTCTGCGCAGCAGAAGATTGGGCCGCCTCCAACTCTTCGACGTCGACTGTGTCCGACTCGGGGGCGGCCGGACCGTCACCCAGGAGCTGTTCGGCCTTCGCGAGGGCGGCTTCGAGATCGTGTCGCCTGTCCTTGCCGAGCAGCACCTTGAGCGTCGCATCGGTCTCGGACAGCTTCGCCTCCGCGTCCGCACGCTCCTGTGCACGCTCACGCGCCTGCGCAAGAGAGTCGACGTCGAGGCGGTCAAGCTCGGCGTCGAGGGCGGCCCGCGCCTTCTCCACAGCAGCATCGAGCTCTCGTGGTGACACACCCGGCCGGACGGTGACATCGAGGATCCCGTCGACGCCGATCCGGACATCCTTGGTCACGGCGAAGTCAGTGCCTGCGCCCGTGCCGATCTCTGCTCCGTCGACGAGCACGGCGCGCTCCCCCAGACGGACGACCGACACCTGAGCTGCTGCGGATGTCCTCGCGTTCTCGGCGATGCGCAGATCCGTCTCGAGGGCTCGCAGATGGTCCACATCGGTCCCGGTGACAGCGATCGATCCGATCGTCGCCTGCGCCTGGGCCCGTTTCTCGTCATGAATCCGGATCTCGTCGAGACGGTCTCGGAGCACCGTCCTCTGGGCTCGCGCTCGGGCTCGAGCCACCCGCCGGCCTGCGCGTTTCTCCTCCTCACGTGACTCGTCGAGTCGTTGCTGTGCCGCCTCGAGCTCATCCTGAGCGGCGGCGAACTCCGCCTCGTACCTGGTCAGGTCAGGTTCCACGGAAGTCAGGGCCTCACGAGCGAGGAGCAGGCTGTTCTCGCTCTCCTTGAAGTCCGAGGCGAGCTTCTCGCGCCTGGCCAGGGCATCGCGCGCTATCTGCAGGTCCCGCTCGACGGCAGCCGCTCGAGCGGCGGCCGTGTCGAACATGTCCTTGAGTTCGGCCACAGCAGCTTCCGCCTTCTCTGCCTCCTCCAGGTCTGCAGTCGCCTCCGCGAGCTGAGCGCGCACCGACCCCAAGCCGGCGAGGGCACGCGCATGGTTCTCGACCAGATCGTCCATGCCCCGGCTGCGGTCGACCATTTCCTGGTGCTCAGCCTCGGCCTCGGGCAGAGCTTCGATCGCCTCGCGGTATTCACCGGTGGGCTTCCCCGACTTCGTGAAGTACTTCGAGTGCTCCGCCTCGATCCGCTCGAGGAACTCGTCGTGGTCGCCCACCTCGGCGCCGGATTCGCTGAGCGCATTGTGCAGGGCCTTGATCTGGGCCAGCGACGCCTGCTCGAGACTCTCACCCTGCGCCACGTCAAGAGCGACGAGCAGGTCGACGTCGACCGTCTCGGCGAGGATCGACAGGAACCGATCATGGGCTTCATCCCCGGCCAACTGCTCCGGGCTCGGACGCAGAATCCCCAGTTCGGTGGTGTGCTGCCGCAGCCAGCGCTTGCGGTACTTGAGCTCGTACGCGCCGGTCGTCAGGTGTAGCTCCACCTCGGGCCCCACGTCGGAACCGACCGGTTGGATATCTTTGATGCCCTGCTTCTTCGAGGATGATTTGTCCTCTCGCAGGTGCTTGATCGCCTGCGCGATCGAGGACTTGCCGATCTCATTCGGGCCCTCGATCACCGTCACACCGGAGGAGAATTCGACGGTTGCATCGGTGATGCCGCGATAGTTCTGCAGCCTGATGGAATGGAGTCTCATGATCCGCTCCTGGCAAATCGGTAGAGCAGTCCCAGCGCATCCTGGGCGGCCCGGGCGGTCCCGTCCTCGCCCACGGCCATTGAAGAGAGGTCGTCGAGCGCCTGCTGGGTGAAGCCGCTCAGGCCCAGTCCGGCGAAGTCCTCGTCGGCGGCGATGACGGCGATGTCCGTGTGCCTCTCCCACAGGGAGACGAGGGCGAAGAGGTCCTGGGCATGGTCGATCACCTCGTCGAGCCTGGTCTTCGCTGCCGTCGACAGGGTTCCCCTGAGGATGAGCCAGACCGCAGTCCGGTCCTTGTCGGGCAGCTCGGCCAGCCGCTGTTCGAAGCGGCCGACGTCCTCGATCGAGTTGAGGTCCGCATCGAGGACTCGGTACGACCACTGTCCCACCTGCAGCTTCTCCACAGAGCAGGCATGGGTCTCGGCGTCGACGTCGACGAGGAGGACATTGCCGGGATCGTCCTCCCGGCGGGAGGTCACCTCCGGGGACCCCGGGTACCAGATCCGCTCGTCAACCCGATAGGTTGCATGCCGGTCGCCGAGGACGGCGAACTGCGCCCGGCCCTCACCGAGCACCCTGCGCAGGTGGTCGACGTCGATCGTCGCCAGCGAGTCCCGGTCGGGATTGAGGGTGCTCACCGCCCCGTGCCCGGCGATGATGCGCACGGTTCCGGCCGGCACTTCGGCGAGGTCCCCGGTCGCCTCGGCGACGAGGTCCCCCTGGGGACGTTTGGAGAACCACGGAGCGCCGACGATCTCGGTGCCGGGAACCACCTCGGTGGGAGTGGAATCACGGAGGACGTGGACGTGCTCGGGTCTGCGGGAGACGAACACCGGGGAATCGTAGATCGACGCCGCGTCGAGCGGGTCATGGTTGCCGGGCAGAAGCACGACGGGCACGGTGAACGAGCTGAGCACCTCGAAGGTCCGGGAGATGATCGCCCGGTCGAGCTGGTTGGACTCGAACACATCGCCGCAGACGACGACGAACTCTGCTCCGTGCTCGCTCGCGAGCTCGCCGATCCGCCTGACCGCGTCGAGGCGGGCCCGGTGGAATCGGGGACGTGCTTCGGCACTGAGATAGTGGGCCGTCATGCCCAGCTGCCAGTCCGCGGTGGCGATGAACCTCATGGTCTCCTCCTTGGCTCGCACCCATCCTACGTAGCGGTTCCCACCCTACGGACAGGCCCTGACATGAGCCGTGACGCAGGTCATGCCGGACGAGGCGGTTGCCGAAACTTCACCCGAAGTAGAGATCTGGCGGAAGATTGTCAAGCGAGGACGCGCTGACTTAGGTTAGGCTATGTTTCGTGAATGCGTTTCGAACAGTTCCGACCGGAACAGAGTCCCGAACGGCCACCGCTCTGCGTGCGGTCGGCCTGTCGCTGGGCTATGACGGCACCCCTGTCGTCGGCGACGTGTCCCTGACGATCGCTCCCGGTCAGGTCACCGCCCTCATCGGTCCCAACGGCAGCGGCAAGTCGACGGTCCTGCGCTCCCTGGCACGGCTGCATCCGATCGCCTCGGGTACCGTGCACCTGAGTGCCGACGGTTCCGAAACGTCCTCGCACACCCTGACAGCGCGCGAATTCGCCCGCGCCGTCACTCTGCTCTCCCAGTCCCGGCCGCATCCCTCCGGTGTCAGCGTCCGTGAAGTCGTCGCCTACGGCCGTCACCCGCACCGCCGCCGCTTCGCCTCGCTGACCGAGGCCGACCGGGCCGCGATCGACAAGGCCCTGAGACTGACCGGGACCGCTGCGATGGCAGAGCGGTCCGTCGACCAGCTCTCCGGCGGTGAGCTCCAGCGCGTCTGGCTCGCCACCTGCCTGGCCCAGGACACCGGCATCCTGCTCCTCGACGAACCGACCAACCATCTCGACTTGCGCTACCAGGTCGAGATCCTCGACCTCATGCGCGATCTCGCCGATGAGCACGGGACCGCCGTCGGCGTCGTCCTCCACGATCTCAACCATGCCGCGTCCGTGGCCGACCACGTCGTCCTCCTCAGCAACGGCCGGGTGAGATCCGCCGGAAGCTGTGAGGAGGTCTTCACCTCGAGCGATCTCTCCGAGGTGTACGGTCTGCCCATCACGAGCCGCGTGGATGAGGCCACGGGACTGGTCCGCATCGAAGCCGTGCCCCGGCGCCGACAACGCGCGGCCTCGTCGGGGTCCCGGCTGCAGGTCGCCACAGCGGTCTGAGAGTCCGCGCAACCGAGCGCACGACAGCAATCACAGCACGTCATACCCGTTCCTCCCTCCTGCCCAATTGCCAATAGGAAAGAAGCTCATGTCACTGAAGACTCTGCCACGCACCTCTCTGCTCACCGTCGCCTCGGCGACGGCCGTCTGCGCCCTGACGCTTGCCGGCTGCGGCACCACTTCCACCGAGAAGCCCGCCGGAGACGCCACCGCCGCCGCCTCGGAATCCTGCGAGAACGATTCGACGAAGACGTCGACCGAGCCGGTCACCGTCACCGACGACCTCGGTGAGAAGGTCGAACTCGACAAGCCGGCCGCCAAGGTCGTGTCCCTGGAATGGCAGTTCACCGAGGACCTGCTCTCCCTGTGCGTCAGCCCCTCCGCCGTTGCCGACGCCAAGGGCTACAGCACGTGGGTGAGCGCGGAGAAGCTGCCCGAAGGCGTCGCCGACGTCGGCACCCGCCAGGAGCCCAACGTCGAGTCGATCCTCGCCGCGGACCCGGACCTCGTCATCGCCGAGGTGGCCTCGCGCAACGACAAGGTCGTCAAGCAGATCGAGGATCAGGGTGTGCCGGTGCTCGCGCTCCAGGGTGCGAACGCCGAGGACCCGATCAAGTACATGAAGGACGCCTTCTCCCTGATCGGTGAGGCCACTGGGCGCACCGAACGTGCCGAGAGCGTACTCAAGGGCTTTGACGCCAAGCTCGCCGAATCGAAGAAGGAGGTCTCCGCCGCCGACCTCCCCAACAAGGAGTTCGTCTACTTCGACGGTTACGTCGACGGCGCCAACGTCGCTCTGCGCCCCTTCGGTCAGGGATCGCTCATGGGCGAGCTCGGCGAGTCGCTGGGCCTGAAGAACGCCTGGACCGGCGAGGTCGACCCGGCCTATGGTCTCGGGCAGACCGACATCGAGGGTCTCGCCGAGGTCGGCAACGGCATGCTCTTCTACACGGGCACCGAGGACCCGGAGTCGGAGAACTACGTCGAACTGCTGAAGAAGAACGACATCTGGGCCAACATCCCTGCCGTGAAGGAGGACCGCACCCATGCGTTCCCGGAAGGGATCTGGACCTTCGGCGGACCGAAGTCCTCCGAGCAGGCCCTTGACGCCTATGTCGACGCACTGACCAAGTAATCCATGCCCGCACACGACTCCGCCGAGGCGACCGCCCGCACCGCGAGAACCTCGAGTTCCGCACTCTCGGACACGGTCGCCTCGGCGAAGTTCGGCTCGGCCCCGCCACTGCGCCGTCTCGGTTTCGGCGGGGCCGCATCCGCGGCCGGCGTACTCGTGGTCCTGCTCGCCGCCCTCACCCTCATCTCCGCCTGGCACATCACCCAGGGCACCTCGGCGATCGGATTCCGGGACCTGCTCGGTCTGCTCACCGGCGCCTCCCCCGCCGAGGTGGGGCCCTCGGCCCTCGATGTCCTGCTCGGATCCCGGCTCCCGCGCGTGGGGGCCGGCATCCTCGTCGGCGTCGCCCTCGGCGTGGCCGGGGCCCTGTTCCAACCGCTGGCCCGCAATCAGCTGGCCTCCCCCGACACCCTCGCCGTGACCGGCGGTGCCCATTTCGCGGTCACCGCCGTCGCCGCCTTCGGGCTGGCCATCCCGGTGTGGGCGTCAGGAGCGGTCGCCTTCGTCGGTGGACTGCTCGCCGCCGCCCTGGTGATGAGCCTGGCCGGGGGTGCGGCCTCCTCGACGACCCGCCTCGTCCTCGCCGGCACCGCCACCGCACTGGCGCTGCAGTCGGCCACCTCGGCGCTGCTCATCCTCTTCGCAGAGGAGACCAAGAGCCTCTTCGCCTGGGGCTCGGGCACCCTCAACCAGCTCGACGGGACCGCCGCCGTGCGCAGCATCCCGGTCATCGCCGTCATCGTCCTCTCAGCGATCCTCCTCTCCCGACGCCTCGACCTGCTCAGCCTCGGCGACGATGCGGCCTCCGTGCTCGGGGTGCCGATCCGCTCGACGCGCGCGATCGGGATCCTGCTGGCCGTGGTGCTCACGGCGACCGCAGTGACGCTGGCAGGGCCGATCGGGTTCGTCGGGCTGTGCGCGCCCGTCGTCACCCGTCTCCTCTGCCGCCTGATTCCCGCCCTCGGCCGGCATGCGGTGATGATCCCGGCGACCGCGCTCGTCGGAGCCATCATCGTCATCGGCGCCGATGCTGTGCTGCGGGCCATCCTCGGCGCCGACGAGGCGATCACCCTGCCCTCGGGAGTGACGACGACGATCCTCGGCGCCATCGTTCTCGTGGCACTCGCCCGGACCATGCGCTCCTCGGGCCCGGCTCAGCCCGGTTCCGCGGCGCGCGGGACGGTGTGCGGCCGGCTCCGATTCATCGTCGTCGTCACCACCGGGACCGTGCTGCTCGTCGCCGTCGCACTGCTCGCGCTGCTGTCCGGCGAACGATTCTATCTCCTCGGCGACCTTGTCCTGTGGTGGCGCGACCAGGCGGCACCGGTCATCACATTCGCCTTCGACTCCCGTGCCCCTCGCGTCGCGGCCGCCCTGTGCGCCGGTGCGGCCCTGGCTCTGTCGGGAACGTTCGTCCAGGCCAGCGCCCGCAACCCTCTGGCTGAGCCGGGTCTGCTCGGCATCACCGGTGGGGCCGGCCTCGGCGCGGTCATCGTCGTCACCTTCGTGTCAGGACCCAGCGTCGCGATGGTGTCGGTGGCCGGGGTCATCGGCGCCTTCCTCGCCTTCGGCATCGTCTACGGCCTGTCCTGGCGCGGCGGGATGAACACGGACCGGCTCGTGCTCATCGGAATCGGGCTGTGGTACGGCTTCACGGCGCTGACAACCATGCTGCTCGTCAGCGTCAACCCCTGGGACACGCCGAAGATCTTCACGTGGCTGTCCGGCTCCACCTATGGACGGGTGTGGGCCGACGTCGTCCCGGTCTTCGCCGTCCTCGTCCTCGCGATTCCGCTGGCGATCGTGTGGACGCGCGAGCTCGACCTGCTCGCCCTCGACGACGACACGCCGAAGCTCGTCGGCGTCGCCCGCGAACCCGTGCGCTTCGCGGTGCTCGTCACCGCCGCCCTGCTCGCCGCACTCAGCGTCTCCGCTGTCGGAGTGGTCGGCTTCATCGGCCTGGTCGCGCCGCATGCTGCGCGCGCCCTCGTCGGCGGTCGGCATGCCCGCGTCATCCCGGTCGCGATGCTGCTCGGGGCCGGTGGGCTGGTCTTCGCCGATGCACTCGGCCGGACGGTCATCGCCCCCGCGCAGATCCCGGCCGGTCTCATCATCGCCCTCATCGGCGCCCCATACTTCGTCTACCTCCTCGCCCGCTCCAAGGCGTAGGCCCGCCGGGTCTCCGCCGTCGAGTGCTCGCCGAGGGGCACGATGACGTCCGGAAGGCCTCTGAGCGCGAACACGGTGCCGAGGATCGCGAGGACGAGCGGGAAGCTCAGCGGCACGATGCCCCAGGGGGCCATCAGTTGGCTGAGCGCGCCGTAGAGCAGTCCTGACACCGCGGCCGCGACGATCGACGCGACGAACGTCATCCGCCGGACTTCGAGGACGACGCCGAAGAGCCCGACCGCCACGACCGCTCCGTTGTAGCCCCACAGCCCGTGGTAGATGGAGTAGCCGTCGGCACCGATGCCGAGGCCGGCCAGGGCTCCTGCCAACGATCCGAGCACCGCCATCACTGCGCCGATGCGGCTGGCCGCGGCGATGCCGAGCACGATGAACACGCCGACGAGCACGGAGTCCATGAGCATGACCTGCCCGATCCCCCGGAACGTCGCATGGAACAGGCCCTCGAGCAGGCCGACGGACGGACCGGTGAGCTGTTCGCGCAGGCCCGGATCGGTGGGAGCCTCCGACCGTGTCACCGGTTGGAGAAGGGCGAGGTTGGCCCGGCCGTTGGCGGTGGCGGGCAGAAGCAGCAGGGTGAGGGAGCCGAGCAGGGCGAAGGTCAGGGTGAGTGCAGGGGCGTCGAGCTTGACGACGAGGATCTCGACGGTGATCTTCATGACCGGAACCGACAGTGCCGCGGCGAAGAGGGAGATGACGACCGCATGGATCGCCCATTCGCCGAGGAGGAACACCGCCCCGAGCACTCCGAACAGTGTCCCGTTGAAGGAGTACAGCCCCTTGCGAATGCTTTCGTGGTCGTAGTGCAGCATCGTGGCCACGAGGGTCGACACGACGGCGCAGGCGAGAGTGAGAACGGCGGCCCATGGCCAGTGGAGACAGATGCCGAGGACGAAGATGAGGCCGGTGACGGGGTTGTTGATGAGGATGACCTGGCCGATCCCGCGCAGGGAGCTGTCGATGGCTCCCATGAGCGAACTCCTCCGGTCGATGGCCGCCGTGGCCTCGAAAGTGCCGGAGTAGGTGTCGAACGCAGCGGGTCGCCGAATCACTTCCATCCCTCGTCTGTCCAGTTCTCGATGCGGCCGAACAGCCACTGACGAATGGTAACCCGTCCCACCTCGGCGAGGGAGATCAGTCCATGTCGGGTTCGGCCATCGCCGGTGCCGGCTCGCGGAACATGCGGGTGCGCACGAGCAGGAACACGAGTCCGGCCACGGCCCACACGAGGCCGACGATCTTCGCGTTCGCATCGAGGCTCAGCCACAGGGCGAAGTTGATGATCAGACCGAGTCCCGGAAGCACGATCCCGGCGAAGACCCCGATCCGCCCGGCGGGGCGAAGGTACTTCACGGTGGCGAAGATCAGCGACAGGTTGACGGCGCCGAAGGCGATGTAGGCGCCGAAGTTGATGAGCGAGGCCGCCGAGGCGAGATCGAGGAACAGTGCCGAACAGGCCAGCACGGCGATGAACACGACGTTGATGATGGGCACACCGGTGCGGGCGTTGACCCGTCCGAACATCCGCTTCGGCAGGGTGCCGTCACGGCCCATCGCGTAGAGCAGCCGGGCCGCGCTCATCTGCTGGGTCAGCCCGCAGCCGAGGACGGCGAACATGTAGCCGCCGACGAACAACGCCTGGAACAGGGCCCCGCCGATGTACTTCGCGATCTCCGGTGAGGCGCCGACGATGTCTCCCACCTCGGCGACGTCGGGGAACAGCACCTGCATCGTGTAGGTGATGGCGATGAAGAAGACGCCCGCGGCCACGACGATGATCATGATCGCCCGCGGGATGTCGGTCTTCGGGTGGATCGCCTCCTCCGACATCGTCGTCACCGCGTCGAAGCCGAGGAACGACAGAGCCAGCAGGGACGCGCCGCCCAGCAGCGCTCCGGTCGGCACTCCGCTGGGGTCGAACGGCAGCAGGCTCACGGTTGCGCCGTCGATTCCGGCCGCGATGTTGCGGATGGCGAAGAACAGGAACGCCACGGCCACGACGATCTGGACGACGACGAGGATGACGTTGACCTGCGCCGCGAGCTTGACGCCGACGACGTTGAGGACGGTGCAGATGACGATGGTCGACAGCACCCACACCCAGGCCGGAACCGCGGGCAGGACCGCGCCCATGTAGATCGCCGCGAGCAGGGCATTGAGCATCGGCAGGAGCAGGTAGTCCAGCGTTGCCGCCCACCCGACCATGAACCCGACATGCGGATTGATGGTCTCCCTGGCGTAGGTGTAGGCGGATCCCGCCTTCGGGTAGTACCGCGACATCTTCGCGTAGCTGAATGCGGTGATCGCCACCGCGATGAGGATGAGGATGTAGGCGAGCGGGACCCGGCCAGCGGTCGCCTCGGCGACGATGCCGAACGTGTCGAACACCGCCAGGGGAGCCATGTAGGCGAGCCCCAGGAAGACGATGTGCCGCAGCTTGAGTCGCCTGCGCAGCACTCGTCCGGTGCCGCCGTGGTCGAGATCGACAGCGTCGTCCTCGCTGAGGTGGGTCGAACTGTTCTTCGTCGAATCGGTTCGCATGACTGACCTTTCGGTTTGCGATGTCGGTGACGGGCATCGGTGCCCGCCACCGGTCGGGCGCCGCCGGAAGCGACGGCGCCCGGGCGGCTCAGCTGTGGGAGTGTCCCGAGCAGCTGTGCCCGTGGTTGAGTGTCTTCGCGGCGACGTCGATCCGGGTCTGGCCGAGCAGCGCCGTGTCCGTGGCATGCACGTCGTGGACGATCTCACCGCCGACGATCGTCAGCTCCGCCTGCTGATCGAGCAGACCGGCCGGGTCGAGCTGGTAGAGATCGGCCGACCAGGCGACGAGGTCAGCCTGAGCGCCCACGCTGATGACGCCGAGGCTGTCCTCGGCATGCCAGGCCCACGCGCCTTCGCGGGTGTAGCCGGCCAGAGCCTGATCGAGGGTGATGATCTCCCCCGGGGTCCAGGCGCTTCCTCCGTCGAGCCCGGCGCGGGTGAGCGCGGAGTACATGCCGACGAGGGGATCCATCTCCCCCACCTGCCAGTCGCTCGAGAGTGCGACATGGGCGCCGGACTCCATGAGTGACCGCACTCGCCAGGCGCGGTCCCAGCGGTGCTCACCGACGTTGTCCATCCACGTGCCTTCGATGAGGTCCGGGGAGGCGTGCCGGGGTTGCATGGCCGCCGTGATGCCGAGTTCGGCGAAGCGCGGCAGATCGGCGGGGTCCAGGCACTCGACGTGGACGATGCCGTGCCGGCGATTCCGGGTGCCGTTCGTCCGCTGGGCGTCCTCGACGGCGTCGAGCGCCAGTCGGATTCCGCCGTCGCCGGTGGCGTGGGTGTGAGTCTGGAATCCCAGTCGGTCGAGTTCGGTGACGATCCGGCTCAGCTCGCCGACCGGCACGGAGGGATGTCCGCGGTGGCCGGGCCGGTTGGCGTAGTCCTCGAGCATCCACGCGGTGTGGGGTTCGATGACGTCGTCGGCATAGAGCTTGATCGGTCCGAACCGGAGCCGGTCGCTCTTCGGGCCGTCGTCGACGGCGGTGCGCAGGTCCTGCCGGAACTCGGGGGCGGAGTCGACGGGGTGGAAGAGCGCGGCGATGACGCGCGAGCTCAGCTTCCCCTCACGCAGGGCCTTGCCGAAGAGGTCGATCTCGGCGATCGGCACCTGGGGTTCGACGATCGTCGTGATTCCCGAGCGGGTGGCCATCTCGAGGCTGCCGAGGAGCTTCTTGTACCGGCGTTCGGGTGAGTACATCGGAATGTCCCGCTGGAGCGCGGCCAGTCCGTCGCTCGTCATCGCCGAGGTGTAGAAGTCGGTGACCCAGCCCGTGGGTCGGCCGTCACGGTCGTATTCGGGGTTGCCCCAGGCGATGTCCGCCCCGGCGGTGATCCCCAGGGCCGACAGTGCGGCGTGGTTGAGCCACACCGAGTGCTGGTCGTAGGTGGTGACGAAGATGGGGCGGTCGGTGAGCCCCTCGAGGTCGGAGGCCTGGGGGCGGCGGTTCTCGACGATCGAGTAGACGGCGTTCTCCGCGCACACCCAGTCGAGGTCGGGGCGCTCCTCGGCGAGCCGGGCGATCCGAGTCCGCACCTGAGTCAGAGTCTCGGCTCCTTCGAGGCTGACGGCATCGGGGTCGAACCCGAGCAGCAGGTGGTTGTGGCTGTCGATGATCCCCGGTGTGACGAGATTGCCGCCGAGGTGACGGGTGTCCCTGGCATCTGGCGCCTCGCTCGCGGGGCCGACGTAGGCGATGCGTCCACCGAGGACTCCGACGGCTTCCGCCCAGGGCCGGGCGGGATCGAAGGTGCGCACTCTGGCGCCGGTGAGCAGGAGGTCAAGCATGGTCATCCTCGTATCCGTGCATCGTTGCGTACGAAGCGTCGTTGCAGTGAGCGGTTCCATTCTTTGACAGAAGCGTCAAAGAATTGGTTCAACTGTCACACTGCGCACGCGCTATTGTCAAGGCATGGCACGTACCAAGAATCAGGCGCAGCGTCGGGAAGCGCTCATCGCCGCGACTCTTCAGACGGTCGGTGAGTCGGGGCTGAGGTCGCTGTCGCTTGCCGATGTCGCCCGCAGAGCCGGGCTGACCAGGGGCGCGATCCTCTACTACTACGACGACCTCGACGATCTGCTCGTCGAGACGCACCGCGCGGGTGTGGCCCGGTTCTGCGACCGCCGCGACGAGGTGATCGCCGCCCTCGCCGATCCGCGCGAGCAGCTGCGAGCTGCGATCCGGGAGGGGCTGCCGAGCGGTCCTGACGATGCCCTCATGCGTCTGCTCTACGAGTTCGACGTCCTCGCCGGCACGTCGCAGATCCATGACGAGCTGGTCGAGAACCTCTACACCCGGCAGCTGCGGATCTACCGCGAGGTGCTCGAATCGGGAGTCGCGGCAGGGGCGTTCACCCCGACGATCCCGCTCGAACAGCTGGCGATGAATCTCGTCGCACTCGAGGACGCGTACGGTCTGCACATCGTCGGCGGCAACAGTCTCATCGACGTCGCCTCGGCGGAGTCGGCGATGCGTGCGGCGGCCGCGGGCCTGGGCGCCCCGCCGTCATAAGCGTCTCACTCTCCCCTGCTGATGTACTCCTACTAAGTAGTTCGCAGGTTGGCTTGTCGCGTCTCACCCTCCCCGGCTGATGTACTCCCCCGGCCGGTACCCGGTGACCCGGCGGAAGTCATTGCTGAAGTGCGACTGGTCGAACCAGCCGAGGCTCGCCCCGAGTTCGGCCAATGTTCCGTCCCACACGCGGTCAAGGGCCGCGACAGCGTCCCTCACCCGCGCCCGCACGAGAAGGCGTTTGACGCCGACTCCGCAGTGCTCCTGGAACATCCGCTGCAGTGTTCGCTCACCCATCCCGGTCCGCTGCGCCAGCTCGCCGAGGTGGGTCACCTCCGGATCCTCCATCACCTCGAGGGTGCGCCGGAACCGGCAGTAGCTCTCGGTCATCTCCGGCTCGTACGCCAGCAGCCACCGGTCGAGCGCCTCGGCGGCGGTGGTGAGATCGTCCAGGCCGGCCAGGTCATCGGATGTGGGGAACCAGGCGGCGGCGGGGATCGTCGTGTCGC
>NZ_JAPSIB010000041.1 GCF_031179145.1 Brevibacterium sp.
AGGGATTCGACGAGGAAGGTCTCGATCAACCGGTGCCTGCGGACCATCGACAGCGCGATCTTCCGCCCCTCGGCGGTCAGTTCGGGAGGCCGGTAGGGCACGCGGAGGACGAGCCCGAGTTCGTCGAGGCGCTTGAGCACCTCGGTGACATTGGCCTTCGTCGTGCCGAAACGCTTCGCCAGCTCGGTCGCGGTGACCGGCTCACCGCCCCATTCCTGCGCGGACCAGATCGCCTTGAGATAGTCCTGGCTGACCTCGGAGACTTCGCCTGCACGCATGATTCCAGGTTATCCGACCAGCCGCTGATACCTCGGGCGAGCACTTGACTCTGACTCCATCACTTTCGGAACTATGTATCTGTTCCGGAACAGATGCATAGTTCCGAAAGTGATGCGGTCCGCGCGCCCTCGATGCGGCGCCCTCGGCGCGGCTCACTCGATGCCGAGGGCCAGCAGCGCGAGCAGAACGACGTTGAGCACGATGATGAGCCCCGACGCTGCGATCGCGAGCACCGAGATCACGCGTCCGTTCGCGTACTCGCCCATCACTGCGCGATTGGCCGTCAGCTTGACCAGCGGAACCATCGCGAACGGGATGCCAAGACTGAGCACGACCTGGCTGATCACCAGCGACCACGTCGGATCGGCGCCGATGCCGAGCACGATGAACGCGGGGATCATCGTCACCGCGCGCTGCCACACGATCGGGATGTGGACGCGCAGGAGCCCCTGCATGATCGCCGCTCCCGCGTAGGAGCCGACGGCGCTCGACGCGAGCCCCGAGGCGAGCAGTCCGATGCCGAAGAGCAGACCCACAACCTCGCCGAGGTTGACCGACACGACCGCGTGCGCCCCCTCGATCGTGTCGGTGCCGACCTGCCCACGCAGTGACGATGCCGCGACGAGCAGCATCGCGATGTTCACCGAGCCGGCGATGATCAGCGACAGCACGACGTCCCAGCGACTGGCCCGGAGCAGCTGCGGCACCGAGGACCGTGGCTGCTTCCCGTGCCGGTCCACCGACAGTGCGGAGTGGAGGTAGATCGCGTGCGGCATCACGGTGGCTCCGAGCATGCTCGCGGCCAGGACTACCGAGTTCGTTCCGTCGAGACCCGGTACGATCCCTCCTGCCGCCTGACCCCAGTCGACGTCCCCGACGAACAGCCCGGCGAGGAACCCGACCGCGATGATGCCGAGCAGGGTCATGATGACGGTCTCGAAGGGACGCTGCCCCCTAGTCGACTGGATCGACAGCAGCACGAGCGAAACGACGCCGACGATCAGGCCGCCGAGGAGGAGCGGCAGGTCGAACAGGATCTTCAGTGCGATGGCACCGCCGATCACCTCGGCGAGATCGGTGGCGACGGCCACGGCCTCGGCCTGCGCCCAGTAGGCCAGGCGGGACTTCTTCCCCAGCGTGCTCCCGACCAGGCCGGGCAGGGACTGGCCGGACACCAGACCGAGCTTCGAGGACAGGTACTGAACGAGGACGGCGATGAGGTTCGCCGCGACCAGGACCCAGACGAGCAGGTAGCCGTACTCGGCCCCCGCGGTGAGGTTGGCGGCGACATTGCCGGGATCGACATAGGCGATGGCCGCGACGAATGCCGGCCCGAGAAGCATGAAGGTAGAGATCTTCTGCTTCCCGCCGGTGCCGGTCTTGAGAGGTCTGGGGGTTCCCATGGGCTGAGCGCGGTGCATAAAGTTAAGGTACATAAACTTTCAGACGTCGGCAAGGGTCCGGGGCCTGGACCGCCGCCCCCGCCTGAGCACTCCACGCACAGCCGGGTGCGCATGTAGTGTGAATGGAACCGAGACTCGGAGGAGGACAGGCAATGGCGAGAATCACCTTCATGGGCCCGCTGGGTGCGGGGCATGTGAATCCGACTCTCGGGATCGCGGCAGAGCTGGTCCACCGCGGCCACGAGGTCTCCTATGCCGCGCCGAGGATGTTCGCCGAGCGCATTCGCGAAACCGGCGCTCGGTACGTTCCCGCCACTTCGACATGGGAAGCCATGCCACGTGGCGCCGTGCCACAGATGCACGGGGCGGAACTGGTGCGAGCAATGGGACTGCTCCTCGACGAAACGAAGGCGATGGTCAAGAAGCTCGACAGTCTCCCCAAGCCCGACCTTGTCGTTCACGACGGCACACTCGCATGGTGGGGACGGATTCTGGCCCATCGCTGGGGCGTGCCGGCCGTCGAGACCTGGCCGAACTTCGTCAGCAACAGTCATTGGAACATGCAGAGCTACGCGAAGATCAACCCGCTCCACCCCCGTTTCCTCCTGACCATGCTGCGAATCGGGCGCTACGTTCGGCGCGAGGGGATCCGTGACGTGGGCGGCTTCATGCAGGGCGCCACCGCTGCCGCACGCATTGTGACCATCCCGAGGGCGTTCCAGCCCGAAGGGCACACCTTTGGGGACAGCTTTCATTTCGTCGGCCCGGTGCTCACCGAGCGCCGCTTCCAGGGCGACTGGCAGCCGCCGGACGGCAAACCGGTGCTCCTCGTGTCATTGGGAACCGCCTACAACGATCGCCCCGAGTTCTTCCGCACCATCATGGAAACCGCAGAGGACCGACAGTGGCACGTGGTGATGGCCATCGGAGATTCGGTGTCCCGGAGGGATCTGGGCAACATTCCCCTGAATGTCGAAGTGCACGAACAGGTGCCGCAGACAGCCGTGCTGCGACACGCGGCCGCCTTCGTCACCCATGCAGGGATGGGAGGCGTGCTCGAGGGGTTTGCCCACGAAGTGCCCATGCTCGCGGTGCCGCAGATGGCCGAGCAGCGCGCGAACGCGGACCGACTCGTCGAACTCGGACTCGGCACGCAGATCCCACCCGACCAGATCACGCCGGATCGCTTCTGGTCCACCGTTGAGGACCTCACCGACGATCCACGCATCCGCGGCCGGCTGAACTGGATGAAGGCAGAGATCGAGGCGGCCGGCGGAGCCAGCGCGGCCGCCGACGTCGTGGAGTCCGCCCTGCCCGCTTGATCCGCCCTCGCGTCGACGTGCAATGGCGCCTGATCCGCCCTCGCGCCGACGTGCAATGGCGCCTGGAGCCGACAGCCATAAGTGGTTTTCACAAGGAGAAGTTCAGCATCAATTCCAATCTGCAACCAGAAGTAAAATTGCCAACGACAAGTGGTTGCAGAAACTATTTCTCGGGACCGATATGGAGCAGCGGTGCGCCCGTGAGCGAAACGAATGTCCGCAAACGAAGTGACCTACGATGGCCTCATGACAGTTGAACATGTTCAGTCTCGTACTGATCGTCGGCTCAGAACCGAAGAGAAGATCCTCGTCGCGGCAGGAGATCTGTTCCTCCAACTCGGCTACAGGAAGACCACAGTGCGAGGGATCGCTGGGCGAGCCGAGGTGTCGATCGGTCGGGTGATGGCAGCGGGAGACAAGGACGTCCTGCTCGTGCGCTGCTTCGACCGATGGTTCGCAGGACTCCAGACCGGACAGTACTCGCCGCCGGCCCGGCCGAATACCGGGACCTCCCCCGAAGCAGGCGAGAACGGAATGACGACGATGCCGCCGGGAACCACCTCGGCGGTGCATCAGCATCTTCTGGGGATCTTCCTCCCGTTCCTCGAATTCTTCGCCGCCCACGAGGACCTGTCGAGGGACTACGCCGCGGCGCTCATGCGCGTGCGCGTCAAACCGCGAGTGTTCGAAGTCCTGGCAGCCGACCTGCAGGAGAAGCTGGCGTCGAACCTCATCGCGATCGGCATCAATGAGGACTACTCGCGGGCGAGCGCCTCGGTGCTCTATGACTCGTTCCTGGGCATCGTCTTCCGGTGGAGTGCCAACGACCTGACCTTCGACGAGGCGGTCGCCTCTCTGTCACGGACCATCGCCTTCCACACGCAGGTCCGACGCCTGGGGTGACGCCGGCGTTCACGTGATACCGCCGGCGTTCACGTGACACTGCAGGCGTTCACAAGACGCTGCCGTTCAAGCCACCGATCCTCATTGGCACATACCTGTCGGCCGACGGTCTCATTTTCGTGTTCCGCCTTCTCACCCGACCCCCGATGGTTGTTAGATTTGACCCATGAAACGCAGATACCCCTGGTCGGTGATGCCGCACAGGACCATCGGTGGGGTTGCCATGGGATTTTCGATCACGGCTGCGGTCCTCGCATTCATCACAGCAACCTTCCATGGCCTCGCGACAGGACTTGCCGGAGTCGCCGAAGCCTCCGACATGAACTCGGCCCCCAACTGGTACATGGGCCTGGCCATCATGTTCGCGATCTTCTTCATCGTCTTCACCCTGTGCGGGCTGACGGGGCTGATCGCGGGAATCATGGCGATCGTGCGCAACAGCGGACGAGGGTCGGGGATCATCGCCATTGTGCTCGCCGTCCTCGGCCCCTTCTTCTCCCTGCTCGTCTTCGTCGTCACCGCAGCCGTCGGCAACTCGGTCGCGTGATGCGCGCCGCCAACCGGTGAGGGTTTCCCGACCTGGTCGACGGGGAATCAGCATGTCACCAGCAGCCGCCGGTCCGTAGGTTGAGGGGTATGACGAGCCCCGTGTTCTCCTATCCCCAACCCACCGACGACGAACTCGCCGCCCAGCAGCCCCACCCCTCCCCTCGACCCACCCGCGCACCGCTTGCGATTTCGAGCCGAGCTCGATCGGAGCAGGATGGCCCAATGGCGACAGACCGAACTCACAGCAGCGCACTCATCACGACGATCGTCGCAGCGAGCATCCCCCTCCTCGCACTCGGCGTCTTCCTTCTCCTCAAGTTCGGACTGACACCGCTCGCCGGCTGATCGGCGCCTTCCCCAACGACCCCCGGCGCCTGACCCAATGATCCCGGCGCACGCCGCACCGTCTCACCTCACGAATCGCGGCCGCTCCCCGACCTCTCCCGATAATGAAACAAATCGATTTGGCTCCTGATAAACTCAGGCCTGATCACCTTCTCTTACCGGCGAGAGGCCACCATGTCCGCACCCACCGAGGTCACCGACAGCGTCCATCCCGTTGACCAGCTGCGCCCAGTGCACAAGCTCATTCCCTTTGCGATTCAGCACGTCCTCGTCATGGTGGCCACGCCGATCTCGGCGGTCTTCCTCATCACCAAGGCGCTCGAGCTTCCGCAGGACATGACCTCGGCGCTGCTCTCAGCGGTGCTCGTCTTCTCGGGACTCGGATCGATCCTCCAGTCGATCGGCGTCTGGAAGCTCGGCGTCCGCCTCCCCTTCGTCATGCTCCCCGGAGGCGCCGGCACCGTCCTGTTCATCTCCATCGGCCAGGGCACCGATCTGCAGACCGCGGTCGGCGCCGTGATCCTCACCGGGGTGTTCTACATCTTCGCGGTGACCCTCTTCGTACGGGTCCTCAAATACTTCCCGCCGCTGGTCATCGGCGTGATCGTCATCGTCATCGGCGTCAACCTCATCCAGGTCACTGGGAAGCTCATCACCGGTCAGCCCGACAGCCCGGAGTTCGGCGACCCGAAGAACCTGCTCCTCGGCTTCGTCACGATCGCCGTCACCGTCCTGTGCTTCCGGTTCCTCCCCGGCCTCTGGGGTCGGCTCTCCATCGCGATCGGACTCATCGGCGGCACTGTCGTCGGCGCGTTCCTGGGTATGACCTCGTTCGGGGAGCAGATGGCCGGCCCGATCTTCGCCGCCCCCACCCTGTTCCCGTTCGGAATGCCGAAGTTCGACCTCATCGCCGCCATCCCGATGCTCCTCTGGGCACTGGCCTCAATGGCCGAGGCCACCGGCCAGACGATCATCAACGGCGAGATCGTCGATCGCAAAGTGACCCCGAGCAGGGACGTCCCCCGCGTCGTCCGAGCCGATGGGATCATCACCCTCCTCGGCGGGCTCTTCGGCAGCACGCCGATGGTCACCAGCGGCGAGAACGTCGGCATCGTCCGCGCTTCGGGTGTGCGCAGCCGCTATGTCACCGCGTTCGCCGGCGTCATCCTCATCCTCATCGGGTTCAGTCCCTTGGCCCGGATCCTCGGTGGCATCCCGGCCGCGGCCGTCGGCGGCACCGCCGTCGTGGTGTTCGCCATCATCGCCGTGCTCGGCGTGCAGATGCTCGCCCGCGTCGACTTCCACCACACCGGCAACCTCATCACCGCCACCGTCGGCCTGGGCGTGGGCCTGCTCCCGGTCCTCATCCCAGGAATGTACTCCCAGTTCCCGCCGAGCGTCGCCTCCCTGCTCGGCAGCGGGGTGGCCATGAGCGCCTTCGTCGCGGTGGTGCTCAACCTGATGTTCAATCACGGACGCAGCACCGCCGAGGCGACCCCCGAGAAGCCAGCGGACAGCACGACCCCTGTGGCTCCGTCAGATGCCGCCGAGGCGACCCCCGAGAAGCCGTCGGCCGAGGCGAAGGGCAGCGCGGAGTAGTCACCCGCCGGTCGACTCCCGCACGATCAACGTCGGAAGTGGGGCCGCCGAGGCGATCGCC
>NZ_JAPSIB010000019.1 GCF_031179145.1 Brevibacterium sp.
GTGACACATACGGTGAACGATGTCGCGAGACATGGCATCAATTCGATGAACAATGTCGTGAGACATCCCGGCGGGAAATGAGAAATGTGCCGCGACATCGAGTGAACGATGTCGCGACACATCACAACGCGGAGCCGGTGGGATTTGAACCCATATCCGCTCCCTGATCACGGCGTGATCCGCGAATTCTCTGGTGTTCTCGACCTCTCTAGATGGTGCGGCAGTGGTCTAATGTGCCCGAATTGTGCCCAGCGGGTGCCCGACGTGAGGCGCGTCCCGACCGGGCTCAGCCGCAGAGCGTGATGGGGTCCATCATGGCCGTGAAGTGGTTGCGGTCGACGCCGGAGACGTCACGGACGACGATGGTGTTGATCTCGAGCGAGTCGTCGGCGCCGCAGCCCATGTTCATGAACCAGCGAGCGACGTCGTCGGCCTGATCATCCGTGAGCGTGTCCTGGACGTAGACCCGCGCGGTGCCGGTGCTGACGTCTTCGACTTTCGTCACCGCGTACACCGGAGACTCAGGAGTCATGTCGGAGAACTTATCGACGCCAGCTGCATCGAGCACCGTCTTCTCGAGCTTCGCGGCAAACGAATCCTCGGCGGCCGGCGCTTCCGACTTCGGAGCCGGCGACGTCGGTGCCGGGTCACTCGGCACCTGGGTTGGTGCGCTGGTCTTCGGCGGCGCGGTCGTCGCGGGCTTCTCCGGCGGAGCCGACGAGGGCGCTTCCGAGGTCGCCTCGGTGGTGGCCGTCTCAGCCGCGGGCTCGGCATCCTCGGGCGCCGACGGGCCGTTGACGAGGGTGACGATGACTCCAATGATGACGATGAGGAGGAAACCTGCGACGAGGAGGCCGCCGCAGCCGATTCCTGTCGCGGCGAGCTTGTGGGATTTGGCCCACGCCATAATCTTCTGCATAGATGAAGCGTAGAACAACAGGCGCGATTTCCAGTAGACCGTTTCATATCGGCCAAACTACGGCGAGCGCGGGATAGCGTGGCGGGCATGCACATTCTCAGTCCGCGCACCGTGCCAGCGGTCGACGTCGTCGCCGAGATCCTTGCGCTGCACGACGAACACCTGCGGCCGGGGCAGGATATCGAGGTTCGGATTGTGTTCGCCGAGGTTCTCGGCGGTGTCGACGTCGTGGCCGTGGCCGTCGATTGGGGATCATGGGGTGCGACGATCGTGCAGACCTACTCCGAAGACGAGGACGGGGTCGCGGAGGCGCACCAGTACGTGATCGGCCGGCCCCTCACGGGCGCCAAGGTTCAGCTGGCCGTCGACGTGGTCCTCGCGGACCTATGGCCTCGCTTGGTGGATTCGATGGACTTCTAGTCATCAGTAGCGATCGGATGCGACTGAATGGCCAGCGCATGCATGGGCACCCGGGCCCTCAGAAATTCTTTCCGTCAGGGCATTGTCTACTGTCATACGTATGTGTATGATGGTAGACATCCACCAGCCCCCACCGATTGAAAGGCCAGACCGATGAGCACCTACACCGACTGCACCAACGTCGACTTCGACGTGTACGGCAACTGCTACCGCTGCGGGGAGCCGGAGGGGCTGCACAAGAAGCCGACCTACCGCGAGGAACTCCGATCCCTCTTTGCATCCGCTAAGCGCGACGATGAGGAGCGGGACGGCTCACCATATCCGGCAGAGATGATCATGGTCGTCGCCCTGAGTGACCGCGTTCCACTGGACGAAATTCCGGCCCTCGCAGATGTCTCCCCGGAAGACGCGAATCGCCTATTCTGGGTCGGTTTCGATCAAAACCGCGACCATCGTGCCCTCAGGATTCCCTTCTCATCCGATCGGTGGACGGAATCACTGATTGGCTCGGAGCTGGGGATCACCCGATGAGCCACGGCGACACATGCGTGTGCGGTGACTGTGTTGACGTCATGCTCCAGGCGCTCCGCGATGACGATGCGACAATTCACCAGGCCACGGAATCGCGGAAGGCTCACGCCCTCTCTGCGTACCGTCGAGGCATACCCAAAGCCCGAATCGCCACCGCCGGCGGGATCACTCGGCAGACTCTCGACAACTGGATCGCGCGCGCCGGTGTCGAGCAGCTACCGCCAGATGCTGCCGCCGTCCTACCCGCCGAGTCATAGGGCACGACAAAACGCCCCCACGCGGCGAATCGTGGGAGCGATCCCCGCAAACGCGGGGCGAGATACCCAACTTGACGGAGACTCGTCGAGAGCAATCGGGTCACCCCTGCATGCGCAGGGAAGATGTTGCGGTCGTCCTGCCCGTCAACGAAGAGCGGACAATCCCCGCAGTGACGGGGTGGGACGAGCGTAACACGACTCCGGGAACGACGAAACGCCCCCACCTCGGTGAGAGGTGGGGGCAAATCGGATGAAACTATACCGGGAAATATACCGGCAGGGTCTGACTCAGGCGTCTTCCCAGTGGTCGTTGCATTCGGGTTCGCAGATCACGAGACCCGTCGTGGCGCGGCGGCGGCCGCCGTTGCGGAGTACGACATCCCCGACACCGTAAGCGTCGACGGACTCAGCCGGTTTCACGTACTCCGCGACAGCAGGGACCGGCAGCATCCCCGTCTGCCGGAACTGCTCGTGCAGCTTCGTCTCCTCGCGCTGGAACGCCTCCCGGTTCTGCCGGCGCAGCAGCTCCGACTTGAGTGCCTCCATCCACTGGGCGATCTCCTCGGGAGTCATCTCCTCAATCGGTTTGTCCATGGTGGCCTCCTCAGTGTTTCGGCGTCCAGCCCGGCGCGGCAGGCGTCGGGTCGGTGTCCTCGGTAGCGTCGACGGCCTCGACCTCGTCGGCATCCTCTGCAGCATGATCCGACTCCTCGGCTGGGGTGGCCTCGGTGTCGGTGAGATCCACGACCTCGGCTTCGTCGGCATCATGATCCTCCGGACCGGTCACGTCCTCGGTCTCGTCGTAGTCCAGGGGCGCGAGGCTCACACGCGTGTCGAATGCCCCGACCGGATCCTCCCCGGCGCGCAGCATCCGCAACGCCTCCTCAGCCTCAGCGTTCGCGACACCGATTCCCTCGGAGCTGGTGAAGCTGGGGCCGTTCTTGGTGGCGACGTCGCCTGCGATCGAGGAGAGGACCGACAGGAGCATCATCGTCGCGGTGATGCCCAGGATCTCCGCCCAGTCGAGGGAGACGATGTTGACGGCCTCGGCGCCGATGAGGGTGATCGCCGACTGCGCCCCGGTCTTGGCGACACGGTCAGCCGTGGCTGCCCAGAACTCTCTGGTGACCAGGTTGCTCATGGTCAGTTCCCCTTCGTCTCGTAGTCGACGTAAGCGATCGTCACGTCGTGCTTGGTTTCGTTCTTCACCTCGAGGTGGAACCGCGGACGATCATCACCGTGCGGGCCGTACCCGCAGGAACCGTCGGTGAAGGTGAAGTTGCCACGTGCCCGGCGGCCGTCGCCCTTGCCGTTGACGTCGGCGACCGCGCTCCGGTGCCTGATGGTGGAACGCTTCTTCTTCCCGTTCCAGTCGACGATGACGTTACGCACCGTCACGGTTTCGCCGAGCATGAGGCCCAGCACGTCGATGTTCACGACCGTCTCGAGCAGCTGACCCTTCTTGCAGTCACCCATCGAGTAGTCGCCGTTGGAATTGGTGCGGATCCGGGCGGTCTGTCCCGGCCCGAGCTTCTGGGGTTTGCGGTGCTCACCGTGCTTGATCCGTCGCATATCGTTCTCGTCCTCCTTCGGAGTCGTGGTGGTCGAGCCTGCACTGCCAGCGGTACTGCCGGGGAGGCCTGGCCAGGGTCTGGTGTCGTCCTCGCCGCGTCCGTAGACGCAGGAGACGTGGGCGTGGGCCTTGTGTGGGTTCGACCCGCTGTAGGGCCGCCAACGGCCGGCGCCGATCTTCGGGTTGCTGATCTGCCGGTTGCTGATCAGGTACTTGATCCGGGAGTCCCCGGCCTTGGCGAGGCGGCGCACGAACGCGTGGGCGTCAAATCCGCCCTTCGGGTCGTGCGTGAAGTCGCGGGCGTGGACGATCCCGCGCGAATCCGGGTTGTGGTCGGATGCTCGCGCCGAATGCGCGGTATCACCGATCGACCCATCTGAGCGTTTCGACCGCCGCGGCGCTGCCGCATTGATCTGGGCCAGGAGTTTGTCGAGAGCCCTGGCGACTCTCCACGATCGGGCCATACTGATCACCCCTTCCTGAGGGCGTAGGGCATGGAAAAGCCCCGCGAGTCACGGGGCTTCGGTTGGTTCTGGTTGGGTTTGGGTGACCCTGCAGGGGCCGTCGACGGTGACGCTCGTGTCATCCGTGAAGGCAAACAGCCAATCCCCATCAGCGGTACAGCTGACGTCGCGGATCCCGCGGCCGGACTTACCGGCTGGACCTTCTGGCCCCTCGGGGCCGGGCGGGCCAGCCTCACCCCGGCTACCCCGGTCGCCCTTGTCGCCCTTCGGCCCGGGCGGGCCGATCGGGCCAGGGACAGTCGAGTCCTTGCCCGGGGCTCCCGGCTCCCCCGCCGGCCCCGGGATCGTCGAGTTCTTCCCGGGCGGTCCGGGTGGGCCAGACGGTCCGGGCGGACCCGGGACGGTGGAGTCCTTACCTGGCTTCCCGGCGGGGCCGGGGACCGTCGAATCGCGTCCGGGCAGTCCCCGGTCACCCTTGTCGCCCTTCGGCCCGGGCGGACCCTGCTTCGTCACCGCGGCGGTGTCCTTCTGCACCTGCTCCGCTTTCTTGCAGATGTCCCGACCGTCGACCTTCACAGACCCCTCAGCACAGGCACGTGACACCTGATTCGCCAGTTGCGAGGCCGACGACTCCGCATCCTCGGCTTTCCGCTGAGTCTGGTACTGGGACACGATCGTCCAGGCCGCGAACCCGATGACGAGGACGAGGGCGACGATTCCCGGCAGCCCGCTCATCCACGGGCGATCTCGGCGGTGGTCATGACGGCCCATGACGATCACACGTCCTCTCCATTGCGGAGGCGGCGGACAAGATCCTCGAGCTCAGCGATCCGGGCGTTCCGCTTACCGAGCTCGACATCCTTCTCAGCGAGCGCGGCGCGTTTCGACTTGAGGCTCGCTCGCAGCCGGTCGTTGTCCGCCTGCTCACGTTCAATGTCCTTGCGGAGCTCATCGCGGCGCTCAACGTTGTGTCGACGCTCCGACGAGTAGAGCCACACGATGACCGCGACAATGCCGCCAGGACCGCCATAGCTGGTGATGAACGAGGGGATATCCACACGCTGGTCTCCTGACTGTGCTCTAGACGATGACGCGGCTCGACCCGGAGACGATCACGCCCCTACACCTGCGCGGCTCGATAGTCGATGCCGTCAAGAGTCAGGAAGTTGACGCTCGACGGCACATACGCGGTAACCACGCCATTCGCTGCGACATCGACCATTCCAATGGCAGGAGCACCCGCAGCGGTGAACGTGAGCCCCACCGGGTATCGGCCCCACTTCGCCGGTAACAAGCTCGGTGGCAGTGTGCACACCGGCCAACCGACGTCGCGGATCGTGTACACCTCATTGGTCGGGCGTCTGACTTTCCCCGACAGGTACACTCGTCCGCCGATCGACTGACCAACGATCGGGTCTCCGGTATAGTGAACGTTCCACGGGTGAGGTGTGATCGTCGTCGGATCCGGATTCGTGATCGACGCCCACCCGGTCGGTGCACCGTCAGCGCCAGAACCCCAGGCGAACAAGAGTTCGCGAGTCGTGTGAATGTGAGCGATCGTCCCCCACAGCACCGACTTCGCCGGCGGCAATTGGGCCCGGCTATCGACGGTGATCGTCGGGGCGATCTTCGGGCGGATCTGTCTCACCACCGCTTCGGTCAGCAGCTGGTTCGGCTGACACTCAATCTCCCAGAGGACGATGTGGTTCTTCCCCTGCGTGGTGTCCGGATCCCCCGCATACGTCCGCACTCTGACCGGTCCGGAGACGATGTTCTTGTGCTCCAGAGGGTCATACTCGAGGGTCACCCGGTATGTCGTCGGAGCCGCCGGCATCGGCAACGGAACCTCGACCGCCGTATCCATGTAGTGGTAGAAGCCGTCGATGATCGCCTCAGCATCATTCGTGGTCGTCGACGGCGTCAGCTGCGCGGTGCGAGACGCGTTGTCGAGGTTCTTGAGCCAATACGGTTGGCCCCCACGATCGAGCACGCCATTGCCAATTCCGAGAGTGACGGACCGCCACTCCTCCGACGACATGTTGACTTCCTCGATGGGGAAAGACTTCTCGACCATCAGCTACCTCCTGGGCATGAAAAAACACCCCGGAGGGTGTTGAAAGACTGTCGAATGTGGGCCTGACGGCCAGTGCGTTTGAACTACCGGGCTTCGAGGCCCGTGACCCGGCGCTGCAGGCGGCGAACCTCGCGGACCCAGCGCGGAGCATCCTTGTCGTCAGGGACGGGGCCGATCTGGAGCTTCACGGTGCGGCCAGTCTCCGAATACGTGAGCTCCGCCTGCTGCACGATGTCGGCGACCTGACCGCCTGTTTCGAGCTGCACCGTGATGGTGTCGCCGAGACCATACCGGTGGCCGAACCGCAGGCGCGGCGTGTCCGTGACACTCAGACTCACCGACGCCTTCTCCTGCGCCTCCGTGAGCGTCTCCTGCCCGGCCTGGATGAGCTCAGCGGCAGCATCCGTGTCGCGTCGGTCCTGGAACACCTCGGCGTACACACCCCAATCGGAAGTGTTGCCTTGCACGAGTTTCAAGGTTCGGGCAGTGCCTTCACCCTGGCCGGCGACGAGCACATGCGTGGCTTCCGGCGCCGAGTTCGTGAGTTCCCGGTCTGGCAGCCCACCGTTGTCCTCCGTGAGCACCACGGCGCGGCGCAGATCCCGGCCGACGGAGAACCGCAACACCGACATGCGCAACGCAATGTCCTGGGCAATGTCGAACGTCAGCGCCGAGCCCGCCAGGGCCTGCGCCTCCTCGATAACCGTCTTGAACCGCGTATTCACCGACACCTGCGGGCCCCGGCCCTGGTCCGGGTCGATGATCAGAGGTGCACGACGCGACGCCAGGGCGCCCGGGCCGGCGTTGACGTTCACCAGGGAGCGGATCACCGTCTCCGCGGGTCCCGTGGCTTTCCAATACGCCGCCGACGACTGCGCGTCGAGAGCAGCTGCCGGATCCGGGAGCGTGAGCCGCTGCTTGAGCCACTGCACATCCGAAACGCCTGAGACCTTGATCGTCTGGACACCTGTGTCACGCTTGTCGACCATGCCGGTCGCCCAACCAGAAAGCAGCTGCACACCCTCGCCGAGGTCGTCGTCGATGATGACGATCCGGTAGCCGTGCTTGAGCCGCCTCCACTTGTTGTCCTCACCGATCACATCGAGCGCGAACGTGCTCACGTCGTTGCGGCGGAGCACGATCGTGCCGCTGACGACGGGCAGGGTCCCTCGGGACACGAAATCCGGGGTGAACATGAGCACCTTCACGGGCGATCGACCCCTCTCAGTGTCCGGCCTTGTAGGTCTCCTGGTAGCGGAGATTGATCAGGGAATCTGCAGTCGCGGCGACCATCGTCATGCGGATCCGGTTCTTCCCACGTCGGAGCGGGAACAGGTCCTGCTCGACGAGGCGACCGCCGACGATGCGACCGGCGCGGTCCCACCACTGCCCATCCGGCATGGACGGGCTCGTGATGTCCTGCACGCGCGGTCGGGTATCCACAGTCACCGTGTCCGGGATCTGCCCCGACAGGAACAGGGCCTCACCGGTGTCGATGTTCTCGAGCTTCGCATCCGTGCCGGGCGGCACGATCTCCCACACCGGCCACACCTGCTCGTCGCCCTCAATGTGGACCTCGTACTCGCCCTGCACTGATGACTCCGAGAGTCGCACGGGGAAGAACTTCTTCCCGCCAACCATCTCCACGGAGGTTGACCTGCCAGCTCGGCCCTCCCACACATGGCCTTCCGTTGACCCGTCGAATGGCATTCCTGGCTCGCCGAAGTAGATGGTGCGCACATCGATAACGTTTCCTGGGGTGTACGCCCCTGCCGTGTCTTTGACGTAAATCAGGAGACGGATTCCCCCAGGCTTATCTGGAATAGTTCCGGCGGCTTTCAGCAAGCGAATTTCACCGGGGTTGACAACGAAGTTCTCTACGCCGATAT
This sequence comes from Brevibacterium sp., assembly GCF_031179145.1. Classification (GTDB taxonomy): domain Bacteria; phylum Actinomycetota; class Actinomycetes; order Actinomycetales; family Brevibacteriaceae; genus Brevibacterium. The sequence continues at coordinate 8,128 of NZ_JAPSIB010000019.1, forward strand.
CCAGCCCCGCCAGTTCTCCGTACCCCATAAATCGTGGCCGGATCATCACAGCGTCTTCATCCGCCGGAACCCGCACCTCGAAGATCACCTCCCGATTCCCGGGAGTGGCAGGGATATTCGTCTCATAGGGGGCGGGGCTTGAGGCATAAGTCGTAGCGGTTGCGTTGGTGGTGAGTCTTGTGAACCCATCTTCGACCGCGGCAAAGCTGAGACCCGATCTCAGCCATGAGGAGATCGGTGCATTGTTCCAATTTCGTCTGCCGCGAGTTGGGGCGAGCGCGGAGAGGAATGGTTTGGTTCCTTTAGCGATGGCGCGGGATTGTTCGCGCCAGGGCCCATAGAACCATGGATCCTCGCATTCGAATGTGAGTACGAGGACCATGCGCATGTTGTTGACGACGGCTTTCGCGAAGTCGCCCTCGAGGCCGTCTTTGAGTCGGCCGTAGGCGCTGCGGGTGCCGTCTTTGGTTTTGAGTCGGATCTCGACGACGTCTTCACAGAGGTGTTCGAGGCGGCGGCGGGAGTCTTCGAGTCGCGCGTAGGCGTCTGGGGAGTTCCCGTGGTGGACGTCGATCGGGATCATGATGGTGCGGTTGGTGCGCCGGCGGTGACGGAGCACGGACCCGCCCCGCGGGAGTTGACTGTATGTCGACTCCCACGGGGCGAGTCCGGTGCCGGTCATGCCGGGTTTGAGCGTGAACTCGTTGCCCACCCCGTCGAGGGTGATCTGATCACCGTTGCCGATCAGAGTCACAATCGGTCTCCGATACATCGATCAGACCTCCTCACACTGGGTAGAGAACATCGCGCTTTCGTTCACGCTCGTCGAGGGTGCGCACGAACTCGTCCGGGTCCTGGACGTAGACGTCCCCGAACTGCATCCTCGGCTGTGCCTCGGCGGAGTCGGCGCCGATCATGCCCAGTTGCTTGGGCGTGAACACCGGCTCGGGTTTGCCCGTGGCGTTGAGCACGGTCGTGAGACCGGGCGGTAGCCAACCGCCGTCGTCGTACAGGACAGGCTTGGGCATCATGCCTGACATGAACGACATCGAATCCCCAGCGCCTCCGGTCATCGAGGGGACAAGTCCACCCGAGGCGAAGCCCTGGATGAGTCCGCCCTTCGCGTAGCCGCCCTTCCGGTTGTAGGCCTTCGACAGCGACCCATACCGGGCGAGCGCGTAGCGCATGGAGGCGAGGATGTTCGACAGCGGATCGTAGATGTTGGACTTGAACCCCTTCATGGCGTAGGCCTTGAAGGTCGGGCCAATCACCTGCATGAGCCCCTTGGAGGGGGTGCCACGCTTGGCGTTGATGTCCCAGTTGTTGATCGCCTTGGGATTGCCACCGGATTCCTGTTTCATCCGGCGCAACACCGTGTTGATCATCGCCTGAGACGTCGGCTGGCCCAGCATGGTCAGCGCCTGCTTGACCGTGTCGGTCCAGCGGCCCACACCGGCACCCTGACCGCCAGGATCGTTGATGTCGCCGGTGTCGCCACCGAACGGCATCTTCTCCTGCATCCACTCGATCGCCTTGTTGACGAGGTTCGTGGCACCGGATCCGATCATCTGCGCGAACGGTTCCTTGCCGATACCGTTCTTGATCTTGTCGATCAGACCCTTGAACGGGTTCAGATCGACAAGAGCATTACCGACACTTCCGCCGAGGTTCTTCAGGCCCTTGAGAGCGGCCATCAAACCCTTAGCGACGAGACCACCGACACCACCGGTCTTGAAGCTGCCGAGCTTCCGTCCACCCTTATCCACATGGGCGTGCCCATAGTGGTTGGGGTAGCGCCAGATGGTTCCCCAACCGAGGCCGTGCAGGATCGGCATCAGCTTGTCGAAGAACGCCATTTCGCCCTTCGACTGCCCGGCCGCCGTGTTCAGGTCCAAGGCTCCGGCACGGTAGTGCCAGGAGTTCTTGGCGTGAACCGGGTTCACTCCCCCGAACTTCGGATGCTCAGACACGCGCACACCGATGGACTGCAGGGCACGCCCGAGGGCGACGATGTCGCCACCCTTCTTGTAACCCCTGACCATCGGGAGCTCGCCCCGGGAGTTGATGTACTCCAGGGCGCCCGGATGCTGACGACGCAGACGATCCGCCGCACGACGACGCACCATGAACTCGCCAGCAGTCGCCCAGATCGGGATGTTGTCCGCCGTTGGAGTCGGCGAATGCCCCGGAACCGGGCCACCGTCACGCAGCTTCGGCACCGTGAACAGCTTCTCGTCGATGGTCTTCGAGCCGAACACGCCGGCCACCTTGTTGAAAGGCTTGACCAGACCATCACGAACGACCTGCTCAATGACGAACGCGATCGGCTTCCTGGCGAGGGATTTCAGCCCGTCCCAGGCCTTACCGATCGCGTCCCGACCGGTCTCGAACGCGTCCGGCAGCGTGTTCTTCACCAGGTCCATCACGGGCCTGAAAATGTTATCGACGATGAACGCTCGCACCTGATCGAGATGGTTCTGCATCTTCGTCCACGCACCGGTGATCGTGTCCTTCGCGGACGTGAACGCCGGGGCGAGCTTGTCCTTCAGGAACGAGACGATCGGATTGAAAATCCACGTCTTGATGAACGTCCACGCCTCATCGATCTTCTGCCGCACCGTCTGGAAGACCGAAGCGACCGTGTCCTTGAAGAGGTTGAACCGCGGCTGCAGCTGATCGCGGATGAAGCCCACGACGGCGTTGAAGACGATCTTCGCGAGCGTCCACCAGAAATTGATGGCCGCGAGGATCAGATTGAACGCCAGCGTCACCGCATTCTTGAAGAACGTGAACACGGGTGCCAGCACGGTGCGGATGATCGCGACCACGAGACTGAAAATCGCGGACACGACCGCCCACCAGACCTGGATGTAGATCTGGATGCCACGGAAGACGAGCATCGCCACGGTCTTGATGAAATTCAGGACCGGTGCGAACACCGTGGTCAGGAATGACGAGACCGCCCCGAACACCGTGGCGAACACGCCACCCGCCGACGTCACGCCGGTGGTGATGGCACCGACCAGCCACGTGATGACCGTGCCGACGAATCGGATCACCGGCACCAGCAGAGTCGCCAGCACCGAGATGATCTTCGCGACCACGGTGAGGACGAGACCGATCACCGGGACCAGTGCCGTGAGCAGCACCGTCACCAGCGGCATGACAGCCGCGAGGATCGAGGAGATGACCTGCACAACCGTGCCAATGACCTGCGCCAGGACCGGGAACAGCGTGCGCGCCAGGTTCGAGATCACGGGCACAAGGGTGCTCACCAGGGTGCCCACCAGCTGCGCGACGACAGGCATGATCGACCCCAAGGCCGAACCCAGAGTCCCGATCAGCTGCGCGAACAGCGGCTGCAGCTTCACGAACTCAGCCTTCAGGGGCAGGAGCGCCGCCTGGATCTGAGCCGAGAACGCCGACCACATGACGCGACCCTCTTCGGTCTTCGTGAAGAACTGCTGAAGAGCGAAAGCGATGCCCGCGATGAGACCCACGACGAGCAGCAGAGGGCTGGCCTTGAGCGCCATGTTGAACAGGCGCTGCGCCACCGCAGCAGCACGCGTCGCGATCGTCGTCGCGACCGTGGCCGTGCGGTGCGCCACCAGGCTGACCGTCGACCCGATCGTCGCGGTCTTCGCCGCGTTCGTCTGGATATACATGCTGCGCATCGCGCCGGCCTGGAACTTCGTAGCCGCGGCCGCGAACCTCGCAGCGAAACCGTTCGCGGTCGTCGCCGAGGTGTTCGCCGACGTCGCGGCCGTGTCCCTGGCCTTGGTCAGGATCGACTCGTGCTTCGCCTTATTGAGACGACCCTCCATGGTGATCGCCGTGATACGAGCGATGTTGTTCGCCAGATACACGGGAGCCATCGCCATTTCCGCGACACGCAGATTGAACGTCGCCGCGGCAGCCAGATTCGACGCGAGCCGGTAGGCGGCGAACAGGGCGAGCGCGTAGGGCAGGATGCGCACGACGAGGCCGAGGTTGTTCCACACCCAGTTGAGTGCCTTGCCGACGAGGTCGACGACGGGCGTCAGCGGTGCCAGTGACGTCTTGAGGTGCGTGGCGGCGCCGGCGACCCACGACATGGAGCCCGCCCCGGTGGAGAGCTTCGTGAAGTCGAGACCGTCAAGCCAGGCTGAGAGCCTGCCGATGGCGGGTCCGAGGATGTTGCCGATCGCGGCACCGAGTGGTGCCGCGGCGTCGGTCATGCGGTCGATGACACCGATGAGTGAGACGAACAGCGGCTTGATCTTCGGGAACACGCCGCCGAGGAGGGTGGCGCCGAGGCGGCCAGCGGCAGCACCGATGTTCTTCAGCGCGCCCGAGGTGGTGTTGCCAACCTCGAGAGCTGCGCCTCCGAGACCCTGCTCCATCGCGGTCTGGAACTCCGCGAACCCGATCTTGCCCTCGGAAGCGAGTTTCTGCACCTCGGTGGTCGTCATGCCCATCGTCTTCGACAGCATCTGCCAGATGGGGATGCCGCGCTCGAGGAGCATGTTCGCGGAATCCGCCTGGATCATGTCCTTGGAGGCGACCTTGTTGAAGATCATCCCCATTTCGGACATGGAGGTCTTGCCGATCGTCGCGGCGTCAGCGGTGAGCTTGAGTGTCTTCTGCAGATCCTCACCGGGCTTCACCCCGGCGGCCACAGCTGACGCCGCGACCTGAGCGGCTTCGCCCATCCCGAACGAGGTGCCCTTCACCGAAGCGAGGGCATCGTTCATGATGGTCTTCACGGACTTCGCCGAGTGCCCCAGACCGGTCAGCGACGCGGTCGCGTCCTCGATCTGGGACAGGCGCTCGAAACCCTTCGTGAGGGCATATCCGAGGCCTGCGGCGGCCACAGTGCCAGTGGCGATGACGCCACCCTTGACGACCTTCCCCAACGCTCCAGCGAACCCGCTACCAGACTTCCGACCGGCACGCCCGAATGTGTTCTCGAGCTTCCCCGCCTCATCAGCAGCTTTCTTCTGGAAGCCGGGGAAGGTCGGGGCGACATTGATGAACGCCGACGCAATGGAGGCCACGGATGATCACGCCCCTTCCGGATTGGTCGTGAACATGTTGAACAGCCGATTCACCTCCCGGTGACGGCGACGCTCCCGGACCCGGTCCACCTCAGTGACCGGGTTGAGGGGCGGTTGCGGCTTGTACCGGGCCTTGTGCACGCCCGCGAGCACCGAGGTTTGACGCTCCACCGAGGCGGTGAGGCGCGTGAGCAGGATCGCGCTGGTGTCCCAGTCACGGATCTCCGGCGCATACGCTCGAGCCGTCTTGCCCTTGGCTTTCGCGGCGGCCTCGGCCTCGACGATCTGCTCCGCCGTTTCCGGGTCGTTGAGCAGAGCCTGACGGAACCTCGACGCCACCGGGAGCCCATCGATGTAGTCGATGAGCGCCCGGAAGCGGCGCGCCGCGACCCACTCCGCGAGATCGATCCCGTACTCCGACGCCAGATCACAGCGGATCGGCCCGCGGAACCTCGTCAGGAGGTCGGCGAGCCGTCGGATTCCCCCGGGTTGCCGTAGATGTCCTGGTAGTACTTCTCAGCGTTGCTGACGAGCGCCGCGGCGTGCTTCGTCTGCGGCTTGAGCTCCATGAACTCGGCATAGCCGTCTTCGCCGAGGAACTGCTTGAGCTGCCCCTCGGTGTCTTCCCGCTGGATCTTCAACGACTCGCTGAGGTCGAGATCGAACGGATTCTGAGTGATGAACTGACGGCCCTTGAACCAGAACTCATACGGCTCGTGGTCTTTGACGACTTCGTTGGCGAGCTTGTCGAGGTCATTCTTCACGACGAGCTTGTCCGACTTCGGGGCAGAGGTTTTGCGTGCTGTAGCCATGATGGGATTCCTGCTTCCTACTTCGATTCGGTGTATCCGCGAGCGCGGAGGTTGGTGATCTCGGCGGGGTGGCCGGTGGTGATGGTGTGGCCGTCCGCGTTGACGAGGGTGATGCGCTTGGGCGAGTCGTCGGTCTCGTCGGTCTTGGTTTCCGGCTCCTGGGCGAGGGTCGGGTCGGTGGTCTGTGCGGTCTTGTCCGGTGCGACGGGGGTCGCTGCGGTGGGCTGCACGGTGACCGGTTCGACGGCGTCGCCGGGGTCGGTGTCGGGCTTCGGTGTGGGGTTCTTCGCCATGTGTTTGCTCCTCGTGGGTGCAGATGGGATGAGTGGGTTAGACGGTGGCGAGCGCGCATCCCATCAGGCACGCTCGCCACCGCGTCAGGGGGTGTCGCCGACCGGTCAGGGTGCGGCTGGGGCGACGGTGAAGCCGGCGCGTTCGGCGCTGGCCTTGAAGCCGGCACCTGCGTAGAGGTGGCGGACGCTGAAGCCGAGGGTCGGGTCCGGGAATGCCTTGTACGTGAGGTTGTACGAGGTGGGGTCGGACATGGACCACACGATGTCGTCGAGGCTGGTGACCTTGACGAAGGGCATGAACCGTCCCATCAGGTATTCGCCGGTGCCTGCGCCGTCGGAGCCGACGCAGATCGCGCGAGCGTGCTGGCGGATCGGGAGTTCCGGTTCGTCGAAGACGAGGTTGCCGTCGGCGTCGACGGTGACGGTGGACAGGTCGAGGCCGTGAGCCTGCTCGAGGGTGAGCCGGTTCGTTTCGAGGGCGTTGACGGCGAAGGATCGTTCCATCGAGGTTTCGTCTTCACGGACGGCTGAGATGTAGCCGTGGGCTTCGACGGTCTCGGAGTCGGACTCGCTGGTGAAGGTGAGTCCGTCGTCCTTGGTGATCATGCCGAGGGGACGGTACTCGGCGGGGAACGGGGTGAGCTGGCCGGTGGCGTCAACGAGCTTGGTGATGGGCGCCGCGGAGAGCGGGGCCAGCCAGATCGCGACGTTCTGGACCTTGCGGATGAGATCCGCGTTGTCTCCCTGGGCTTTGAGCTCCTGGATCGTGGTCATGATGTGCTGCCTTTCTGCCCGACGACGCGGGCATGAGGAAACCCCCGCCGCGAGGGCGAGGGTTGAGTATCAGTGAGTGGTGGGTGCCGGTCAGCCGATGGGGCGGGTGTCGACGTTGACGACGAAGCGGAAACGCTCGACGCCGCTGTACTGGTACGGGTGCTCCTTGGGTTTCTGCCGCTCCCACACGCGGTCGAGGAAGCCCGCCTGCGTGCTGTGTGCCTGGTCCACGAGGTGCGACCACAGGACGTTCGTGAGGGTCTTCGCGTCGGAGCGTTTCGAGTGGTAGATCTCGAACTCGGCCTGCACCGTGGAGAGCACGTCAGCGCCGGGCACCTCGGCGGTGATCAGCACCACCGGCATGGGTCCGGACGTGAAGTTCGGGTTGAGCCTGACCGTCACCTGCTCCTCGGGGACCAGCTGCGCGGTGAGCTCCATCAGGGCGGCTTCAACATCAGGATGGATCATCGGATGAACGCTCCTTCGATCTGCGCGACAGCGCGGTAGAGAACATGGTTGCGGGCGCCGAAGATGCGTTCGACGTCGGAATCGTTGATGAGCAGCGCACCGGCTCGAACCTCACTGCCGACCTGGACCTTGGCGGGTTCGACACGGAAACCTGACCGGTACTCGGGCAGCTTCTCGGGCGGACCCTCGACGGGCAGCCGACGCGCCCACGTCTCCCCCACCCCGGCGGCTCGGACGCATATGTCCTGCACCTCCGGGCCGTTCGCCATCTTCGCGAAGCCCTTACGGTCGTGCTTGTACTTCATCCTGATCGCCTCTTCAGATCCACGACAGTGCCCGGGTCGTCACCCGTGAACGGGTTCGGACCCCACACCTGCGGGTCACCCACCACCTCGAACAGGCCCGGCGAGGTGCCTGCGTACTTCGCGGGGAGCCGGAACTGGTCGGAGGAGCGAACATCCGTTCCCGTGGGGGCGTAGAACGTCCAATCCGCGATCGAGGAGGAGCGGAACTGCCCGTCCTCCGTCGAGCCCGCCGGGGCGAGCGTCCCACCCTCGATCGGTGTCTCCTGATCGGGCAGCGGGTCGCCGAGACGGTCGTAACCTCCGGAACGGACTCGCACCACCGTGACCGGGTAACCAAACATCGACGATCACTCCCTGAGCACGAACAGGTTGTCGAACGGCGGCGGATCCGGGAACGAGAACTGCGCGACTGGCGTCGGCGTCTCCTCGCCCTCGAATACCGCGACCATCCAATCCAGCAGCGTCATCGGTCGCGCCGCCTCAGCGGCCGGCAGAGTCACCGAATGCGCGAACGGGCCCGTCGTCTGCGACCACGAGCGAGCACCCGGCGTCGGAGACGGCACGATCGACAGCACCAGAGCCACCACGACGTCGGAGACCTCGGCGGCGGTGAGCCGATCGTTCGGGTCCTCGATGCGCTGGTCGACGTCGCGCCAGCGGCGACGGATCATCCTCGACGCCTGCCCGATGTAGTGCAGGGCCCGGGACCGTTCCGCGTTCGTGAGGGGACGCCACGCGTTCTCCACATCAGTGACTTGCGCCAGATCAGGCAGGTCAGCCATGACGTCCCCCTCCCGCTACTTCTTGGCCGTGCTGGCCTTGTCGGCCGCAGCCTTGTCAGCGGCGGCCTTCTCAGCGGCGGCCTTCTCAGCGGCGGCCTTCTCAGCGGCGGCCTTCTCAGCGGCGGCCTTGGCTTCGGCGTCGTCCGCGTCGGCGGTCGCCTGGGGCGCGGTCTGGACTTTCACGTCCTTGACGAGGCCGATGGACTTGAGACGCTTCACGTCCTCGGCCTTGACCCCGTCGGGCAGGACCGCTCCCTTGTACAGGTAGCGGTCCTGCCCCTCGACCTGGACGACGACTGCAGCCGCCGTCACTGTTGGCACACTCGTTGCGGCCATGATGATCACACTCCCGTTCCGGTGATGCGCAGGCCCGCGTTGGGTTCGAGCACAACGGGCACGGTCACGCGGCGAGCGCGCGGCTTGTACTTGTCGTGGTCCTCATCGCGGATCACCTTGGTTTCGATTCCGACACCGGCGACTTTGGCGTAGCCGGGGCCGCCGAGGTCCTCGTCGGCCATTCCGCCGAGCTGCTCGTTGTCAACGAGAGTCGGGTCGGTGAACGGCACGTGCGTGGAGGTCGTCCAGGTGAGTCCCATGTAGGGGCCGAACACGCCGGTCCCGATGGGGTTCTCGGCCTCACGCGGCAGCATGCCGTCGTTGACGAGCTTCGCGGCGACCTTCGCGTACTGGGTAGGTCGGAGGACGATGACGTTGAGGTTGTAGTCCTCACCGGCATGGGTTTCCTCGTGGCTGGCCTTGGCCATGAGGACGTCCTCGATGATCTGTCCCGCCGATGTCCAGGCACCGCCGGCGTAGGAGCCGGTGAGCTTGGAGGCGATGACGCCGAGGGCGACGGAGTCGACGTGGCGGACGGTGCCGTTGGCGAGCTTGCGCAGTGCACGTTCAACTGGGCTCATCTGCAGCCGCGAGATCGCCTCATCGGTGACCTCGGCGTCTCGGCCCCACTTGACGGTCTTGGCCGCGGCGAGTTCGCCGGCGGTCATGGAAGTCAGCGGGTAGGCCGCACCGGGGGCGACAGCCTCGGGAGCGTCGAGGGGGTAGATCTCCTCGCCGGTCTCGTAGAGGATGGCGCCGCCGACGGCCTTGAGACGCTGGCCCAGGAGGAAGTCCGCGATGAACTTCTCGTTGACGAGCTCGCGGACGCGCTTCGCGATGAGCGCCGGCGTCTTCATGAACTGATGCACCTGGATGGAGGTGGCGTCGGGGGCGACGGTCACCGGAGGTGTTGGGTAGGTGTAACTCATGGTGGTGACCCCTCCTTAGTGGTCGAGCTTGATCTCGACGAGCTCCCCATCCGCGGCAGCGGTGAGAGCAGTTCCGATGAAATTCGTTCCGGTGGCCGAAACAGTTCCGCCAGCTGCGGCGGCGACGCGCGCACCGGCAGCGATCGCACCCGACGCTGCAGGGCGGTGGACGCCACCGGGGATGACGTTGACCGATTCCCCGGCCTTCGCGTCGAAAGCGGCGACTCCGATGGGGTTGGAGTCGGCGGCCGCGTGGCCGACGGTGCGGTTGCCGGCGACGGTCACGAGGCGTCCGCCGGTGACGTCGGTGGCGGCGGTGCAGGTGAACGGGTCACCGTCGTAGAACAGTGGCGAATAGTCAGACATGGGTCTCACGCCTCCTTCGTCTTCGGGTAGAGCTTCGAGTACAGGTCGTCGGCAGCGACGTCATCGGGACTCTCGTCGACGCCTCCGGTGAAACCGCTCGCCTGCACGGGGACGGTGCCCTTGGCCAGGGAGCCCAGGACCTGCTCGGCGCCCGGATCAGCCTCGAGCTGGGCGAGCCAGTGATCCTTGCGAGCCGCGGGGATGCGGCCGTCCTTGAGCGCGGCTTCGACGATCGCTTCGCGGTGCGCCTTTGCGGTCGCCTCGTCGGCCTTGCGGCCCTTCTCGGCCTCGGCGAGGAGCCGCTGGTGCTCTTCGGAGTCGAGGAGGACCGTGCCCTCGGGAACGGTCGGTCCGGCGTTCGCGGCGGTGTCGTTCCCACCCTCGGCGAGTGCTTCGTCGAGCGCGGCGAGGATCCCGTCTTCGTCGAGTTTGGCCTCGGCGGGGACTCCCAGCCGGGCGCGCACTCCCTTGATCAGCTTCTCTGACATGTCGTCAGTCCTTTCGGCATGGTCGTCCACCGACGGAGCCGGTGGCGCGGGGTTCGGTGGTGCAGTGGTGGCAGCTCCGGCGAGCGCGACGAGGCGGTCGAATGCCGGGGCTTGTGATGGGAGGTGTGTGGCCCCGGGGTGGTGGGGCATGGGTGGGGCGGGTGCGTTGTCACGGCCGGCGTGGTTGAACACGCTGAGGTCGTGGACGTTCTTGGTGCCCGCGCGTTTGCGCGGCTCCTCGACGCGGTCGGCGAGGCCGGCTTCCACGGCCTCACCGGCGTTGTACCAGGTCTCGGCTCGCATAGCGTCCCGCCAGAACTCGGCGGTTTCGCCCGCGCGATCGGCATAGAGTTCGGCGATCGTCATGGAGATCTGGTCGAGCACTTCGGCAGTGTCCTGCATGTCCTTCGCATTGCCCATGCACAGGGCCGATGCGTCATGGATCATCAGCTCCGAACCTCGACCCATGACGATCTCATCGGCAGCCTGGATGAGGAACGACGCCGCGGAGCCAGCGAGTCCGTCGACGTGCGCCGTGACTCGGGCCTTGTGCCTGCGCAGGGCGTTCATGATCGCGACACCGGCGAAGACGTCACCACCGGGCGAGTTGACATAGACCTGCAGGTCGTCGACGTCGAGACCGGAGAGGTCGCGCACGAGCTCCTGAGCGTCGACGCCGAAGAAGCCGCCGATCTCGTCGTAGATCAGGAGGTCGGCGGATTTCTTCGCCTCGTTCGTCACCACCGTGTACCAGGGTGTCTTGTTCATGGGCTTTCCTCACTCTCCGGCGGCGGTTCCGGAGACTTCTCCGGGTCGGTCGGGGGTCCCGGCGGCTCGGTGGCCGCGGCGGGCTTACGAGCGGTCGCGTGGTCGATAGGCGGGAGCCCATAGGTGAGTCGCAGGTGCGCCTCGAGGGGGTCGTCGACGGTGATGGCACCGCATTCGACGAGGGCGCGCATCGCCTCGGCTGTTGCCGGGTGACGGGAGCCGATCTCATCGAAGACGAGCTTCGGCGCCGGGACGTCCTCGCCGAAATTGATGTCGACGAGGTCCTCGATGACGTGCTGGGTGGTGACGTCTGCGATCTGGTTCGCCACCGTCTGCAGAGACAGTGTGAAGAAGTCGGCGAACGTCGACCCCAGCGCCCAGGAGCCGGTTTCGGACCCGAGGTTGAGGAAGTGGGCGAGCACTGCGCGAGCGATCTGCTCGTCGTAGTACTGGATGGGCTTGCGCGCATCCGGCAGGTCGCCCTCGACGCCCTGGAACTTGAACTTCGCGCCGTTCGGGATCGACGCACCCGCTGTGGCTCCGGATCGGGCACCGCGGGCGAGCTTGAGGCCCGTCGCGATCTCGTCCTTCTCCCGTTTCAGCAGCTCCTCGCTGCCGACACCGGTCGGATGGTCGGACGCCTCGTAGACGGGCACGCCGAGGCCGTTACGGTCGACAGTCTGGGCCTCCACGCGCAGCAGCCGGTCCTTGAGGATCCAGAATTTATAGGCCGGGCGCAGGAGACTCGCGCCCAGCCAGTTCCCGCCCTCACGTTCATGGACGTATGCGACGAGATGCTCGACGGGGATCCGCGCATCCTTGGGGTTCGTGGCACTGAACTGCTCGATCGCGACCAGTCCACCGTCAGCGGCGACGTCCACGCGGGAAATCGTGCGTGGTGGCCGGTATGCGAGCTTCCGCAGCTGGTGGCGTTGGCCGTCGAACCGGTACACCTGCTCGAAGAACGCGTGTCCGAACGTGAGCATCAGCAGCGCGTGGCGCAGATGCTCCTGCCATGAGAAGCGGTCACGGGTGCGAAGGGGTGGTTTGACCTGTCCCCCAGCGAGTGGGAGACCCAGATTGTTCGCCACGAACTCCGCGACCTTGGGGTCAGCGCCGTTTGGGTCGATCCGCCACTCGGTGCGACGAATCGGGAGCGTCACGGCGCGGATCACGCTGATGACCTGCGCGTCCTGGCGTCGCATCCGGTCGTAGACGGGGATGCTGAGCGGCCACCGGAGCTCCGGAGTCTCCTCTTCCTCGTCGAACAGTCCCCACATCGGCGACTGCACGGCGAAACCCTTCTCAGACTGGGGTGCTGTGGTCATCGGTCACCCCCTCACGGGTCAGAAACCCATGTCCATCACGGATTCGTCGTGGTCAATGTCGTCAATTTCGCGCCCCTCGGCCTCCAAAGCCGCCGGCGGCTGCGCAGGAGGCGGTGGAGCCACCTCGTGGCGCAATAGGAGCCACAGGGCACCCTCGAACGCGATCAGAGGCGCCGCATCCGACGGCGAGCGCGAGCGTGAAATGGCTTGGGCGTCGCCGAGCTGCTTGGTCTGGGCTGTGGCGGCCGCGAGGTCGAGGATCGGCTGCGGGTTGTGCCGCACGTAGCCGTCTCGGACGGCGTCGGCGGTGATTCCGTGGGCGGCGGAGAGGTCTCCGCCCGTCCAGTCCTCGGTGGGGATCGGGAAGTCCGGGTCCCGGCTCATGGCTTTGATCCAGGGTGAGATCGGAGCGCCGGCGGCCTGCCCGGTGACGGCGATGATGCGGCCTCGGCGCTTCTCGTCGCCGAACCATTCTTCGAGCCAGTCGGTGCCGCGGCGGGCGGTGACGATCTCGACCTGTGGTTTCCCGTCGGCGCGGCGGCCGGCGAACGCGACATAGGTCATGGAGCGGTCGGCGCCCATGTCGACGCAGGCGTAGACGTCTCCGACGATCTTGTCGGCCTCGGCGACGGTCTTCGTGCCGTCGGCGAGCTCGATGATCTCGTTGAGTCCCTTGTCCCAGGCCCCTGTTTCGAACGGTCCGTCTTCGAGGATCTCTGCCCATTGGCAGAGGCATTCGGTGCGGAACACCCATTCCGGGTCGGTCTTCGCGGCTGAGGCGAGTGAACGCTCCGTGACGTGTCCGTATCCGAGCGCAGGGTTCGCCTGCGCCCATGCATTGCGGTCCCAGATGTCGCATCCGGGAGGCGCCGACCACTCGAAGAGGCCGAGAGTGTCGGCGTCCTGCTCGAAGTCCTCGACCGTGAGGTCCTCGTCCTCGTCGAGGTCGTCCTGCACATCGATGAGGGTGGGACCGAGCTCGGTCGGGTCGTCCTTGCAGATGCCGTCCGGGTCGCCGAGGGCCTTGTGCGCCATCTTCCGCAGGTGACGGAGCACCACCGAGGTGGTGTCGCCGGCGTTTGATAGCGCCCACACCTGAGCTTTGGGACGTGCGATCGTCGTTTTCGTGATCGCGCCCCAGGCGTCCCACGTCTGATGTTCACGAAGCTCGTCGAGGATGATCAGGTCGCCGGATAGTCCGCGGCCGGCCTTCCTGTTCGCAGCCTTGACCTTGTACACCTCACCGGAGAGTAGGCGAATGGCCTTCTTCCCGTTGACCTTGATGGGTTTCGCGGCGAGCTCGGCAAGATCGGGAGTCTCGTCGATGATGTCGAGAGCGCCCTCCCACACCGCCTCTGCGGTGTCGAGGTCCTGAGCTGTGCCGAGAACCGTCATCTTGTTGTCGAGGCCGGTCAGGTGCGGGTAGACGTACATCGACCACAGGGACAGCACCTGTGAGAGCGTGGACTTCCCCGACTGGCGGGCGACGAGCACGACGACGGTCTTGAAGCGGAAACCGTCACCCTCACGCTCGAGGGCATGGATTAGCAACCACTGCTGCCACGGTGACAGGGTGATCCCGCAGACCTGCTCGGCGAAGTCGATCACCGAGTAGCCGAACGTCCTGGCCTCAGTCTCAGGTGAGCGCGGTTCGAGGGGCTGCCGCGGCGGTGTGAAGATCCGCGGGACTGTGTGTCCCTTCCGCTCCGTTCGCGCCACAGCTCACCGCCTCATCATCCGGCTCCTCTCAGGACCGAGAGTTTGCTCTTCGGCTTCTCGCTTGAGTTCTCCGAAGTGGACTCGGGGACCGAGGCGGGAGTGATCTGTAGCTCAGCGCAGGCCTTGAGGTAGGTCGGGATGGTCCCGAACGCCGCCTTCTGCAGCTTGTCCATGCTTTCGCGCTGCGCCTCGTCGATGAGCCACGCCAGCGTCTTCACCGCCGCGATCGCACCCGCAAACTTCGCATCCTGCAGGTGCGGGGCCGCGGCGATCGCGCGCGCCGTTGCGTCAGCCATGTAGCCACGCTTCCTCGTGGGTTTGACGAGAGGCGCGAACCGGTCACCCCAGGCCCGGATCTGCTCGGCGGTCTGGCGTTCCACCGTCAGAGCTGGGTGCGGCACCACACGGCCACGAGCGTCCGTGACAACCATGCCCTCCTCGTTCACACGGGCACGGGCCGCACGGAGTCGCGCTATGAGCGTACAGAACGCCTCGAGAGCGGCGCGGTCGACAGTGCCGGCGAGATCATTGGTCTCGACGATCTCGCGCCACACGGCGGCCGCGTCCTCAGGCAGGTCCTCCGGAGGATCCGAGTGTGTGCTCACAGCCGACCCTCCCTATCGTCATCTCTCCCACCTGCGCGAGGGTGCCGGTGCGGATGCTCGTGATCGGTCGGGCCTCGACGTCGGGCTGGCCGATGTAGGCGGGGCGCAGCTTGGCGACGAGATCGGACAGCCGGCGACGTGAGCGCTTCCAATCGACGATGACACCGATATCGGCGACGGTCATGTGCGGGTAGTCGGCGAGCACGTCGGCAACTGCCTCGGCGTAGTCGTCAATCTCGGAGTGCCGGCTGTAGCCATCGGGTCCGGCGGCACGGACTGCGCGGCGAACGGTATTGCGGGAGACTCCTGCAGCGCGGGCAGTGCCCCGGATCGAGGCGAGCGCGGTGTGGGTCTCTCGGAGGGCTTGGCGGTCGTGCATGACGGGTCCGTTTTCGTTGCCAAAGTCGATGTTTACCCTGGTAGGGGGGTCACATTTCCCGGGGGAGAGAGGGAGCTGGATGCCCGGGAGCTGCCGCGTCCGCCGACCCAGATTTTTTCGGGCCCCGGGTCTACCGGCTCGAACTCCCCCGAACCGGATCGTCATTCGAAGCTCGTCACACCCAGCCCGAGACTGTCCGCCGTACCCGCCGATTGGTTGCACTGAAGGTGGCTTGGAGCCCAGTTGTTCGGATCCCATCGGGACAACGGGAACAAACTCTGCGGCTTCACGTGCTGCACCGAGCATGAGTCAGGGTCAGGGTACTCAAGGTCATAGTTGATCGGCTGACCACAGAGCGAACACGGCTGCTTGAGCTTGCGGCCCAGACGCTTCACGAACTCGAGCGCCTCGGTGACTCGACGGCCAGACCATGCAGGGTTGGACACACCAGCAGTCATGGTCATCACCACCTCGGCGTGTGCACCAATAGATCAGGCCAGCCCTTGACGTCTAAGAGCTGGCCTGACCAAATCACTGAGAGAACTACACGGGTGTAACTCTCGCTCAGCGTCAGCGTAACACAGGATGCGGCCAAAGCTATAGTGCCGCGGCTTCACCTGTCCGTCTGGCCCTGCGCATCTTCGACTCCACGTTGAGCAGCTGACCCCTGTTGATCCGTCCACGGAAGGGCGTGAGATGCCGCTCCTTCACCCACCTCCTGATGGTGCGCGGTGAGCGGCCGGTGATCTGTGCCGCCTCGGTGTAAGTTACCCACTTCTTCATCCGACTCTGCTCCCTGCGTTCATCATCTCGATTGCCCTGGCGAATCGCACCAGGTCCTGTTCCGGTGCCACGTACCCACACGAGTGGCATTCCACTGTGATCGGCCACCCCTCCCCGTTCGGTGGGGTGAACCACATATCCATCAGGTCACACGTCCCACACGGTGTGCCGGGCAGGTGTCGGGCCCGCTCAGCCACCGGCCACCTGGTGCGCATCCTGCCCAGCATGGTGTGCAGATCCTCGCCGAGGTCGAGCACATCAGGCAGATACAGCAGATCCTGCCGATGCAGACGGAACCACTCGACGACCCGTCGCACCTGGGCACCGACCTGATCCGGTGACGTGCCAGCCGGGAAGCCCTTCACATACGGGCCCCGCCTCCACACCCTAACCCTGGGCGGTGACACCCGGAACTCCGGGGCCACCCTCTCAGCCACCGACACCAACAGCGCGATCACATCATCAGCCGCATCCACCGCCGAGGCGACCAACGGTGCCGGCGGTTCCAGACGCCTCGACCGCGTCGGCTGATCCTCACCCGACCTGCCACGCACCATCGAGTCCCGGGCCTGCATCGCCACCTCGGCGGCATCAGCGAGATCCCGATTCAGCCACGACAGATGCACCGCACACAGGCGCCCCATGTCGACGGGCCGGGGCCGGCATCCCTTGCACTCCGGATCTGCACACTCGGCGAGATGGTCGCCCTTCTCCGCACAGTCCTTCCACTCACACATCAGCATTTCGGTCCTCGCAATTCGTCCTGTATACGGCCTGACACCCAGTCCCTGGGCCGCCAAATGTCTACGTCCTCGCCTACAACCTTGAGGTTGTGCAGCCACACCTTCTGCGCCGGCGACGTCGTCCCCGCCTCCGACTTGAGCTCACGCCACAGCACTCGCCTCTGCCTCGGATGCACGAGCACCAGGTCGGGGAAGCCCGGCTCGGACCTACGGCTGTCGAACGTGTGGAAGTGCGTCCATCCCATCCGCTTCGCCAGGTCGATCACCATCGCCTGCAACTCCGCCTCGGTCATGGCTTTCGCCTGCCTGGCCCGGTACTCCTCGAGCTTCACGACTCACCCCTGACGCAGAGCCGACAAGGGGCCGGGAGCCCATGCTCAGGACAATCCAGCTCATCGGTCTTGCCCCGCGGTGAAGCGTTATGCCAAGGGCTGCCGAACTGTCCGGGCGGGGGTTTGATATCCGAGGGTGGAGAACCAGCCTGTCCCTGCTGCGGGTGAGATTGGGCGGCGGGAGTTCCAGCGGTGGAAGGTTGGGATCGGGAGCGACCGCCTCGACGGCGGCGCTTACCCTTCGGCTTCCCCTGCCCGGACCCTGACCTACCCTGATCTACCCCAGGACCACCCTCCCCTCCCCTGCCCTGCCTTGCGCGTGCGTGCGTACCTGCGTGCGAAGACAGTTCATGGGACGGTGATATCGAGTTTGATATCACTTTGATCTGATCCTGATCCGCGGGACTCGATCCGTGTTCAGGCTCCGAATCAGCCGCCGTGGGATCAGCTGCGGGTTCACGGCGATCAACATCAATGCGCGTCTCAGCGGTCGGAGTCGAGCGAGTCTCCCTGGTGCGATCCGCGTCCCGGGTGGGGCGATCAGCAGTGGGAGTCTCAGCGGTCGACGTCGAGCGAGACGCTGACGGATCAGCGGCAGTAGCCCGAGGATCTACCTCAGCGTTGTGTTTCGGTGCCGGACGGAGAGTCATGCCGGCGATCTCCGGAGTTCTCTGTCCCTTGGTCGTGTTGCATTCCTTGCAGGCGAGGACAACGTTCGTCGGTCCGATCGCGAGGCTGGGATCGACGTGGTCGAGCTCCCAGCGCTTCGTGCTCTTACGGTCGGCGCGCTTGACCAGGTGCCCGCAGTAGCGGCACTTTCCCGCCGTGGCCTTCGGCGGGTCGATGCAGTCACGGGCCCACACCTGAGCGATCAGGTACTTGTCCTTCAGCTCCTGGCGTTTCTTCCTCGTCGTCTTCACCTGCTCGCCCCGGTCATAGTTCAGGTCGAACCAGTCGTGGAACAGCCAAGTCCCCTCGGCGACGGGTGCGCAGCGATCGCACTCATGGCCCGGCGAATGCCAGAGGCCGACGTCGACGAGGAGGCTGGCGAGCGCGAATGCTCGTGCGGGGTTGAGGGTGAGTCGGGCGAGGTCGGTTTTGGTGACGACGCCGTCGGTTAGTGATGCCTGAACGAGTGATCCGGCCATGGTCCACATGCCGAGGGCGGCGAGGCCGTTGAGGTCGTCTTCCATGAGTCGCTCGGCGAGGGTGCGTGCTTTGGGGTTGACCTGGAGTTGATCGTCGATCTGGAAGAACACGCGGTGGGCGTCCTTTCGTGAGCGTCATGGGGGTGAGGCGGGTGGAGGGGTGCGGGTTCCGTGATCCAGCCTCGGTCGTAGTCGACGGCCGCGTGCCGGCTGGCGTGGCTGTGTTTGCCGACGCGGGGTTGATCGTCGAGCAACTTCCGGTCTCGCACGTGCTCCTGCCATGGGCGGCCGTAACGGATCGCGGTTCTCGGCGGCCACCAGCGGGATCGGTCGATGAGTGGCGCGATGTCCGCGCCGCGCCCGTCCCAGTGGTCAGCGATGCCCTGCAGCGCCGCCATGCAGTCCGGGCAGATCCTGCGTTCGGACAGTCGAGCCAGTTTCACCCGGTACGCGCCCCCGCACAGGGTGCAGGTGACATCCCAGCCCTGCGGTTCAATCGGTTGCAGAAGCCCCCGAGGAATTTGGAGCCGTCGAATGGCTTCCGTCAGCTCTCGCAACGAGTCGAGAAATGGGCGCATGTCGATTTCGTATGTGACGGTTCGCTTGTCGCTCACGACTCCCCCACCACTGCTCTGAGCGCGCCGAGTGCGGTCCGCTCGTAGGATTCCCGGCGACCGCAGTCGCCTTCGAGCCGGGTACACACCTTCTCGTGGTGGGTCAGGGTTTCCCCGTGGTCCTCGTCGTGGAGGAAATCCGCCAGCCGTTTCACCGACTCGTCGGACTGCAGTTGCTCGCGCTGCCAGCGGGCACCGTCTGCGAGGGTTTGCGCGAGCACCTCTTGCCTCGCCTGATCGTTCCAGGTAGAGATCGAGGTATTCCCGTTGATGAACCGCATCTCACCCTCAGTGAGTGCCTTCTCGTCCCAGGACATTATTTCTCCTTGGTGTGGCAGGGGCATCGGCAGGTGGTCGGAGCGTCGGTGGTGGTGTCCCAGCCGGATCCGTCGCAGGCCCGGTGCTTTCCGTCTCTGCAGTCGGGATTCATCGCTCCTCCACTCGCCCGCTGATGAGATGTGCTCGGACAGTGCGATCGAGATTCGTCAACGTCCCCATCGACAGCTGGTACTCGTCGATGACGGCCTGCGCGACTTTCCGATAGTTCTCGCGGTCTTCGTAGGCCATGGACGGGTACTCGCCCGTGTACGCTTCACGCTCCCAGTCCTGCTGCTGTTCCCACTGCACAATGTCGTCGGCCCAGTAGTCGGCGTCCTGCGCCTTGGCGATCGTTCGGGCGAGCATGTCTTGCAGCTCCGGCTCGGTCATCGACTCCGGAGCCTGGCCCTCCGGTTTCGGTCGTCCATCACTCTGGATCACCCAAATGGTGGCGCGGCCCTCGCTGTTGAGGGTGATGTACCGGTCGCCCGGCTCGTGGACGATCATCTGCTCAGCCATCGGTGGCCCTCTTTTCGAGTCCTGCTTCGATCAGGGTCTCGGTGACAATGTGCTGGGTGCGGTAGCGGGAGACCAATGACTCAAATCCACAGACGCACTGGGTGCCGTGCATTTGGTGCATCGACTCCACTCTGTAGTGCACGTCTTCGACCCGTTCGGTCAGCACGTCCAGATCCCTATGTCGGGTGCCGAGCTGCGGGTCGATGGACCCGCTCGCCCACAGCATGGCGAGCTGGCGGATGTCAGCGACTCCGGCACCCACAGTGACGAGCGTCAGCGCAGCTTCGGTCGCATCGTTGAGTTCGTCAGGGGTGAGGCCGAGGCCACGCGCCTGACCGCGCAGGACCGCGTTTCGGATGACGATCTCCGTCATGCCTTTCAACTTGTCGAACATCAGTTGCCTCCTGTCGGCGGATCAAAGAGTGGGAAGTCGGCTCGGAACGTCGCCCAGTTCCTCGCCGCCGTTGCGATCTCGTCCCGGGCTTTCTTGCCGGTGAGCCAGAGCAGGTGCTCGTTCGGGATCCGGCCCAGCCGGTCCGCGAAGTCGCCCAGGACGGCGGCTTGGGCTGAGCCCTCGATCTTGACGACCTCACGGCGAGCGATCTCCTCGGCCTGGTCAGCGAGGTCCGGCGGGACGAACGCCGTCAAGCAGCGGATGATCTGCTCCTTCGTGAACGTCACCACAACAGGGTCCGTCCTCTGGAAGACTGGCGGGGACGTGAGTTCCGGGCCTCTCCCGATCGAGCACTCCATCATGTGCCAGCCCCTGAGTCCGCCGCATTCACGGCACTCCTGCTCACTCATCGTCGTCCTCCGACTCTCGGTCCAGGGCTTGCCCGGCGGCGACGAGCATCGCCGTCGCCTCGACCAGGTAGGTGCGTGCTTTCGCGGCCTCGGGATCATCGGGCTTGTTCTTCCGCAGCATGATCGCGTTGCGTGCCCACATGAGCTTCGAGTCCACGAGCTCAACGAGACCCTGCGGTCCGTGCTCGTCATCGTGCTCGGGGGTGTACCCCTTCTCGATCTGCCGCAGCCTCTCAGCCCCGACGTCCTGCATGAACTGGCTCATGACTCACTTCCTCTCTGGATTTCGTAGATGCGCAGGGCACCTGTGTCCGCGTCCCGGGCGAACACCTGATCGCTGTCGGCCGGGGCCGGCGACTCTTCGACCTCCGGGGCGGCCATGCTCATGCGGCACCACACGAGACCGTCGGTGTGAATCCAGCCGTTCGTGAAGTCCGCGAAGTAGCGGACGATCGAGCGGCCACAGTGCTTGCACCTGGGCAGGTCCTGGGCGGGTAGCGTCTGCCGCTCGTCGATTGGATCTGCATCGTTCATCGATGGCCCTCCTTGTCCTTCTCCGCCCACGACTCTTTGATGACTGCTGCCACGCGTGCGGCCTGAGTGTCGATGAACGCCCACACCAGAATCACCACGGCTAACAACCACGTCAGCGGCCAGGCGACTCCGAAGATCACGAAACAGGCCATGTCATCCGTTATGTCTCTCGTCTCCCTGAGATCCAGCCAGTAGAGAACCGACAGGCCGAAGAACGTCACACCCATGAGCACCACGTAGGCGACGACAAGCAGAATCCAGAGCAAGGCGCTCATCGGACACCCCAGATGCACGTCACCGGCACTGCGCCCTCGGTCTCCTTGGAGCACGGCATGAACATCGGCTCCTCGTCTCCGATGATCGTCACCCACTTGTGCGAGACGTCCTCGGCGCTGAGCTCGTCGATCGACTCGTCTCCGGCCGCGTTCTTGTCGAACCTGTTCACCATCGCCACGAACAGCTGCTTGTCCTGGTGACCAGGGCCGGTGATCATGCAGTTCTCGTCCTCCACGAACGGGTACCAGTGTGTCTCGTCGAACCACATGGTCATCATTTCCGTGGCCGTCGCCCACGGGTTATGGGGGCGGACCGGCGAGAGACCCGCCTCATCGACGAGGTCCGCGAGCGCGCGGAGTACATCTGGCCGCAGACCCCACGTGGAGAAGATCGCGGGTTGGAATCCTCGTTCTCCGTTGTGGCTGATGATGCGTCCGATCTCGTTGGTATGCGTCCCGTTATCGGCGGTAACGATGATGGTATGCGGGTCGTCAGCTGATGTTTCGGTAGTGAGTTTCGTGGTCATGATTCCTCCGTCCGGCCGAGGCGAGCGCGGATCCGCCGGTTCGCGGACACGACCTCGTCTTCCGTGCAGGTTGGTCGCAGAAGCGCCTCATGGTCGGTCATCCACCTCATGTACGCGATCTCGTTCGCAGTGCGCTGTTCGTAGACGAGCGCGAGGAGGGCGTGGGCGATGGCGTCGGCTGCGAAGTGGATTTGGGTGCTGATGCCGGAGCCAGCCGTGCCGGGTGCAGGGGTTTCGCCGAGGCGCCCGGTGGCGATTTCAGCGTGGAGGTTGTTGGGCAGGGTGTCCATGGTTGGTTTCACATTCCTGTCAGAGTGTCGGTCCAGGTGGACCGCACGGATTCGAGTGCTGCAGCCTCGTCGGATTCGGGGTCGATGCGCACGGGCATGAGGAGACCCACGAACTGCTCGCCGATGGTGACGAGAAGAACCTTGTCCTCATGCGTGGGCTGCAGGGTGAGGCGGCCCTCGTAAGCCGCGGCGGATTGGGCGAAGTACTTCAACAGCTGCCCGGAGAGGTTGAGGTCTCCGGGTGTCGTGGGGCCTTTGTCGAGGGCTTTGCGGAAGATCGTCGGCAGCTGGGCGAGGGGCCGGGAGTGGGGTGCGGCGGGGATCTCGTAGACCTTGCCCGGCCAGAGACCGGTGACGTCGGTGAACGTGACCGTCGCCGGCGACTCCGGTTCCGGTTCCTCCGGCCGCTTCTCCGGGGTCCCGCCCTCTTCGACGCCGAGAGCATCCTTGAGTGCCTGCTTCAGTTCCGGGTCCGGGGCCTCGATCATGCGGGCGATCGTGGACACGTCCCCGGCGATGGTGTGGAGCTTGCCGGTGGGTTCAATGTCGATGCGCAGCGTCGACCCCATCTCCTCCACCGGTGTCTTCGCAGGCTTGAACAGGGACAGGATCTCCGTGACACCCACCGCGGGAAGCTGGAACGTGTCCGTCTCCGGGTCCCCCGTCAACCCAGCCGAGTCCATCACGGACGCGGAAGCGATCGCGGCCGTGAACCGGTTCGTCGCCGAGACCAGAACCTCAACATCGGTGAAGGTCAGCCGCGCGCCCGACAGGTCCAACCAGTCCTCCCCCGTCGGGATGTGCGGTTTCACCGCCGTCAGACCCTTCCGGAACTCCTCAGTGTTCACATGCGCAGTGATCATGTGAGTACCTCGTAGCGTTCCAGGACCTCGTGGTCGCGGAGCACCGTGCCCTGCACGACGTATGCCCCGTCCGGTGTCGCACAGGCGTAGCTCGTGCCACCGTCCGCCGCCTTCACCCGGAACGGCACACCCGGTTTGGTGGGCAGCCCGGATCCAGGACCACGCTCAACCCTGCTCTCGGCACCCCACAGATGCATTGTTCCCTCAGGAGTGGCAGTGATGATCAGCTGCCCGTCACCGGACTCAGCGTGATCGGTGAGAGTGAGGTTCACTGAGACGGGTCCACCGGCACCGACCGCGAACTGGCTGCCATAGATGAGCTTCTGCAATCCCTGAGTGAGCTCACGAACCGCACCCTCGATCCTTGCCTCAGCCGTCTGGTCCTCGTTGTTGCTCACTTCTGCTCCTTCATCACGTCGTCGACGTTTGGCCTGGGCCGGCGGACTTTGATGTCCGCGCGAATCTGATCCAGATCGACCTCTTCGATCTCCTTGCGGAGGCGACTGAACCGGCGCCGCCGTAGACTCCTCCTGGTCATGTCCGCGACTGTGAACACCAGGACCGAGACCACCACGGCCGTGAGTACCGTCTGCAATTCCGTCATTTCTTCCTTCTCCTCTCGATGATCCAC
Source organism: Brevibacterium sp. (assembly GCF_031179145.1). GTDB lineage: Bacteria > Actinomycetota > Actinomycetes > Actinomycetales > Brevibacteriaceae > Brevibacterium. Next base: position 31,897 of record NZ_JAPSIB010000019.1, read on the forward strand.
ACCCAGACGTGGGCGGGAATGATGAGTGCTTTGTCCAGCCACCGGCTCATCCGCCTATGGCCCTTCGCTCTTGCGCGATCGCGGCTTCGAGGCGGCGCAGATTCTCCGGACCATCCGGATCCGGCTCGACCGGCGTGGCCTTGATGTCGGCGACGATGCGTTCCGTCTCCTCGCGCCGGCGCCGAGCGCGCTCACCCTCACGCTGGTAGGACTGCATGAGCATGTCCTGGGCGGCGGCAGCGTTCCGGGTGTCGTTCTTCACGCGCTCGAGGAAACGCTCACGGTCGCGGATTGCGCGGCGACGGCCCAGGGGTAGCAGCTGCACCTCGGCGTCGGTGAGGATCGGCATGGTCATGAACGCGTCCACGAGTTCTTGAAGTGCGCGATTCACAGTGTCTTCTCCTTCGTGTGATCGCACCCGGCACAGCATGAGCCGATGCGGGCGTTCTTCCGGGCCGTGCACGCGAACGCTCGCTCACCGCAGGCCCGGCACGCGAACACTGGGCAGTCGCACATGATGTGCGGGCACGTCCGCCTCTTCGGAGTCACGACCGCGCCCCCGAGAGCTGATGGTCACGGAACTCGCGCCGGAACTGCACCGCACCAACAACCGTCGACACCACAGGCACAGCCACGAGCAACACCACCGCCACGGCAGCGATGGCGCGGCGGCGCTTCCGCCCGGGCCTCGGCGGCGTCCAGGCTCTCATGCGGGCCACCTGAGCCAGATTCAGCACCGGGACGGGGTACCCGTTGTCGTTGACCACCGTGTGCACGCCCGGGCTCAGCAAGTAGCCGCGGGAGTCCGGGGGCACGCTGGGCCCGGGACCGAGATGCCCACCTTGAGCTCTCATGCGCACATCACCCCCTCATCGGCGCGGAACCGCTGGTGACCATCCGGCCAGAGACCGAGAATGTCGAGCAGCTCGGCGATGACATCCGGGCGCGTGCGGTTGCGCTCAGCGACCGTGACGGCTGCCATGCGCTTCACCGGCTCCGGAGTCGGCCCGTGGTTGAGCAGATGCTCCTTCTCCATGTCATGCGTGGGACTGTGTCGCTTACCTCGGCCCATCGTTGGGTCCTTCCTCTCTCGGTACTTCCCTCGGCGGGTGTTCACAGTGCTCACAGCAGCCTCGGCCGCCGCGGTCTCGCGCGAGGGCTCTGCAGGAGAGCAGGGTGCCCGCGCAGTGATGGCATCGCTGACACTTGTCGATCTCGACGACGGTCACGAGGACCTCCGGAACGCCTCGTCGACGTCGACCTGGTCATAGCCGTAGGCGGCTCGGTGCGGGTCATCGGCTCGGACAAGCAACACCTGGTAGGCGTGGGCGACCTTCCCGGGATTGACGAACACGCCGTTGAGTCCCGCGAACATCGCCGACCCTGTCTCGTACCCGACCACGCAGAGGCAGTTGATGAGCGTCGTCTTGATGGGCGGGTGGCCGAAACTGCTGAGCACCCATGCGGCGTTATCCTCGGACGTCACAATCCACCACGACTCAGCTGGCAGGTCCGGGTGCAGCCACGGCTTGTCCTTCGTGATGAGCTCGAGCTCCTGATCCATGTCAGCCATCACGCCGCCTCTTCGATGAGAGACGACACGGCGATGCGGATGAGATCCCGCGCGATCGGTGGCGTCACCGCGTTTCCCGCGAGCTTCACCTGCTGGCGCTTCGTTCCCAGGAGCACGTAGTCAGCCGGGAACGCCATCCCGAGCTTGATCTCGTGCGGGCTGAGCATCCGGAACAGACAGTCGCGGAAGTCGATCGACTCCATCGAGGCGAGCGCGTGGTGGTTGCCGTTCGCGGCGATCGTGTCGAGGGGCGAGGTGACGGGTTTAGCCGTGTTGTGGTTGCGCAGCGGGATGACGACGGCTTTCGACTCCGTGGTGTGCAGTGTGCGGAGTGGTTCGTTGTCGGGCCAGATCCGGTAGTAGCCGTCGTCTCGGCCGTGGCCGGGGTGTCTCGGGTCGGTGGCATCGTAGGTGTTGCCTGCGGCTTCGAGGATCGCTGCCGAGGGTGCGACTGCCAGCCCGTGAGATTCGGTGGTGGTGATCGTGCGCATCGGGTCCGCCGTAGGGTGTGCATTCTCGTGCCAGGTGCCTCCGGCGGGGACGAGGAGGCTGGCGTGTGTGCCGCCTGCGACGAGTGTGGGGATCGGGTCGTGCACGGTTGTCGACCTGGTGGAGTCGGAGCCTGAGACGTTGTTGACGATCAGAGGTGGCGCCATGACGAGTGCGGATTCGTTGCGGGTCGTCTGTGTGCGCATCGGCGCCGAGGCAGTCTGGGTGGTCTTCCCGTCGCGACCCTCGACCGGGACGATCAGCGACTGATGGCCCGCGGTGGTGAGGGTGCGCATCACCTCGGTGGTCGGCGTCGACAGTGGTCCCGGGTCCTCGCCTTCACGGACTGAGTTGTGACGGGTCAGGAACGGGTCGAAGAACTTCCTGACTCCGGCGGCGACGCGGGCTTCGGTCTTCGGCGCCAGGTGATGGAATCCGAGGCTCGTTCCGGACTTGTCGAAATACTCCTTGAGTGGGCGGTCACGGATCGGGGTGATCGGCGCCGACCAGTCGATGATCGAGGACGCCGGCAACCAGCCGGGTTCGACCACGGCGTTCCGGCAGGATGAGGCGGGGCATCGCCACACGTACTGGGTGCGGTAGCGGCCCCACTGTTTCTCCTTCTTGAACACCTGCATTGCGCTGACGATCTGATCGCACTGGTGGCAGTAGGCCGGGGGCCGGAGCCTGTCGAAGTCGGGTGCCTTGTTGCCTTTGCGCCAGAACACGACGTACATGCGGTCACGGCTCTGCGGCGCCGGCAGCCCGTAGGCTTGGGCGTGCATCGAGTTGATGTAGACGACGTGATGGTCGTAGCCGAGGCTGTCCATCGCGTGCAGCCATGCGTCCCACATCACCCACATCGCGGCGTCAACGACATTCTCGGTGATGATGATCCGGTACTTGTGGTGCTCCGCGAAGCGCGGAACATCCCACATGGTTGCCCGCGAGCGTTCCGCTGCCTCGTCCGGGCGATCGAACAGCGATTCGGCTTGCAGAGCACGTTTCCTGCCCTTGGCCTGGCTGTGGTTGGTGCACTCGGGGCTGGCCCAGAGGATGTCCGTTTGGGGGACGTACCTCGGGTCGATCTGCGAGACATCGGCGAGCACGTGGTCAGCGCCGGGATGATTCGCGGCATGCGATTCGATGGCTTTGTCCCAGTGGTTCATCGCGGTCCTGACCGTCACTCCCGGAACATCGAGTGCTCCGGTAGACGACCCGCCGGCGCCGCAGAACATATCGAGAAGAGACAGATCCCATCCGACGTCCGCCGCCGTTGAGTCGGGCATAGTCAGCATGGCGCCTCCGATCTGTATTCGAGCCTCTGGGCGAAATCGGTGTGGCCGTGGGCCGGGATGTCGATGGTGAGGGTTTCCCGGTCGACGGCGTGGTTGGTGCGCGCGTCCTGGAGTCTCGTCACGCGGTTCCGGAAAGCTGTCGAGGCGGCGACCAGCTGCTTCTTCACATGGACGTCGACGGAGCCGCTGGGATAAGTGGTGGTGATCTTGAGGAATGACTCTGCGGATTTCAGCACGGCTGCTCCTGAGGTTCGGCGATCCCGTGGACGAGGTCGCCTCCGAGGTTCGCGTAGTTGATGAGGTCGTGTGTGTCGAGGTAGTCGACGGCCGCGGCGATCGCAGCTTCGTGTCCGCGTACATCGGCGGTCTCCGTGTGATCGACGAGGCGATCGGTGAGGCGCTGCTTCCGCACGGCGGTGAAGACGTCCTCCTCGCCGACGATGTGGCCGCCCACGGTCGGGTTGGCGAGCCTGAGTGCGTCCGCCCACTTCGTCACGCCCATGGCGCCAGCGACGGTTTCGCGCGTCATGGGTCGGTATGGGCGGTCGGGCCTGGCTACGAGTCCCGCGCGGTTGCGGAGGATGGTCTTGACGTTGTCCCAGGCCTGCTCGGCGGTCCACGCGAACGAGTGGTATCTCGGTGGGCTGTCGGGTGTCGTCTGTTCGTAGATGTCCCAGACTCGGTTCGCGAACGGGCCGGTGGCTGGGAGGAAGCCCGTGCCGGGCATCTTGAAACCCCGGTCGACGCGGATGATGAACTTGCTCATGCGGTCTCACTCATTTCGAGGTCGAAGAGGCTGGGCATCTCCTTCTGGCGCTCCTCGGCTTCGAGGTACTTGACGCCGTCGAGGAAGTAGCCGCTGTTGAGTTCGACGGCGCGTCCGCGGCGACCGAGCTTGAGTGCGCGGAGTGGGACGGTGAACAGTCCGCCGAAGGGATCGAACACGAGGTCACCCGGGTTGGAGTAGCGTTCGATGAGGCGGTCGACGATGTCGAACTGCAGCGGGCACACGTGCATGGTCTGAGCTTTGCGGGACTGCTCCGTGTTGAGGGTGAGCATGCGGTTGACGTCATGCCACACGTCCGGGTGCCAGGATCCTGGCGCCAGGGCCATGAACGTCGACGGGAGTCTGCCTTCGCCGTGGAGTTCCTCCCCGACCTTGATGTGGGTCTCGAAGTCGTAGACCTCGGCGAGAGTTTGCTGAGTGAACAACCGGGACAGCTGTTCCGGCGGCAGTGCGGCGAGCTCGTCGGCGGTGAGGTGCCGTTGGCCTGACGAGCGCCAGAAGGCGTGCGCGTCGACCTGCCAGCGGGCCAGCGAGTAATCCTCGACGGTCTTGGTCACCGGTTCGTCGGCGTAACCTCGCGTCCGGTCCGTCTGCGGCTTGTGGAACAGGAGGATGTATTCGGGGCTGCCGGCGCCCATCTTCGTGCCGTCCTTGCGCATCTCCGTGTAGCCGAGGCGGTACGTCTGGTTGTTCTCGCGCACCACGTCGGTTACGACGGTGATCATGCCCAGGTAGTCGAAACCGTGCTTGATGCCGTGCTGCAGAGCCTCGGCGTGGAACGGGGAGACGGTGGGGACGCCGGCACCGGTGACGGACCCGAAGAGGATCCGGTCCTTGACGTGGCAGGCGTAGATGCGCCCGGGCTTGAGTATCCGGTGCAGCTCCGGGGTGAGGAAGTCCATCTGCTCCCAGAAGTGCGCGTTGTCGTCGGTGTGCCCGAAATCGTTGTAGCTGGGCGTGTACTCGTAGTGGTTCGAGAACGGGATGCTGGTGACGACGAGGTCAACCTCGTTCTCCGGCATGCCTCGGGTCTCTTCGACGCAGTCATTGTTGGCGACGAGCCACCCCTCCCCGGAGGCTTCGATGCGCTCGACGCCCATCGATCGCACGAGTGCCTGGGCGATCGCCTCAGGGTCGAGGCCGTGTTCTTGGATGACATCGGTCATGGTGCTAGTCAGCTCCTCGTGCTGTTGCCATTTGCGCTTGAGCTCGGCGACGACGCCGGTCTCAGCGTTCGAATGGATGAGGTGTACGTGGCAGGTGCGGGTCTGCCCGTACCGGTGGATGCGGTGCACCGCCTGGATCGTGTCGTTGAACTTGTAGGTCACGCCGACGAATACGGCGGTGCGCGCCTGCTGCAGGTTCATGCCCTGCCCGAGCATCACGGGCTTGCCCACGAGCACCGAAGTCTCCCCGCCTTTCCAGGCCATGAGCTGTCGTTCCACCTCGTCAGTCGACTGCGAACCGCGCACCGTGGAGTAGGTGATGCCGTGATGGGCGAGAGCCTTCTCGACAAGGTCCTGCTCGTCGTTGAGGTCGCACCAGATAATCGACTGCTCCCCCGCGAGCTCGGCGTCGGAGATGATGCTCATCGCCTCACCCACGCGAGGTTCGAGCGAGATCCGCTTCTCGCGCGCCGCATCCTTGATACTCAGGTCGGCACTGCGGAAGATGTGGCCCTGCCCGTCCCGGTCGACGGTGTCGTCTGCGAGAGAGATCTCGACCTCGCGCCAATGCACCTCGAGGGGTGGAAGGTCATAGCCGGTGGCGTCGCATCCGAGATCCGCCGGCGTCTGGATGAACGCCGCCCACGTGTTGAGCCACAGCCAGAACTCGCGTTCCTTGTGCGGGTAGAGCCGAAGGTTGTTCGCCTTCGTCGAGTCCCGCTGGAAGAACCTCGTCAGGGCCTGGCCCGTATCCATGACGCCCAAGAATCCGGCGTAGTGGATGAGCTCCTTGTACCGGTTCGGGCTGGGCGTGGCGGTGGCGACGAAGCGGTAGCGGACGCCGGCGAAGCGTGGCAGGAACTCCTGATAGGTCTTCGACCCGAAGGAACGGAGGATCGACGCCTCATCGAGAGACACGGCCGTGAACTGACCTGGGGTGAGCTTCCCGTCGCGCACGGACTCGTAGTTCGTGAGGTAGATGCCACCGAACTCAGGATCAACCTGGGCGTCACGCTGGATGAACCGTGTGGCCACGCCGAGCTTCTCTGCATCGTTTGCGAACTCGATACGCACACCCAAGGGCGCGACGATTGCGACCGGTCCTGCGTGCCTGATCTTGATCTGGCGGAGGATCTCGAGTTGGATGATCGACTTCCCGATCCCGAACGCCGCGAATACGGCCCGGCACCCGCCAGCCAGTGCCCAGCGGACGAGCAGCTTCTGATGCTCAAACAGACGCGGGTGCAGATCCTCGATCGCGACATCGAACCCGGACTGCGGGGACACCGCAGCCTTCGCCTTGAGGAACTCCATGTACGAGCGTTCCGGGACCGCCGGTGCCGGGCTCTCGGCGGCCTGGTTGAGCCATGCCTCATCAACGACCTCGTACAGCCACATCGGTTTGCCCTGATTGCGACCGGCGGCGTCGAGGTTCCGGATCGAGCCCGCGCGTTTGATGACCTTCCGTCCCGCGAGCGCCGAATACCGGGCCGAGAGGACGCGAGGATCGACGGTGAGACCGTGCTGATTGGTGAGGGCGTCGCGGACCTTGTTCGGGTCGAGGAAGCCGTCGTTCGCGCGGGCGACCATGCGCATCGCGGCCTCGATGCGCCGCTGGTCGTCACCGTGAACGTGTGTGGATCCGTTCACGGCGTCGATCACCGCGTCACGCTGCCCGCGCGTCACGGCAGGTCCTTCGCGTCGACTGAGGCGAGGAGGACCACGAATCCGACGACGAGAGCGGCGATCGCGCTGAGTCCGTTCGCGGTGACCGTGAAAACGAACGACACGAAATAGACGGTCATGGCGACGATGAGGACCGGCAGGTAGATGAACAGGGCCCGGCGGAGGAAGTACACCTCGTGCGGGTGCTGTCGGGTGGGCTTATCGGTTACAGTGGTTTCCAAGATCGGTCCGATCTACTCGACCCTCGGCGCTGCAATCGCCGGGGGTTACTTCTATGTCTGGACGTTCGGGTGGAAGGGCAGGCCCCGGGACGTGGTCCGCCGGGACCCACCCGACTCAGAGGGCCGCCGCTTCGTTGTCGGCGGCCAGGCGAGCACGGAGCTTCGCCACCACATCGACTTCCTGGATGCACCTGAGCAATGACAGGGCGTTCGCGGAATCGTCGATGATGCGGATCAAGGTCTCGGTCATCGTTTTCAGGGACTCGGCGTCCGAGTGCTCCGTGAGGGGCAGGCCCGCGACCTCGCGTGCCAGGGTCTCCACGCGACGCTGCGCGTACTGCTTCGCCGCATACACGTCCTCGATGCGGACCCGCTGCTCGGCGATCTCCGCCCTGCGCTCTGCCGCGGAGGGTTGCTCATACGGGTTTCCACCGCGCACCTGGTAGGGGTTCATCGCCGCACCGCCTTACCCTGCGTCGGCTGTGCGGCAGAGACCATGCGAGCAACATCAGCAGGTGTCGGTCCCCCTGCTTTGAACGGATTCGCCGCCCGAAGGTGAGCATCATGCTCGGCGACCGCATTCGCGATCTTCGTCGACGGATCTTCGGGGCGGTCCGCGCCGGGCACGTTGAGATCCAACGCCATGGGTGCGGGACGGAGGTCGTCGCGGAAGCGAGCCCGCTCCGCGCGCACCATCTCATCGATCTTGCGCTTCGTGTCCATGAGCACGGTGCTGATGCGCTGCAGATGCTCACGCCCATACCCATCCTGATCGGCCGAGGGGTACTCCTTAAGCACGTGCGCCAGATGCAGGGCCTTGTTCACCGATGATCGGATCGCGAACGAACGCTGCGACTCCCTCGGCGACGGTGCCGTTTTCGGTTCCTGGTGATCAGTGGTCATTCCGTTTCCCTTTCCGCGAGCCACGCATCGAGGGCCTCGATGCGGTAACCGATGCATTTCTGAGATGCACCGTTCTTCGACCTGATCCACTTCGGCGAGCGGCCACCGCCGTCACCTCGGTCCAGGTACCGCCAGGAGGCGAGAGTGTTCGCCGGGACACCGATGTACGCGGCAGCCTCAGCGGGCTTGAACACCCTCGTCCTCGGAAGCGTCGAGAGAGTCATGCTGCACCTCGCTGCACGTAACCGAGAGCCCTCGTCCGCGGGATGCCCGGCGAGCGCCTGTACATGGCTACGGCGCGTTTCAGTGCGTCACCGGAGATGGGTGCCGCGCCAGATACTCCGCTGCCGAGCACCGTTGTGAGAACGAGGGTTCCCTTAGGTCCGGGACTGACCCGCAGGTGTCTCTGTGCGACCTTGAACGCATTGACGTCGGCGGCGACGTTGCGAGTAGCCATCAGGCCGCACCTCCCTCGGTGTCGGCCTCTCCCCCGGTAGGCTTCCGGTTACCACACCCACAGTCCGAGCAACCGCCCGGGCCACCACCCACCGAGGGAGAAGAATTATGAGCGTTCTCATCCATTACGGCGGTAAGACCTACAGCCTTGCCCCCGAGTACGATTGCCACGCCGTGACGAATAGCCTCCTGCGACGTTCCAACCACGTCATCAGGAAAGCCGACCGCCTTGAGTTCCGCGATGATCCGCTTGTCGAAGGCAGTCCGGACGACTTCCAGCCCTGGGCCTTCTTCCGGCTCTCCGATGGTGGCGAGATCAACATCTGGGTCCATGACGGCATGGAGATAGCCGTCGAAGACACCGAGAGCAGCGTCGCACCGGAGACGGAGGCTGAGATAACACGCGACCCATTCCAGTAGGTCGCCTCTCGCGTCCGTGTTCGGCAGATCCATGAGATGGTCTCTCAACTCCCTGACCGCGGCGCGAGCATTCGTCGCTGCCGCCGCTCGTGGCTCTTGGCGGCCACGACGATCAGCAGATTCGAAGTACCGCAACTCGTTGACCGGCGATACACTGGTGTCTGACATTGGTTCACCTTTCTGGTGTCTCGAAGCCCCTGGCACTCCACTGCTGGGGGCTTCACTCATCTCTGGATCGGTCGGGAGGTCGTCGTCGACGCGGTAGAACCCGTTCATCACGCCGCCTCCGTCTTCTTGTTTCGACCAGCTGCACCGGCTGATTGTTCAGTTGGATTGTCCACTCGGGTCAAAAAAAGATCCTCGACGCCGACCTGCAGAAAGTGAGCGATCCGCAGGGCGGGCGTGGTGTCGAGAGTCTTTGCGGTCCCCTTGAGGAGCCGACCGAGGTAGCTGTGCGACTTCCAGCCGGCAGCTTCAGCGAGCTGCCGCTGAGAGACGCCCTGGACGATCATGAGCCGGGCGAGCTTTTTGCGATCCCGCAGCTCCATCCAGATCCCTCCTAGTTGATAGATCTTCGTTGTAGCCATAACCATACAGTCCTTCTGTCCAGGTGTCCAGTTCTTCTACACATCATATTCATACCGGTGCCCACTGCGCAACTGTTTTCTTTCATGCACTCCCCTGCATCCGCGCGGTTTCGCCCATCGTGTCCCCCGAATGCTTAGACTTTCTAGTGTCCAGTCATACTGTCTGCGCGGTGCCCGCTCTGGTTGCCGCACGTTACTTGCCTCGGAAAGATGTGCCCTGTGAACGACGGAAGAACCCCGCTAGGTCGAGTCATCGACGCGGCTCAACACGAGAACGGCTGGTCACTCAACCAGCTCGGCGAGCGCGCCAAGGAGCTCGGCCTCAAGGGGCTCACGAAGTCGAACATCAGCAATCTGAAGCGCGAGCAACAGCAGCAGATCAGCACGAACACTCTCAAGAATCTCGCGGTCCTCATCCGCGTACCCGAGAGAGTGATCGTCGAGGCCGCCATCCGATCGACCAACCTCGAATACCCGGAACGCACTACTGCCGGCGCCACCGAGGCGATCGCGAACGACCTGCACCTGTCTGCGCGGGACAAGCGCATTCTCCTTGCTGCCATATCGGCAATGAGAGAGGAAGTAGGTGATGGCGATGCAGAAGCCACCCCACTTAGCGAAGCCGGCGGGACGCCGGCTCCAGGTGGGATTATCGACCGAGATAATCCCACCTCAGGAGAGGACGACGGCGCTGGCGACGTGCACCACATCGGCGAGCGCCGTCGGATCTCGCCTGAGAAGATGGCTCGGATCGAGGAGCTGCAGCGCCGAGGCGATGCGGCGACCGATGAGGAAATCGACACTATGGCCGCTTACGAGCCCGACGAGGACTGAGTCAGAGCAAGGCGTCTTTCCGATCCCGGTTCAATGACGGGAGATGAGGCGGGCGGGCGGGGTGAATTCGACGCCGACCATGATTCGAACTAGTGTTCGACTGCATGAGTACCATGCCACACCCGTGGAGGACTCTGAGTCGGCTTGACGACGTCGTTGTGTGCTGGCGATCGCACCTCCCGGGACGTAAGCACGCGGCCACCGACGGTCGCAACACCATCTGGATCCTGACGGGTCTGACTCAGGCACAGCGACGATGCGCACTGCAGCACGAACTCGTCCACCTCGAGAATCGACACACCACCTGCCAGGACGCACGCACCGAGCTGCTCGTGCGGCGCGAAGCCGCCCGACGTCTCATCACCACCTCAGCGTTCTTCGACACCGGCATATGGGCGCGGAGCCTCCACGAGTGGGCCGAGGACCTCTGGGTCACGGTCCCCGTCCTCCTCGACCGCATCAACCACCTCTCCCCCACTGAGCAGCTCATCGCTCTCGACTACATCAACGCCGCCCGCGAGCGCGGGGCGGACTAGTGCGCCCAATTTCGGGCAAGGAAGGATCCGATCATGGCGAAGGCCGTGGCGTATGAAACCGACGCTGGTAGGCGCTACATGGTGCGCTATCGGAAACCTGACGGTAAGCAGACGAAGAAGCGGGGCTTCAAGACGAAACGTGAGGCCGAGGCCTGGGCGGCGACCGTGGAAGTGTCGAAGCAGCAGGGCACTTTCATCCCCGAGGAGCTGGGCCGGGTCAAGGTCGGCGATCTGGGGTCGGCGTGGATTCGCCGTCAGTCGGACTGGAAGGAGTCGTATGCCTACACGATGCGGTCGACGTGGTGGGCGCACGTGGAGCCGAGGTGGGGCAAGACTGCGATCGCGGACCTCAACCGCGTGGATGTCGAGGATTGGGTGTCGACGCTGGGCCGGTCGAACTCGGTGGCATCGAGGTGCGTGACGATCCTCAACGGGATCCTCGACGACGCGGTGTCCCAACGCCTGCTGCCCATCAACAGGGTGGGGAAGGTGGCGTTACCCCGGAAGGATCCGAAGGCGCGGGTCTACCTCACCCACCAGCAGGTCGCCGACTTCGCGGCCGCCGCAGGCGAGCGCGGGGTGATCATCCACGTCCTGGCGTACACGGGACTGCGCTGGGGTGAGCTGGCCGGTCTGCACGGGCCAGACATCGACACGGTGGGTCGTCGGATCAGCGTCAACCGCAACGCCGTGCAGGTGGGGTCGAAGATCGTCGTGGGCTCGCCCAAGACTCACGAGCTGCGGACGGTCCCGGTGCCGCGCTTCCTCGCGACCAAGCTCAAGGACCACATCAGGCCGGGGATCGTGTTCCCGGACGGGAAGGGTGGCTACGCGCGGTCGCCGCGGGCGTCGGAGACGAAGCGCTCTTGGTGGCGCACCGCGGTGATCGACTCGAAGATCCCCGAAGTGACTCCGCATGATCTGCGGCACACTGCGGCGTCGCTGGCGGTGCAGTCCGGTGCGCACGTCAAGGCCGTGCAGCGGATGCTGGGTCACAAGTCGGCGGCGATGACGCTCGACGTCTACAGCGATCTGTTCGACTCGGATCTCGACATCGTCGCGGATGCTATGGAAGCCGCGCGATTGTCCGCGTTGAAGCAAATTGTGCCCAATGCGTGCCCGCCGGGCACAATCCACACATGACGAGACCCCCGCCTTCCCAGTGATTTACTGGTCAGACAGGGGTCTCACACAACGCGGAGCCGGTGGGATTTGAACCCACGGTCCCCAGTTCAAGGGACTTCACCTTAGCAGGGTGACGCTTTCGGCCGCTCAGCCACGACTCCAGGATCAACTCGATGGCACTCGATGATGAGGCCGACGAATCGGCAGTTCGCACTGCTCGCACTAGCCTATGCGAAAAGAGTCGAGAAGAGCAAAGCGCAGCTCTGCAGCATGGCCTTGCTCACACTCCATGGTCTTTGCAGCACCCGCCGTCGCGCGTGATTTCGGGGGCGCGGATCGCCTCTTCTGGCCGCGTCCACCGCAAATCCAGGATTCATCAATCTACAGGCGTAAAATCGATCCGTAATGCTCTGCGGTCTGTTCTTCCGAGAGAGTTGCCCACGACAATCGGAGGTCATCTCACCTGCTTGTGGTCAAGCGCACCGAGCACCCCGTGAGCTGTGAACGTTGAGGAGTTAGTAACTTGCCAGAGATCCCACCTGACAAGCACGGACCGACCGGGAATGATCCCCAGTCCGGAGCTGCTGGTCGCCGTCTCAAGGCATCTTCTCGACCCCGATTCCGCGGCGAGTCCACCGCGAGCGACGACGACTCGACGCCTTCGACCCCCTCCTCGGGCACCGACTCCTCCACCACCGAACAGAAGGCGCCGACCCCGCGCCCCGTCGCACCGAGAACACGGCGCGAAGCGCGGATGCTGCGCGCCGCTGCCAGCGGCGGCGCTGCAGCCAACGGCACTTCGGCCACCAGCGACTCGACATCCTCCAGCAATGCCGCATCCGCAGGGCGCACCGAAGGACCGGCCGCCTCGGCGCCGAGATCAGCCGCTCCCGCAGCCGCGGGCCATCGACCACCCGAGGACTTTGCACAGGAATCGCAGCCCCGCACTTTCAGCGATACCCCCGCTACGACCGCCTCGGCGCATACCCCCGGCGACAAGCACGGGACCGGCGACCATGAGACCGCCGCCGCTTCCACTGCTGTCCACCGGCATTCCTCGCGGGTCGGCGAGACGTTTCCCAGCCTCGTCGGCTGGACTTCGCTGAGTGCGCTGCTGCCGGGCATCGGACTCCTGCGCACCCGCTTCCGCTCTCTCGGGTGGGTCTTGCTGGCAGGCTTCGCCATCACCGTCATCGCCGTGCTCGGCTATCTCCTCATCAAGGGGCCGGTCCAGGCGATCGGCACCGTCGTGTCCAACCCGACACTGCTCAATGTGATCGCCATCGGAGTCGGCATCGTCGGGCTGATCTGGGTCGCTGTCATCGTCGTCTCGCACCTCGGTCTGCGCAGGGGGAACCGTTACACTCCCTGGCAGAACAAGCTCGCGGGCGTCCTCGTGCTGTCCCTGGCTCTCATCGTCGGCATCCCCTTCGGCGTCGGCTCCGTCTTCGCCCGGGTCCAGAGCGAAACCGTGGCCAGCCTGTTCGGCAGCAGCACCGGCTCCGTCAAAGCCGCAGAGGACCTGTGGGCCGACCAGCCTCGCATCAATGTCTTCCTCATGGGCCGCGACAGCGGATCCGGACGCACCGGCACTCGACCTGACACCATGCTCGTGGCCTCGATCGACACCCGCACCGGCAATGCTGCCCTCGTCTCCGTGCCGAGGAACCTCGCATTCCCGATCTTCCCCGACGGCACGCCCCTGGCGGAGCAATGGCCCGACGGCTTCCGTCCCTCGGGCGACTCATCCGTCGACCTCATCAACTCCGTGTGGGAATGGGCCGAGGCCAACCCCGACGCGGTCGGACCCACCGACGGGCTCGACCCCGGCATGGTCGCGACGATGCAGGCGGTGCAGGGTTCCCTCGGCCTCGACCTCGACTACTGGGCGTCGGTCGACATGGCCGGATTCGAGGACGTCGTCGACGCGATCGGCGGAGTGGACATCGATGTCGAACGGCCGATCCCGATGGGCGGCGGCAAGTCGATCAACGGCATGCCCAACAAGGTCAACGGCTGGATCGATCCCGGTCAGCAGACCCTCAAGGGCAAGAAGGCCCTGTGGTACGTGCGCTCCCGCCAGGGCGCGGACAACTACGACCGGATGTGCCGCCAGCAGCGCATGATCAAGACGACGATCGACCAGATCGATCCCCAGGAACTCGCAGTCGCCTACCCGAAGCTGGCCAACTCCGCGACCAAGAACATCGCGACGTCGATCCCGCAGAACGAGATCCCGGCCTTCATCGAACTCGCCCTCAAGATGAAGAAGGGCTCAGTCACCTCGGTGCAGATCAACAACAACGTCACTCCGACGTTCAACCCCGACTTCGATGTGCTTCACAAGTGGATCGACGAGCAGGTCAGTGATTCCTCCGACGGCGCGGAGCCCACGGCCAAGCCTTCCGCGCAGACGGAGGAGAAGAGCCCCACAGACGGTGAGACGAAGGCGCCGGTGGAAGGTGAGACCACCGACAACCAAGCAACGGAGGAGTCTCCTGCTGACGCTCCTGCGGGAGCCCAGACCGCCGGTGGTGAGCAAGAGGACGAATCGACGGCGAAAAATCCCGGACAGGCCAACGCCGAAGGCAAATGCCTGCCCGACGGCTACAAGCCCGGCGACCCCTTCCCCGGCTACCCCGGTCCCGGCACCGGAGACGAAGGGTGAGCGGGGCCGAACCCCAATCGGTCGCGATCATCGGAGCAGGCCCTCGGGGACTCAGCGTCCTCGAACGGCTCGTCGCCCTCGCCGCCGAGCGCACCACCGGCCCGGACATCGTCGTCCACCTCATCGATCCCTATCCTCCCGGAGCAGGGATCGTGTGGCGCACGGATCAGCCGGAGTCCCTGCTGATGAACACGACGATCGCGGAACAGACGATCTTCCCCGACGCGAGCTGTGAGTTCCTCGGTCCCGACGCCGCACCCACCGGCCCGTCCATGGCCGAGTGGTACCGGTCCCAGGGCGGCACCGAACCGGTCGATGCGACGTTTCCCAGCCGCAGCCTCTACGGCCGCTACCTGCGCGACGCCTATGCCCTGATCAGCGACCGCGCCCCTGATTCCGTCGAGATCGTCGAACATCCGACCCGCGTCGAATCCGTCATCGACCTGCCGCCCGTCGAGGTGCCCGGCCACGCCGAGCAGACCCCGGACACTCCGCCCGCCCAAGTCGTACGGTGCGAGGACGGCACCACGATCGTCGCCGCGGCAGTCGTCCTGGCCGTCGGGCACATTCCCAGCGCCCAGAACGAGGAGCGCGCCCGGCTCGCCGCCTATGCCCACCGCACCGGCGGGCTCTACCTCCCCCAGGGCCTGCCGGCCGAAGCCCCCGTCGCCGAGGTGCGCCCCGGCAGCCGTGTCATCGTCCGCGGCATGGGGCTCAACTACTTCGATCTGCAGACCCTGTTCACTCATGAACGCGGCGGCCGGTACGTACCCGATGCTCCCGGCGAGCTCCGGTATCTGCCCAGCGGGGCCGAACCGTGCCTGTTCCTCGGCTCGCGGCGCGGAATCCCGTACCGCAGCAAGCCGATCACCCGCGAGCATCCCAGGTCATTCGAACCTCTGCGCTTCTTCACGAAGGAGAACATCGCTCTCCTGGCCAACCTCGATGACCTCGACGAGGGACACCGCGCCCATGCCCGGTTCAACGACCAGCTGTGGCCGCTCATCCTCGCCGACCTCCGCTTCGCCTACTACCGCACCCTCTCGCGACTGCGGCCTGAGGTGTTCGACGGCGATCCCGGTCAGCTGCGCGAGGCGATCGTCGAGGCGGTCTCACGGCACCTGACCCGGCGTACGTGGCAGGAGACCCACCCCGACGCCGAGGCGGGTTCCGCACAGCACCCGTCCGAGGCCGCTCGCCCCGGACGTGTCACCCACGAGGCGCTGGCGTGGGCGGAGATCGAGGAGACTCTCGTCCCCGACCCTGCCCATCGGAAGTCGCTCCACCAGCTGCTCAACCCACTCGACGGCCTCGAGTTCTCCTCCCGCGAACCCGGTGTCCCCGGTTCGCTGCACGATTGGATGGTCGACTTCCTCCGCACTGACCTGCACAGCTCCCTGGCCGGGCCCGAGGGCAGCCCTGAGAAGGCCCTGTTCACGGTGCTGTGGCAGGCACGCCTGCTGCTCAAGGAGCTCATCGTCGCCGGCCACATCGATCCCGTCAGCGTCGACATGGAGATCTGCGGCTGGTTCGAGAACTTCGTCTCCGGAATCTGCGACGGTCCCCCACCTCAGCGCATCGCCGAGCTCCTGGCGCTCGCCGAGGCAGGCATCGTCCGCTTCATCGGCCCCAATATGCGCATCGACGCCAACGAGGAGCCGGAGTCCATCGCCGAGGACACCCTGCCGCAGGTCTTCCGGGTCACCTCGGCGGCGGTGTCCGGTGAGATCACCGGCAGCGTTGTCATCGACGCAGCCTCGCCGACGAACTCCGTCACCCGGGCCGCCGACGTCCTCATCAACGGAATGCTCGAGCGCGGTCAGCTCGCCGCCGCCCGCCTGACACTCGACGATGGCAGGCAGACGATGCTCAACGGGCTTGCGGTCACTCCTCGCCCGTATCGGACGATCGATGCCGAGGGCAACCCGCACCCGCGGCGCTTCGCCCTGTCCCTGCAGCTCTCATCCGTCCAGTGGGGTCTGGCGATCGCCGCGAACCCGAACTCGAACGCGACGACCCTCTGCGATTCGCATGCCGCCGCCGAGGCGATCCTCGACCTGATCTGAGCGGGCAGCGGTCCTTGATGACCGATCTCAAGGCACTCGAGTCGCCTCAGCGCTGTCGTCACGCCATGGCGAAGGCGGCTGCGGGCTTCGCGGTCCGGGCGCGGACGATCGCCAGCAGCGACAGCACTCCTCCGATGATCGCCCAGGCGAGCAGCCCACCGTAGGCCGCTGCCACGCCGGTGGTCCCTGCCGAGATCGCCGAGAATCCATTCAGCGCCGGCGTCAGCGGCAGGAGTGGCGCCACAGTGTGGAAGAACTCGGGCACAGCCCCGATCGTGCGCCCGGCCACCGCCAGCACGAGGGCGATCACGGACACGAAGCGACCGGCTCCCCCGAGCCAGGCCACGAGGGCGAAGTTGAGCACCATGAACACCATCGCCGAGGCGAAGGTGAGCATCACGATCCCGACGGCCTGTGAGGCGTCGACGTCCATCACCCAGGTGGCCAGGCCCGCGAGTACCGCGGCTTCGACTGCTCCGACCGCCAGACCAGGTGCGAGTCCGCCCAGCCAGACGGCCGGCGAGGACTGCGTCGACAGCAGAGTCGATGCCGGGATCGGCCTGAGCACGGTGTAGGTGACGAGGCCGCCGATCCACAGGGCCAGCATGATGAGCAGCGCGATCGTCGACCCCTGCAGCAGGTTGGGCAGGGAATCGGCGCCCGGCGTCGTGACGGGCGCGGAGACCACCTCGGCGAGGGTGTCGCGTTCGGGTGCCGTATAGGAGGGCACCTTCTCCGCACCCGATTGCACGCCCTCGGCGAACTTCCCCATTCCCTCGGCGTAGTCCTTCGTGCCCGCGCCCAGGGTGTCGAGGCCTGCGGCCAGATCACCGGCGCCGGTCGCTGCGCTCGAGACTCCCGATACGTATTGATCGAGTCCGTCGGTGAACTTCCCCATCCCGTCGTCGAGCTTTCCGGCGCCGTCGCTGAGTTGGGACGACCCCTCCGCGGCTTGGGCGATACCCTCGGTGAGGCCGGGCATTCCGTCAGCCAGCTGCCGGCTCCCATCGGCCAGACCGGAGGCGCCGCTGCGCAGACCCTTGGACGCCTCAAGCAGCTCGTCGGCGTTGTCCGAGATGCCCTTCATGCCTTCGGTCAGATCGCCCAGCCCTTCTTTCAGCCCTGAGGCCAGGGAGTCGATCCCGTCGAGCAGAGAGGTGCCGTCGTGCTCCTGCTCCAATCCGGCCGCCGCCGAGTCGAGGGCGCCGGACGTGCCGCTGAGCAGACCAGTGGCGTAGGCCTTCTCCAGTCCCCGGCACATCTCATCCGAGGTGCCCGCCGGGCACAGCTGGGCCCGGACCTGCGAGGCCTCACCGGATGTGAGCATTCCGGCCGAGACAAGCGAGTCGAGTCCTGTCATCGTGCCGCTGCCGGCTAGGTTCCGCGCGTCCTCGGCGTTCTTCTCCAGTCCGTCGCGGTAGGCGTGGAGTCCCTGCGAGAGCCCTTCGGCGCCGTCGACGACCTGGTCGAGGTCGCCCGCTCCCCCGCCGCCGGAGCCCTTGCCGCTGAAGCCCCTGATGATCTCGTCGATGGACTTCGTGTACTCGGTGACGCCGTCGGAGAGTTCGCCGGCCCCCTCGGCCAGCTTGTCCGTGTTCTTCGGCAGGTCCTTCGTCGACGTCGACATCGTGTCCAGCCCGGCGGAGAGACCGGAGGCACCGGTGGCCAGGTCTCCGGTGCCCTTCTTCAGGTCTCCGGCTGCGGTGCTCAGCTCTGAACCGCCGGTGCCGAGTTCGCTCATCCCCTGCGCCAGGTCCCCGGCGCCGGTGGCGGCCTCGGTCGTTCCCTGTGCGAGCTGGTCCGCGCCCTTGTCGAGTTCTCCGGCGGCCTCCCCGAGATCGCGCATCTGGCTGCCCATGTCGTTGAACCCGAGGTAGATGTTGCCGAGATAGCTCTTCGTCATCTCGGTGTTGAACGCGGTCCGGGCCGCTTCGGCGACCGCCCGGGAGATCAGGGTGTCGGCTGCCGGCGCGACTCCCGAGACGTCGACGTCGAGCTGTGTCCTGGTGGCCGTGGCGGCGTCGCTGACCGAGGTCACGGAGCGGGAGAATCCGGCGGGAATGGTCAGCGCAGCCGCATATGTCCCATCCGCCAAACCGTCCTTCGCCGCAGCGGCATCGGTGATCTCCCAGTCGATGCCGGCATCCTCCTGCGCGACCAGGCCGCCGGTCAGCTGCCTGCCCAGGGGCACGGTCTGACCGTCGACCTCGGCGCCTTGGTCATTGTTGACGATCGCGGCGTCGATCGAGTCGAGGCGGTCGCTGCTCTTCCACGTGGCCAGGATGAAGCCGGCGGCCACGATGATGGGGATCAGCACCAGTCCGAGGAACGACACCCAGGTGACGGGGGTGTCCGAATTCGCGCGTTCGAGCCTCATGCCTGTGCACCTTCCAGTTGAACGATGGTCGTCGCGTCGAGATCGAGGTGGAGGACGTCCGTGGACGGCGGCGCCACCTCGGCGAGGTCCTCGGTGCGCATACCGAGCACGACCGCGCCCCCGGAGCCCCGCACCTCGGCGATGAGTTCCTGCAGTGGGGCGGAGAAGTCGGAACCGTCGACGAGGTCGATGACGACAAGCTCCGGTGCCGAGGTGCGCAGCCGGGTGATCTCCCGTGCCCACTTCCCGTGGCCGAGGACGTCCCGGCGCAGGTAGGGTACGGCCCGGCGCACCCGGCCGGCATGTTCGGGCAGCACCCATTGCCCGATCTTCATCTCCCCCGCGCTCAGCGGGAGGCGTCCGGAGACGGCCAGCAGGAGCGCCGCCCGCGCCTGGCCGGTGACGGTGAGGAGCTGTCCGGGCAGCAGTGCGAGGTCGACATGGGCGAAGCCCTGCCGGTCCGGTCCGGCGCCGATGTCGCGGCCGTAGATCCGGTACGGCGAGTCAGGCTGCGGCCAGTCGCGCAGGGCCACCTCGTGGGCGAGCCCTTCGCCTTCGACGTCGAGTCGGGGCAGCCGCTTCTCGAGCCAATTCGGCAGCCACCATGCCTTCTCTCCGAGCAGCGCCATGATCGCCGGCACCAGTGACATGCGCACCAGGAAGGCGTCGACGAAGATGCCGACAGCGAGCGCCAGGGCGATCGATTTGATGATCGGCTCGCCGGTGGGCACGAAGGCCGCGAACACGGAGAACATGATGACGGCCGCGGCTGTGACGACCCGGGCTGAGCCGAGGTAGCCGACCCGGATCGCTTCCCGCGCGCTCGCGCCGTGCACCCAGGCTTCGCGCATCCCGGAGACGAGGAACACCTCGTAGTCCATGGCCAGGCCGAACAGGATGCCCATGAGGATGATCGGGAGGAAGCTGATCACCGGACCGGTCTGATCGAGTCCCAACGGCCCTGCCAGGTATCCGTCGTGGAAGACGAGCACCACCGCACCGAACGAGGCGATGACGCTGAGCAGGAACCCGCCGGTGGCCTTGAGCGGGACCGCGATGGAGCGGAAGACGATGGTGAGCAGGATGATCGAGAGTCCCACGACGAAGATCCCGAAGGGGATCAGGGCCTCGCCGAGGCGATCGGAGACGTCGATCTGGATTGCCGTGGCTCCCGTCACCGAGGTGTGGAACCCGTACTCATCCTCCACTCTGTCGCCGATCGCGCGGAGGCGTTCGACGGTGGCGAGGGTGGCGGGATCGGCCGAGCTCGTCGTCGGGATGATCTGGAACAGGGCCGTGGTGGCATCCTCGTTGGGGGTCGCCAGCACGACTTCGGAGACGCCCGGATCGGCGGCGATGAGCTTCTCGATCCGCTCGACGTCGCCGAGCGGATCATCCGAAGTCACGATCTCACTGGTCATGATGAGTGGACCGTTGAAGCCGGGGCCGAAGTGCTCGTCAATGAGGTCGAAAGTCGTCCGGGCGGGCGTCCCCTTCTCCTGGCTCCCGGCATCGGGCAGGGAGAGTTGGAGCTGCCCGGCGGGAACGGCAAACAGGGACAGGCTGCCTGCGATGACGACGATCGTGAGCACCGGAGCCGTCGTCACGACCCGCAGCCACCCTGTGAAGAACCGGTCCATGACCGTCCGCCGAGGTGGGACGCCGGCCCCAGCGGTCGCCTCGGCCGCGGTGGTCCCCGCGGCCCCAGCGGTCGCCTCGGCCGCGGTGGTCCCCGCGGCCCCAGCGGTCACCTCGGCGAGGTCATGCCGTCCCCGGCGCCCGCGCGGCCGCGGCCTGATCCTGTCCTTCGCCAGCCCGAGCAGGGCGGGGATCATGGTCAGGGCGATCAGCACTGCGACGGCGACCGCGCCGGAGGCGGCGATGCCCATCACGGTGAGGAAGGGGATGCCGGCCAGCGACAGCCCGAGCAGGGCGATCATCACGGTCAGGCCGGCGAAGATGACGGCGGAGCCCGCGGTGGCGGTGGCACGGGCGGCTGCCTCGAGGGGGGCGTGGCCCTCTGCCTGCAGGCTCCTCGCGCGGGAGACGATGAACAGCGCGTAGTCGATGCCGACCGCGAGGCCGAGCATCAGCGCCAGCATGATCGAGGTCGAGTTGATCGAACCGAAGGCGGTGGCGCCGACGACGAGGAGCACGGAGATCGCCACCCCGATGAGCGCAGTGAGCAGCGGCATCCCCGCGGCCCGGAAGGAACCGAGGGTGAGCAGGAGGACGAGGAAGGCGATGAGGACGCCGATGCCCTCGACCCAGGACACGTGGACGCCGGTGATCTGGAAGAGCTCGCCGCCGGCGTCGACCTGCGCGCCGGGCAGCGCGCTGCGGGTCTGCCCCAGCGCGTCGAGGAGTCTGTCAGGAGCGTCCTCACCGACATCCTGCTGGGTGCCGTCGTACTGGACGGAGATCAGGGCGGCGGACTCGTCGGCGCTGATCGTGCCCTTGACCGTCTCATCGAAGGGTGAGGTCACGGCCGCGACATGCGGAAGGTCGCCGAGACGGTCGACGGCGTCCGCGATGGCGTCGCGGTAGTCGGGATCCTCGACGCTCTCACCGTCGGGCGCGACGACGATGACGGTCGCGGACACGCCTGATGCCGAGGGGAAGGTGGCGCGCATCGAGTCGAGAGCCACCTGGGCCTCGGAGCCCGGGAGGGTGAAGTCGTCATCGAAGTCATCGGCGAAGAGCGCGACGCCGGTGGCGACGAGAGCGAGGACCGCCAGCCAGCCCGCGATGAAGCGCAGTGGGGCGCGGTAGGCGCGGCGGCCCAGGGCGTAGAGGAACGTCGACACAGCAGACCTCGATGCAGATTCCGTTGATGTTTCGATACATTCCTGTATCCGATACAGTTATGTATTCTCAGCCACGGCGGCGCTCAATGCAAATGGCTGCGGCTACACTTCTCACTGGAGCAACCATGAACCCAACCACCTCTGAGAATCTCAGCGCCCGGCGCCGGCAGACCCGCACGACCCTGGTCGAGGCGGGGATCTCCGTGTTCGCGGTCAAGGGCATCGACGGGGCCTCCATCGAGGAGATCTGCGAGGCGGCCGGTTACACCCGCGGCGCCTTCTATTCGAACTTCTCGAGCCGCGACGACCTGGTCCTCGCGACGATCGAACAGCGCACCTCGGAGACCCTCGACCGGCTCGATCGCACGATTCAGCGCTGGGGCGATCAGCTCGGCGCGGCGCAGTGCTCGGACATCGAGGCTCTGCTGACGACTTTCATCGACGACGCCTTCAGTGAGAAGCGGGAGACGGTCGCGGAGACGATCGCCGAGCACGAGATCGAGCTCTACTGCCTGCGCGTCCCGCACCTGCAGGCGCGGTTCGAGGAGCTCAACTCCTATCAGCTGGAGAGATTGGAATCCTTGGTCACGACGGCGCTCGACATCGTCGGCGCCACGACGAAGATCCCGCTGCCCGATCTGCTCCTTGTTCTCATCTCCGTCTATTCGCAGAACTCCCTCCAGGCCGCAGCCGGCAAGGCCCTCGACGAGGCAGTCGAACTCGACCCGCGGCCCACCGTCCAGATCCTCATGGCCCTCCTCGAGTTCCCCAACGGATCCTGCGCCCAGAACTGAGCCCGCAGCGCTCCGCTCACCTCGGCAACAGTCCACGATCCCACCGCTGCGCCCGCGACAGGCACTATGGTGGATGGGATGAGTGAACTTCAGCGCGAGTACGCAGCCTTCCTGTCCAACATGGACGTCCGCCTCGGCGCGTTCGTCCTGGCCGATCTCCCGGAGTCCTTCCAGCAGGAGGACGGGACACAGGCGCCGTTCCCCAAGGACCTCAGTCCGAAGTCGCTGCCGATGATCGAGCACTTCGTGCTCTCGAAGTTCTCCACCCCCGCCGAGGTGGTCGCCGAGGAGAACCGCCGCTTCGTCGAGGGACTCATCCGCTACCTCGGCGAGACCTATCTGCGCGCCGTGGGCGGCGCATGGGATCACGACGAGTCCACCGGCAACGGACTGCCCTTCATCCGACCTGACTCCGCGGAGGGTCCGCTGCGCGGTGAGCCGATCCCGCTGGTGGCCGTCGTGCTCACCGCCGTCGACCAGCGCACCGGCGGGATCTTCGGCGCCGTGCTCGACAAGGCGCTGGCCGGCTTCGGGGAGTCGCGGACTCCCGAGCGGGCATGCACCGGGCTCGCGCTCGGCCTTCTCAACGCGGAGAACTCGAGCAAGGAGGAAGTCGAGTTCCTCTCCCGCTTCATCGGCACGGTCGAGCCAGGCATCGCCGCCTGGACGAGGGACCAGGCCGACCCGACGGCATGGTCATTCGACCGGGACAGCCTGGTGCGCCTGGGCAAGCAGCTGTCAGTGCGCTACGACTCCCCCGCGGAGATGATGGTCGACGACGAGGTCTCCTACGTCGGCGGCGCCATGCGCTTCATCGGGGAGACCATCCGCAGGCACGGGGTCGGGCAGTGGCGCTACGGCTCGGGCGTCGAATCCGACGATCCGCGCCACAAGCAGCCCTTCATCCGGTTCGTCATCGGTGACCAGAACCTCGACATCGTCCCGTGGAAGCTGGCGCAGACGGCGCTCGAGGATGCCGCATCGATCGCCTCGGCGTTCGACACCATCCTCGAGATGCGCGCCGAGGAAGCTGCGGCGAAGGAGGGCGCCGCGCAGGCCGACGCCCCCACCGAAGAGGGCACGACCGATGACGAGACGGCCGAGGGGGCGAAAGACGGCAGCTGAGCGTCGGCGTCAGACGGTGAAGCGCTGACTGCGGCCCAGTCCGTCCGCAGGTGATCCCGGCGCCAGTTCGATCGTGCGATTCGCAGGATCGATCTGGACCGTGACCAGAGTCGCCGAGCGGTCCCCGTAGACCGCCCCCGGTTCGGGAGCGCAGCACACCGGGGGCTCTCCCGGCCCCGAGGTGAGGATCTGCAGAAGATCGGCCGTGGTCTCGGGGCCGCTGCGGTCGGCGATCTTCGCCTCGAGGTGGTCGTAGCGCGCTCTCGACGTCGCTCCCGGACGCAGCTCCAGCCCGCCCGGCTCCAGGTCGGGGTGGAGGAAGTGGTTCGTGTGGAGCAGGTAGCCCTCACCTCGGCGCTCTCGCTTCTGCGTGTTCGCGATCTCCACCTGCACCGCCTCGTCGGGGGTGATCACGGTGATGATCGACGACGAGGACGTCGGTGCCGAGTGGATGATCTCGAGGGCCTCGGCCAGCGTGCGCGCCCGGGAGAGCACCCGTTCGAGAACCGCGTGGATCGGCACTCCCCCGGGCTCGTCGCCCGTGTGCTTGAGGATGTTGAGCAGGACGCCGACGCCGGCTTCGTTGAGACCGACCTTCCCGGGCATCCCGTACTCCGCGAACCCGATGTGGCGCAGCTGGTCCGGCCTGTCGGCGGAGGGGCTCGGGACGCCGCCCACGTCATTGACGTGCCACAGCGTCGAGAAGTCAGCCACCCAGTCCCAGTTCTGCGCTGCCATCGAGGACCCCTGCCGGGTGTAGCTGACCGTGGAGCATTCCGTCGGCGCGATCGGCGCCATGGTCATGATCTCCGTGCGTGCGACGATCGTCATCACATCGATGATGGGGAGGTCGGCACCGGCGGCGACTGCCTCGATCTCTTCCGAGCCCTCGACGTCCCACGACCTCAGGGCGGCGAGACTCGCGGCGGCAGCGGTGGCCACGTCCGCCTCGGCGATCTGCAGGTGGGCGAAGTACTGCCGGTAGCCGGCCAGCGTTCGCGCGATTCCCTCGCGCAACTCCTGCCCGCGGCGCAGACCGCGCTCGCGCAGGTCAGAGGCGCGGACCGTGAAGGTCTCGGGCTCGATCTCGGCTGCGGGAACGAACTCTGCCGTCGTCATCGACTTCTCCTCTGGTCGTCTTCGCAGGGTCCGGGCGGTGCGAAGGGTGGGGTGTTGTGAAGGGTGGGGTGTTGCGAAGGGAGGGGTGCGCCTTCCACCTTAGCCCCGCGCGGCGAGCGCGCCGGTTCCGACCTCGAGGCCGAGGTAGTGCATGTGCGCGGCGGTCTCGGCCAGCGCCGCGAACAGGTTGAAGTGGTGGAGCTCGTCGAAGCCGCGGGACCAGTGCAGGCCCCGGGCGATCGAGTAGACGCTGCGATCGTCCGTCTCCTCCATCCGCGCCCTGATCTCGGCGAGTCGTTCGTGGTGATGGTCGATGAGTTCGCGGGTCCGGTCGTGGAGACCGCGGAAGCGGAACCCGTGCGCCGGCAGCACGGATGTCTCGGCGGAGAGTGCGCCGATCTTCTCAAGGGATCCCAGATAATCGCCGAGGCTGTGCGTGATCGCAGCGCTGTCGAGGCCGATGTTGGGGGTGATGGTCGGCAGCACATGGTCGCCGGAGAACAGCAGGTCATCGTCGGCGCGGACGAACACGGAATGGCCGTAGGTGTGGCCGGGGGTCCACAGTGCCGTGACCGTTCCGCCGTCGACCGGGAGGACGGAGCCGTCGTCGAGGACTAGCACGTTCTCGGGCAGCCGGTCCAACTGCAGGCTCGCGGGCGTTCTGCCCCTGCCCGCCTGGAGGCTCTGGACCTCGGCCCACCTCTCTTCTGGCACTCCGTAGGCACGGGCGATGTCAACGGCGGGATCGACCCCGGTTCCCATGTCGACGGCTTTCGAGTAGAACCGCTCGAAGGCCGTCAGGTCCTCGCCGTGCATCGCCACCCACATGTCCGGATTCACCCTCAGCAGCGCGGGAACGAGACCGATGTGGTCACGATGGTAGTGCGTGACCGCCACCCCGCTGATGTCGCTGACACCGAATCCCAAGGACTCCAACGCCGAGGTGAGCGCCCGGTACTGGTCCTCGCCGTCCCAGCCCGCGTCGATGAGCACGACACCCGCGCCGTCGGCGATCGCATAGGAGTAGGTGTAGACGAGTGGGTTGTCCGGTATCGGCACCGGAATCGCCCAGACCCCGTCCCCCACCGCCTCGACCGCGGGCAGAACCCGGTCCCTCCAGGCCTCCGACTGCCTCGAACTCAGCGCTTCGATCGCCATTGAGCATCCACCTTCCCTGTCTGCCGGTCGTCTCCTCGTCAACCTACTCGAAATCGACTTGTTACTGAAGGGTCGTTCTGGAAAGGGAGACCACCGCGCGCGCCGCCACCTCGGCGAGGGATGAGCAGAACTGCGTTTTCAGTATTTGGATTCACCGATTTCGTCGTTTATGACAGACTTTTGGTCATTTTCTTATCTCAACACGCGATCTGAATTTCGTTTTCAGCACAAATGAATTAGCGTCTACCGAGCAGATCACACTCTGCACCTGACGTCAGCGTCGGAACGGTCCGACGCGGCTCACGACAAGACTCATTGGGGAGGATTGATATGGCTGGTTCAGGCACGCTGAAGCGTAACCTCGGACTGTGGTCCATCGTCGGACTCGGGCTCGGTTACATGACACCGACCGTCGTCTTCGACACATTCGGGATCGTTTCGGACGAAACGAACGGAGCGGTGCCCGCCGCGTACCTGGCAGCACTGATGGTCATGATCTTCACGGCGTTCAGCTACGGGAAGATGGTCCAAGTCTTCCCGACGGCAGGATCCGCCTACACGTACACTCGCGAGACGATGACTCCCGGGCTCGGCTTCCTGGTCGGGTGGACATCGCTCATGGACTACCTTCTGCTGCCGATGGTCAACTGCCTGATCATCCGCCTGTACATGGAATCGATGGTTCCGAACGCGCCGACATGGATCTGGGTCGTCGCCTACACGGTGATCATGACCGGAATCGTGCTCACCTCGATGCGGGGAACGGCGAACCTCAACGGCATTCTGCTCATATTCGCCCTGATCATGGTCACCATGTTCTGCGTCCTGGCCTTCTTCCAGCTGCAGGCCGGAGAGGGCGCCGGTCTCATCGTCAGCGCCGAGCCATTCGTCCACGAGGGCGTGCACATGTCCGCTGTGCTCACCGGTGCGACTGTCGTCTGCTTCTCGTTCATCGGCTTCGATGCGGTGACGATGTACACCAACGAGGCGAAGTCGGTGTCCACGATGCCGAAGGCCATCATGATCACCGTCCTCGCCGGAGGCGCAATCTTCCTCGTCGCCTCCTACTTCGCGCAGCTGCTGTTCCCGGACAACTCGCAGTTCACGATCGTCGACGATCCCCTGCCGGAGATCGGCGAGATCACCGGTGGTCCGATCTTCGCGCTGTTCTTCCTCGCCGCGGCGTTCGCTGCCACGGTCGCCTCCGGCCTCGCCTCGCACGCCTCGGTGTCGCGGATGCTGCTGGTCATGGGCCGCAACGGAGTGCTGCCGCGCAAGGCATTCGGCTACATCAACCCGAAGACCCACACCCCGGTGTTCAACATCGTGCTCGTGGGAGCGGTGTGCCTGTTCGCGATGACATTCAGCCTCGAGTTCATCTCGGCGCTGATCAACTTCGGTGCGCTCATCGCATTCACGTTCGTCAACCTCACCGTGATCGCCCACTACGCGTTCCGAACCAAGCAGGTCGTCGACGTCAAGTCCGCGTTCAACTACGTGGTGATGCCCGGACTCGGCGCGATCCTCACCGGCATCCTGTGGTCGAGCCTGCACGGCACCGCTCTCACGAGCGGACTGATCTGGCTGGCCGCCGGCGTCATCTACCTGGCGGTGCTGACCCGCGGCTTCAAGCGCACGGTCCGCAGCTTCGACGACCCCGAGGCGGACGCCACGATGTCCGAGCCTCAGGTCGAGGAGCGGGAAGAGAAGGAAACCGTGTGACGGTGGGTTGAGTCAGGGCCGGTCGCGGTTGTCGCCGGCCCCACTTGACCGCTGACGCCGGCGGCGCCGCGGCGTCGCTGGTGCCGGCAACGTCGCTGGCGGCGCCGCTCGATCGCTGGCGCTGCCGCTGCGGGAGGCGGTCGCCGGCGGCAACGTCGCTCGCTCCAACGAGAACAGCTCTGCTCGACCAGTTCGACCGGTCGAGCAGAGCTGTTCTGGTTTCCAGCTCCGTAGAAGTAGTTGAAATCGCGCACGATGGAGGCTTCTGCTCGCTTCTCAAGGAGTTTTCGATCAGAAGCCGGTACAGTGCGCGTTTTCAACAACATTCTCGTCGACTGCCGAAGTTGCGCAGACACCAAAGGGGCCAGGGAGGCGGGGGTTAGGGGGCAGCGGCAAAGAAAATGTGCCGCGACATCGAGTGAACGATGTCGCGACACATTCCCCTGCAAGCGGGAGATACCCCCACAAAACGCGGAAGCGGTGGGATTCGAACCCACGGTACGGGGTTACCGCACAATGGTTTTCAAGACCATCTCTTTCGGCCGCTCAGACACGCTTCCATGGTTCGAGATGAACCCGGCCTGCTCAGCCGCGAGGCTGAGCCACAACAGTTTCTCACAGTCCGTTCGCGTTCCGCTAATCGCGAGCGAGCGCGAACCACGGGCGAGCCAGACCCCCACAAGTTGCCCACTGAACCTCTAGAAGCCCCGCTCGGGAGGTCAGGAATCCTCCGAATCCCTGCCCTGCTTCTGGGCCCCGGAGGACTTCTCCTCGTGCTTCAGGTCGTTCGTGCGACGGCCGTTCGAGTCCGCATCCTTCGGTGTGGCACCGCGCGCCGCAAACGACGCGGGCACCCGTGAGACCACAGGTTCTTCCTCGTCATCGAATTCGGCGTCATCGGCGTCGAGTGCCGCATTGCCGTCATCGTTCTTCTCGCCGGCGTCGTCCTTCTTCGACTCCTCGGGAGCGCCAGCATCGCCTGCGCCAGAACCGGCACTTGAACCAGCGCCAGTATCGGCAGCGGACTCCGGCCCCAGGGTGAGGCCCTCCGGTGCGACGACCTCGTCGCCGTCCTCGGCATCGGGCACCGTCAGCTCGACCTCGGTGGGTTCGTCACTGGCTCGTGCCGGCTTGCCCTTGAGCACCAGGGCCAGGGTGGCCAGGGGGACGGAGAGCCAATTCGGCCGGTTGCGGAGTTCGGTGACGACCTCAACGAGCAGCCGGTCGATGAGCGCGGCTCGCAGCACCGGGTCGCCCAAGCCGATGGACTCTCCGCGCGCCCGGGAGTACCCGCTGAGCAGAGAGTTCTGCACCTGGGAGGCCCAGAGGAACTCGGGCGAATCGTAGATGGCGCGCAGTGCGTCCGAACTGCTGCCGAAGCCGTTGACGACGAGCCCGCCGTCCTCGGAATCGAGGGCACCGGTCCGCTGCAGCCGTGCGAACCCGGCCGCGTAGTCGACGCTGCGCAGCAGGGCGACCAGGTCCAGTGCCGGCGGCTTCGGGTCGGAGTTCGCGGAATCGCTGAACTTCACCACTGTGTAGCCGTCCGTCGGCGAGCTGACCACATGGTCGAGCGTCAGTTCGCCGTGGATCTTCTGCAGACTGCCGATCGTCTCCAGGGCCAGCAGCTTCGCCCGGTGCTTGCGCAGTTCAGGCACCAGGGAGTCCAGGGCCAGAGGTGCCCGGCCCAAGGCCCAGTCGACGCGCTCGGTCCATTTCTGCACGAGCTGCTTCGTCGGCTCCCCCGTGCCCTCGACGATGCCGAACTCCGCGGCGAGGTCGGCGTGCAGCTCACCGATCCTCCGGCCCATCTCCGCCGCCTGCGCGTTGTATCCGCCGATCGACCCGGAGTCGACGTTGCAGACGATGTCGACGGCCTCCCGCCACGCGGGTTCGGCCTCGACGTCAACGTGGGACAGCAGCGCCATCGGCGCCTCCATCTCCGTGACCTCGAACATGTCGTACCAGCGGCCCGAACTCCACCCGACCACTTCGGGAACGCTGCGCGAGCCCGCCTCGGTCAGCAGCACCGGAATGGTCAGTGAGGACGGCATCCCGTTCTCGAGCACGCGGAAGAAGCTGAGCTCCATCGGCTCGTACTCGTCATGGATGACCACGGTCGACTTGTTGGCGCTCGACTCCGTGACCTCGATCGGCCGCACCACCACGGTCGCGGGGGCCGACGACCCGGGGGCCGGCGTGGCCAGCGCCTCCTTCGACGGCTTCGGGGGAACCACCTCGGTGACGGTGTCGAAAGGGGCGGAGAGATCCGCAGGGTCGACGATCTCCGTCGCACCCGGATAGGGGGCGTCTCCGGCAGGAATCGGACCGGCAGGAATCGGACCGGGCGGAACCTGGCCGGACGGAACCTGGCCGGCGGACACCTGACCGGAGGAAGTCCGCCGTGCGGCACTGTCCTCGTCGTGGCGCAGCGATTCGGTGCTCAGCTGCCCGCCGGCGAAGACCTTGCGCTTGACGATGGCATCGGCCATGAGGTTGACGAACACGGGGTCCGCGGGTCCGTCGTAGACGTAGACCGGGCCGCGGGCCAAGTCGTCGACCTGGCCGATGAGGGCATGCCGGAGATGGAGGTCCTCGCTGCCCCTCAGCGAGAGGGGGATGTTGAGGCGGCGCAGGGTGGGCCCGTCGCCCACGGAGATCACGGTCACCAGGCCGACGAATCCGCCGAGCTCCTCGGCCGGGTAGGTGAAGGCGCGCGCCACCGACATCGGGGTGATGTCGGGGTCAGTCCCGAAATCTGCAGCGAGCTTGGGGAACCACGGCTGCCGAGGTATCCAGCTGGCTAACAGTTGTTCGAGCTCACTGCTGATGGCCATGTCGCCTCCTTGAAGGGAATACGGGCATCTTCCATCAAATCACGGTTGCGTCCTCACGCTCATGCTGACGCACCGACAGTCGTGTCTTGACCCCATCGGTCCCGTCTCTTGACCGCATCAGTCCCATCGCTTGTCCTCATTCCGAAACGAATTGCCAAATGGCAAGACAGGAGGCGCACAATAGAGAGGTGTTGAAACAAGACGTGTCACCCCAGCAGCAAACGCTCGCCCTCGAGGTCGAAGCGGCCGCGCGGCGAATTGCCGACTCCGTGATCATGTCGCCCCTGCACATTTCGGAGCGGCTCTCAGCCGCCACCGGCGCATGCGTCTACCTCAAGCGCGAGGACCAGCAGCTGGTCCGGTCGTACAAGATTCGCGGCGCCTTCAACTTCATGCTCCAGCTCGACGCGGACGAACGGGCCCGCGGCGTCGTCTGCGCCTCGGCGGGCAATCATGCCCAGGGCTTCGCGCGCGCGTGCAAGGAACTGGACATTCAGGGCACGATCTTCGTCCCCAAGACGACGCCGAGGCAGAAGATCGATCGTGTCCGCCACTTCGGTGGGGACCGGGTGACTATCGAGATCGCCGGCTCCACCTACGATGACGCCTCCGCCCTGGCGCACCGGTTCGCCGAACTCAATGGCGCTCTCCTCATCTCCGCGTTCGACGATCTGCGCACGATCGCCGGCCAGGGCACCGTGGGCGTGGAGATCGCCGCGCAGCTCGACGTCGACCCCGATTACATCATCGTCCCCGTCGGCGGAGGCGGAATCCTCTCCGGGGTCGCCGCCTACGCCGCCGAGCACCTGCCTCACACCAAGGTCATCGGCGCCGAGCCCGCCGGAGCCGCCTCGATGATCGCCGCACTCAAGGCGGGCCGGCCGATCACCCTGGAGAACATCGATCGCTTTGCCGACGGCACCGCGGTCAAACGCGCCGGCGCGATCACCTACCGGATCGTGTCGGAACTCGGCGTCGACGTCCGCCCGGTCGATGAGGGCGCCGTGGCCACGGAGATGCTCGACATGTACCAGACCGACGGCATCATCGCCGAACCGTCGGGGGCGCTGGCCTCGGCGGCCATCGGCGCGCAGGGATCGGGCAAGCCGATCACCGTCGAACCCGGATCGACCGTCGTGTGCCTCGTCTCGGGCGGCAACAACGACATCTCCCGCTACCCGGAGATCCTTGAGCGCTCACTCGTCCACGAGGGCCTCAAGCACTACTTCATCGTCGACTTCCCGCAGGAGCCGGGTGCCCTGCGCCGGTTCCTCAACGAGATCCTCGGACCCGAGGACGACATCGCGCTGTTCGAGTACGTCAAACGCTCCGACCGGGAGACCGGACCCGCGTTCGTCGGAATCCAGCTCGGCTCCGCCGAGGACCTGCCGAACCTGCTCGAGCGCATGGACGCCTCCCCGATCGAGATCGAACGCGTGCACAAGAACTCGCCCCTGTTCCGGCTCTTCGCCTGATCCGGGATCTGCCCCGGTTCGCGAAGTCAGTGCCTCCGATTAGAGTGGACACATGCGAGCAATCACGATTTCGGCACCCGGCGGCCCCGAGGTTCTCGAGGTCACCGAGGAGCCTCAGCCAGGCATAGCTCCCGACGAAGTGCTGGTCGCAGTTCATGCGGCCGGCATCAATCGCGCCGATCTGCTGCAGCGGCAGGGGTTCTACAATCCCCCACCCGGAGCCACGACGATCCCCGGTCTCGAAGTCTCGGGCACCATCGCCGAGGTGGGACCGGAGGTCACAGGATGGAAGGTTGGCGACCGCGTCGCTGCTCTGCTCACCGGCGGCGGATACGCCGAGGCGGTTCCCGTTCCCGCAGGCCAGCTCCTTCCCGTTCCCGAAAGTCTGAGCCTGACCGAAGCCGCCGCCCTGCCCGAGGTGCTCGCCACTGTGCACTCGAACATCGTCGGGCGCGCCGGAATCCAGGCAGGCGAGTGGCTCCTCGTCCACGGCGGCGCCTCGGGGATCGGGACGGCCGCGATCCAGGTGGCCAGGCATCTCGGCGTCCACGTCGTCGTCACCGTCGGCTCCGAGCGAAAGGCGCAGTTCTGCCGCGACCTCGGGGCCGACGCCGTCATCAACTATCGAGAAGAGGACTTCGTCTCCCGGATCCATGAGATCTGCACGCATGGGGACGGCACGACCGGTGCCGACGTCATCCTCGACATCATCGGGGCCAAGTACCTCGAGCGCAACATCAAGGCCCTGGCCACCGACGGACGCCTGGTGATCATCGGGCTCCAGGGAGGGACGAAGGCGGAGATCAACCTCGGCGACCTGTTGCAGCCCAGGAAGACCGTCACTGCCACGACCCTGCGCGCCCGTCCCAAGGAACAGAAAGCCCAGATCGTCGCCGAGGTGGTTGAGCAGCTCTGGCCGGCCGTGACTGCAGGCGACATCCGGCCGATCATCCACGAGACCCTGCCGCTGGCCGAGGCCGGTCGCGGACAGGCGGCGCTGGAAGAGGGAGCGAGCATCGGAAAGGTGCTGCTCATCGTCGACGAGGAATCCCAGACGACCGAAGCCGGACAGGAAGAAGACACTCGATCATGACAACCGATCCCCACGCAGCTCACTCCATCGGCGACGAGGCAACGCACGCGCGGCAGGATGACCCCGGCGAGGAGTCGCGGGAGCTCGACATCTCCTCCCCCGCGAAAGTCATGCGCATCGGCACGATGGTCAAGCAGCTGCTGGAGGAGGTCAGGACCACCGACCTCGACGAGAAGGGCCGCGAACGTCTCGCCCAGATCCACCGCCGGTCGATCGAGGAGCTCGAGGACGGTCTGTCGAAAGACCTCATCGATGAACTCGAACGGCTCGACCTTCCCTTCGACAGCGAGGACGGTCCGCCCACCTCCTCAGAACTGCGCGTCGCCCAGGCACAGCTCGTCGGTTGGCTGGAAGGGCTGTTCCATGGGATCCAGACGGCCATCATGGCTCAGCAGGCGATGGCGAGGCAGTCAATGGGTCAGCTTCCTCCCGGAGTCGTCC
The DNA here is from genome assembly GCF_031179145.1 of Brevibacterium sp. Lineage (GTDB taxonomy): Bacteria > Actinomycetota > Actinomycetes > Actinomycetales > Brevibacteriaceae > Brevibacterium. The sequence continues at coordinate 65,660 of NZ_JAPSIB010000019.1, forward strand.
CGCCCGGCGCCGCCCGGCACCCTCAGCCCGAGTCCGACCGCGAAGACCGCGGCCACGGCAACTACCTGTGACTCCAGCCGATGAAGCTCTTCTCCGGACTGAAGAAACTCGGTCGGGCCGACCACAGCCCTGATCGGCAGTTCGGCACCGGTCTGTGGCGTCAGCACCACGATCGCTTCCTGCGTGCGGTCGATCGCTATTACACGACGGCGGTCGCCATCTCCGAGGCCGAGGACGCCAACGCCGCAGTCACCTCGGCGAGCACCGCTGACGACGCCACGGAACCCCCGGGCGCCCCGACGAGCGAGCTCATCGCGGCCGGCACACACCGGCTCAACGAGCTCGTGCCCGTCGTCGATGACATCACCCGCTGGATGCACACCCACTGTCCGGTCGCGGGGCAAGTCGTACCGGCACACGTTCGGCAGCGGGTCGGAGACGCCCCGGAGCTGATGGCCCGGGCTTCGGCCAAGGTCGCCGAGGCGGTTCTCGCCGCGTCGATGGCCAGAACCGAGCTGCGCGCTGGACGACCGGCGGCCTCGAGCGCGCAGGCGTGTGAGCGATTCATTGCCGATGCCGCCGAACTGCTCGCTCGCGCTCGGAGCAGCCTGCCCGCAGAGGACGTCCAATGACCGCCGGCCGTCCTCGAGCAGACGTCACCGGCGCAGGAACGGGTCGAGCCGCAGCAGCAGGGCCTGTCATCTCCGTGCCTCCGGGCTTCGATCTGGGGCTCGTCGCCAGCGACATCGACGGAACCCTCCTGCTCGACTGGCAGCCGATCTCTCACACCACGATCGACGCGATCCACCGCTGCCGGACCTCGGACATCCCATTCGTGCTCGTCACCGGGCGGCCGATCCGTTGGCTGGCTCCCATCGCCGAGCAGATCCCGGACCTCGGGCTGGTCGTGTGCCTCAATGGAGCGGTCATCTACGACATCGCCACCTCCAGCGCGGTCAAGGCCCACACGATCGCCCATTCCGACATCGAGGAGATCGTCTCAGCGATCTCCTCCTCACAGCCCGAGGCCCGCTTCGCCTTCGAGACCCTGTCGGGACTGCTCATCGACCCCGGCTTCCCCACCCGGCTGCCCCAGGATGCCGACATCGTCGAGGACCTGTCCCAGCTGCGCGAACGCGACGTCGTCAAAATCCTGGTCAGCATCGGGACCGATGACTCGCAGGCCCTCCACGATCTGCTCGGTCCGGTGCTCACCCATTCCTGTCACGCCACGTTCTCCGATCCCGTCAACGGGCTCGTCGAGCTGGCAGCGGCGGGGATCACCAAGGCGAAGACATTGGAACGCCTGTGCGAGCACCTGGGCGTGGATCGGCGTCGGGTGTTGGCATTCGGAGACATGCCCAACGACATCGAGATGCTCACCTGGGCCGGACACGGAGTCGCGGTGGGCAACGCTCTTGACGCAGTGAAGGAGTCAGCGGATGCCGTCGCCGAGGCGGTTGAGGCGGAGGGCGTCGCCCGCTACCTCGGCGCGGTGCTCGACTCTCTCGAAATCGGCACCGAGTCGGGCAACGCCGACTCATCACACTGACGCCGTCCGTCTACAGACCGCGGGTGTTGGTCTCCCCGGTAGCGTCGAGCAGGCTCCTGCCCAGGTCGAATCGGTCGACCAGCTCGAGAGCGAGTCCGTCTTCGTCGACCGTCTTCGCCACCACGGTGGCGAGTTCCTTGAGCTCTTCCTTCGCCTGGCCCATCACGATCGCGTATTCGGCCCAGTCGAGCATCTCTTTGTCATTGAGCCCGTCACCAGCCGCGACGCTGAGTTCGTGGTCGATGCCGAGTTCGGCCTCGACGAGCTGGAGCGCACTGGCCTTGGACACACCGTCGGGAGCGATGTCGAGCCAGTTGCTCCACCCGATGGAGTAGCTGACCTCATGGAGCCCGAGCCGGTCGACGGCCTGCGCGAATTCCTCGGCACTGCCGTTGACCTCGCGCATCACGATGCGGGTCGCGCGCTTCACCAGAAGCTCTTCGAAGCTGACGATGTCGAGGGTGTCCGAGGCGGCAAGCTCACCGGGAGGGAACTCACCCGAGGCCCAGCGGTGCAGGTCGGGGTCCTCGACGAGGAACAGCGCCGCGGGCAGGGCTGCGTGCATCCGCAGCAGGGCGTCCTTGGGATCGAAGGACACGACATGGTGCATCTCCCAGCCGTTCTCCAGTTCCGGGTCCAGACGGACGACGACGGAGCCGTTGGAGCACACGACGAAACCGGTGGTCAGGCCGAGGGCGTGGACCACTTCGAGGGCACCGGGCAGGGCCCGGCCGGTGGAGACGACAAGGTGATGCCCGGCCGCGCCCAGCTCGGTCAAGACTCGATGAGTCGCTGCTGTCAGCGTGCCATCGTAGTTGACGATGGTTCCATCGACGTCGAGAGCGATGAGATGCGGGGGCAATATTCCTCCTTGCAACAGGCAGTGGCGGTGGGCGAACGACTCAGCGCTCGAAGCGCGGACCTTCCGGTCCCTGAGCCACCATGCCACCGAGGTAGGGGCGCAGTGCCGCGGGGACCGTGACGGAGCCGTCGGCCTGCTGGTGGTTCTCGAGAATCGGCACCAGCCAGCGCGTGTTCGCCATCGTTCCGTTGAGGGTGGCCACGGGGCGGGTGGCCCCGCTGTGACGTTCCCGGATCTGCAGCCGCCGGGCCTGGAAAGTGGTGCAGTTCGACGTCGACGTCAGTTCCCGGTAGGTGCCCTGCGTCGGCACCCAGGCCTCACAGTCGTACTTGCGGGCGGCCGAGTCCCCGAGGTCCCCGGCTGCGGTGTCGATGACCCGGTAGGGCAGTTCGCACAGCTGCAGCATCTTCTCCTGCAGTGCGAGCATCCGGTCGTGTTCGGCTTCGGCCTGCTCGACCTGGACGTAGGAGAACATCTCCACCTTCTGGAACTGGTGGACGCGGATGATTCCGCGGGTGTCCTTGCCGTACGAGCCGGCCTCGCGGCGGTAGCACGAGGAGATGCCGGCATAGCGCAGCGGTCCGTCCTCGAGGTCGATGATCTCGTCCATGTGGTATCCGGCCAACGGAACCTCCGAGGTTCCCACGAGGAACAGATCGTCGGCTTCGAGACGATAGACCTCATCGGCGTGTTCGCCGAGGAAGCCGGTGCCGCGCATGACCTCGGGCTTGACGAGAGTGGGCGTGATCGTGGGGCAGAACCCGGCGTCCTCCGCGACGTCGCGGGCCAGGTTGAGCAAAGCCATCTCCAGCTTGGCGCCGAAACCGGTCAGGTAGTGGAAGCGTGCGCCGGAGACCTTGGTCCCGCGCTGGGTGTCGATGGCCCGCAGCTTCTCACCGATCTCCAGATGGTCGAGCGGTTCGAACCCGTCGATGCTGAAGTCGCGGGGTTCGCCGACGGTCTTGAGCGTGGCGAAGTTCTCCTCGCCTCCGGCGGGAATCCCGTCGATGATGAGGTTGGGCAGCTTCGCCGCCAGCGCTTCGAATGCGAACGTCGCCTCGTCGGACTCGGCCTGCAGAGCCTTGACCCGGGCGGACTTCTCCTTGCCCTGAGCGATCAGCGCGGGCTTGTCCTCTTTCGCGGCCGTGGCGATCTGAGAGGAGAAGGACTTCTGCTCGGCACGGGCGTCTTCGAACGCGGTGATGGCAGCACGGCGTGCGGAGTCAGCGGCGAGGATCTCGTCGACGAGGCCGACGGGCAGACCGCGGGCCTCCTGCGATGCCTTGAACAGGTCCGGGTTTTCTCTGAGTAGCACTAGATCGATCACTCTCTCAGCTTAACGGTCCGGGCACCGATTGTGATATTCCCGGCCTCACCGTGAGCCCAGGTGGTCCACCATCGGCACCAGCGCGGCAGAGTAAGTTGGGATCATGAACTTCGAGTTGGACACCGTGGGCTGGCTGATCGTCATCGTCGGTCTCGCTCTGGCGCTCCTGGTCGCCTTCTTCATCGGTGCCCGGGTGGGTGCCCGCCGCACGCTGCGTCACCACCGCGAGATCGTCTTGGCGGCGGACACCCCCGACCCCGAGGTGAACCCGGCTCATCGCTATCGGGCCGCGCTGATCATCAACCCCACGAAGACCGATGCCAGGAGGCTGGCCTCCACCGCCGAGGCGATCTGTCGGTACGAAGGCTGGGCCCCTCCGCTGGTGCTGGAGACCACTCTCGCGGATCCGGGTGGGAAGGCGGCAACCGCTGCCCTCGACGAAGGCGTCGATGTCGTCATCGCCGCCGGCGGCGACGGGACGGTGCGTGCGGTGGCCGGAGCGTTGGCCGGGACCTCGACGCCGATGGGAATCGTCCCGCTGGGCACCGGAAACCTGCTGGCCCGCAACGTCGATCTCGTGCTCGACAAGACGGAGTGGGCGCTGCGCATCGCTCTGTGGGGCAGGAACCGGGCCATCGACGTCGGCCGGGCCTGGATCGCCGAGGATGGCGAGGCGCAGGTCTTCACCGTGATGACCGGCCTCGGCTTCGATGCCGCAGTGATGGCCGACACCAGCAACGAGCTCAAGGCCAAGCTGGGCTGGCTGGCCTACATCGAAGCGGGATCCCGGAAGCTCGTCGGCAAGCCCAGCCAGGTGAAGATCACCTTCGACGACGACTACCGGGTCTCCGCCCGCGTGCGCTCCGTCCTCGGCGGCAACTGCGGGAAGCTGCAGGGCGGCATCCAGCTTCTCCCGGAAGCAGTCATCGACGATGGTCAGCTCGATGTTCTCATCGTCAGCCCCAAGAACCTCGGCCAATGGGTGGGAGTCGTCGCATCGGTGATCGGCGGCAGAGCGGCGAGAGGGCTGCACACGGAGAGCCGCAAATGCCAGAAGGTCGTCATCGAATCCCATGAAGAAGTCGACGTGCAGCTCGACGGGGATCCGGTGGGCCGCTCCTCCTACCTGGCGATGGAGGTCCAGCCCTTGGCACTGTCGGTCCGCGTGCCGACCACTGAGCAACGCAAGCAGATCCGCGCCGCTGCCTGGGCAGTCTGAGCAGTTCGCCTCCTGCGGGGTCCGGACAGAAGCCACGGCTGGGGCAGGGCGACGGCTGGGACAGTCCGGACCAACGCCAAGTCACAGCAACGTCTCGATGGCGGCAACCGGTTTACCAAAGCGTTACCGCCTTCTCCGTGAACTAAACGTTCTTAATGACTACCGGTGTGTTGCCCACCCTAGGATTGCCTGCATCCGAGCCCATGGCAATGCGCATGACAGACAGCGCCACGGGCTCCCGCGAAGATGGAAGGCACCCCGATGAAGAAGCTGCTTCTCGCCCCCGCAATCGCCCTCGCACTCTCCGGTCTGGTCGCGTCGCCCGTCGCCGCTGCGGAACCCTCTGCTGCGACCGACACCGCCTCCTCTGCAGCCCGCTCAGCATCCGAAGAGCCCACTGCGGATACGACCCCGACCGAAGAGGCTGAGGCTCCGACCCAGAAGCCACCGGCGGAACCCAAGCAAGAACCGGCTGCAGAGTCGCCGGAGAAGAAAACGGCCGAGCAGCCTGAGAAGAAGGCTCCTGAGCAGCCGACCAAGAAGGCGGCCGAGCAGCCGAAGAAGGCTGCGGCTCCCAAAGTCACGAAGCCTGCGCCGACGCCCAATGAGCCTGCAGCTGCCGGCGATGACGCCGACCAGAGCAAGGACGACACAGGCAAATCCGAAGAGGGCGCTGACGAGGAGAAGCCGGAGCCGATCAAGGCCGATCTCGACGTCGCAGAATCAACGATCACCGCCGAGGAGTTCGCTGAGGAGGGCGTCACGGTGTCCGTCACCGGCCTGAAGAAGGGCGATGTCGTCAAGGACTCCACCTCCGGCACAGCCGTCACCGTGTCTGCTGACGGAAAGCACACGGAGACCGTCCGGTATCAGGATGACCCCGACAGCCTCGAAGCCGGACCGCAGAGGATCACGGTCACCGTCAGCAGAGACGGCGTCCCGAGCGAAACCCTTTCGGACTCGATCACGATCCAAGCCATGGCACTCGACGCCTCCCTGACAGTGATCCCGGAGGAGATCACCACTGCGGATCTGGCGAATCAAGACAAAGGATTCCAGATCACCGTCGATGGGCTCCGGGCCGGCGACAGGGTTCAGGATTCGCTGACGGGCGATGACCCAGAATCCGTCGACGGCAACTCCTTCTCCAAGCGCATCTACTGGAGGGGAGACGCTGCCCAGCTCACCCCGGGACCGCTCGACTTCACCGTGACCGTGGTCCGGGGCGAAGGAGAGGACAAGCAGGAGCAGGAGCTCAAGGGCACGATCACCGTCATCGATCCGAAGGACGACGACAAGAACGATGACGGAAAAGTCGACGGCAAAGATGACGACAAGGGCGACGACAAGAAGGACGACGCTCCGGCTGAAGCTCCCGCCGATGCGACCCTGTCCGTGACCCCGAAGAAGATCGAGGCCGCCGACTTCGCCGATTCGGACAAGGGCGTCACCCTGTCGGTCGACGACTGCGAACCCGGTTCGACCGTGCATTTCGAGGTGACCCCGAAGGGCATCAATGTCACCGCCTACGAAAGCACACGGACTGCCGATGACGAAGGCGGAGCGAGCGTCTCGGTGTTCGGCACCAGCGACAACGCCTCCGCCTATGTCGGCGCGTACACCGTCAAGGCCACCTGCGGGGACGACGCCATGGACGGCGCGTTCACAGTGGTCGCCGGTGCAGCGGGCGGCGACGACTCCGGAAACAGTGGAGATCTTCCCCGCACCGGTGCCGATCTCGGCGCACTCAGCGCGGGCGCGATGCTGCTCCTCATCGGCGGAGCTGCCGTCGCACTGACCGGCCGCAAGAAGGGCGGACAGTCCTCGACGAAGATCTGATCGCCCGCTGAACCCAGAGAAGGACGATTCCCTGAACCACTGTGGCCCCGACGAATGTCGGGGCCACAGTTGCGTGCAGTTGTCCCCTGCCCGAGCTTCGGCCACTACACCCGTTTGGGAAGATCCTTCTCTGGATCAGGTGACCACAATGTACACAAATATTACGGTCGTCGTCCTTTAAATTAGCGTGGAGGGCGGAAGGCTTCACCACATGCTCAAACCTGAATAGGAACCGTATGAAGAAACTCGCCCTCGCCCCGGCCGTCGCCCTTGCGATCACCGGAATTGCCGCTGCCCCTGTATTCGCTGCCCCCAGCGCGAAACGCCACTCTCAGGAAGCCTCCGTGCCGGAGTCAGCGACGTCGCCGACTCCCCAGGACGGACAGGTCGAGGAGGCCGCGGCAGAGTTCAGCATTTCCCCGACAACCATTTCGCTGGCCGACTACGGTGATCCGGACAAGGGCGTCACATACACCGGCACGGGTCTGGAACCCGGCTCGACTTACACCATCGTCGACACCCCGAGCTCCGGGCAGGCGGTCGAATCGTATGAAGAGACGGTCGAGGTCGACGAAACCGGTGGCTTCGCCGTCACAATCTACGGATCTGACAATGATGTCTTCCTCGGCACCTACCACGGTGAGATTCTGGATGCGGAAGGAACCGTGGTGGCTGAAACCGACTACGAAGTCACCGCGGGTGGCGAAGAGCCTCCGGCCGAAGAACCTCCAGTCGAAGAGCCTCCGACCGAAGACCCAGCGATCGCTGCAGAGGCTTCTACCCTGACCGTGAGCGAGTTCAAGGCCAACGGCCTCGACTTCTCCGGCGAGAACTTCACGCCAGGAGAGGAAGTCACCGTCCACGCCGGCGAAGCAGATTCGGACGTCCTCTTCTTCGAAAAGACATTCACGGCCGACGAGGCAGGAGAGATCTCCGGCACGCTCACGGTTGATGGTGAGATCACAGCTGGAAAGTACAGTTTTGTCGCTCGCAGCGGTGCCGATCAGACCGCCACGGACCCCGTCTACTTCACCCTCACTGAGGACAAGTCGGAAGAACCGACCGAGGAACCGCCTGCAGCTGAGGCCTCGCTCGCCGTCTCCCCCGAGACCATCTCCCCCGCCGACTTCGTCAAGGCGGACAAGGGCGTCACCCTCGCGGTTGAGAACTGCGAACCAGGCTCCGACGTGAACTTCGTGGTCAACCCGAAGGGAGCGACGAACGTCACCGCCTACGAGAACACAGTGCAGGCAGACGATGAGGGCACGGCCTCGGTCAACGTCTACGGCACGAGCGCTTCCGACCCTTCCGCCTACGTCGGCGACTACGAAGTCACCGTCAGCTGCGGCGACGACGAGATGACCGGCGAATTCTCGGTCAGCGATGACGCCAACGCCGGCGGATCCGACGGCAATGACGACGGAGCCGGCGAAGACGACAACGGTGCCGGCGGAGATGACAACGGTGCCGGCGGAGATGACAACGGTGCCGGCGGCAGCGAGCTGCCCCGCACCGGTGCCGAACTCACAGGACTGGCCGCTGGCGTCGCGCTCCTCCTCGTCGGTGGGGCCGCTGTGACGATGACCGTACGTCGCAAGAAGGTCGCTCAGTCTCCTGCGGAGTTCTGAGCAGCCTGAATCACGTCGGCTGAGTATGGGATCAGCAGCAGCACTCTGCCCCTCGGCTCGACCACGAGAATGGGCCATGAACTCCGCGGAGTTCATAGCCCATTCTCAGTGAACCGGAGCGGACGGACCCCGGCGCGACGGGTTTACCGGTAGTACTGGTTGTACAGCACCAGGGCACCGGCGTCCGGCTTCATCCGCGGGCGCCGACCGCGTGAGATCGACACGATGTCCCCTCCGGCCCCAGCTGCGAAGACGCGGGCTTCCCGCTCCTGCGCCGACATCCGGGCTCGCAGCTCTGCCTCAAGCTCCTGGTTGCGGCTCTTGAGGGCATCGACCTGGTTCTGCAGTTCCATGATCTTCTTGATGCCGACCAGATTGACGCCTTCGTCCTGGGAGAGCTGCTGGATCATCCGCAGCTTCGCGATGTCCTTGCCGGAGTATCGCCTGCCCCTGCCGGGGGTCCGCTCAGGGGTGACGAGACCCAATCGGTCGTATTGGCGCAGGGTCTGCGGATGCATCCCCGCCAACTCCGCCGCCACCGAGATGACATACACCGCGGCATTCGAAGAGATCTGCACTGTGCTTCACCGCCTCAGCTGGCTTTCGCCTTCTCGAGCAGTCCCGCACGGGGGTCCTCGTTCTTCGTCGCCTCTTTGAACGACTCGACGGCCGCCTCGGCGTCCTTCGACAGGTTCTGCGGAACCACGATCTGCACGGTCACCAGGAGATCCCCGGTGCCCTTCTTCGTCTTCACACCCTTACCGCGCACGCGCAGCGTCCGGCCAGAGGGTGTTCCGGCAGGGATCTTCACCGTGACCGGCATTCCGCCCAGGGTCGGCACCTTCACCTCGGCGCCCAGGGCCGCCTCGTCGAAGCTGACCGGCAGGTCGATCCGCAGGTTGTCACCGTCACGAGTGAATACCGGATGCGGTTTGACGTGCACGGTGAGGATGACGTCGCCGTTCTCACCGCCGTTCGGGCTGGACTTGCCCTTGCCGGCCAGGCGAATCTTCTGCCCGTCCTTGACCCCGATCGGAGTGCGCACGGTCAGCGGCTTCCCGCCCGGCATGTTCAGCTTCACAGACGCCCCGTGCACCGCCTCACCGAACGACAGTGTGGTGCTCGACTTGATGTCGCCGCCCTTGACCGGAGGCGAGTAGCTGTCATAACCGCCCCCGTAGCCCCCGCCATAGGGACTGCCGCCGAAGCCTCCGAGCAGGTCAGCCAGATCAGGCGGGACGTCGGTGCTCGTCCGCGTGCGGGTCCGCGCGCGACCGCCGCCGAAGAGGTCCGAGAACACGTCCTCGAACCCACCTGCGCCGCCCGGTCCGCCGCTGCCGGCGGTGAACCGTGGGCCCTTGCCCATCGCGCGCACCTGGTCGTACTGCTCCCGCGACTCCTTGTCGGAGAGCACCTGGTGGGCCTGCCCGATCTCTTTGAACTTGGCCTCCGCCGAGGCATCGCCCGGATTGGCGTCCGGGTGGTATCTGCGCGCAAGTTTGCGGTAGGCCTTCTTGATCTCGGCCTCGGAAGCATCCTTGGAGACGCCGAGGGTTTTGTAGAAGTCCTTCTCGAACCAATCATTCTGAGGTCCGGTATTCACCTGGCACCTCCTTTCTTCCACGTTCTGCTCGATGTGCCGCTGCCTGCGACCTGGTCATGCTGTTCGTTCACTGTATTCAATTGTCTCCTCACAATCCGCACTCCCAAGATGAGATCGCCGGATCGTCTCCGACATCGGAAGGTCCACCCCCGGTATCGGAAGACCCGTGACGAGATCTTCGGAATCCGGACCGCCGCCGAGGCGGCACTGCACTCACAGAGTGAGCGCAGTCCCGCCTCGGCGAGGTCATCGGTTCAGTCCTCCGGCTGCTGCACGCCGACGCGGGCCGCACGGATGATGCGCTCACCCAGACGGTAGCCCGGCTGCATCACCATGAAGACGGTCGGTGATTCGACATCGTCCGAGGGCTGCTGCATGAGCGCCTCATGCAGAGCCGGATCGAACTCGTCGCCGACCTCACCGTACTGCTCGACGCCGATCTTCTTCAGGGACTCGAGCAGCTTGGTCACGTGGGCCTCATAGGGTCCGCTGACGTCGCCGTGCTCCTGCGCCAGCCGCACCTCGTCGAGAACCGGGATCAGGGCCTCGACGACCTTGATCGTGCCACCGGCTGCGGCCCGTTCGCGTTCACGATCGGCTCGCATCCGGTATGCGGCGTACTCGGCGTTGATCCGCTTGAGATCGGCCAGATACCCGGCGGCCTCGGAACCCGGTTCAGGTTCGGACCCGGGAGCGGGTTCGCCCGCCGCCGGCTCGGTGTCGTCGAGGCTCGACGCGTCGGCAGGGATCTCGACGCCGAGGTCGCTGGCATCCGCCACCGCCTCCTCGGCGTCGGGAGTCTGCTCGGCCTCGGGCCGGAGCTCACCGGTCTCCGGATCGATCCGGCGCTTGTCGTTGAAGGTGAAGCCTGGCTCCTCGGACGACGGATCGTTGCCCTCGGTGGTCATTACTTCTTCTCCTCATCCTCATCAACTACCTCGGCGTCGACGACGTCGTCATCGGCTCCCGTACCGGCGTCCGCATCCGCACCTGCTGCTGCGTCAGCGGCGCCTTCCGGAGCCTGCTGGCTGTAGATGGCTTCGCCGATCTTCTGCTGGTTGGCCACGAGCTTGTCGTAGGCCGACTTCACAGCATCGTCGTCTTCGCCCTTGAGAGCTTCCTTGAGCGCGTCGACGTCCGAGGTGATCTCGGTCTTGACGTCCTCAGGCAGCTTGTCCTCGTTGTCGGTGATCAGCTTCTCGGTCTGGTAGGCGAGGTTCTCCGCGTTGTTGCGGACTTCGGCGGCCTCACGGCGCTTCTTGTCCTCTTCCGCGTGCTCCTCGGCCTCACGGACCATGCGCTCGATGTCCTCCTTCGGCAGCGCGGAACCGCCGGTGATGGTCATCGACTGCTCCTTGCCGGTGCCCTTGTCGGTGGCCGACACGTGGACGATGCCGTTGGCGTCGATGTCGAAGGCGACCTCGATCTGCGGCACGCCACGCGGAGCCGGAGCGATTCCGGTCAGCTCGAAGGTGCCCAGGTTCTTGTTGTCCCGAGTGAACTCGCGCTCACCCTGGAAGACCTGGATCGACACGGAGGGCTGGTTGTCCTCAGCGGTGGTGAAGGTCTCCGAACGCTTGGTCGGGATCGGGGTGTTGCGCTCGATCAGCTTCGTCATCACGCCGCCCTTGGTCTCCAGACCCAGGGACAGCGGAGTGACGTCGATGAGGAGAACGTCCTTGCGTTCACCCATGAGCACACCCGCCTGCACGGCAGCGCCGATCGCCACGACTTCATCGGGGTTGACGCCCTTGTTGGGTTCCTGGCCGCCGGTGAGCTCCGTGACGACCTCGCTCACGGCGGGCATACGGGTCGAACCGCCGACGAGGATGACGTGGTCGATGTCCTTGACGGACACGCCGGCGTCCTTCATCACAGCGTGGAACGGAGCCTTGGTCCGCTCGAGCAGGTCCTTCGTCAGGTCCTCGAACTTCGCCCGGGTCAGGGTCTCGTCGAGGTGGATCGGTCCGTTCTCGCTCATCGACAGGTACTGCAGCGAGATGTTGGTGCTGGTCGCCGAGGACAGTTCCTTCTTGGCCTGCTCAGCCGCTTCCTTCAGGCGCTGGAGGGCGGTCGAATCCTTGGTCAGGTCGACGCCGTAGTTGTTCTTGACCTGCTCGACCAGCCAGTCGACGATCCGCTGATCCCAGTCATCGCCGCCGAGGCGGTTGTCACCGGAGGTGGCACGCACCTGGATGGTGGAGAAATCGTCGTCGTCCTTGCCCACTTCGAGCAGCGAGACGTCGAAGGTGCCGCCGCCGAGGTCGAAGACCAGGATGAGCTCGTCTTCCTTGCCGCGCTCGAGGCCGTAGGCCAGAGCTGCCGCGGTCGGCTCGTTGATGATGCGCAGGACGTTCATGCCGGCGATCTCACCGGCATCCTTGGTGGCCTGGCGCTCCGCGTCGTTGAAGTAGGCGGGAACCGTGATCACCGCGTCGGTGACCTTCTCCTGGAGGTATTCCTCAGCGTCGTGCTTGAGCTTCTGGAGGATGCGGGCCGAAACCTCGGGGGCGCTCAGCGTCTTGCCGCCGATCTCGGTGGTCCAGTCGGTGCCCATGTGGCGCTTGACGGAAGCGACGGTGTTCTTGACGTTGGTGACGGCCTGGCGCTTGGCGATCTCGCCGACCAGGGAGTCGCCGTTCTTGTTGACTGCGACCACGGACGGGGTGGTGCGACCGCCTTCGGCGTTCGCGATGACCTTGGGGTCGCCGCCCTCGAGGACTGCGACGACGGAGTTCGTGGTTCCGAGGTCGATTCCAACAGCACGTGCCATATCGTTGTCTCCTTCAAATCGTTGAGCCTGCTCGACTCAGTATTCTCTTCGTGTCCGAGACCGTCAAACCTGGCCTCATGAAACTTGCGTACACCTGACTCAACTTTGGGGAGAGGGAGATTATTCCGTGTATGGCAGAAGTTTTTTCGCAGTCAGTCGCGGAGGTCGAGCTCGCGCATCACCTCGGCGACTCTGCCCCGCTGCTGCCGGCCGAGTCCCTGGATCGGCAGCGGCAGGCACCGCGGCGGCACCAGGTCCAGCTCCTCGGCGATCGCGGCGACCACACGCAGACTTCCGCCGAACTCCTGGAACAGCGACCACAGTGGTGCCAGCCGCTCGGATTCGGCGAGCGCCGCCTCGACGTCGGGCCCGGTGACGGCACGCGTGATCCCTTGGGCAAGATCGGGCAGCGTCCCGCCGATCACCGAGTACCAGGTCTCGCAACCCGCGGCCAGTCCGGTCGCGGCAGAGGCATCGCCGGAGATTCCGATCGTGACGTGGTCGGGGATGGCGGTCCGGATCGATTCGACATGCGCTTCCGCCTGCGCCCGATCGGCAGGGACTCCGGGGATCTTGATCGACACGATCCCGGGCAGCTGCGCGATCCGTGCGTAGAGATCGGTGGTGAAGCTGAAGTGTGTGGTGCCGGGGTTGTCGTAGACGATCACCGGCAGCTCGGTGTATTCGGTGACGGTGCGGAAGAGCTCGAAGACGTCGTCAGCGGTCAGCGGCTGGTAGGTCATCGGCGCCAGGAGCACACCGGCCGCGCCCGCCTCTTCGGCGTAGCTGATGTTGGCCAGCACCTGCGAGGTCCGCAGCGCTCCGACCCCGACGATCACCGGGATGCCTGCGGCGTGCTCGACGGCCAGGCGGGCGACCCTGGCCCGTTCGGCCTGGGTCAGATAGGCGTAGGAGCCGGTGGAGCCGAGAGCGGTGATCGAGTCGACGCGGGCGGCGACGAGGCGCTCGATGAGGCCCGTGAATGAGCGCTCATCGAGCATGTCGTCGTCGAGCGGGGTCAGGGGAAACGCGCTGAGTCCGGTGAACATGGCCTGACTCTAACCCACCGCCCTGCGCGCGGCACGGCGTTCCCTGCGCCGCTCGACGAGGAGGTAGAGCGCCGGCACGAGGATCAGGGTGAGCAGCGTCGAGGACGTCAGCCCGCCGATGACCACGATGGCCAGGGGCTGGGAGATGAAGACGCCTCCCCCGGTCAGCCCGAAGGCCATCGGCAGCAGGGCGAACACGGTGGCCGCAGCCGTCATCAGGATCGGTCGCAGCCGCAGTCGCGTGCCGTGGACGATCGAGTCGGTCAGCCCCAGATCCTGCTCCCGCAGTTTGTTGATGAGGTCGATGAGCACGATGGCGTTCGTCACGACGATGCCGATGAGCATGAGCAGGCCGATGAGCGCGGGAATGCCCAGCGGCGTGTTCGTCAGCACCAGCAGCAGGACCGCGCCCGTTGCGGCGAACGGGATCGACACGAGCAGGATCAGCGGCTGGACGAAGCTGCGGAACGTGGCGATCATGACGAGGAGCACGAGCACGATCGCGACCAGCATGGCCATGCCCAGCTGAGCGAACGACTCCTGCTGCTCGGCGCTGGCTCCGCCGACGGCGAAGCTCACCCCGTCGGGCAGGTCCATGTTCGCTGTCAGCTCCTGCGCCTCTGTGGACACGACGCTGAGCTGTCCTTCGGCCGGGGTGGCGAACACGGTGACCTGGCGGCTGCCGTCCTCGCGGGTGATCGTCGCCGGAGTCTTCGCCTCGCTCACCTCGGCGATCTCATCGACGGTGACGGAGTCGCCCTTGAGATCGGGAATCGCTTCCTGCTCGTCGGCCAGACGCTCCTCTTCGGCCTGGTTCTGCCGCTGCTCCTCCTGGCCGTTGATGATGTCGTCGATCGCTTCGTTCGCCTCGCGCAGCCCCTTCTCCGCGGCCTCGACACCCTCCTCGGCCTGGTCGATCTGCTCCTGACGCATCTCGCCGGGGTTCGGCGCCGGAGGCGGATTGCGGACATCGCGGAGGGCTTTGCGTGCCTCCTCCAGTTGGTCGGCGGCGGTGTCGCGCGCCTCGCGAGCCGCGGCGAGCTGTTCGGCGGAATCGTCTTCGGCCTTGCGCTTGGCCTCGTCGGCGCGGCGCTCGGTCTTCTCCTTGATCCGATCGCTGGCATCCTCCTGCGCGTGACGGGTCTGCGCCTCGGTGACCGGCAGTTCGAGTGACCGGATCTCGTCGGGGGTCGCGTCGGGGTGGGTCGCGGCGATCGTGATGTCGCGTTCCACACCTTCGAGGGTCACGGTCCCCGCCGGGGCGCCGTGCAGGGCCGAGGCGATGGCCTGGCCGACCTCGGCCTGGCTGTATCCCTCGTCGGCGGCCTTCGTCCGGTCGACGTCGACCTGAATCACCGACTGTTCGGCGGCCAGGTCGTTGCGGGCGGCCCTGACTCCGTCGGCCTCTGCCATCTTCCTGGTGACGGCGTCGGCAGCCTTCGACAGGGATTCGAGGTCCGTGCCCGAGAGCGTGATCTCAACGTCCTGATCGAGGCCGCCGCCTGCATCCATGACGGTGACATCGCCGACCTCATCGCCGAAGTCCTTGATCTGACTGCGAATCCGGTTGGTGGCGGCAGCGGTGTCGGCGCCCTCTGCGAGGGTGATGTTGAAGCTGTTCTCCGCACCGGACTCCGGTCCGCTGACCGTGGTCGAGAACGTGTCCACATCGGGATCGTCGGCGAGCACGCCTTCGATCCTCTTCGCCGCCTCGTCGCTGGTGCTCAGGGAGGCACCGGGCGGCATGGTCTGCGTGACGTAGAGCGAGTTCTGGCTCTGCCCGCCGAGCAGGTCGGTCTTGAGCAGTGTGCCGAGCATCATCGTGACGAGCAGCACGACCACGGACAGGGCCACGGTGCGCCCGGGATGGCGCAGAGCGGTGAGGATCGCGGGCATGCTGCGCTGCTGGAGGCGGTCGATGCGACCGGAGGCCTCCCCGGTTCGGGCCGGTTCGATCGTCGGGTCGACTCCGCCAACGGGCAGGGGCTCCCGTCCCTTGGCGGCGCGCTTGGCATTCTTCTTCTCGATCTTCGCCTGGCGGCGTTCGGCCCGCCGGATCGCGCGTGCCCGCTGACGGACGACCCACTTCTCGTAACTCGCATCCGTGGTTGCCTGTCGTTTGGGCGAGAGCGGCTTCGGGGAGTTGCGGAGGAACCAGTAGCTGAAGACCGGGACGATGGTCAGAGCCACGACGAGGGAGGCCAGGAGCGCCAGGGTCACCGTCACGGAGAAGGGCCGGAACAGCTGACCGGCGATGCCCTCGACGAAGGCGATGGGCAGGAACACCGCCACCGTCGTCAGTGTCGACGCGGTGATCGCACCGGCAACCTGTTTCACCGATGCGACGATGTCGGTGATCGTCAGTCGGTTCGTGCCCTGCCGGCGGCGGATGTTCTCGATGACGACGATGGAGTCGTCGACGACTCGTCCGACGGCGATGGTCAGAGCGCCGAGGGTGAGGATGTTGAGCGTGTACTCACCGACCCACAGGCCGATCATCGCGATGAGCAGGGACATCGGGATCGAGATGGCGGCGACGACCGTGGAGCGGAATGAGCCGAGGAAGGCGAGGATCACGAGGACGGCGAAGAACAGGCCCAGCCCGCCTTCGACCGAGAGGTCGTGGATCGACTGTTCGATCTCGGGCGCCTGATCGAAGATCGTCGAGAACTTGATGTCGTCGCCGAGCTCGGGGCCGACCGTCTTCAGGACGTCGTCGACTCCATGGGAGACCTCGACGACGTTGTCGTCCTGCCCCTTGGTCACAGAGATTGTGACGGCGTCCTTGCCGTCGGCGCGGGAGAGCGTCGTGGCCTTGACGGCTTCGAGGTCGATGTCGGCGACCTCATCAAGCTTCACGGTGCCGTCCGCGGTCCGCAGCGGCGTCTGCCCGATCATGTCGACCGCGTCCATCTCCGTTCCCACTGCGACGGACAGGGACTTGTCTCCCACGGTGCTCTGGCCAGCCGGGGTGACGGCGCCGGCGGCCTTGAGCTCCTCGGGGATGGAGGACGCGACGACGTTCTTGGCATCGAGGTCGTCCGGACGAAGCGTGATCCTCACCTGCTGCTCCCGCTGTCCGGCGAGCTGAACGTCGGCGACGCCGTCGACAGCCTGCAGCTCGGGGATCAGGTTCTTCTCCAGCAGATCGCCCAGCTGCTGCTGATCCTCGCCGCCGGAGACCGCGAACATGACCACGGGGACATCGTCGATCTGATGGGACAGCACCTCCACCTCGGCGGTGTCGGGGAGGTTCGCCTTCGCACTGTCGACCGTCGAACGGACAGTGTCCGTCATCTTCTCCGCGTCTTCGCCGAACGGCCAGGTGACGTTGGCCGTCATCATCCCCGCCGAGGTGGTCGTGGTCACCGATTCGAGATCACCGACTCCGTCGAGAGCCGTCTCCAACGGCTTGGTCACCGTCTCCTCGACGACTTCAGGGGAAGCGCCGGGGATGGTGACCTGGACCATCGTGCCCGGAATCTCGACCGAGGGAATCGTCTCCTGGTTGAGGGAAGTGGTGGCGACGACGCCGAAGACGGCGATCACAAGCGTGAGCAGGCCGACGATCAGCCGGTTCTTCAGGCTCATCCGGGTGATGAGGGACAAGGGGCTTCCTCCGGGTTTCGGGCGTGCGGGATGCATCGACGGGCGGGACTCGAGGGTGGGTCAGGGGGTGGGATGCGCCCGGGCGAGGGCGGGGTTCGGGGTTCGAGGGGTGAATCAGGGGGTGAGGATCGCAGCTCTTCCAGTGTTCCAGCCAGTGCGGAGTTCGGCGTCCCCCAAAGGGTGACATTCCGTCTCCACCGAAAGGAGGAGTGTGGAATTGCCTTCGAACCGGCTGAACAGAGGCTGAGTGCGGAACATAGTTCGATCCTAGGGTCGCCGTACGAGCACCGCGCGGGTGTTTTCCCCCGTCCCGACCTGCGGTTGACCCGGCACGCTTCCCGTCGGGCTGAGGCGCACGCTTCCCGTCGGGCTGAGGCGCACCCTTCCCGTCGGGCTGAGGCGCACCCTTCCCGTCGGGCTGAGGCGCACCTTCTGGAGCTCTCCCAGAACAGGAGCTGCCTGACTACACTGAACTCATGGCCCACGAACGCATGTTCGATCCGGATGACCCGATGCTCCACTGGTTCAGGTCATTGGCATTGGCGCTGCCGGAGGCGGAGGAGAAGATCTCACACGGTCGGCCGGTCTTCTTCACCACCAAGCTCTTCGCCGTCTTCGGCGGGGTGCGGAAGCTTGAGCCGTCCGGGATGGAGCAGCATCCGCACGCCATGCTGGTCAGACCCGACCCGCTCGACGTCGATGTGCTCCTCGAACGTGAGGACGCATTCTCCCCCGCCTACTTCGGCCACTCCGGGTGGGTCGGCATCGAGCTCGACTCACTTCCCGAGGATGAGGTGCGGGAGCTCCTCATCGAGTCCTATCGGCAGACTGCGCCGAAGCGGCTGAGCAGGCACGTGGAGACCGACTGAACCGGGACGTCAGGCACTTTCGGTGCGCTCGGTCCTCTCACAGTCCTTCGGTGCGCTCAACCAGGTTCTCGAACTCCTCCGGAGTGTCGAAGTCGGCCAGTTCGCTGGGGTCTGCATCGATGACCACGGGCTCGACCGTCTCGAACAGGCGCTTCACCGGCAGGTTCACCGGCGGTCCGATCTCGCTCAGGCGCGATCTCAGCAGTCGAGTCGGCCAGGCGGCGCAGAGGAACTGCAGCTTTCCGCGATCGTCTTCGGCCGCGGCCGGACGCCCCGTGTCCCGACATGCTCGCGCAAGCGCCTGCAGGTGCCCGGGAGTGACGACGGGCATGTCACCGGCAAGGACAAAGGTCACGTCGCTCTCAACACCATCGCCTCGAGCGGACTCAGTGGCAGAGTGGAATTCGGCACCGGCGGACTCAGCCGCAGCGAACTGGGCAACGGCGGCCGAGATTCCGGCCAGCGGGCCGCCGAAGCGCGGTTCTTCTCGGATCGCGCGCACGCATTCGTTCTCGGCCTCGTCCAACCCCTCGGTGGGACCAGCCACCCAGACCTCGGCCTCGGGCGCCGCCGAGAGCACTGTCGACAGGACCCGCGAGATGACGGTGCGATCGCCCAGATGCACGGCAGGCTTGTGGACTTCTCCGAATCGCGTCGAACGTCCCCCACTGAGAATGATTGCCCTGGTCACCATGTCTTGATCTTAGTCTTCACCGTCGTCTCCGCTCAGTCCTGCGAATTCCGTCGCATGCGTGTGGAGCCGTTGGGCCATACTGTTAGGCAGAACCAGCACGGAGGGAACCAGAATGACGAAGTTCGATGTGGTCGAGGCGTCCATCGCAGCACTGCGCCAGTCACTTGAAGACGGCACCACCACCTCGGTGGAGCTGGTCAGGGCGTATCAGTCCCGGATCGAGGCCTACGACCGGCCCGGCACCGAGACCGCACTCAACTCCGTCATCGTCGACAACCCGGATGCCCTCGCCGAGGCGGCCGCCTCCGACGACCGGCGCGCCCGCGGTGAGACGCTCGGTCCCCTCGACGGAATCCCGTACACGGCGAAGGACAGCTACATGGTCGCCGGACTGACCGTGGCCTCGGGCTCGCCCGCCTTCGCCGACCTCGTCGCGCAGAAGGACGCCTTCACGATCGAACGCCTCCGCGCCGCCGGGGCCATCTGCCTCGGGCTGACCAACATGCCCCCGATGGCCAACGGCGGAATGCAGCGCGGACTCTACGGTCGAGCTGAGAGTCCCTACAACGCGGACTGGCTGACCAGCGCATTCGCCTCCGGCTCCTCCAACGGATCCGGAACCGCGACGACCGCAAGCTTCGCCGCCTTCGGCCTCGGCGAGGAGACCTGGTCCTCCGGCCGCGCACCGGCCTCCCACAATGCGCTCATCGCCTACACCCCGTCCCGCGGTGTCATCTCGGTCCGCGGCAACTGGCCGTTGGTGTCGACGATGGACGTCGTCGTCCCCCACACCCGCACCATGGCTGACCTGTGCGAGGTCCTCGACATCATCGTCGCCGACGACGCCGAGGCCCGCGGCGACTTCTGGCGCGTCCAGCCCTGGGTCGAGATCCCCACAGCCTCCGAAGTCCGCCCGGCCAGCTACCTCGACCTCCTGCCGGGCAGCAAGGAGGACGCCGCATCCACCCTCAAGGGCAAGCGCCTCGGCGTCCCGAAGATGTACATCAACGCCGACGACGAAGCGGGAACGAACCCCTTGGGCGGGATCGGCGGACCCACCGGTCAGAAGGTCGAGACCCGTGCCTCGGTGATCGCCGCCTGGGAAGGCGCGCGACGCGACCTCGAAGCCGCCGGCGCCGAGGTCGTCGAGACCGACTTCCCCGTCGTGAGCAACTACGAAGGCGACCGCCCCGGGGCTCCGACCATCAGGACGCGCGGGCTCGTCACCTCGGAGTACCTCGACAGAGAGATCAACGACCTGTCCGCCTGGGCGTGGGACGATTTCCTCCGCGCGAACGGGGATCCCAACCTGAGCAGCCTCGCCGAGGTGGACGGCTCCCAGATCTTCCCGCATCCTGAAGGCGCCCTGCCGGACCGGTACACCGGCTTCGACGACGACATCGCCACCTATCCCGAACTGGTCAGGGAACATCCGTACGCCTCGGTGACCGACATCCCGCTGCTCGAATCCGGGGTCAGGGGGCTGGAGGAGACTCGGCGCATCGACCTCGAGGAGTGGATGGACGAGTTGGGCCTCGACGCGGTGATCTTCCCCGCGATGGCCGATGTCGGCCCCGCGGACATGGACGTCAACGAGGCTTCGGCGGACCTCGGATGGCGCAACGGGACGTGGGTCGCCAACGGCAACCTTGTTCCGCGGCATCTGGGCATCCCGTCGGTGACCGTGCCGATGGGCACCATGGCGGACACCGGGATCCCGGTCGGCCTGACGATCGCCGGGCGCGGCTGGGACGACACCGCACTCATCGAACTCGCCGCCGCCTTCGAAACGACCGGTGAGCGACGGGACGTGCCTCCACGCACGCCGCGACTGTGAAACCTGGGGCGCACCTCCCCATCCCTGAAATGTTCGGGTGAACCGATTCGGTTACCTGGAAGTAACGCGGGATCGGTGCCAGAGTGTTGGACATGACTGATATCCCCCTGCTCGCCGAACGCGCCGCCGCCCTCCTCGATGCCCATCACAACCGCCGCCCTCTGGTCCTCCCGACTGTCTGGGATGCCTGGTCGGCACGCGCCATGGTCTCGGCGGGATTCTCCGCCCTGACTGTCGGTTCGCACCCGCTCGCCAATTCGCTGGGTGCCGAGGACGGCGAGGCGATGAGCCTCGAAGAGGCACTCGAGGGCATCGATCGCATCACCGCCTCGGTGGACGTGCCCGTCTCCGCCGACCTCGAATCCGGCTATGACACTCCTGCGCCCGAGCTCATCGCCGGGCTCCTGGCTGCGGGAGCCGTGGGGGTCAACATCGAGGACACGGTCCACAGCCAGCAGAGACTGCGCACCGCCGAGGAGCACGCCGAGTACATCTCCGACCTGCGTCGCGCGGCTGATGCCCAGCGAGTGCATGTGGTCATCAACGCCCGCACCGACGTATTCAAGCACGCCGATGAGTTCGCCGACCCCACCGCCGAGGTGGTGCGACGGCTGAACCTGTGCGCCGAGGCGGGCGCCGACTGCGTCTATCCCGTGGCCATGCCGACCACCGACGATCTGCGTACGGTGCTGTCCCAGGTATCACTGCCCCTCAATGTCACGGCTCATCCCCTCGCCGGGGCCATCCCGGAGGGACTCGACCTGAATGCGCTGCGCGAGCTCGGTGTCAGTCGCGTGACCTTCGGCCCGCTGCTTCAGGCCGCCCTGCAGCAGGACTTCGCCGAGTTCACCACGAACTGGCACGACGTGTCATCCCACTAGTCCAGCACCTAGAGCAAACGCAGTGAGAATTCGATGAGGAGTTGCCATGCCTGATAACGCCCGTCAAGGTCAGCCCGTGTGGATCGACTATGTCTGCCATGACCTGGAGACGACGAAGAACTTCTATACCCAGGTCTTCGGCTGGGACATCGTCGACCAAGGACCGGATTACGGTCACTATCACCAGATCATGAAGGGTCAGCACCCTGTTGGCGGGTTCATGCAGGCCATGAACATGGACGGCTCCCCCAACCCGTCGATTCCGGCGAGCTGGACGACCTACCTCCACGCCGACGACATCGAGGTCACCTACACGGAAGCCGTGAAGTCCGGAGCCGAAGCCATCACCCCTCCGATGGCTGTCGGGCCTCACGGGCAGATGGCGGTGATCGCGGATCCCGCCGGAGCCGGCGTCGGCCTCTGGCAGCCGGGTCAGTTCTCGGGATTCGACACCCCGCTGACCCCTGGCACGCCTGTCTGGTTCGAACTCATGACCGTCGATTTCGAGAAGGCGACCGACTTCTATCGGAATGTCTTCGCCTGGGATCTGGTTCCGGTTCCCGGAGGAATGAACTACTCCACCCATGGAGCGGGTGAGAGTGCGGTGGCCGGGATCTGCGACGCCAGTGACTGGACCGACACGTCATACTGGCGGACCTACTTCAATGTCGAGAGCGTCGATGGAGCTGCGGCGACGATCAGAGAACTCGGCGGCAGCGTCCTCGACGGCCCCGAGGACACGCCGTTCGGCCGCATCGCCACCATCGCCGATCCCGAAGGCGCGCGGTTTCAGCTGCAGCAGAATGTGTAGGCGGCTCTCCTCACGCCCGCAGTGCCAGGGCGAAGGGGAAGACAGCGCTCGCTCCTGCCTGTCGGAGCAGGCGGGCGGCGATCGTCATCGTCCAGCGGGAGACCACCTCGTCGTCGACGAGCAGGACCGCACGTCCAGCCACGGTCTCTTGCACTTCGGGCGGCACCACGAAGGCATCGTGGAGGTCCTTGACCCGGAAGGCGCTGTTGACCTCCGGTGAGCCATGGTCGCGAACCTGCACCAGCTCACCGGCGTCGACCAGCCGACCCGCCGCAGCCAGGTTGGCGGCCAGCGATCTCACGGTCACGGGCCTGCGAGCGCTCGGGATCGACACGACAGCCTCGGGGCGCTGTCCCCAGTTCCACTGCCCCAGCACCTCGAGGCACCATTGACCGATCTGTGCCGGCACCTCGGCGTCGGGGGCCGAGGGGCCGAGGAACTCGCGCAGGACCTGCCCCTGCCCGAGGTCGCTGAGCCGGGCGATCGCCCGCCCCTCCTCCGCCAGTTCCCCTGCGGCGATCCTCCCCTTGAGCGGGACGCCGATGGTGGCCAATCCGCTCGGCCAGGTGCTGCGCGGCTCGATGGGCAGACCGATGCGGTGCAGCGTTCCGGCAGTCGCTTGTCTGCTCTCGGCCGAGATCTCGGTCGACCACCACACGCCGGCACAGTTGTCGCACCGGCCGCAGGGCTGAGGGTCAGGGTCGTCGAGCTGCCGGATGAGAAATTCCATCCGGCAGCCGCGAGTGGCTTCGTAGTCGAGCATCGCCTGCGCCTCCGCCGCGCGCACCTGCGCCACATGTTCGTAGCGCTCCCGGTCGTAGGTCCAGCCACGGCCGGTCGCGACGTACCCGCCCTTGACCTTGCTCACCGCGTCCTCGACCTCAAGGGTCTTGAGCAGCAGCTGCAGTCGGCTGCGCTTCGTCCCGACCAGGGTCTCCAACCGAGCGACGGACAACGATGCATCGGACTCGTCGAGCGCGCGCAGGACGGCGGCCGCGTCGTGCTGGTTCGGCATCGAGGCGGTCGCGAAGTACTCCCAGATCCGCTCATCCTCGGGCCCGGGCAGGAGGATGACGTCGGCGGAGTCGGTCGCACGCCCCGCGCGGCCGACCTGTTGGTAGTAGGCGACGGCAGACGAGGGTGCGCCGATGTGGATGACGAAGCCGAGGTCCGGTTTGTCGAAGCCCATCCCCAGCGCCGAGGTCGCCACGAGCGCCTTGATGCGATTGTCCTTGAGCTGCTGTTCGAGCTCTTCCCGCTCCTCGGCGTCGGTGCGACCGGTGTAGGCGCGCACCTCATGCCCCTGGTCACGCAGAATCCTTGTGATGTCCTCGGCAGCGCTGACCGTGAGGGAGTAGACGATCCCGGAGCCGGTGAAGTCACCGAGGTGACCGGCCAGCCACGCGATCCGCTCGCTGGCGTCGAGACCGGGCAGCACCCCCAGGCGGAGGGAGTCGCGGGCGAGCTCCCCGCGAACGACGGTGGTGTGATCGCCGAGCTGTTCGGCGACATCGGCGACGACGCGCGAGTTGGCCGTGGCCGTGGTCGCAAGCACTGGAGTGTCGGTCGACAGGTTGTGGAGGATGTGTCCGATGCGACGGTAATCGGGGCGGAAGTCGTGACCCCAATCGGAGATGCAGTGCGCCTCGTCGACGACGATGAGGCCGAGGAACCGCATCAGCTGAGGCATGATCTCGTCCCGGAACTGCGGGTTGTTCAGCCGCTCCGGGGACACGAGCAGCACGTCGACGCTGCCGGTCTTCAGGTCCTCGATGACCCCGTCCCACTCGGTGACGTTCGAGGAGTTCAGCGATGCCGCCCGGACCCCGGCCCGCTCGGCAGCCGCGATCTGGTCGCGCATGAGGGCGAGCAATGGCGAGACGATGAGACTCGGCCCGGTGCCTGCCGCGCGCAGCATCCGGGTGGCGACGAAGTAGACGGCCGACTTCCCCCAGCCGGTCCGCTGCACCACGAGCACCCGCTTCTTGCCGACCACGAGGTCGTGGATGGCCTCGAGCTGACCGTCGCGGAACCTCGCGTCCGGGTTTGCGGTCAGCTCGACAAGGATGCTCCGCGCCTGCGCCTCGAAGTCGGCGGGCACCTGAGCGGGCTGCGGGGCGGAACCGGAACTCGCTCCCGCGCCAGGGGCTGCCTCCAAGTCGTATTCGCCGGAAGTGGTGGCTGAAGACGGGGTGGCTGAGGTCATAGGGGCCAGTCTAGGTGGAGGCTCTGACACGGGCACGCCGCCGGCGAAGAGTCTGTCCGGAACTCGGGGTCACCTCGGCGATCAGTGACCTCAGCGCAACGCGAAGCTGACGCCGAGGGTCGCGAGGACTCCGAACAGGACACCCCAGAGGATGATCGAGATGATCTGCCACACGGCCACCGCGTTGCGGTTCGCGCCGAAACTGACCATCGCCATCGACGTGATCTGCGAAGGCAGCACGGTCTGGCCGAGCAGTGAGACTCCCGGCACCCCGAACTTGTCGAACATGCGCTTGAGCCGCTGACGCTTGGGCGTGAGCTCGGTCGCCCTGTTCTTCATGGCCTGATCCCGCAGTGCGCCGGCTCCGTAGACGAGCGCGAGCATCGAGAGCACGTTGCCGATGACGGCCATGAGGATGGTGACAACGGGGTTGAGGCCGATCGCGACGCCGATGGCCGAGCCGAAGTAGGACTCGACGAAGGGGATCGCGGAGACCAGCAGGACTCCTGCCCACTGGAGCCAGTCGGGGAACGAACTGGCGAAGTTCTGAATGCTCTCGATCATCGGAGTGTCCAATCTCGTCGGGGATTGCCGTCGGGGGGTGCTCGACAGGATTGTAGTACACTGTACCAGCACAGCGTGCTAGTATTCGAGCGGTATCCCGACGGTCCAGCCCCGGCACCACCGGGCGGACCAAGCTGGAGAATGTCAGAGAGGGGAAGGGACATGTCCCGACGCGATGACATCATCCAGGCGGCGATGCGACTGGCCGCGCAGTCTGCTCCGGGCAGCGCGAACCTCAGTGTGCGTGCGGTCGCCAGGGAAGCAGGGATCGGCCCCTCCACGCTGCGCCATTACTTCCCGACCCAGGCCGATCTCCATGAAGCCGTCGTCCGCAGCTCCCTCGACATGGCGATCAGAGACTTCTCGATCGCCGATTCCTCTCTCGATCCGGCCGACCGCCTCTATGAGTGCTGCGCACAATTCCTGCCCTCGCACGAGCACCGCGACATGCAGCTCGAACTGTGGTTCTCCATGCACCTGAACGCCCTCGGCCCCGAGAAGCGGGCACTCACCCACAGGCTCCTCGAATACGGCCACGATCTCACCTACGACTACCTGCACCGCTGGCTCGGCATCCTCGCCGAGGAGGGTCACATCTCCCCCGCCGAGGTGGACCCCTCCTCCACCGCGCTGTTCACGATGATCGACGGGCTGAGTCTGCACGCGATCGTCACGCCCGAACGGATGACCGTGGACGCCGTGCACGAGCAGATCAGGTGGATGATCGACAAGATCCTCGGCCGCGGCTGAAGACCGCGGCCGGCCTCACCGCAACTCGACCGCCGCGCGATGCACTGCCCCGGTGAGGCGGGAGAGCTTCTCCGAGGCCAGCGTCCAGCGATGCCAGTAGAGCGGCACATCGACGGCGGGGCTAGCAGTGATCGGTACGAGTTCGGCGCCGGCGTCCGCCCTCAGCCGGTCCAGCTGCATGACCGGGATCAACCCCCAGCCCACGCCCGCAGAGACCGCGTGGGCGAACTCTCATGAGCTCGGCACCACTGACACCGGAGGAGTGGCGGCGACGCCTGCCCGAGCGAGGAAGTCGAGCTGCAGATCGTCGTCCCGGCCGAACTTGACCATCGGCATCGATCCGAGGTCCACCTCGGCGCCGAGATGCCGGCGCGGGCCCGACGGCGCAGGTCGCGCTCCGAATCTCTCCACGAGGCCAGTTGTCGCGACCGCGACGTAGCGCATCGTACCGAGCTTCTCCGCTCGCGTCCCGTACCCGCTCCTGCTCTCCGAGGTGACGGTCCCCAGCACCTCCCCCGAGGTCAGCAGCGGCAGAGCTTTGTCCTGGTCGACGACCTCGATCCGGATGACGATGTCGTCCCAGTCGGCCACCTCGGCGAAGACGGGTCGGAACCACGTCGACATCGAATCGGCGTTGACCCCGATCCGCAGAATGGTCGGCGCTGGTTTTGACGGATCCTCAGCACTCGATGCACTGTCCGCACCCACCGTCAGGCTGTGCAGACGGTCCATGGTCTCGGATTCGAGCAGCTCGATCTCCCGCGCGTATTTGAGGACCGCCTCCCCCGCCTCGGTGACGGTGACTGGATTGGCGCGGCGGATGAGAACCTGGCCCAGCCGTGACTCCAGCGTCCGGATCCGCTGGCTCATCGCCGAGGGGGTGATTCCAAGGACGAACGCGCCGCCCTCGACTGTGCCCTCGTCGACGACCGCCGCCAGGGACCGGACCTGCTCGATGTTCATGAAGATATTCTGCATCAGATGCAGGTTCAGTTGTTTTCCTTCTCATTCCACCGACCGTAGTCTGTCGAGGTGCTCACTCACCTCGTCAGCGGAACCCTCTCGGGCTGGTCGCTCATCATCGCCGTCGGTCCTCAGAATGCGCTCGTCCTGCGGCAGGGGATCCGCCGCGAGCATCTTGGCACAGTGCTCACGATCTGCATCCTCGCCGACATCCTGCTCATCGCAGCCGGAACGGTGGGCATCGGCGCGATCATCCTTCTGGCACCGTGGGCTCTCGAGGTGCTGAGGTGGCTCGGAGTCGGTTACCTCCTGTGGTTCGCATGGGCGAGCCTGCGCTCGGCGCGGACCGCAGCCGGGCTGCAGGCGGACGCTGTCCAGCGCAGTCTCGGCGCCGTGGTGACGACGACCCTGGCGCTGACATTCCTCAATCCCGGCGTGTATCTCGACACGGTCGTCATGCTCGGCAATCTCGCCAATCAGCAGGGCCCCAGCGGCGTCTGGCCGTTCACGATCGGCGCCATGGTCGGCTCGCTCACCTGGTTCCTCTGCATCGGCTACGGCGCCAGGGCTCTGTCAGCGCACCTGGCCAGACCGAGGATATGGCAGATCATCGACGTGCTCATCGCAATCGTGCTGGTGATCCTCGCCTTGCGGCTGGCCCTCGGCTGAGTCGGGCGCCGAATCGGGGGCCGGGTCAGCACCGCCGGCTAGGGTTCCGGACATGGACTCCGCTCGGCACCCCGACGCCTCTCCACTCGCGTGGAGCCTCCCTCTGCGCTCAGTGCACCGACACGCACACGCACCTCCTGAACTCAGCCCCTGGCTCCGGGATCTGCCTGCAGTCCGCGACCTCCTCGCGGGATTCGAGTTCTCGCCGACGACGGTCTTCGTCGGCGAGAACGGCTCCGGAAAATCGACCATCATCGAGGCGCTGGCGACGACACTCGATCTCCCCCACGGAGGCGGAACCTCCTGGGAAGGACGTCCTCACGCCCAGGCGCCCCCTGAGCTGACCGATCACCTGCAGATCGTGCGCGGAGCCGGAGCGACCAGAGGCGGATTCTTCCTCCGCGCCGAGACCATGCACGAGAACATGACCTATCTGATGGAGATCGGAGCGCTTCGGGCACACACCTACTCTCAGCAGTCCCATGGCGAGATGTTCATCGAGATGCTCTCCGGACGTTTCATGGAACAGGGACTGTGGATTCTCGACGAACCGGAGAGTGCGCTGTCATTCACCACCTCGCTCTCCCTCCTGCAGCTCGTCCGGGAACGTGAACAGGACGGCCTGCAGACGGTCATTGCCACCCACTCCCCGATCCTGGCGAGCGCGGAAGGCGCGAAACTCGTCGAAGTCGGTGATTGGGGATTGCGCGAGGAGTCGTGGGAGAGTCTCGACATGGTCGACCACTGGCGCAGATTCCTCGCCGACCCGCGCCGGTACACCCGCTATTTCGACTGAGACCGATCCCAGGCCGGGCACCTCGCTGCGAACTACCCCGAGGACATCGAATTCTGCATCCTGTCCACGAATCGCACCGACTGAATATCCTCGTCTCGTCCCGCCAGCTCGGCCAGGAGGACGGCGCCGACGACCGCGATCACGGTCCCGGTCAACGTTTGGATGAGGTCGACGAAGGGTTCGACGCCGACCGGCATCGCGGACTCCCCTGATCCTGCGATCTCGGTGAGGAGCAGCACCAGAGGATAAACGCCGCTTCCGAACACCGCTCCGCCTCCGATCCAGGCGAGCGCGATCGGCACCCCCGTGGAGACATGACGTGGGCGACGTTGGACCAGTGCGAGCAGTCCCGCGGCAGCGGCGAGAGCGAACAGCGCCGTCCCGGCTTCGGCCACGTGGTCCGCAAACCCTCTGCTCAGGACAAGCCGATCCGGCAGCCCCCAGGTCGAGCCGAGAGCCCAGAAGGACCGGACGATCGCGATGAGGACGCACAATCCCGTGACCAGCCAGGCGAAGACTACCAATGCAGGCCGGTTCCGGCCCTTCGGAAGAACTGCGATGCGACTCCGCAGCACCTGCGGCCAACGGTCACGGGCATAGAGCACGAACGCTACGGCGACGCCGACCCCCTGCGCCCCGAAGCTTCCGTAGACCACTGGCCCGACCCACGGCGCGAGGGTGCCATCACCGACGGAGCGGGGATCGCTGAGCACGGAAACGGCGACGACGGGCCCGGTGAACACGAACGGCGTCAGCAGACCGATCGCCACCCAGACTGGAGGGAGCACCAGCCAGGCGGGCACGCGAGAGCCCCAGGAATGAGTGAACGCGAGGATGATCGCTCCCGCGAGCACCTCCATGGCTGCGGTGATGACGTTCCCGCCCTGCACCACCTCGGCGTCCAGCGGGGACACGCGGGCGATGCCGATCGTCGATCCCATGATCCAGGCGATCTTGAGCAGGAAGTACGGCAGGATCATGGCGATCGCGAGATATCCCACGATCAGTCGAGTGCGCGCTGCAGAGTTCATGCTTCGAGCATGACCGCCCTCCCCGGGCAGAGACTTCCCCCGCATCGGGGAACTGACTCACCCGACCGCGCCCCTCCTCACAGAGACAAACTCGGGTGCAGTTGCGTCAAGGTCACCATGCGCTTCTTGCTGCATGTCCAGACGGTCGCGAGCAGGAAGATCACCGTCATCAACAGGAGCACCGCCGCGGATTGGACCGCGATGAACATGTCGCCGCCGGCAATCAACGTCCGCAGGCCGGTCACTGCGTGAGTCATCGGCAGGAACGGAGAGATTGCCTGGAAGATCGGCGGCGCCGTCTGCACCGGATACGTCCCGCCTGCCGAGGCGATCTGGATCATCAGCAGCACGAGCGCCACGAGCCGCCCCACTCCCCCGAGCAGTGCGACGCAGAACTGATGAACGGCGTGGAAGCTGGCGGCCACCAGGATCGAGAACAGCAGGGTCCACAGCCATGCTCCGGCGGTGAAGTCGAGGGCGAAGGTGAGCACAGCGTAGAGCACTGCCACCTGAGCGATGCCGAACAGCAGGCCGGGCACGTAGCCCGCCCAGGCGATGCGGGTCGACTTCGCCGATGACGCCAGCGCCCGGTAGGGAATCGCGTTGATGACCATGTAGGTGATCATCCCGCCGATCCACAGCGCCAGGGACACGAAGAAGGCGGCCAGGCCCTCGCCGTAGACGTCGACGGCGTTGTTCTTGACCTTGTCGGCGTCAACGGGAACGGCGACGACGTCCGAGCGGTGCTCGCGGTCGGCCTTGTCATAGGTCGGGATCTGCTCGAGGCCCTCTGTCAGCTTGTCGGCCAGTTCCTTCGACCCGTCGACGAGCTTCCCGGCGCCCTTGTCCAGCTCGGTCGACCCCTCGGCCAACTGTGAAGAACCGTCTTTGAGCTTCCCGGCGCCGTCCTTCGCCTGCCTGGTTCCGTCCTTGAGCTTGACGGTCCCGTCGTGGAGGTCGCCGGCACCCTGCGCCAGCTGCCCTGCCCCGGTGTCGAGCTTCTTCAGACCCGTGTGCAGATCGCCGGCACCGGTGGCGACCTGGTGGGCGCCGTCGTCGAGCTCGCCGATCTTCTGGTCGGCGGAATTGATCTTGCCCATCACCTCGTCGACGGCTTTCGTGACCGGTTCCTCGAGGTCACGGGCGTCGTCGACGGCGGTCGAAGCACGCTTGTGCGCGCCGTCGAGGTCCTCGCCCAGGCCGTGCATCTCCTCGGCGAGCTTGGCCACATTCGGATCGTCCGGGTAGTCCTTCTCGAGCTGCGCGATGCGGTCGGCCATGTCGCCGCGCACTGTGGTGCGAGCGGAGTCGAAGTCCTCTTCGGCCTTGCTCAGCTTCGGCCGAGCCCCATCGACGAGGTCGCCGGCCTTTCCCCTCAGATCCTCGGCCTTATCGGTCGCTTGGTCGGCGACGTCGTGCAGCTGCGCAGTGCCGTCAGCCACCTGGGAGGCGCCGTCCGAGAGCTTCTTCGCTCCCTTCTTCGCGTCCGTGGTGCCCTTCGAGAGCTGGTCGGCACCGTCCTTGAGGTCGCCGCTGCCCTTGACGAGTTGGGCGGCGCCGTCGTCGAGGTCGCCGATCCCCTTGCCCAGATCGCCCACACCCTTGTCGAGGTCGTGGGCGCCCTGGGCCAGAGTGCCGGTGCCGTCGTGGAGCTCCACCGCTCCGTCGTTGAGCTGACTCGCTCCGTCTGCGGCCTTCTCCATCGACGAGTGGATGTCGTTGAAGCCGACATAGACCTCGGACACGTATTCCGAGGTGGTGGTCTCATTGAGACCCGACTTGATCTCTCCCAGAACGGTTCCCGCCAGCTGACCGACGATGTAGTTGTGGGCATCGTCGGTGCGCAGCTCAAGACCGGCCTGCTCGGGGTCGTCGCCTCCGGTGGAGACGAGCCGCTCGGAGAAGTTCGAGGGGATCTCGAGGATCGCGAAGTAGCGCCCCTCGGCGAGCCCCTCATCGGCTTCCTTCGCCGAGGTCTCCTGCCAGTCGAACCCGCCTTCGCCCTCCGGCGTGATCTTGTCGACGAGTTCGTCGCCGGCGTTGATGCGCTCTCCGTCCGACTTCGGCTTCTCGGCACCTGTGTCATGGTTGACCACGGCAGCCTGCAGCCGGTCGAGGTGATCCGTGGGCGCCCAGTTCGAGGCCAGGTAGAGGCCGCCGTAGATCGCCGGGATGACGGCGACGACGATGATCGCCAGACGCGTGATCGTGTGCCGTTTGAAGCGAGTGAGCTCTAACCACGGGAGGGAGAACATTGAGAAGTCACCTTAAGCTGAATCTGGGGGGTAGGGAGGGATGGTGCGGAATGAGAGCTGCCGACGCGACGCAGATGCCGGTGTCGCGGACCCGCGGCTAGCTGAGTTCGCACTCGATCACCGAAGCGGGTCTGATCTCTGCCTGCAGCGATTCGAGGACGAGGTCGACGTCGCCGGAGTCCTCGCAGGTCACGATGAGCGTCAGCGGATTGTCGGGATCTCTTTTCCGGCGCAGCTCTTGGTAGATGAGCAGACCGGCCCACGCCCTGGCCCGGTCCCTGCGCTCGCGCAGGAAATCGATGTTGTCGAGCACGATCACGGGTGGCTGGGACAGACTCGACAGGCTGAACTCGAGGAGGAATTTCTGCAACTCGCTGAGATCGGAGACGAAGGTCGCCCCCTCGGCGTCGATGAGGAAGTCGGCGTCCTCGGCGTCAGCGGTGGAGAAGGTGTCCGGGGGTAATCGGTCGATGACCTCCGTGGCGGAGGTGATCGTGTCCCGAATCGTCCCGATGACTTCTCGCAGTGTTGATTTCGAGACCCAGGGCTTGTACCAGGGTTGGAGCATGATGAGACGTTCGGCCAGATGCTGGGCGACTGTGAAGTCCTTCTCGAGGTCGGTCAGGCCGGCCACGTGACCGACTGACACGCATGAGCGCACGGCCCGAGCCTGCTTGCGGATGTCATACTCACCGACGCTGCCGGATCCTGCCGAGACGTGCATCCGGCCGGCCAGCGACAGCAGCAGGGAGGTCTTTCCGGTTCCGGCTGCGCCGCGGATGATCGCGACCGAGCCGGCGGGGACGTCGAGGTCGACGTCGGCGAAGACCTCTCCCTGCTTTCCGTTGAGGCTCCAACCCCGGAGGCTGATCCCACTGCCTCCGGGCTCTGCAGCCCCGCCTGTGGTGTCGTGTGTCGTGTCGGCTGTCGTTTCGGCGATTGTGCGCAGATGGCTGTGCATTCTCTGCTCCCCTGATGTGTACCTGCGTCGACCGGTGCACCGCGAGTACGATTTCGCTCGTTCAGTTCCAGCACAGTACACTGTCGCGGCGAACGCAGAATAAGTTACCTACAGGTAACAATAGTGGCCGAAGCTGAAAAACGGCTAGAAATCGGGCACATTGTCTGCAATCCCACACTGATCCGTGCCTGTTAGTGCCGTCGGTTCCGCGCGCGACGGCAACGAGCCGTCACCTCGGCGAGCACATCTCACGAAAACGC
>NZ_JAPSIB010000042.1 GCF_031179145.1 Brevibacterium sp.
TGAATTTCACTTGGCCCCACCATAGACATCGGATCTGACACGGGTTCGCCCGGGTTGCCACAGAACGTTTCGCACCGTCTCATTCCGACGTCATGGTGGCTGCCCATCCCTCAGTCACACGGGTTGCAGCCTCCGCCCACCGCCCACCGCTCAGCCGCGGCCCCCCGGGGGACCCCACCCCAGTACTCCGGCTCAACCCGGGATCTATTCAACCCGCGATCTATTCAACCCTCGGTCTGTTCAGCCCTGGGGCTGGTCAACCCTGGCTCCATTCAGCCGTCGTTCTGCTCAACCTTGGATTCGGCGGCGTCGCGAAAAGAGGACGAGGGCTGTTCCGGTACCGATGATCGCCGCTGCGAGGCCGGCGAGACGCCAGAGCTCGGTGCCAGTGCGGGGCAGATCTCCCCCGGCATTGTTCGCGCCGTCCGTCCCGTTCGCGGAGGCGTTCGCGGAGGCGGAGTCGTTCGCCGAGGCGGATGTGCCGCCGGAGGCGGACGCACCACCGGTCGAGGACGTCCCGTTCGCGGAACTGCCGGCACTGGCAGGATCACTGCCATCACTCGCGCCCGCTCGATCGGCCGAATCCGCCTCAGCAGCATCATCCGCACCGTCGGCAGCAGCACCGTCCGCATCCGCGCTGTCGTCGGCGTCACCCCGGTCCTGGGTGCTGGTCACCACGCGCCAGTTCTCGGAGAAGAAGTCAGCAGTGTCAACCACCTCGTTGGCCTTGACCCAGTCGATGAGGGCCTGGCGGACCTCCACCTGCTCGTTGTAGATCTGCTTGAGGTCGCCGACGGGGTAACCGCCGCCACCGGACTGCCGATAGTTGTTGAGGGCGAGGGCGAACTTGTCCCCGTCTTCGATCGGCTTCCCGGAGGCGTCCTTGAGATGCTCGATCCGCTCGCCCACCGGCTTGGACACGTTGATGTCGTAGTCAACGCCGGTCAGGGCGTCGTAGTTGTAGTCGGGAATCGGCGCGTCCGTGACCTCGTCGACCGCATTCGTCCCCGTGGCCGGATCGAACTCGGCGCCTTCCTCTGTCTGCTTGAAGTACCGCGCGGAGTACTCGAGGTAGTCGCGCAGCTGCGCCCCGGTGATCTCCACAGCGGCAAGTGTGTTGTCGTAGACGTAGAGGCCCGCGACGTCGCGAATGGTGATGTCGCCCGCAGGGAACTCGGCCGTGCGACTGAACGGCGAGGCCTGAGACAGCACCGGCAGGTCCTTGAACTCGGTGTCGGCCAGAGCGGTCTCCACGGTCTGCGTCTGCACCTCGGAGATGAAGTCGAGGATCGCGGTGTCCTCGTAGTACGACGTGGCCGCGCTCATGGTCTCCGCGACCGTGCCGATGCGCGTATTGACGTAGTCGATGGTGGTCTGGTGCTGAGATTCGACGAGATCCCTGATCGCCGGATCCTCGCTCACCTCGCCCTGCGTCGGCAGGGCCTTAGCCCGCGGCTCGGCATCCCAGTCGACACCCATCGTCTCGAGGTCGATGGGCAAGTCGACCTCCGAGACGGAGCGGGCCCAGTAGTTCGGCTGGGTGATCAGGGCTTTGGAACCGTCGTCGCGAGTCACGATCTGGGAGGGTTCGTTCCGGTGGGTGTGCCCGGCGACGAGGACGTCGACTCCGGGCACTTCGGCCACCGAGGTGCTCAGGTTCTCCTGCAGCAAGCTCGGGTCCCAGGTCTGACCCGCGGGGTCCTTGCCGGAGTGGGACAGGACGACGACGACGTCGGCACCGGCTTCCTTCATCTCCGGCACGTACTTCTGCGCGGTCTCGACGGCATCGTCGAAATGGACCCGGCCCTCGAGGTTGTTCTTGTCCCAGATACGGCTGCCCGGAGTCGTCACCCCGAGGATGCCGACAGTGATCTGCTGACCGGAGACTTCTTTGTCCACCAGCGTGTACGGTTCGAAGTGGGGGTCGCCGTCGGCATCGTCGATGGCGTTGGCCCCGAGCAGCGGAGCGTTGAGCTGCGCGGTGTAGGCGCTCAGCAGGTCGAGGCCGTAGTTGAACTCGTGGTTGCCAGCGACCTGTGCGTCGTAGCCGAGGTGGTTGAAGGCCTTGGCCATCGGATGAGTCTCACCGGTGTCGGTGATCGGCTCCTGCTTCGCGTAGAAGTACGTCAGTGGCGAGCCCTGGATCGCATCGCCGTTGTCGACGAGGACGACAGAGTCGTCGCCCTTCTCCTCGCGGACGCCTTTGATCAGGGTCGAGGCCCGCGCCATTCCCAGCTCCTCCCCAGCCGGATACGGCTTGTCGGCGAAGTAGTCCCAATTGAGGACATGGCCATGGACATCCGTCGTGGCCAGGAGAGTGAGCTCTCCGGCGGCCGCCGTCGGAGCCGTGGGGTCCGTCGGAGTCGCTGCGTCCGTCGGAGCGGCCGCGGAAGACGGAGCCGCTGCGGCAGCGGCGGGACCGAGGACGATGAGGGACAGAGCCAGAGTCGACGAGGCGACGGTTCGCAGGCGCATGAGTCTCCTGTGGTGAGAGGGGTGAACCCTCTCACTCTAAACGGACATGCATGGAACCTGAGCGAAGCTTGAGCGAAAACTGCACGAACTCTCGGAAATCGATCCGTCCGTGGTCGGTTCAGCCCTCGCCGAGGTGGTCCTTCGTCTCCTTCGCACCGAACTTCGATTCGACGACGATGAGGATGATGACCACGACCGCCCCGAGGGCGGCGAGGAGGAGAGGTCCCCCGACCGGGTCGTAGGGAGCGAGCAGCGCACCGGCACCGTGCGCCTCCCCGTCGGCACCCACCTCGGCGGAGGACTGCCATGGCCACAGGGCACGCAGGGAACCGAGCATGAGGCCGGCCATGATCACCAGCGTCCACCAGCGGTGGTTGTGGAGGAAGTAGCGGAGGATGTTGACGAACACGGCGAGGCCGACGATCGCCCCGAGGCCGAAGACGGCGATGTAGACGAGGTCGCGATCGTCGACGGCGCTCAGCGTGGTCGTGTACATCCCCACCGCGAGGAGGAAGAACGAGCCGGAGACTCCGGGCACGACGAGGGCGCAGATGGCGACGGCGGCGACGAGGAACACGGCGATCAGCGGCGGATTCTCGACATTCGCGCCTCCAGCCATGCCGGTGAGCCAGAACGCGAGTGCGGCCGCGCAGACGAAACCGAGCAGCCCCAGCAGCAAGGGCTGGCGGCGGGTGCGTTCGGGGAGCATCTTCAGAGGAACGGCGATGCTCGCGGCGACGAGGCCGAAGAACAGCCCCCGGGCCAGCTCGGGATTGCCGGTGACGAACGACTCCAACAACCCGGCGATGCTCAGCACGGCCGTCGCCATGCCGATGAGCACCGGGATGATGAGGAACCAATCGGTGCGGCGAAGCTCCCGGAGGGCCCCTGCCCACCGGTCGGGCCCAGTGACCACGGTCTTGGCCGCCTTGACGACATGTGCTGCGGAGTCGATGAGCTCGTCGTAGACTCCGGTCACCAGTGCGACGGTGCCGCCGGAGACTCCGGGGACCAATTCGGCGCTTCCGATGAGGAATCCACGCAGGAGGTCGAGCGGGATCCAGGCTTTGGAGCGGGAGCGCTCGACATCAACTGAGACGGAGTTCGGGTCGGACGACGTCATGAGGCAGGGGTTCTCTTTCGCAGTGTGTCGGTGGGATTGCCTCAAGCCTATGGGTTCGTCCTCCGAATTTCCCGATCATCGGTGCAAGGTCACATCTGTCAGTCTCCGGTGGTCCCGTCGATGCTCTCGCGGATGAGGTCGGCGTGACCCATGTGGGGGGCATACTCCTCGATCATGTGGATGAGCAGCCAGCGGACGTTGTGTCGAGGACTGCTCGGGTTCTTGCGCACCAGAACCGTGTCGAGGTCGTCGACGCGGGCAAGGATCTCCCGGGAGCGCGTGCAGGCCGCATCATGGAGGGCGAGCAACTGGTCGGGAGTGTCATCCTCGGGGTTGGCGGGCGAGCTGGCGCGATTGGGCGACCAGTCTGCCTGCGGAGTCCCAGAGTTCGCAGTCCTCTTCGAACATGCCGCCGGCGATGTTGCGAGTCTCGACCTTGACCCGAACCCAGCCGGGTGCGGGCACGGCGCGCACGTGCGCGGTGAGCTCCATCGTCGGCGACCAGCCGAATCGGCCGAGGTCGAACATCACCGGTGGGAAGGCGTCGAGGAACGCGAGCAGGGACAGCACATCGGGATCGGCACCGTCGGCCCATCGCAGCCACCCTTGGAGCAGACCACGTCCGCTTGGCTTGCCGACTGCGAAACCGGTGGTGGCGGGGTCGAGGAGCATGTCGTAACGCGAGATCAGCGGTGCGGAGGCGATGAAGTCTCCGCCGGCCTCGGTGACGTTGACGCATTCCCTCGGTTCCGGGAGTTCCGGAGGTGTGGCAGTGGTGGCGACGTCGTCGGGCAGGGAGGCTATGGTGCCCATGGTTGCCAGGGCACTGATCGCGGGACTTTCGTTCTGCACCAGCTCGGCTGCCAAGGTTGCACTTGATCTGCCCTGACGAATCCGCCGGGTGGTCACTTCGACGCTGCCTGCATCGCTCGGGCCCAGGTAGTGGGCGGACACGACGAGGGGATCCGGCGCAGTCGGACTGCTCTCACGCAGGGCTCGACCGAGCACGCCGAGGAGGTAACCGCCGTTCACCGCACCCGCCACTTTCCACCCCGCGCCGAGGTGAGCGGTGAAGGAATGCTCGGACGTGCGCTCGAGCGCGGTGGATGTGTGGAACTCGCTGGGGATCGAGTGACTCATGTCACTGACACTAGCAATTACTGAACAGTTGTCCAGTCACAATGGCACCACTGAAAGACGAACACCCCCGGCCATGTGGCCGGGGGTGTTCGGGTGAGCTCTCAGTCGGTCAACGAATGACCGTCAGAGGTGAGCTCAGTTCTTCTTCGAGTTGCGACGCATGGTCAGGACCACTGCGGCACCACCGACGACGAGCAGACCTGCACCGGCAGCGAGGCCGGTCAGTTCAGCACCGGTGCGAGGCAGATCGGATCCGCCATCGCCGCCGCCCTTGCCGTCTTCAGCGGCGACGACCTCGAAGGAACCGGCGAGTGCCTTCTCGTCAGCGGTGTCGTTGGCACCGGTGACCTTGACGTCGTACTTGCCGCGGTAGACCGAAGGATCGGAGTCATTGACACCGTAGACGGAGAATGCTGCGACGCCGTCCTTGTTCGCGGTCTCGTTGAGCTCGATGCCCTGGACGTTGTTCGGTCCGGCGACAACCTCAAGGGTGACGTTCTCGCCCTCGTCGAAGCCGGCAACGGTGATGGTCACACCCTTGTCCTGGTTGACGAAGTCGGTGTCGACGATCTCCTTGGGGTCGATCTCGATGGTCCGCTCGGCGGGAGCTTCCTCGCCGCCGTCCTTGGCATCGTCGGCACCGGCGGAAGCGTCGGCTTCAGCACCTTCGGCACCAGCGTCGGCTTCTGCACCTGCATCGGCACCATCAGCGGCAGCACCAGCGTCGGCTTCGGCACCTGCATCGGCACCGTCAGCGGCAGCACCGGCGTCGGCTTCTGCAGCGGCTTCCTCTTCAACAGTCACGGTGAACTCTGTGACGGCAGATTCAGCAGGCTTGACGACCTGAGCGGTGAATGCGTACTTACCCGGAGCGGTCGGCGCGGCAACAGTGAAGGTGCCGTTTTCGCTAGCGGTGACAGTCTTCTCACCCGACGACGGGACATCGGCCTGCGTACCAGCCTGCGTACCAGTGGCGGCGGGCTGCCAGGTCACCTTGACCTCGGACCCGGCTTCAGCTTTTCCGGTGATGTTTCCGTTGGGATCAACGGTCTGGTTCTTGACGACCGGAGCCGCTGGCGCCTCAGGTCCTGCGTTGGGATCTTCGAACGTGAAGTCGACGCCA
Organism: Brevibacterium sp.; assembly: GCF_031179145.1. GTDB lineage: Bacteria > Actinomycetota > Actinomycetes > Actinomycetales > Brevibacteriaceae > Brevibacterium. The sequence goes on from NZ_JAPSIB010000042.1 coordinate 5,862, forward strand.
GCCGTCTCGAGCGAGTAGTCAAGGTCAGCGACCCAGCCGAGCTGGAACGGAGTGCCATCGCTCCACTCTGCTGGTCCACCACCGGAGATGACACCGACAGCGGTGTCTCCCTGGTAGACCGCGCCAC
>NZ_JAPSIB010000020.1:0-43628 GCF_031179145.1 Brevibacterium sp.
CGGAGAGATCCACTTCACATCATACGCACAGGTAACAAAATAGGTGAACTCGGTCACAGGACGGGGGCGAGCCCGCCGCCTCGGACTGCCCGCCGAGCGCCGAGAAGGGGCATGAGTACCACAGATCACCGGGCAACGCCCCAGATCAGACCTCCTCGTCCGATCCTCCGGACGGAAAATCGGCAAAGCGGATGATCTGTGAATTCCGGCACGTACGATGGACCCTGTCGGTTTGCGTCACAGGTCACAATCAGTTTGACTTATGAGTCGTATCACAGGAGCAACCATGAGGGTTCGCCCTGTCCGCAGAGAAAGACTGCACAACAACTTAGGAGAAGCGTGTCCGCTTTCATCGAATGGCTGAACAGCATCATCTGGTCGTCAGCCCTTGTCTACCTGTGCCTCGGCGCCGGACTGTACTTCACGATCCGCTCGAGAGCCGTGCAGATCCGTCAGATCAAGGCGATCTTCACACAGATGTTCCGGGGCAAGAGCTCCAATGAGGGAGTGTCCTCGTTCCAGGCGCTGTCGATATCGCTGGCCGGTCGCGTGGGCGTCGGCAACATCGCCGGCGTCGCCACCGCGATCGGCTTCGGCGGCCCGGGTGCCGTCGTCTGGATGTGGATCTCGGCGCTGCTGGGCGCCTCCACGTCGTTCGTCGAATCGACCCTCGGCCAGATCTACAAGCAGCAGGACCCCAAGACCGGTGAGTACCGGGGTGGCCCCGCCTTCTTCATCGAGAAGGCCTACCGCCACACCAAGGCCAAGGGCCTGTTCAAGGTCTACGGCATGGTGTTCGCCTTCGTCACCGTCATGGCCATGAGCTTCATGCTCCCCGGTATCCAGTCGAACGCGATCTCCGGCGCCATGAGCAATGCCTGGAACCTGCCGACCTGGATCACCGCTCTCGGTCTGGCCGTCATCCTGGGCTTCATCATCATCGGCGGCGTCAAGCGCATCGCCCACTTCGCCTCACTCGCCGTGCCGTTCATGGCCATCGTCTACATCATCGCCGCGATCCTCGTCACCCTGTTCAATGCCGATCAGATCATCCCGGTCATCGAACTCATCTTCACCTCGGCCTTCGGCATCGACGCCGGCCCGGAAGCCGCCTTCGGCGGAATCCTCGGCATGGCCGTCCAGTGGGGCGTCCAGCGCGGCATCTACTCGAACGAAGCCGGTCAGGGCACCGGTCCGCACGCCGCCGCCGCAGCCGAGGTCTCACACCCCGCGAAGCAGGGACTGGTCCAGGCCGGCTCCGTCTACATCGACACCCTGTTCGTCTGCTCGGCGACCGCGTTCATGATCCTCTCCACCGGCATGTACAAGGTCTTCGGTGAGGACGGCACCACCGTCATCGGCTCCGGCCGGGGACAGCTGGCCGAGGAGATCGCCGCCACTCCGGGCGAGACCTGGCCGCAGGCGGGGCTCGACACCCTGATCTCCGGCTTCGGCGCCAGCTTCATCGCGATCTCGATCTTCCTCTTCGCGCTGACGACCATCGTCGCGTACTACTACATGGCCGAGACGAACCTCGTCTACCTGCTGGGGCGCTTCAAGAACCCCCTGGTGATGGTCATCGGGGAACGCCTCCTGCAGCTGCTCATCCTCATCGCCGTCGCAGTCGGCGCGATCCAGGCCTCGGGCAGCGCATGGGCCCTGGGCGATGTCGGAGTCGGACTGATGGCATGGCTGAACATCATCGCGATCCTCATCCTCCAGCAGCCGGCATTCAAGATCCTCCGGGACTTCGAACGCCAGACGAAGGAGGGACTGGACCCGGTCTTCGATCCGAAGGCGCTCGAGATCAGGAATGCCGATTTCTGGACCCATCGTCTTGAGAGCCTCAAGTCGGGAGCAGTCCGGAAGGGCTGATCAGCCGCACGAAGAAGTGACGCGAGGCCCGGGACAATGGTGTCCCGGGCCTCGCGCGTGCCTGCACCGCGCGTGCCTGCACCGCGCGTGCCGCCGTTCGACCGCACGCGGCAAACCGAGGGAACCGTCAGCCGAACCGCTCCCTGAGCACCCGGGCCGTAGCTCCCACTCCCCCGTGTGCGACCTCCTCGGGTGCCCCGGCTGCCACGAGTCGTCCCCCGTCAGGACCCGCGCCGGGCCCGAGGTCGATGAGCCAGTCGGCTCCGGCCGCGATCTCCATGTTGTGGTCGGCCATGAGGATGGTGTCGCCCTCGCCGACGATCTGCCGGAACAGGTCGGACAGCACCCGCGCATCGCTCGGGTGGAGGCCGTTCGTCGGCTCGTCGAGGACGAAGAGCGCACGCTCCCGCCGTCTCCTTGCGCGCATGGCTGCGGCCAGGCGCAGCCGCTGCGCCTCTCCACCGGAGAGCGTCGAGGACGACTGGCCGAGCAGCAGCCCGCCGAGCCCCACTCTCTGCAGGGCCTCGAAGTGGTCGACGGCGCCCAGCACCTCGGCGAAGCAGGCGCCTGCTGCATCGATCGAGAGTCCGAGCACCTCGGCGATGCTCAGACCGTCCACGGTGATCTCGAGGGTGTCCTCGGTGAATCGGCGGCCTTCGCATTCGGGGCATCTTCCGCTCGACGCGGGCAGATGGACGAGGTCGATCGTGATCGTGCCGAGCCCTTCGCAGCGCGGGCAGCGTCCGGTCGCCGTGTTGAAGGAGAACTGGGAGGCCGAATAGCCGCGCGCCCTCGCCTCGGGGGTCTTCGCGAAGAGGGACCGGATCCTGTCGAAGATCCCCAGGTAGGTGCCGATGACCGAACGCGGCGAACGGCCAATGGCACTCTGGTCGAAGCTCACCACCCGGGAGAACGACTCCAGCCCCTCGGCCTTCGCCGCGGCGAGCCCCGACGACTCCTCGACGCCGGCCATCGCCAGCGGACCCTCGTCGTCGAGGAGCGAAGTGGCCCCGGACCGGGAGACGAGCGAGGCGATGGAGCGCAGCAGCGAGCTCTTCCCCGAACCCGACACTCCGGTCACCACCGTCAGCGCCCCGACGGGGAACTCGACGGTGAGTCCGGTCAGCGTATTCGCCCTGAGGTTCGAGCATCGCGCCCAGGCCTGAGCCGAGTGGCGGCCGCCGCGTTGCCTGCCGTCGGCAACGTCACCGGCAGCGCGGTCACCCTCCCGACTCCACGGGGGCAGCGCCGGTTCGTTGCGCAGCCGGGCGGCGGTTCCGCTCTCGCCCGCCAGCGCCTCCGCGACGGGTCCGGAGAACATCACCCGCCCGCCCTTGTCGCCGCCTCCGGGTCCGAGTTCGACGACCCAGTCGCAGCGCCGCACCGTCTCCATCTCGTGTTCGACGAGGATGACGGTGTTGCCCGCATCGCGCAGGGCCTCGATGAAAGTGAAGAGGTGGTCCGTGTCCGCCGGGTGCAGACCGGTGGAGAGCTCGTCGAAGACGTACACCATTCCGTGCAGTCCGCTGTGCAGGTGGGCCGCGAGCCGCAGCCTCTGCAGCTCGCCCGGCGACAGGGTGGAGGCAGGGCGGTTCGGCGCGAGATACCCCACGCCGAGCGAGTCGATGACGGAGATCCGCTTGTCGAGCTCGTCGAGGAGCACCGCGGCGGCGTCCACGGTCGCGGAGTCGGGATGCCCCCGCGCGGAACCGTCTCCGGACAGCGCCGAGGTGACGGAGGAGCGGATGAATCGCGCCAGGTCTCCGAGGCTGCGGGCGGTCACCTCGGCGATGTTCTCCCCTCCGATCCGCACCTTGAGTGCGGCCCGGGCGATGCGGGCGCCGCCGCAGTCGGGGCAGGTCTCGGTGCGCAGGAACTGCTCGGTCCGCTCCCGGATCGAGGCGGAACCGGTCGTCACGGTCGTATCGAGCAGGTAGCGCCTGGCGCTGCGGAACTTCCCCTTGTACCCGCGGGAGATGTGCTCCTTGAGCTTCTCGGGTTCGACGGTGATGGTCGGGGTCTCGTCCGTGAGCAGCAGCCAGTCGCGCGTCTCTGCGGGCAGCTCCCGCCACGGTCGGTCGATGTCGATCCCCATGGACTCGACGAGATGCTTGAAGTTCCTCCCCAGCCACCCGCCCGGCCAGGCCGCGATCGCGCCCTCGCGGATCGTCAGCCCCTCATCGGGCACCGCAGCCGCGAGGTCGATGTCGTGGAGGCTGCCCTTGGCCGCGCAGGTGGGGCAGGCGCCCTCGACCGTGTTCGGGGAGAACGCCGAGGCGAGCAGTCGAGCGTGCCCCGGCGGATAGGTCCCGATGCGGGAGAAGAGGACCCGAAGCAGATCCGCGACCTGGGACAGGGTGCCCACGCTCGAATGTTCGGGAGGCGCGGTGACGAGCTGTTTGACGGCGATCGCGGCGGGCAGGCCGGTGATCCGGTCGACTTCCGGTGCGGCCATGGTCCCGAGGAGGTGGCGGGTGAAGGGCGAGACGGATTCGAGGTAGCGCCGTTGCGCCTCGGCGTAGATCGTGTCGAAGGCGAGCGAGGACTTCCCGGAGCCGGAGACCCCGCAGATCGCGATGAGCAGCCCGTGGGGCAGGCCCACGGTGATGTCCGCGAGGTTGTGCTCGCGGGCTCCGACGACGCTCAGTTCCGTGTGCCTGCGTTCCGTGTGCATGCGTCGTTCCTTCCCTTCGTTCGCATCGCGCACCGGCCGCGTTCGAGCACCGAGACGCCGTGATTCCGCTCAGTCGAGACGCATCGAGCGGACCACTGAACTCGTGGTCCGCTCGATGAGTGCCTCTGCTCAGGTGTCTACTTCAGACTCGTGCCTGCCGAGCCGAGGTTCTCGCAGGCCTCGACGACGCGCTGGGCCATGCCTGCTTCCGCAGCCTTTCCGTAGGCGCGCGGGTCGTAGAGCTTCTTGTTCCCGACCTCGCCGTCGATCTTGAGCACACCGTCGTAGTTGCGGAACATGTGCTCGACGACCGGACGGGTGAAGGCGTACTGGGTGTCCGTGTCGACGTTCATCTTCACGACGCCGTGCCGGACCGCCTCGGCGATCTCCTCGGCGCTCGAGCCGGATCCACCGTGGAAGACGAGGTCGAACGGGGAGTCCTTGCCCACCTCCTTGCCGACGGCCGCCTGGATCTCGCCGAGCAGGGACGGACGCAGCCGGACATTGCCGGGCTTGTAGACCCCGTGGACGTTGCCGAAGGTCAGCGCCGTGAGGTAGCGGCCCTTCTCGCCGGTTCCCAGAGCCTTGACCGTGGCCAGACCGTCGTCGACGCTCGTGTAGAGCTTGTCGTTGATCTCATTCTCGACGCCGTCCTCTTCCCCGCCGACGACTCCGACCTCGATCTCGAGGATCGACTTCGCCGCGGCGGAGAGTTCGAGCAGCTCTTCGGCCAGGGTCAGGTTCTCATCGAGCGGCACCGCGGAGCCGTCCCACATGTGCGACTGGAAGTAGGGTTCACCGCCGGCCTCGACGCGTTCGGTCGAGAGCGCGAGCAGGGGCTTCACCCACTCCTCCACGGCGTCCTTCGGTGCGTGGTCGGTGTGGAGAGCGATGTTGACGTCGTAGCTCTTGGCCACCTCGGCGGCGAACACCGAGAAGGCGATCGCCCCCCGCACACGATCCTTGATCGTCGGACCAGACATGTATTCGGCGCCGCCGGTCGAGATCTGCACGATTCCGTCCGAACCCGCTTCGGCGAAGCCGCGGATCGCTGCGTTGATCGTCTGCGAGGACGTGCAGTTGATCGCGGGGTAGGCGAAGCCCTTCGACTTCGCCCGGTCGATCATCTCCGCATACACCTCTGGACTTGCAATGGGCATGAGCGCTCCTTCTCGAAACTCAATGGCACACAGAGCCATTCGGCGGGTGAACTGTCTGCCTACAGCCTAAGTGATCGTCCCGCGGTGATCACTGACCCGCTGATCCGCCACGGCGGGAACCTTTCGACCGTGGCCGGTCGAGGAGTCCACGGCTGCGGGTCAGCCGGTAGTCGATGCGTTTGTCGACCTGCTCACCGAGGTATTCGTCGAAGTCACCGGCCAGCTGCTCACCGAGCTCGCGGTAGGCGGCTTCGGTCTCCAGCTGATCGCTCCGCTTCACCTCCGTGCGGAAGGCCTTGAGCGTCGCGATGCAGATGAGGATGAGGATGACGCTGAAGGGCAGCGCCGTCATCAGGGAGCCTGCCTGCAGGGCTCCGAGCCCTCCGGCGATGAGCAGAGCGATTGCCAGCGCACCTTCGAGCAGAGCCCACAGCACTCGCGACCACATCGGCGGGTTGGGGTGTCCACCGGAAGCGAGCATGTCGACGACGAGCGAACCCGAGTCCGACGAGGTGATGAAGAAGATCGCCACGAGGATGATCGCCAGGACCGAGAGGACCGATCCGAGCGGAAGGGCACCGAGGACATCGAAGAGAGCACGCTCGGCCACCACACCCTCGGCCGGGTCGACCAGGTCGCGGGAACCGAAGAGCTGGCGGTGCAGGCCGGTTCCGCCCATGACGGAGAACCAGAAGAACCCGACGATCGACGGCACGAGGAGCACGCCGGCGATGAACTGCCGGACCGTCCGGCCACGCGAGATGCGAGCGATGAAGACGCCGACGAACGGCGCCCAGGAGATCCACCAGCCCCAGTAGAACATCGTCCAGCTCGCGTTCCACTCAGCACCGTCCGCACCGGTGTAGGCACCGACGTCGAAGGTCATGTCGAGGACGTTGGCGAGATAGACGCCGAGGGACTCGACGAAGTTCTGGAACAGGAAGAGAGTCGGTCCGAGCACGAGCACGGTGACGAGGAGAACCCCAGCCAGGCCGAGGTTGATGTTCGAGAGCCATTTCATCCCCACACCCACACCGGAGACCACCGAGGCTGTGGCGATGAAGGTGATGACGACGATGAGGATGATGAGGAAGGTGTTGTCGTAGTCGCCGACGAGGCCGATGTGCTTGATCCCGGCAGAAATCTGCTGGACGCCGAGTCCGAGTGACGTGGCGATGCCGAACACGGTGCCGAAGATGGCGACGACATCGATGACATCGCCCGGCCAGCCCTTGACCCTGCTGCCGAGCAGAGGCTCGAGCGCCCACCGGATGGACAGCGGGCGACCGCGGCGGTGGATCGCGTAGGCGAGTGCCAGACCGAGGACGGCATAGAGCGACCAGGGGTGCAGCCCCCAATGGACGAACGTCTGCGCCATGCCCAGCTGGGCATGCTCCGCTCCCTCACCGGGCCAGCCGGGTTTGGCGCCGGTGGTGGCGTAGGTGAGCGGTTCGGCCACTCCGTAGAACACGAGGCCGATGCCCATGCCCGCGGCGAAGAGCATCGAGAACCAGGAGAGCAGTCCGAACTCAGGACGATCGTCGTCCTTGCCCAGGCGAATCTTCCCGAACTTCGACAGGCCCACGCCGATGGCGAATGCGACGAATCCTCCGACCACGAGCATGTAGTACCAGCCGAGGTCGGCGACGATCCAGCCCTGGATCGACGCCATCGCCGGGCCGATCACATCGGGCAGGATGACGGCGAGTGCGGCGACGCCGACGATGACGATGAGTGCGGGCCAGAACACTCGTGGGGCGATCATGCCCTTGCCGATGTGCACTCCCTGATGACGCAGCTTCTGCGTGATCTCATCATCGGAATCACCTTCGCCGATGTGCAGGTTCTGCGGCAGATGGAGCCGCACGGGGTCCGGGGCGCCGAAAAGGTAGTGTGCTTGCTCATCATCTGGCGACGATTCGGGTTCTGCCGAGGTGACTTCCGCGTCAACGACGGGTTCCTCCTGCGGCGGTGTCTGCTGCCCGATGTCGCTGCTTTCTCCAGGACGATTCATTATGCCTTCCGCGTCGAATACATGGAGCCGTGTGCCAACCTTGCCGTACTCGCCTCCAAACTTCAAGAAATATGACGTTTTGACACCTTCGAGCGGACCGTCCATTCAGTAGGGTTCACTTATGCAGACACATGCGGCTCCCACCCCTCCGGCGCATGCTCCTCGCGGAGGCGGAGCACGGTTCGGGATTCTCAGCTGGGCGCTCTGGGACTGGGGATCGGCATCCTTCAACGCCGTCATCATCACGTTCGTCTTCACCCCCTACCTGACCAAAGGGGTCGCGGCGAGCGAGGAGGCCGGCTCATCCGCCCTCGGCTGGTCGATGGCCGCCGCAGGGCTCGTCATCGCATTGGTCGCTCCGGCTGTGGGCACGCGAGCCGACTCGGGCGGGCGGCATCGGATGTGGCTCGGCGTCCACACCGGCATCGTCGTCCTCTCGATGCTCGGACTGTTCTTCGTCCGCGACTCCCCCGAGTACCTGTGGCTCGGTCTGCTGCTCATCGCCGTGGGCAGCGTCTTCTTCGAGTTCGCCGAGGTGTCCTACAACGGGATCATGGTCCGCATCACTGAACCCGCGAACGTCGGCCGGGTGTCCGGGTTCGGCTGGGGCATGGGCTACGTCGGCGGTCTGGTCCTCCTCGTCCTCCTCCTCGTGCTCGTCATCCAGCCCGAGGTCGGGATCCTCGGCGCCTCGGACGACGGCGGGCTGCGGTTCCGCATCGTCGCAGCGCTGTCCGCCGTCTGGTTCGCGATCTTCGCCCTCCCCGTCCTCTTCACCGCCCCCGGACCGGAGTCCGCACCCTCCTCGGACGAGAACCCCATCAGGGCCTTCATCTCCGACTACGCAGCACTGGTCCGACGCCTCGTGCGGATGTGGAAGGACGAGCACCAGACGCTGCGGTTCTTCATCGCCTCGGCGGTCTTCCGCGATGGACTGGCCGCGATCTTCGCCTTCGCGGGAGTCCTCGCGGCGGGCAGCTATGGATTCAGCGCCGCGGAGATCATCGTCCTCGGCGTGGCAGCCAACGTCGCCGCCGGCGCGGGGGCGATGATCGCCGGGCTCTTCGATGACCGGGTCGGCCCCAAACCAGTCATCGTCGCGGGCCTCATCGTCATCCTGCTCGGGGGCCTGCCGATCCTCCTCAGCGACGAGCGGCCGGTGTTCTGGGTCTGCGCACTCGTGCTCAGTTTCTGCGTCGGTCCCGTGCAGGCCTCGAGCCGCTCATTCCTCGCCCGGATCACGCCCGCGGAACGGGCCGGGGAGAACTTCGGCCTCTATGCCACGACGGGCCGGGCCGTCAGCTTCCTCGGTCCGGCGATGTTCGCGCTCTCCATCTCCGTGTTCGGCTTCCAGCGGGCGGGAGTTCTCGGGATCCTCCTGGTGCTGCTGGCCGGACTTCTCCTCATCATCACGGTCCGGCCAGAGGGTCCGCGTACAGCTCTGCGGGGATGAGCGCCACTTGCGAGCCCGCGTCAGCCGGCCGGTGCCGACTCCGTCGCGTCTCTGCCTGCGAGCAGCTCATCGATCTGGCCGATCGCGGAGGTCGCCCCTTCGACCACGCCCATCTCGAGCACGGTCTGCAGGCCCTCGAGGGTAGCGTAGGTCGAGGTGTAGCGCGCCTCGGTGCCGGTGTCGGTGGCCCTGAACTCGTACCGGTTCCGGCTCGCCGGCATCCCCTCGGCCGGCTCGAAGTCCGCGTCCGCGAAGTAGTCCTCGAACTCGAAGGACCGCGGTTCATCGACCGCATCCACCGTCCAGAAGCCGTGGTACTTCTCCCCCTCGGGGCTGGTCATGAAGTAGGTGACCTTGCCGCCCGGGGACAGCTCGTGGTCGACCACGGTGGCGGGGTACTCCGGTGGTCCCCAGATCTTCTCCATCTGCCGCGGGTCCGCATAGACCTGCCACACCCTCTCCGGCGGGGCGGCGAACTCCGCCACCATCGTCAGGGTGAAGCTCTTCTCGTCCTTGATCACTTCTGTCACAGGCATGGTCTTCTCCTCATCGAGTGCTCCTGTTGCTCTCGAGCTCCTCGGCGGCCAACAGGTCGTCGATGCGCTGAACCCTCGAGCGCCACTGTTCTTCCAGCTCGTCGAGCAGGGCGCTGACCGAGCGGATCGCGTCGACCTCGGCCCTGGCTCGCTGTTCCCGTCCGACCCGCTGCTTGGAGATGAGACCCGCACGCTCGAGCACAGCAACGTGCTTCTGCACGGCGGCGAAGCTCATGTCGTAGCCGGATGCCAAGTCGGACACGGAAAGCCCTTCGGTCATCACCCGCCGCAGGATGTCGCGTCGGGTGCGATCGGCCAATGCGTGGAACATCGCATCGGCGCGATCGGCGAGAAGTGCTTCCATAACCCAAATCATACAACCAATCAGTTGTACGTCAAGGGCTCGAGCGCTCGAGGTCGGTGAGATCCACTGGAGCGCGGCCACGACAGTGCGATTCCGAGAATTTCGCCGCCACCCCTTGACGCGACGATTGAACATGCGTTTAATATTAAACATGCGTTCAACGAAGAAGGTCTCGACCACCTCCCCCAACTCCTCCCCAGAGACTGCGGCCCGGATCAAGCAGGCGGCGATCGGGGAGTTCGCGGAGAACGGGTTCACGAAGACCACCATCCGCGCCATCGCCTCGGCGGCCGACGTCTCCCCTGGACTCGTCATCCATCACTTCGGCTCGAAGGAGGCTCTGCGCACGGCGTGCGACGACTACGTCTTCACCGCCATCACCGAGGCGAAGGAGGCCAACGCCCAGTATTCGACGATGGCGATCCAACTGATGTTCGAAGACCCGCAGATGCGCACCAACGTCGACTACCTGGTGAAGTCGCTGCTCGATCCCAGTGATCACGGTCAGCGCTTCTTCGAGCACTACATCGACGTGGTTGAGAACTTCGTGACCCAGGGAATCGCGGGCTACACCTTCCGGCAGAGCACCGATCCCCGCGGCCAGGCAGCCATGATCGCTTCCTTCGCTCTGGCTCCCATGGTGCTGTCCGAGAGGCTCCGGACGTCACTGGGCACAACCGACATCAAAGACACAATGACCCGCTTGGCTCCACACCTGCTCGACCTCTACCTCAATGGAATCCTCGACTCGATCCCCGACGCCGAGGTTGGCACCGATTCGAACGGAGACGATCAATCATGATCACCACAACCCCCTCTGAAGGCCCGGCCATCTCCCTGACCGACGTCGTCAAGACCTACGGCCGGGTCCGCGCCCTCGACGGCCTCGACCTCGAGGTCGCCCGCGGCGAGGTCCACGGCTTCCTCGGCCCCAATGGCGCCGGCAAATCGACCACGATCCGGATCCTGCTCGGCATCCTCACGCATGACTCGGGACGCGTCCGCCTTCTCGGTGAAGATCCGTGGAAGCACGCGGTGGCGCTGCACCGCCGGCTGGCCTATGTCCCCGGAGACGTCGAGCTGTGGCCCGGACTCACCGGCGGTGAGGCCATCGACCTCTTCGCCCGCCTCCGCGGCGGAGTCGATGACCGTCGACGCGACGAGCTCATCGACCGCTTCGACCTCGACCCGCGCAAGAAGGGCCGGACGTATTCGAAGGGCAACCGGCAGAAGGTCGCCCTGATCTCGGCTCTGGCCTCGAACGTCGACCTGCTGCTCCTCGACGAGCCGACGGCCGGGCTGGATCCGCTGATGGAGGCCGTGTTCCAGGAGTGCATCCGTGAGGCCAAGGACGAGGGCCGGACCGTGCTGCTCTCGAGTCACATCCTTGCGCAGGTCGAAGCCCTGGCCGATCAGGTCTCGATCATCCGCAAGGGCCGGATCGTCGAGTCGGGTGCCCTGAGCGAGCTGAGGCACCTGTCGCGGACGGCGATCACCGTCGACGTCACCACCGACGTGCCGCAGTTGCGGACGATGGATGGAGTCCACGACCTCGAGCGCATCGGGACCAGGCTCCACTTCAGCGCGGACACGGCCCAGCTGCCGGCGATCGTGCGGACGCTCGGCGAGCACGAGATCCGGTCGCTGACAGCGACCCCGCCGACGCTCGAGCAGCTGCTCCTGCGCCACTACGACGACACTGACTCGAACGATCAGCCGTCGGACACCCAAATCCTCACCACCGCCCAGTCCCCCGCGGGCCTCACCAGCCGCAGCTTCACCGAGGTGCGATCATGACCACGAGAATCCTCACCACCCACGACGAACCCCCTCGCCCCGACGATCCCAGTCCGGGCCCCCGCGGACTCCGGCGCGAAGCGACCGCAGCTGGACGGCAGGGCGGAAGCCTGGCGGGTCTGGCCACGATGATCCGGTTCATGCTCCGCCGTGACCGGTGGCGGCTGCCGCTGTGGGTGCTCGGACTGGCGGCACTGACCGCCTACTTCGCCAACGCCATCGGCACCGTCATGGACGACGAGGCGCTCGCCTCCATGACGGTGTTCGCCCAGAACCCGATCATGGGCCTGATCTCCGGTCCCGGCTACGGCTTCGAGAACATCACGCTCCCGCGTTTCATCGCCGGTGTCTACGGCGTCTTCCTCATGCTCGGTGCGGCGATGATGAACATCACGACGATCTCCCGCCATACCAGGGTCGAGGAGCAGACCGGGCGGGCCGAACTCATCCGCGCGAACGTGACCGGGCGCAACACGCAGCTGATCGCGGCTCTCCTCGTCGCGGTGCTGATGAATGCGGCCCTGAGCGTGCTCATGACGCTGGCCTTCCGCTACTCGGCCGCCGAGCCGGAGCCGCTGTCCTCGGTGTTCCTGTTCTCCCTCGGCGTCGGCGCTGTCGGCTGCGTCTTCGCCGCGGTGACCGCGGTGACCTCACAGTTCTCCGCGTTCGCCCGCGCCGGCTCAGGGCTCGCCGGAGCGGTGCTGGCGGGGGCCTTCGTCATCCGCGGTCTCGGGGACATGTCAGCGGTGCAGAACGGGGACCTCGACTGGCTGGCCTGGCTCTCCCCTCTGGGCTGGGCTCAGCAGACCGCGCCGTTCGTCCTCGACCGGTGGTGGCCGCTGCTGCTGCACCTCGGCCTGGCCGCGGCCCTCATCCTGATCGCCGTCGGACTGCAGTCGAAACGCGATCTGGCAGCCGGGATCCTCGCAGATCGCCTGGGCCGGGAGCGTGCCGGCGCCTCACTGTCGACGCCACTCGGACTGGCCCTGCGACTGCAGCGCTCGAGCCTGACCTGGTGGTCGATCGGGGTCTTCACGATGGCTGTGGTCTTCGGCTCCTTCACCGGTGCGATGGCCGACAGTGCGGCCGGAATGCCGCCGGAGATCATCGATGTCATGGGCGGGGCCGCGGGGATAGTCGACGGCTACCTCGGGTACATGGCGATGTACTTCGCGATGATCATCACCGCCTACGCAGTCCTCGCGGTTCTCGGCCTGCGCGCCGAGGAGCAGGGCGTGAGGACCGAACCGGTGCTGGCCGCCGCGGTCGGCCGCAGCTCCTGGCTCCTGTCGTGGACCTGCGTCACGGCACTGGGAGCACTGTGGCTGATGATCCTCGCCGGGGTCGGGGACGGCGTCGGCGCTGCCCTGTCGACCGGTGACTGGGGGCTGTTCGGCCCGTCGGTCCTCGGCCACACCGCGCAGACCGCTGCGGTCTGGGTCCTCCTCGCACTCGCGGTGGCACTGTACGGGTTCGCTCCTCGCCTGATGGGCCTGACGTGGATCATCTTCGCCTACAGCGCGGTCATGACGCTGTTCGGACAGATGCTGCAGCTCGACGCGAAGATCCTCGACACCTCCGTCTTCCGACACGTCGGGCAGTATCCCGCACAGGACCTGTCCGCCGAGGCGGTGCTCCTCCTCCTCGGTGTCTCCGCAGTGCTCGTGTGTCTCGGGGTGCTCGGCTTCCGCCGCAGGAACCTCGTCACGGCGTGAATGAGAAAGGCCGTGGGAACAGCCGTTCGGCACCACGAACCGCCCGAGAGGCTCAGCCCTCGGGCGGTTCCGTGTTCGTGCGAAGCACCCAGCGGATGCCGGCGACCGGACTGAGCTCAGCGGCTGTTCAGAAGCCGATCGTCTCAAGGAACCGGATTCCGCGATCGATCTGCGGGAGCGGATCTCCCCCGATGAACACATGTCCTCCGGGAACCAGAACCAGTTCGGCCGACACTCCCTGTTCCTGCAGCGCCGAGGCGAGGCGCTCGCTCTGCTCGGAAGGCACGATGAGATCAGCAGTGCCGTGCACAAGCAGGAAGGGTGGAGCCTCGGCTCGCACATAGTTCGTGGGTGAGGCACTCCCCAACCCCCGCTTCTCGATCAGGGTCGAACCCGTGAGCAGAATCTGGATGGGATCGGGAATCTCCGCTCCCAGCTCCGAAAGCACGGCGAGTCGCTCCGGAGGAACGGCCTCGCTCGGCTTCGGCATCGTCTCCACGTCAGCGATGCCGTAGAAGTCGATGACAGCTGCCACCGAACTCGACACCCCGATGACGCCGTCGCCGCCCTCGAGTTCGTCATCATCGGTGACCAACCCGAGAAGCGCAGCCAGATGTCCGCCGGCGGACTCTCCCCATACTGCGATCCGCTCAGGGTCGATGCCGAGTTGCCACGCATGAGCTCGAACATAGCGGACCGCGGCCTTGGCGTCGTGCAGCTGAGCGGGAAAGGGCGCTTCCCTGGCGTGCCGATAGTCGATGGACACGACGGCGATCCCGGCGTCGATGATCCGTTGGAAGAGCACGCCCGCAGGCCATTCGAGCGGCGGATGCTGTCGGCTGCCGCTGAGGTAGCCGCCCCCATGGATCCAGACGACGGCAGCGACAGGATCGTCACCGGCCCCCGCCGGAACGAAGACATCCAACTCCAGTGGGCGATAGCCGTCGGCAAGCGAATAGGCGCAGGACCTGTACTCGCGGGCGTTCCGGGGTCGCTGAACCTCGAAGGTCTCGGGAGAGGAGTACTTGCCGGGCGGTGGCCCATCGACTGCTTCCTCCGTACGGACTGATGCGCTCTCCTGCACGTACCCTCCCTCAGACCACCGTTCTGACCCGGTCCCCATGCGAATCTGATTGAGACAGTACCAGGATTTCACACCTCGCGTTCGGCGTGCTGGGGCGGTCCTTCGCTCCACAACCTCACTCTGCGGGTTCCAAGAGAGTCCGAGGTGCCACACGGATGCACTGGTGCCAACCGCCGTCGGCAAGGTTCTGCCTCACGCTGCCTGTGACGCCCCTCCTGCCGGAGAAGGCCGGAGCCCGGCGTACAGGAGCGGCAACGAGATGAAGAACACCGTGAAGATGGTCCCCACCAAACCGACGGTGAAGAGTGACACGCTCTCGACGAAGGACAGACCGACGACGCCCACCAACGCAGCACAGAGGACATGACGACGACCACTGTCGAGCGGAGACCTCGCGAGCCGGACCCAGACCATCACGACGATCACCAGCACAAGGATCAGCTCCGCCAGACCGCCGCCGACGAGTGTCTCGACGAAGAAGCTGTGGAACTCCGAAGGCTCCATCCCGCGTTCCTGCGCAATCGCGATGCCGCGGAACTTCCCGCTGCCCAGGAGTACGCCGGACTCACGCCAGATGTCGAGTCCGATGTTCCAGATGTCATCCCGTCCCGACAACGCGGCGTCTGGTCGCAGCAGGAGATCTCGGAGTGCGTCCCCTGCCTCGGAGCGGACCACGAGCACCGCTCCGACCGCAGCTGTCACGACGAGCATGACGAGATGCCTCGCTCTGACCCGGACCCGAAGCACCGCGAATACGGTGATGAAGATGAGTGAAGCGGCGATCGAGGCCCGCGACATGGTCAGAAGCAGCGAAGAGAACTGCAGGCAGAACAGCAGAACATTGTGCACCTGCGGCCGTCTCCCGTGCAGATGCAGCGCATGCGCGACCAGTCCCAGGAAGAGGAAGTACCCGAACTGATTGCGGTTGGCGAAGAAGCCCCTGAAATCGAATTGATAACTCGACCCGGCGTTGAAGATCTGCGGAATGTCCGGCGCATTCAGCGCGAAGTTGACGATGATCGCCGCGAACGTGAGCCAGAGAAAAGCTGCGAGGAATGTGCGCAGCTCCCGCTCGCTGGGCCGCAGTGCGCAGAACAGACCCGCGTATGCGACGATGCCGATCATCCCAGCGATCGCCCCCACGAGATCCATCGGGTCGTAGCTTCCGTACCGGACGCCCACCGAGTACAGAGTGACGGCCTGCAGGATACCGTAAACCAGTGCGATTCCGATCCATGGGTCCTGCGGCTGGATCCGCCAGTGAATGGCCATGACGATGACGATTCCCATCTGCACCGCATATCCCGCCACCACGGCGGCTGTGAACGGCACCGGGAGACCGAACGTGTACACGACGGCGACCGGCGCGATGGCCATCGCGATCAGCAGGATCAGAACAGCGCCGATTCCCCGATGAACCTGACCGGTACCGCCCTGCACCGTCGTCGACTTCGCCTCAGCTCGCATGGAGGACCAACTCGCTCAAGCGCTCATAGGTCACTCCGCGGTCGAAGCGCTCCTCGGCCAGCCGCCGCGAGCCCTGCCCGCGCTCCCGCAATCGCCGGTCGGAGGCCAAGCCCGCCAGCGCCGAGGCGATGGCCGCCGGGGTGGAGTCGCAGTTGATCCCCGCCGCATAGGAGGTGAGCAGCGACCGATACTCCTCGCACTCCTGCGTGTTGACCACAGGCAGGCCCGCCGCAGCGTAGTCTCCGACCTTGTTGATGATGCTCCCCGCAGATCCCGCCACGATCGGGTTCACCGCAATGTCGCAGCCGCGCAGGCGCGAGACCATTTCCGAGTAGTCGAGTCTGCCGTGGAAGACGACCTCGTCCCGCAGATCGTCCGTGTCTCGCCGCCAGCGCTCTTCGAAGGGTCCGCTGCCCATCACGTGCAGGCGCATTCGGTGCCCTTCCCCCCTGAGCGTGCGGAGGGCACCGAAGACGGCAGGCAGGTCGTAGCTGTGCCCCAGTGTTCCGATGTACGCGAGTTCGCAGAATCCGGCTTCCGGCGGCCTCTTCGCCGGATAGGCGTCGAAGCGCCGCAGGTCAGTGCCCAGGTACACGGTGGACACCGCGGCATCATCGCCCCGCGCCGCGCTCACCCGCCTCGAGTACGTCTCGGAGACGGTCACCACTGCATCCGCAGCCCGGTAGATGCGGTCCGCGCGATGGCGCAGGGGCGTGAGTGCGCGCCGCGCCGCCCACGGGGGCCTGAGCACCATTTCGAAGGCCTCGGGCCACAGGTCCTGCACGTCGAGGATGAGTCTCACCCCGCACCTCCTGGCATAGTCCACCGCCGCGGCAGCCACCTCGAGCGAGGGCACAGCGCAGTAGACGACATCCGGCACGCGCCGCTTCCGCAGATAGTCCGCGAGACTGCGGCCCAGGGCACGATGACTCAACAGCCGTCTGACGGAGACGTTGGCCTGATAGGCGGGCTCCGGCACGTAGGTGGTCGCGTACAGAGAGCTGCCCGGAGCGGACGGGTCCCGGTGTTCCTTCGCCCGGTGGTGGAACGACGAGGTGACGAGCTCCACTGCGGCACCGTGCCGCGCAAGCACTCCGGCCAGTGCGCTGAAGCGGTTGTTGGACCGTTCCCCGCCGTCGATGAAATGTGCGATCATCAGTACGTCCATCAGTTCACTCCCTCACTCGATCGATGGTCCGGTCCGCAGGACCGTTCCGCTCTGTTTGCCGCCGCAGCCCGCATTGCATGGACTTTTCCGTCGTCCGTTGTGCCGACTTCTCCGCCGTCTGTTGTGCCGTCCGTTGTGCCGGCTTTTCCGTCCACCGTTGTGCCGTCCGTTGTGCCGACCGACTGTCCGCCAGCGGCATTCGTCGCAGCCCTGCGCTTCCACATCACTGCCATCGTGACCGCGCCTGCCGCAGCGCAGATCGAGTACCCGATGATCGAACCGTAGGCGGCCCCCAGCATCCCGTACTGCGGGATCAGCAGGACATAGGCGAGGAGAGAGGCGGCTGTGCCGATGATTTCGATGATCGACACCGAGCCGGGAGCTTTCACGGCAATGAGGAGACCCTGCTGGACTCGTGTCACGCCGAACACCACCGCGGAGATTGCCAGGGGAAGGATAGCGGCAGTGGCTGGAAAGTACGCCGCCGGCAGGACGAACACGATCATTGCGTACGCGGCTGCTCCCAGCAGTGCCGCCGCGGCCACGAGCAACAGCACGCACCACCCGATCAGCCGGGCTGCCCGGAGCGGTGACTCCTGAGCTGACCGCGACCAGCTGCGCAATGATGCGTCCACCCACTGCTGCACGGGCCAAGTGGCCATCTCGAGGACGGCTGCCACAGTCACGTAGAGGCCGAGCTCCGCTGGCGAGCTGAGTGCCGGGAGAAGCAGTCGGTCGGAGCGGAGCATGGCAGTGTTGCTGAATTCCGAAGGCAGCAGCACCCAGCCGCGGCGCCGCAGTCCCTGCGTCTCCTTGAGTCCCGGCGGTGCGGTCAGAGCCCCGGACCGGAGCGCAATGCCGAGAAGCAGCACGGCAGGAAGCACTGAGGCCACGTACACCCACATCCAGAGCACCGGGTCGTCTGCGCCGAGCAGCACGAGCAGTGCCGCCCCCGCGATGATGATCGACTGGGAGGCGATCGCGTTGAAGGCGAACCGCTTCCAGTCGTGACTGCTGACGTAGGCGACCCGCACAGCCCGCGTCAGGGAGTTGAGAGCGACGTAGCCGGTGACAGCGATCGCACCCATCCACATCCAACTGGTGCTGAACGGAGACACGACTGTCGCGAATAACGCGACAGGGAGGATCACGAGAGTGCCGGGAGCCACCATTCGGGCGAAGACACGGTACTCCGTGCCGAATACTCCGGAACGTGCAGCGATGTACGGTCGTTCCAGGCCCATGACCGCGAAGACGGAGAGAAAGTAGGCGAGTTGCAGAGCGAAGGCCAGATCTCCGCGCGACGCCGGGTCCAGCACCACGGCCGCCAGCAGATTCACCAGAACAGCGCCTCCGGCGGCCAGCACCTGGGACGCCAACAGGACGCCGGTGGCGGTGCGCACGCCCGTCGCCTCCTCAGTGCGCTTCAGCATCAGCTCTCGCCCCCGGACTTGCTCTCCGACCCCACGCGCGCGGTCTCGGCTCGTTGCTCGCCCCCAGGGGTCGGCTGCTCCCTGCAATCACCTCGGCCGTATCCGTACGCGCCGAGTCCGGTCGCCGGGAGCATCGTGACGATGATCCCGGGGACATACGCGCCAACGGCCTCGTGTGTCCGGATCGTGTCGCCCAGCGCCTGCTTCTCGGTGGTCCCCGCCGCAGCGACCACGAGAACGCCCGCTGTTCTCTTCCCGACCACTGAGGCATCAGTGACTGCGAGGGTGGGAGGCGTGTCCAGGATGACGTAGTCGAAGTCCTCATTGAGGGCTCGGATGACGGCATCCATCGTCTCGGACTCCAGAAGCTCACTCGGATTCGGAGGGGTGCGGCCGGCCGCCAACACGCGGAGCCCCTCTGCGCCCCCGGACTGCAGGACGTCGTCCGGCTCTGCCCTGCCCACCAGCACGTCGGTCAGTCCTGTGCCTCCCTCGATCCCCAGATACTGTGCGATCATGGGTCGGCGGAGGTCACAGTCGACGAGCACCACTCGCCGCCCCGCCTGCGCGAGGGTGAGCGAGAGGTTCACAGCCGTGGCGGATGTGCCCTCGCCGACGCCTGGCGAGGTAACGACGAAGGCTCGGTTCGCGGAGCCGACGGCGATGAAGTCGAGGTTGGTGCGCAGCGTCCGGAAGCCTTCCGCGGTAGGGCCGCGCGGACGGGTTCGCATCACCAGCGGATCCCTGCCGACGGTGGGGCCACGGGGGATCCTGCCGATCACAGGCTTCTGGGTGAGCTGCCCGACGTCGCCGACGGAGCTCACACGGGTGTCGAGCACGGCCGTGAGGACGGCGGCGCCGATTCCGCAGAGCAGACCCAGCAGGAAACCCGCGGGCACCAGGAGCTCGGCCCGGGGGCTCACCGGTTCCTCCTCGGTCTGCGCCTTCTGCGTGGTGGTGAGGGTGACCGAGCTCTGGCCGTTCGGAAGCTTCGGCTCGAGTCGACTCTGCACCGCTTCCGTGAGGCTCTTGCCGACTGCGTCGGCGATGAGCGCTGCCTGATCGGGCTCTGTGTCGGTGACCAGGATATCGATGAGGACCGACTCCCCCGAGGTGCTGGTTTCCACCCGCTTGCCGAGCTCGGTCACCGTGATGTCGAGATTCAGTTCGTCGATCACCGGTTCGAGCACCACGCCCGTGCCGGCCACGTGCACGTAGCTGTTGACGATCTCTCGGGCGAAACTGTTGCCCTGGACCAGGTCGACGGTGCTGCTCGCCTCAGAACTGACGGAGACGTAGAGCTGGGTGGTGGCTTCGTACCTGGGCTGCATCAGCACCGCGGGTGCGACGCCCGCACCGATTCCCAGCGCCGTCACCAGGATGACGAGCAGCCATCTCCGGCGGATGATCCTCACGTAGTCCCGCAGCTCCATGGATGTGGGACGCCTCTCAGGTGGGGTCGGCCTCTCAGCAGCGGACATGAGCCGCTCTCTCGTCGACTCTCGCTGGAGCGGAGCTCCGGCCTCGGCGAACCAGGTGGTCGCCCGCTCCATCGATGTCCATCGTCGTGTCCTCCACATCCCGGGTCCGCCCCAGCTGAACTGCACACGCCTTCGTGAATCCGCCAGAGACACGAAGGGGGCGCTGGCCCCTCGGTCTCCACCCCGGATGAGCAGGTCCAGGCCGACCAGTTGCCACGCTATCGTCGGAAACGTCCGCGGAGATCGACCTCCACCGGTTTCTGCGGTGGCCCGCAGTCGCTCTGCGGCAATCCGCCCGCTGTGCTTTCGGCCCTCATCCTTCGGGAGGCTCCATGTATCCGAGTGTTCTCGCTCGGGCAAGGGCGGAATCGCGTCCGGTCGCCCCCAGCTTTCGATAGAGGGCCGAGAGGTTGTTCTTCACCGTGCCCTCGACGAGGTGGAGGTGCGCTGCGATCTGAGATACCGAAAGACCCTGTTCGAGCAGGTCCAACAGGGTCCTCTCCCTGGCGGTCAGGCTGGGGACCTCTGCGCTGGCCACCAGAGCCGTCGCGACGCGGCCGAGACGCCTGCGCAGGTCGACTGCCGTCGATCGATGCCCGGTCAGCTTCTGGAGCGCGGGCTCCCAGACATCTGCCGTGAGGTCGAGCAGGACGTTGCGATCCGGTGCGGGCAGCAGCGCGATCGGCAGCATCGAGCCCACCCAGACCACCAGCTCGATGGTTTCACGGAACTCCTCGACCGCTCGCTCCTGGTCCCCCAGGCGCAGATGGGCGACGGCGGCGAGACCAGTCAGTTCAGCCCGTTCGCGGGTGCTGAGGAAGTCGTGATAGAAGTGGGTCCTGACCAGCGCGAGCGCGTCGGCCGGATGCCCGGCGACGATGCAGCTGCGTGTCATCAGCACATACTTCGCACCGGTCCGCGGCGACAGGTCTTCGATGAGCTGGCCGGCCCGGTAGAGCTGACCGAGACCGACAAGTGCGGCGATGCGTGAGGCTCTGAGGATCTCCATCCCGTCATCGGTCGCCTGCTTCGACCGCGAATAGCTCTCAGCTTCGTCGTCGGCCAGAAGCACCCCTGACTCCGAGGTGGCGCCGAGCAGCGCCAGGCTGCGTTCGAGCAGGGGCACGTGAACCCACAGCGCCCCCATCTCCGGGAAGGACTTCATCCGCGCAACCAGGTCGGCCAAGCGACCGAGCTCCAGACGATCGAGTGCGCGGTAGGCCCTCGTGACCAGGGCGGCGGGCCGAAATGCCGCTTCGAGGACCAGGGGCGGTTCGTCGAGCTCGGTGAACCTGACCAGTTCGGTGTCGGCCCTCTTATGGTCTCCGCTGAAGTACGACGCCAGCGCGGACCACGCGGCGATGGCCGGTGGAAGGAAATCGCCGGCGACGGCCATCTCCGCGACTGTGTCCTCCATGTCGCGAAGCAGTGCCAAGGCGCGACCCGGCTCACCTGCCAGCACAGCTTCGACGGCGGCCGCGAATCTGACCATGGTCCGTGGGCGGCGAGGGCCTGACGAGGTCCACGCAGCGCCGAGCGATGCGGCTTCTCGGTGACGTCCACGGCTCGACAACTGAACCATCTGCGCGAGCACTCTTCTCGCCTCACTGTGCCCTGCGGCGGTGATAGTCTCTCCGCCGTCAGCGATCTCGTCCGCATCGGTTTCGGCGCTCAACGTGCTCGGAGAGTCGGACGAATCGAATGCAGACAGGTCTGCGCCGGTCGGCTGTGTGAAAGCGCGAGATGCGGGACTGCCCGGGGCAGTAGCGCGTGCCACGAGCTCTCGCACACGTTCGACGGTGAGCGGAGCGGTCTGGGCACCGGTCGGACGGCACGTTTCTGCCACTCTGTCGGCGACGAGAGAGGGAAGCACCAGGTCCGGTTCCTCGCGGAGTGCCTTCTGCGGAAGCTCTGCGAATGCTTCCAGTGCGGCTCGCGGGTGCAGGTAGAGAATCGGGAGACCCACTGCCGAGGCGATCCTGCTCAGGGCCGACCACAGTCGACCGCTTCGGGCGAGGGTGAGTGCGTTCTCGGTGAGCACCGGGTCCGGTGCCTTCGAGAATTCGACCTGCTCGACGAATGCCTCGACGACGAACCTCCGCGCCTCACTCGACGGTGTCAGGTCGTCCCCTGAGCGGAGCCGGATCCAAGCCGAGATGAGCGGTGGCACGAACAGCATGTCCGAGCCCTCCGAGGGCAGGAGCATGCCGCTCGAGCGCAGGCGGAGGAGAGCGAGTCTGAGATCATCGATGTCGGAGGCGAACTCGCCGAACGCCTCGGAGACGGCTTCGAGCGCAGTCATGGCCACTCGGTCCGAGAAGCCATGGAGCAGCGACAGCGTCCTGAGGATGAGACGGTCGCGGGACTCGAGTGGGATGACGATGTCGCCGGCATCGGCGATCGCGAATTCGGCCAGGCTGGTCGACGTCAGCAGTTCGTCCAGACCCTTTCCGGAGGTCACCGTCGACCGCTGTGCCGCGCGCGCCAGGGGCAGCCAGCCCCCTGAG
Source organism: Brevibacterium sp. (assembly GCF_031179145.1). GTDB lineage: Bacteria > Actinomycetota > Actinomycetes > Actinomycetales > Brevibacteriaceae > Brevibacterium. The sequence continues at coordinate 22,729 of NZ_JAPSIB010000020.1, forward strand.
GCGCGGTACAGCAGCCGAGCTTCGCGGTCGCCGACGTTCAGCTCCTGCTGAAGCGCCTCGGGCGACCCTGATGGAACGACGGGAGAAAGTCTCACGGTCTCGCTCTTTTCGCTTGGCGTTCCCATTCCACAATTCCACGCAGCGCGGGAAGCAGCTGTTCGATCATCTCCCGATAGGTCGCGGCGGACCTGCCGTAGGGATCGATGACATCGTCGAGAGCGAGGGATCCGACTGTCGGCTGACGGTATCGCTGCGCCAGAGCCACCAGCGACTGCCATCTCTGCTCGGCGGGGATCCCGTTCTCCGGAGGGACCGCGGGCAGGATCCGAGCGAACTCACGAACAGTGAACGCTCGCCTGAGGGACCGCGGTTCCAGCTGAACCGCGATGCTGCGCTGCCTTCGCTCCATTGTCAGAATGAGGTCAGCGCCCGTCAGCATCTCCGCCGAGAGAACCCGGCCCCTGAACGACTCGAGGGACAGCCCGAAATCCGCCGCCAGACGAGCGATCTGCCTCGGCACTGCGCCATTGACCACGCCATGAGTTCCGGCACTGCTGATCTCGAATCTCCCAGGAGACAGTTCGTCGAACCGGGACTGCAGATATGCGGCGGCCAGAGGGGACCGGCAGATGTTGCCGGTGCAGACGACGAGCACCCGGAATCGCGAATCGAGAACTTCCCAGTCGCCTTTCAATAACTGCTCCGCTTCTGCATCACCGGCACTGTCAGTCTCCTCAGCGCTCGAACATCCCTGCGGGAGCAGCGTGCGCCGCAGGGGAAGCGCCCTCCGAATTTCGTCGTCAGCCAGGACCGGAACCGGTGGACAGCGGAGGCATTCGGAGTCAAGGACGAACATGCGACGATCCGAACAGAGCGGTTCCGGTGCTCCCTTCCCAGCGGCCTGCGATCGAGGGAAGCGCGAAGTCGAGTCTCTTCCCGACTCGGATTGCGAGCCCGGTTCTCATGTCCGACTCCGATCTCGTCGCAGCGGGGAGGTGAGCTTCAATTCCATGGTGCTCGATTCGGTCTCGATGCCGGTCTCCAGACCGGCGGGCCACACATGAGGGATCGGTTCGGTGGAGAGATTCCAATCACCGTGAAGCGGATCGTCCGAATTCCGTGAGAGCCCTGCGGCTGCGGCGCCGTCGGCCCCTGCGCCTTCCGGCCCGCTGGGCACGCTCGGCGCGATTACGCGACCATCGTCACCGAAACCGGCTGAACCCACGCTGGAATAGGCTTTCGCGTAACCCTTCATCTCCGGCAACGAGGTGGGGACCTTGTTGAGCACCAGGCTGACCGGAACATTCAGGATCTCCAGGGCCGACATGGCCTCCTGCACCTCGTTCGTGCGGACCTGCCCCACTCCGGCCACCAGCAGGACTCTTCCCGCGCTCTTGCCGACGACGAGGCTGTCGGAGACAGGGAGCAGCGGTGGCCCATCCAGGATCACGGAGTCGAAATCCTCCACCAGACCGGCAAGGACCCGGCTCATCGCCCGCGAGTCGAGGAGTTCCGCGGGGTTGGGTGGAATCGCACCCGCGGTGAGAACGTAGAGTTCGTCAGCGCCCCACGGCTGCATCAGCTCATTCACATCGATCTCCCCCAGCAGTGCAGTGGTGAGCCCCGCCGAATTCTCCAGGCCGAGCCGGTCGGCCACTGACGGCTGACGCAGGTCGACGTCGACCAGGGCCACCCGTTGTCCTTGCTGGGCGAGAGAGATCGCAAGGTTGACACTTGTCGTGGTCTTCCCTTCGCCCTCCACCGCCGAGGTGACGAGTACAGTCGGGTTCCCGTCGTCGACTTGGGCGAATCGGAGATTGGCGCGCAGGCGCCGGAACGATTCGCCGCGTACATTCTGAATCGGCACCTGAGTGATCAGCGGCTTTTCGCCCATGGTGCTGTCCACCGGGATGGAAGTGAGCACTGGGGTCGAGATCAGCCGTTCGATGTCCTCCTTGCTCCGAATCTTTGTGTCGAGCGCGGAACGGAGGAGGGCGAGTCCGAATCCGAAAGCCAGGCCGAGGACCAGTCCCGATGCCACTTTCAGCCACAGAGGCAGTCCGTCCGGTAGCAGCGGCGGAACGGGAGGATTGGCGACCGTCAATTGGATCTGAGAACGCTCGTCGCTGCCTGGAGTCTCAAGGTCGTCGATGAATCGCACAAGACTGTCCGCAACAGCGGCGGAAAGCTCCGCAGCTCCCTCTGCCGTATCGTCAGTGGCTTCGATCGTGACCAGAACGGTGCCCTCGTCGCTGGTGGCCTCGATCCGCTCGGCAAGCTGGTCCGCTGTTTCATTCAGATCGAGCTGCTCAACCACGGGCTGCACCACGGCTCGACTGTCGGCCATGTCGACATATGTCTGAATCCGCTCCTGAATGAAAGTCGAGGCGATCTGAAGTTCGTTCGGATCCCCAGTCGTGGCGATGGAGATGAAGAGTTCGGTTCGCGCGCTGTAGGCCGCCGGCAACAGGAGGGCCACTCCGAGTCCTCCCAATCCTCCGATGATGGTGGCGATGATCAGCAGCGCGACATTCCTTCGCAGGATCAGGAGGTAGTCCTTGAGGTTCATCAGTCATTCGCTTCCATTTGCCCGTCAGTCGTCTGCCGGGGAGAGTTCCGCCGCGAGCGCGGCCGTGTCAGAGGAGTTGTGTCTCATGCTAGGAACGGCGACGTGGCCTGCGACAGGGGCTCGAGAGGTGAGTACGGTCGACCGCAAGAAGCCTGCGGCACCGCATGCTCCAGGAGGAAGTGCTCGATCACTCGCACCACGCGCGACAGCTGCGCGTCGCTCATCGCAGAGCCGCTGGGCAGCGCAAGGCCCCTCTCGAACAGTCCCTCGGCGACGTCGCCCCCGATGGCAAGGCAGTCGGAGTGCACCGGCTGCAGATGCATCGGTTTCCACAGGCGCCGTGTTTCGATGTCGTGCATCTGCAGATGCATCGCCAGTTCGGAACAGCTGAAACCGGTTGCTGACGGATCGACGAGCACTGCTGTCAGCCAGGCGTTGTCCTCGGCGTCATCCTCACCGCCGAGGATCTCGATGCCGGCGGTCGCCTCGAACAGCACGCGATAGCTCCGTCGGACCTCCCTCCGCCTCTCGATCATCGAGTCGAGTCGAGACAGCTGGGCTCGCCCCAGTGCGGCGAGGACATTGCTCAGTCGATAGTTGTAACCGATGTCCGTGTGCTCGTAATGAGGCACCGGCTGCCGCGCCTGAGTGCTGAGATAGCGGGCATGATCCGCCAGAGCTGCGTCGTCGGTGAGCAGCGCGCCCCCGCCCGAGGTGGTCATTATCTTGTTGCCGTTGAAGGACACAGCCGCGGCTGTGCCCATCGCCGCTGTCGGCCGGCCTCCGTGATGAGCTCCGAACGATTCCGCCGCATCGACGAGGACCGGCACTGAGAACTCCGCCGCAATGGGCAGGATTCTGCCGTAGTCCGCCGACCGTCCCAGGAGATCGACCGGAACCACGGCTTTCGGCAGACGATTCCGGTCGGAGAGATCTCTGAGAGTCTCATGGAGCAGTTCCGGATCCATGTTCCCATCGTCGAGGCAGTCGAGGAAGATCGGCTGCGCTCCGCAGTAGACGATGGCGTTCGCGGTCGCGGCGAATGTCATCGTCGACGTCACGACCGAGTCCCCTGAACCGACGCCGAGGCTCAGCAGCCCCAGATGAAGCGCTGCTGTCCCGGAGGCCAGGCCGACCGCATGGGTGACTCCGGCCTTGGCCGCGAGCTCGGCTTCGAACGCCGTCAGATCGGGCCCGACCGGTGCGATCCAACCGCTGCGGATGGCGTTTCCGACGTAGGTCTCCTCAATCTCTCCGACATCCGGTGGAGACAGCAGGATCGGTTCCTGTTCGCTCGTGATCGCCTTCGGCAGGTCGTGCAAGAAAGTCATGATGCCAATCCCATCGTTGCTGCTGTTGATTCTTCGATGACCAGATGGCGGCAGACGTACTGGGCCCGGCCGTCCAACTCTTCCTCCGGTTTCCACCCCTGAGCGGGAAGATCTCTTTCGATGTCCACCGGAACGAACCCCGCTTCTTGAAAGCAGTCGGGGATCGGCGTGCTCGCCGGAAATCGGCTGAGGGCGAATTGGGCATCCGTGCCCCTTGCCCGATTGACGAGCAGGCGCAGCACCTCTCGGTGCAGCTCGTCGTAGTCGCCGCCTCGGCTCAGCGCGGACCCCGGCTGTGGTTCGAACGACACGAAGCAAGTCGTCCGGCCGGGAGAGCGGATCTCGCAGCGACCGAGACGCATCCCCGTCTTCGTCGTCACCTCCCAGGTCCGCAGAGTTCGAGAGCGCTCGATTGCGGTGAAGGAGACCAGGTCGGACCGAAGCGTGCCGCCGTAGCTGTCAGTGGTCGCCTCCACCCCGTTCGTCACCCCGCGCGCAGTGACGACCGTGAACAGGGTCTTGACCAGAATCTCCATGTCCAGTCGCCAGTTCAATGTCTCGACGTAGCGGACATCCAGGTCGAACTTCTCGTCCCAGGGCAGCTGATTGCGTCCGCTGACCTGGGCGAGACCGCTGATCCCACCGCGCACCTCGTGGCGTCTTGCCTGCGCAGGCGTATAGAGCCGGAGAAGATCAGGCATCAGCGGACGAGGCCCGATGAAGCTCATGTCTCCGACGAGCACATTCCACAGGCTCGGCAGTTCGTCCAAGCTCGATGCCCTGAGGAACCGGCCGAAAGAAGTCAGGCGGTCCTCGTCCTCGATCCATCCACGTGATGGGTCGACCGGCCGCATGCTGCGGAATTTCAACAGGAGGAAGACTCTCGAGTCCTTGGTCACTCGCCGCTGAGTGAACAGCACCGGACCGCCCAGGAATGCCATGACCAGAACCGCCACAATGATGAGGACCGGACTGAGCACGACGATTCCCGCTGCTGCACCGACGCAGTCGACTGCGCGTTTGACTCTCGGGTAGTCGACCATCTCAGAACTCCTCGGCGAGCTCGGGCGCTGAGGCCGGAAGGGGGCGCTGCAGAGGCCGCCGGTAGGCGGGGAAGAAGTTTCCGGTCTCGCCCGTCGCGGCTTCGGCATCGGGTTGCCGCCGGAACAAGTCGGTGGTGAGTCGGTCATACTCCGCTCTCGCCAGCACTCTCTCGCCGGTGCGGAATGCGACCTCTCCATGTGGAGCGAATCCTCGTTTGTACCGCTCGAGCGTGTCGCCCGGGGTCAGACCTCCGCCGATGACGAAGCGCCGATACCCGTGTTCGTGCAACCACCTCATCGTCTCGACCTTGACGAGGTCATTGGGCCGAACCGAGAACGCGCCCTCATCGGTTCCTCCAAGGAAGTCGTATCCGGTGTCCGAACCGAGGACCAGCAGATCGGCTGAGACCATCCGACCGTCCAGCTGAGCGAACACATAGACGAAGCGACCAGCGAGCCAACGGTGCACTTCTTCGAAGAACGAACGGTCGAACCTGTACCAGGACGAGCTGGAGCGCCTGTTCATCGTGCCGATATAGATCTCGAGGAAGTCGTCGATGAACGCGCCCTGCTCGTCGAACACAATGCTTGTTCCCTCGCGAACCGCCCTTTTCGCGTTCTTCCTGACCTTCTTGAATTCGTGCCCCGTCCACATCTGATCGGGAGCATGGTCCAGTTCCCTGACGAAGTTGGCCTGGCGGCTCCGGAACGTCCCCGGGTAGGGCAGAATCTCATCGTCGAACAGTGAGAACCTGATGAATTCGCTGACGACCGAATGCAGCCGGGCCCAGGCGTCGAACAGCGGCCAGAAGCACGCGGCCGATTCCTCGACGTCGGTGAGGTCCCAATGCACCGGGCCCCCATAGCCGTATGGAGAGACGACGTCGTGCAGCTCTGCGCGGTCCGTGGCACCATCACCCGCAGCCGTGTCGGCCTCGACCTGGCGGAGGCAGAAGGGGTAGAGGATGTGGCCTCGTCCGTCGGTCAGAGTCGCCGCCAGCAGACGGGAGCCGCTGGGAGCGAGGAGCCTGCACAGCTGTGGGTGAGCAAAGGGGTTCCGACTCGGAGAGCGCTCCCACAGCTCCAACCAGGCTGAGCAGTCCGCATCGACGTCCGCATCCCAGATCTGCCAGGTGAAATCTGCTGTGATGAGCGAGACTCCGAGGGAATCCGCTCTGACTGCCAGGGCTGTGGGTTCAAGGGACGTGGCCTCAGACAGCATGACGATTCACCATCGTCCGGACGTCGAGGAAGCGCCCGGCATTGAAGCCGACGACTTCATGTTCGACTTCGCGGCCGGTCTCATCGATATCAATGCGGGGATCGGGCAGCGTCGTGCAGCTGCTGTCGCAGAATCGCTTGATCTCCTCCGTCGAGGCGTCTGCCGGAGGCAGCGACCCGGCGGAGAGCTCAGGGACCTCGACCCGGTTGATCTTCTCGTGGATCCTCACGACCGTCCCTTCGTAGTTGCCGAAGAGCTCCTCGTCGAGCTTCTCCCCCTCGCGCAGGCCTGTGTAGATGATCTCGACCTCTCGGTTGGACATGGCGATGAGGTTCTTCGCGATGTCGACGATCTTCACCGGTTCCCCCATGTCGAGGACCATGACGTAGCCGTCCTGGCCGATCGCCGCTGCTTGGAGCACCAATTGACACGCCTCGGGGATCGTCATGAAGTAGCGCCGGACCTCCGGATCGGTCACAGTCACAGGCAGTCCCTTGCGGATCTGCTCCTGGAAGGACAGCAGCACCGACCCTCGAGAGCCGAGGACGTTTCCGAATCGCACGGAGAGGTAGGTTCCCCGCGACCGCTGGGCGAACTCGCTGACCAGCCGTTCGGCGATGCGTTTGCTTCTGCCCAGTTCACTCGTCGGCGCGGCCGCCTTGTCGGTGGAGATGTTGATGAATGTGGAGACTCCCACCGCTCGGGCCGCCGTCAGAACATTGAGGGTTCCGTGCACGTTCGTCTTCCACGCCTCCTGCGGGAACCGCTGCAGCATCGGAAGATGCTTGAGGGCGGCAGCATGGAAGACGATGTCCGGGCGGGCCCGGCTGAAGACCTGCTCGATCGCCTCCGGATCCCTGATGTCGGCAAGCACCGTGTCGGGCGAAGTCAGCAGGGCCGAACCGAAGAGAGTGAGCTCCACTCCGTGCAGAGCTGACTCGTCGCGGTCGAGCATGACGAGGTTCGCGGGCTCGAGGGCTGCGAGCTGCAGGCACAGTTCACTGCCGATGGAACCTCCCGCTCCGGTGACGAGCACCCTCCGACCTCGGACGATGTCCGCGATCGCAGACAGATCAGTGTGGACGCTGCTGCGGCCGATCAGATCCTCGACCTTGATGTCGCGGATGTCCGTGACCTCTGCGCGCCGACTGACAAGTTCGGACAGCGGAGGGATCGTTCGCAGCCAGCATTCGCTCCCTGCCAGCTGATCTCGGCATTTCTGCACGAACGCTGCATTCGTGTCGGCGATCGCGATGATCGCCCCCGAAACACCCAGCTGTGCGGCCACTGCCTCGACGTCGTCGCTGGTTCCGCGAACGGGAACACCGCAGATCCTCAGGTGACGCTTCTTCGGCTCGTCCTCGATGATGCCGACCGGAAGATACTCCCCCTGTGGGTCCGCGACCATCTGCCGGATCAGAGACTGGCCCGCACTGCCTGCGCCGATGATGAGAACCGGCTGCCCCGAGACCGGCCGTTGTGCCGCATCGTAGCCGAGCCGGATGAGATACCGGCTGCCGGCCATGAGCAGCAGCGCGCTCGAGGACAGCAGGAGGATGAAGGAGACGTCTCCGACCCTGGCGATGAGCAGTGCAGCGGTGATCAGGACCGTGGACACCGCCAGTGCTCCGAATTCGGAGAAGCTCCCGTACCGGTAATGCTCTGAGTACAGTCGAAGACTGACGCCGAGAAGGAGCTGAAGGACCACCGAGGCGGCCGCAACCACGAGGAAACCGGACACATTCGGCTGCGAGTCGCCGAGGACCAGCCAGGTCAAGCTGCATGCTGCGAACCAGGCGAGGAAATCGAAGGTGCTCTGCACCCAGGTGCGCCGGTTCCATAGAGCGACCGAAGCTGTCTGAGCCCAGCAGCTCAGGGAGTGGCCCGGTTTGGACCATTCGAGAGGCAGGATTGTCATTGTCTTCTCCCAGGTTCATCAGGATGGGAATGTGCAGCCCGACCGCGGGGAAGCCGGTGGAGATCTGCTCGATCACTGTCCAGGTAATCAGTGAATTTCCTGGTCAGGGCCGAAAACGGTGGCAGAGTGCGGCCTTCCGCGCGGACCCTGCGGGAGGCCGCATGCCGACCGTGGAGGCCGTTGCCCTGGACCGGCATCCCCGGGTATGCCGAAGGCCGGTGAACTCCTCGAGTTCACCGGCCTGGGGTCCCTGCCTCCGGTCGTCTTCGCGGACGACTCCGGCCTCGTCGCGGACAGCTCCGGCCTCGTCGTCAGCGCTCGCATTCGATGACGGAGACCATCAGACCGGGATCATCTGACCGGAATCGGCTGGTCGGGGTCGGCAGACCGCTCAGTCGAGCGATGGCGGCGATCAGGCCGGAGTCGGCTGATGGCTCAATCGCGCGACGAGCTCTGTGCGCGATCCGACGCCGAGCTTCCGATAGACGGAAGTCAGGCGCAGTTCCACCGTCCGCAGGGAAACGAATATCCGGTGGGCTATGTCGCGATTCTTCAGACCCATCCGCACCAGCTCGACGACGGACTGCTCCTCCTCCGTCAGCTGCGCCAGGATCTGGTCATCGGGAGTCACTTTCGGTTCGACCGATCGGCGGGCGGTTCTCGAGGCGGCGCGAGGTGACCCGGCCTCGTCGAAGTGGTCGGCCGCCATCTTCATCTGCTCCGCTGCCTGGGCGTGATACCCCAGCTCGTCGAGTCTTCTGCCGAAACACTCGATGAGTCGGGCTCTGTCGTACAGCGAATCGCTGAGTCCACAGTTCCGAAGTGCTCGCTGAAACTTCTCCAGCGAGCGCTCCGCCATGGCCAGAAGAGCTTCGCACCTGTCTGCGGCGAGCTCCCCCCACCGGGAAGGGCAGTGGTCGAGCCGCTTTTCGAATCGCTGAAGTGCGAGCGCAGCATTCTCCCTCCGCCCCACTCGGATGAGAGCCTCGATGAGGTCCGGTTCATGCCGCTGGACGTTCGGGTTGGATATTCCTGCGCTCAGCTCTTCGCATCGCTGGAGATGGCGCAACGCCTCGGCGGGGAGGTCGACGCTGAGCAGATAGGCGCCCTGCAGCGCGTTGAGGTCGGCGATCACGCGCCTGTTGTTCGCACGCGCGGCATAGTCGACCAGCTGCGATTCGACGGCCTCGGCGTCACTGGCCCTGCCCTGGGCCAGCAGCCGCCAGCATTCGAGCAGCAGGAATCGGTCCTCACGGATGCTCCGACACTGGCTGTGTCTGCTCCTCGCTTCGTCCGCCAACTCCAGCGCGCGGCCGATCTGACCGGAGCGGATCTCGTTCTCGGCTCTGAGCGTCGAAATCCAGGCCTTCCAGATCGTCGCCCGCGGACTGTTCTCATCAATGTGTTCGAGTACCGCGCGAGCACGATTGTAGTGCTCCGTACGGATCAGCCCCTCAGCCAGAATGACGCCGGGGACGGTCTCCGAGAATTCGCCGTCGACGAACTTCTCGAATGCGGCCAGCGTCGTCTCGCTCCTGCCGCGGCTGCTGTCGAGCAGAATGAGCACCGATTCGCTGAGGTTCCGCGATTCGTCGTCGAAGTCGACCTGAAGAGCGGCTGCCGAGTCGAGAAGCTCCTGGGATTCTGTCAGATCTCGTTTCCACGCGTGGCACAGGGCCAAGGTGAGCTGGAGCTTCGCCACTTCTGTCGGTTCCTGCGACGCCTCCATGCGGCTCCACGGCCGGTGGAATCCCGACGGCAGGGACTGGGTGCGGCAGAATTCGGTGAGGATCGACAATGTCCTCGCCCTGATTCGAGCTGCGGCGTCCTTCGACCCGCCGGCCAGTCGGATGCAGCGGTCGGCGAAGACGAAGTCTCCGAGGACGTGCAGTTGGGCCGCCACGTCGAGCAGCGCATGGGCATGCTCACTCGGTTCCGCGCACAACTGGAGCGCCCGTTCGCAGAATTCGATGCCGGCGTCGGCTCTGCCCTCCCTGAGAATCTGGCAGGCGTCGGCGAAGAGCTCGGCCGACTGGTTGTCGTCGGCGATCCAGAAGGAATTGTGCCAGCGCATCAGACGGGGAGAGGCGGCAGCACACTGTTCGCTCATCCGCCGGTGCATCTCGGCCCGCGTGCCGGCGTCCATCTCCTGGTAGATGGCGGATCGAAGCAGTTCATTCGCGAAATACAGGTAACCTCCCGCGCGTTCGATCACCCCTGCGGCCTCGAGGTCGTCGAGGCGCTCCCAGAGTTCGGGGAACCGGATGCGGAGGGGTCCGTACGAGGTCAGCGGGGCCAAGGACAGCACTTTGAGAATCTCCCTCGTCCCCTCGTCGAGAGTGCCGAACTCGTCGTCGAGAAGCGATTTCACCGGCGCGCCGGTCCGCAGGGGCCGTTGCAGTGCCGTCTCTCCCCGTCGCTGCCGGGGCGTCATGTTCTCGAGCAGGTCCTGAATGGCGAGTGGGTTTCCCTGGCCGGCCCTTGCGACCAGCTCCGCCGACTCCGCTGCGAGCTGATCGGGAACCAGCTGATGGGCCAGTGCCACGGAGGCTGAGTGGTCGAAGCGCTCCAGGACGACGGTGGGTGCTCCGGAGAAGGGACTGCGCGAATCGATCGATCGCACGGAGACGACCATCCGCAACAGACCTCCCGTGAACCGTCTCAGCACATGCCCGAGGACGTCCTGCGAATCGGCGTCCATCGCATCGGCATCGTCGAAGACGAGGAGTGTCGGGAGCGTCACCGGCAGAGAGCGGATGAGGGTCACGAAGCGCTCGGGAACCTCGGCGTCGTCCTCCCCGGTGAGGATCACGTCGCGCACGAAGTCTCCGGGTGCGAGCGACCGCAGAGTCGACATCGTGATGTCGAGGCCGGAGAATCGGATGCTCGATTCGGCCCGGTTGTAGGGCACGTGGACGACCTGATCGACACCGAGGCTGCGTTCGAGGCTGCCGAGCAGTGCTGTCTTGCCCGATCCCTGCGGACCTGCGAGCACGACGCTGAGCCCCTGGTCGAGCAGAGTGCGGAGGCGCTCCAACTCACCGTGTCGATTGATCAGGTGCATGAGATCTCTTTCCTATGAGCAGGTTCCGGTCGAGTGATGCAGGATCACGGTTCCACGATCGTCGCGTCATCCGTCCTTCACCAGGTGGTCGTCACGGGAATGATGCGAGGCACTGCTCGATCACTCCAGAATCACTACCGGACGTCGCTACTCGTTCCCATTCGAACTCACGAGTCTCTTGCCCGGGCGCCCACTCAGAGGCTGCCTCCTCAGCTGTCTCCACCGTCGGCACCTTCTCAGCCGTGGTCTCTTCGACGGACAGGGGCGCAGGCTCCGGGAGTGGAGATCGGTATCGAGGGAAGAAGTCCGAGTCGGCCGGCCATTCGAGCCCCCGCGATCGTGCCTCGGCGCGGCGGGATTCGACCCGGAGGGAATAGGCCTGTCCGTCGAGAACTCGTTCGAACGTCCGGAATCTCGTTCCACCGTCCGGGGCGAAGCCCTTCTTGTACCTCTCGAGCCCGTCCCCCGGTGCGACACCGCCTCCGAGCACATAGCTCCGGTAGCCATGCCCGGCCAGCCATTCCATGACCGTCGCCTTAACCAGATCGTTGGGCCGCAGACGCGAGTACTCGACATCAGTCCCGCCGAGGAAGTAGTAGGCGGTATCGCGTCCCAGAAGAACCAGGTCCATCGATATCGGAGTGCCGTCGAGAGATGCCGCGAAATAAACTGCCCTGTCGCCGAACCCCTCTGTGAGCCTGGTGAAGAACTCGGGTGGGAACCGATACCATTCGGAGCTGCCCAACCTCTTCATCGTCCCTGAGTAGATGCGGTGGAACTGCTCCCCGAGGCGACCATCCCGATCGATCTCCATACTCAGTCCCGATCGAATCGCCTTCCGGACGTTCTGCCTCACCTTCGGCACACAGGCGGTGAGCACCTCGACATCGGAGTCGATGGTGGCCACGAAGTTGAGGGATCTCACGCGGGACCGGCCGGGGTGCGGGAGTATGTCGTCGAAGAGCGATGCGCGGACGAACTCACTGATCACGTTGTGCTCGCGAGCCCAATCATCGAAGCAGGTCCAGAAGTCATAGGCGAAGGCCATGGGGTTCTCGCTGTTCCAGCACATCGCACCCCCATAGCCGTAGGGAGAGATCAGGTCCCGTGCTTCGCCATCCACGGTTCGCAGCACGACCGGGTAGAACACTGTTCCCTCCGATGTCCGTGCGGCCGCGCAGAGCAGCTCGTCGTCCGGCGCGACCATGAGCTCGGCGACGGCGGGGTGAGCGTAGGGAAGCTGGCCGGGCGATTCCTCCCACAGCCGGATCCACGCTGCGCGCTCCTCGGGTGCGCCGGCACTGAGAACGAGGAATGGAAAGGCTTCGTCCGGGAGCGCTCTCTCCTGCACCGGAACCATCGTCGTCGTATTCATGCTCCAACGATCGTCCCGATGCACCGCCACACGATAGGTGGTCATCCCGGGACATTCCAATGTCACTACCCAGTCATGGAGCGGTCATTACGTGACCGGCCTACTCGATCCCTGCAGGGGTCGAACTGGAGCCGTTCGACTACTCGACGAGCAGCCTGCCGCTCACTCGGTCGACGAGTGCTCCAGCTGGCGCAGCGCCGCAGCGACCTCCCCGCGACTGGTGATCCCCAGCTTCCGGTACAGCCGGTACGTGTGGCCCTCGACCGTGCGCAGAGCAACTCCCAGCTCCTCGCCGATCTCGGCGTTCGACATCCCGGTGATGATCAGGCGGCTGATCTGCCGCTCACGCGCCGTCAAGCCGTCTCCTGCTCGCACCTGGCCGCTGTTGCTGTCCCCAGGCCGGAACGACCGCGCCAGTTCTCGACACTTCGCCGCGACATCGGGCATCGACTGCCCATGCTCTTGTACGAATTCGTTCATGGCGGAGGCGTCGCGGTCGCGCAGTGCCGGGCCGAGAGCGCCGAGGAGCCGGAGCTCGTAATCGGTGCCCTGCTTCGCCAACCAGCACATCGCGGCCGGATCCATCTCGTCGAAATGGCGGAAGCGGAGGAACCTGATCAAGGCGGCGATCCCGTAGGCTCCAGCGGCCATCGCTTCGTCGAGCAGCTCCTGCAGCTGCCCCTGGTACAGAGGATCGCCGGTTCGCATCCACCTCGCGACGAGGGCATGGACGAGGCCCCGCTTGTACTCGATGTAGGGCCTGGTGTGGGAGAGCTGAGAGAAACGCGAATGACAGTCGTCGGCGGCGTCGACCTCGCCCCGGAGCATCGATACGTGTTCCAACGTGCCCAGAGCAGCGGCCAGCAGCGGTACCTGATTCCAGTAGGCCAGGCCCTCCACTCCCGCCCGCAGCGCCCGCGCCGCCTCGGGCAGCCTCCCCTCCAGCAGATGGATCTGTGCCCACAGAATGTCGCTGGGCCCGCTTCTGGCCGCGAGGTAGGCGATGTCGTGGGTGGGCAGGGAGAGGAGGCGCTGCTTCGCCTCTTTGAGCTCACCCTGCTGGATGAGGATCCGCACCTGCATCATCTTGAGCAGGAGCATTCCCGTTCCCAACGACTGATACGTCCTGCGGGTGTGCGCCAGCATGGCGAACGCTTCATGCCCACGTCCCGCATCGAGCAGTTCGGAGGCATGGCCGACCGCGACGAGGACCCGGAACGTCTCCGGAAGGGTCCGATCGAGTACTTGCTCGGGGCTGACCGGCAAGGCTGCCGGCCGACCCTGGTGGAAGAGCATGTCGATCCGTTCGAGCAGCACCGCCGCACGTTCATGGTCGAGCTCTCCTCCCGGGCAGCCCGGACGAGCCTCTCGGCCGCCCTCGCCCCGGAGTCGCTTCAGAGCCCGGGTGAATGCGTCGTATTCGATCGCGGGCGAGCGCCGTTCGAAGTCATGATGGAACCACACCACCATCGAGTCGACGATCACGGAGGGGCAGCAGGACTTCTCGAGACACTGTGCCAGCACGTCGAGGCCGAGAGGGATCTTGCCGGAGTCGCAGTAGAGGCGTGCCAGGTCGAAGAGCTCGTGGGCCGCCATCCGATCGGTGGGCACCTGGGTGAGCAGTCGCAGCGCCCTGTGCCACTCCCCGTGACGGATCGCGATCCTGGCTGCATCGATGAGGTCCTGCTCATCGAACTCAGCACCACAGCCCAGCCCCCATTCGGCCCGGAGGATGCGAGCACGCTCCGAGGGCGCGTCCGGGTAGGCCGACACCATCTCGAACTTCTCGCGACTGCGCCCGATGGGCACGGTGTACCTGATCGTCTCGGAGGCGTGGTTCTCCACGGCGACATAGGCGCGGACGCCCTGATCCCGGTGCTCGATCCGCAGCTCGCCGATGGCCACCAGCGCATCCGCTGCCGATCCCAGACCCGTGCTGAGCATCAGCTCGACCTCGATCTCCCCGGCCAGGACGACGAGTTCCAACGCCTCCCTCTCCGACTGCGAATACTGCGTGAGGTCGGCGCGGGTGAAATCGCGCGCCCGGTCGTCGTAGTCGATGTCAGCCCCATCGAGCAGCCAGACGCCGTGACGAAGGAGGAACCGGTTCTTCCGTCGCGTGTACCTCAGGAGTTCGAGCAGCTTGCCGGGATTGCGGCCCGAGTGGAAGGCGACGATGTCGATGGCCCCCTGCGAGGCGATGCCGCCGAGGAAGTCCTCCATCAGCTCCCGGAACGCCTCATGCGGCAGCACGTCGAGGACGAGATGATCGAGGACTCGTTCGTCGACGAGATCAGCGAAGGGCAGATTCTCGTTCCGGGTCGCTCTCCGCGCGGTCGCGAGGATCCTGATCGCCCGGTCATTGGCCAGCTGGGACAGCACGCGGACGCTGTGTTCGTCGAGGTGCTGAACATCGTCGACGAACACGACGGGAGCAGTGTCCTCGGCCGTCAATGCGGCCACGACCCGCGGCAGCACCGTCTCGGGGTCTCTGTCGAGGTCGACGACCAGACCGAACACGCCGAACGGAGCCGAGGACAGAACGGAATCGGCGCGCAGCCACAGCTCACGATCGCCTCGGCGGCGGTGGATCTCTCTGCTCAGCAGGCTCTTGCCGATGCCGATCTCGCCTTCGATGAGGATCCCCGAGCAGTACGAGGAGTCGAGGGCTTCCTCGATCCTCTGCAGCTCATCCGCACGGCCGAAGACCGCTGGCGAATCGTCGAGCAGCGGCTCGGCCGTCATCTCCGCCTCCAGGTCCGCACGACGTCCCGCAGCTCCTGACGGCTGCCCACGTGCAGTCGCCGATAGATCCGACTCAGGTGCCATTCGACGGTGCGGGGTGACAGATGCAGCTCCGCGCCCAGCTGGGCACTGCTCGTTCCGGCCATGACGCCGTCGACGAGCTGCCGCTCGACTTCGGTGAGCACATCAGGCAGCCGGGCACCGGGCGTGTTGTAGCGCATGGTGCGCAGGCTGGTCTCCATCAGGATCCGGGCCTCCTTCACACCCTTGGCATCCTGGTGCTCCATCGCCCGCGCGCGGGCGAGCTTGGCGATGTCCGAGCACATGAGCACCGCGCCGAACGCCAAAGCCTCCCGGGCCGCCTCGATGAGCGCCGCGTGGTCGCCGCCGGCGAAGGCGGTCGCGACGGCGTGCGCAAGGCGGCCCACCGCACCGTCCACCTGCGCTGCCACTGCCGGCAGAGCCTCGACGGCACCGGCATGGCCGTACCGAGCCGCATCGATCCACGCGTATGCGGTCAGTGTGTGGGCTCCCGCCTCCTCGGTCCGGAGTCCGAGTTCCCAGAGTCCCTCCGCAGCCTCCTCGGCGCTGGTGAGAGCGCGCGTCTGGAGCTCGAAGAGGCGGCCCTCGATGCCCTCCCACCAGGTGTAGGCGCCGAATCCGCTGTCGGGCGGAGGCGGAGGGGGCGGCTGCGGCAGCGACGAGGACACGATGCGACCGAGCAGCGCCTCGGCCAGGAGCCTGGCCAGATGGGCGAGCCGTATCGGATCCACCATCTCGAGCATCTTCGAGTCGCGCCGCTGGCGCTCGAAGATCTGGTGGGCGCGGGCGACATGGCCGGTGCGGATGTCGATGAGCGCGGCGGTGACCTCCGCGAGCTGAGGCGAGGTCTCCATCCAGCGCAGAGATCGGCGGGCCTCCTCCCAGTCCCCGGCGATGTACCGGCCGAGGAAGAACTGCGGCACAGCATCCTCGATCTCGAAACTCGTCATTCCGGGCAGTTCGAACATCACCTCCGCCTGGGCCAGGTATTCGAGCCCGATTCCGATCCGCCCGCACATCACCTCGGCGACTCCGAGCAGGGCGCACGCCCGCAGCCGATGCCGAGTCGCACACGCTCGATCGCGGTAGACCCGTTCGGCCAGGTCCCGACCGGCGACGATCCGTCCGCCCTTGAGGTCGAAGCGAGCACGCGTGACGTCGAGCCTGCCCCGTTCCGCCGCCGAGGTCAGCCGTTCACGCACCCAGATCGACCCCAGCTTCTCGGGCTCGCGCGGATCCGTCAACCGCAGCTCGATGCACGCCAACCGCGACAGCTCGGTCTCTGACGCCTCCTCCTCCGGAGCGGTCCCGACGAGGTGATCGATGATCTTCTTCGCTCCGGCGAAATCACCCCGTCCGCGCTCAGCACGAGCGAGCTCGAGCTTGATCCTTCGATCCAACCGCGTCGCGTTGCGCAGAATCCCAGCAGCCTCGGCGTACATCCAGGCCGAGTTCGCCCACGATCCCGCGGCGAGCACTCGCTCGGCCGGGAGCTTGATGCCCAGCGACTGACCCCAGGCCACGAGTCCGAACAGAGCCCGCCCCTCCACCGCCTCGATGTCGACGACACGGACGACGTCCTTCCACAGCTGCAGGGCCTGGGCGGGCCGCAGTTCCGCTCTCAGCGTCTGTGCGACGACAGGTTCGGCCACGGTCACCGCGGGATGCCGCTCCCTGGTCATCGCGATGATCCCGTGCTCGGTGAGGGCGTCGAGGTCTCCGGGCTCGCTGAGCCTCACGAGCGAATCGTAGGGCAGGGCTCCGACGACGGCGATCATCTCGAGGAGCCGGTGATGGCGGGGATCGATCGACCAGAGCACCCGCTCCTGGGCACCCAGCTTCGTCCGACCCGCGAGGAGGTCCTTGAGCATCTGGGGGTTGCCTCGTGTCATGCGATGGAGCTCGGCTATGGTGCGCGGGCTCGCCTCTGGGTCCGCGTCGCGCATCAGGGCGGCTGCGGACTCCTTGTCGATGCCGGTCAGATCGATGCGCTTCATGAGACCGGCCATCCACAGACCGGCGAGAAGGTCGAGCGGCGGACGGATCGACTCCATCGCCGCCAGGATACGGATTCTTCCGGATTCAGCCAGATGCGACAGGACCGAGAGCGAATGCGGATCGACCCGGCCGGCGTTGTCCACCACGGCGACCGGCACGCCGCCTTCTGCGCGAGCCTCCATGGTCCGGGCGATCACGGACAGTGCGGTGCCCGGCGACAGGTCGCCGGCGGATCCGCTGCGCGACAGGAAGATCTCGAAGATGCCCAGGTTGCGATTCGCCAGCTGTGAAGAGCCCCGGAAGCGGAAGATCGGCGTCCTCGGGTCGAGCCCGGACAGAGCTGCGTGCATCACCGTCGTCTTCCCCGTCCCGGCCGCACCGACGACGACTGCCCCGCTGCTCTCAGAGCAGGTCAGGGCCGCAGTGGTGGCGGAGATCTCGGCGACGTAGCCGTAGATGCTCTGCTTCTGCGGTCGTGTTGCGATCATGACGGGATCTTGCTCCTGCTCTGGCCATCGTGCGCGCAGGTTCCGGCG
Organism: Brevibacterium sp.; assembly: GCF_031179145.1. GTDB lineage: Bacteria > Actinomycetota > Actinomycetes > Actinomycetales > Brevibacteriaceae > Brevibacterium. The sequence goes on from NZ_JAPSIB010000020.1 coordinate 40,572, forward strand.
CGCGGAAGCCCACCGAAAAACGCGAACTCTTCGGTGAGCCCCGGATGGCCCCATCCTAATCCCGCAGCGGGAGTCCGAGACCGGAACTTGAGGAACGCATCCCTTCGACCCTGCGATCGTTACCCGGTCGACACCAAAATGTGACCGAGCAGGTGCGCGCATTGCGTTTGTGACCGAGGACACTGGACAGTAACATGTCGAACAGGACTTAATGAACGATCAATCAGGAGTTTTCATGGACACCCTTCTGAGCGCGCAGGAGCGCGATTTCGCGCGGCAGATGCGCCAGTTCTACCGCACCGAGATCCCGGAGTCTCTGCGATTCAAGGTCGCCACCGGACAGGAACTCAGCAAGGACGACATGGTCACTTCGCAGAGGATTCTCAATCGGCACGGCTGCGCGGTGCCCCACTGGCCGGAGGAATGGGGCGGTCAGGACTGGACTGCCGTCCAGCGTCACATCTGGCTCGAGGAGATGCAGCTGGCCTGTGTGCCCCAACCGCTGCCCTTCAACACTTCGATGGTCGGCCCCGTCATCGCGGCCTTCGGCTCGCAGTCGCTCAAGGAGCGCTTCCTGCCGGACACGGCCAACCTCGACATCTGGTGGTCCCAGGGCTTCTCCGAGCCCAACGCCGGTTCCGACCTCGCCTCGCTGAAGACCTCCGCGGTGCGCGACGGCGAGACGTACATCGTCAACGGGCAGAAGACGTGGACGACCCTCGGCCAGTACGGGGACTGGATCTTCACCCTGGTGCGCACCGATCCGAGCGTGAAGAAGCAGGCCGGCATCTCCTTCCTGCTCATCGACATGAAGTCATCGGGCGTCACGGTTCGCCCCATCCAGCTCATCGACGGTGGGCACGAGGTCAACGAAGTGTTCTTCGACAACGTCGTGGTGCCCGTCGGCAACCGCGTCGGTGAGGAGAACAAGGGCTGGACCTATGCGAAGTTCCTCCTCGGCAACGAGCGCACCGGAATCGCCCGGATCGGGATGTCGAAGGTCAACCTCGCCCGCGCCAAGGCATACGCGGCGGTGACGAAGACGGCCCGCGGCACCCTCCTCGACGATCCTCTGTTCTCGGCCCGGCTGACGAAACTCGAAGCCGAGCTCACGGCACTCGAGATGACGCAGCTGCGGATCCTGTCCACCCAGGCAGCCGGTGCGGACGCACCCGACCCTCGCTCATCCGTGCTCAAGCTCAAAGGGTCCCAGCTGCAGGAGGACATCAGCGAACTCCTCGTCGACGTCCTCGGACCTCAGGGCCTCGACTTCGTGGCCGATCGGGTGCAGGCCGAGGGCTTCAGCGATCTCCCCCTCGGCGCGGTCGATGCCCTCCCGGCCTACTTCAACACCCGCAAAGTCACCATCTACGGCGGTTCGTCAGAGGTGCAGCGCGGCATCATCTCCAAGGCATTGCTCGGTCTCTGAAGGCGGATCTGCGCCCGCAGCGCAGACGGCGGATGCGGGCGCGGCAGCACTTCGACTTCAGGGACGAGAAGAGAAGGACGGAAATGGATCTCGAACTCAGTGACATTCAGCAGGAGCTCGGCAGCAGCCTGGCCAAATACCTCCGCAGCGAGTACGACCAGTCGGTGCGTGAAGCCATCCTCGGCAGCGAGGAGGGCATCTCCCGCGAGCAGTGGAAGAGCTTCGCGGAGATGGGCCTGCTCGGGCTCGCCGTGCCGGAGAGCTATGGAGGTGCGGGTATGACCTTCGCCGAGGTGGCCGTCGTGATGGAGGCATTCGGCCGCGCTCTGGTCCTCGAGCCGTATCTGGCCACGGCGGTGCTCGGTGCGAACGCGGTGGTCGCCGCGGGCACCGAGGAGCAGAAGCAGGCGATCCTGCCGGGTGTGTGCGAGGGCAGCGTCTTCCTCGCGTTCGCCGGCTACGAAGCGGGACAGCGCTACTCCCTCGACTCCCCCGCAACGACCGCCACGACCGCCACGGCGAGTCAGGGGCTCGCGACCGACGGCACGACCGCCTCGGCGGGGGATGCATCCGTGACCCTGCACGGGGAGAAGTGCAGCGTCCTCGGCGGTGACGTCGCCGATCAGTTCATCGTCACTGCCGTCGAGGACGGCGAGCTCGGACTGTTCCTCGTCGACGCCTCGGCGCGAGGAGTCAGCCGCATCGCGCACCGGCAGGCCGATGGGCTGGGGACTGCGAGCGTGCTCTTCGAGGACGCCCCGGCCCAGCGCCTCGACTCGGCCCCCGCCGCCGAGGTGGTCGCCGAGGTTCTCGACACCGCGAACGCGGCGATCATGGCCGAGGCCGTCGGGGCGATGGAGACGTCGCTGAAGATGACGGCAGACTACCTGCGGACCCGCGAGCAGTTCGGCGCCCCTATCGGCACCAATCAGGCGCTGCAGCACCGAGCCGCGGACATGTACGCGTCCCTCGAGGATGCCCGCAGCATGGCACTGTTCGCCCGCCTGGCCGTCACCGCCGAATCAGAGGGCGCGGAGAAGGACCGCCATCGCGATGTCGTCGCCGCGAAGATCGTCGTCGACGGGACGGCACGCCACATCAGCCAGGAGTCGATCCAGATGCACGGCGGCATCGGCATGACGATGGAGTACCCCATCGGGCACTACGCCAAGCGTCTGACGGTCATCTCCCGGACCTTCGACGACGCTGACTCGCTGACCGCAGAGCTCGCGCAGCTGGGTGGACTCATCGAGCCCCACGCCGCCGATCTGAACTGAGCTCCGCGGGCCACGGCGCCCGACGAGCGGCCCACTTTGCGAGAACACCGAGCGGCCCACTTTGCGAGAACACCGAGCGGCCCACTTTCCATCGAGAGGTCCGGTTGCAGCCCGGTCTCTCGATGGAAAGTGGGCCGCTCGGTGATGTGGTCCAAGCGCACACGGTCGCATTCGCCGTGGTCGGCTCATTTTCGCCGTGTTCGCCTCAGTCCACGCTCTGGCCGTAGACGTGGCGGCGCACCCAGGAGTGCATGGTGATGGCCGCGGCGGCTGCGGCATTCATCGACCGCGTAGAACCGAACTGGGCGATCGACAGCACAGCCGTGCTCGCCCGGTGGGCCTCCTCGCTCA
>NZ_JAPSIB010000020.1:43728-59440 GCF_031179145.1 Brevibacterium sp.
TAGACGTGGCGGCGCACCCAGGAGTGCATGGTGATGGCCGCGGCGGCTGCGGCATTCATCGACCGCGTAGAACCGAACTGGGCGATCGACAGCACAGCCGTGCTCGCCCGGTGGGCCTCCTCGCTCAGCCCGGGCCCCTCCTGCCCGAACAGCAGCAGACAGGAGCGCGGCAGGTGATAGGTCTCCAACGGCACCGAATCGGGGAAGTTGTCGATCCCGATCAGCGGCACCTCGTTGTCGGTGCACCACTGCACCAGGTCCTCGACGCTGGGGTGGTGGATGATGTGCTGGTACTTGTCGGTGACCATGGCGCCGCGTCGGTTCCAGCGGCGTTTGCCCACGATGTGCACGGCAGCGGCGTTGAACGCATTGGCCGTGCGCACAACCGACCCGATGTTGAGATCGTGCTGCCAGTTCTCCACCCCGACGTGGAAATCATGCCGAGAGGAGTCGAGGTCGGCCACGATCGCGTCATGCTTCCAATACCGGTACCGATCGACGACGTTGCGCCGATCGCCCTCGCGCAGCAGATCCGGGTCGAAGTGCTCATCCACAGGCCAGGGGCCGGCCCAAGGACCGACCCCCACCTGTTCCTGCGATTCCGTCACTTCTCGGTGTCGTCCCCTGAGTCCGATTTCTTCGCCCCCAGGTCCTTCACCGAGGTGGCACCGGTCGCCTTCGCGTCCTCCGCCGAGGTGTCGCTGACGTCCTCATCGGCGTCAGCGTCCGCCTCGGCGCCGATAGTCGAGTCCGGCTCCGAGCCGGACACCGACTTCGAGCCTGTCGCAGATTCAGCGTCCGCCGAATCGCTCTTCGCACCGACACCGGCGGCGACCTTCTTCGCCCGCTTGCTCATCTTCACGGTCTTGCCACCGCGTCCGCCGCCGGTGAGCACCGAACGGACGTAGGCCGATCCGGCCAGCGAGTGGACGATGACCGCGACCAGCAATGCGATGCCGGCGGCAACGAGGCCGTCCCACCACTCGGTCGCGCCCGCGAAGTACCGGCCGGCGATTCCGATGGGTGAGGTGAACGGGGTCCAGGACAGGACCTTCGCCACCGTGCCCGAGGCGCCGACGAACACCGGGGCCATGAGGCCCGCGACCGTGATCACGCCGATGATCCACAGGAAGGTCTTCCGGGCGGCCGAGGACGTCAGAGTCGAGGCCCAGACGAGCAGCGCGAACACGATCCAAGCCGTGAACAGCAGTGTCAGGGCGAACCAGCCCAGCCCGGGCAGCATCGAGAACGCCAGATCCGTCTTGCCCGAGATCGACAGTCCCAGCTCCAGCACCACTGCGGCGACGACGAGGTGGACGACGACGAGGGTGAGCAGGCCGGTGATCCGTCCCGACGCCGAGGCGCGCGGCGGAATCGTGGCCGCGATGATCTCCGTGATCCGGTTGCGCTTCTCCAAGCGCAGGTTGGCGTACATCGCCGAACCGAGCGTCCCGATGACGAGCAGGGAGAAGATGACCATGCCCCAGAGCACCGGGGTCGCGATCGGCTCCTCGACCGCCGGGGTCTGGAGCAGGGTGGCCTCGGTCTTCGGCGCCAGCTTCTCCAGCAGGGCCTCGGGCTGCTTGTCCTTGGCGATGATCGTCGGCTGCCCCTGACCGGTGGGGTCCTGGATGAAGGCGGCGTCGACCTTGCCTTCGCGCACGAGCTTCTCGGCGGTCTGTGGGTCCTTGGCGTCGGTGATCTTGATATTGAGCTGCTGCTCGTACATCGCCGCCTGCTCACCCACGCCGACCATGGCCAGGCTCGGCGTCCCGGAGGTCGATTCGGCCTCGCTGACGATTCCGCTGATGATCGCGGCGAGGATGCCGAGCACGATGACGGCGCCGGTGACCAGGAAGTAGGGGCTGCGCAGGAGTGTCGAGCTCTCCCGGTTCGAGACCAGCCACGCGGCTTGGCGCTTGTTCACGTCGACGAACTCGGAGACGAGCCCTGTCTCCGGCAGCTCGTCCTCGTCCGGAGTCTCCTCCTGCAGTTCGAACGGAACCGGGTCGTCTCCCAGCTCCAGAGGTTCGGGGGATTCCTCGTCCCGGGCTGCGTCCTTGCCTGCCATCACAAAACCTCCTTGTACTGCTCGGCCAACGTGGGACGAACTCGATCGAAGCCCGTCACCCCACCCAGCCTGGACACGGTCAGGGCTGCGGCCATCGCATCCTCGGCCCGGAAGCTGATGATGTTGCCGTGCGTGTCGATGACCTCGACGTCGCTGATGCCGTCGCTGCTGCTCAGCGCGCGGAGAGCCGCGTCCGCCTCGGCGAGCTCCACCTGGTACTTCGTCTCACCGAGGAGATCGGACACGCTGCCCTTGGCAAGGACCCGGCCCTGGTTGAGCACGACGACGTCGTCGGCGTACTTCTGCGCGGACTCCCAGTCGTCGGTGGCGAGGATGACCGGCACTCCGGAGGCGGCGTGCGCCCCCAACAGGTCCATGACGAGCTCCATCGACTTGAGGTCGAGGCCCGCGAACGCATCGTCGATGACGACGACATCGGGATCAGCGGCCAGCGTGGCAGCGATGTCGACACGGGCGATCTCGGTGCCGCTGAGGTTCTTCAGGGGTGCATACCCTCGGTCGGCGAGTTCGAGCTGGGAGAGCAGTGTCAGTGCGTTGCGCTCGGCCGCGCCCAGGGTGATCCCGTGCAGGCGGGCGAGGTAGACGATCTGGTCGATGACGCGCATGTTCGGGTAGCCGCCGCGTTCGCCGGGGAGGTATCCGAAGTTCTGCCGGTCACCGAAGTCGAGTTCGTGCCCCTCGAGCTTCACAGTTCCCTCGTCGGCGGAGATCAGGCCCATGATGACGCGGACCAGTTCGGTCCGGCCTGCCGAACGGGTGCCGATGATGGCGGTGATCCGACCTGCCTTCGCGGTGAAGCTCACCTCGTCCAGATACGTTCGCTTTCCCTGTCGCAGGGAAATCTCTTTCAATGTGAGCACGTGTCTTCCTTCTTCCAGGCAGGCAAATGTGTGAGAGGGCCCCATCTATCGTGTGGAATGGGCCTCGATGTTTCAAACCAGGACAGGCGTTTCGAATGAATTGTCAGTCGAGTCCCAGCTGATGACCCGGGGCCGACGATGATCGCCCGTCGAGACCGAGGTGATCGTCAATCGAGACCGAGGTCGCTCGTCGTCAGGGCCGTCAGGTACGGGATTCCGGTCGCCTCGACCTTCTCCTTCGCCCCGGTGCTGCGGTCCATGACGACGGCCACGGCCACCACCTCGGCGCCGGCTTCGCGCAGCGCCTCGACCGCGGTGAGCACGGATCCTCCGGTCGTCGAGGTGTCCTCGACCGCGATGACCCGTTTGCCCTTGACGTCGGGACCCTCGACCCGGCGTGACATGCCGTGCTTCTTCGCCTCCTTGCGAACGACGAAGGAGTCGACAGGGGTGCCGCGGACGACCGACCGGTGCATGACAGCGGTGCCGACGGGATCGGCTCCCATCGTCAGTCCGCCCACGGCGTCGATCGAATCGAGCAGACCCTCGGCCTCGAGGAGGTCGAGCACCACATCGCCGATCAGCGGGGCGGAGCGGTGATCGAGGGTCACGCGACGCAGATCCAGGTAGTAGTCGGCTTCACGGCCGGAGGAGAGGGTCACTTTGCCCCGCACCACGGCGAGTTCGTCGATGAGGTCGAGCAGCTGCTGGCGAGTGTCTGTCATGGTGCCAGTCTAAATGGACACGGTTCCCGTGAATGACAAAGACCCCGGGGCGCGTAATCGCGACATCCCGGGGTCTTCGCAGCACTCCCCTCGAGTACCCGGACGCATCCCCATACGTCCGTTTCGTCCACCCGATCCCCACCGGGCGGACATGACAATTCCAACACATCCCGGACCACGTTGTAAAGAAACATTTTGGCGTCTGTGGGGACTCGAATGGGGTCACCGCCACCAGGATCGCATTCGTCTTTCCTGGTGAGAAGCTTCTACTGACTAGTACAACGATCAACTTGTTTCCTCGAAGACACGAAAATCCGTTTCAGGAATTCCTCTCAAACGAGAATTTCTCCGACCCCAGGCGGATAAGTGACCGGGGCGCCACGTGAGCGACCTGAGCCGCCAGCCGATACTGCCATCCGGGAATCGAAACCACCTTGCCGCGACGCGCGTCGGCGAGCGATCTCGTCACGACGTGCTCCACATCCAGCCAGATCCACCCCGGCCCCGGCCTGTCGACTCCGAGTCGCTCGTGGAATTCGGTGCGGATGAACCCGGGCAGCACAGCGGTCACGGTGACGGGGGTGTCGCGCAGCTCGCCGGCGAGCGCCTCGGTGAACACGAGCGCCGCCGACTTCGAGGCGGCGTACTGGCCCATCGTCGTCAGCGCCGCCAGTGACGACACGTTGATGATCCCCCCGCGTCCGCGCGCCTTCATCTCCTTCGCCGCGGCGACTGACAGGTCCCGGACAGCGCCGCTGAGAACCGTGTCCAGCTCCGCCAACTCATCAGGGTCGGAATCGAGCAGCCCGTGCTTGAGCCCGTATCCGGCGTTGTTGATGAGCAGATCGACCCGCGTGGACTCGATGACCGCTCTGATCGCATCGATGCCCTCGGCGGCGGAGAGATCGGCGGGGACCACCTCGGCGCGGATGGAGAACTCGGACTCCAACTGCTGCGCAAGCTCCCGCAGCCGGGCCTCGTTCCGGCCGACGAGGACGAGGTCATAGGAGTCAGCGGCGAGCCTGCGGGTATATTCGCGACCGAGTCCGGCCCCGGCGCCGGTGACGAGGGCACGCGGACGGGCAGCTTCGTCCGCACGCGAGTCCACGGGCGAAACCCCTCCCGAACCTCGGTTCGCGGAGCTCACTGCCTGGCCCCTTCGCCGAGCCGCACCGTGAGCGACTGGGCGGCAGTGCCGATGGGCCCCGCCTCGTCGCTGAGCACCGAGGCGGTCTCCCCGATCCCGGTGGGCCCGAACGCCACTCGCGTCTCGAAACCGCCCCACCCCGGCTGCGGCTGCCGGATGAGGTGGATCGTGAGATCGACGTTGGGGAAGAACGTCGAGCGCGGGTCCTCGCGCACGGCCATCCCGTTGGCGGCGTCGACGAGCTTGATGAACGCCGCCGTCGGCGGATCGACCTCGCCGTCGACCAAAGGATAGGGCGCGCGCACCCACGACCGGCCGAAGCCGGGACGCGCCTCGGCGGACTGCCTGCCCTCGAGGGACGCGATGAAGCCGCCTCCCCACCGGTCGCTGAACTGCTGGGATTCCATCTCCTCGGGTGCGGGCAGAGGGGTCCATTCATTGCCGGCGACCGCCTCCGTGGCTCCGGCCTGCAGTCGCCAGACCCGAGCATGGACGCTCGTGCGATCACCATGGCGCATTCTCGCCTCGACGAGCTCGATCGTCCGTCCCGGTCGGATCACCTCGACATCGACCATGAACTCGCCGGACTGGATGACGCCGAGGATGTCGAACGCGACCCGGGACACGATCTTGTCCGTGGGCAGGCGGCGTTCGATCTCGGCCAGGACCAGTCCGGAGGCGGGAGCCATGTGCTGCTCCCCCGGCTGCCATGCTCCCTGCGAGTGCAGGGTCGAGTGCAGCCGGTTCTCAGAGAGCCGGACATAGTAGGAGTCGGGACACGACGCCCCATCGTGGCCGAGGTGCTGGTTGGGGGCTTCAGGCATGCGACCACACTATCGACCCACCCGTCGGGAGCAATTGGAGGGGCGGGAGTGGACCGACGCTCCGGCGCACACCGGGATTCCATGCCCGGCCGAGGTGAGATGGCACTTTGGTCCGGTGCCCCGAGCACTTAGGCTGTGAGGGTGAGAATCGCTAGCTGGAATGTGAACTCGATCCGCGCCCGGAAAGACAGAATCGGTGCTTGGCTGGATCGCTCAGACGTCGACGTCCTGGCCATCCAGGAACTCAAGTGCAAGGATGCGCAGTTCCCGAAGGAGATCTTCGCCGAGCGCGGCTACGAAGTCAGCTTCCATGGCCTCAACCAGTGGAACGGCGTCGCCATCGCCTCCCGGGTGGGCCTGGAGGACCCGGAGCTCGGCTTCACCGAGGTGCCCGCCTTCGGCGACGACCCCGTCGTCGAGGCCCGTGCGATCTCGGCCACCTGCAACGGGGTGCGCGTGTACTCGCTCTACGTCCCCAACGGCCGCGAGGTCGACCACCCGCACTACTTCTACAAGCTCGACTGGTTCCGGGCGCTGGCCGCCGACGTCGACGTCCAGCTCAAGGCCAACCCGAGCAAGAAGCTCGTGCTGTGCGGCGACTTCAACGTCGCGCCCTTCGATGAGGACGTCTGGGACATGGAGGCGTTCGCCGGGGCGACCCACGTGTCCGAACCCGAGCGCCAGGCCTTCAACGACCTCCTCACGGTCGGACTCACCGAGGTCACCCGCCCCCTCGCCCCCGGGCCCGGGGTGTACACGTTCTGGGACTACCAGCAGCTGCGCTTCCCGAAGAAGCAGGGCATGCGCATCGACTTCCAGCTCGCCTCGGCGCCCTTGGCCGAGGCGGCCACCTCCGCGCTCATCGACCGCGAGGAGCGCAAGGGCAAGGGAGCCTCCGACCACGCTCCCGTCATCGTCGACTACGACGTCTGAGCAAGAAACACCGCGGACAAGGGGCGGCCCGAGCGGGAACCGCCCCGAATTGGGTGGCACATTTCGGGGTCCAGGCATAGACAACCTCCCTCTCTTCTGGTGAAGTGGAAGCCAGGAGCAAGGAAGGTGACAAGGATGTCAGCATCAGTCCGAGAACTCGTCGACGAGGCCTACGAGCGGCGCGAATCCACGTGGAGGGCAGCGCTGGAGACGGTCAACGACTGGGTCGAGTCCGCTTGCTCGTCGAACCCCGAGCTGTCCCCCGACCGGGTGCAGGTGGCTGCGGGCCGGATCAAGAGCCCCCTGCGCACGGGTGAGAAGCTGCGGCGGAAGCTTGCCGATGCCAATGACATGATCCACCAGTCCGTCGAGGTCGAGAACCATGTCGTCGACGTCGTCGGCGCCCGCGTGGTGTGCCGGACCGAGAGGGAGCAGGCCGCCCTGTGGGACCTCCTGCAGGACGGCTCCGGTGAACTCTCCATCGCCGAGGTGCGCGACTACTGCCTGCACCCCAAACCATCCGGTTACCGCGGGCGCCACCTCATCGTCGAGGTTCCCTTCGACGCCGAACCCTCCGTGCTCGTCGAACTCCAGATCCGCACCGTGCTGCAGGACGCCTGGTCCACCCTGTCGGAGGAGCAGCTGTTCAAACCCGGGCAGGCGCTGAAGTCCGACGAGGAGCAGGAACGGCTCTCGGTCATCCTGTCCGGACTCCTGGCTCAGGCCGATGCGGTGGCCGGATACATCGCCGACGACGTCCGCTCAGCGTACGAAGGCGACGGCAGCCGGTCGTCCCGCCGGAGCGCCCGGCGTGACAGGGCGGAGGAGAAGACCACCTCGGCCAATGAACCCGCCATCGAAGTGACGGTCCGCGAGCTCAAGCATTCCTACGTCCTCGCCGCGGACGAGGTCGGCAGACACGGGATCATCCGCCTCGAGAACCTCGGCGCCCTCCCCGGCCTCCACAGCGGCTCCGGCCATCCCGCGCCCGGGGACAAGCTGCAGGTGCGGCTGGACGAGACGCCGACCACCCGATACTTCATCCCAGTCGCCCGAGAAGGCTGAACCGCCACGGGCAGAAGCCCGCGTCGCGAGCGCGAGCACGACCCCGCCGAGACACCGACTAGACTTGCCTCCCATGGGAAAGAAGTCGAAGCGCTCCAAGGAAGATCTCATCGCCAAGCGTCTGGCCCGGGCCGAGGCCACGGCCTTCGTCGCACGTCCTTTCGAGGGCCTGCCATTCGAAGCCGACCTCATCTGCCTGCGTGAGCTGGTCCCCGCCGCGACCGCCGAGGTGAAGCTGACCGAGGAGTACGGCGGCCGCACGGTCACCATCGCCTCGCTGCTGCCCGCCGCCTGGCAGGCCTGGCATCGCGAGGACGGAGCTCTGCTGGGCGGCCTGCAGGTCCCTGTGTCATCCACGGATGCCTCCCGCGACGTCGCCTACGGAATCCTCGCCGCCGCCGAGGCGGAGCCGGGCACCACCGTCGAGGCGACGACCGAACCCGGTCGCGGCCCCCGTCTGCAGGACATCCTCGACCTCGACCACCCCTTCGACGTCCGGGTCCTCGAGACCTTCGACTACTGGCAGCTGCCCGAGGCCGAGACCGACTCGGACATCGCCGCCGCGATCGAGCAGGCCAACGACTCGATCTCCCCGACGGAGAAGATCGCCTCGGTCGACTCCGCGTACTGGACCGAGATGTCCGGCCGCACCTACGTCCGGTGGGCACGCACCGAAGGCGAGGACGCCGTCGTCACCGCCCTGGCCCGGCTTGCCGCCGAGAATGGGAACAACCTCGGCGGACCGGGGACGTTCCTCGGCTACTTCCGCGCGCACGGGATCATCGTGCCCGTCTGGGAACTCGAATTCGGCACCCGCGCCGATGACGTCGAGGAGCCCATCTCCGAGTTCGGCAGGCGCCTCGACGCCGCCCTGACCACTGCGGAGCCGCTGAGCACCGACGCGCGCCGACTGCGGTCCGGCATCGTCTCCCGCCAGCTGACCATCCACTGAGCCGGAGGGAACACATGCCAGATCAGGCACCCGCGCATCCTCCGCAGGCGGTCGCCGCCGTCATCCCGGCGATGAACGAAGCCGAGCGGATCGCCGCCACGGTGTCGAGCGCCAAGTCGATTCCGGGAGTCGACATCGTCATGGTCATCGACGACGGCTCAACCGACGACACCGGAGTGCTGGCCCGGCGGGCCGGCGCCGAGGTGGTCACTCACCGGAAGAACAAGGGCAAGGCCGCGGCCATGATGACCGGGGCCTTCGCGATCCGCAACCGGGAGATCTCCGAGACCTCGCCCGGCCGGACCCCGGATCATCGTGCCCTGCTGTTCATCGACGGCGACCTCGAGGAGTCCGCAGCCGGCACCGCTCCCCTGACCGAGCCGGTCCTCACCGGCGAGGCTGATATGACGATCGCGATCCTGCCCGTGCAGAAGCGCAAGGGCGGCGGATTCGGGTTCGTCGTCGGCCTCGCGAAGAAGGGGATCCGGGAACTGTGCGGGTTCGAGGCCACGCAGCCGCTGTCGGGCATGCGCTGCCTGAGCCGCGAGGCTTTCGACGCGGCCCTGCCCTTCGCCGCCGGATGGGGCGTGGAGACGGCGATGACCATCGACGTCGTCAACGCCGGGCTGCGAGTGAGAGAAGTCGAATGCGACCTCCACCACCGGGTCACCGGCCGCGATCTCAAGGCTCAGCTCCACCGCGCGGCCCAGTACCGCGACGTCGCCAGGGCGCTGCTGGTCAGGAAGCTGCGGACGAAGAGGTGACGCCCAGCGACCGTTTCGCCTATCTCGGACCGGAAGCCACCTTCACGGAGGCCGCCCTGCTCAGATATCTCGACGACCGGGGACTGCGCGCTGCCGCCACGATCATTCCGATGCGCGGTGTCGCCTCGGCGCTGGAATCGGTCCTCGACGGGGACTGCGAAACCGCCGTCGTCCCGATCGAGAACTCGGTCGAAGGCGGCGTCCCCGCGACGATCGACGCCCTGACCGAGCACGGTCGACTGCAGATCGTCGCCGAGGTGGTCGTGCCCGTGCGCTTCGTCCTGGCCGTGAAGCCGGGAACGGACATCGGTTCGCTCGGCTCCTTCGGCACCCACCCTCACGGAGAGGCGCAGGTGCGCGGCTACATGGCCGAGCATTTCCCCGAGGCCGTCTACATCCCCACCTCGTCGACGGCTGCCGCCGCCCGCGACCTGGCCAACGATGCGGGGGAGCACGTGGCGGCGGTGTGCCCCGCCCTGGCCGCCGAACGCTACGGGCTCGAGGTCATCGCCGAGGACATCGGCGACAATCGGGAGGCGGTGACCCGGTTCGTCGTCGTCAGGCGGCCCGGTGCGATCCCCGAGCCGACCGGGGCGGACAAGACCACCATCGTCGCCGCTCTGCGGTCGAACCGGTCGGGGGCGCTGCTCGAGCTGCTCGAGCAGTTCTCGACCCGCGGGGTGAATATGTCACGCATCGAATCCCGGCCGACCGGTGACGGGCTGGGCCTCTACCAGTTCTCGATCGACCTGCAGGGGCACATCCGGGAGGCTCGGATGGCGGAGGCCCTGCAGGGAGTCCATCGCGTCGCCCGCCGGCTGCAGTTCCTCGGCAGCTACCCCAGCGCCGACGAGGTGAAGGTGCTCGTCGACCCGACCACGGACGAGCACTCGTTCGCTGCGGCTGCCGCTTGGTTGGAGGACACCCTCCACGGGGAGTGACCTGCGCCCCGCACCGGACGGTCAGCTGAAGCGTGACGGGGTGAGGTGCTGGGCAGTGGAGATGCCGAGCACCCGATGCTGGCGCGTGAGGTTGTAGGTGCGGTCGAACTGCAGGTACTCGACGAGGAAGAGCTCGGCATTGTCGCCCCGTTTGAAGAATGACTTCACCCTGAGCGCGGCCTTCGCGGCGAAGAGCGCCTTGTCCTTGGCGATGGCCTCGATGACGACGGGGTCATATCCCATCCGGGCGAAGTGGGTCGACACCGCGTCCTTGAGCCGGTAGGGCTTCGGGTCCCCGACGTTGAAGGGACCGGAAGCGGAGGGCACCTCGAGGCAGGCGAGCGCCGCCCGCACCACATTGTCGATGTGCGCCAGCGTCAGCTTCTGCCGCCCACCTCCGGGGAGTTTGAGCGTCCCCTTCTTCGCCAGCGCCCGCAGGTAGGGCATGAACATCGTCTCGCCCGGTCCGTAGACAGCCGCCGGTCGGAGGATGGCGGCGTCGGGCCGCAGCCGGGTGACGAGCTTCTCCGCCAGGGCATGCGCCGTGGCGTAGGCATCGGTGTAATCGCCCGGATCCTTCGGGCCGGCCTCCTCCCACAGCTCGGTATGCGGAATGGAGGAGGGGTAGACGGTCGTGGAGGACAGATGGATGATGCGCGCGTCCTCGAAGGCGTCGAGGACATTCCTGGTCCCGATCACCCGCACCTGGTAGAGCTCGTCGTAGCCGGTGCGCACGTTCGGGATCCCGGCGCAGTGGAAGACCGCAGTGGCCTTCGCCGCCAAGGACCGCACCGCGGCCGGAGCCGGCTCGGTGATATCCCAGGGCTGGAAATCCACGCCCGGGATCTGCGGATCCCTCCGGCATAGGGCGTAGACCGGTTCGTCCCGGGTCGCCAAGGCACGGGCGATGGCACCGCCGATGAAGCCGCTTGCTCCGGTCACGACAATCGCCACGTCGACCCTCCGTCATCTGCTCGTGCAATCATGCGTGTATGGCGATGGCGTTCCCAGCGGACGTCCTCGTCGGCTTCGCCGAACGCGCATCGGGTGCAGAATGCTGCTCTGCCCACTGCCACTGTAACCCAAGCCCCGGACATGGATCGCCGCCGGCAGTAGTGTTGTCTCAAAGCAGCGCCCCCAGTACCGGCAAGCAGCATCATCCATTGCCGGAAACGGGTGGTTCCGGCATTCAAAGGAGACGATTGTGCTCACTCTGCTGATGATCATCGGATTCGGAGCGGCGACCAGTGTCGTGGTCGGCCTCGGCCAGAGGCTGCGGCTGCCCTGGCCCGCCCTGATGGTCGTGATCGGGATCGCCGGCGCGTTCATCCCGAGCATCGCCGACTTCCACCTCGACCCCGAGCTGATCCTCCCCCTGTTCCTGCCGCCGCTGCTGTTCGCCGCCGCCCAGAAGACGTCCTGGGCGCTGTTCGCGATCCGGTGGCGCACGATCCTCGGCATGGCCATCGCCCTCGTCGGCGTCACCGTCGCCGTCGTCGCCGGCACGGCGATGATCCTGATCCCCGGGATCACCCTGGCCGCCGCCGTGGCACTCGGGGCGATGCTCGCTCCCCCCGACCCCGTCGCGGTCGACGCCGTCGCCGGGACCGTGTCGATCCCGAGGAGGATCCTGAGCACCCTGCAGAGCGAGGGCCTGTTCAACGATGCCGCCTCCCTCGTGATCTTCCAGACCGCGATGGCGGCCGCGCTGGCCGGAACCGAGGTGGACTTCGCCGAGCTCATCGTGTCCTTCCTGCTCTCCGCCCTGATCGCGATCACTGTCGGCTTCGTCGTCGTGGCGATCGTCCGGTTCGTGACCGCACGCATCGACCACACCGTGGCCCGGTCCTCCCTCATGCTCACGCTGCCGTTCGGCGTCTACCTCATCGCCGAGCACCTCCACGCCAGCGGCGTCATCGCGGTGGTCGTCGCTGCTCTCGAGGTCCGCCGCCGCGACGTCGAGGACAACTCCGCCGACCGGGTCACCCAAGCCTCGACGTGGCAGGTGCTCGAGATGCTCATCACCGGCATCGCCTTCGGACTCATCGGGCTCGAACTGCGCCGGGTCGCAGAGGCCGAGAGCGCCGGCTTAGTCCCCTCGGTGCTCGTCGGACTGGCCATCGCCGCCGTCATCGTCGTCGTGCGCTTCGGGTGGCTGGCCCTGGGCTCGATCGTGGAGCGTCGGCACGGCGATGAGGATGCGGCCCCACGCAGCCTCCGGGATGCGACCCTGATGACCTGGGGCGGGATGCGCGGACTCGCGACGATCGCGCTGGCCCTGTCGATCCCGGCGACGACGACCACCGGCGAACCGTTCCCGGGCCGGTCCGAGATCCTCGTGGCCGCTGCCGTGATCCTGCTCGTCACGCTCGTCCTCGCCGGTCTGACGTTCCCCGGAGTCGTCCGCGCACTCGACATCGACGACGAGGCGGAACGGGAAGAGAAGGAGGTCGCCGAGATCGCGCAGCGGGCCTACCGGGCCGCGCTGGCCGAGCTCAAGGAGGAGGATCTGCCGGAGGAGGTGGTGGAGCCCATCCGTCGGCGGCTGCGGGTGCTCCACGCACAGCTGGTCGGCCTCACCGATGACCAGGCGAGCTCGGAGCTGGCGACGAGCCTGCGCGAACATCGGGCGGAGATGACTCGCCTGCAGAGGAAGGCGCTGCAGACCGCTCGCAGCGAAGTGCTCCGGGCCCGCCGGGAACGCGGGACCGACCCAGAGGCTGCGGACAAGGTCCTGCGCCGCTTCGACCTCCAATCGGTTCTTCTGCGCTGAGGCACGTGGACCGATCCGCCGGCCTGGGGGTGGGCTTCCAGGTTATTCAGGGTTGAGCGGAATAGACTCAACTTTCTTGGTGTTGACCATATCGAGTACTGAACCATTGATCCCTGAGAGGAGCTGCGTATGGACGCACAGATGACCACCAAATCGCGGGAGGCGCTGCAGTCGGCGATCAACGACGTCGTGGCCCGCCGCAACAACCAGATCGAGCCGACCCACCTCGTCGCCGCACTGCTCGAGCAGCCGGACTCCCTGGCCTCGGCCCTGATGACGAAGGTCGGAGCCGACCCGAAGACCGTTCGGCAGTCGATCGAAGCGGCGATCGACACCCTGCCCACGGTGATCGGCTCGACCGTCTCCCAACCGGGCCTGTCCCGGTCCGCACTCGAGATGATGAACCTGGCGCAGGAGGAGATGACCGCCCTGGGCGACCAGTTCGTCTCGACCGAGCACCTGCTGCTCGCCGCCGCCCAGGGCAAGGAGGACGCCGGAGAGATCCTGCGTCGTGCCGGCGCCAACCGCGACGCCCTGCTCGCGGCGCTGCCCGACCTGCGCGGAGGCAAGAAGGTCACCTCCGAGAACCCGGAGGACACGATGCAGTCGCTGGAGAAGTACGGCGTCGACCTCACCGCTGCCGCCCGCGAGGGCAAGCTCGACCCGGTGATCGGTCGCGACACCGAGATCCGCCGTGTGGTCCAGGTGCTGTCGCGGAGGACGAAGAACAATCCGGTTCTCATCGGCGAACCCGGCGTCGGCAAGACCGCCGTCGTCGAAGGCCTCGCCCAGCGCATCGTCGCCGGAGACGTGCCGGAATCCCTGCGCAACAAGACCCTGGTCAGCCTCGACCTGTCGGCGATGGTGGCCGGCGCGAAGTACCGTGGCGAGTTCGAGGAGCGACTCAAGGCCGTGCTCGAGGAGATCAAGAACGCGGACGGCCAGATCATCACGTTCATCGACGAACTCCACACGGTCGTCGGAGCCGGGGCCACCGGTGATTCCGCAATGGACGCAGGCAACATGCTCAAGCCGATGCTCGCCCGTGGTGAGCTGCGCCTCGTCGGCGCGACCACCCTCGATGAGTACCGGGAGAACATCGAGAAGGACCCCGCCCTGGAGCGCCGGTTCCAGCAGGTGTTCGTCGGTGAGCCCACCGTCGAGGACACGATCGCGATCCTCCGCGGGCTCAAGGAGCGCTACGAGGCCCACCACAAGGTGACGATCAACGACGGCGCCCTGGTGGCCGCGGCCGCCCTGTCGAACCGCTACATCTCCGGGCGTCAGCTGCCCGACAAGGCGATCGACCTCGTCGACGAGGCGGCTTCGCGCCTGCGGATGGAGATCGACTCCGCGCCGGTCGAGATCGACGAACTGCGACGCTCCGTCGACCGGTTGAAGATGGAGGACCTGGCGCTGTCGAAGGAAACCGACCCCGCCTCCCAGGAGCGCCTCCAGGCTCTGCGCGCCGACCTCGCCGACAAGGAGGAGGAGCTGCGCGAATTGGAGGCGAAGTGGGAGTCGCAGCGTGCCGGTCTCAACCGCGTCGGTGACCTGAAGAAGAAGCTCGACGAACTGCGCAACCAGGCCGAGATCGCTCAGCGCGACACCGACCTGGAGACCGCGTCCAGACTGCTCTACGGGGAGATCCCCGCGGTGCAGAAGGAGATCGAGCTCGCCGAGGCCGAGGAAGCCGACGTCGAAGCGGACGATCCGATGGTCAGCGACCACGTGTCGAGCAACGACATCGCCGAGGTGGTCTCCTCCTGGACGGGCATCCCCGCCGGCCGCCTGCTCCAGGGTGAGGTCGAGAAGCTGCTCGGCGCCGAGGGCGTGCTCGGGCATCGACTGATCGGACAGAAGAACGCCGTGCGTGCCGTCGCCGACGCGATCCGCCGGTCCCGCGCGGGCATCTCCGATCCCGATCGGCCCACTGGCTCGTTCATGTTCCTCGGCCCCACCGGCGTCGGCAAGACTGAGCTCGCGAAGTCCCTGGCCGACTTCCTGTTCGACGACGAGAAGGCCCTGATCCGCATCGACATGAGCGAGTACGGCGAGAAGCACACTGTGTCCCGCCTCGTCGGTGCCCCTCCCGGCTACGTCGGCTACGACGAGGGCGGACAGCTCACCGAGGCTGTGCGCAGGCGTCCGTACTCGGTCGTCCTGCTCGACGAGGTGGAGAAGGCTCACCCGAGCGTCTTCGACATCCTCCTCCAGGTCCTCGACGACGGCCGGCTGACCGACGGCCAGGGACGCACCGTCGACTTCAGGAACACCATCCTGATCCTGACGTCGAACCTGGGCTCGCAGTTCCTCGTCGACAAGTCCCTGTCGAGCGAGGAGCAGAGGAAAGCGGTCATGGACACCGTGCAGTCGACGTTCAAACCGGAGTTCCTCAACCGTCTCGACGACATCGTGCTCTTCGACGCCCTGGGCACCGACGAGCTTTCGTCCATCGTGGAGCTGCAGTTCAAGCATCTGGCCGCGCGGCTGACGGACCGTCGGATCACGCTCGAGGTCACGGACGCCGCGAAGGACTGGCTGGCGCTGGAGGGCTACGATCCCGCCTACGGTGCGCGCCCACTGCGCCGACTGGTCCAGCGCGAGATCGGCGACCGCCTGGCCCGCGCCCTGCT
>NZ_JAPSIB010000020.1:59540-93315 GCF_031179145.1 Brevibacterium sp.
CGCTCGAGGTCACGGACGCCGCGAAGGACTGGCTGGCGCTGGAGGGCTACGATCCCGCCTACGGTGCGCGCCCACTGCGCCGACTGGTCCAGCGCGAGATCGGCGACCGCCTGGCCCGCGCCCTGCTCGCCGGAGACGTCAGCGACGGCGACACCGTCGTCATCGATCTGGCCGAGGATCCCGGCCAGGGCGGCCTGGAGATCCGCCCGAAACGCGACGCCCGCGCGGAGGCGGGCGCCTGACACAGGTCGGGTGAGGCGCAGGGAACGAGTATGGCTCGCCGAGAATTCGCCTACGACGCCTTGGCTCTGTCGATGCCGCTCCTGATCGAGCGGAAGTTGCGCATCGCCCAGGCGTTGACCTTCGCGAAGCTGCGATCGCGGATGAAGATCGCATCGACGGCGATCATCGTCAGCGAGAACCACGGCAGGCCCATGAGCAGCGCGATTCCGAGGTGGAACGAGAGGATACCGAACAGCGCGATGATTCGGGTGTAGCGGTTGAACAGCATGAACGGGAATGCGCACTGGAACAGCACCGATCCCCACGAGACGGCGACGACCATCGGGCCCCAGGCCGTGACCAGGTCGGAGAGCACCGGCCAAGTCCCGAACTGGAGGGTCTGCAATGGGTTGTAGACCGCGTAGCCGTGCTGCCAGGGGGCTCCTCCGGCTTTGTAGAGTCCGCCCGAGAAGTAGATCGCGCACACCTGGAAGGCCAGCACCACGATCGCGAGGTTGTTGGCCATGATCCATGCCCAGCGGAACTGCCCCCTGTCGGTGTCCGGGAAGCGGCCGTTGCGCTTCTTCCGTCGTGCGTCCAGGGACCAGCGGCGGGTGGTGTCGGCGAACAGCATGGCGATGAGGAACATGCGGTAGGCGTTGTCACCCTGATCGCCGGCACCGTCGTTGAGCTCGATGAAGCTCACCCACAGGATCAGGTAGATCGGCAGGATGACCCGTGTCCGCCAGCCCAGGATGACGACCACGGCGAGGATCGCCAGTCCGATCATCATGGCGGTGAAGAGCGGCGGGTTCGTCACCGCACGGTGGAACAGGGAGAACAGCCAGATGTTCGGGAAGTCGCTCTTCGGCGCCTCGATCTCGCCGTTCCACGCTGCGCCCACGCCGAATGCGTAGTGGCGGGCGTTGAAGTTCGTCAGCAGCAGCCCGAGACCGGTCACGCCCATGAGGATGCGCGTCACCGCGAGACCATAGGTGGCGTAGTAGCGGCCGGTCAGTGCATCCTCGAGCGCGTCCCATGCCGATGAGGCCTTCGCGACCGCTCGGGAGATCAGCGGGATCCGCTCGTCGGAATCGCGGCTGGCATCGTCACGCTCCGCTGGAGACTCGGCGCCATCGGAACCCGCACGCCCGGAACCCGTGCGTTCGGAACCATGACGGTCCGCCACGGCCCCGGCGGAATCCGCCTCGGCGGAGATGGACGTGGCGCCGCTCTTCTGCGTCTCCTCGTCAGCCAGGGCGGCGCCGGCTCTGTTCTTCTCACTGCTCACGCTCGCACCTCACTTTGTCGGAGGCGCAGAAGTACTTCGCGAACTCCTCTTCGGACTGGTGCTCCTCATTGGTCAGCCCCCGCCAGCCGGTGGGCACCACCTGGATCTCGGGTCGTTTGGCTCCGGGATCGTTGCGCTGGCCGAAGGGGACGACATTCTGCCGCGAGGCCTGGAACTGGACCCTGACGACGTCGTCACCCCAGATGGCCTTGGCCACTTGGGTGGCGTACGCAGTCGCCGTGTGCTCACTCTGGATGTAGCCGCCGATGGCCCCCTTGGGGTCTCCGTATTCCTGCATCTTCGACTTCAGGCGCTGCACCGAGTCATCGCCCTTGAAGTAGTCGAGCCGGACGATGGCCCGGTGATCGTCGGTCAGCTTCTCCCACGACCCCTTGAGGTCGGAGGCGACTCCGATGGCCAGGCCGGCAGAGCGCGGGGGGAAGGGACGGTAGGTCGAATGGTCGAGCTCGACGGCGGAGGCTCGGACCCACTGCGTGATCTCCTCTTTGCCATCGGGCGCCCTGACGACAGCTCTGACGTCGAAGTAGTAGTCGCCGTTGATCGGTTCGGGCGCGAACACGCTCCACGACTGGCCCCACAGAGGGATCATGTACTCGCTGAGGAGGTTGCCGGGGATCACCTGGCGCAGCGCCGAAGCGGGCGCGATCCAGAGGAACGAGGCGAACAGGTGAAACGCCGTGAGCAGCATCGCCACGACCATCAGCACGCGTTTGACGACCGGTTTTCGACCCGGCGGGACACCGGCCGCTTCATTGTCGGCCGCCGGTGCGGTCTTCTCTTTTTCCATTACAGTCCTGGAGTCGGGGTGGCCCATCGCGAAGTCCGCAATGACCTCGAGGGGACTCTTCATGGACTCAGCGGTGACCTAGGCGCTTACATACGCACCCCAGCCTACTTCAGTCGACGGGGTCGCGTCAGCCTGGACCGCCCCGCTCATCGCCGTGGGCATTCCGGTGAACTACGTCCGATGCCATTCATTCACTACGGACGATGCACAGTTTCCGGGCGTGACGTGTCCGTGAGGGTCGGCCCGCAGACGCCCGCGCGAACCGGGATGGTCCGCAGGGAACGCAGACGCGGCCCCGCGATGCTCAGCGCGCGGAGCCCTCCCCGGAGCGCAGCCACTGCTTGACCAGGTCCGTGCTCTCTCCGAGCTGCGGCGGCGCCAGGTCATAGCTGACCGGAGTCTCGGACAGGCCGATGGGGTTGCGCACCGTCGGGATCACCCGCTCCCCCGCCCCCGCCTCGGCGACGGGATCGAGACCGAGCTCCGCCGCCAGCTCCACACCCTGGGCGATCGTGTTGATCGGCGCGCAGGGCAGACCGGCCGCGCTGAGGATCTCGAACCACTCCTGATTCGTCTTCTCACTCAACGCCGCGACGAGCAGGGGCTCGAGCTGGGCCCGGTTGTCGTTGCGGTCTGCATTCTTCGCGAAGCGATCGTCGCCGGCCCATTCGGGGTGGCCGAGCACCTTCGCCAGTGCCCGGAACTGGTTGTCGTTGCCGATGGCGATGATGATCTCGCCCTCAGCCGTCGGAATCGGGTGATACGGGTAGAGGCTCGGGTGCTCATTGCCCATCGGCTGTGGCGTGACGCCGCCGGCGACATAGGCCGAGGTCTGGTTGGCCAGTCCCGACAGCGCCGACGACAGCAGGTTCGTCTCCACCAGCTGGCCCTGCCCGGTGTCCTTGCGGTGGGCGAGCGCGGCGAGGATGCCGACCGTCGTGTGGAGTCCGGTGAAGACGTCGACGATCGCGACGCCGGCCTTGACCGGGCCGGTCTCAGCCGATCCGGTGACGCTCATGAACCCCGACAGACCCTGGATGAGCAGGTCGTATCCCGGCTGCGGGTTGTTCGGGCCGAAGCCCGTCACCGAGGCGTAGACGATGCCCGGGTTCGTCGCCTGCACCGAGTCGTAGTCGAGGGCGTACTTCGCCAGACCGCCGGCTTTGAAGTTCTCCACCAGCACGTCTGCGCGTTGCGCGAGTTCCTGGGCGAGCGCGAGGTCGTCCGGCTCCTTGAGGTCGAGGACGATCGAATGCTTGTTGCGGTTCGCGGTGAGGAAGTACGTCGCATCGTCCTCTCGCCGAGGCGGCGCCCAGTGCCGCGTGTCGTCGCCGGTCGGTCCCTCCACCTTGATGACCGTGGCGCCGAGGTCCGCGAGCATCATCGTCGCATAGGGACCGGCGAGCACCCGGGAGAAGTCGGCGACGACCACCCCACTCAGGGGCCCGTTCCCATTGCGGCCGAAGAGCTCCTGCAGACCCTGCTGTTCCACTTGCTGCCTCCCAAGGTATGACGACGCTGTTCTCTTCAGCCAAACTACACGCTCTCCGACTCGGACTCCGGCAGCCCCACCTGCCCGGATCCGCGGAGTCCCGGGGGTCGCCTCGGCGGCAACGAATTCCGCAGGACGCTTAACGAACGTTTGAACGTTGGCTGTGAGTCACTATTATGGTGCCTGTGTCCCAGGCAACACCATCAGTTGATAACGTGGGACGAGCCGGCCCCGCTTAGGGGCACCTCACACTCAGCGATCGGGTGTATTGGCCATGTCAGGAAGGATGAACCACCCTCATGCGGATTGCCGTTTTTGTTAAATACGTCCCGGATGCTGCGGGCGACCGGAGCTTCAACGAGGACAACACCGTCGACCGCTCCGTCGACGGACTGCTCTCGGAGCTCGACGAATACGCTGTCGAAGAAGCCCTGAGCATCGCCGAAGACGCTGACGACGCCGAAGTCATCGCCGTCACCGTCGGACCCGACGACGCAGTCGACGCCGTGCGCAAAGCGCTCCAGATGGGTGCCGATTCCGGTGTCCACGTCGTCGACGACTCGCTCGCCGCCAGTGACGCCCTGGGAACGTCGAAGGTCCTCGCCGCGACGGTGAAGAAGATCGAGGAGGAAGAGGGACCGGTCGACCTCGTCGTCACCGGCATGGCTTCGACCGACGGTTCGATGTCCGTTGTCCCCGTCCAGGTCGCCGAGCTCCTCGGCCGCCCTGCCGCCACCTTCGCATCATCGGTCACCGTCGACTCGGACACCGTGAGGATCCGCCGCGACGGCGACGTCGCCAGCCAGACCATCGAGGTCACCCTGCCGGCCCTGGTCTCGGTCACCGACCAGATCAACGAACCTCGCTACCCGTCCTTCAAGGGCATCATGGCGGCGAAGAAGAAGCCGCTGGAGGAATACGAACTCAGCGACCTCGGCCTCTCCGCCGACGTCGCCGGCACGGCCGGAGCGACGACCGAGGTCATCGAGGTCACGGCCCGTCCCCCGCGCTCCGCCGGTGAGATCATCACCGACGACGGTGACGGCGGAACGAAGCTCGTCGAATACCTCGCTGGTCAGAAACTGGTCTGAGCCGCCACTCATGCATTGATCGGCCCATCCGCCGGTCGAAGGAGAAGGAACCCACATGTCTGAAGTACTCGTCTACGCCGACCACGCGAACGGCAAGGTCGCCAAGTCCACATTCGAACTGCTCACCCTCGCCCGTCGCATCGGCACCCCCGTCGCCGTCGTCGTCAATGCCGGCGACGCCGCCTCGCAGGTTGCCGCCTCATTGGCCGAATACGGCGCCGAAACGGTTCTCACCGCCGACGACGCGGTCTACTCCGACTACCTCGTCGCTCCGGCAGCTGAGCTGCTCGCCTCCCTGGTCGAGTCGCGCGGCCCCGCGGCCGTGCTCCTGTCCTCCTCCTTCGAGGGCAAGGAGATCGCCGGGCGCCTCTCGGTCAAGACCGATTCGGGCGTCATCACCGACGCGGTCGACATCGACTCCGACCTCGTCGCGACCCAGTCCGTGTTCGCCGGCGGCTACACGGTGCGCGGCAAGGTCACCCGGGGAACGCCGATCATCACCGTGAAGCCCAACTCGGTCGCCCCGGAGGCCTCCGCCGCCTCGGGCAGCGTCGAGTCCGTCTCCGCCGACATCTCCGATGCCGCGAAGACCGCGAAGATCGTGTCCACCGAGGACAAGCCGCAGACCGGTCGCCCCAACCTCACCGAGGCGGCCATCGTCGTCTCCGGTGGACGCGGAACCGGCGGTGACTTCGGTCCCGTCGAGACCCTGGCCGACTCCCTCGGCGCCGCCGTCGGAGCGTCCCGTGCCGCGGTGGACGCCGGCTGGTATCCGCATGCCAACCAGGTGGGACAGACCGGCAAGACCGTGTCCCCGCAGCTCTATGTGGCCGCCGGCATCTCCGGCGCCATCCAGCACCGCGCGGGCATGCAGACCTCGAAGACGATCGTCGCGATCAACAAGGACGATGAGGCTCCGATCTTCGAGCTCGTCGACTTCGGCGTCGTCGGCGACCTGTTCCAGGTCCTGCCCCAGGCCGCCGAGGCGATCACCGCACGCAAGTAGGACCGCCGCCCGCCATCCAGGCGATCGAGGTGCGCGAACAGCACCGCACCAGTGTCCGCTGTGGGCCCGACTGAACGGTCGGGCCCACAGTCGTCGGGCACGCGGTCGTCGGGCACGCGGCGGTCGGACACCGCCTATACTTCGATCACCGCACTCCCTCCATCACCGCACTCCCCCCATCACCTCGAAGGAATCAGCAATGTCGTTTCTCATGCCCGCGGAGACCGCGGCCCACGACCGCATCTGGATGGCGTTCCCATCCTCCGGCTACGCCCTCGGCGACACCGAGTCCGACGCCGAGGCGGCTCGTCGCACCTGGGCCGCGGTCGCCCGGGCGACCAGCGAGTTCACCCCGGTGACCGTTGTCGTCTCGGAGTCGCAGACCGAGAATGCCCGCCGTCACCTCGGCGAGGGAAGCACTCATCCGATCACGATCGTCAACGCCGAGCTCGACGACGCGTGGATGCGCGACATCGGACCGACCTACGTCTTCGACGACGACGGTCGCCTCCACGCCGTTGACTGGGTGTTCAACGGCTGGGGCGCCCAGGAGTGGGCGAAGTGGGATCACGATCAGCACATCGGCCGCACCGTCGCCGAGCTCTCGCAGACTCCCGTGGTCAACTCCGACCTGCGCAACGAAGGCGGCGGAATCCACGTCGACGGACAGGGCACCGTGCTCGCGACCCGGAGCGTGCAGCTGGATCCGGGGCGCAACCCCGGCCTCACCGAGGCGGACGTCGAAGCCGAGTTCGCGCGGACGATCGGCGCCCGGAAGGTGATCTGGCTCGACCGCGGACTCCACCGCGACAACCAGACGTTCGGCACCCGCGGGCACGTCGACATCGTCGCAACGATGCCGAGCCCCGGCGTCGTGCTCGTCCATGATCAGCGCAATCCGGATCACCCCGACCACGCCTTCAGCCAGGAGGTCAAGGAGCAGTTCGCGCAGGAGACGACGGCTGACGGCCGACCGTTCGAGGTCGTCGCGATCCCCGCTCCCGAGACGCTGCGCGACGACGAGGGGTGGGTCGACTACTCCTACGTCAATCATCTCGTCACCAACGGTGGAGTCATCGCGTGCACCTTCGACGATCCAATGGACGCCGAGGCGATAGCCGTCCTGGAGAAGGTCTACCCGGGGCACAAGGTCGTCGGCGTCGATGCTCGCGAGCTCTACGCGCGTGGCGGCGGCGTCCACTGCATCACGCAGCAGCAGCCTTCGCTGGGGTGAGGCGTCCGCCTTCTCCCGAGTGAATCGCCTGCCCTGGCAAGAACCCGGGCACCGTTGGCCTCGACGCGGTATAAGGTGGTGAACCAGGACACATGTTGGTTGTCTGTTGCGTGTCGCACCAAGTCACAGCACGGTGAGAAGGAGGGCAAGAAGATGAAGAAGCGGTTGATTCTCCTGGCAGGTCTGGGAGTCGGATACGTTCTCGGATCACGAACCGGACGACAGAGCTACGAGCGGCTCAAAGCCCAAGTGCAGGAACTGTGGAGCGATCCGCGCGTGCAGGACACGGTCGACAAGGCCAACCAGTCGATCAGGGACAAGGCTCCCGGCGTCGCCGACGCCGTGCAGTCCGCCGCTGACAAGGTGACCTCGGCGGCCGCGGCCGGCGCAGCAGGTGCCGCATCCGGCGGAGTCGGAGGTGCCGAAGGCGGCGGCGACGCTGCGGAGGAGACAGGTCACAACGCCGAGACGACCGGAGGCGCGGCCGACAAGCCTGACGCAGGCAGCGGTCCGGTTCGCTCGGTTTCGGGGGCGAACGCCGATGCAGGCAGCGGCTCGGCCGGCAGCCAGGGCTCCGGCACCGACATCCCGAAGCCCAGTGACCTCAACCGTCACGACAGCAAACCCAAGCCGAGCAGCGCTGCCGCCACCGGCGCCGCCGGGAAGCCCGGCAGCTCCAGCGGCGGCGCGGGCAAATCGGACAGCTCCAGCGATGACAGCCCCAGCGGCAGAATCGCCGGCGGCGGTGGAGTGAGCGGGATCGGCACTGTCGTCAGCGGTAACAGCGGGAGCGCGACCCCGAACTTCGACGTCGAGAAGGATGGCGCAGCAGACGCGATCGCGGGCAAGAAGTCTCGCGACATCCACGGCGACCCGACTCGTCATTTCGACGATGAGGGCCCCTCGGGCGTGGCCGACGACGACTGATCACTGTTCTCTGGCGGAAGACGGCCGGTTCGAGCTGAATACCGCTCGAACCGGCCGCTTTCACTATCTCAGCCACTTTCCACGGCCCGGCCGCCTTCGACATCCAGGCCACTTTCCACGGCCCGACCACCTTCTATAGCAGCGAACTCGTCAGGCGTGCCACGTTCTCGGTGTACTTGTGCAGAAGGGGTCGGTTGCGCCACTCCTCGGCATCGAGCTCGACCGAGTTCGGGCGGTACTCGTCCATCTCCATCGCGTACATGCGTGAGGCGAATCCTCGGTCGATGATGAACATCGTGACTTCCATGTTCATCGCAAACGATCGCTCGTCCATGTTCGACGAGCCGATGATCGTGACATCGTCGTCGATGATGAGGAACTTGGAATGCAATACTGTGGGAGCGTGATACATGAATATCCGCACACCCGCCCGAACCAGCGAGTCATAGTACGACTGCTGTGCTCTCTGCGCAACCCAGTGGTCACTCGTCTCCCCCACATACAGTCGGACATCGACGCCCGAACGTGCCTCCGTCGTCAGTGCGTGCATGAGCGACTCATCCGGGACGAAGTAGGGCGAGCAGACGACGACTGAGCGATTCGCGTTGTAGATGAGGTGGAGGAACAGCCGCAGGTTGTTCTCATCTTCGAAGCCGGGCCCCGAGGGCACCACCTGCGCCTGTACGCCTCCACGCTGCGGGGCGTTGAGGGCGATCTGACCCGCGTCCTCGATCACCTGGCTCGTCTCCGCGTACCAGTCCGAGACAAACACCGCGTCGAGCTCCGCGACGACGGGACCGGTGCATTCGAGCGAGAGGTCCTGCCACTGGAATCCCTTGCGCAGGTTGCGGCGCTTGTTGTACGAGCGATCGATGATGTTCTGCGATCCGGTGAAGGCCACACTCCCGTCGACGACGAGGATCTTCCGGTGGTTGCGCAGGTCCGGACGTTGGTACTCACCTCTCCACGGGCGGATCGGCAGGGATCGCCGCCAGCTCACTCCGGAGTCGTTGAGCTTCTTGACCAGTTCCGAATAGCCCGGATACCCGAGCGAACCGAGGTGATCGATGAGGATCCGCACCTTCACCCCGCGTTCGTGGGCGGCCAGCAGGGATTCGAGCAGCCGCCTCGTCGTCCGGTCGATGGCGACGATGTAGAACTCGAAGTGCACGTACTTCTCCGCCTGGTCGACGGCGTCGGCCATCGCCTCCATGCAGGCATGATTGTCGGGATGGAGATCGAAACCGTTGCCGTACGTCAACGGCAGTGCGCCGAGGTCGAAGTTGAGCTGCGCGGCGGTGCTCAGAGGCTCCGGCATGTGCGAGGAGTCACCGATGATCGCCTGGTCGCTGATCCGCTCCCGGATGACGCGGTTGATGACCTGCTGTTCGTTGCGCCTGCGCTTCGGCAGCTTCGCCGAACCGAGAAGCAGGAAGGCCGCAATGCCGATATAGGGGATGAAGAAGATCGCCAGCAGCCAGCCCAGTGCCACCGAGGGCCTGCGATTGTGGGGAATCCACCCCAACGCGATGATCCTGATGATGAGATCGACCGCAACCAGCGTGATCACCAGCCAGCTCGGCCATGTTCGGTCGATCGTGAAGAAGGAATAGACCTCCACGCCGCTCAATTCTGTGTTGTTCCGATACTTCGGACTCCGGTCATTCGAAGCCCGTGGCAACTCTTCACCCCATCGTATCCTGCCCCTCATAATGGGAAGCGAAGTCCTCTCCCGGAATCGAAATCGTCCCCTGGAAGCGAAGGTGCTCACGCGTGATCCGAGAAATCTCCCCCGAAGGGTCCGACCCGTCGGACACCGCGGACAGCGCTCAGGCACGGCTGACCGTCGACGATCCGGCCTCCGTTCCCATCCGGCCTGCCGTCAGTGTGCTCATGGTCCGGGACGGCGAAAACGGGCTCGAGGTCTTCGTTCAGCATCGCGTCTCTACGATGGACTTCGCCGCCGGAGTCGTCGTGTTCCCCGGCGGTCGCGTCGATCCCAGTGACGAGACGAGGGCCGCCTCGATCGAGGTCCGTGATCCCGCCGCCCACACGTCCGCGTGGAAGAACTCCTCCATCGCCGAGGTGGCCGACGGCTGGCGCGCTCTCCTGGCCGCCGCGGTGCGGGAGATCGAGGAGGAGACAGGGACGGTTCTCGACCCCTCGGACTTGAAGCCGTGGGCGAACTGGGTCACGCCCCTGGGTCTGCCGAAGCGCTTCGACACCTATTTCTATCTCGCCGTGGTCGGGGAGATCCAGGCTCCACGGCACCAGACGACGGAGGCGCATACGAGCGAATGGCTGCGGGTCGATGAGCTCCTCGCTGAGGAGGCGGCCGGTCGGCTCAAGCTCATGCGGCCCACCCTGGTGCTGCTCGGGGAGCTGAGCACCCTGGGCGGCACGGACGAGCTCATCGCGCTCGAGCGCCGGTTCGATCCGGTCAGCCCGGACTTCCCAGCGTCCTGACCCTCCTCAGCCGGGCTTCACCGGGTGGCCCGAGCCTCCCGCTTGCGCATCCGTGACAGTTGGGCCGCGACAGCCTGACGCTGCTCGTCGGTGCCGAGGAGCTGGGCCAAGGCCTCCTGCTCCGCGTCGAGCCCGTCGGCCAATGTCGCTTCATAGGAAGAGTCGATCAGTCTCTTCGCCGAGGCCAGAGCTGGACGCGACCGACCCGCGAGTTCGGTCGCGAGTTCGAGCGCCCGCTCGACCGGCTGGACGTGGATCTCTTCGACGAGGCCGACTCGCAGCGCTTCGTGCCCGTCGATCGTGCTGCCCGTGAGGATGAGCTTCTTCGCCATTCCGGGGCCGACCAAGCGCGGCAGGATCTGCGTGCCGCACATGTCGGGGATGATCCCCCACCGGGTCTCCATCATCGCGAACTGCGAGTCGGGGTGGGCGATGCGCAGGTCGGCGCCAAGCGCGATCTGCAACCCTCCCCCGAGTGCCGCGCCGTTCACCGCGGCGATCACGGGAACATCGACGAGCGTCCAGACATGGACGGCTTTCTGCGCGAGCGCGCGTGCCGCGCCCAGACGCTCACCGAGGACAACGGCGGAGCCCGCACCCACCTCGGCGCCGGCCTCAGACTCTCCGGCGGAACCCGCGCCCGCCTCGGCGATCCTCGCGAACTCCCCGAGATCGAGCCCCGCGCTGAACGCGCGGCCGCGGCCGGAGAGGACGACGGCGCGGACCTCGGCGTTCCCGCGCAGGGCCAGGCCCACCTCGACGAGGTCCTCGAACACCTCCCGGGTCAGGGAGTTGAGCGTCTCCGAGCGGTCGATCTCGACGTGGGCGACGCCAGCGGCGATCGACTGGGTCACCGTGGCGTGGGTGGCATCAGGCATAGGCGGATCCTTCGAGGTCAGTCGGCGCGACGATCGGTCAGGGGCGTTTCCTGAACCCTATCGAAGCGCCCGACAAGGTCAATGCGAACACGGCGATGAGGGAGACGAGGCACATGGCGACGACGCCGGGCCAGGCGAAGTCGGTGAAGAGGACGGCGGAGAGCCACGCGCCGAGGCTGGTGCCCAGGTAGTAGACCGTGAGGTACACGGCCGAGGAACGGGTGGTGTCGACGCCCGGGTGGGCGGCGCTGGCAGCCGCCGAGGCGCCCGTGTGGCCGAGGAAGAATCCCCCGGTCAGCAGCGACATTCCGACGATGATTCCGGCCAAGGAGTCCATCAGGGTGAGCCCGGCCCCGATGATCGCGGTGACCATGCCGATGAGCGTCAGCCGGGTGCGGGAGAACGTCGTCGCGAGCCGGCCGTAGTAGGTGGTCACGACCGTGCCGACGAGGTAGATGAGGAAGAACAGGGCGACCGCGCCTTCGCTCAGGTGCCAGGGGTCCTGCTGCAGGCGGGATCCGAGCATCGTGAACGAGCCCCCGAACACGATCATGCACAGGAAACCCGTGAGGTAGATTCGCCACAGTCCCGAGCCCAAGGGAACAATTGCTCGCCGAGGCGGTGCCCCGGGTGCCTGACCCCGGGCGTCCTCGCTCGGCCCGGTATCAGCGTCCGGTGTCTCGGCGTCTCCATCCGGTGTCTCGGCGTCGAGGTCAACGCGGCGTTCGGGGCCTGCGGTGCGCGGGCGGTGTGTCCCGAACAGGTCCCGGCGCAGCAGCCACACCACGACGAGGCCGAAGGACAGGGACACCGCCGCGGTCACGGCCAGGCCTCCGTGCCAGCCCAGCAGCTCGGCGGCGAGGCCCGTGAGCAGTCGCGAGCACAACCCGCCGATGGTGTTGCCCGCAATATAGACACCGATCGCTCCGGGCAGAGCTGCCGACGGCAGACGCAGGGACAGGTACGCCATGGCAGTGGCCGGCACCGAGGCGATCGCCACTCCCTGGAGGAATCGGACCGCGATGAGCAGCTCGGCCGACGGCATGAAGGGCAGGGCCAGGGCCAGCACCGCCGCGAGGATCACCCCCGCGGCGATCTGCCGGGCGTGGCCGATGCGCGGCGCCAGCAGGGAGAACGGGATGAGGAAGGCCGCCATCGCCACGTTCGTGGCCGAGACCGTGAGGCTCGCGGTGGGAGTGTCGATGTCATAGGCCGTGCGGATGGCGGGGATGAGCCCCTGGGTCTCGTAGAGCACGAGGAACACTGCGACGCCTGCGAGGAAGACCGCGACCACGGTGCGCCGATCGCTCGTCGCATTCGGCTGCCCGGTCGTCATGTCCTCCACGCTATGCCCGCCCCGGTCGCGTGCCAAACCCTGCCCGGGTATGGCCGCGATTCCGACAGGGCCGCCGACGTTTGATCCACCCGTAGTCCTGGAAACACCTCGGCATGCGGTCTAGGCTCGCACCAAGCACCGTGTCTTGAGGAGGATCGATGAAACACCAGCTGCCCATCGTCAACGTGGTCGCGGAGACTTCGACCGGAAAGAAGGTGGCACGGGTCGCGGCGACCGCCTCGGCGCTGGGCCTCGGAGCACTGGCCGCGTGGGACTACACCCAGAAGAAGCATGCGGTGCTGCGCAACTACCCCGTCATCGGGCATGCCCGGTACCTGCTCGAGTCGATCCGCCCCGAGATCCAGCAGTATTTCATCGAACGGAACTGGGACGGGCGCCCGTTCAACCGCGAGACGCGCACGACCATCTACGAGCGGTCCAAGGGCATCCACTCCGAGCAGGCATTCGGCACCGAACGCGATGTCGAGCGCAGGGACTACGAAGCACTCATGCACTCAGCGGTTCCGCTGTCGAACCCGAAGGCCCCACCGAAAGTCAGGATCGGGGGCGAGAAGTGCACGCAGCCCTACGACATCGCCCTGCTCAATGTCTCCGCCATGAGCTTCGGCTCGCTCAGCGACAACGCGATCCGCGCTCTCAACAAGGGAGCGGCAATGGGCGGCTTCGCCCACGACACCGGGGAGGGGGCGATCTCGTCCTATCACCGGGAGTTCGGCGGCGACCTCGTCTGGGAGCTCGGCACCGCCTATTTCGGAGCTCGGACCGAGGACGGTCACTTCGATCCGGACAGATTCGCGGAGAGATCGCAGGACCCGCAGGTCAAAATGACCTCGCTCAAACTGTCCCAGGGGGCCAAACCGGGGATCGGCGGTGTCCTGCCGGGGCCCAAGGTCTCCCAGGAGATCGCCGAGATCCGCGGCATCCCTGTCGCCGAGACCTGCATCAGCCCACCCAACCACAGCGTGTTCTCCACTCCGATCGAGCTCATGCAGTTCATCGACCGGATGCGTGAGCTCTCGGGCGGCAAGCCCGCCGGCTTCAAGCTCTGCGTCGGATCCCGCACCGAGTTCCTCGCCATGTGCAAGGCGATGATCGAAACCGGCATCACCCCGGACTTCATCATCGTCGACGGTTCCGAAGGCGGGACGGGCGCGGCGCCCCTGGAGTTCGAGGACCATGTCGGCCTGCCCCTGACCCAGGGTCTGATGACCGTCCACAACGCCCTGGTCGGCACCGGACTGCGCGACAAGATCAAGGTCGGCGCCTCGGGGAAGATCGCGAGCGGATCGGATATCGTCAAACGACTCATCCAGGGCGCCGACTACACGAACTCGGCCCGCGCGATGATGATGGCGGTCGGCTGCATCCAGGCCATGGCCTGCCACACCGGCAAGTGCCCGGTCGGAGTGGCAACCCAGCATCCGCGCCGTACCCGCGCTCTCGACGTGCCGGACAAGTCAGAACGGGTGAAGAACTATCAGGAGAGCACTGTCGCCGAGGCGGTCCGGATCATGGCCGCGATGGGAGTCACCCATCCTGACCAGCTGGAGCCGACCATGCTGCGTCGCAATGTCTCACCGTCGGAGTCCTGGTCCTACGCGAAGCTCTACGAATGGCTTGAGCCGGGCGAGCTGCTCAACGGTGCGCCGAGCGAATGGGCCGCGGACTGGAAGGCCGCACGCCCCGACAGCTTCCACCTCCAATACGGCGAGAGCCGGTAGAGGTCGAATCACCGAGCGGACCACTTCACCTCGAAAGTACCGGCTGCGCCCTCGAGGTGAAGTCGTACTCTCGGCGTGAGCATCTCACGAAGTGGTGCTCTCAAGGGGAAGTGGTCCGCTCGGCGGCAGCGCGTGGGCCTCACCCCATCACGAGGCCGTTGTCGACGACGAGGTTCTGTCCCGTCACCGCACGGGAGGCAGGCGAGGCGAAGAACACCACCGCCGAGGCGAACTCCTCCGGGGTCGTCACGTGACCGAGAGCCGACGCCTGAGCGATCTGGTCGAACACCTCGGCGGGGGTGGCCGACGACGCGTCGGTGGTCCGCAGCAGCCCGCCCGAGACCATGTTCACCCGCACCCCGATCGGCCCGAGGTCCTTGGCGAACGTCCTGGTCAGCGACAGCAGAGCGGCCTTCGCGGCCGTGTAGTCGTGGTAGGGCACGACGGGATTCTGAACGAGGTTGGAGCCGATGTTGATGACCCGGCCCGAACCGATCTCCCGGAACCCGCGCATCGCCGCCTGCACCGTGTTGAGGGCGGCCTCCACCGTGCCCTGGAACTGGTCGGCGAAGTCCGAGTAGTCGATCTCATCGGCCGGCTGGCGCTCATCGCCGTTGAAGGAGAAATCGACGAGAGCGCTGTTGACCACGGTCGACACGGGCGCCCCGAACTCCTGGTGGGCGGCCTCGAACATCGCATCGACGGCGCGGGAGTCTGTGACATCGGCCTCGATCGCCACTGCGCGTCCACCGCGAGCGCGGACCGCCTCGGCGAGCTCCTCCGCGGCCTCGGCGGAGTAGCGGTAGTTGACGACGACGGCAGCTCCCTCATGCGCGAAGGCCTTCGCGATCGAGGCGCCCAAGCCGCGGCCCGCCCCCGTGACCAGGACGATCTGGTCCTCCAGCGGCAGCGCCGAGGTGGTGAACGCACGTGCATTGCTCATGGGTGTGACTCCTGTGCTCGGGCCGCAGAGGGCAGCGGGCGACTCATTGATGCTGCGTCCAGACTACCGGTCACAGCACAGCGCCGCCCGGGCTCCGCCGCGGGGCGCCGCAAAGTCCTCACCGCACCCTCAGGCTCACGGATATAGGATTGATTTCTGGCGTCTGCGCCTTGTCCGCCCCGATCCCGGCCCTCGGCCGGACGTCTCGACGGGCAGGAGGGAGGCTGCCAGAAGACTGAATAGGACTACCCGAAGAGGGATGAGAACTTCAATTGGCGAACGGCAACGCAACTTTCCGGCATTCGAACGTGGCACTCCTCGGTCTCGCGGAGACAGTGGCACCCAATCGAGTGGCCTCCCAGGAATTCGACGAGCGTCTCGCCGATACCCTCTCCACTCTCAGCCTTCCCACCGGCCTGCTGCAACGGGTGGCCGGCGTCGAAGCGAGGCGCAACTGGGATGAGCCGCATCAGTTCGTCGACGGCGCCATCGCCGCCGGGAAGAAGGCCCTCGCCGAGGCGGACGTCGCGCCCGACGCCATCGGCCTGATGGTCAACACCTCCGTGACCCGTGAGCACCTGGAGCCCTCGGTCGCCGTCGGCGTCCACGCCGGGATCGGGTTGGGTCCGCAGGCGATGAACTTCGACATCGCCAATGCCTGCCTCGGCTTCGTCAACGGCATGACCCTGGCCGCATCCATGATCGATGCCGGGCAGATCGAATACGCCCTCGTCGTGGCCGGCGAAGACGCCTCCCGGGTGCAGGAGGCGACGCTGAGCCGCCTCACCCGCCCGGGCATCACCCGCGATGAGTACCTCAACGAGTTCGCCTCCCTGACTCTGGGCTCGGGCGCGGCGGCTGCCGTCCTCGGTCCTGCCGACAAGCACCCCGAGGGCCATCGGGTCATCGGCGGCATCACCCGCGCCGCGACCCAGCACCACGAACTGTGCGTGGGCGACCACAACGGCATGTTCACCGACACGAAGGGGCTGCTGGCCGGCGGCATGGAGCTCGTCGTCGCCGCCTGGGAAGAAGCTCATCAGGACGGCTGGGATTGGCGGGACATGGACCGCTACGTCATGCACCAGGTCTCCGACGTCCACACGAACTCGATCACCAAGGCCGCCCAGCTCGATTCCGACCGGATCCCCGTGACCTACCCCGAGCTGGGCAACGTGGGTCCCGCCTCGCTGCCGATCACCCTGTGCCGCGAGGCCGAGCACCTCAAACCGGGCGACCGCGTCCTGTGCATGGGCGTGGGCTCCGGGCTCAACACCGCAATGACCGAAATCGAGTGGTAAGTAGAGGTTCAATGAGATTTCCTGCACGGCCGGCCACGATTCCCCCGACGCTGCCCGAGTGGGATCCCGCCTGGTCCCGGACCGTCGATGCCGAGACCGCCGACGGAACGCATTCCTTCCACGTCCTCGACACGCTCGAGGCCCTGCGCGCCACCGGCCGCGAGCCGACCGGGACGATCGTCGCCCTGCACGGCAACCCGACTTGGTCGTATCTGTGGCGGCACCTGGCTCAGGCCACCGTCGACGCCGCAGGGCGTGCCGGTCAGAGGGTCTGGCGCGTCATCGCCCCCGACCAGCTCGACATGGGGTTCTCCGAGCGACTCGAGCACGAGTCCCTGCCCAAGCCCCACGGCCCTGAGGTGCGCCGCATCTCCCAGCGGATCGACGACTTCGACGCCGTCGTCCGCACCCTCCTCGCCGAGGTGGACGGCAACGCCCCTGACACCGCCGGAAGTTCGGCGCCCACCGCCGAGGCGGACGGCAGCGACCATCCGATCGTGACGATCGGACACGACTGGGGCGGCGTGCTGTCCTTGGGGTGGGCTGCCCGCAACACCGCTCTCGTCTCCGCCTCGATCAGCCTCAACACCGCTGTCCACCAGCCCGATGACGCCCCGCTGCCCGCTCCCCTTCGGGCGACCCTGGCCGGACCGATGCTGCCGACCGCGACCGTGCTCACCGACTGGTTCCTGCGGGTGACCCTGGGCCTCGGCGATCTGGATCCCGAAATCCGGGACGCCTTCCGCGCCCCTTACGACGCTCCGGGCCGACGGTATGGGATCGGTGGGTTCGTCGCCGACATCCCCGTCGACGAGAAGCACCCCTCATATCCTGAGCTCCAGCGCATCGGCGAGGACATCGCCGCCCTGAGCCACCCCGCTCTGCTCGTGTGGGGGCCGAAGGACCCGGTGTTCCTCGAACGCTACCTGCGGGACCTGCGCGGACGCCTGCCGCAGGCGGACATCCACCGGTTCGAGAAGGGCTCGCACCTCGTCAGCGAGGACTTCGACGTCGCCGGCGTCGTCCTCGACTGGCTCGCCGCCCGGTTCCCCGCCGAGGTGGATGCAGGCTCAACTGCGGATGCACGCTCGACCCCGGCCGCATCGCCCATCGCAGCCCCCTCCACCGAGGCGAATGCCTCGATCCCATCGGCAGTGACCAACTCATCCGCTGCCGCCCGACCCATCACCGCGATCCTCGACGCCCGCCGCGACGACGACAGCGTCGCCTCGGTGGACTTCTCCCGGTCGCCGGCGCAGCAGATCACCTGGCGCCGGCTCTGGCATGTGACGACGAGCATCGCCCATGGTCTGACCGAGCTCGGGGTCCGCCCCGGCGACCGTGTCTCCATGCTCGTGCCGCCCGGCAACAACCTCACCGCCGCCCTCTACGCCTGCCTGAAGATCGGCGCGGTCGCGGTCGTCGCCGACGCCGGACTCGGCCCTCAGGGCATGACCCGGGCGACCACCTCGGCGGATCCGCAGTGGATCATCGGGGAGCTGCCGGGGCTCGGTCTGGCTCGCGCCTTCAATTGGCCCGGCCGCCGCATCTCCGTGACCCCGCTGGGACCGGTTCAGCGCAGGCTGTTCAAAGTCGAGACCAGCCTCACCGACCTCGCCCGCACCGACCACCGCGGCGCCCTGCCGACCCCGGCGGCGGACGCGGACGCCGCAGTCCTCTTCACCTCCGGGTCGACCGGACCCGCGAAGGGAGTGCGCTACACGCATGCCGACATCTCGGCGCTCGCACAGGTGCTCACCCGCGTCTTCAACGTCGCCGAAGGCACCGGCCTGGTGGCAGGCTTCCCTCCGTTCGCCCTGCTCGGCCCGGCCATCGGAGCCACCTCGGTGACTCCCGACATGTCGGTGACGAAGCCGAAGACACTGACCGCGTCCGCCATCGCCGACGCCGTCATCGCCGGTCAGGCGACCATGGTCTTCGCCTCCCCCGCCGCGTACCGGAATGTCGCCGCCACCGCCTCGTCGCTCAGCCCCGAGCAGAAGGCCGCGTGCGCTCGGGTCGAACTCGTGCTCTCCGCGGGCGCGCCCGTGCCGCTGGAGCTGATGGACTCCATCGCCGAGGTGTTCCCCGCCGCCTCGATCCACTCCCCCTACGGGATGACCGAAGGCCTCCTGCTCGCCGACATCGACCGTGAGGGAGTGGCTCGAGCCACCGGTTCGACGACCACTGTCGCAGGGGAGGCCCGGCCCAACCTCGGCGTGTGCGTCGGGCGGCCCATCGACGGCGTCGAGCTCGCACTCGCGCCGATCGACGACGCCGGGACTCCGTCGGAGACTCTTCTGCGCGGCCCGCAGGCGCACGGCCGTCTGGGTGAGCTGGTCGTCAGCGCCGCGCACATCAAGGCCGGCTACGACAGGCTCTGGCGGACCACGGCGCTCTCGGCCCGTGACGACCTCGACGGTCGTGACTGGCACCGGACCAACGACGTCGGCCGTATCGACAGCACGGGGCGGGTGTGGCTCGAAGGCCGCCTCCAACACGTGGTGACGACTCCGCGCGGACCCGTGGGCCCCGGTGCGCTCGAAGCGCTCATCGACCAGGACCCGCAGGTCAGCCGCAGCGCGGTCGTCGGCACCGGACCGACCGGCACGCAGGCGCTCGTCGCGGTGCTCGACGCCGAAGGCACTGAGCTCAAGGCGGGCCTGGCCCCACTGGACCTCACCGCCCGTCTCCGCGCACAGGTCGCCGCGATCGACGGACACGATCTCAGTGCAGTCCTCGTGGCGCCCAACTTCCCGACCGACATCCGCCACAACTCGAAGATCGACCGCTCCCGGCTGGCGGACTGGGCCGACCACGTCCTGACCGGCGGGTCCGTGCGCAGACGAGTCTGAGCACTCCGACGTCCGCGCCCGCAGTCGACCCACCCACCCGAGACCGTCCGATCGCCGCATTGGAGTTCGCATGAAGATCACCGTCACCGGGGCCTCCGGCCTGCTCGGTTCGTCCGTCGCCCGTGCCCTCGTCGCCTCCGGGCACGGCGTCACCACCCTCCAGCGCCGGCCCTCCGGAGTCGACGGGGCTCGGGACGTCATCGGCACCGTGACCGATCCGACCGCGGTCGCCGAGGCGATCAACGGCGCCGAGGCGATCGTGCACCTGGCGGCGAAGGTGTCGCTGACCGGAGATCCACGCGAGTTCGCAGCGGTCAACGTCGGCGGCACTCGCACCCTCGTCAATGGGGCGCAGGCCGCCGGCGTCCCCCGGCTCGTCCACATCTCCTCGCCGTCGGTGGCCCACACCGGCGAGTCGATCGTGGGCTCCGGCGCAGGTCTCGCCTCCCCCGGACTCGCTCGCGGGGAGTACGCCCGCACGAAGGCTGCCGGGGAGCTCATCGCCCTGAGCGCCGATTCCGAGAACCTCCGGGTCCTGGCTCTGCGTCCGCACCTGATGTGGGGGCCGGGCGATGTCCAGCTGACCGAGCGCATCGTCGAGCGCGCCCGTGCCGGTCGGATGCCGGTGCTCGGTGCCGGCACCGCCCTGGTCGACACCCTGTTCGTCGACAATGCCGTCGAGGCGATCGTCGCGGCCCTCGACGCCGTCGACACCACTCATGGGGAGTCGCTGGTCGTGACGAACGGACAGCCGCGCCCGATCGGGGAGCTGATGGCGCGCATCGCGATCGCCGGAGGCGCACCCGAGCCGAAGCTGCGCATTCCCGTCAGAGCGGCACTGACGGCGGGATCCGTCGTGGAGAAGGTGTGGGACCTCGGTGAGCACGACGACGAACCGCCCCTGACGAGATTCCTCGCCGAGCAGCTCTCGACGGCCCACTGGTTCGACCAGCGCCGCACCCAGGAAGTCCTGGACTGGCGACCGCGGGTGAGCATCGAAGAGGGCCTGGAGCTCCTCGTCGCGCACTACTCGGCGAACTGATCCGAGGACTCCGAGCCCGGGCGCCGAGGTGGTATCGCGCTTCCGTCGATCTGGATCGTCTTCGACGGGCACAGGTACTCGGCTTCCCTGGCCGCCTGCCACTGCGACTGAGGCGGATGCGCGTCGAGGAGTTCGACGAACCCGTCATTCTCGTCGGGATTGGCGAAGACGGCCGGCGCGACGACCCCGCAGTTGCCTGCCGCGACGCACATGCTCGAATGGACTGTGATCTCCATGTTCCTCACCCCTGTCTCGGACTCCTCATCGCCTGTCGGGTTCCTCGGCACTCTCACCCTCACTCTCACCCTCGGTAGCGTTTGACGAGCGGACATCTGTACGGGTCCTGGTTCCGCACGCCCACCTGGTTGAGGTACGCGATGACGGTGGTGGCCGCCTCGGCGAGGGTGCGCTCCACGTACGGGATGTCCCGTTCGGCGCACTCCGTTCTCACGATCCGCTGCAGGGCGGGCAGGCTCGCCCTGGGCGCGGCGGGGAACAGGTGGTGTTCGATCTGGAACTGCAGGCCACCCATGAGGACGCGGACCAGGGGACCATCCTTGATGTTGCGAGACATGACCACCTGCCTGCGGAGAAAATCGACGTGGACTCCACGGGGCACTGTGGGCATGCCGATGTGATTGAGTGCGAACGCACCGCCGAGCAGGATCCCGAACGCCCCGACCTGGACCCCGAAGAAGGCGCACGCCATTCCGAACGGCATCGTGAGGAACAGCAGGGTCAGGTATGCGCCGTGCCTGAGGACGATGAACGCGATCTCGGTGATCCGATGCGGCACCTCGGGGGCCGTGAGAAGCGTCCGCAGGGAAGCGACGTGGAGATTGAGGCCTTCGAGGAACAGGAGCGGAACGAAGAAGATTCCCTGATGCCGGGCGAGATAGGCGCCCAGTCCGCGCCGGGACTGCGCGGCATCGGGAGTCAGGGCCAACACGTTGGAGTCGATGTCCGGATCCTCACCCTCGTGGTTGGGGTAGGCATGGTGGGTGTTGTGTTTGGCCATCCACCAGCCGAAGCTCAGCCCCATCACCAGGCCCGCGATGATGCGCGAGAGCCATTCGTTTGCTTCCCGGGAGGCGAACACTTCGCGGTGCGCGGCTTCGTGGGACAGGAATCCCAGTTGTGCCATGACGAAGCCGATCGCGGCGGCGACGAGGAGTTGGAACCACGTCGCGCCGAGAACGACGACGAGGACGAGCAGCCCTGCCAGACCGAGAAGCCAACCGCCGATGCGAACGAGATAGAATCCTGGCCGTCTGCGCATCAGACCGGCGTCGTGGACGGTCGTGCTCAGTTGGCGGTAGGTCTCGACATATGTTTCAGCCGACATCGAAGCCACCTGCTTTCACACGCTCCCGAGGCAATGCCGATGCTGGTACGACGTCGACACGCACTCAGAACAATCACTTCGTCTTCTGGCCTCATCGTATTACAGGGATCCGTCAGGGAATCGTTCCCCCGGTGCCGCAATCGAAACTCCAACTCTCTCGTCAGGGTTGGGGAGGAGAATCGCAGGATGACGACTCAGCCGCCCCTGGTGCTGCTCGGCGGTGTGCCCGGCGCCGGCAAGACGGCGGCATTGCGTGCCATTGCCGGGATCGCCCCGTCCGTGCGGATCGTCGACTCCGACGCCGTTCGGCACCGCCTGAGCCGGGTCGTGGGGTGGGCGCCCTACGCGGTGTGCCGACCGTTCGTCCACATCCTCGCCCACTGTGCGATCCTCATCCAGGTCCTCCGCCGAGGTGGTGGACCCCTCATCGTCCACGATCCCGGAACGCGGTGGTGGAGCCGCCGCCTCCTGCTGTGGCTGGCCCTGCAGTGCGGCTATTGTCCTGCCGCGGTCTTCATCGACATCGATCGCGATTCCGCCCTCGACGGTCAGACGCTGCGCGGGCGAGTCGTGCGCAGGCACGCATTCGACCGGCACTGGCGGCGGTGGAACCGAATGCGAGCGCGGATCGCCGCCGGGGCGCCGTTGAGCCGGGGCGAGGAGTGGCCCCGGCTGATGATGACGACCCGCGTGCGCGCGGTCGAGGACGTCGTCATCCTCGTGGGCGAGAAGCCGGTCGCTGAAGCGTGGTGACTAGTCGCGCCGGTTCGGCTCCTGTGCGACGCCGCTGTCCGAATGCGGGTGCGGGTCCGGGTCGGTCCGTCCGCCATAGGCGTCGAAGTGGGTGAGATCCCTCTGCTCCGAATCGTCGTCGATGCTGGACCCCTCCGCAGGGTCGGAATCGGCGGCGGTGGAGTCGGCACCGTCCCCGGGGTCGGTGTCACTGTCTGCCGCGACCTCCGGAATCTCGATCTCGTCCGGCGCCTCGACCTCTTTGCCTGGGTCCCCGAGAACTGCGGGTCCGTCGTCCTCAGTGGGCTCCCCCAGATTCCGGGCCTCTCCGGGCGGCGGGTTCTCCAAGGACGAGCCATCGGCCTCACCCACACCCGGCTCATCGGGCATGTGGTCGCCGGCAATCTCGGCAAGGCTCTCCGACCTGGAGTCCGCCGGTGGTTCGTTCTTCATGTCTTCGGCCTCCTGCACATCATCGGATCGGTCCCCCGCCTCGGCGATGGCGAACTCACCGCGGTCGGAGCGGTCCCCGCGATCCTCACCTGTCTCTGTCGGCTCCGACTTCGCGGGAGACTCACCCTTCTCCGGCGCCTCTCCGTGCTGGCTGGGTCTGGCGATCTCCCAGAGCAGCAGCACCACGATCATCGTCAAGCCGACGGTCGCACCCATCAGCAGCGACCCCCACGGCCTCGGCAACGAGAACAGGCCGGTGAAGTGATTGATCCCGAACAGGACTCCAGCACCGATGAGCAGAGCGACCACATAACGCA
This sequence comes from Brevibacterium sp., assembly GCF_031179145.1. GTDB lineage: Bacteria > Actinomycetota > Actinomycetes > Actinomycetales > Brevibacteriaceae > Brevibacterium. Next base: position 83,022 of record NZ_JAPSIB010000020.1, read on the forward strand.
TGCCCCTATTGTGCCCTGTCCGTCCACCCCCATCCGGCACATCGATGTGCTGTGAGTCACAATTGAGGCATGGATGATCAGCAGTTCTCGAACCAGGCCTATGACGACGTCATCGACCGAGTCGCCGCAGATGCGGAGGCGTTCTGGCTGGAACAGGCCAGAATGCTCATCGACTGGGTGGAGGAGCCGACCCGGGCGCTCGACAGCTCCCGCGCTCCGATCCACCGGTGGTTTCCCGACGGCGAACTCAATGTCTGCTCCAACGCACTCGACAGGCATGTCGCGGCAGGCCGAGGCGATCAGCCAGCGATCGTCTACGATTCGCCCGTCACGGACACGGTCCGCACGATCACCTACTCTCAGCTCCTCGACGAGGTCTCCCGCTTCGCCCGCGCCCTGTCCGACCGGGGTGTGAGCAAGGGCGACCGGGTCGTCATCTACCTCCCGATGATCCCCGAGGCAGCCGTCGCGATGCTCGCCTGTGCCAGGATCGGCGCGATCCACTCCGTCGTCTTCGGCGGATTCGCCCCGGCCGAACTGGCCGTGCGCATCGACGACATGCAGCCGAAGGCGGTCATCTCCACCTCCTGCGGAGTCGAGGCGAATCGGATCCTCGACTACAAGCCGATGCTCGACGAGGCGCTCGGGCTGGCCGAGAGCGCACCGGACTTCACCGTCATCGTCCAACGCGAACAGCACCGCTGCGGCATGGGTGAGGACGACGTCGACTACACCGAGCTCCTCGCCTCCACACCCACCGGCATCGACCCTGTCCCGGTCAGGGCGACCGATGAGCTCTACGTCCTCTACACTTCGGGAACCACTGGCAGACCGAAGGGAATCGTCCGCGATTCCGGCGGGTACGCGGTGGCGCTGGCCTGGTCCCTGCCGAACATCTTCGGTCTGCGTCCCGGCGACACCATGTTCACGGCCTCGGACGTCGGCTGGGTGGTCGGGCATTCCTACATCGTCTACGGCCCGCTGCTCGCAGGGGTCACGTCCGTCCTGTTCGAGGGCAAACCGATCGGCACTCCCGACGCGGGGACGTTCTTCCGCATCGTCGACGACCACAACGTCAACGTCCACTTCACCGCTCCCACCGCGATGCGCGTCGTTCGGAAGGAGGATCCCGAAGGGGAACTGATCAGGAAGTACGACCTGTCCAGTCTGCGCGCGTCATTCCTCGCCGGCGAACGCCTCGATCCCGACACGTACGAGTGGACGACGCGGGTCCTGCGGGAGGCCACCGGCCGCGACATTCCCGTCGTCGACAACTGGTGGCAGACCGAGACCGGGTGGCCGATCGCGGCCAACCCCCTGGGGCTGACGCGCTTCCCCATCAAACCCGGATCCCCCACCAAGCCCGTTCCCGGCTACCGGGTGGAAGTCGTCGATGCCTCCGGTGCTCCAATGCCGGTCGGGCAGGAGGGACTCATCGTCATCAGGCTGCCGCTGCCTCCCGGGACCATGGCGACCGTCTGGGGCGACGACTCCCGCTTCGTGTCCTCGTACCTGTCCGCCTTCGACGGCTGCTACCTCACCGGTGACTCCGGGTACATCGACGAGGACGGCTACCTCTTCGTCATGGGGCGCACCGACGACGTCATCAATGTCGCCGGTCATCGTCTGTCCACCGGCGTGATGGAAGCCGTCATCTCCTCCCATCCGGCCGTGACCGAGACTGCCGTGATCGGGGTCCACGATGAGACGAAGGGCCAGATCCCGCGTGCGCTCGTCGTCATCGGCACCAGCGCCGAGGCGGTCGACGCGGATACGCTGAAAGCGGAGCTGATCGCCCTGGTCCGCAAGGAGATCGGGCCGGTGGCCGCACTGCGACGCATCGACATCATCCCCGCGCTGCCGAAGACGCGATCCGGCAAGATCCTGCGCAAGACGATGCGGGAGATCGCCGATGGAGTGGAGAACCCGGCCGTCCCCTCGACGATCGAGGACCCGGCGGTCCTCGATGACCTACACTCGGTGCTGCGGTCGAGCTGAGCACAGAAATGCCTCGGCTCAGGTTTCGGCGAGATCCTTGAGCCTGTGCATCGAGGCGAGCAGCTTCTCGGGAGTCGTCGATCGCGCACGAGGAAGACGACGCACGTCTCGCAGCTGGGTCCAGTCATAAGTGTGGCGGACGGTCGAACTCGTCTCACCCAGAGCTTCAATCTCCCATTTCCACTTCTGCCCGAACGGTTCGCCGCCGACTTCGGAGGGCTTCCAGGCGATGAGCTCGCCTTCGACGAACTCGACGACATGGTTCTCGCGCTCCACCTCTTTCGTCAGCGTCGTGATGAACGAGACTCCCGGGCCCGTGACACGCTGGCCAGGAGCGGAGGCGGCCACATTGTCATTGCCGTCCCAGTCCGCGTGCCGAGCGGGGTCGGCGATGAGTTCGAACACCTCGGCGGCGGGTGCATTGATCGTCAATTCCGCGCTGACGACCTTGAGGCTGTCGTCGATGGTGTCGAAGACCGACTCGTCGATCGATTCGGGATCGACGGAGGCAGGATCGACGTCGTAGGGATCGATGTTGTCAGGGTCGGTCGGGGTGGGCTCGGTCATGGAATTCCCTTCTCCATCCGTCTGCGAATCCCTGCGACGAGCGGCAGAGACTGCGAGCGGCAGTTGCAGTATCGTCTTCATCGTAGGCCCACATCTGCCACCTGGTGCGGCGATCAGTCCTCCAGGGCCCGGTCCTGTCGTTCAGCCCTGGCCGCCTCGGTGCTGAAACGGGTGAAGAGCCGCGACGAGTCACTGGACAGCGACAGGAGCACCGCGACCTGCATAGCGATGGTCGAGAGCGCGTAGAGGTTGGTGGCGAGTTCACGATCCCCGCTGAAGTAGTTCGTCATCGACACGATCACCGAGGCCGATGACAGTGCCAGCAGCCACAGCCTAGCCCTGTTGCTGCCCCGGATCACGGACACGGCGGCCATGACCTGCAAGCAGCCGATGACGAAGCTGAGACCGATGAGGATCTGGGCGCCGATCAGCTCCGACTGGTCGTTCGTGTCGAAGCTGGCGATCTGCGCCAAGGGAGAGAACTCGGTCTGCAGCCACTGCCAGCCGAGCACCGCGCTGGCCACACCGGTGAACTGGAAGATGAGCAGAACGAGGACGAGGAGAGCGCCGATGAGCGTCTGCAGTGGCCGCTTCGACCACAGGACCTTGGCAAGCTCCGGAACGTAGTGCCTGTCGGAGGCCTCGACCGTGAAGTCGAGTGCGAGGTCGAGGCGTTCCGGGTAGTCGGAGACATCGGGAACCACCTTGTGCACCTCGACGATCGGCAGGTCGCCGTCGGTGATGATCGCATCGCCTCCGCCGTTGCGGGAGTGGTAGCCGGTGGAGAAGTCCTCGACGTGTTCGACGGTGATGGCCGGATCGGCCGCAGTCACGGTGTCAACGACATAGTCGCGCTCAATATCGGTGTTCTCGTCGATCTTGTGGGTGAACTGCAGGGTGAACAGTGAGATCCCGACACTCTTGTCGTAGGTGCCCGCGGCCAGCCAATCGGCTTGGAGGCCTCCGGGCAGCAGCCAGCCGCTCGGGCACTTCCAGAAGCGGACATGATGCCTCTGCCCCGGGTCCCCGTCGACCTCCTGCTGGTAGGCGAAGTCCTGCCTGCGGCCGAAGAGCAGCAGAGGCGAGACCGGAGCCTCCGGATAGCTTCGCCGCGTCAGAGTCGAGACGAAGATCCTCCAGGTGGACGCCGCCGTGATCTCCTCGGCCAATGACCACCCTGCCGCTTTCATCGCGTGATGGATCTGCGCCTCCTCACCTCGCCAGGCCAGGTTGACCGGGTCTCCGAGGAGCCCGTCCGAGGTCCGGGTCCGGCCGATGAAGTAGTTGGGGACATAGATCTGCGAGAAGATGCGGTGCAGCCTGGGCAACGCCAGGTAGGAGATGACCACCCAGACCACCAGCAGGGTGAGAACCTGCCACCAGCCGAGCGAGAATCCCTTGAACAGAATGACCATGGCCAACCAGGTCGAGGCGGCCCCGCCGAACAGGAAGAAGACATAGTCGAGCACACCGGTCACCGTGAAGTGGTGTCGCCGGAACACGAACGGCTGCCTGGATCGCCGATCGCGCGGCCCCTCCCCGGATTGAGGGTCGGGCGTCGTCCTGCGGGAGTTCATGGGCTCAAGTCTAGTGAGCCGGTTTCCCGGTGGCCGACCTCTTCGCGGAACCGGCTCTTCGAAGTCGGCCTCCGACCATGGGGTGGGCCGACCGCCGGAGGAAGGAGCCCGAGCAGGCGGTGGCGACGCAGCGCCGGCTTGCCCTGCCACGCTGCGCCGCCGACGATCAGCCCTTCCCATGACTGATCACAGCCGACTGCTCGGACCCGAGAGCGACCACCCGCTTGGATTCGCTCAAGGCGTGAGTGAATCCGGCATCCAGGTCGTCGAACAACTCCCTGGCCGCCATGGCGGACGTCCGCACTGGTTCTTCCTCTGAGTGCAGACTCTCATCCACCACGGACACGAGATCCACGCCTCCGGCCCGGGCACGAGTCCGCCACTCCAGCCGTAGAATCAAGCCCTTCAGTCGTAGAATCAAGCCATTCCACGAGGAAGCGGAGGAGCGAGTGGACAAGGTCGATCTGAAGAAGACAGTCGTGGGATTCAGGGCGAAATCCGGTGAGTTCTCCACGGTCGAGATCCCCGACAGGCGCTACCTCATGATCGACGGTCACGGCGATCCGAACACGTCCTCCGAATTCAGCTCGGCCGTTGAGACCCTGTATCCGCTCGCCTACGCGCTGAAGTTCCTCAGCAAGCGGGAGCTCGATCGCGACTACGTCGTCCCACCCCTCGAGGGCCTGTGGTGGGCCGAGGACATGAGCGTCTTCACGAGCGCCCGGGACAAGTCGAAATGGGATTTCACGCTCATGCTCCTCGTCCCCGACTGGCTCGACGCGGGCCACGTCGGAGCTGCCACCGAGGCCGTGGCCGGGAAGAAGGACGTCCCCCGCCTCGGCGAGTTGAGGTTCGAGCTGCTGTGCGAGGGCACGTGCATCCAGACGCTGCACATCGGTTCCTTCGACGCCGAGGCGGCGGTGCTCGATCACCTTCACCACGAAGTGATCCCTGGAGCCGGCTTCGAGCTCAGCGGCACCCATCACGAGATCTATCTCAGCGACTTCCGCAGAGTCGCCCCGGAAAAGCTGCGGACCATCCTGCGCCAGCCGGTGCAGCCGTCAGCTCCCTCCTGACCACTCCCCAGTCGACGGAGTCTGCGACGGCACTGGAGGAGAACTGGGGTCGAACCCATGGCTGCGGCTGATCTCAGGGGTCGGAACATCGGCAGTGGAGCCGAGCACGACGAAGAGGGCGACGACGATGGCCATCACCGAGATAAATCCCACGATGACCACAGAGATCAGCGCGATGAGACATCCGACGGTGGGTGCTGCACCCTGCCGACGACGAGCGAAGAAGACCACGGTTTGATCCTATTCCCACAACTCTGCATGACCGATCCGTAGAGTCAGCGACAGTCCCGTCGGATCCGCGGAGACCGCTGGCGCCAACGACCTCCGATGTGAGTCGCAGAACCCCACCCATGCACGCCATATTGCGTTTTTGTGACAATCGCCAAGCCTTAATCCGGCGTGGACTCACGAATCATTAAGTTCGTTGCCTTATCGTTATATTCATGCCTCGCCAGACTCGTCATCGCCAGGGCCGCCGGTCCATGCTCCGCGGCGCCCTGATCGGGCTGGGAGCGGCAGTCACAGCACTGCTGGTTGCCGCCGTCGTCATCGTCAACGCTCCAGTGTCCTTCGGATCGACCGCAATCAGGCAGGTGCAGATGGCCACCGTGAATCAGCTCAGCGCCGAACAGGTCGAGCACGCCCGCCTCATCATCGGGATCGGGCGCGGGGGCGGATTCGACGACCACGCGATCCGAATCGCTCTGATGACCGCGCTGCAGGAATCCTCCCTGCGCAACATCGACCACGGCGACCGCGACTCCCTGGGCCTGTTCCAGCAACGGCCCTCCCAGGGCTGGGGAGAGCCTGAGAAGCTCACCGATCCCGTGTTCGCGACGAAGTCGTTCTACGGCATCAATCCCGAGATCGACAACCCCGGCCTCGAGCAGATACCCGACTGGCAGTCGATGTCGCCGACCGAAGCCGCTCAAGCAGTGCAGCGCTCCGCGTTCCCCAGTGCCTACGAGCAGTGGGAGAGCCTGGCCACTGACCTCGTCAGCTCGCAGAACGACGTCGAGGCCATGCACTGAGAAGGAACTACACTGTCGTGGTGAAGTTTGCCATCGCCCTCCCCCTCTCTGCCCTGACAGCCGCCGCGGTCCTCGGACTCGGCGGCTGTGCTGTTCTTCCCGACTCCGCCCGTCAGACCGACGGCCCCTACCCGCAGACGATCGACTCGCCGTACGGCAGCGCGACGATCGAGGACCGTCCGACGAAGGTCGCCGTCGTCAGTGACGTCGACCTCGACATCGCCCTTGCCCTCGGCGTCGATCCCGTCATCGCTCCGGCATCGGAGAGTTCGGGCTCGATCAGCCCGTGGGCCGAGGAGTCGCTCAAGGACAATGGCTTTGAGACTCCGCCGACGTTCGACGCATCCAACGGCCCCGACATCGCCGCGATCACGAAAGCCCAGCCCGACGTCATCCTCGCCACGGGCCTGCAGGACGCCGGCGACAGCTTCGACGAGCTCTCAGAGATCGCGCCCGTCGTCGCCACCACCCCGGATTCCACCTGGACGGAGAGGACGGCAGCGGTGGCCACAGCACTCGACGAGGCAGCCGCGGCGAAGAGGGCCGTCAGCGACATCAAAGCCGAGACGAAGGATATCGCCTCGAGCCACCTCGAATTCGAGGACACGAGATACACCCTCGCGGATGTGCAGAAGAACTCGATCGACTACCTCTCCTACGACGGCAGCGACGACAGCTTCTTCACCGACCTCGGGCTGCTCACCGCCGCAGAGGCGTCTCAGTACTCCGCCGAGAAGCACTCGGTGAGGAAGGCCGAGGTCGACACCCTCGACGCCGACGTCCTCTTCATCCATTTCCCCGACGAGGGACAGGGACTGCTCGACGAATCCGATCTCTCCGACCCGTTCTACCGTGAAGTCAAGGTCATCCGCGGCAAGCACTACTCCGTGCTCAGCGATGATGAGTTCGCCGCCCTGACCAACCTCTCCCCGCTCAGCTACCCGTGGCTGCTCGACAAACTGCCCACTGCCATCAGAAAGGCCGAGCAGGGCCGACTCTGAGTCGACTGCGACTCCGATCTCCACGCACCCATCTCGCGTTATCGAGCCTGGAGCTGAGCGAGAGCTTCGCCGAGTCGCCGCATCGCCTCCGTGAAACCAGCCGGATTGGGACCAGCGAAGTTGAGGCGGACAAACCCGGCCGGCGCCTCGGCGGGGAACCAATCCGCACCCCCGGTGATCAGCACATTGACGTCGGCGGCGGCCTTGACGAACTCGTCGACGTCGATGCCGAGCGGCAGCCGCACCCACAGGTTGAGGCCGCCGGTCGGAACCTGTTCGAGTCGGAGGTCGGGGGCTTCAGCCCTGAGCGCCGCCGCAAGCGAATCCCGACGAGTCCGCAACTGACGACCGAGACTCCGCAGATGCGTCCGCCACGCCGGGCGAGTGACGACATCGAGGGCGGCGGCCTGGAGGATCGGGCTGACGTACATCGCCTCGGCGCTCACGACAGTGCGGATCCGCTCACGTGCCGGGCCGCGCGCGACGACTGCGGCGACGCGGAGCGCCGGGGACACGCTTTTGGTCAGTGATCGGATGTAGATGATGTGGCCGTCGGCGTCATCGGCGACGAGCGGCTGCGACACGGCGTCAATCCCGAAGTCATGTGCCCAGTCGTCTTCGACGAGGAACGCCCGCCGCGACCGCACAAGGTCGAGGACGTCCGCCCTCAGGTTTGGGCTCCAATGCGCGCCGGTGGGATTGGCGAAGTTCGGCTGCGCATAGAAGGCTGTGGCTCCGGAACGTTCGAATGCCTCGTCGAGGACATCGGGACTGGGTCCGTCGATCCCCGAGGGAACCGGAATCAGACGGACGCCGGAATGCCTCGCGGCGGCGATGAGACCCCAGTAGGTCGGGGATTCCACGACGAGGGATCCTCCGGATCCGACCACGGAGCGCAGAATCGATGCCAGACCGCTCTGGCTGCCGGGAATGATCGTGACATCGGACGGATTCGGTTCCGATACGTGCCGCGAGGTGCCGTCAGCGAGCTCGGTGGCGAACCAGGACTGCAGGTCGCCGTCGCCGGCGGTCGGCGCACGGCGCAGGCTGTTCTCGGTTCGGGCCATTCTGTTCAGCGCCGTTCTGACCAGGTCCTTGGGGAGGAGACCCGGATCGGGATACCCGCTGTGCAGAGCGAAGACGTCGTTGCTCGCGATCTGCAGTGCCGCCATCGACGAGGTGAACGCAGGTTCGCGCTGACTCAGTGCGGCCGTCTGCCAGCTCAGATCGGGAGGGGCGATCGACCGGACCGCGCGAACGAACGTGCCGACCCCGGGCCGCGACTCCACGAGTCCACGGCGCGCGAGCGTGCTCAGAGCTTTCTGCACCGTCACGGGAGACGCTTGGAAGCGAGCGACCAGCGATCTGGAGGAAGGGAGCTTCTCCCCCGGCGCCGCGGAGTCGATCCACTGAGTGAGTTCCGCGACGATCCTGGAACTGCTATCGTAGGTCATGAAAGATAACAATAGCGCTACTTCCATTTCGGTCGACCCGCTACTCCATGGATCGAAGCAATCGGGCCTGTGGTGGGGCTTCCTCGGAGTGGTCGCGTTCTCCTTCACCGTCCCTCTCACCCGCATCGCGGCCGAATCCGGGACGATGTCTCCGCTCTTCCTCGGTGTCGGCCGCGCCGCAGTCGCCTCGGTGCTGGCCGGTCTCATCCTCATCTTCGTCGGACGGCAACGCCGGGGGACCACAGCTGCACTGCGCATCCCCAGCCGAACGCAGTGCCTGCGCCTTCTCCTCGTGGCCGGCGGAATCGTCCTCGGCTTTCCACTGCTGACCTCATTCGCACTCGCCCACACCTCGGCGTCCCATGGCGCCGTCGTCATCGCGCTCCTGCCCGCAGCCACTGCCGCGGCCGCAGTCTTCCGCACCCGAGAGGCCACCGGCCTGCGCTTCTGGCTGATGGCGGGGGCCAGTGCCGTGGTCGCAGTGGTGTTCGCTCTGGTGCACGGCGACGGGTTCGGTGAGCTCGGAGCGGCGGATGCGCTTCTCTTCGCCGCCGTCGTCGCGGCGGCGATCGGCTATGCCGAGGGCGGTGTGCTGGCCCGGGAGCTCGGGTCCTGGCAGACGGTGTCATGGGCGCTCGTCCTGTCCGCGCCGATCACCGTCGGCCTCACCCTCGCCTCGGCGGCAGCAGCCCCGCCCCACGGCACGATGATCGAGTGGGCCGCGTTCGGATATCTGGCGGTCGTCAGCATGTTCCTGGGGTTCTTCGCCTGGTATCGCGGGCTTGCCGTCGGGCCGATGGCGCAGGTGTCACAAGTGCAGCTGAGCCAACCGGTGATGTCCCTCGTCTGGGCGACAGTGCTGCTCGGCGAGACGCTTGAGTGGGAGACCGTTATCTGCGGCGTCGCAGTCATCGGGTGTGCCGCGCTGACGGTGCGCACCCGGCTGCGATCGTGAGCGCGCGAATCCAAGGCCGTGCACACCCGGCTGCGATCGTGAGGGCCGCCGATTCCGGTAATCTCTACCCATGGCCTCCACTCAAGACCCCGTCCCGGTCAGCGATGATGTCGCAGCCCTCCTGCGCAACCCCGAGGACAACCTCGAGGCCATCACCGAGACCGCCGATCTGTTCAAGGCCCTCGCCACTCCCTCACGGCTGAAGATGCTTCTGGTCCTCGCCCACGGCGAGGCGACCGTGACTCACATCGTCGAATCGACCGGACTGTCCCAGCCCCTGGTGTCCCAGCATCTGAAGTTCCTGCGCGGGCTCCACCTCGTCGGAGTCAATCGCATCGGACGCGAGGCCTACTACTCGCTCAAGGACGACCACGTCGCCCACATCATCCTCGACGCCCTGGCCCACACGGTGGAGGCGCACGAGCACTGAGCCCAGCTCTCCCCATAGTCGTGGCCGCCGAGCAGTCGTTACCGCCGAGCGGACCACTTCGTCGCGAGCGGACCACCTATACCCTATTTGCCAGGATTGTTGTGAGACAGTTCCTGGCAAATAGGGCGGGGTAGGAGGTACGGCATCATGCTCGCTGCTCAACCCGGAATCACCCCGACAGGGCGTCGCTCGTTCAATAATGATT
>NZ_JAPSIB010000043.1 GCF_031179145.1 Brevibacterium sp.
GAAACGGCAGCAGTATCCGAATCAGCCCAAGGATCGGGAGAAGCCGGCCGAGGCACAGTCCGCAACACGCTGTCAGCGACAGTAGCGAAACGAGGAGACGCAGCCGACGACTTCGCTTCCCTTCCTCGGCTGTCCATGGGCAGACCCACAGCTGCACAGGCCCGCGTGAGCGCGTAGTCGGCCAGGGACTCGATCACTGAGAACTGGATGCGGTCGCACTCAGCGGATTTCGAGGCGAGTTCGGTGAGCGGTGAATGCGCGGGCAGAGAGAATCGGCTGCCGTTTGCCGATGTCGCCTCATCCATGCCGTGTCACCGCCTCTCGTCTGCGAGCTGCTACCGTGCTTCTGAGTCTGCCACTCGCCACTGACACAGGAGTTCGGGGTGAACTCCTTCGTCCGGGACGAACTGCTGCCGTACTCCACAGCCTGCCAGCCGCCACTGACATCAGACTTCTGGAGCAAATCGCTTCCCTACTCCAAGGTGTGCAATCCAGAGTGTGCCATCCACCACTGACACAGGTTCCCGGGCATCACTGTCTGAGCCGAAGACCGAACTCACAGCTGCGCCGCTGCCTAGCCCCGCACACGCCTCCGCGGGGATTCGAAGAACAGCACCGCCACAAAACCGAGAAGGATCAGCGTCGCAGGCACCCACAGCGACTGCCCCATCGCATGTGCGAAGCCCGAGGCGATCGCATCCGGCATCCCGGCAATACCGCCTCCCATCTCCGAGGCCATCGATCCTCCGGACTCCGCCAACCCAGAGTCTGCAGCGTCCCCTGCCCCAGCACCGACACCACCGACCGCACCCGGGGCGCCACCAGCAGCCGCCTCAGCGCCGGCGATGTTCGCCGCCAAGCGCGCTTCCATCGCAACCGCGATGGCAGCACTTCCGAGCACCGCTCCCACCTGCCGCACCGTGTTGTAGACACCAGAACCGGCGCCCGCGTCCTTGAGGGGAAGGTTCCTGGTCGCGGTGGACGATATCGGCGCCCACATGAATCCGTTCGCCACTCCCAGCAGAAGGATCGGCGGCATCAGCAGCCACGGCGATGTGTCGCGGTCGAGCAGCGCTCCCATCCAGAACAGGCCTGCAGAGAACGACGCCAAGCCGATGCCGGCGAGAATCCGAGGGTCCCCGTTGTCGACGAGCTTCCCGACGAAGGGCGCGAGCACACCGGAGAGGATCGCCATTGGCGCGAGAAGCAGCGCGGCCTGCGTCGGTGAGTAGCCGAGCACGTTCTGTGCCCACAGCATGATCGGGAACGACATCGACGTGACACCGAAACCGACGGTGACCATCGCCAGGCTCGCCAGGGAGAAGTTGCGGTCCTTGAACAGGCGGAGAGGGATGAGCACCTCGGTGGGGGTGAACTTCTGCCACAGCACGAAGGCGATGAGGAAGACAATGCCACCGCCGATGACGAACGGCACCGTGACGGTACCGATGAGCGCGCCCCATTTGGCTTCGTGGGCCTGCTGGATGCCGTACACCAGCAGGAACATGCCGCAGGCCGAGAGCACGACGCCGATCCAATCGAAGCTGTGCGACTGGGTCTCGAGGCTCGGGACCAACCGCCATGCCATGACGAAGGCGACGATTCCGACGGGGACGTTGATGAAGAAGATCCACTCCCACCCGAATCCGTCGACGAGCAGTCCGCCCATGATCGGGCCGATGAGGGTCGCGATGCCGGCGACGGCGCCCCACATGCCCATGGCCGCACCGCGTCCGTTGGGCGGGAAGATGCGGGTGATGACAGCCATCGTCTGCGGGGTCATCGCGGCCGCGCCGAGGCCCTGGACCACACGGGCGACGATCAGAGAAGCTACCGTCGTCGTCAGTCCGCACCACAGGGAGCTGAGTGTGAAGATGACGAGTCCGACCATGTACACCCGCTTGGGTCCGAACTTGTCCCCCAGCCTGCCGGTGATGAGCAGCGGGACGACATAGGCGAGCAGATACGCCGAGGTGACCCACACGACCGCGTTGATGTCGGCGTCGAGTGAGGCCATGATGTCGGGCATGGCCACGGAGACGATCGTGGAGTCCACGAGGATCATGAAGAAGCCGATGCACAGCGCCCACAGGGCACGCCAGGGACTGGTCGAGGATGGGGATTGAGAAGTCACTGACCCAGTGTTCTCTCGCTCCCCACCCCCGTCAAGCCGACCATTCACGTCAGGGTGGTGCCACGAACCGACGCCTGACGGCGGACTCACGCCGAACCCGCTGCGCAGACGAACCTGGAACAATGACGTTCATGGTGTGTCGACTTCCAGAGCTGCTCGAGGGCTCCCAATGGCCGATCGTGATCATCGGGGCCGGTCAGGCAGGGCTCTCGGCGGCTCACTACCTGTGGCGCGACGGGCTGAGAGCAGGGAAGGACTTCATCGTCCTCGACGCCGGCGCCGGTCCGGGCGGCGCGTGGCGCGAACGCTGGGACTCGCTGACGTTGGGCGGGGCCAACCGGATCGCGGACCTCCCCGGCTTCCCCCTGGGCTCGCCCGATCCGCGGTGCCCAGCCTCGGCGGTGGTCTCCGACTACTACTCCCGGTTCGAACGGGAGCTCGAACTTTGTGTCGTGCGCCCCGCCGAGGCGGTGGAGGTCCGGTCGGAAACGCCGGGCTCCGGTCACCTGACGATCACCGTCGAACTTGACGGTGAACACGTTCAACTGGCGACGTCGTTCCTCATCAACGCCACCGGAACGTGGAAGCGCCCCTATGTGCCCTACATCTCGGGAATCGCGGAGTTCGAAGGTCGCCAGCTCCACACCGCGAGCTTCCGCGACGTTGAGGACTTCCGCGGGCAGCGCACCCTCGTCGTCGGCGGTGGGATCTCCGCGACCCAGTTCCTGCTCCAACTCGCCGAGGTGACCGAGACTCTGTGGGCAACCAGGCGACCGCCGAACTTCACCTCCCGCGAATTCGACGGCAACTGGGGGCTCGAGGTCGAGCGTGCCGTGCGCTCCCGCACGCTGGCGGGTCTCGCACCGGCAAGCGTGGTCCGGACGACGGGATTGCCACTGCGTCGGGAATTCCTCGAGGGCGTGGAATCAGGGGTGCTCGTCTCCCGCGGGATGTTCGACCGGATTCTCCCCCACGGCGTGCACTTCCCTGCTCACGACGGCGAGGAGGTGCCGACATCGGACGGCCTCGGTCCCTCGGCCGGCGACCGGCTGGCGCTGCCGGAATCCTGGCAGCCTTTCACTGAGCAGCGCATCGAAGCCGTCGACGTGATCTTCTGGAACACCGGATTCCGGGCGGCGCTGAACCATCTGGCGCCTCTGCATCTGCGCACCCGTGACGGTGGAATCGCGATGGAGACCGAAGTGGCGGTCAAAGGCGATAGAAGAGTGTTTCTCGTCGGCTATGGTTCGGCGAGCTCGACGGTGGGGGCGACGCGTGCCGGTCGCCTCGCTGCGCGAGAGCTTCTCCGCCGACTGGCTGAGGACCGCCGCCCGGGTGCTCCTCCGCCGGCTGGCTGAGGGTCGCGGACTGCACGACGCTCAGGGTCCAGACCTGGCGCAACCGAGTGCAGGAGCTTAGCCTGGATGAATGACTGAGCTTCCGCTTCTCGACGACAACGACGTCAGCAGGGTTCTCTGCGTCGTCGCCCATCCCGACGACATGGAATATGGTGCTTCGGCTGCAGCGGCCAAATGGGCCAGGCAGGGCAAACAGGTGTCATACCTGCTGCTCACCCGGGGCGAAGCCGGGATCAGGGGCATGCACCCCGATGAGGTGGCTCCGTTGCGCGCGGACGAGCAGCGCGAGGCCTGCAGCATCGTCGGTGTCGACGACCTCGAGATCCTCGACTTCCCCGATGGCCTGGTCGAGGCGAATGTCGAACTCCGGCACGCAATCGCCAAGAAGATCCGGCAGTTCCGCCCGGATGCGGTGATGGTCACGACGTGGCGCCTGGAGACCTCGTGGGGACTCAACCACGTTGATCATCGCAACGTCGGGGTCGCTGCGATCGACGCGATCCGCGACGCCGACAACCCCTGGCTGTTCGAGGATCTCGCCGAATCCGGTCTGCCGGCATGGAAGGCGAACCGTCTGCTCGTCAACGGCGCCGAGCCGAACTATGCCATTGAGCTCAGTGCCGAGGACGTCGATAAGGGCGTACGGTCGCTCGAGGCACACAAGGTCTATCTTGAAGCGCTCCCGGACCACCCCGTGCCTCGCGAGATGGTCACGATGATCGCCTCCGAAACCGGAGCACGGGCAGGCGTGGAATACGCGCTGCCCGTGCAGGTGATCGATATGTAGCTGGATCAGGCGCCGAGGGCGGCCTTCGCTGCGTCGTAGTCCGGTTCGGTGGTGATCTCGTCGACGAGCTGGGTGTAGGACACCGTGCCCTTCTCATCGAGGACGACGACCGAGCGTGCGAGCAGTCCTGCGAGGGGACCGTCGACCATGGTCACGCCGAATTCCTTGCCGAATGCGCTGCGGAAGCCGGAGGCGGCGACGACATTCTCGATGCCCTCTGCTCCGCAGAACCGGGCCTGGGCGAACGGCAGGTCGTTCGAGACGCACAGCACCGTGGTGTTGTCGAGGCTCCCGGCCAGTTCATTGAACTTCCGCACCGATGCCGCGCAGACATCGGTGTCGAGGCTCGGGAAGATGTTGAGGACGACACGCTTGCCGGCGACGTCCGCGGAGTTCACTTCACTGAGGTCCGTTCCGACAAGGGTGAAGGCCGGGGCCTGAGAACCCTTCTCCGGCAGTTCGCCGACGGTCTTGACCGGGGTTCCCTGGAATGCTGTTTTCGCCATGCTTCGATCTCTCCTTCGTTGGTGTGATTGATGCTGTCAGTGTCACTCTACGTGATGTCCATGACACGGCTGTCGAGCCGTTTCACACTCTGTCCTCATCACCTCTGAGGACACGGTACTGGCGGCTTCGCTCCCGGTCACCTCAGGAATCAGTCTGCTCGGACACCTGGCGGCGGCCGATGTCGAAGACATTCCCCTCGGGATCCAGCAGCGTCGTCCACTCGATTCCATGCTCCTGGAACGAAGCGACCTTCTTCGCCCCCAGAGAGACTGCTTTCTCGACGTCACGCGGATAGTCCGGGTCGTCGAGATCGATGTGCACGGGATTCTTCCCCTCACCCCGGTCGGTGACTTTGACGAAGAGCATCCCGGGGATGGGAGATTCGGAGCTGTGGATGCCGCCGATGCTCGCGACGAATTCGTTCGCGCCTTCGTCGAGTTCCGCTCCGAGCAGCTCGGACCAGAACCGCGATTGGGTTCGCACGTCCGCGCAATCGAACGCGATGCTCAGGGAGGAGAGCGATGCCATGGATGACCGTCCTTTCGCACCGGCAGCTGGAGCTGCCGAAGAGGTGAATTTCACTTGGCCCCACCATAGACATCGGATCTGACACGGGTTCGCCCGGGTTGCCACAGAACGTTTCGCACCGTCTCATTCCGACGTCATGGTGGCTGCCCATCCCTCAGTCACACGGGTTGC
>NZ_JAPSIB010000044.1 GCF_031179145.1 Brevibacterium sp.
TTGGTGGCGAGGTACTTCGAGTTCTCCGGCCGGGCGGGGATCTCGATCGGCACCACTGCCTCGACGGTGATGCCGAGAGCCTCGAGGGCATGTGTCTTCTCGGGGTTGTTCGTCAGCAACCGGATCCGTGTCAGGCCCAGCGCGTGGAGGAACTCCGCTGCGGCCCGGTAGTCACGGATGTCATCGTAGAAGCCGAGCCGGAGATTCGCCTCGACGGTGTCGAGCCCCGAATCCTGCAGGGCATAGGCCTTGATCTTGTTGCTCAGGCCGATTCCGCGGCCCTCATGACCGGTGAGATAGACGACCGCGCCGCCCTGCTCGGCGATCATCTCCAGAGCGAGGTCGAGCTGCTCCCCGCAATCGCACCGGTAGGAGCCGAAGACGTCACCCGTCAGGCACTCCGAATGGACCCGCACGAGCGGAGCCTCCGCCGCCTCAGCGTCCGCGCTCGCTGCCTCACTCCGGTCGAGCCCGGTGTAGACGCCGAGGTGGTCGTGGCCGTCGACGGTGAAGGCGCGGGCGGTGAACGTGCCGTACTTCGTCGGCAGGGGCACCTCGGTGGGCAGGTCCCGGGGCACGGCACTGCGCCCGTCGCCGTCCTCGAGATACTTGACGAGCTGCTCGATCGAGACCATGACCAGCCCGTGCGTGGTCGCGAACTCCCGCAGGGCGTCGAAGCGCATCATCGATCCGTCGTCGTGGACCACCTCGGCGATCATCGACACCGGCTGCGCGCCGGCCAGGCGTGAGAACTCGACTCCGGCCTCGGTGTGGCCCGGGCGTTCGCGCACGCCGCCGGATTTCGCGATGAGCGGGAACACGTGCCCGGGGCGAGTGATCGCGGCTGGGTCGGGCTCGGCCGTGGCCAGTGCCCGGCCGGTCAGGGCGCGTTCGGCGGCGCTGATGCCGGTGGTGACGCCGACGGCGTCGCAGCTGATCGTGTAGGCGGTCCCCTTGGGGTCCTCGTTGTCGGTGACCATGGGCGGCAGCTCGAGCGCGGCCGCGCGGTCGGCCTCCATCGGCGCGCAGATGACGCCGGAGGTGAAGCGGACGAAGAAGCCCATCGTCTCCGCGGTCGCGAACTCGGCGGCGATGATGAGGTCGCCCTCGTTCTCGCGGTCTTCATCATCGACGACCACAATGGGGCGACCGGCCGCGATCTCCGCGATGGCATGCTCGATCGTGTCGAGCTGCCCGCTCGCGCCGAGGTGGTCGTCCGTGACCGATGCGGCGTCGGAGTCAGCGTCCGTGCCGGGCGCAGTGCTGGGGTCAGCGTCCGTGGACTGCGGGGCGCCGAGGCGGGTCGGGGTGGGGTCAGACATAGTCGTTTCCTTGTGCAGAAGGTGTGGCAGAGGTGGTGGAAGCCTGGACTGGTGGAGCCGCCGAGGCGGTGTGGAGGTCCGCAGACGCCGGGGAGCCGGTGAGCGGAGAGATGGTCGGTGTGCGGAATGAGAGCAGGCGGGCGGTGTACTTCGCGAGCACGTCGACTTCGACGTTGACGGGATCGCCCGGGGCCAGTCGGCCGAAAGTGGTGTGGGTCAGCGTGGCCGGGATCAGCCCCACCTCCACCCAGGCTCGGGCCTCGTGGGGCGCGGAGACTGCGGTCAGGGTCAGCGAGACGCCGTTGAGGGCGATGGACCCCTTGACCGCCGTGTAGGGGGCGAGTTCGTGCGGGATCCCGATGCGCAGGATCGACCACTCGGCGTGGTCGTCGCGGTGGAGCAGTTCGCCGCAGCCGTCGACGTGGCCTTGGACGATGTGCCCGTCGAACCGCCCCGAGGCCGGGGTGCAGCGTTCGAGGTTGACCTCGTCGCCGACCTCGAGCGCGCCGATGCCGGTCAGGCGCAGGGTCTCACCCATCACCTCGGCGACGAAGCGCCCCGGAGCAGCGGTGTCCGCCGACTCCGCCGAGGTGTTCGCGTCCGTGCCTGCGGCAGTCCCGCCCGTGCTCCGGATGGAGGTCAGGCAGACGCCGTTGACGGCCAGGGACCCCCCGAGCTCGAGGTCGGCCACGAGGTCGCCTGCGTCGATGGTGACGACGGCCGAGTCGGGGCCCAGCTCGATGGCCTCGACGCGACCGAGCTGTTCGATGATTCCGGTGAACACTTGTCCTCCTTGGTTGAAGCGAAGCGGGGAGTCAGATCGTGAAGTCCGAGGGACTCTGCGCGGACCCGGGTGCGGGCGCGAAGTGCATGAGCACATCGGGTCCCAGCTGGGATACTGCGGGCTGGGCGGTGTCGTCGGGAACGAGGCCGATCGATTCGCTCAGGGACGAGATGTTCAACCCCTCGAGTGACGGACGGCCGGGACCGAGGATCATCGGCGCCTGGTAGCAGAAGATCTCATCGACGACACCGGCGGCGAAGAACGATCCGAGCAGGGTCGGCCCGCCCTCGACGAGGACATGCTGGATGCCTTGGGCATGGAGCTCGGCCAGGGCGGCACGGACATCGCGGGTTCGCACGTGGAGAGTGCCCGGGTTGCGGGCCAGATGGGAGCCGGGAGGCAGGGACGAGACGCCGACGACGACGGGCAGCGGCTGGGTGCCCAGCAGCCTCCCGTGCGAGTCGCGGGCAGTGAGCTTGGGGTTGTCGGACGAGGCGGTTCCGGTTCCGACGATGACCGCGCCGACCCGGGAGCGCAGCAGATGGGCGTGCTCACGGGATTCTCGGGAAGTGATCCACTGGCTCGTCCCGTCAGCGGCGGCTGCGCGGCCGTCGAGGCTCTGGGCGATCTTCGCGGTGACGAAGGGTCGGGCGGCGTTGACGGCGACACGCCAGCGGGCGTTGAGGGCGGCGGACTCCTGACGGCACAGGCCGGAGCGGACCCGGACCCCCACCTCGGCGAGGACTGCTCCGCCTCCGGCGGCCACGTCGTGGGAGTCGGGCAGGGCGAAGACGACTTCGGGGATGCCGGCATCGCGGATCGCCTGCGTGCAGGGGCCGGTGCGACCGTAGTGGGAGCACGGCTCCAAGGTCACGTACAGGGTGGAGGACGTGAGATCGACGCCGAGGCGCTGGGCCTTGGCGATGGCGTCCGCCTCGGCGTGGAGGGCTCCGGCTCCGGCGTGGAAGCCGGTCACCGTCTGCCCGTCGGCAGTGACGATCGCGGCTCCCACCAGGGGGTTCGCACCGCGGTGCCCCTGGCGTGCGGCGTCGAGGGCAGCCGTCATCGCGGCGGTGTCGCGGTCGGAGAATCCGGCTCCCATTGAAAAACCTCCCAGTTCGCAGACCGGGAGGGAGGAGATTGCGGGTGCAATGCACATGGCGACGAGAGCGCCTGGTCGACACTTCGCCAGAAGTGCGCAGCCACGGCGACCGCAGTCGCCATGTTCCTCCCATCCAGACTCTTACTGTCGGTCTCGGAATTCCACCGAGTCAGCCGGCTACACGAAGTGCACCCAGGTCGCGGACTGTCACCGCCGGCACGGAATTTCACCGTCCCCGGAACATGTTGAGCACACATTAGCACGCCCACCCGGGTGGAATCCATGACGCTCGTCACATGGTCCGGAGAGCGCCGATTCTTGCCAAAATACATAGCTAAGTTATATAAATGAGTTATGGAAGATCCGGATCCCCGAGAGCTCGTCTCCCGACTGGTCGTCGTCTCGTCACGACTGACGCGGGCGCTGCGACGTGTCATCGGCAATGAGAGCGATCTCGTCGCACTCAGGGCGCTCGCCGTCGTCGAGCAGTATCAGCCGGTGCGCGTCGGTCACTTCGCGCAGGGTTACCTCTGCTCTCAGCCGGCCGCCACGAAGCTGCTGGCCAGGCTCGAGGCCGAGGGGTATGTCACGCGTACGGCCAGCGAAACCGACCGGCGGGCGTCGCAGTTCTCCCTCACCGAAGCGGGCAGGGACCGGCTGACCGGTCACCGCGCCCTGATGGCCGAACAGATGGAGCCCTACTTCCGGTCGCTGAGCGCCGAGGAGCGCATCAGCGTGAATCGGGCGCTGGGCCTTGTCAGCGAATATCTGGCCGACCAGCACCCGGTGGACCGCGACGAATGACAGGCGGTCAGCACCTGCGCACGAGCGGTCAGCACCTGCGCACGAACAGACCGCACTGCCGAACGAGCAATGAGCACTTACGAACGAGAGGAGTCGGTGGGCCGACGATGAGCGCAACCGAGCACAGCACAGTCACAGGGGGAGATGGGGAATCCATCCTCCGGCAGCCGCGAGCGGTGTGGGCGGTCGCATTCGCCTGTGTCATCGCTTTCATGGGCATCGGCCTCGTCGACCCGATCCTCCCCGCCATCTCCGCCGAGCTCCACGCATCACCCTCGCAGTCGATGCTGCTGTTCACCAGCTACCTGTTCATCACCGGCGGGATGATGTTCTTCACCAGCTTCGTGTCGTCGAGGATCGGGGCGAAGACGACCCTGCTCATCGGACTCATCCTCATCGTCGCCTTCGCAGCGCTCGCCGGGTTCTCCGGCACCGTTGACCAGATCATCGGCTTCCGCGCCGGATGGGGACTGGGCAACGCCCTCTTCATCTCCACCGCGCTCTCGACAATCGTCGGCGCGGCCGCCGGCGGAGCCGAGAAGGCGATCATCCTCTACGAGGCGGCACTGGGGATCGGGATCGCCACCGGCCCGCTGCTGGGTGGATTGCTCGGCGGGATCTCCTGGCGCGGACCGTTCTTCGGCACCGCGGTGCTCATGGCAATCGGCTTCATCGCCATCATGGTGCTGCTGCCCAATGCGGCAGGCGCGAAGAAGCCCGAGCACGTCAAGCTCAGCGCCACCTTCCGGGCGCTGGCCCACCCCGGCATCTGCACACTGGGGATCGCGGCCCTGCTCTACAACTTCGGCTTCTTCGTGCTCCTCGCCTACAGCCCGTTCCCGGTCGAGGCAGCCGCGCGCGCAAAGGGAATCGAGGACTTCGGAGCCATGGGCCTCGGCTGGGTCTTCTTCGGCTGGGGCGTATGCCTGGCCATCACCTCGGTGTTCGGGGCTCCGCTGCTGACGAAGCGCATCGGACGCCGCCGCAGCCTCGTCGTCACCCTCATCGTCCTCGCCGCTCTGCTCGCGGCGATGGCGTTCCTCGTCGAATCATTCGTCGGGATCATCGTCTGTGTGATCGCCGCGGGCCTGCTGCTCGGCGTCCTCAACACCGTGTTCACGGAATCGGTCATGGAGGTCAGCGAACTGCCGCGCCCCGTCGCCTCAGGCACTTACTCGGGGGTGCGGTTCCTCGGCGGCGCTGTCGCCCCGATGGTGGCCGGCTCCGTCTCCGAGTCGATCAGTGCGGGAGCGCCCTATCTCTTCGGCGCCGGTGCCGTGCTCGCCTCGG
>NZ_JAPSIB010000033.1 GCF_031179145.1 Brevibacterium sp.
TTGTTGTCTTACCAGAAAAATATTTCTGGCATCATATTCAAACAAACACGCTATTGGATTCTCAAACCACAAACACTCACCCACCATCCAACACACAAACATGTGCCGAACACCAGGGGCATTGGTTTTGGTGCTGTACGCTTCTCAGCTCGCCGCACCGGGCGGTTCTCAACTCTACAGCGTTGTTCTCATCTTTGCAACTCGGAGTTCATCTCCGATTCGCTCCGATGGGCTCTGCTGGAGTGAAGCTGCCCGACCTTGCGGCCTGGCAACTCCGCCTACACTACACACTTCATTCGGGCACCGCAACACGGCCCGCGACCCCAATCGTGTCTCGCGCCCCGACACCGCAATTCGCCGGACAGGTCCAACCCGCTTCTGCCCCGGAATCACGCGGAATCGACTGCTGCACGCTGCCACGGGATGGTTCGAAATCCGAGGTTCAGGTCACGCCACCGGCGCTGCAAGCTCAGGAGAGTCGTTGCGCACGTTCCCCACGCTCTGGTCGACCTTGTGCCTGGTCACAGCCGCCGGATCGACGAGGGACAGCGTCTCTTCGAGCAGCGCCGGCACCGCGTTGGTCGTCACCGTCGGGTCGATCCAGTCGCCGATGTTCTCCTTGCCGAGGAAGACCGGCATCCTGTGATGGAGCTCCTGCAGATGACCTTCCGCCGGCGCCGTGAGAATCGACGTCGACACGAGCCAGCTCTGATCGGGTTGCCGCCAGAACTCGAACACCCCTGCCATGAAGAGGTGGTCGCGACCAGCGGATGACATCAGCCACGGCTGCTTGCCGTCCTCGATGTTCTCCCATTCGTAATAGCCGGCAACGGGAACCGCGCACCGGCGCCGGCGGATCGCCTGGCGGAACATCGGCTTCTCGAGCACGGTCTCGGATCTGGCATTGAACGCCTTGAAACCGATCTTGACGTCCTTGGCCCATCCGGGGACGAGTCCCCAGGACGCGGTCTCCAGTCGGCGGGTCAACTGCCCCTCATCGTCGAGCCGTTCGACGACGATCGGCACCGACGCCCCCGGTGGGACGTTGTAGCGCGGCGTGTATTCGTAGGACACGATGTCGAGGCGGAGCTCATCGGCGAGATCTGCCGGATCGAGAGACATATTCAAACGGCCGCACATGCGCTCATCCTCTCATTTCACTACACTGTCGACAATGGCGGCCGATAAGAAAACAGCGGAGAAGTTCGATCCGATCGAGGAGTCCAGGCGGCAATGGCTGTTCCATGGTTGGACCGAAGCCACGGACGGAATGAACACTGTGATCTCCGTGATGCGTATCCACCAGCTGTTCCTGGCCAAGGTCGACGCCGCCCTCAAGCCGTTCGCGCTCACCTTCTCCCGCTATGAGGTCCTGACTCTGCTGTCATTCACCCGGACGGGAATGCTCCCGATGTCGAAGATCTCCGCCCGTCTGCAGGTGCACGCGACATCGACGACCAATTCGGTCGACCGGCTGGAGAAGGCTGGGCTGGTCAAGCGCCGCAGCCACCCGGACGACCGCCGCACCACCCTGGTCGAACTCACGGATGCTGGGCGCGAACTCTCCGCCCGGGCCACGACGGCGCTCAACGAACAGGTCTTCACCTCTCCTGCCCTGGCCGGAGCCGACCTCGACGCGATCCTCCCCCAGCTCGAATCGCTGCGCTTCGAACTCGAGAATCACGCCTGACTGAAGAACCACGCACCGCCCGAGGTCTCCCTCGCATTTTAGTTGGACGTCCTAGTATTTTCTCCGTATCGTAGTGAACGTCATCACTCGTTCGCATTCGAACACCCTGGAGGAACAATGCCTCGCAGCACCGCAGCTGCCCTGCCGTTCGGTCTCACCGAAGAACAGCAGACCATCGCCGGCATGGTCCGTGAGTTCTCCGACGAGCATTTCGCCCCCTATGCGATGGACTGGGACGCCAACCACCACTTCCCCGTCGATGTGATCAAACGCAGCGCGGAGCTCGGCATGGGCGGCATCTACGTCCGGGAGGAATCCGGCGGCGCCGGCATGGGACGGATGGATGCCGCACTGATCTTCGAAGCGCTGTCCACCGGCTGCCCCTCGGTGGCGGCCTACATCTCCATCCACAACATGGTGGCGTGGATGATCGACAAGTACGGCAACGCCGAGCAGAAGGACAGGTTCCTCGCTCCCCTCGTCTCGATGGACCATCTCGGCAGCTACTGTCTGACCGAGCCCAACGCCGGCTCCGACGCCGCCGCTCTGCGCACCTCGGCGCGGGAGGACGGGGATTCCTACGTCCTCAACGGGGTCAAGCAGTTCATCTCGGGGGCGGGCACCAGCGAAACCTACCTCGTGATGGCCCGGAGCGGACAGGACGGCCCGCGCGGGATCTCGGCATTCATCGTCGAGAAGGACACCGAGGGACTGAGTTTCGGCCCCAATGAGCAGAAGATGGGGTGGCGGGCTCAGCCCACCCGGCAGGTCATCATGGAGAACGTCCGCGTCCCCAAGGAGAACCTCCTCGGCGAGGTGGGTCAGGGATTCAAGATCGCCATGTCCGGGCTCGACGGCGGCCGCCTCAACATCGGGGCCTGCTCTCTCGGCGGTGGACAGGCTGCGCTGGAGAAGGCCATCGAGTACATGGGCGAGCGCCAGGCGTTCGGCACCGAGCTCACCGGCTTCCAGGCCCTGCGGTTCCAGCTGGCGGAGATGCAGACCAAGCTCGAGGCCGCCCGGTCCCTGCTGTGGCGCGCGGCCAACGCCTACGATGCGGGCGACCCGAACACCTCTCTCCTGTCCGCGATGGCGAAGCTGACGGCCACCGACGCCGGATTCGACGTCGCCAACAGATCGCTGCAATTGCACGGCGGCTATGGCTATCTGACAGAGTATGGAATTGAGAAGCTGGTGCGGGACCTGCGAGTCCATCAGATTCTGGAAGGGACCAACGAGATCATGCGCGTGATCATCTCGCGCAAGAGCACAGGAGTGGGCTGATATGACGACGACCGAACCGCCGGCAGAACCGACAGTGATCACCTCGAGCAGCAATGGGGTCGGTCGGATCGAGCTCAACCGGCCCAAGCTGATCAATGCGCTCAGCCAGGAGATGGTGGGCCTCATCGACGACGCACTGGCGAGGTGGCGCGACGACGATGTGATCACTTCGGTTCTCGTCACCGGTCGCGGGGACCGCGGACTGTGCGCCGGCGGTGACATCAAAGCCGTCTACAACGACCTCGTGGCCGGCACGAACGAGAACGCGCGGTTCTGGAACCGTGAGTACAAGATGAACCACGCGATCTCCGTGTTCCCCAAGCCCTACGTCGTCGTCATGAACGGGATCACGATGGGCGGCGGCGTCGGCATCTCCGGACATGGCTCCCACCGCATCGTCACCGACTCGACCAAGCTCGGGATGCCCGAGACCGGCATCGGCCTCTTCCCCGACGTCGGCGCCACCCATCTGCTCGCCAACGCTCCCGGAGAACTGGGAACGCACCTCGCACTGACCGGCCAGCCCGTCGGACCGGGGGCCGCTGTGGCCCTGCGCCTGGCCGATCATTACGTCCCCGAGGCGGACATCGACGATCTCATCGCTGACCTCGCCGACGGCGGTGATGTCCAGACCGTCATCGACCGCTACGCCGCCGAACCACCGGAGAATGAGCTCGCGGACGCCGCAGCCTGGATCAACGAATGCTATCGGGGCGAGAAGGTCGAGGACATCCTCGCCGCCCTGGCCGCCCATGAGAACCCGGACGCCAACGCCGCAGCGGAGCTCATCGGAACCCGCGCACCCACCTCGGTGAAGGTGACCCTGGCCGCCCTGCGGAAGGCCGCGCACATGACCCTCGCCGAAGTGCTCGAACAGGACTACCGCATCGCCGTCGCGATGACCGAGCGTCCCGACCTCAGAGAGGGAATCCGCGCCCAGGTCATCGACAAGGACCGCAACCCACGGTGGTCCCCCGCCACGCTCGCCGAGGTCGACGACGCGACCATCACCGGCATCCTCACCACCGCCCACGAAGAGAAGGTCTTCTCATGAGCGAATACGCCACCATCCTCACTTCCGCCGACGCCGGCGTCGCGACGATCACGATCAACCGGCCGAAGGCGCTCAACGCCCTGAATCTGCAGGTGCTCACCGACATCACCGACGCGGCAGCCGCCTTCGACGCCGACGACTCCGTCAAGGCGATCATCATCACCGGCAGCGAGAAGGCCTTCGCCGCAGGCGCCGACATCAAGGAGATGGCCGACCTCGACTTCGCCACCGCGTTCAAGGCCGACTGGTTCGCCGGGTGGAGCAGGCTCACCGCCGTCCGCAAGCCGATCATCACGGCTGTCGGCGGCTACGCCCTCGGCGGCGGCTGCGAGCTGGCGATGATGGGAGACATCCTCATCGCTGCGACGACGGCGAAGTTCGGCCAGCCCGAGATCAACCTCGGCGTCCTGCCGGGCATGGGCGGCTCCCAGCGTCTGACCCGCGCGGTCGGCAAGGCCAAGGCCATGGATCTGTGCCTGACGGGACGGATGATGGACGCCGAAGAGGCCGAGCGCTCGGGTCTCGTTGCTCGCGTCGTCTCCCCCGAGGATCTCCTGAGCACGGCGAACGAGATCGCCCAGGCGATCGCGGCGAAGTCTCGCATCGCCTCGGCGATGGTCAAGGAAGCGGTCAACGCGGCCTTCGAGATGCCTCTTGAACAGGGGCTGCGCTATGAGCGCAGGCTCTTCCACTCGGCGCTGGCGACGAACGATCAGTCGGAGGGCATGGCCGCGTTCGTCGAGAAGCGCGCGGCCGATTTCACCGACTCCTGAGAGCGCCTGCCGCAGCCGAGGCGACTTTAACGTCTGTTCGGTTAGAGTGGGAACTGTTCATTCATCCAAGGAGGCATCGTGAACCTTTCCGCCAACCTGCACTCTCGGCTGCGGCTCCCGGTCGTCGGCTCGCCGATGTTCATCGCATCGGGCCCCGATCTGGTCAAGGCCCAATGCCAGTCCGGGATCATCGGAGCATTCCCCACTCTCAACGCGCGCCCAGCGTCCATGCTGGTCGACTGGCTCGACGAGATCACCGAATCCAATGCGAACTTCAGCGCCGCCAGTCCGGAATCGCCGGCCGCGCCGTTCGCCGTCAACCTCATCGTCCACCGGTCGAACAACCGTCTGGAGACCGACCTCGCCGAGGTGGTCGCCCACCAGGTGCCGATCGTGATCACCTCCCTGGGTGCCAGAGAAGAGGTCAATGACGCGGTGCACTCCTACGGCGGAGTCGTCCTCCACGATGTCATCAACAACCGGTTCGCCCACAAGGCCGTGGAGAAGGGCGCCGACGGCGTCATCGCCGTCGCTGCGGGCGCCGGCGGCCATGCCGGGGCGCTGTCCCCCTTCGCCCTGGTCCAGGAGATCAGGTCCTGGTTCGACGGACCGCTGCTGCTCTCGGGAGCGATCTCCCACGGGCGCTCGATCCTCGCCGCGTTGGCTGCGGGTGCCGACTACGCCTACATCGGATCGGCGTTCCTCTCCACGGCCGAGGCCAACGTCGTCGAGGAGTACAAGCAGATGATCGTCGACTCGAGCGCCGATGACGTCGTCTACTCGAACTACTTCACCGGCGTCAAGGGCAACTATCTGCGCGGCTCGATCATCGCGGCCGGACTCGATCCGGACAATCTGCCCGAGGCGGATCCGACGAAGATGGACTTCGGCACCGATGAGAAGTCCGAGTCCAAGGCCTGGAAGGACATCTGGGGCTCGGGTCAGGGCATCGGCGCACTCACCTCGAAGCGCACCACGGCCGAGCTCGTCGACCAGCTCGCCGCCGAATTCGCTGTCGCCCGCGAGGAGCTGCTCGGGCGTGTGAGCGCCCCCTGCCTGTCCTGAACCTCCGGCCGGAAGCAGCAGAGCGCGCGCCCCATTGCGGGCGCGCGCTCTGCGCATTCACGAGTCCCCCTCAGATTCCGGAGATGATCCCGCGTTCGGTCAGCCGGGAGGCGAAGCCGGCTCCGTCCTCGGCGTAGATCCACGGCACTCCCTGACCGCGACCGTGCCTCCGGGAGCGGCCGCCGGCCCAGACCGCCTCTCCGACGGTGAGCTGACGGATCGCCACGGCCGCGACGTTCTCCGGGTGGTTCTCGACGAACTCCGAGTAGATCTCCTCGTCGTTCTGCCCGTCATCGCCGACGAGGAGCCACTTCATCCACGGGAAGTCCCGCGCCAGCCGCTCGAGGGTGTTGCGCTTGTGCTCCTTGCCCGAGCGGAACACACGGGTGGTCGTCGGTCCCCAGTCGGTGAGCAGCAGCGGACCCTCCGGATAGAGGTTGCGGCCGAGGAAGCGCTTGATCGTCAAGGCCGAGTTCCAGGCACCGGTCGAGAGGTAGAGGATCGGCGTCGGCCGCATATAGGTGATCCGGTCGTAGAGCACGGCCATGCCGGCCACGGGCGATCGGGCGTGCTCGCTGATGACGAACGTGTTCCACGCCGCCAGGAAGGGACGCGGCAGGGAGGTGACCATGATCGTGTCATCGATGTCGGAGATGATGCCGAAGCTCGAGTCCTCTCCGATGATCCGCACTGTCGCCGAATCGACGAGGGAACCGTCGGTCCACAGCTCGATCTCGGTCTCCCCCGGCTGGAAGTCTCCGGGGATGACCGTGTCGATGATCCCGCCGCGGTCGGAGGTGACCATGTGCTCTTCGTCGTTGATGCGCACCCATGCCGTGTCATTGGGCAGCGGGACATTGACGAAGGACTTCCACCCCCTGATGCTCGCGGCCAGGTCTGCCGCCGGCTGACCCGTGGGGGTGAGGATGAGCCGGGCGAGAACCCGGATCCATCCGGTGCCGCCGTAGGTGTCATAGGCGATGACGGTGCGATGGTAGCTGTGCGAGACCGCCTTGCCCTGGATCCAACGATTGAATCGGTCCTCCATCCGGGCCGCAGTGTGCAGCATGTCCGGAGTCAGGTTGTTCGGAGTCAGATTGCGCGGTCCCTCGTCGGGTGTCTTCCCGCCCACGATCAGATGAACCCGACTTTGTCGTACACCTGGCGCAGCGTCGCCTCGGCGATCTCATTGGCCTTGGCCGCACCGTCGTCGAGGATGCGGTGGAGCTGCGCGCGGTCGTCGAGGAGCTCGCGGGTGCGTTCGCGCACCGGCGTCAGCGCCTCGACCGCGATCTCGGCGAGGTCGACCTTGAGGTGGCCGTACATCTTGCCCTCGTAGTCGGTGACGATGTCCTCGATCGGGCGCGAGGTCAGCGACGAGTAGATGGTCAGCAGGTTCGACACTCCGGGTTTGGCCTCGCGATCGAACCTGATCTCGGTGCCGTCATCGGTGACCGCGGACTTGATCTTCTTCGTCAGCGCCTTGGGCTCGTCGAGGATGTCGATCCGACCAGCCGGGCTCGGCAGGGACTTCGACATCTTCGCGACCGGATTCTGCAGGTCATAGATCTTCGCGGTGGTCTTGAGGATCTGCGGTTCGGGCACCACGAAGGTCTCGCCGAAGCGGTGGTTGAAGCGCTCTGCGAGGTTGCGGGTGAGCTCGAGGTGCTGGCGCTGGTCCTCCCCGACAGGAACCATCTGCGGGTTGTAGAGGAGGATGTCGGCGGCCATCAGCGCCGGGTAGGTGAGCAGGCCGAGCGAGACATGCTCCTGCTTGGAGGACTTGTCCTTGAACTGCGTCATCCGGGTGGCCTCACCCATCGAGGTGGTGCACTCGAGCACCCATGACAGCCGCGGGTGCGCCGGCACCTGAGACTGGACGAAGATCGTCGACTTCTCCGGGTCGAGGCCCGCGGCGAGGAACTGAGCGGCGGTGCGCAGGGTGCGCTCACTCAGCTCCCGGGGGTCCTGTTCGACGGTGATCGCGTGCATGTTCGCGATGAAGTAGAAGGCGTCGTGCGACTCCTGATGGACCACGAACTGCTGCAGGGCTCCGATGTAGTTGCCCAGATGCAGGGAATCGGAGGTGGCTTGGATACCGGAGACAGTGCGTGGCTGGTGAGAAATCGTCATGCCCCTATGATGCCACTTCAGCCGGGAGGGTCCGCGAACCGGTGAGACGGCGGAAGGCAGTCGCGCCAGACCCGGGTCGCGGTCGAGACGGACCTGCGCATCCCTCCGTCCCAGCAGTCGAGAAGCGGCGGTAGAGTGTTGTCGGATATCACACCGTTCGCCGAGCTTCCTTACATCTCCCCTGTATCGGGAAGCCCCGCGATTCAATCACCCGCTCAACGAGGAGGATCGACTTGTCGGTTGAATACGTCAGGACCGAAGAGGAAACGCCGACATGGAGCGATCAAGGGCGCGATGGGTGAGATGCAGTTCTCGCGCGACCTCACTGACGACCAGGATCGCAAATCCACGGCGCGCTGCTGCTGACATGCGCAGATGGATGTTCCTCGGGGGCGCGATCCTCGCCGAGGTGACCGGAACCCTGTCGATGAAGGCAGCCCTCGACTCCCCGATCCTCTACGTCGTCATGGGTGTCGGCTATGCCGCGGCCTTCGTCCTCCTCAGCCTCACCCTGCGCTGCGGCATGCCGCTGGGCGTCGCCTATGGGATCTGGGGCGCCACGGGCGTGGCGCTGACGGCGGTCCTGTCGCTCGTCTTCTTCGGTGAACCTCTGACCCCGATGATGATCGCGGGGATCGCCTGCATCATGGTCGGGGTGGTTCTCGTCGAAACCGGTGGTGATCGATGATCGCCTGGTCTCTCCTCATCGTCGCGATCCTGCTGGAGGTCGGCGCGACCATCTGCCTGCGCATGGCGGCGGTCGGCGGATCGAAGTGGTGGTATGCCGCCGTTGGAACAGGTTACGTCGTCTCCTTCGGCCTGCTCAGCCTCACCCTGCGCACCGGGTTCCCCCTCGGCGTCGCATATGGGATCTGGGCGGCGACGGGAGTCGCACTCACCGCCCTGGCCGGGCGGCTTCTGTTCCAAGAGCGGCTGACCCGGACGATGACAGCCGGCATCGGGCTGATCATCGTCGGGGTCATCCTCGTCGAGGTCGGCTCCGCCTACTGAGCCTGCTGCGGGGCCGGAAGCTCGTAGTCGATGACCAGAGGGGCGTGGTCGGACCACCGGGTGTCCCAGCTGGGTGCCTTGTCGACGGTCGCCCTGACCGCGGTCTCCGCCAGCCCCGGAGTCGCCATGTGGTAGTCGATGCGCCACCCTGTGTCGTTGTCGAATGCCTGCCCGCGCATCGACCACCAGGTGTAAGGCCCGTCGACGTCTCCGCTGAGCTTCCGATGGACATCGACCCAGCCGAGATCTGAGAAGAAGCCGTCGAAGTAGGCCCGCTCCTCGGGCAGGAATCCGGCCTTCTTCCGATTTGCCTTCCAGTTCTTGAGGTCGCGTTCCGTGTGGCAGACGTTGAGGTCGCCGGTGACCAGCGCATGATCGGCGTGGGCGGCGAGCTCCGGCATCCGCACCGTCATCAGGTCCAGGAACCTGTACTTGTCCTCCTGCTTGGGAGTGCCGGCCTCACCGGAATGGACATAGGCCGACACCAGCGTCAGCAGTGAACCGTCACCGAGGCGGTAGTCCGTCTCCACCCAGCGACCGGCGCGGTCGAAGTAGCCGTCAGCACCGATTCCGGTCCTGACCTCAACCGGCTGCGTGCGGGCCATGACGGCGACTCCGGCCCGGCCCTTCGCCTCGGCGTCGTGGCTGGTCGTCGTGTACCCGGACTCCTCGAGGAGCTTGACGGCGATGTCGTCGGCAGCCCTGACTTCCTGCAGGGTGATGAAGTCGGGGTTCGAATTCTCGAGCCAGGTGGGCATGCCCTTTCTCCAGGCTGCGCGGATTCCGTTGACGTTGACTGTGGCGATGCGAATCAT
Source organism: Brevibacterium sp. (assembly GCF_031179145.1). Lineage (GTDB taxonomy): Bacteria > Actinomycetota > Actinomycetes > Actinomycetales > Brevibacteriaceae > Brevibacterium. The sequence continues at coordinate 9,826 of NZ_JAPSIB010000033.1, forward strand.
GAGTCCAATCATGACATGCGCGCACTACTCAACAGTGACCAGGCGTTATACAGTTGTGGAGACACTGGATGTATCAGGAGGCGCAATGGCTGAGAATGAGACCTTCGACCCCGAGCAGCTGACGATCAGCCCGCTCGACGAAGTGGACGCGCAGGAGATGCGGGAGTACCTGCTGGGTGCACAGAAGAACTTCTGGGGCGAACGAGATCTCAGTGCCGCGCACGATTCCTATTGGTTCCGCCAGTTCGTATCCTCGGGGCTCGTCGCCCGTTACCGGTCGGAGATCGTCGGCTATCTCCTCGGCGCGATTCCGTACGACGGTCCCGCCTACATCCACCTGGTCGCCGCACGGTCGGATTTCCGACACAAAGGCATCGGGCGCCGCCTCTACAACGCGTTCCTCGAGCATGCCAAGAGGCTCGGCGTCGAATGCGTCCAGGCGACGACACTGCCCGACCACTCGGGCACGATCTCCTTCCATTCGTCTCTCGGCTTCCACGGTGAGCTCGTCGAGGACTACGCCGGCCCCGGCAATTCGCGAGTGCTGTTCGAACTCAAACTCCACGACGACTGACGGTGCCCGGGGTCGAACTCCCGGAACCGACGAAGGAGGGCGGCTGCATCAGCGCAGCCGCCCTCCTTCGTCTCGTCGTCGGTCAGACTCCGAACCTGCCGTCGTCGGTCAGACTCTCAGCCCGCCGCGCGCTCGGCGGAGTCGACGACGTTCTTCAGCAGCAGCGCCCGGGTCATCGGGCCCACTCCACCGGGGTTGGGAGAGACCCATCCGGCCACCTCGGCGACGCCGGGATCGACGTCACCGACGATCTTCGACTTTCCGGTCTCTTCCTCGACCTCGCGAGAGACTCCCACGTCGAGGACGACGGCCCCGGGCTTGACCGCATCCGCGGTCACGATCCGGGCGGCTCCCGCAGCGGCCACGATGATGTCCGCCGAGCGCAGGAGCTCGGGCAGATTCGTCGTACCGGTGTGTGTCAGGGTCACGGTGGCGTTGAACTCACGACGGGTCAGCAGCGCGCCGATCGAGCGGCCCACAGTGACTCCGCGGCCGATCACGACGACATGTTTACCGGCCAGTTCGATCCCGTTGCGCGTCATCAGCTCGATGACCCCGCGCGGAGTGCACGGCAGGGGCGTGGTGATCTCCCTGTTGACGTTGAGCATCAGTCGGCCGAGATTCGTCGGGTGCAGACCGTCCGCGTCCTTGGCCGGGTCGATGCGCTCGAGGACCTTGTCGGTGTCGATGTGGTCCGGCAGCGGCAGCTGCACGATGTAGCCGGTGCACTCGTCGTTGGCATTGAGTTCGTCGAGGACGGCGAGCAGTTCGTCCTCGCTCACCGTCTCCGGCAGGTCACGCCGGATCGACTGGATGCCGACATCGGCGCAGTCGCGGTGCTTGCCGGCCACGTACCACTTCGACCCGGGATCCTCACCGACGAGGACCGTGCCCAGGCCGGGGACGATGCCTTTGTCGGCCAGAGTGGAGACGGTGGCGCGCAGTTCGTCCTTGATCTGATTCGCGCAGGCCTTGCCGTCGAGAACCTGTGCGCTCATCAGTACTGCTCCAATCCGTCGTAGAGGGGGAACGACTCGCTGAGCTTGCCCACCCGGGCGGCCAGAGCTTCGACGTCGGCTCCCGGCTTGAGGGATTCGGCGATGACGTCGGCGACCTCGGTGAATTCGGCGTCGCCGAAGCCGCGGGTGGCCAGCGCCGGCGTGCCGATGCGCAGACCGGAGGTGACCATCGGAGGACGCGGATCGAAGGGCACCGCGTTGCGGTTGACGGTGATCCCGACCTCGTGGAGGAGGTCTTCGGCCTGCTGCCCGTCGAGGGCGGAGTTGCGCAGATCGACGAGGACGAGGTGGACGTCGGTTCCGCCGGTGAGCACTGTGGCGCCCGCCTCGGCGACGTCCTGGGCCATCAGACGTTCGGCCAGGATCTGGGCGCCGCGCAGGGTGCGCTCCTGCCGGTCCTTGAACTCATCGGAGGCTGCGAGCTTGAACGCCACGGCCTTCGCCGCCACCACGTGCATGAGCGGTCCGCCCTGCTGTCCGGGGAAGACGGCCGAGTTGAGCTTCTTCGCGTACTCCTCCTTGCCGAGGATGAACCCGGAGCGGGGTCCGCCGATGGTCTTGTGCACCGTCGAGGACACGACGTCGGCGAACGGAACCGGGTTCGGGTGGAGGCCCGCGGCGACGAGTCCGGCGAAGTGGGCCATGTCGACCCACAGCTTCGCACCGACTTCGTCGGCGATGTCGCGGAAGGCCTGGAAGTCGAGCTGACGCGGGTATGCCGACCAGCCGGCGACGATGACGTTCGGGCGGTGTTCGAGGGCCCGCTCACGCACCTTGTCCATGTCGATGCGGTAGGTGTCGGGGTCGACCTCGTAGGAGGCGACGTCGTAGAGGCGACCGGAGAAGTTGATCTTCATCCCGTGGGTGAGGTGACCGCCGTGGGCCAGGGACAGGCCGAGCATCTTGTCACCCTGGCGGGCGAGCGCGTGCATGACGGCCGCGTTCGCGGAGGCGCCGGAGTGAGGCTGGACGTTCGCGTACTCCGCACCGAACAGGCTCTTCGCTCTCTCGATGGCGAGGTTTTCGGCGACATCGACGTATTCGCAGCCACCGTAGTAGCGCTTGCCGGGGTATCCCTCGGCGTACTTGTTGGTCAGCACTGACCCCTGTGCCTCGAGCACGGCACGCGGCACGAAGTTCTCCGAGGCGATCATCTCCAGCGTCGAGCGCTGTCTGCTCAGCTCCTGGTCGAGGACTTCGGCGATCTGTGGATCGAGGTCTGCAAGCGAGGCCTGCATAGAGGATTCGGTCATATGTACACTCCTGTGGCGTCCAAGTGGGGGCAGGGGGCGGCGATCTCGTCATCCGCGAGCGACCCCCGACAATGCTAACAGCGAACGTCCGCGCGAAGTCGTGCGGTCCCACGGAATCCGCACGGTGGAAACCCCACGGATTCCGCACGATTCGGGGCCTTGTCGCCCCGGCTGCCGCGCCTTCGATCGAGCCGCTGGTCAGAGGCACTGCGGTCCGGGCTATTCGGGGAAAGCTAGACTCAAGGTCCATGAGCCGAGAATGGATCCTGCGAATCAGCTGCCCCGATACGACCGGAATCGTCCACGCCGTGACCGGAGTTCTCGCCGGCCTCGGTTCGAACATCACCGAGTCCCAGCAGTTCTCCTCTCCCGATTCGCAGCAGTTCTTCCTCCGCCTGCAGTTCGTCACCCCGAGTACCCAGGCGACTGATCTCGAGGCCGCCCTCGCCGAGGTGGCCCGCCGTCACGACATGAGCCTGAGCCTGCAGCCGGTGGAGAAGAGGACCCGTACGCTGGTGCTCGTGTCGAAGGCCGCGCACTGCCTCAACACGCTGCTGTTCCAGCAGAGCTCGGGTCAGCTGCCGATCGACATCGTCGGCGTCGCAGGCAACCACGACTCCCTGCGGCCCCTGGCCGAGTTCCATGGCCACGACTTCCATCACATCCCCATCACCCCCGAGACCAGAGCCGACGCCGAGGCCGCCCTGACCCGCCTCGTCGAGGAGCTCGACGTCGAACTCATCGTCCTCGCCCGCTATATGCAGATCCTGTCCCCCGAGCTCTGCGCCCGGCTCGACGGACGAGTCATCAACATCCATCATTCCTTCCTCCCGAGCTTCAAAGGCGCCAAGCCCTACCACCAGGCCCATGCCCGCGGAGTCAAGATCATCGGCGCGACCGCCCATTACGTCACCTCCGACCTCGACGAGGGACCGATCATCGAACAGGACGTGGCGCGCGTCGACCACAACCGCAGCATCGTCGACTTCATCCAGCGCGGTCAGGACGTCGAGGCTTCCGTCCTCGCCCGTGCTGTGCGCTGGCACGCCGAGGGCCGGGTCCTCATGGACGGCCACCGCACCGTCGTCTTCAACTGAAGCGAGGTGGCGAAGCTGTGACAATTCCCGTTCCCGGGCCCACGCCCGGGGTGATCTGGGTTACTGTCACGGTATGGAGAAGACTCAACCGGCGGCATCCGACCTCAAGCGCCTGCCGATCCCCCGCGGTCCGGTCAACCTCGCCCGCCAGGCCGTCCTGCGGGTCGCCAATGTCGGCCTGACGGCCGCGTACGGCGCCTATCGGATGCATCCGGCGATCTGGCGTTTCACCGCCAAGCACTACCATCCGCGTCTGGAGCCGTTTGCGAAGCTCAATGCTTGGATGATCTGCCAGCAGGCCTCCCTCGACGTCCCCGCCTACCAGGACTACCTGGCCCGCACCGGCTTCACCTTCCGCTGGTGGGATCTCGAGTCCTACACACCCACCTCGAAGGACGAATTCGTCCGCCGCTACAGCGAGGAGCACCGCTGCTGGGGCGGAAGGATCGAACGCATCGGCACGGTCGTCGACGAGTCCTCCGGCTCCTCGGGGACGCCGTTCAACTGGATGCGGTCGAAGCGCGAGCTCGACACGGTGCACAAGAACGTCGCCGGCTACGTTACGATGCTCTTCGGGAATGCGGACCTGTTCTGCATCAACGCCTTCTCGATGGGGGCGTGGGCCACCGGCACGAACACTGGACTGGCGATGGCGAAGGTCGCGATGGTCAAGAACACCGGTCCCGACCTCGACAAGATCATCGACACGATGCGTCATTTCGGGCCCGGGCACACCTACCTCGTCAGCGCCTATCCCCCGTTCCTCAAACACCTTGCCGACCGTCTGGATGCCGAGTCCGGTGCCTGGGCCGACTACCGGATCAACGGCTTCGTCGGCGGGGAAGCCATGACCGAAGGGCTGCGCGACTACCTGGAGAAGCGCTTCGACCGGGTGTACTCGGGCTACGGCGCCTCGGATCTCACGATCGGGATGGCCGGGGAATCCGACCTTTCCGTCGTCATCCGCCGCGCCCTGGCCCATGACCTCGACTTCCGCGCCAGGGTCCTCGGCTCGGACGAGTCCCGCATCCCCATGGTCTTCCAGTACAACCCCTTGGAGACCTATCTGGAGACCACCGCCGAGGGTGAGCTCGTCGTGACGATCAACTCCGCGGCGGTGATGAGTCCCAGGCTGCGCTACAACATCGGGGACGAGGCGACGCTCATCGACTTCCCGACGATGGTCGAGCTCACCCGCGCCCACCCGGAGCTCGCCCGCCAATGCTCACGCGCCTTCTCCGGCAACGGGATGAAGCTGCCGTTCGTCCTCCTCTTCGGCCGCTCCGATTCCACGATCTCCTACATGGGGGCCAACATCTATCCCCTCGACATCGAGAACGGACTGTACCGCGACAACTCTCAGGCCCACCTCATCGAGTCGTTCCGGATCGAGCTGCGCGAAGTCGCCGACTTCGAGGAACGACCCACCCTCCACATCCAGCTGCGGGACGAGGCCCCGCACATGAGTGAGGCCGAGCGGGAGCAGCTGGCCCGGGCGATTCGTCAGGGCGTACTCGACCATCTGTGCTCGGTCTCGCGTGATTTCGCACAGAGCATGCAGGAGGACCCGACGACCGCCCAGATCCAGATCGAGATCCACCCGCATGCCACCGGCCCCTTCGCCGAGGCGAACGCCAAGATCAAGAACGTGTACCTGGTCAGGAGCTGAGCGATGCGATCGAACGACTTCTCCCAAGCCCCGCCCCAGGCCCGCGCCGAGGTGTTCTTCCTCGGTGCGAACAGGTACCGCAGTCCGCTCGCCATGCTGGGGCAGATCCGCCGCTGGCCGAAGGTCGCCCGCGCGCTGCGGACGGCGCCCGGGTATCTGTGGCACCGCAGCTACTTCGAGGTGCCCGACCGGATCGGGCTGATGGTCGCCTTCGCATCGCAGGATGACCTGATGCGCTACGCCCGCACGCCCGAGCACCGGGAGATCATGAAGTGGCTGGTCGGCAGCGGCGAGAGGTCACCGGCCAGGGGCGGCTTCATCCGCATCCTCCGCGCCGAGGAGTGGGGCTACACGAACGGCGAGTTCCGGGCCGAGGACGGGCGCCTGGGAATGATCGACGAATTCACGAAGCTCAGTTCGGAAGAGTCACTCCCCGGCACCGACCCGCCGGGCCCCGGATCCGACCGGCCGGGCCCCGGATCCGGTTCTGGTTCCCGGGGCCGGTGAGCATGAGCGCGGAGCGCGTCGCCACCCCAGCGCAGCTGCGCGACTTCATCGACGTGGCTCCGCGTCTGGCCCATGAGCGGGGAGAGACCGACCACTGGGTGCCGCTGTTCGCCGCGGACATCGCCCAGTGGCACAAGGGCACCGGATGGTTCGCCGAGGCGGTGGAGTTGTGGCTGCTCCGCGACACATCCGGCGGGCCGGTGGCCCGAATGATCTGCCATCGCTCACCGGCCCTGGCGGCGAAGCTCGCGCACTCCGATGACGATTCTGCCCCTCCCCCGCCCACGCTCTTCTTCGGCGCACTCGAAGCCGCGGACGCGGACGTGCTCCGAGAACTCATCGACCTCATCCGCACCCGTGCCGTCGACCTTCGCTGCGACCGGGTGTTCGGGCCGGTCTCGCCCCTGCCCAACGTCACCGGCGGCCTGCTCACCGGCGGTGCGCAGCATCCCGGCTTCTTCGACACCGTCTGGAACCCCGAGTTCTTCGCCGACGAATTCCTCCGTTCAGGTTTCGCTCCGTGGGGCCGGGCACACACCTGGGAGGTCAGGGTCGGCGACATCCCCGCGGCGCGCGCGACAGCGCCGAGTCCCGGCGAGTGGGAGGCCAGAGGACTGCGGAGGCGACCGGTCACCCGCCTCGGCGTCGGTGCCTTTGCCCATCGGCTCCTGCCCACTCTCAACGCGGCCTTCGCCGCGCTCCCCTATTACACGCAGATCTCGCCGGCACAGCTGAAAGCGCAGATGTCCGGCCTGCCGGCGCTGATGGACCCCGATCTCGTCGTCGACGTCGTCGGGCGCGACGATCCCGACGATGCCCCACCGCGCTGCTTCGCCCTCGTCATCCCCGATCCCCTCGCAGTCCTGCGCCGTCACGAGGGAAGGATGGGGCCTGCCACGGTCACCGATCTGCTGCTGCATCGGCGAGCGCTGCGCGACGCTGTCCTCATCATCCAGGGCACCGCCCCGCAGCACCAGGGACAGGGATTCCTGTCCCTGGTGATCCGCGAGCTCAACTCCGCGCTCGTCGCCGGAGGTTACCGGAGGCTGCGGGTCACGTTCATCGCCGAGGACAATCCCGCCTCGGCGAAGGTGTTCGCCGCCTCCGGCGGCAGACCTCTGCACGAACTCGCCTTCTTCGAGACGAAGGTCGGCGCGGATCCGGCGAACATCAAGGAGCTCTTCGCGCACGCTGCGCGTTCTCCCTCTGCGCACAATGCTCAGCCATGGGTGCCACGCCTCGTCCGAGCGCCGGCCCAGGTCGGTGCGGAGGCCAAGGTCGGTGCGGAGGCCAACGAGGACCCTCAGCCCGCCGAGGTGGTCGTCACCGTCGATCCGACCCGTTGCCTGCCTGCCGGCGACCCCGAGCACCTCGACCTGCATCTCGCGATGGGCTGCTGGGTCGAGAGCTTCTCGATCGCCGCCGCCGAGGTGGGCCTTGACGTCGGTCTCGACTCCGTCGAGGGGCGCGGTCCCGACCTGGAGATCCGACTGCGCCTCCAGGCGAGCGCTGACGGCGCACTGCTCAACGGCGGTGCCTGGCCACGTTTCACCACCGCTGATCTCCACCATCGGCAGGTCGATCGGGGCCCACTGGCGCGAGACGACGAGGCCTTCTCGACCGCATTCGCACAGATCAACGAGGCGCTCTCTGACCTCCGACTCAGGCTCGTCATCGTGCCAGACGCCCTGTGGCGGACTCTGCTCGGCCGAGCGTCGATCGCGACGACCTCGCGTCCGCGGATCTTCGCCGAGGCACTGGACTGGTGCCGGTTCGACAAGCGGGACCCACGGTACTTCGAAGACGGGCTGACTGCCGAATGCCTGCGGCTCTCGCCGGTCCTGGCGCTGCCCGGGTCACGGCTCAACATCCCCGCGCTGCGCCGGTTGATCGCAGCAGGCGCAGCCGGCGCCGTGCTCCCTGTCAGCGTCGTCGCCAAGATCCTCGCGGCCCGCCGACTCTCGGCCGCTGAGGTCGGGAGCCGATTCGACCGCGGAGGGGATGCCGAGATGACAGCGGACCGCCGCGGCGACCGCAGGTTGCCAGGGCCCCATCACGTGATCCTGGTGGCGGAGGAGACTGCCGGAACGCGCTGCTCGACCAGGCGCGAACTGGACATGGGCCGGAACCTGCTGCGGACATGGCTGCTGTTCGACCGATTCGGTCTGCGCGTCGATGTGCACTCCGAGCTCAAGGACTGCCCGGAGACGAATCAGAGTCTGCGCCAGTTCCTCGCTCGGGCCGACTCGACTTCCTCCTCCGCGTCGGCAGGGCCGAAGCAGCGCAGTCCCCGGCCGGTGGCCGCCTTCACGGTCGGCCGCTCGCGCACTCCCGTACCGCGGTCGCATCGCAAGCCGACATGACGGCGACAGGTCACGAGGACGAACGCACGTCTCGACGACGAGGGCCGAACCCTGACTGCGCTACGCTGCGTCCTCCTTGGTGGCCAGTACGGCGTCCGGTGCAGACGCGTCCACGAACAGTTCGGGGCCGCTGTCCACAGATGATTCGGCCGCCCACTCTGCGTCGACTGCGGTGGTGGGTCGTGAGAGATCGAGGTACCTGGTCGGCTGCGCCTGAGGGGTCGGGTGCAAAGTGGTTCCCGCTGTCGGCGAGACCTTTCGCATCGTGGCGAGAATAGCCCGGTACGCCCGCTTGCAGTTCTCTGTGCGCGATAGAGTGAACGTCCTCCTCCGCCGTTCGGCATATTCGCCGAGGCCGGGGTGCGTCCCCGCGACGAGTTCTGCC
>NZ_JAPSIB010000002.1 GCF_031179145.1 Brevibacterium sp.
TCGCATCGTGGCGAGAATAGCCCGGTACGCCCGCTTGCAGTTCTCTGTGCGCGATAGAGTGAACGTCCTCCTCCGCCGTTCGGCATATTCGCCGAGGCCGGGGTGCGTCCCCGCGACGAGTTCTGCCAAGACGGTCAGTGCCTCGTCCCCCGTGGCCGCCACCGGCCCGAATCCGTCGTCCTCATAGGAGAAGTAGCCGGGCAGGGTCGTGTGCGCCCCGCCGAAGACCTCCTCCTGGTCGAACTGGTAGTAGAGGACCGACCTGTCGATGAAGGCCGCATCGAAGGCGATCGACGAATAGTCAGTGATGACGACTTCCGAGTCGACAATCGCCTCTTGGATATTCTGCTCGGCGTAGCTGACAACCTCTACCTCGCTCGGCAGATCGAAGCATTCGAGGAACGGTTGGATGTTGGGGTGCGGCATGAAACGGATCCGCAGGTTCTTCGATCGAGCGATGCGCAGGAGTTCCGGCGAAGTGAGCAGCTCCGACCAATTCCGCGCAAAATCGGAACTGCGAAAAGCGCCGATCGCCTCCTGTCTGTCCACCATCTCCGACCTGAGCGAGTCCAGTCCTTTGCGCCAAGTAGGGAACACTGTGACGTACTGCTTGGGTTCGTTGCCCAGGGTCGCATCAAGTTCAGCCAGACGATCAAACCTAGGGAAACCAGTAAGCTCGACTTCCCGACCACTGAACTTGTAACTGCTGTCATCTCCGACAATGGATCGATACTCCGGCTCCGTGGCGGTGAGTATCAATGAGGGGTTTTTGCCATTCAACCAACGGGATAGGTCGTCCTTTGTGACTCCATGCTGTAGAAACACATAGTCCCAGCGAGGAAAGTGACCATTGCTCAAAGTGAATGGTCTGATCACATTCAGGTCGATGTGAGAGGAGATGAATTTCTCCGCATTGAGACAAGCGATCTTCCACAGCCTTGAACCATGTGGAATGAGACGATCAACTCCCTCAGATTTCAGCCTTGACCAATCTGCAGAGTTTGGGTCAACCACGAACCATGCGTTTCGACGAGGATGACGCTTGCGCGTGTATTTGAATAGATGTTCGGCGTTGTCGTTTCCGACTGCCACTCGATCCATGAAGATCCAGGCCCCAGCGAATCGATCTCGGAACCGTTGTGAATTCGCGAGAATCGTCGTGAGCCGATCGTCTAGTGTTGTTCGCTGGCGACGCGGACGGTTTCGTTGAACTGACGCCGGTCGGGCGAACTTTTTGGAGACAACCGCAGGACGAACAGCGAATTGTTCGCGCTCCGGAGCGCCGAACCTCAGCGGCATCAGCTTGCCGTCCAGTCGGATTTCGACGGTACCACGGGAAGAGACCCACAGTGATCTCTCCCTGAGCAAGGGCTTTCCCAAGTATTTGAATGATCGTGTCTTGGCATGCATTGGGCTAGCTTCGAGACCGCGGAACGCCAGCGTCTCCTGAGGCTTCGAACCAGAAAAACGGTAAGTGAGCTTCATGAGCTCTCGAGCCTTGTCGAATCCTGATACCAGTACCTGCTCAGAATGCCAGTCGAGTTTCAGAACGCCGAAGAGCATGACTTCGCGTTGCGCAGGAGAGACTTGAATGATGTCGAACGTACGTATGGCCTCTTCGCTGAGGAGCGAGCGAATAGAGCACAACAGTTGAACAAACCTGTCAGCAATCGACGATGCCAATGCCCCTGTCTTCGGTGAGAGCGAATCTTCACTCCGCAGTACCCAGAACAGATCATAAAGTACGGCATACTGGAGCCACTTGGGCACCTCGCCATCTTCAGCGGCACTCTGGAACAGATCAAGCAGACCGAATTCCAAAACATCCGTGTAACGAGCCGGAGTCGTGCCACTGGTCTGCAGAGTAGAAGTACCGTCTTCTCGCCGTCGGTACAAATATCGAGCATCCGCAGCAAAAATGACAAGTCTGGATCTCTGCGCCAACAGATACAACTGAACGAAATGAGCGTCTTCGAACACGGGACGGATCCGAGGATCAAATCGGACCTTCTCGATCGAGTCCCGACGAAAGAAGGCGGTGGAAGCACTCATCTGAATGTTTCGCGGAAAGCGGTCGAGATCGACCATCTGCGTTCCTCCGCTGAAACGGAACTTGAGAGGATGAGAATCCCCGACCTCACCTTTGGCCTCCCAGAAATCAAAAAGGTGAGTCCCCACCATCACCGCGCCTGGGTTTTCCTTGAGCGACGAGTGCACACGGCCGAGGTACTGCGGGTCGAGTATGTCATCGGGATCGGGAAAGCTCACCCATTCCCCGGTCGCGACGTCGAGTCCTGCGTTCCTCGCGGCGCCCTGGCCGGCATTGGATTGGCGGACGACCGTCACCTCGTAGTCCGTCGCCCAATTGGCGATGAGATCGCCCGACTCATCAGTTGATCCGTCGTCAACGAGGACCACCTGCACTTGCGAGTGATCGAAATCCTGTTCGTCGAGAGACTCGAGGAAGTCCGGCAGGTATCTCGCGACGTTGTAGATCGCTGAGATCAGAGTGAATCGGGACATGTCATTCCTTTGCTGCGAAAGGTCGGAGTTCAGTTCTTCTCGAACGAACTGGGGAACGGGAAGCGGTCCTCGAGGAATTCCGTGAGCTGAGCCGTGAGTGCTTCCGGATCACCGTTGCCGAAGTCCGTGTCGTTGAGACACAGGACGTCGAGGTCCCTGCGCCGGGCAAGGCGATGGAGATAGAGCGCGGCATCCTGCCGGGCAATGTCCATATAGGCGTACCTGATGCCGGCGTCGATCGCCCTGCCCTCTGCATAGGCGTGGAAGTGGTAGAGGCTGGAAGCGATCGAGTAGTCATCGGGGTGGCGGAACTTCGACGCGGACACTGCGTCGAACAGTTCGGGGTTGTTCCGCTCCATCTCGCTGAGCACGGACCTCAGCTGCGGATGCGGCGTGTGCTTGAACTTATGGGAGACGGTCCTCCCATGTGTGGTGAGGATGAACTCGCGACCGTGCTTCGCCGCGGACAGCACGGGCAGATCCCTCGCCGACGGTTCAGCGACATCGAGAGGCGCTGTCGAAGGGAAGAACTTCGACATGCCGTTGCCGGTGAAGAACAGCTCCGGAGACGTCGGCCGCATGAAGAAGAGATCGTCGTTCATGTACAGGTAGTGTTCGCTCAGCCCCTCGATGTGATGGAGCTGCGACTCGATCGCATGGGAGTTGAACACCGGAAGATGGGTCGGATCTCGGAAGATTTCGCGATGATCGACGATGGTGACCTTGGGATTGCTGGTGTCCAGCCACTCGGGAACCTGCTGATCGGTGACGATGAAGACGTGGTTGACCCAGCTCGCGTACGACTCCAGAGAGCGCAGTGAGTACATGAGTTCGTTGCGGTTGGTGAACCGCGATGCGGAGAGTGCGGTGGCGTTGAGCTGAGCTTCATCGGTCATTCCGCGGGCGCTCAGCTGCCGCTTCTTCCACGCGACGTCCGACCCGTCCACCCAGGTGTAGACGACGTCGACGGGGCCTCGCACCGAGTAGATGTCCGGGGCCTCGAACTCGACCTTCCGATCGCGGTTCCTGACAGCGTCGTCCCACATGCCAGGAGTGAGGTACTCGACGAGGATCCGAGGGTTCCGCACCCGACGGTGAAGCGTGCCGGAGACATGCGTGGACCCGTCCACGCGCTGCTCGCGCGGCCCGAGGTGGTCCCAGAACTCGACGATGATGTCCTCGCAAGGCGAGCTCAGTTCGCGTCCGTTCGGAGCATCGACACGGCGCCGGCAGCGAACCCTGGCGATCTCGTCGAATTTCCTCGCCGCCTGGCGCTCAGAGATCCGTCCCAATCGTGTGTCTTCGAACGATCGTTCCCATCCACGAGCCGCAGGCAGTCGATCGAGTGCGCTCAACGTCGTGCGCATTCTCGATCGAGGGACCACCAGAAGCGGGCAGTCCAATCCTCGACGGGGAAGCTCAACGAATTCGATTCCGGCATCCGACAGCTTCTGCCGGATTCTTCGGAGGTTCTCCTCCGTCGCGGACTGGGAGACATGAATGGAGTCGGCGGGTTCGCACTCGAACTTCGCCCTGCCCGGCAAGGCCACGACCGACTGCTTCGCATACTCCTGCCAGTCCAACTCACCGTGCCGAAGTTTCGACACCAGCAGCTTCTGCCGCACGCTCAACCTTGAGGCCACGGTTCCGCGAACCGGAGCGAGAAGCGTCGTGAACATGTCACAATCTCCTGTACATCGCTGGGGAAGACCCGATTTTCCAAACGAGCCTACAGATGTCGTCGCCTTTTACTGACACCAACACACCTATAGTCCACTCTTCTTCTCCAGCACTTCCCGGGCCAGAGCCCAGGAAACCCACAACCCCCTCGTCACGATCGACAGTGACCGGCGGACTCGAGCACCTCAGCGACGCCACCGATTTGACTCATCCTGTCTCGCCCATCTCACCTGCAGAGACAGCTTTAGCGCGCACAGGCAGGTGTCAGCTGTTTCACATCCTCGTCTCCATGTGCGGTAAGCTCGCGGATGCTGTCTAGAGAAACAGAGTCAAAATGACGGAACCAACTTTCCGAACAATTGCCATCGTCCTGTACTTCACAGGCATGCTCGCCATCGGCTGGTTCGCCTACCGCAAGACGAGGAACAGCCTCGACGACTACATGCTGGCCGGGCGCGGTCTGCGTCCCAGCGTCGCCGCGCTCAGCGCCGGTGCTTCTGATATGTCCGGATGGCTGCTCATGGGTCTCCCCGGAGCGATCTACCTCTCCGGTCTGGTCGAAGCCTGGATCGCCATCGGTCTGACTGCCGGAGCCTGGGTCAACTGGAAGTTCGTCGCCCCACGTCTGCGCGCGTTCACGGAGCGGGCCGGTGATTCGATCACGATCCCGAGCTTCTTCGAACAGCGGCTCAAGGACCGCAGTCGCCTGCTGCGCATCGTCTGCGGTGTCATCATTCTGGTGTTCTTCACCTTCTACGTGTCGTCCGGAATGGTCGCTGCAGGCAAGTTCTTCGAGTCGAGCTTCGGGCTCAACTACCTCGCGGGAATGCTCATCGTCGCCGGAATCACGATGCTCTACACACTGTTCGGCGGATTCCTCGGCGCCACTCTCACCGATGTGGCCCAGGGACTGCTCATGTTCGCCGCCCTCATCGCAGTTCCCGTTGTCGCCGTCGTCAACGCCGGCGGTCCGAGCGAGGTCATCTCCAACGTCCGGGAAATCGATCCGGGTCTGCTCAGCCTCTTCGGCAGCGGGCCCTTCTGGGCCGGCGGCACCTATCTGGCTGTCATCTCCGCCCTGGCATGGGGCTTGGGCTACTTCGGGCAGCCGCATATCATCGTGCGATTCATGGCTCTGCGGACTCCGGCGGATGCGACGGTGGCACGACGCATCGGCGTCGGCTGGATGGCGATCTCTGCGCTCGGCGCCATCGCCACCGCGATCGTCGGCATCTCCTACTTCTCTCAGCATGCCGATATGAAGCCGACGGACCCCGAGACGGTGTTCCTCGACCTGGCACAGATCATGTTCCACCCATTCATCGCGGGACTCGTCCTGGCCGCCGTGCTGGCAGCCATCATGTCGACGATCTCCTCACAGCTCGTCGTGTGCTCGTCCGCCCTCATCGAGGATCTCTACAAGATCGTCGCAGAGCGTGCAGGTTCGGAGCGGACGCTTGCGGACAAGACATATGTGCTGCTCGGTCGCCTCGGCGTCCTTGTCGTCGCCGTCGTCGCCGTCCTGCTCGCGCTCTCCCCCTCGAACAGCATCCTCGAGCTCGTGGCCTTCGCCTGGGCGGGATTCGGCGCGTCCTTCGGACCGATCGTCCTGCTCACCCTGTTCTGGAAGAAGCTCTCCAGCTGGGGTGCTCTGGCCGGACTGGCATCAGGTGCCGTCGTCGCCTTCGTCTGGGGTCAGGTCGGCACTCCGCTGACGGAGGCCATCTACGAGATCATCCCCGGCTTCGCCGTCAACCTGCTCGTGGCGGTCGTCGTCAGCAAGCTGACGTACAAGCACGATGCCGAAGCAGACCTCGAATTCGACGAATCCGTCGAGCTCTCGAAGGTCAAATGAGTGAGGCTTGAACGAGACACGAGCGCTTTCGGTGATCTGAACTCCCACCAGTGAACTGAACGCTCCCGGGCCGGAAAGGACCCGACGCACAACTCAGCGGCAGAACCTCCCAGTCTTGGGACGCTCTGCCGCTGAGTGCTTCTCGCGGCAGCGTCTCGGGCGTCGAGAGTACCGGTTCGAACTGAGCGGCCCCCTCATAGCTGGGTCGCTCGAAGTTTGTCGGTCCGCCCGGTGCAGCCGCCGGTGGGAAGTGGTGCTCTCGGCAGCACCTGGTCCGCTCGGCGCCTTACCAGGGAAGCAGGCAGGAGAGGGCTGGGCCCCGGGGAACGCCTGTGCCCCTCGGCCGCACATGTGAGCAGAAGGAGACGCAGGCGGGCAGAGCTGGGCTCCCTCTGCCTCCACCTCCAGACGCACTTCAGGCGGGCACCCAGTGGGTGCCCGCCTGAAGTGTCTCGCCACCATCGAGCCCGTTCCCGGACTCACGGCAGCGTGTGGACCTTACTTGGTCTCGTCTGCAGCTTCGTCGTTCGACGCTTCGGTCGATGCATCTGCAGCAGGATCCTCGGTGTTCTCTGCGTCTGCAGCGGTGTCAGCAGCAGAATCGTCGGCAGCAGCGCTTTCGGCAGCGGCGGTCTCGGTGACCTGCTCCGCTTCCTTCACGGTGGCCTGCTTCGGCGAGTAGGGCTCGAGGACCAGTTCGATGACGGCCATCGGCGCGTTGTCACCGGAACGGGGACCGATCTTGGTGATACGGGTGTATCCGCCAGGACGCTCGGCCATGGTCTCGGCGATCGAGGTGAAGAGCTCGTGCACGATCGACTTGTCGCCGATCTGGCCGAGCACACGACGACGGGCGGCGAGGTCGCCCTTCTTCGCAGCGGTGATGAGGCGTTCCGCCACCGGACGCAGGCGCTTGGCCTTGGTCACGGTCGTGGTGATCTGCTTGTGCTCGAACAACTGGGCAGCCATGTTGTTGAGCATCAAGCGCTCGTGAGTGGGCGAACCGCCGAGGCGGGGACCCTTGGTTGGGGTTGGCATAGTGAGATACTCCTAGGTCTTGATCAGTACTGTTCGTCTTCGACGTAGGACTGGTCCTCTTCAACGAGACCGGATTCGAATCCGGCGGGGCTGTCCTTGAGGCTCAGGCCCAGCTCATTGAGCTTGGCCTTCACTTCGTCGATCGACTTCGAACCAAAGTTGCGGATATCCATCAGGTCGGCTTCGCTGCGAGCAACGAGCTCTCCGACAGTGTGGATGCCCTCACGCTTGAGGCAGTTGTAGGAGCGCACGGTCAGATCAAGATCCTCGATGGCCAGCGCCAGATCGGCGGCCAGAGCCGCGTCAACCGGCGAAGGACCGATCTCGATGCCCTCTGCTTCGACGTTGAGTTCCCGCGCCAGGCCGAAGAGCTCGACCAAGGTCTTACCCGCGGATGCGATCGCATCACGGGGGCTCATCGATGGCTTGGTTTCGACGTCGAGCACCAGACGGTCGAAGTCGGTGCGCTGTTCCACACGAGTGGCTTCGACCTTGTAGGTGACCTTGAGAACCGGGGAGTAGATCGAGTCGACCGGGATCCGGCCGATCTCTGCATCCGCGTTCTTGTTCTGAGCGCTGGAGACGTAGCCGCGTCCACGTTCGATGGTCAGTTCCATGTCCAGCCGGCCTTCGCCGTTGAGCGTGGCGATGTGCAGATCCGGGTTGTGGATCTCGACTCCGGCCGGAGCCGAGACATCGGCAGCGGTCACGGTGCCTGGTCCCTGCTTACGCAAGTAGGCAACGACTGGTTCATCGAACTCCGAGGAGACGACCAGGGACTTCAGGTTGAGGATGAACTCAGTGACATCCTCCTTGACTCCCGGGACGGTGCTGAACTCGTGGAGCACGCCGTCGATCCGGATGGACGTGACGGCGGCACCTGGAATCGACGACAGCAAGGTGCGACGAAGAGAGTTGCCGAGGGTGTAGCCGAATCCTGGCTCCAGCGGTTCGATGGCGAACCGTGAGCGGTTGTCGGAGACGACTTCTTCCGTGAGCGTTGGGCGCTGTGCTATGAGCACGTGGGCTTCCTTTCAGCGAACATCCGCTATATGACGTTCGCACTGCACGTCATGACCCCTGGGGCCATGATGAACGGTTCGGGTATTCGTAGAATCCGCTCTGCAACCCGGGCACGGCTGATGCCGCCCCGGCGGTGCAGATCACACGGAAAGGGTCAGCCGCGGCGGCGCTTGGGAGGACGGCAGCCGTTGAACGGAACCGGGGTGACATCCTGGATGGTGCCCAGCTCCAGGCCGGCGGCCTGCAGGGAGCGGATCGCGGTTTCGCGGCCCGAGCCCGGTCCCTTGACGAAGACGTCGACCTTCTTCAGGCCGTGCTCCTGGGCCCGGCGGGCAGCGGACTCCGCAGCCATCTGTGCGGCGTACGGGGTCGACTTACGCGAACCCTTGAAGCCGACCTCACCGGAGGACGCCCAGGAGATCACAGCACCGGAAGGATCCGTGATCGACACGATGGTGTTGTTGAAGGTGGATTTGATGTGGGCCTGGCCAGCGACAATGTTCTTCTTGTCCTTGCGACGAGGCTTACGCGCTGTTGCGGCGCGTGACTTGGGAGGCATTGATTTTACTCCTGATCGAGGTGGCTGATGCGAGTCAACCGGGTGAGCATGTTACTTCTTCTTACCGGCCACGGTGCGCTTCGGTCCCTTGCGGGTACGCGCATTCGTCTTGGTCCGCTGTCCGCGAACCGGCAGTCCGCGGCGGTGGCGCAGGCCTTCGTAGCTTCCGATCTCAACCTTGCGGCGAATATCGGCGGCCACCTCACGACGGAGGTCACCCTCAACCTGGAATGTGCCCTCGATGTAGTCACGCAGCTGGACGAGCTCTGCGTCGCTCAAGTCCTTCACCCGAGTATCAGGGTTGATCCCGGTTTCCGTCAGGGTCTGGCGCGCACGCGTGCGGCCCACACCATAGATGTATGTCAAGGCGACTTCCACGCGCTTTTCACGCGGAATGTCGACTCCGGCAAGTCGTGCCATAGGTACTAACTCCTGTTGTTGTTACGGAGGTGCTGATGCAGACCTGTCCTTGGGTTCCCAAGGTCCTCGGCCCCCGACCGAAGGTATCGTCCTGCTTCAAGCCGCAAGCGGCTCAAACCAGGGGGCGAGGTCTGCGCGGGTGTGGTGCTGCAGCACCCGAAGGGGGCATAGCCCTTCGCAGGCGCTTCGTTCTGCTCGAAGCTGTGCTCAACCCTGACGCTGTTTGTGGCGCGGGTTGGAGCAGATCACGATGACCCGACCGTGACGGCGGGTGATCTGGCAGTTCTCGCAGATCTTCTTGACGCTGGGCTTAACCTTCATCGTTATTCCTTCTTCCGGCCTGCACCTCTGACAAGGGCGGCTCGAATGATCGAAGATCCTTACTTGTAGCGGTAAACGATCCGTCCACGCGACAGGTCGTAGGGAGACAGCTCCACCACGACACGGTCCTCGGGCAGTATTCGGATGTAGTGCTGCCGCATCTTCCCTGAGATATGAGCCAGCACCTTGTGACCATTGCTCAGCTCAACCCTGAACGATGCGTTCGGGAGTGCCTCGACAACGGTGCCTTCGATCTCAATGACCCCTTCTTTTTTGGCCATATCGTTCGCTAACCTCGTATTCCCGCGAAACCTTCGCGTTCGACGTAATCGTGTATCCCCGACTCAATGTCGGCGACTCCTGTTCTCCCGATCACGCGGATTGGTTCTTCACACCACATGGACGGCCATGGATGACAGATGCCGCCCATAACCGAAAAAGGGTGAGTTGAGTGAGAACAGACCAATCATCAACCCTACACTATGGGCGTTGATCATTCCACATTTCAGCGGTGTCGGCGGTGTGACGTGACTGACGTCGCGCCCGCACCCCGACGAGCACCGCGACGGCGAGCACGAGGAAGCCCATCACCGTGATCCAGGCGAACCCGCCGAGGGCGAGCAGCGGTCCGGCGAGAGCCGCAAGAGCGGCCGCGCCCAAGTTCATCCCCGCATCGGACACACCCTGAACGGGGACCCGGTGCTCGTCGTCGATCTCCGTCGTCAGCAGGGTGGATCCGGCGATGAGGCACGCCGACCACCCCAGGCCGAGTACGAACAGCGAGATCGAGAGTCGGAGGAAGGACGACTCCCCCAGCGCGTCGATGAACCCGAGGACCAGCGCGATCGCGAACAGGCCCTGCCCGAGGCCGATCACCGCCGACGCGGAGTACTTGTCCGTGAGCAGACCGAAGACGGGGGACAGGCCGTACATGCCGAGGATGTGCCCTCCGATTGTGATGCCGATCAGTTCGAGACCGAGACCGTGGTGGTCCATGTGCAGCGGTGTCATCACCATCGTCGAGACCATGATCATGTGACCGGTGACCACCGACAGCAGCCCCTTGAGAGCGCCCGGGGACCGGCGGATGGCGGCCCAGGTCCCGCCTCGGCGAGCAGTGCGTGCCGGGGTCGCGCCGCTCGCCTGAGCCTCGGCGCTGCCGTGAGGCACGGCGGTCAGCGTCTTCATGCACAGGACGCTGACGACGGCGAGGGCGAAGACGACGGTCGAGATGATGAAGGGCCCCGACAGCGGGTCGATTCCCAGTGCCCGTCCCAGCCGGGCCCCCGGCTCGGAGAGATTGGGCCCCAGCACCGATCCGATCGTCGTCGCCCACACGACCACCGACATGGCCGAGCCCCTGAGGTGCTCCGGGGCGGAGTCGGTGGCGGCATAGCGGCTCTGCAGCCCGGAGGCGGTGGCTGCTCCGAAGCAGCCCATCCCGACGAAGAAGAGGATGTCGATTCCGATGATCACGGCGCCGACGATGAGCAGCGCTCCGGCCAGGGCCAGGCCGTAGCCGCAGCTGAGCGCCAAGCGACGCGAACGTCGCACGGCCAGCCGGGCCAGGGGCACGGCGAGGATCCCGGCACCGAGGATGGAGGCCGTCTGCGCGAAACCGGCGAGTTCGGTGCGCCCGGTCAGACGTTCGGCGAGGATCCCGCCGACGGCGAAGCCGGTGGCGATTCCGATGCCGGAGAACAGTTGTGCGAGGCTCAGCGCCCACTGATTGCGACGAAAGGCCGAACTCGTCGCTTCTGCCCTGCTCACCCGCGGCATTCTCGCCCTTTCCCCTGTCCGTTTGTCACGCTCCCCCATCGTCTCACAGCCGCCTTGCTGCCGGCCGCACTCCCGGAACCCGTCACGGTGACATCTCGAGTCGCGAAGCCTGCCGCCGGACGGCCCGCGACTGCTAGCGTGAAACGTGGACAGGATTCATGAGAACACTGCGAACGCTGAAGGACGAGGGATCACGATGCACCAGTTGGATTCGATCACGGAGAGCTCATTGGTGGCCAAGGGCGGCCGCAAATGGTCGAGCTTCCCCGGCAGCCTCGGGGCGTTCATCGCGGAGATGGACTTCGGGGTCGCCCCAGTCGTGCGGGATGCGCTGCGCGAGCTCGACGAGCGCGACCTCTACGGCTATGCCCCCTACGGCACTGTCGCCGACCTCAGACAGGCGACCGCCGACTTCTACGCCGACTGCTACGGCTGGCAGTTCCCGAGCGAGACCGTGGAGCTCGCCAGCGATGTGCTCGCCGGCTTCATCGGGGTCCTCCAGTTCCTCACCCCGGCCGACACCCCCATCGTCCTCCCCACGCCGGCCTACATGCCGTTCTTCGACGTCGCCCGGGTCGTCGGCCGCGAACTCATCCAGGTGCCGATGAAGCGGCAGGAGGACGTCTGGGCGCTCGACCTCGACGCCATCGACGCCGCGCTGACGCCCGGGGCTGTCTTCGTCCTGTGCAATCCGCACAACCCGATCGGCAAGGTCTACACCGAACAGGAGCTGCTCTCCATCGCCGAGGTGGTCGACCGCAACCGAGCGCGGGTCTTCTCCGATGAGATCCATGCTCCGCTCGTCTACTCCCCTGCCCGACACAGGCCCTACGCCTCCCTCACAGACGTCACGGCGTCGCACACGGTGACGGCGACGGCGGCGTCGAAGGCGTTCAACATCCCCGGGCTCAAGTGCGCACAGCTGATCCTGACCAACGACGACGACCGAGCGGTGTGGAAGCGGATGGGCGGATTCGTCTCCGGCGCCGCGTCGAATCCCGGCATCCTCGCCACGACCGCGGCCTACACGAAGGGCGGGGACTGGCTGGCGGAGATCACCGACTACCTGAGGGGAAATCGGGAACTGCTCTCGGACCTCATAGCCGACCATCTTCCCAGGGCCTCCTACATCGCGCCCGAGGGCACGTACCTGGCCTGGCTGGACCTGCGCGGCTACGGCATCGAATCCGACCTGGCCGGGCACTTCACCGCGCACGCGAAGGTCGCGATCACCGAGGGGCGGCTGTGCGGCGAGGTCGGGCAGGGACACATCCGCCTCAACTTCGCCCTTCCCCGTCCTCTGCTCAAGCAAGCGGTGGAGCGCATCGGCGCTGCCGTCGCCTCCTGAGACTGCCCCCTGAGACACCTGAGCGGATCAGCTCGATCGAGCTGATCCGCTCAGTCTGCTCCGGCGACCGTGTCAGTCGACGGGAACCGGGACGATCCCGAAGGGCGCGAGCCCGGCCGCTCCCCCGTCCTCGGCAGTGAGCACCCAGACCCCGCCCTCGTGGCGAGCGACGCTGTGCTCCCAATGACTGGCGCGCGAACCGTCGGCGGTGACGACGGTCCAGTCGTCGCCGAGAGTCCTGCTCTCCGGCGATCCTGCAGTGAGCATGGGCTCGATCGCGAGGCACATCCCCGGTTTGATCCGCGGTCCGTTGGATTTCGCCCGGTAGTTGAGCACCTCGGGCGCCATGTGCATCGACGAGCCGATCCCGTGACCCGTGAATTCCTCCACGAGTCCGAAGTCGGGAGCGTGCTCACTCACGTGGTCGTCGATGGCGTCACCGATGTCGGACACTCGGGTGCCCGTGGCGAAGGCGGCGATGCCGGCCCACATGGCGGCCTCAGTGGCCTGGGACAGCGCCCGATCGACAGCGCTGCCGCAGTTCTCGCCGCCGACGATCATCGTGAAGGCAGAGTCCCCGTGGAAGCCATCGACGATGGCTCCCCCGTCGATCGAGACGAGGTCTCCGGGCTCGAGCACCCGCGAACCCGGGATCCCGTGCACGATCTCCTCGTTGACAGAGATGCACAGCACGGCGGGGAACCCCTGGTAGCCCTTGAAGTTCGACCGAGCGCCCGCCTCGGAGATGACGGCTTCAGCGGCGGCGTCCACCTCCGCGGTGGTGGCTCCGGGAACGGCGGCCCGGCGGGCGGCATCGAGGGCCGCTCGCGTGACGAGCCCCGCTCTGCGCATGGAGCGCAGCTGTGCGGGGCTCTTCAGTTCGATCCTGGGACCGAAGATCATCGAATGACGTCGAGGATGCGGTCGGTGATCGCGGAGACCTCACCGAGGCCGTCGACCTGGCGCAGCAGTCCGCGCTCGCGGTAGACGGCCGTCAGCGGCTGCGTCTGCTCGGCGTAGACGTCGAGGCGATGGCGGATGACGTCCTCGTTGTCATCGCTGCGGCCTTCCTTCTGCGCGCGGGCGAGCAGCCGGGCGACGACCTCGTCGGTGTCGGCGGTGAGCTCGACGACGTGCTCGATCTCCACGCCCTGCTCGGCGAGAATCCGGTCGAGCTCAGTCACCTGCGCGGTCGTGCGCGGGTAGCCGTCGAGGAGGAAGCCGTCCGCAGCGTCGTCCTGGGCCAATCGATCGGCGACCATCTTGTTGGTCACCTCGTCGGGAACGTATTCGCCGGCGTCCATGTAGCGCTTGGCGAGCTGTCCGAGTTCTGTCTCACCCTTGACGTTGGCTC
This sequence comes from Brevibacterium sp., assembly GCF_031179145.1. Taxonomy (GTDB): domain Bacteria; phylum Actinomycetota; class Actinomycetes; order Actinomycetales; family Brevibacteriaceae; genus Brevibacterium. Next base: position 13,901 of record NZ_JAPSIB010000002.1, read on the forward strand.
GGAAGATGTCTCCCGTCGAGATGGCCGGGATGCTCAGGGCCTCGGCGAGCCGAGCCGCCTGGGTGCCTTTACCGGCGCCGGGCGGGCCGATCAGGATGATGCGTGAACTCATGAGTGTCCTTCCGTTGGGTGTCCGCGGCTGATCAGCGCAGCAGACCTTCGTAGTGGCGCTGCTGCATCTGCGCGTCGATCTGCTTGACGGTCTCGAGACCGACTCCCACCACGATCAGCAGCGAGGTGCCGCCGAAGGGGAAGTTCTGATTCGCGTTGATGAGGATCAGTGCGATCAGCGGGATCAGAGCGACGAAAGCCAGGTAGAGCGAGCCCGGGAAGTTGATGCGGCTGAGTACATAGCTCAGGTAGTCAGCGGTGGGGCGGCCGGCGCGGATGCCGGGGATGAAGCCGCCGTACTTCTTCATGTTGTCCGCGACCTCCTCCGGGTTGAAGGTGATCGCGACGTAGAAGTAGGCGAAGAAGATCGTCAGCAGGGCGTAGATCGTGATGTAGATCGGATGATCGCCGCGGGTGAAGTAGGTGTTGATCCATTCGACCCACTTCGTCTGCGGATCGAAGAACTGGGCGATGAGGCTCGGCAGGTAGAGGACCGATGAGGCGAAGATCACGGGGATCACGCCGGCCATGTTGACCTTGATCGGGATGTAGGTCGAGGTCCCGCCGAACATCCGGCGGCCGACCATGCGCTTGGCGTATTGGACTGGAATCCGGCGCTGCGACTGCTCGACGAAGACGACGAGTGCGACAAGGACGAGTCCGACGGCGAGGACGAGGAGGAAGATGTCCGGACCCTGCTCGCGGAAGATCGCGCCCAGCGAGGATGGGAACGCTGCAGCCACGGAGATGAAGATGAGCAGCGACATGCCGTTGCCGACGCCGTGCTCGGTGATCTGCTCGCCCAGCCACATGATCAGGCCGGTGCCGGCGGTCAGGGTGAGCACCATGATGGTGATCCCCCACCAGGTGTCGTTGGTGATCAGATCGGTGCAGCCCTCGACGTTGCCGAACAGGGCACCGGAGCGCACTGTGGCGATCAGCGTCGTGGAGTTGAGGATCGCCAGGCCGATGGTCAGGTACCGGGTGTACTGCGTGAGTTTGGCCTGCCCCGAGGCGCCTTCCTTGTGGAGTGCCTCGAAGCGCGGGATGACCACGCGCAGCAGCTGCACGATGATGCTGGCAGTGATGTAGGGCATGATGCCCAGGGCGAAGATCGACAGCTGCAGCAGCGCACCGCCGCTGAACAGGTTGATCATCGCGAAGCCACCGGAGTTCAATTGCGGGGACGCGACGCACTCCTGGACCTGGGAATAGTCGATTCCCGGAGTGGGGATGAACGAACCGAGCCTGAAGATGACGAGGATCCCCAGGGTGAAGAGGAGTTTGTTCCTCAGGTCGGGCGTTCTGAATGCCCTCCGAATTGCGCCGATCAAGCGTCCTCCTCAGTGGGGGATGAAAGTCAGGGTCGCTCTCACGACCAGGAGAATGAGACAAATACCTGCAAAAGACTACCAGGATATGGTCGCCCCCTGCGAAACGGTCGGTGCCGCGGTATGCGGGGACGACGAAGGGACGGCCACCGAAGTGACCGTCCCCTCATGCTGTCCCTCACTCCCCCTGTGACCAGGGGGCGTGCGGATCAGGCTTCGGTGGCGTTGCCGCCTGCAGCCTTGATCTTCTCCAGCGCGGAGCCGGAGAACTTGTCCGCAGTGATGTTCAGGGCCACGGTGATCTCACCGGTGCCGAGAACCTTCACGGGCTGCTTCGGACGCACAGCACCCTTGGCCACCAGATCGGCGACGGTGACGTCACCGCCTTCCGGGAACAGGGCTGACAGCTTGTCGAGGTTGACAACCTGGAACGTCACCTTGGCGGGGTTCTTGAACCCACGCAGCTTCGGCAGACGCATGTGCATCGGGGTCTGTCCACCCTCGAAGCCGTGCGGAACCTGGTAACGGGCACTGGTGCCCTTGGTTCCGCGGCCGGCGGTCTTGCCCTTGGAGCCTTCACCACGACCCACACGGGTCTTGGCGGTCTTGGCGCCGGGGGCAGGACGGAGATCGTGGACCTTGAGTGCGTCGTTGTTCGACATATCAATCCACCTCTTCCACAGTCACGAGGTGACGCACGACGTTGATCATTCCCCGGATCTCCGGGCGATCTTCATGCACCACCACATCGTTGATCCGCTTCAGCCCGAGCGAACGCAGCGAGTCCCGCTGGTTCTGCTTGCCGCCGATGTCGGATTTCCGCTGGGTTATCTTGAGCTTTGCCATCAGGCCTTCGCCCCGCTTTCAGCAGCCGCACGCAGGAGAGCGTGAGGAGCGACCTCGTCCACGGGCAGTCCACGGCGAGCCGCGACTTCCTCGGGGCGCTCGAGGCTCTGCAGAGCCTTGATCGCAGCGTGGACGATGTTGATTGCGTTCGAGGATCCCAGCGACTTGGACAGGATGTCCTGGACGCCGGCGCAGTCGAGGACTGCACGCACGGGACCACCGGCGATCACACCGGTACCGGGGGCAGCCGGACGGAGCAGGACGACGCCTGCCGCGGCTTCACCCTGAACCGGGTGCGGAATGGTCTTCTGGATGCGGGGAACGCGGAAGAAGTTCTTCTTCGCCTCCTCGACACCCTTGGCGATGGCGGCAGGAACTTCCTTCGCCTTGCCGTAGCCCATGCCGACCATGCCGTCGCCGTCACCGACCACGACGAGAGCGGTGAAGGAGAACCGACGTCCACCCTTGACCACCTTCGACACGCGGTTGATCGTGACGACGTGCTCGATGAACTGGCTCTTCTCCTCGCGGTCACCGCGACCACCGCGTCCGCGGCCATCGCCACGTCCACGGCCCTGGCCGCCCTGACCGCCCTGGCCGCGACCGTCACCGCGACCGCGGCCTCCGCGGTCACCGCTGTTGTCGTTGCGGGTCTCGGCAGCAGGTGCCTGCTGCTCTTTGTTCTCTTCAGTGCTCATAGGGCCAATCCTCCTTCACGGGCACCTTCGGCGATCGCCTGCACGCGACCGTGGTAGGCGTTGCCGCCTCGGTCGAAGACGACGGATTCCACGCCGGCTTCCTTGGCGCGCTGAGCGACCAGCTCGCCGACCTTGCGGGCCTTGCTGGTCTTGTCTGCCTCGAGTGCGCGCAGGTCGGCTTCCATGGTGGAGGCCGATGCCAAGGTCTTGCCGACGGTGTCGTCGATGACCTGGACAAAGACGTGGCGCGTGGAACGAGTCACTGAGAGACGAGGGCGTTCCGCCGTACCGCTGACATGCTTGCGCAGACGAACGTGACGACGCTTGCGGGCCGCAGCCCTGCCCTTGCCGTAGCTTTCCTTCTTGCCAAAGGCCATCTCTACTTACCAGCCTTTCCGACCTTGCGACGGACATTTTCGCCGGCGTAGCGCACACCCTTGCCCTTGTAGGGCTCAGGCTTGCGCAGCTTCCGGATGTTGGCGGCGGTCTCGCCGACCAGCTGCTTGTCGATGCCGTGGACAGCCAGCTTGGTCTGCCCGTCGACGGTGAAGGAGATTCCCTCAGGCGCCTCGACGGTGATCGGGTGGCTGTAGCCGAGGGCGAACTCGAGGTTCGATCCCTTGGCCTGGACACGGTAACCGGTGCCGACGATCTCGAGGCCCTTCGAGTAGCCCTCGGTCACACCGATGACCATGTTGTTGATCAGGGTGCGGGACAGCCCGTGCAGCGAACGGGATTCCCGCTCGTCGTTCGGACGGGTCACGGTCACGACACTGTCGTCGAGCGATACGGTGATCGGCTCGGCGATGGTGACGGACAGTTCTCCCTTGGGTCCCTTGACCGCGACGTCCTGGCCGTCGATCTTGACCTCTACGCCACTGGGAACGGAGATCGGGTTCTTGCCAATACGTGACATGTCTTCTCTCCTTCCTTACCAGACGTAGGCGAGGACTTCCCCACCCACACCCTTCTTGGCGGCCTGGCGGTCGGTCAGGAGACCTGACGACGTCGACAGGATGGCGATGCCGAGTCCACCGAGGACCTTGGGCAGGTTGGTCGACTTCGCGTAAACGCGCAGACCTGGCTTCGACACACGGCGCAGGCCGGCGATCGAACGCTCACGGTTGGGACCGAACTTGAGGTCCAGGCGAAGGGTCTTCCCGACCTGAGCGTCTTCGACGCTCCAGCCGGTGATGTAGCCTTCGGTCTTGAGGATCTCGGCGATGTTGGATTTCAGCTTCGAGAACGGCATGCTGACGTCCTCGTGGTAAGCCGAGTTGGCGTTCCGCAGACGTGTCAACATGTCTGCGACTGGATCAGTCATTGTCATTTGGGCTCTAGCCCTTCCTCGTCACGGTTTCCGCCCACAATCTGTGCTTGGACCTGCGACGTAGCGATTAGTTTGTCTTGAACGGGAACCCGAGGTGACGCAGCAGTGCACGTCCCTCGTCGTCGGTCTTCGCTGTGGTCACAACGGTGATATCCATACCTCGGACGCGGTCGATCCGGTCCTGGTCGATCTCGTGGAACATGGACTGCTCCGTGAGACCGAAGGTGTAGTTACCGTTCCCGTCGAACTGACGATCCGAGAGTCCGCGGAAGTCGCGGATACGCGGAAGAGCCAGAGTGATGACACGGTCAACGAACTCCCACATCCGAGCGCCGCGCATGGTGACGTGGGCTCCGATGGGCTGACCTTCGCGCAGCTTGAACTGGGCGATGGACTTCCGTGCGCGGGTCACGATCGGCTTCTGACCGGTGATCAGAGTCAGATCGTTGATTGCGCCTTCGATCAGCTTCGAATCGCGTGCTGCGTCACCCACACCCATGTTCACGACGACCTTGGTCAGTCCGGGAACCTGCATCGGGTTGGCATAGTTGAACTCGTCCTGCAGCTTGGCCACGATCTCTTCGCGGTAGAGCTGCTTGAGGCGTGGCGCTGGACGGTTGGTGGTTGTCTCCGTCATCAGATCTCCTCCCCGGTACGACGCGAGTAGCGGACCCGGATGGTCTTGGTGCGACCATCGCGTTCCACGGTCTCCTCGCGGTATCCGACGCGGGTGGGCTTGTTGTCCTTGGGATCAACGAGCGCCACGTTGGACACGTGGATGGGGGCTTCGTGGGTCTCACGGCCGCCGGCGGAGCCGCCGGCCTGAGTCTGCGTAGCCTTCTTGTGCTTGATCACGCGGTTGACGCCCTCAACGAGGACGCGATTGCGGTCGGGGTAGACGGCAAGGACCTTGCCCTGCTTCCCACGGTCGCCACCACGTGACTGACGGGCGCCGGCGATCACCTGGACGAGGTCGCCCTTCTTGATCTTGAGCTTGTTCGCCATGCTCACAACACCTCCGGTGCCAGGGAGACGATCTTCATGAACTTCTTGTCACGCAATTCGCGTCCCACGGGCCCGAAGATACGGGTTCCGCGCGGCTCGCCATCGTTCTTGAGGATGACTGCTGCATTCTCGTCGAACTTGATGTACGAACCGTCCGGACGACGGCGTTCCTTGGCGGTGCGAACGATGACGGCCTTGACGACGTCACCCTTCTTCACGTTGCCGCCGGGGATTGCGTCTTTGACGGTTGCCACGATGGTGTCACCGATCGAGGCGTAGCGCCGACCGGAACCGCCGAGGATCCTGATGGCCAGGATCTCCTTCGCTCCGGTGTTGTCGGCGACTTTGAGTCGCGACTCCTGCTGAATCACTTTTCTCTCCTGTCGTCGCGCCGGTTCTCACGCTGATGCGCATGAGCCTTGCGGAACGGATTTTCGGACATTTCACCCCGTTCCCGGTAGCCGCCCACGGCTTGAGTCAAGCCGTGGGCGGGACCGGGTGGGAGGGGTGGCGTTGGCTTACTTGGCGCGTTCGATGATCTCGACGAGCCGCCAGCGCTTCGCGGCCGAGACCGGACGCGTTTCGGCCACGAGGACGAGGTCACCGACACCAGCGGTGTTCTCCTCATCGTGAACCTTGATCTTGTTCGACTTGCGCAGCACCTTGCCGTAGAGGCGGTGCTTCACGCGCTCCTCGACCTCGACGACGATGGTCTTCTGCATCTTGTCGGAAACGACGTAGCCACGCACAGTCTTGCGCGAGTTGCGCTCCTCAGGCTTGGCCTCGGGATTCGTGGACTCAGTCATCACTTGTCCTCTTCCTTGGCGTCAGCGGGGTTAGGACGGATCGCCAGCTCCCGCTCATTGAGCACGGTGTAGATGCGAGCGATGTCGCGGCGCACAGCCTTGAGTCGACCGTGGTTCTCCAGCTGACCGGTGGCCGACTGGAAGCGCAGGTTGAAGAGCTCGGCCTTGGCCTTCTTGAGCTCTTCGGCCAGACGCTCGTTGTCGAAACCGTTCAGTGCGTCCATGGACAGGTTCTTGGAACCGATAGCCATACTCACTCACCACCTTCGCGGGCCACGATGCGGGCCTTGAGCGGAAGCTTGTGGATCGCCAGGCGCAGGGCCTCGCGAGCAACTTCCTCGGACACACCGGCGAGTTCGAACATCACTCGGCCCGGCTTGACATTGGCGACCCACCACTCGGGCGAACCCTTACCGGAACCCATGCGGGTCTCAGCAGGCTTCTTCGTCAGCGGTCGGTCCGGGTAGATGTTGATCCACACCTTGCCGCCACGCTTGATGTAGCGCGTCATGGCAATACGTGCGGCCTCGATCTGCCGGTTGGTGACGTAGGCGGGCTCGAGAGCCTGGATGCCGTAGTCACCGAAGGACACCGTCGTGCCACCCTTCGCAGCGCCGCCCCGCTTGGGGTGGTGCTGCTTGCGGTACTTCACTCGACGAGGGATCAGCATTGGTCAGCCCTCCGATCCGGCCTCAGCCGCAGGGGCTTCGGCGCTGTTATCAGTCGTACGGGCCTGGTCATTGCGACGCGGTGCTGCTGCGCCTTCCTGACCACGACCACGGCCGCCACGGCCGCGCCCACGGCCACGGGGGCCACGAGCTGCAGGAGCCTTCGCCTGCTCGGCGGCAAGCTCCTTGTCGGTCATATCGCCCTTGTAGATCCACACCTTGACGCCGATGCGTCCGAATGTGGTGTGCGCCTCGTGGAAGCCGTAGTCGATGTTCGCGCGCAGGGTGTGCAGCGGCACACGACCTTCGCGGTAGAACTCCGACCGGCTCATCTCAGCACCGCCGAGGCGACCCGAGCACTGCACGCGGATGCCCTTGGCACCTGCACGCTGAGCGCTCTGGATGGCCTTGCGCATTGCGCGGCGGAACGCCACGCGGCTGGCCAGCTGCTCGGCAACACCCTGAGCGACGAGCTGCGCGTCGATCTCCGGGTTCTTCACCTCAAGGATGTTGAGCTGAATCTGCTTGCCGGTCAGCTTTTCGAGCTGACCGCGGATGCGGTCGGCTTCGGCTCCACGACGTCCGATCACAATGCCCGGACGGGCAGTGTGGATGTCGACCCGAACACGGTCACGGGTGCGCTCGATGTTGACCTTCGAGATGCCAGCGCGCTCAAGGCCCTTGGTCATCATCTGACGGATCTTCACATCTTCGAGCACGTAGTCGCTGTAGCGCTGACCCGGCTTGTTCGAGTCAGAGAACCACTTCGACTTGTGATCCGTGGTGATTCCGAGTCGGAATCCGTTTGGATTGATCTTCTGGCCCATTAGCGGTTCCCCTTCCGGCTCTTGCGCTGAGGCAGGTCGTCACCGCTGGCCAGGACCACAGTTACGTGGCTGGTGCGCTTCTCAATGCGGAAAGCACGACCCTGGGCACGCGGACGGAACCGCTTCATGGTTGGACCCTCGTCAACGAAAGCTTCCGAGACGACCAACTCGTTCTCATCGAACGCAACGCCTTGCTCGTCCGCCTTGACACGCGCATTCGCGATGCCGGAGGCAACGAGCTTGTAGATCGGCTCTGAGGCCGACTGTTCTGCAAACTTCAACACTGCAAGTGCTTCGGTCGCCTGCTGACCACGAATGAGGTCGATGACGCGCCGAGCCTTGCGAGGCGTAACGCGCAGGTACCGCGCCTTAGCCTTGGCTTCCATCGCTTCCTTCTCTCTTCTCTAGGATCGAAAGAGTGCCCCGCATCAGCGGCGGCGACCCTTGCGATCGTCCTTTTCGTGGCCACGGAACGTCCGTGTAGGTGCGAACTCGCCAAGCTTGTGTCCGACCATCGCTTCAGTGATGAAGACTGGCACGTGCTTGCGTCCGTCATGTACGGCGATGGTGTGTCCCAGGAAATCCGGGATGATCATCGAGCGACGAGACCAGGTCTTGATTACGTTTTTGGTGTTCTTCTCGTTCTGACGAGCCACCTTCTGGTACAGGTGTTCATCGACGAAAGGACCCTTTTTCAGGCTACGAGGCATAAGTCAGTACTCCAATCAGCGCTTCTTGCCGGTCCGGCGACGGCGCACGATGTACTTGTCGCTCTCTTTCTTCGGCCGGCGTGTGCGGCCTTCTGGCTGACCCCACGGGCTGACTGGGTGACGACCACCCGAAGTACGGCCCTCGCCACCGCCGTGCGGGTGGTCGATCGGGTTCATCACGACACCGCGGACGGTTGGGCGCTTGCCCTTCCAACGCATGCGGCCTGCTTTGCCCCAGTTGATGTTCGACTGCTCGGCATTGCCGACCTCGCCGACGGTTGCGCGGCAGCGAGCATCGACGTTCCGGATCTCTCCGGACGGCATGCGCAGCTGAGCGAAGCGGCCGTACTTCGCCACGAGCTGCACGGACGAACCGGCAGAACGAGCGATCTTGGCACCGCCACCGGGACGCAGCTCTACAGCGTGCACCACGGTACCGACTGGGATGTTGCGCAGGGCAAGGTTGTTGCCCGGCTTGATGTCTGCACCCGGTCCGGCTTCCACCTGAGCGCCCTGCTCCAGTTTGTGCGGGGCGATGATGTAGCGCTTCTCTCCGTCTGCATAGTGCAGCAGAGCGATCCGCGCGGTGCGGTTCGGGTCGTATTCGATGTGAGCGACCTTCGCCGGAACACCGTCTTTGTCATGCCGACGGAAGTCGATGACACGGTACTGACGTTTGTGACCGCCGCCCTGGTGGCGAGTGGTCACGCGGCCCTGGTTGTTGCGGCCACCGCGCTTGGGCAGTGGACGCAGAAGCGACTTCTCCGGTGTAGACCGGGTCACTTCGACGAAGTCGGCGACAGACGAGCCACGGCGGCCCGGAGTCGTCGGCTTGTGCTTACGGATTCCCATGAGTCTTGTCCTTCTTTGACGAAGGATCGCTTAGAGCGATCCACCGAAGATGTCGATCGATCCGTCCTTGAGGGCGACAATGGCACGCTTGGTGTCCTTGCGCTTTCCCCAACCGGTGCGGGTGCGACGGCGCTTGCCCTGACGATTCAGGGTGTTGACCTTGGCAACCTGCACACCGAAGATCGATTCAATGGCATTCTTGATCTCGGTCTTGTTCGACCTCTGATCGACGATGAAGGTGTACTTCCCCTCGTCCATCAGGGTGTAGGTCTTCTCCGAGACGACCGGTGCGATGATGATATCGCGCGGGTCCTTGAGGTTGAGACTCATGATGCGTCCTCCGATACGCTACGTCCGCCCAGGAACGTCTGCAGTGCTGCTTCGGTGAACACGATGTCATCGGCGATCAGCACATCATAGGTGTTGAGCTGGTCGGAGGTGAGCACGTGAACGTGAGGCAGGTTGCGAACGCTCAAGTAGGTGAGCTCGTCGTCACGGTCGATCACCACGAGGGTGTTCTTGCGGTCCGACAGGCCGGCCAGAGCAAGCTTCGCCTGCTTGGTCGACGGCGCATCACCGGTGACCAGGTTCTTCACAACGAACACCTGGTTGAGGCGTGCACGGTCCGAGAGAGCGCCGCGCAGAGCGGCTGCCTTCATCTTCTTGGGGGTCCGCTGCGAGTAGTCGCGCGGGACCGGTCCGTGCACGATGCCGCCGCCGTTGTACTGAGGAGCGCGGATCGAACCCTGACGGGCGTTGCCGGTTCCCTTCTGACGGTAGGGCTTGCGACCGCCACCGCGCACTTCCGAGCGGGTCTTGGTCTTATGGGTGCCCTGGCGAGCGGCTGCGAGCTGAGCCACCACAACCTGGTGGATCAGCGGCACGTTGGTCTGCACGCCGAAGATCTCGGCGGGCAGCTCAGCGGTGCCGGTCTTGGCGCCAGTGGCATCGACGACGTCGACTGTCTGTACATCAGTCATATCGTTCAGGCCTCCTTCGCGGCCGAGCGAACGAGAACGACTGCACCCTTGGGGCCGGGAACGGCACCCTTGATGAGCAGGAAGTTGTTCTCGGTGTCCACGGCGTGGATCGTGAGGTTCTGGGTGGTGTGCTTGACCGCACCCATGCGACCGGCCATGCGCATGCCCTTGAAGACACGGCCTGGGGTTGCTGCTCCACCGATAGAACCGGGCTTGCGGTGGTTGCGGTGGGCACCGTGGGAGGCACCGACGCCGGAGAAGCCGTGACGCTTCATGACACCGGCGGTTCCCTTGCCCTTGGTCTTCGCGGTCACATCGACCTTGATCCCGGCGTCGAACGTGTCGACTCCGAGTTCCTGGCCCAGCGCGTAGTCGGCTGCGTCTGCGGTGCGCAGTTCGACGAGGTGACGGCGTGGGGTCACACCGGCCTTCTCGAAGTGGCCTGCAGTCGGCTTGTTGACCTTGCGCGGGTCGATCTCGCCGTAGGCGATCTGCACAGCGGGGTAACCATCGGTTTCCTCGTTGCGGATCTGAGTCACGACATTGTTTCCGGTGGCCACAACGGTCACCGGCACGAGCTTGTTCTGCTCATCCCAGACCTGGGTCATCCCCAGTTTGGTTCCCAGAAGGCCTTTGACCTTGCGGGTGGTCGGGAGAGCGGAGGAACGGTTATTCGCCATCTTTCCCTCTCCCTTAGAGCTTGATCTCGATGTTGACGTCGTCAGCGAGGTCGAGACGCATGAGCGAATCGACAGCCTTCGGCGTCGGATCGACGATGTCGATCAGACGCTTGTGCGTGCGCATCTCGAAGTGCTCACGGCTGTCCTTGTACTTGTGCGGCGAACGGATGACGCAGTACACGTTCTTCTCCGTTGGCAACGGCACGGGGCCCACAACAGTCGCACCTGCGCGAGTGACGGTGTCCACGATCTTGCGCGCGGCACTGTCAATCACAGCGTGGTCGTACGACTTGAGCCGAATGCGGATCTTCTGTCCCGCCATGGCGTCGTCTCTTTCTTTAGTTCCTTCCGGCCATCAACTTCCAACCGTGGCGGTTGGTGTCTGTGCCGGCTGACCATGACCGACCCCCGAGGTCGGGCGTGTCGGCATTTTCCGGAAAACGAATTCTTGCGAATCATCTTCCGCGCCGACGGCGCTGCTACTCATTGGCTGCTCGGTCCGAACCCGCGTCAGGGCAGATTCATCGATCCGATAGTGTTTCGAGCTGTTCGCGGTGTCTCCACCGCAGTGCAGGGGTCAACGCTCAAAACGCAACTTCACTATCTTGTCACATACCATTCTCGCCGCGCAATTCCGGGCATCGGACTTGTGAGCGATGTCATAACGGTCGCGGACGCGAAAGAGCCCCGGTCCAGATGGACCGGGGCTCTTTAGCGGCAATCAGTCAGACCATGTGGTCCGGCGGACTGTCGGATTCAGATCATTCGACGATCTTGGTCACTCGACCGGCGCCGACGGTGCGTCCACCTTCGCGGATGGCGAAGCGGAGGCCCTCTTCCATGGCGATCGGCTGGATGAGCTCGACCGACATGTCGGTGTTGTCGCCGGGCATGACCATCTCGGTGCCCTCAGGCAGCGTGATGACGCCGGTGACGTCCGTGGTGCGGAAGTAGAACTGCGGACGGTAGTTCGAGTAGAACGGGTTGTGGCGTCCACCCTCGTCCTTGCTCAGGATGTAGACCTGACCTTCGAACTTGGTGTGAGGGGTGATCGAACCCGGCTTCACGATGACCTGACCGCGCTCCACGTCTTCGCGCTTGGTTCCGCGCAGCAGCAGACCGACGTTCTCACCTGCACGTGCGTCAGGCAGGGTCTTGCGGAACATCTCGATCGCCGTGACGGTGGTCTTCGAGGAGGTCGGCTTGATGCCGACGATCTCGATTTCCTCGTTCGGCAGGAGCACACCGCGCTCCACACGACCGGTGACGACGGTTCCACGACCGGTGATCGTGAAGACGTCTTCCACAGGCATGAGGAAGGGCTTGTCGACGTCGCGCTCCGGCTCCGGAACGAATTCGTCGACCTGGTTCATGAGCTCTTCAACGGTGGAAACCCACTTCTCGTCGCCTTCCAGCGCCTTGAGAGCGGAGACCTGGACAACAGGAGCGTTGTCGCCGTCGAAGTCCTGGCTCGAGAGCAGGTCGCGAACCTCGAATTCGACGAGCTCGAGGAGCTCTTCGTCTTCGACCATGTCGGACTTGTTCAGAGCCACGACGATGTAGGGCACGCCAACCTGACGAGCGAGCAGCACGTGCTCACGGGTCTGCGGCATCGGACCGTCGGTGGCGGCAACCACGAGGATCGCGCCGTCCATCTGAGCAGCACCGGTGATCATGTTCTTGATGTAGTCGGCGTGACCAGGTGCATCGACGTGAGCGTAGTGACGCTTCTCGGTCTGGTACTCAACGTGCGAGACGTTGATGGTGATGCCGCGCTCCTTCTCTTCAGGTGCGTTGTCCACCTGGTCGAAGGCGCGAGCTTCGTTGAGATCTGGGTACTTGTCCGCCAGGACCTTGGTGATCGCGGCGGTCAAGGTGGTCTTTCCGTGGTCAACGTGGCCAATGGTACCAATGTTGACGTGCGGCTTAGTCCTATCGAAACTAGCCTTTGCCACTGGGTTCCTCCTCGTGGTTGGCAAAAGATATGCGGTTCATATCTTAGACCTTTGTTGGTTTTCTTTCATACACGGTGGGGAGGTTCTCCTCACCGCGGACAGATCGGGGACCGGAGATTACTCTCCGCCACGCATCTTCTGGACGATCTCGTCGGCGACTGCCTTCGGGACCTCCGCATAGCTGGAGAACTGCATCGAGTACACCGCACGTCCCTGGGTCTTCGACCGCAGATCTCCGATGTAGCCGAACATCTCCGACAGCGGGACCAGAGCCCGGATGACCTTCACACCGGAAGCGTCGTCCATGGACTGCATCTGGCCACGCCGGGAATTCAGGTCGCCGATGACGTCACCCATGTATTCCTCAGGGGTGCGCACCTCGACGTCCATGACTGGTTCCAGCAGAACCGGGTTCGCCTTCCGCACGGCCTCTTTCAAGACCATCGATCCGGCGATCTTGAATGCCATCTCCGAGGAGTCGACATCGTGGTAGGCACCATCGACCAGAGTGGCCTTGATCCCGACCAGCGGGTAGCCGGCGAGGACACCGAGCTGCATGGCGTCCTGGATGCCGGCGTCGACGCTCGGAATGTACTCACGGGGCACGCGGCCTCCGGTGACGGCATTCTCGAACTCGTAAACTGTATCGCCTTCGACCGCGAGAGGCTCGATGGTGACCTGGACCTTCGCGAACTGGCCCGACCCACCCGTCTGCTTCTTGTGGGTGTAGTCGTACTTCTCGACCTTGCGGCGAATCGTCTCACGGTAGGCCACCTGGGGCTTGCCGATGTTCGCCTCGACCTTGAACTCACGCTTCATGCGATCGACGAGGATGTCGAGATGCAGCTCACCCATGCCGCCGATTTCCGTCTGTCCGGTCTCCTCATTGCGGTTGACCGAGAACGTCGGGTCCTCTTTGGCGAGCTTCTGAATGGCCAGCGACAGCTTCTCCTGGTCGCTCTTCGTCTTCGGTTCGATGGCGACGAAGATCACCGGGTCCGGGAAGGACATCGACTCGAGGACGATGGGCTGGTTGATGTCGCACAAGGTGTCACCGGTAGTGGTGTCCTTGAGGCCGATGAACGCGTAGATGTGTCCCGCGATGGCCTCTTCTACCGGGTTCTCCTTGTTGGAGTGCATCTGGAACAGCTTGCCGATGCGCTCCTTCTTGCCCGAGGTGGTGTTGAGCACCTGAGCACCGGAGTCGACCCGACCGGAATAGACGCGGACATAGGTCAGCGAACCGTAGAACGGGTGCGCAGCCACCTTGAACGCGAGAGCCGAGAACGGCTCCTCGACGTTCGGCTTGCGGGTCATCTCCTCGTCCTCGTTGTTCAGCGCGTGGCCGATCATCGGCGGCACGTCGAGAGGCGAGGGGAGGTAGTCGATGACGGCGTTGAGCATGGGCTGGACGCCCTTGTTCTTGAACGCCGAGCCGCACATGACCGGGAAGGCCTGGGAGTTGACGACGAGGGACCGGATACCGGTCTTGAGCTCGTCGACCGAGAGCTCTTCGCCCTCGAGGTACTTCTCCATCAGCTCTTCGGTGGCCTCGGCCACATCTTCGACGAGCTGGGTCCGGTACTCTTCGGCTCTGTCCTTGAGATCCGCAGGGATCTCGATCTCGGTCATGTCCTGACCCTTCTTGGACTCGTCCGGCCAGATGTAGGCCTTCATCTCAAGCAGGTCGACGATACCCTGGAACTCGGACTCGGCACCGATCGGCAGCTGGATGACCAGCGGCTTGGCTCCGAGGCGGTCCTTGATGGTCTGCACGGTGTAGTAGAAGTCCGCACCGAGCTTGTCCATCTTGTTGACGAAGCACACGCGCGGGACGTTGTACTTGTCCGCCTGGCGCCACACCGTCTCGGACTGCGGCTCAACGCCTTCCTTGCCATCGAACACGGCGACGGCGCCGTCGAGGACGCGCAGCGAGCGCTCGACCTCGACGGTGAAGTCGACGTGACCGGGAGTGTCGATGATGTTGATCTGGTTGTCGTGCCAGTAGCAGGTGGTGGCAGCCGAGGTGATCGTGATGCCGCGCTCCTGCTCCTGCTCCATCCAGTCCATCGTCGAGGCACCGTCGTGGGTCTCGCCGAGCTTGTAGTTCACACCGGTGTAGAAGAGGATGCGTTCGGTCGTGGTTGTCTTACCGGCATCGATGTGGGCCATGATGCCGATGTTGCGGACCTTTTTCAGGTCGGTGAGCACGTCAAGTGCCACGGTGTCTCTCTCTCAATCGATGACTTGATCGACTCCCCCGCCCCGCAGACCGATCGAAGGATTCCGTTCTGTCTGCGGAGGCGGGGGCGGCGATTACCAGCGGTAGTGGGCGAAGGCCTTGTTGGACTCGGCCATCTTGTGGGTGTCCTCGCGGCGCTTGACAGCGGCGCCGAGGCCGTTGCTCGCGTCGAGGATCTCATTCATGAGGCGCTCGGTCATCGTCTTCTCGCGCCGCTGACGCGAGTATCCGACGAGCCAGCGCAGAGCCAGCGTGGTCGAACGAGCGGGACGGACATCGACCGGAACCTGGTAGGTCGCGCCGCCGACACGGCGGGAGCGGACCTCGAGCGACGGACGGATGTTGTCCAGAGCCTTCTTCAGGTTGGCAACGGGATCGTTGCCGTTCTTCTCCCGGGTGCCTTCGAGGGCGCCGTAGACGATGCGCTCTGCGGTCGAACGCTTGCCGTCGAGCAGGATCTTGTTGATCAGCTGCGTGACGAGCGGCGAGTTGAAGACCGGGTCGACGACGATGGGTCGCTTGGGTGCAGGACCTTTACGTGGCATTACTTCTTCTCCCTCTTCGCACCGTAGTGGCTGCGTCCCTGCTGACGGCCCTTGACACCCTGGGTGTCGAGCGAGCCGCGCACGATCCGGTAGCGCACACCTGGCAGATCCTTGACGCGGCCGCCGCGCACGAGCACGATCGAGTGCTCCTGCAGGTTGTGACCTTCGCCGGGGATGTATGCGGTCACTTCGATCTGGCTCGAGAGCTTGACACGAGCGACCTTGCGAAGAGCCGAGTTCGGCTTCTTGGGGGTGGTGGTGTAGACACGGGTGCACACGCCACGACGCTGCGGGCTCCCCTTCAGGGCAGGACTGTTCGATCCTGCGGATTTGTTATGCCGCCCTTTGCGGACGAGCTGCTGGATTGTCGGCACTAAGCGTTCTCCATCTGCTTCTCGATAAACCTAATTCCCACATCCGGCCACGGCGGTTGCCGTGTTTGTGAACCGTGGGACATATCCGACTGAACACCGGGTGAAGCTCGACTCCCGATGCCAGTAACCGTGCGACGCCACGTGACCCGCGGTCGGGAGTGTCGCAAAGCCACACGTACCCGAGCCCGTCTCATCGCACGGCCTACTGGGAAGAACTCACACAGTGATTCCGGGCCTCACAAAACACCCGGCGCGATCGTCCGACCTCGTAGATAACACAATCAGTCGCATCTCAGATTATCGCGGCCGCGTGCATCTGGTCAAAGCGGACGAGGTCGAGTGCGATCAAGGACACGTCTCTCCCATTGAGATCAGGGACCGTTTCCTTGACTGATTCAAAACAAGCCGTCAAGCTGGTGATGTGTCAGAGGAAGAACAGAAGCGCGCCGAGGACTGTTCCGCAGCCTTGCGGAACAGTTCGCTGCGCGTGACCAAACAGCGGGTCGCGGTTCTGCAGGCGGTGGACACTCACCCGCATGCAGACACCGAGACTGTCATCCGCGCAGTGCGGGAGGACCTCCCCGAGGTCTCCCACCAGGCCGTGTATGACTCGCTCCACGCCCTCACCGAGGTGGGACTCGTCCGATGCATCCAACCGTCGGGTTCGTTGGCTCGCTATGAACGGCGAGTCGGCGACAACCATCACCACCTCGTGTGTCGATCGTGCAACCTCATCGTCGATGTCGACTGCACGATCGGGCGGGCGCCGTGCCTGACCCCTTCACATGATCACGGATTCATCGTCGAACAGGCTGAGGTGACGTTCTGGGGACTGTGTTCCGACTGTGCCGTCGACACACCGGAGCAGGAGCGCGAGCGCTCCGAATCCTCCTCTGCAGCTTGATACGGCCGTCGTCTGCCCGGCGCTGCCGACCATGCCGTTGACATCATCCGAGCCCGAGCACGGGCTCGACAGCGAAAGGAACACAATGACCGATACCACAATCACGGGCGGCTGCCCGGTTGTCCACGGCGCGGGAGCCAATGCACCACAGGAGGCCCCCGCAGGCCTGGTCAATCCTGTGCAGGGCGACGCCAACTCCCACTGGTGGCCCAACCGCCTCAACCTCAAGATCCTGGCCAAGAACCAGCCCGCCGGCGATCCCATGGATCCTGACTTCGACTACGACGCCGAATTCAGCGAACTCGACTACTTCGCCCTCAAGGCCGACCTCGAAGAGCTGCAGGAGAACAGCCTTGACTGGTGGCCGGCAGACTTCGGCCACTACGGCCCCTTCATGATCCGCATGGCCTGGCACTCCGCCGGCACGTACCGCGTCATGGACGGACGCGGCGGCGGCAGCGAGGGCCAGCAGCGCTTCGCGCCGCTGAACTCGTGGCCCGACAACGTCGGCCTCGACAAGGCTCGCCGTCTGCTGTGGCCGGTGAAGAAGAAGTACGGCAAGAAGATCTCCTGGGCCGACCTCTTCATCCTCGCCGGAAACGTCGCTCTCGAGTCCATGGGCTTCGAGACGTTCGGCTTCGCCGGCGGCCGCAAGGACGTCTGGGAGCCGGACAACGACGTCTACTGGGGCTCGGAGACCGAGTGGCTGGCCACCGACAAGCGCTTCTCGGGCGAACGTGAGCTCCAGAAGCCGCTGGCTGCGACCCACATGGGCCTCATCTACGTCAACCCCGAGGGCCCCGAGGGCGAGCCGGACCCGGTCAAGTCGGCCCACGACATCCGCGAGACCTTCGGACGTATGGCGATGAACGACGAAGAGACCGTCGCCCTCATCGCCGGCGGTCACACCTTCGGCAAGACCCACGGTGCGGGACCGGAGTCTCACAAGGGAGCCGACCCCGAGGGTGCTGCGATCGAGGATCAGGGCCTGGGCTGGAAGTCCGCCTTCGGCACCGGTCACGGAAACGACACCATCGGCAGCGGCATCGAAGTCACCTGGACCTACCACCCGACCCGCTGGGACAACGAGTTCTTCCACATCCTCTTCGCCTACGAGTGGGAGGTCTTCGAGAACGACGGCGGTCACCTGCAGTGGCGTCCGGTCGACGGCGGCGGCGACGACATGGTGCCGATGGCCCACGGTGAGGGCCGGCGTGAGCCTCGCATGCTCACCACCGACCTCGCACTGCGCTTCGACCCCGCCTACGAGAAGATCTCGCGTCGTTTCAAGGACGACCAGAAGGCCTTCGAAGACGCATTCGCCCGCGCCTGGTTCAAGCTCACCCACCGTGACATGGGACCGGCCACGCGCTACCTCGGCCCCGAGGCTCCGAGCGAGGAGCTCCTCTGGCAGGATCCGGTTCCGGCCGGCACTCCGCTCTCGGCCGATCAGCTCGAGGCCGTCAAGGCAGCTGTGCGCGAATCGGGCCTGAGCGTCTCCCAGCTGGTCAAGACCACCTGGGCGGCGGCCTCGTCGCACCGCGTCTCCGACCTGCGCGGTGGAGTCAACGGCGGACGTCTGCGCCTCGAGCCGCAGCGCAGCTGGGAAGCCAACGAACCGACCCAGCTGGCCCATGTCATCGAGGTGTTGGAGAGCATTGCGGAGCAGACCGGGGCGTCCTTCGCCGATGTCGTCGCGATCGCCGGCGCCGTTGGCGTCGAGACCGCCGCCCAGGCTGCCGGCGTGAACATCACCGTTCCGGTCACCACCGGTCGTGGAGATGCCACCCAGGAGCAGACGGACGTCGACTCGTTCTCCTACCTGGAGCCGCTGCATGACGGTTTCCGCAACTACCTGACGGACGGTCTGCCGCTCAAGGCCGAGTTCCTGCTGCTCGACCGCGCCAACCTCCTCGGTCTCACCGCACCGGAGATGACCGTGCTCCTCGGCGGCCTTCGCGTCCTCGGGGCCAACTTCGAGGACTCGGATCACGGTGTGCTCACCGACCGCCCGGGCGTGCTGACGAACGACTTCTTCGTCAACCTGCTCGAGCTCGGCAACACCTGGAAGCCCGTTGGGGAATCCGAGACCGCTACCGTCTTCGAGTGCTACTCCCCCGAGGGTGAGAAGCTGTGGACGGGAACCCGCTTCGACCTGCTCTTCGGCGCCAACTCCGAATTGCGGGCCCTCGTCGAGGTGTACGGCTCCGACGATGCCAAGGAGAAGTTCGTGAAGGACTTCGTCAAGGCCTGGACGAAGGTCGTCGAGGCGGACCGCTTCGACCTCGATCGCGCCCCGGCCAGCCAGCGCAAGCAGCCTGTGCTCGTGAACTGAACAGCGCACTGATCTCCTCTGATCCGATCTGATCTGATCCGAGCGTCTGAAAGGGCCGTGTTCCGCCGATTGCGGTGGGACACGGCCCTTCGGCATGTCCCTCCACCTCTCCTCCGGACCGGACTCCGCGCAGTCGCCAAGTCGCCTTTCGGGTGGCCCCCGTTACACTGTTGGCATGCCCCAATCCGAACTGCCTCCCCCACCGAGAATCCGGGCTGCCGACCGGGATCGCGACGCCGTTCTCGGCGTCATCACGGATGCCGTGAGCAATGGGCGATTGGACCCCGAGGAGACGGCCGAGCGGCAGGACGCTGCCATCGCCGCGAAGTTCCTCGACGAACTGATGCCGCTCATCGAGGACCTCCCCGAAGGCCACGATCTCTACAGCACGCTGCAGCTCCAATCCGGGATCGCCCCCTCCGGTGAGATCAGCCCGCGAGCCCAGCGGGGACCGGCTCCCCTCTCCCCCATCGCCCCTCCCGGGTCCTCGAACCCCGTCAACTCCCTGGCAGTCCTCTCCGGCCGCGAAGTCGATGTTCCAGCAGGCACCGCCGAGGTGACCACCTACGCTCTCATGGGCGGCGACGACATCGACCTATGCGAGGTGATGGGACCCGGCGTCACGCTGACGGTCACATCCTTCGCGATGTGGGCCGGACACACCATCTACGTCCCGCCAGGGGTGAGGATCCGGGACGAGACGATCAACCTCCTCGCCGGCAACGAGGTCAAGCGCGATGCCCGCGGCGACGGGTCGAACGGAACCCTCGTCCTCAAGGGCTTCTCCCTCATGGCCGGCCACGACGTCCGACTGGCCAAAGGCTACCGACCGAAAGATCAGAGGTCTCTTCATTGAGAATCGGTGTTCTCACATCCGGCGGCGACTGCCCCGGACTCAACGCTGTCATCCGCGGAATCGTCCGCAAGGGCATTCTCGCGCATCACTCATCGTTCGTCGGGATCCGCGACGGCTGGCGAGGTCTGCTCGAGGACGACGTCTTCGAGATGTCGATGCTCGACGTCCGGGGACTGTCGGGTCGCGGCGGCACGATCCTCGGCACCTCCCGGACCCACCCCTATGAGGGAGGTGGGCCCGGGCAGATGCGCGAGGTGATCGCCCGGCACGAGCTCGATGCGATCATCGCGATCGGCGGTGAGGGAACGCTCTCCGGTGCCGCGCGGCTCGTCCACGACGAGGGACTGCCCATCATCGGTGTGCCGAAGACGATCGACAACGACCTCGATGCCACCGACTATACATTCGGCTTCGACACAGCACAGTCGATCGCCACGGAGGCCATCGATCGGCTCCGCACGACGGCGGAGTCCCATCACCGCTGCATGGTCATCGAGGTGATGGGTCGCAATGTCGGCTGGATCGCGCTGCATGCCGGGATGGCTGCCGGGGCGCACGCCATCCTGATGCCCGAGTTCCCCGTCAGCTTCGAGCAGATCGGGGACTGGGTGACCTCGGCCCGCGACCGCGGCCGTGCCCCGATCGTCGTCGTCGCCGAGGGGTTCATCCCCGAGGGCCTCGACGAGCAGGTCGCCGACAACGGTCTCGACAGCAGGGGCCGGACTCGCCTCGGTGGGATCGCGAACTACTTGGCGCCGCGGATCGAGGAGGTCACGGGGATCGAGTCCCGGGCCACGATCCTCGGCCACCTGCAGCGCGGTGGCTCTCCCACCGCCTACGACAGGGTGCTGTCGACGCGTTTCGGGATGGCTGCGGCCGATCTCGCCGTCGAGCGCCGGTGGGGCACGATGGCGAGCCTCAAGGGCACGGACATCGTCGCTGTGGAGATGACGGATGCGGTCCACAGCATCAAATACGTTCCCGCTTCCCGATGGGACGAGGCGAGAGTCCTCTTCGGCTAGGCACTGGGGGTTCGTCGGCGGCGGCGTCAGCGTCAGCGTCGGGGACGGCGGCGGCGTCAGCGTTGGGTAGGACGGCGGTTTCGGCGGCCGAAATTGCGCTGAGAAATGCATTCTGCAGGAAGAAGTTCCGCAGCCGCACATTCCGGGCGGATAACGTCGATTCTCCAACAACAAGTTCTTGCAGAAATGACGTCTTCGAACCGAACCCAACGGAACCAAACCCGTCCGGCGCGCCAGTCCGCCAACGCGCAGGATGTGGAAACGCCGCAACACGCGGCAGGATGTGGAAGCGCCGCAACACGCGGCAAGACGTGGAAACGCCACAGCATGTGGAAACGCCGCGGGGCACCCACCAGATGGTGAGTGCCCCGCGGCGTCTGTCTGTGCCGGTCGGCTCAGCGCCGGCCGATCGGCTCAGCGCCTGCCGATCAGCTCAGCTTCAGTTGAAGGCTCCGTAGTCGTAGTCTTCCAGCGGAATGGCCGAACCGGAATCGTTGCCGATGCCGGCGTAGAAGTCGCCATAGCTGTTGGTGAACATCTCCGCCTTTGCCTCCTCCGTCGGCTCCACAACGATGTTGCGGTGCGTCTGGAGGCCGGTGCCGGCCGGGATCAGCTTACCGAGGATGACGTTCTCCTTCAGACCCAGCAGCGTGTCCGACTTGCCTTCCATCGCCGCCTCGGTGAGGACGCGGGTCGTCTCCTGGAAGGAGGCGGCCGACAGCCACGACTCGGTGGCCAGCGAGGCCTTCGTGATGCCCATCAGCTCGTCACGAGCAGACGCGGGCTGGCCGCCTTCGGCGACCACCCGACGGTTCTCCGCCTGGTAGCGTCCACGGTCGACCAGCTCGCCCGGCAGCAGCGTCGTGTCGCCGGATTCGATCACGGTGACGCGGCGCAGCATCTGCCGCACGATGACCTCGATGTGCTTGTCGTGGATACCCACACCCTGCGAGCGGTACAC
Organism: Brevibacterium sp.; assembly: GCF_031179145.1. GTDB lineage: Bacteria > Actinomycetota > Actinomycetes > Actinomycetales > Brevibacteriaceae > Brevibacterium. Next base: position 35,939 of record NZ_JAPSIB010000002.1, read on the forward strand.
CTTCTGCACCTGCTCGACGAGGAAGCGCTCCGCCTCGCGGCGGCCACGGATCCGCAGCACCTGCTTCGGGTCGACGGCGCCGACGACGAGCTGGTCACCGGCCTTGACGTTCTGACCGTCCTCGACGAGGAGGCGGGCACGCTTGGACACTGCGTGCTCGATCTCCTCGCTGCCGTCGTCCGGGGTGATGATGACGAAGCGGGTCTTGCGGCTGTCGTCGACCTTGACCCGACCCGTCGCCTCGGCGATGGGAGCGAAGCCCTTCGGCGTCCGGGCTTCGAAGAGCTCGGTCACACGCGGCAGACCCTGGGTGATGTCACCCGAGGACGCAGCCACACCACCGGTGTGGAAGGTACGCATGGTCAGCTGGGTACCCGGCTCACCGATCGACTGGGCGGCGACGGTTCCGATCGCCTCACCGATGTCGACGAGCTTTCCGGTGGCCATCGACCGGCCGTAGTGCATGGCCGAGATCTGGACGTCCGAGTCCGCGGTCAGGACCGAGTGGACCTTGAGCTCGGTGATGCCCGCAGCCACCAGCTTGTCGATGGTGTCGCCGATGACGTCGGTCTTCGCCGGAACGATGACGTTGCCGTCGGCGTCGGTGACGTCGGAGACGGTGAGCCGACCGTAGAGGCTGGTCTCGACGAACTCGTGCGGAACCAGGTTGCCCTCGTGATCGCGCTCGGCCACGGGCAGGGTGATGCCCTTGTTCGAGTCGGTCTCCGCGGTGCGGACGATGACGTCCTGGGACACGTCGACGAGTCGACGGGTCAGGTAACCGGAGTCAGCGGTACGCAGAGCCGTGTCGGCGAGACCCTTACGGGCACCGTGCGAAGCGATGAAGTACTCCAGCACCGACAGACCTTCGCGGTAGTTCGAGGTGATCGGACGCGGGATGATCTCACCCTTCGGGTTCGTCACCAGTCCGCGCATACCCGCGAGCTGACGGACCTGCATCCAGTTACCGGAGGCACCGGACTCGACCAGACGCAGGACCGAGTTCTCCTCCGGGAAGTTCGTCCGCATGACCTCGTCGACCTTCTCGGTCGTCTCGGTCCACAGCTTGACCAGCTCGTTGCGGCGTTCGTCGTCGGTGAGCGCACCGAGTTCGTACTGCTGCTGCACCTTGGTGTCGAGCGCCTCGGCGTGGTCGATGATCTCCGTCTTGGCCTCCGGGGAGACGACGTCGGACATGGCAACCGTGATGCCGGAGCGAGTCGCCCAGTAGAAGCCGTTGGACTTGAAGTTGTCCAGGGTGTGGGCGACCTCGACCTTGGGGTATTCCTCGGCGAGGTGGTTGACGATCCGGCTCAGCGCCTTCTTGTCGACCGTCGAGTTGATGAAGACGTAGTCCTCGGGCAGGAAGTCGTTGAACAGCGCCCGGCCCAGGGTGGTCTGCACGTCGAGCGGGTCGCCGGCCTCCCAGCCCTCAGGCACCTCGAGTTCGTCGCCGGGGACGACGTTCTCGAGACGGATCGTGATGACCGAACCGAGGTCGAGCTCTCCGCGGTCGAAGGCCATGATGGCTTCGCCGAGTCCGGAGAAGGCGCGGCCTTCGCCGGCCAGTCCCTTGCGCTCCGAGGTGAGGTGGTAGAGGCCGATGATCATGTCCTGCGAAGGCATGGTCACGGGCTTGCCGTCGGAGGGCTTGAGGATGTTGTTTGCCGAGAGCATGAGGATGCGGGCCTCGGCCTGCGCCTCGGGGCTCAGCGGCAGGTGGACGGCCATCTGGTCACCGTCGAAGTCGGCGTTGAACGCCGAGCAGACGAGCGGGTGCAGCTGGATGGCCTTGCCCTCGATGAGCTGCGGCTCGAATGCCTGGATGCCCAGACGGTGCAGCGTCGGTGCACGGTTGAGCAGCACCGGATGTTCGGTGATGACCTCTTCGAGCACGTCCCACACCTGCGGGTGCTGACGTTCGACCATCCGCTTGGCCGACTTGATGTTCTGCGCGTGGTTGAGATCGACCAGGCGCTTCATCACGAAGGGCTTGAACAGCTCCAGGGCCATGGTCTTGGGCAGACCGCACTGGTGCAGGCTCAGCTGCGGTCCGACGACGATGACCGAACGGCCCGAGTAGTCGACGCGCTTACCGAGCAGGTTCTGCCGGAAGCGTCCCTGCTTGCCCTTGAGCATGTCGGACAGCGACTTGAGCGGGCGGTTGCCCGGCCCGGTCACGGGGCGGCCGCGACGACCGTTGTCGAACAGCGAGTCGACGGCTTCCTGCAGCATCCGCTTCTCGTTGTTGACGATGATCTCGGGGGCACCCAGGTCGAGCAGACGCTTGAGGCGGTTGTTGCGGTTGATCACACGACGGTAGAGGTCGTTGAGGTCCGAGGTCGCGAAGCGGCCACCGTCGAGCTGCACCATCGGGCGCAACTCCGGCGGGATCACCGGAACGACGTCGAGGACCATGCCCTCGGGGTTGTTGTCGGTGGTCATGAACGCATTGACGACCTTGAGGCGCTTGAGCGCACGGGTCTTGCGCTGCCCCTTGCCGGTCTGGATGAGCTCGCGCAGCTTCTCGGACTCGGCCTGGAGGTCGAAGTCGAGCAGGCGCTTCTGGATCGCCTCGGCGCCCATCGCACCCGTGAAGTAGAGGCCGAAGCGGTGGAACATCTCGCGGTACAGGCTCTCGTCGCCTTCGAGGTCGTTGACCTTGAGGTTCTTGAACCGGTCCCAGACCTGTTCCAGGCGCTCGATCTCACGATCGGCGTTGCGCCGCAGCTTCTCCATCTCCTTGTCGGCCTGGTCACGCAGCTTCTTCTTGGCCTGGGCGGTGCCGCCCTCGGCCTCGACTGCTGCCAGGTCCTCTTCGAGCTTCTTGGCCCGACGGTCGATGTCGGCATCCCGGCGCGAGCCGATCTGCTGCTTCTCGACGTCGATCTTGTTCTGCAGGCTCGGCAGATCCCGGTGGCGCGATTCCTCGTCCACCGAGGTGATCATGTAGGCCGCGAAGTAGATGACCTTCTCGAGGTCCTTCGGAGCCAGATCGAGCAGGTAGCCCAAACGCGAGGGAACGCCCTTGAAGTACCAGATGTGGGTGACCGGTGCGGCCAGTTCGATGTGGCCCATGCGCTCACGGCGCACCTTGGCCCGGGTCACCTCGACGCCGCAGCGCTCACAGATGATGCCCTTGAAGCGCACGCGCTTGTACTTGCCGCAGGCGCATTCCCAGTCGCGGGTGGGGCCGAAGATCTTCTCGCAGAAGAGTCCGTCCTTCTCCGGCTTCAGGGTTCGGTAGTTGATGGTCTCAGGCTTTTTCACCTCACCGTGTGACCAGCCGCGGATGTCATCCGCGGTGGCAAGACCGATACGCAGCTCATCAAAGAAATTGACGTCAGGCACGTAAATCCTCTTTCCTGGCGATGAACGAGAAGTTCATCAAAAAGTTGTGTCGGTTGAAGCGGAAGTCCTCAGACTTCTTCCACGGTCTGGGCTTCGCGGTGGGACAGGTCGATGCCGAGTTCCTCAGCGGCCCGGTAGACTTCGTCCTCCGAGTCGCGCATCTCGACCTGTCCTCCGTCCGAAGACAGAACTTCGACGTTGAGGCACAGGGACTGCATTTCCTTGATGAGGACCTTGAAGGATTCGGGGATTCCCGGATCGGGCAGGTTCTCACCCTTGACGATGGCTTCGTAGACCTTGACGCGGCCCGGAATGTCATCGGACTTGATCGTCAGCAGTTCCTGCAGCGTGTACGCCGCGCCGTAGGCCTCGAGGGCCCACACTTCCATTTCACCGAAGCGCTGACCACCGAACTGCGCCTTACCACCGAGCGGCTGCTGGGTGATCATCGAGTACGGTCCGGTCGAACGCGCGTGGATCTTGTCGTCGACGAGGTGGTGGAGCTTGAGCATGTACATGTAACCGACCGAGATCGGGTACGGGAACGGCTCACCGGAGCGACCGTCGAACAGCTGGGCCTTGCCCGAGGAGTCGATGAGTCGATCCCCATCGCGGTTCGGGTTCGTCGAATCCAGCAGTCCGCGCAGCTCCTGCTCGTGCGCACCGTCGAAGACCGGGGTCGCCAGGTTGGTGCCGGCTTCCGCTTCGCGAGCGAGCTCGGGAAGCTCTTCCGCCCACTCGGGGTTGCCCTCGATCTTCCAGCCCTGCTTGGAGACCCACCCGAGGTGGATCTCGAAGACCTGTCCGATGTTCATACGACGGGGAACACCGTGCGGGTTGAGGATGACGTCGACAGGGGTTCCGTCGGCGAGGAACGGCATGTCCTCGACCGGCAGGATGGTGGAGATGACACCCTTGTTGCCGTGTCGGCCGGCCATCTTGTCACCGATGGTGATCTTGCGTCGCTGGGCGACGTAGACGCGGACCATCTGGTTGACGCCGGGCGAGAGCTCGTCGTCGTCCTCGCGGTCGAAGACGCGCACACCGATGACGGTGCCGATCTCACCGTGGGGCACGCGCAGCGAGGTGTCGCGGACCTCACGGGACTTCTCACCGAAGATCGCCCGCAGCAGTCGCTCCTCCGGGGTCAGCTCGGTCTCACCCTTCGGGGTGACCTTGCCGACGAGGATGTCGCCGTCGGTGACCTCGGCGCCGATGCGGATGATGCCGCGATCGTCGAGGTCGGCCAATGCGTCCGGGGAGATGTTCGGGATGTCCCGGGTGATCTCCTCGGCGCCGAGCTTGGTGTCGCGGGCGTCGACCTCGTGCTCCTCGATGTGGATCGAGGACAGGACGTCGTCCTGGACCAGACGCTGGGAGAGGATGATCGCATCCTCGAAGTTGTAGCCTTCCCAGGACATGAACGCCACGAGGAGGTTCTTGCCCAGGGCCATCTCACCGTTCTGGGTCGAGGGCCCGTCGGCCAGCACCGCGCCGGTCTCGACGCGATCGCCTTCGTCGACGATGATCCGCTGGTTGTACGAGGTGCCGTGGTTCGAGCGCTTGAACTTCGCCGCCCGGTAGGTCTGCATCGTTCCGTCGTCGGCGAGCACGGTGACGTAGTCGGCGGACACCTCGGTGACGACACCGGCCTTCTCTGCCACGATCACGTCACCGGCGTCGACGGCGGCACGGTATTCCATGCCGGTGCCCACGACCGGGGACTCGGACATCACCAGAGGCACGGCCTGACGCTGCATGTTCGCACCCATGAGGGCGCGGTTGGCGTCGTCGTGCTCGAGGAACGGAATCAGAGCCGAGGCAACCGACACCATCTGACGTGCGGAGACGTCCATGAAGTCGATCTGGTCGCGGAGCACCAGCTCGGCTTCGCCGCCGCCGCCCTTGGGTCGGGCGAGGACTTCCTCCTCGGCGAAGCGCTGATCATCGGTCAACGGCGCGTTGGCCTGCGCGATGTTGTACTCGAGCTCGTCATCAGCGGTGAGGTATTCGGTCTCATCGGTGACGACTCCGTCGACGACCTTGCGGTACGGAGTCTCGATGAAGCCGAACGGGTTGATGCGGGCGTAGGAGGCCAGCGAACCGATGAGGCCGATGTTCGGGCCTTCAGGGGTTTCAATGGGGCACATACGACCGTAGTGCGAGGGGTGGACGTCGCGGACTTCCATCGCGGCGCGGTCACGGGAGAGACCTCCCGGTCCCAGCGCGGAGAGACGACGCTTGTGGGTCAGACCCGCGAGCGGGTTGTTCTGATCCATGAACTGGCTCAGCTGCGAGGTTCCGAAGAACTCCTTGATCGCGGCCACCACGGGGCGGATGTTGATCAGGGTCTGCGGGGTGATCGCCTCGACGTCCTGAGTGGTCATCCGCTCGCGGACGACGCGCTCCATGCGGGACAGACCGGTCCGGACCTGGTTCTCGATGAGCTCACCCACCGCGCGGATGCGGCGGTTGCCGAAGTGGTCGATGTCGTCGAGCTTGACCCGCAGATCGATCTTCTCGCCGTCGCGGACTCCGGGCATGGTCTCGTTGCCCGCGTGCAGGGAGACGAGGTAGCGGATGGTCGCGGCGACGTCATCGACGGACAGCACCGAGTCGCTCAGCGGCGCATCGACGCCGAGCTTGCGGTTGACCTTGTAGCGTCCGACCTTGGCCAGGTCGTAGCGCTTGGGGTTGAAGTACAGGTTGTTGAGCAGGTTGCGGGCCGCCTCAGCGGTCGCAGGCTCTGCCGGGCGCAGCTTCTTGTAGATGTCGAGCAGCGCTTCGTCCTGCGTGGAGACGGTGTCCTTGGCCATCGTCTCGCGGATGGATTCGAACTCGCCGAACTCCTCGAGGATCTTCGCCTCGGTCCAGCCCAGGGCCTTGAGCAGCACAGTCACGGACTGTTTGCGCTTGCGGTCGAGGCGCACACCGACCTGGTCGCGCTTGTCGACCTCGAACTCCAGCCAGGCACCACGGGAGGGGATGATCTTCGCGGTGAAGATGTCCTTGTCGGTGGTCTTGTCCACGCTGGACTCGAAGTAGGCGCCGGGCGATCGCACGAGCTGCGAGACGACGACACGCTCGGTGCCGTTGACGATGAAGGTGCCCTTGTCGGTCATCAGGGGGAAATCGCCCATGAAGACCGTCTGGCTCTTGATCTCACCGGTGTTGTTGTTCATGAATTCGGCGGTGACGTACAGCGGCGCCGAATAGGTCATGTCGCGCTCTTTGCACTCGTCGATCGAGTACTTGGGAGCTTCGAAGCGGTGCTCCCGGAACGACAGCGACATCGATCCGCTGAAGTCCTCGATCGGTGAGATCTCTTCGAAGATGTCCTCGAGGCCGGAGGTGGTGGCCACGGAATCGTCTCCGATTTCGATGGCTTCGGCCACGCGATCCTGCCACGCTTCTGAGCCGATCAGCCAATCGAAGCTATCAGTCTGCAGTCCGAGCAGATCGGGAACCTCGAGCGGTTCGCGAATCTTCGCGAAGGAGATTCTCTTGGGGGGGTTAGCGGTCCTGGTGTTATCGTTGGCGGCGGCCAATGGGATCCTTCCGAGTGCTTCACCATTAAACGCGTCGACTCCCCACCCGAAGGTCCACATCCGCTGGTGTGTCGGATTTCAACACTGGGCGACAACGTGGTTCACTTGAGTGGAATTGAAGTGCCCCCCGCTATATGAAGGCACGCCACAGACAGAGCAACGCAAATAACAAGCCTATAGCATCTCGTCAAGTCATGCAAGGCGTTTCGTCCACAACCCGGTCCAGGCGTGAGTGACGAATCCGGCCAGGCCGTTGATCGCCAGCATCCACGAATTCTCCACCGCATTCCAGGTGTAGACGCGCCGCACCGCGGACCGTTGCGCCAGTGCCCGGTGGTTGGCGATCTTCAGATGCGCCCCGAGGCGGTGACCGCGATGCTCCGCGGCCACGAGGGTCGCCCCCTGCCATCCCGCCTCAGTTCGGTCCGTCGGTTCGCTGACCTCCGTGAACCCGACCGCTTCCCGCCCGCACAGGGCGAGCGCGGTGTGCATGGTCTCCCCTGCCCCGATCCGCTCCGCGTCGAGCTGACGCACCCGATCGGCGTCCCAGGTCTCCTCCTCCATCAGCTCCGCCGCGCCCGGGGCGTCCGTCGACATCCGCTGGTGCAGATCGGCCATCCCGTCCAGGTGCTCCTCGGGCGTCGCCCCGGTCCAGGTCACGACCGCATAAGCCGCAGCGAGTCGGCCGATGTCGATCTGCGTGGCGACTGCGGTCTCGGCTCGTGAGCAGCGTTCGACCTGCTGGAGGGCGAAGCCGCGCCGGCTGAGGAACTCCACCGCGGGCAGGGCGGCAGGCAGGCTGCCCGCTCCGGAGGCGGCAGCCAGGTGCGGGCTCCGCCGCTCGGACGCACAGGCGGCGACGGCGATCTCGTTGAAGCTGCGCAGCTGCGTCCGACCGTCCGCGGCCAGGTCCGCCTCCATCCGCTCGAGCAGCGCTGTGCCCAGCCCGCACCGACGAAGCCGGGGATCCACGGCCAGCCAGATCTCGGCCTGGTCCACGTTGTCATGCAGACTCAGGTGGGCGATCCCCCTTGCGACGATCTCCCCGCCGAGGCGACCGACCCAGAATTCGCGCGTCGTGTACTCGGTAGCGGTGAGGAACTCCTGCCGCACCCGGCTCGGCAGCGGGTCGAAGTCGGGTCCGAGTCCCGATGCCGCGTTCTCCCTGGCGTCGAACTCGAGGACTTCGTCGATGAAGGTCACGATCCGAGCTGGGTCGAGCGCGCCGGCACGGACCCGGGCGATGTCCAGGTGGGCGATGTCCGGGTGGGCGATGTCCGGGTGGGCGATGTCCGGGTGGGCGAGGTCCGGGTGGGTGAGGTCCATGGCCGTCCTTGCGGTGGAAGGGATCGTCCACAGTTTAGACTCCAGTCATGGCGAAGGTGAATGTTCTCAGTCTCAACCCCGCCGGGGTCAACTGCTCGATCGTGACAGGCAGCCGGCGCAGCCTGATCGTCGATGCCGGCCCGGGACCGAACACGGCCAGGGTGCTGGCGCACCGCGCGGCGGCGCTGAGCGAGGAGGCCAACGGCCGTCCCAACCCCATCGACGTCGTCACCACCCATGACCATTGGGACCACTTCTTCGGCAATGCCTCCCTCGTCGCCGAGGGTGCCGAGACCTTCTACGCCTCCACCTCGTTCGCCGCCGATCAGGAGGCCACCGCGTGGATCGCGCTCGATGCGATCCGCAGCGCCCCCGAGACCTCCGAGTTCGCCCGTGAGCTGCCCGAGGACCCCGGTGACCTCCTCGTCGAGGTGACGCCGGTGGAGGAGGCCGAGCTCGACCTCGGGGACTGCCCGGTCGAATTCCACGTCCTCGGCGGACATTCCACGGTCGATGTCGTGATCCGCCTGCCCGACCTCGGGGTCGTCTTCACGGGCGACCTGGTGGAGGAGGGCGATCCCCCGCAGGCCGGCAGCGATGCTGCGCTGGGCGAATGGGTGCGCAGCCTCCAGACGCTCCTGGCGTTCGACGAGGCGACAGTGTTCGTGCCCGGGCACGGGGTGCCGGTCGACCGGGACTTCGTGGCCCGGCAGTGCGCGGACCTCGAGGGCTATCGCACGATGTCCTCCGACGCCGAGGTGGCTCTGCCTGCCCGGTCGATGCCCGGTGAGCATGACCGGACGTTCCCGCGGGAGTGCGCACTGCGGCTGCCCTAGACCTGTTCGGGCCGCTGCCGCTGGAGGGCGGTGACAAGGTCCCCGCCGATGACGCCGAACAGCGTCTGCGACCAGATGCTCGTGCCCTCGACGTAGGGCTTGTTCCCGTCGAAGATCCACTGCAGCTGATGCCCGGCGCGCAGGTCGCCGGCACAGTCGGCGCACACGGGGACGCGCACGCTCTGTCCATCGGCGTCGACGCGCGCGGTGGTCCGGGCCTCCCCGTGCAGTGGGTTGACGGTGCACAGGCTCTGCGGGAGCCCGGCCCTGGCTCCGCGCTTCCTCCGGTGCTCCCCCACCTCGGCGATCTCCCGTCCTGCCTGCCGCAGCAGCACCATCGCTCCGGCGAGGTCGAGGCGGTTCGCCGACTCGTCGTCGACGATCGTCCGTGCCCATTGGTACGCGTCGAGCGCCCGCGAGACCCGGGCGGCATCCTCCTCGTCGAGGGTGCGCAGACGCAGCCGATCCAGCTTGGAGGCGATGGTCGTCGTGTCGGCGTGGATGCTCTCCCGCAGGGACCTGCGCTGGAGCGAGTCGACCTTGTGGAGAAGATCGCCGGGCAGCGCGAACGCCTGCTGCCGGCGCGCCTGCGCCCTCCTCTCCCGCAGGTTCCGCAGGAGGAATACGCCGGCGATGACGAGCGCGAGGACGAGGATCGCGCCGCCGAGGAACAGCGGGGCGAAGCTGCCCGACGTGTCCTGGACGACCTCGCCCTGCCCGACCTCCTCCACGGTCGCACCCGGGAGATCGTCCGGAGCGGTCTGCGGGTCGGCGTAGAGGTCGAGGAGCATGTTGAGCTTCGTCAGTGACGGGGTCGAGTGGCTCCATGTGTCATAGCCGACGGACATCTGCTCCATCACCTGCATCTGGAGTTCGTGCTGGTCCTCGAAGTGCACATCGACGGCGAGGTCGGACGTGCCGTTGATCATGATGAAGGAGCCCTCGCCGCCGTTGAAGACCTTGATCTGCTCGAGCAGGTCCCGATCGATGTGCTCATCGGGCACGGCGATGACGTAGACGTCGAAGTCGAGGCTCTCGGCCTTCGTCTTCGCGGTCTCCAGCAGGCGCGCGTCGAGCTGGCCCGCAACGGCCGGATCGACGTGGAACGGGTCGGCCTTCAGCCCCTCGGCGATGGATTGTGCGTCCACTTCTCAGCCCTTTCGGTTCGTGGTCGGCGTGGTGCCGCGAAGACCTTCACGGCGGTGCCGGATGGCGGCGATGATGTACGCACCGGTTCCGGTGATGAGCAGGCCGATGATGAGCCCGAAGCTCGTTCCGGCGACTGCCGAGCCCGTTGGGTAGTCGAGGACGCGGGGGTTCGGGTCCGTGTTCTCATTGACCACGATGGGATCGCCGTTCTCGTCGACGATGGAGCTGCCGACCAGCCCGCCCTCGTAGGTCTCGGCCTCCTTCAGTGCGCGGACCCAGGCCAGCCCCGTCGCGGAGTAGGGTTCGTTGATCTCCCCGAGGTCGGGGCGCTCCTCGACGCGGCGCACCACGCCCCGGTGACCCAGTCCCTCGCTGACGCTGCCGATGGTGAGCACGGTCGCCTGCTCGTCGTCGAGCTCTGCGGCGATGCGGGCGCCGATGAGGTCGAGGTCCCCATCGGCGTCGTCGACCTCGGAGCTGGCGACGAAGGCGACGTAGATGGGCACGTCGAGCCCTGCGACCTCCTCGCGGATCGCGTCGAGGTCGGCATCGACCATCTCGAACGCGAGGTATTCGTCGACGTGGATGACGTCACCGTCGAAGGTCTCGGCGATCTGCTGGTATCGGCTGCGGTCGTAATCAGGATCGTATTGGCTTTCGATGCAGTCGGAGTAGATCGAATCGACGAGGACGTCGTCGCTCTCCTCGACCGCAATGCGCTCCTGCTTCGCCTCCTCGAACAGGGAGGCGCTGTAGGCGGTGGAGCCGGCGGCGACGCCTGCGAAGACGACAATCGAGATGCCGATGCGGATCCAGCCCGGGTGGCGGCTGCCCTTGCCGCCGGCAGCTCTGCCCGGGGCGGTCTTGTCCGCGGCTCGGCCCGGGGCGCTTCGGGTGAGTGGTCGGCGGCCGGTCATCGCTGCCCCGATCCCGGCGCACCGTACTCGGCGACTGCGTCCTCGAGGGCGGCGAAGCTGCCGAACCCGGACAGCGCATAGGCGTCGTGTCGTTGGAAGTACGGAATGGGGCGAGCCTTCCTGACTCCCGTGTTCTTCGGCACCATGAGGCACTCCGGTTCGTGCCCGGCGTTGAGGTCACGGCGGCAGTCCGCACACAGCCGCACGGTCAGGGTGGTCCTGCCCTGTGTCCAGGCGAAGGGTTCGATGTCGCGGTCGTGGGAGGGGAAGAAGAAGCAGAACTGCGGCTCTCCGCCCGCCTCGTCGGCCCTCCGCTTCGCAGAGGCGGCAGTCAGTCGCACCGAAGCGGCAGCCAGTCTCGCCGAGGCGGCCCCCAGGCTCCTCCGCACCCAGGCGTCCGTGCGGGTGAGGGAATGGATGGCGTGCCGGTGGGAGAAGTCGGGGTCGCTCGCCCATCCCGGGTGGGTCTCGATGATCGCCGCAATCGCATTCTGCACTCGCCGTCCTCGATCGAACAGCGACCACTGCGCCTCGTCGTCCGTCACCGGCTCCGGCAGCTCACTGAGCGAACGCTCGCACCTGCGGATCAGATTGTGCGCCCGGGTGAGTTCGGGTGCGGTCGTCAGCGTTGTGCGCCATTCGTACTTCGTCCGGCGCCGCAGCAGCCAGGCGCCCAGTCCGGCGGCGGCGACGGCGGTGGCGGCGAAGACGAGGGCGTCGGGATCGCCGTTGTCGAGGCCCATGGCCTCGATGTAGTCGTCGTCGCCCTCGCCCACGTCCGGCGGATTGAAATCGGGCGGTGGTGGCGGCTCGTTCCCCTTCGCCGTGGCCAGCAGCACGCCGAGGTGATGGGGCACGGCTAGTTCGACGGGCAGGAAGTCCCCGGAGGCCGAGCGCTGCAGCTGATCCGATCCGGTCGGAATGGAGGGTCCATTGTCGTCGACGAGGTAGGCCAGAGTCCGGGCAGCGCTCTCCGCCTCGGTGAAGACGACGAGAGTCCGATCGGCACCGGTCTTCTCATGCATCGTGTAGGCGAGATCGGCGGTGAACCGGGTCCAACCGTCGGAGCTGCGAGCAGGGATCGGCAGGGTCGGGACGATGGCGATGAAGTGGGGCAGCCCGGGTTCGACTGCGTCGGCGGATGCCCGCCGCAGTGCAGTCATCTGCTTGGGCGTGAGGCCAGGGGTGACGTTCGGATCGATGAACAGCGGATCGCGTTCCCAGGACGCCTGCAGACGAGTCGCCAACCGCTCAAGCAGCTCTGCCTGGGTTCGCCCCGTCGTCGCATTCACCGCCCCATCATAATATGAGAGCCGACCCTGCGATCTCGCGAGGAGCCGGAACGGGCGTTCCGGATCGGGAACACGAAAGAACCCCGCAGCTGAACTGCGGGGTTCTTCACTGTGCCGAGCGCTAGGCTGCGGCAGAGGTCATCACTTGAGGGTGACGGTTGCGCCTGCGCCCTCGAGGGTTTCCTTGGCCTTGTCGGCAGCTTCCTTGGAAACGCCTTCCAGGATGGCAGCCGGAGCCGAGTCGACGAGGTCCTTGGCTTCCTTCAGTCCGAGGGAGGTGAGTCCACGAACTTCCTTGATGACGGGAACCTTCTTCTCGCCGGCCGATTCGAGCACGACGTCGAATTCGGTCTGCTCTTCAGCAGCTTCGGCGGCGCCACCGGCAGGGGCGGCGACAGCAACGGCAGCAGGTGCGGCTGCTTCGACTTCGAAGACCTCTTCGAAGGTCTTGACGAACTCGGAGAGTTCGATCAGAGTGAGCTCTTTGAACGCTTCGATGAGCTCGTCGGTGGTGAGCTTAGCCATGGTGGCCAGTCCTTCCTGTGGTGGTCACGATCGGTGACCGGTTTGTTGGGGTGATGCTCAGGCGTCGGCAGGAGCGTCGTCCTGCTTTTCGCGGAGGGCATCGACGGTGCGAGCGGCCTTGACCAGCGGAGCGGTGAAGAGGTAAGCCGCCTGGTGGAGGCTTGCCTTCATGGCACCAGCTGCCTTTGCAAGCAGCACTTCGCGGGATTCGAGGTCGGCAAGTTGGTTGACATGCTCAGCACTGAGAACGGCGCCATCGTAGTAGCCACCCTTCACAACGAGCTGAGCATTCGCCTTGGCAAAGTCACGCAATGCCTTCGCAGCCTCTGGTGGTTCACCGTTGACGAATGCGATCGCGGTGGGCCCCGTCAGGTGCTCATCGAGATCGTTGATTCCGGCTTCTTTGGCTGCAATGGCAGTAAGCGTATTCTTTACCACGGCGTAGCTGACGTTCTCACCGAGTGCACTGCGCAGTTCTTTCATCTGCGCAACGGTGAGACCGCGGTACTCGGTCAGCAATACAGCGTCGGAGGACTCAAACTGCTGCTTGAGCTCCTTCACTGCGGCTGCCTTGTCTGGCCTCGCCATGGTATTCCTTTCGTACAGGCGCCGATCGTGTCCCGACACCAAAAAGAGCGCTCCACGCAGGTAGGCGCAGAACGCTCATCGAGAACACGAATGTCCGACGAAGACGAATCTTCAGCTCACCTGCGCAGGTCACTCCTTGCGGAGTCTTCGTCCACGAGCAGCAGGATCCGATTGCGAATCTTGATGGACCCGTGGAGACCGACGGTCTTGGGTGATTCCAGCTTAGCCGCCGAGGCCCAGGCGCGTCCAATCGGGAGCGCGGACCCCGCGGAGACCTTGGCCACGCTCCCGGAGGCCCCGCATCCGGTGCCGAATGCGCGAGCGCCCCACCTGGCCACGAATGCCCCGACACTTCACACCGGCTGCAAGTGGGGCGCTCGTGGTGGAGCGGGGCGCTCGTGGTGGAGTGGGGCGCTCGTGGACAGCGCCGAAGGCGGCACAGTCCGCCGGACCGGGCTCAGAAGAATCCGAGTGCCTTGTCCGAGTAGCTGACGAGCAGGTTCTTCGTCTGCTGGTAGTGGTCGAGCATCATCTTGTGGTTCTCCCGCCCGATGCCCGAGGCCTTGTACCCGCCGAAGGCGGCATGGGCCGGGTAGGAGTGGTAGTTGTTCACCCACACGCGTCCGGCCTGGATGTCGCGCCCTGCCCGGTAGGCGATGCCGCCGTTGCGGCTCCACACCCCGGCGCCCAGGCCGTAGAGAGTGTCGTTGGCGATCGACAGTGCGTCGTCGTAGTCGCTGAAGGTCGTCACCGACACGACGGGGCCGAAGATCTCCTCCTGGAAGATCCGCATCCGGTTGTGGCCCTTGAAGATCGTGGGCTGGACGTAGTAGCCGCCGGACAGGTCGCCGTCGAGCTCGGCACCCGCACCGCCGGTGAGCACCTCGGCGCCCTCCTGCCTGCCGATGTCGAGGTAGGACATGATCTTCTCGTACTGATCGTTCGAGGCCTGTGCGCCCATCATCGTGTCCGTGTCGAGCGGGTTGCCCTGCACGATCTTCTCGGTCCGGGCCACGGCTGCCTCGAGGAAGTCATCGGCGATGGACTCCTGGATCAGTGCGCGCGACGGGCAGGTGCAGACCTCGCCCTGGTTGAGCGCGAAGAGGGTGAAGCCCTCCTGCGTCTTGTCCCAGTAGGCGTCGTCGGCGCTCATCACGTCCTCGAAGAAGATGTTGGGGCTCTTGCCGCCCAGCTCCAGCGTCACCGGGATGATGTTCTGCGAGGCGTACTGCATGATCAGCCGGCCCGTCGTGGTCTCGCCGGTGAAGGCGATCTTCGAGATGCGCCGATTCGAGGCCAGCGGCTTCCCTGCCTCGGGGCCGAAGCCGTTGACGATGTTGAGGACGCCGGGCGGAAGCAGATCGCCGACGAGCTCGGCGAGGACGAGGATCGAGGCCGGAGTCTGCTCAGCGGGCTTGAGCACGACGGCGTTGCCTGCGGCCAGCGCGGGGGCGAGCTTCCAGGTGGCCATGAGCAGCGGGAAGTTCCACGGGATGATCTGTCCGACCACGCCGAGGGGCTCATGGAAGTGGTAGGCCACGGTGTCTTCGTCGATCTGGGACAGGCTCCCCTCCTGCGCCCGAATCGCCGCGGCGAAGTAGCGGAAGTGGTCGATCGCCAGTGGCAGGTCGGCGTTGAGGGTTTCGCGAACCGCCTTGCCGTTGTCCCAGGTCTCGGCGACCGCGAGCATCTCGAGGTTCTCCTCCATCCGGTCGGCGATCCGGTTGATGATCAGTGCTCTCTCGGCGACCGACGTCTTCCCCCACCCCGGTGCTGCGGCATGGGCGGCGTCGAGGGCCGTCTCGATGTCCTCGGCGGTGCTGGCGGGGATCTCCGTGAACGGACGGCCGGTCACCGGGCTGGGATTCTCGAAGTAGTTGCCCTGGGCCGGCGCCACCCACTCGCCGCCGATCCAGTTCTCATAGCGGGACTTGAAGCTGACGAGCGAACCGTCCTGGCCGGGCTGTGCGTATACAGTCATTGCAACTCCTTTGCTGCGTCCTCTGTGACCGGAGTCATCTCTCCGTTCGGTCTCACGCTAGCGAGTGCAACGTTGCATCATGGTTGCATCAGCGGCCGAGCGCCTCCAGGCGGACGACGACCGCGTTGCGTTCGGGGGCCTCGGCCGGCGCCAGGCGCAGCAGCGTCATGAGCGCCTCAGCGTCGTCGCGGGCGATGTCGAGGCTCGTGTAGCGCCACAGCTGCTGCCAGGTGCCGTGCTCGAGCAGGGTCTGGCGCAGCAGAGCTTCGATCTCGGCCCGCACCTGAAGGATCCCGGGTGCCTCCGTACCGGGAAGCACCGATCCTCGGCAGAGCTCGAGTGCGGTGTCGATGTCGCCGAGCTCCAAGGCCCGGCGGGTCCGGGTCAGGTCGCTGTCGAGCCGGCCGCGGATCCGATAGGGCCGGGCTTCGACGCCCACGGACGGCATGGTTGAGATCGCCCGGCGCAAACGCGCCAGCTCCGCCCGCACCGTGACCTCGCTGCCCCCGGCCGACCACAGCTGCTCGACCAGCCCGCCACCGGTGATGCCGTGCGGGTGGAGTTCGAGGAGCAGGAGGATCTCCGCATGCCGGTTCGTCAGGATCAGTCTTGTGCCGTCGGCGTCGGTGAGCGAGGGCATCGCTCCCATCACCTGCAGTCGAGTCGCAGACGCCGGCACCGCCGCCGAGGTGGGCCCCGGGGCCGCCGTCCTGCGCAGGCCCCGGCCGGGCTCGGAGTTCCCGATCCTGCTCAGGCTCTCCCCCGCCGCGCGGGCCGTCGCTGCCAACAGCGGCATCACCAGGGAGGAGACCGCATCGTCACCGCCGGTGACATCGATGATGCCGAGCACCTCGCCGGTGGTCGGGTCGGTCACCGGGACGGCGCTGCAGCTCCAGGAGTGCACCTCGGCGGCGAAGTGCTCGGCCCGGCTGATCTGGACCGGCGCGCCCGACCGCAGCGCCAGCCCCGGGGCCGAGGTTCCCATCGTGTCCTCGGACCAGTCGGTGCCCGGGAGGAAGCCCATCGCCTCGGCGCGATTGCGCACGGTGCGTTCGCCCTCGATCCAGAGCAGGCACCCCTCGGCGTCCCCGAGGGCGACGAGCATGCCCGCATCGACAGCAGGTTCGATGAGCCGGGAGCGCAGCAGCGGCATGACGGTGTGGAACGGATGGGACCGGCGCACCTCGGCGAGCTCATCGGACTGATATCTCACCCGCGTCCGCACGGCGGCGGGATCCCGCAGATGGGACACCGACCGAGCCCAGGATTCGAGGATGGACGGCCGGACGCCGAGGCTGGGGTCGGGTGAGGCGGTGATGTCGTGGAGATTGTCATGAGCGCGGCGGACTCTGCGCTGGTAGTCGTCGCCGAGGAGGGCCATCGGGTTCATGTCGAGCTCTCCCCCACCTCCATCGGCGTCGTCCACGACGGGAGATGTCGTGCTGTCCATAATCTATCGAGGTGCGGCGCAGGTCACAAGGGGAGACGACGAAGAGCGGGTGGGAAGTGATGTTCTCACTTCCCACCCGCTCTCACAGGTTCCGCGTCAGACGCGGACCTCAGGTGCGACGATCAGACGCGCAGCGACGAGTGATCGACCGGGACGCCGGGACCGTTCGAGGTGGTCACGGTCGCCTTGGTGATGTAGCGGCCCTTCGAGGAGCTGGGCTTGAGGCGGAGGATCTCCTCGATCGCGGCGTCGAAGTTCTCCTGCAGCGCCTGCTCGGAGAAGGAGACCTTCCCGATGATGAAGTGCAGGTTGGAGTGCTTGTCGACGCGGAATTCGATCTTTCCGCCCTTGATGTCGGTGACGGCCTTGGCCACATCCATGGTCACGGTGCCGGTCTTGGGGTTGGGCATCAGGCCACGGGGACCCAGCACCTTGCCCAGACGTCCGACCTTGCCCATCATGTCGGGGGTCGCCACAGCGGCGTCGAAGTCGGTGAAGCCATTGGCCACCTTCTCCAGCAGGTCATCGGAACCGACGAAATCGGCACCTGCTTCGCGAGCTGCCTCTGCACGGTCGCCGGCGGCGAACACCAGGACCCGGGCGGTCTTACCGGTACCGTGCGGAAGGTTGACGGTGCCGCGCACCATCTGGTCCGCCTTGCGGGGGTCAACACCCAGGCGGAGGGCGACCTCAACGGTGGCGTCGTACTTGGCCACGTTGGTGTCCTTGGCCAGGGCGATCGCCTGAGCCGGTTCGTACTTCACATCGGCGGCGAGTTTCTCTGCCGCGGCCTGGTAGGCCTTTGAACGCTTTGCCATCTGCTCTTCTCCTTGCAGTCGTGGTGTGGGCCGCGCGAGCCCTGCCACAGTGGTGTCTCTGGAATCAGGCGTGAGTGCCGTGTTCTCAGAGCTTGATGTCGGTGGTCACGCCCATGGAGCGAGCGGTGCCGGCGATGATGCGGTCGGCCTGTTCCAGGTCGTTGGCGTTGAGGTCGGGCATCTTCGTGGTGGCGATCTCACGCACCTGCTCGGCGCTCAGGTGAGCGACCTTGGCGGTGTGCGGAGTGGCCGATCCCGACTTCACTCCTGCAGCCTTCTTGATCAGCTCGGCCGCCGGAGGGGTCTTGAGAACGAAGGTGAACGAACGATCTTCGTACACCGTGATCTCGACGGGAACGATGTTCCCGCGCTGGGATTCCGTGGCGGCGTTGTAGGCCTTGCAGAATTCCATGATGTTGACGCCGTGCTGGGCAAGCGCCGGACCAATTGGAGGAGCCGGGTTGGCGGCACCTGCCTGAATCTGGAGCTTGACGAGGCCGGCTACCTTTTTCTTGGGAGGCATGTACGGTCCTTAATCTAAAAGTTGTGACGTGCCCGAAGCTGCGACACGTCGCTTGAAGCCGGTCCTGCCGATTCAGGCCGACAATCAAACCACACCAGTATTCCATGCGCTGAGGCTTGCGAGCAAACCGCAGTGAAGCGGGTCACGTGGGTGGCTGAACGGCGACAGGGCCGGCGTTCCCGCCGGGCCCTGTCGCCGAAGTTCTAGAGTGGGTGGTGCTCAGAGCTTGGACACCTGGTCGAAGCCGAGCTCGACGGGAACGTCGCGCTCGAAGATCGACAGCAGAACCGTGAGCTTCTGCGAGTCGGGACGGATCTCCTGGATCGTCGCCGGGTGACCCTCGAAGGAGCCCTCCTTGACGAGCACCGATTCGCCGATCTCGAACTCCACCTCGGTGATGGGAGCCGCTGCGGCCGCCTGATCCCGAGCGCCCTCGGTGGCGGCGGCTTCGGCCTGGCGCTCCTCGAAGACGGGGGCGAGCATCGTGAAGACCTCGTCGATCGACAGCGGGACCGGATCGTAGGCGTTGCCCACGAATCCCGTCACACCCGGGGTGTGGCGGACCGCGCCCCACGACTCGTCGGTGAGTTCCATCCGCACGAGCACGTAACCCGGGATGCGCACGCGGCGAACTTGCTTGCGCTGACCGTTCTTGATCTCGATGACGTCTTCCATCGGGACCTGGATCTCGAAGATGTAGTCCTCGAGGTTGAGGCTCACGGCCCGGTTCTCGAGGTTCTGCTTCACGCGGTTCTCGTAGCCGGCGTAGGAGTGGATGACGTACCAGTCACCCTCCTGCATGCGCAGCTCCGACTTGAATTCCTCGGCCGGGTCAACGGGCTCTTCGTCCGCTGGGGCACCCTCGGCATCGGCGGCGGAGTCCGCCTCGGCGTCGTCGGCGGCCTTCGCGTCGGGGTCGACGTCGGCGCCGGATTCGGTCTCGGCGACGGACTCGGAGTCGGGGTCGACGTCGGAGTCTGCGGCTGGTGCAGCGGTCTCCGCTTCGGCGCCCGCGCTCTCGGTCGCGTCCTCGACATCAGTGGTCGCTGGAGCAACGTTCGCCTCTTCGGCGGTGACGTCCTCCGTCTCAGGGGTTTCCTGTTCAGATGAACTGGTTTCCGACACCGATCAATTCCTCGCTTCGCGTGTAGGGACAACTCGTACAGAAGAGAGTTGTGAGAGTGTGCAGGTGTTGTCAGACATCGTATCCGAGTCGAGAGGTCACAGCCGAGTCCCGAGGTCGCAGCCGAGCCCGGACGTCACAGCCGAAGCGGCCGGGTCACTGTCCGGCGCAGGTCACCACAGGGGCCAGATCGGAGTCCCGGCGAAGACGAATCCGACGAGCTTGCCGAACACGAGATCGAGCGCCGTCACCAGCAGCATCATGAACAGGATGAATCCGAGCACGACGAGGGTGTAGTTGACGAGCTGCTTGCGAGTCGGAGTGACGACCTTCTTCAGCTCCGCCATGACCTCACGGAAGAACTGGAGGATCCGTCCGAAGAATCCGAGCTGCCTGCGACTGGCGGCGCTCTTGGGCGCGGCGTCAGTCTTCTTTGCCGGTGTGTCGCTCACACATCCTCACTCGGTTGGGTTCAACGGGGACTGCACAATTGCTTCGAGCCAGTCGAGGACTGCGTCTTGCCGATGTGATTCGACGAAGATCAACTGCGCAGGGGTGACAGGACTCGAACCTGCAACCTACGGTTTTGGAGACCGTTGCGCTACCAATTGCGCCACACCCCTTCGATTCGACACTCTCGATTCAGTTCCTCGAGTCGTGCCCAACCACGAGAAACGAGCATACCGTCTCCGGCGGCGATTAGTCGAACCGAAGCCTCCAGCGTGTCGAAGATCGCACTCCCCCGCCCTGGTCACAGGCCCGTTCAGGCGGCCGCGGAGGTCCCCTCGGGAGGCTGGGCCACGAGCGGCACCGGCTCCGGGAACCGGATCCAGGGCCCCACCGTCACCTTCCGATCGGGTCCGACCGTGATGATCTGCATGTCGATCGGCTGCTTCGTCCGATCGTCGATGCGGATGACGCTGAGCTCGGCGTCCATCTTCAGCGGTCCGGGCGTCAGGGAGTCGGCCAGGGCACCGCCCGTCGTCGAACTCACATACCGCACCCCGAGCCCCGAGGGTTCGGGCCCGACCCGACGATGCCAGTGCCCGCTCAGCGTGTAGTCCGCACAGCCGGCGCGCAGGGAGGGGGCGCCGATTCTGGCGTCGTGGATGAGCATGATGTCGAAGTCGGTGGAACAGGCCTCCTGGCGCAGCTTCTGCGCGTACTGATCGGCGGTGAGACCGGTTTCGAGCTGCGGTCCCGAGCCGAAGACTGTGCGCCGCGGGTCCGGTCCGCCGAAGAACGTCACTCCCGCGAGTTCGGCGCGTGAGTTCTCGAGCACCTCCCATCCCCTGCTCTTGGCGTGGTCGGTGGTCTCGGTCGAATCATGATTGCCCTTGACCACGACCTTCGGCAGGTCCTCGGGCAGCTCCTGGTCGAGGACGTCGAAGCAGTAGTTCTCCGCCGAGGTGCCGGTCATCGTGATGTCGCCGCCGTCGATGTAGCCGTCGGCGTAGGACAGGGACACGACCTCGCCGAGCACCTGTGCCATCCCGACGTTGCAGTGCAGGTCGGATCCGAAGACGAAGGTCGACACGTTCGCGCCGATTCCGCCCGAGGTCGCGTCGGGGCCGGGGACCAGACCGCGGGCCGACCAGTTGCCGGTCAGCGGTCGCTCGTCCCATTGGGCGTGGAGGTCGGTGATCGCCCCGCCGTAGAACTCGTCGTTCTTCGCGGCGAAGTCCTCGACCGCTTTGACGCCCGTGTCGATCACCCCGCCGAGGCGGCCGGTGAGCTGTCCGCCCTCGAGCGGAGTCCCGGCGAAGGCAGGATCGGGCACGAGCGGGTCGGGCCGGTTGAGGGCGGCGACGCCGAGACCTCCGAAGGCGAGGACTGTGACGACTCCGATCGCGATGAGCTCGCGGCCTGCCAGCACCCGCCAGACATCACCGGGGCGGATGGGGCCGAAGGCGAAGGCGAGCGCCACCCCGACGCCGCTGAGGACGGCCACCGCCAACGCCCAGCGGGTGAGGACATCGCGAGTGAGCCCCTCGACGATCTGGTCGATCTGAGTCTGCGGGGAGGAGAAGAGCAGCGCATAGGAGGCGACGTCGCCGCCGAGGGCGTCGAGGGTTCCTCCGCTCGGGTCGTCCGGTCCGGCGTCCTTCGCGGTTCGACGCTCGGAGGCGGCGGCCGGCGATTCCTTGTCCGAATCCCCGGCGACGGGGATCTCACCGACCTCGATCGCCAGCCCGAGACCGGCCGGCAGATGCTTCTCGGCGGGCAGGAGCAGCTTGCCCAAGGGGCCGAAGTCGAGCGTCAGCCGCGAATCCGCGGTGACCTCGTAATGCGCTTCGTGCGGGCCGAAGGTGAGATCGGCTTCCGCACTCAGCACCGCCCAGGGGAGGCTGATGACGGCCGTCGTGGCGAGCAGGACGAGCAGGGCTGAAAGTCTCCGTGGAACCGACACGGGCGCCATTCTAGAGATGTCGCTCGAGACGTGGCCATGCCGTCCGGGACGTGACCGTGTCCACCGGGACGTGACCGCTAAGGTTGGAGTGATGACGGATCACATCGAGTCTCTGCCCAAAGCGCACCTGCACCTGCACTTCACCGGGTCAATGGCCGTCGACACGTTGCGCGAGCTCGCCGCCGAGGCGGGTGTGTCGATGCCCGAGCAGCTGCTGGGCTCCACCCCTCTGGACCTCAGCCCCGACGAGCGCGGATGGTTCCGCTTCCAGCGCCTCTACGACATGGCTCGCGGGGTCGTGCGCGGGGAGGACGTCATGCGCAGGCTGGTCCGGGAGGCCGCCGCGGCCGATCGCGCGGAGGGTTCTCGGTGGCTCGAGCTGCAGGTCGACCCGACCTCGTATGCCCCGTTCGTCGGAGGCATCACCCCGGGCCTGGAGATCATCCTCGACGAGGCGGCCGCGGTCAGCGACGCCGATTTCGGGATGGCGATCATCGTCGCCGCGTCACGCACGCGCCATCCCCTCGATGCCCGGACGCTGGCCCGCTTGGCCGTTCGGTTCGCCGGCGAGGGCCCGGGCAGCGTGGTCGGATTCGGTCTGTCCAACGATGAGCGGCGCGGGGTCACAGCAGAGTTCTCCCGCGCGTTCGCCATCGCTCGCCGAGGCGGCCTGCGGTCTGTGCCTCACGGTGGCGAGCTTCTCGGTCCCACCCATATCCGCGAGGTCGTCGCGGCGCTGGATCCGCACCGCCTCGGGCACGGGGTCCGCGCCGTCGAGGATCCGCGGCTGCTCGCCGAACTGGTCGAGGCCGACGTCGGGTTCGAGGTCTGTCCCGGCTCGAACGTGTCCCTCGGCGTGTACCCGGACATCACCGAGGTGCCGCTCTCGGCTCTGATGAGGGCGGGTGCGAAGGTGGCGCTCGGGGCCGATGACCCGCTCATCTTCCGATCGCGCCTGGCCGATCAGTATCGGTTCGCACAACGGCTGGGGCTGGGCCCGTCCGATCTGGCCCGGCTGGCCTCGGAGTCGTTCGACATCTCCGCCGCGCCCTGGGACATCAGGGCCCGGGCACGGCGGGACCTCGACGACTGGCTGCGCACCGCCGGCGCTTGAGTCGGACAGGCGCTGAGCGCACCCGATCAGCGACCCTCTCAGAGTGAGCAGGCGATGAGCGTCGGCTCGGGTTCGAGGGTGATGGCGTATTTGTCCTCGACCCCGGCGACGATCGTGCGCGCGAGTTCGAGCACATCCTCGGTGCTCGCCCGGCCGCGGTTCGTCAGCGCCAGCGTGTGCTTGGTCGACAGGCTCGCGCGGCCCTCACCGACGCTGTGGCCCTTGGAGAATCCCGCGTGCTCGATCAGCCACGCGGCCGAGGTCTTCGTCTTCCCCTCGATCGTCGCTCCGCTCAGGGGGTCGATGACGGGATAGCGGGGAGCCTCGACGGGCAGGACGTCGGCGTCGGAGACGATGGGGTTGGTGAAGAACGACCCGGCCGACCAGGTGTCGTGGTCCGCCTCCTCGAGCACCATGCCCTTGGACTTCCGGAGCGCGATCACGGTGTCGCGGACGAGGGAGGCGGGCGCCGTCTGACCGATCTCCAGGTCCAATGCGGAGGCGAGCTGGGCGTAGCGGACCGGCAGCGACTGCGCATCTCGGCGGAGTCCGAAGCTCACGGAGAGCACCAGGTACTGAGTCATGCCCGAGGTCTGCTGAGCACGCTTGAGCGCCGAGGTGCGGTAGCCGAACTCCAGCTCGGCGGCGGTCAGGGTGCGCACCTGACCGGCGATCCGGTCGTAGACCTCGATGGAGATGATGAGCTCTCCGACCTCGGTGCCGTAGGCTCCGACGTTCTGGATCGGGGTGGCACCGACCGAGCCGGGGATCCCGGACAGGGCCTCGAGGCCGCTGAGTCCGCGGGCCAGCGTCAGCGCCACGATCTCGTCCCAGTTCTCCCCCGCCTCCACGGTGACGATGGCTTCGGTCTCCGAGGTCTCCTCGACGACGACTCCGGTGGTGGCCACGAGGCACACGTGTCCGTCGAAGCCGGCATCGGAGATGAGCAGGTTCGATCCGCCGCCGATGAAGAGCACGTCGGTGTCGCTCGGCGTCGACAGGCCGAGAGGGTGGGCACGGCAGAACTCGATCAGCTCGCCGCGGGTCCGCGCGGGGGTGAGGCTCTGCGGCGGGCCGCCGAGGTGGAAGGTCGTGAGTTCGGCCAGTCTCACCGGGCGGCTCGAATCTGTGTGCGGCTGAGCACTTCCGACTCTCCTGCCCGCACCGTGGCGTCGATGCGCAGGGTGCCGGCCTCGGCGTCGACGGCGCCGATCTTCGCCTCGAGGGTGAGCGAGGCGGTGGGGGTGGCGGGCGAGCCCGATTCGGCGTCGGGGACGAGCACGGGGGCGGAGAACCGGGTGCGGTAGTCGACGATCGCGCCGGGATCGCCGAGCCAGTCGGCGATGGGGGCGACGACGAGCGCCATGGAGAGCATTCCGTGCGCGATGACCCCGTCGAGCCCGACTTCGGTGGCGAACCGCTCCGACCAGTGGATGGGGTTGTGGTCGCCGGAGGCGGCGGCATAGTCGATGAGGGAGGCGCGGGACAGCGGGATCTCCTCGGTGAGGATGGTGTCGCCGACGCTCAGCGTCGTCAGGTCATTCATGCGGCGTCTCCTCTCACGACGATGGTCGAGGTCACGGTGACCACCGGCGCCTCGGCGTCGTCCGTGATCTCCGTGCGGGTGGTGATCATGGCGTTGGTGCCCGCTGCCCGCACGCCGTCGACGTGGGTCGTCGCCCTCAGCCGATCGCCGGCGACGATGGGGCGGGTGAAGCTGAACTGCTCGGAGCCGTGGACGACCTTGGAGAAGTCGATGCCCGATTCCGGGTCGGTGATGTAAGCGGATTCGCTCTTCTGCGCGATGATCACGGCGAAGGTGGTCGGGGCGATGACGTCCGCGTAGCCGAGGGCGGCGGCCGCCTCGGCGTCGAAATGGCAGCTGGCGCCTGCTCCGGTGGCGTGCGCGAATTCCGCGATCGCCTCCCGCGACACTTCGTAGGGTCGAGGCAGGGAGTAGCTGGCCCCCTGCTTGTCCGTGTTCACCGGCATCGTCGTACTCTCCTTCGCAGATCTGGGTGGCTCCAAGCCTAGCCGCCCCTCCCCCGCGCCCGGGAATCGGCGCCGACTGCCGGGCGCGGTCGCCACCGCTGCCGGGCGCAGGCCGCAGCTGTGCTGATCAGAGGTCGGGAGAACACCAGGTGTCATGGTCCGCAACATTCGGTGGAGCGTCGTGCACGGGTGGGGGAACTGGTATATGTTGTCCACTACACATCTTTTGAGGTGCCGAAGCGCTCTCACGCAGCGCTGCGGAACCGGGAGCGGATGTGGACGCGGACATCAATGAGGATGAGACGCTTGACGTCTTCACAAGGAGAAGTGCGATGACGAACGACTCGTCGGCCCCTGCCCCAACGACCACTGCCCCCGAGACGACAGCGAGCCGCGGTGGAACACCGCCGAAGAAGACCGGCACCCCCGCATCGACCTCGACCTTCGGACCGGCCGTGACCGTCGCTGCGCCGAACAAGAACTCCGCACCGAGCAGCGGATCGGGTGCGAGCAAGGGCTCTGTCCCGACCAAGAGCTCTGCGTCGGGCAAGAAGGCCGATGGCAAGAAGGCAGACGGCAAGAAGGCAGTGAAGGCCGCCGAGGTGAAGAAGGCCGCGGCCGCCAAGCCGGAGACGAAGAAGCCCGACGCGAAGAAGCCCGACTCGAAGAAGCCTGCGGCATCCGCACCCGCCGCGTCCGCCGGACCAGCACCTGCCCCCGCGGCATCCGCACCCGCCGCGACCTCGGCCCCTGTCGAGACCCCCGCGACCCGCGCGGCCCAGGCAGCCACTCTTGTCTCTGCCGCGACGCCGAGCGCACCGGTCCCGGTCGCCGGCCAGCCGGTCACCGCCGGTGAGGTGGCAGTGGGCACCGATGCCGCCTACACGGGCGAGGAGGCGGATCGGGTCCAGCTCAAGCGACCGCTGCGCAATGTCTCCGAGGTCCGGCACTTCTTCCGCACCAACCAGACGCCGATCTACTTCATCGGGGCGACCCCGTTCAACCTCCTCGGCCTCGACCGCTGGGTCCGCAACTTCTCCTATGTCACGTACTATGACGGCTGGGACGGTGCGCATCCGCGCGTGTTCTCGCCCCGGTACAAGCCCTTCGTCGAGTTCGACAGCGGTGAGGCGATCAACAACTGGCTGCTGCTCAACGCCGAGGTGCGCGCGCACATGACCCGCAACGTCCCGCATGGCGAGCGGCCCAAGGTCGCGATGGTCTTCTTCGACGAGGAGACCGAGAGGATCTGCCGCGAGCTCGGATACGATCTCATCCTGCCCTCGGCCAAGCTGCGCAATCTGCTCGACTCGAAGATCGAGACGACGAAGCTCGGCAACGAGGCCGGAGCCTTCTCCGTCCCCAACGTGCTCACGACCGCGGACACCTATGAGGAGCTCAACGCCGAGGCCACGAAGGCCGGCCTGGGCACCGATCTCGTCGTCCAGACCCCCTACGGGGACTCCGGCAAGACCACCTTCTTCATCTCCTCCGAGGCGGATTGGGACCGCCACATCGAGGACATCATCGGCGAACAGCTGAAGATCATGAAGCGGATCAACAACACGCCGGTCGCCGTCGAGGCGGTGCTCACCTCAAGCGGCACCGTCGTCGGACCGTTCCTCACCGAGCTCGCGGGCTTCCCCGAACTGACCCCGTACAAGGGCGGCTGGTGCGGCAACGAGATGACCCCCGACGTGCTCACCTCCGACCAGCGGCATCGCGCCCGCGACCTCGTCCGGCGCGTCGGTGACGGCCTGCGCAGCCGCGGGTACCGCGGGTTCTTCGAGGTCGACGTGCTCGTCGACCTCGACTCCGACGACGTCTACCTGGGCGAGCTCAACCCGCGCATCTCCGGCGCCAGTGCCATCACCAACGTCACCGCCGGCGCCTACGCCGATGTGCCGCTGTTCCTCTTCCACCTGCTCGAGTACCTCGACGTCGAATTCGATCTCGACATCGACGAGATCAACGAACGGTGGGAGGAGCTCTCCGGCGCCGACGAGTGGAGCCAGATGATCATCAAGGAGACGGCTCCGATCACCGAGTACATCACCCACTCGCCGATGACCGGTCAGTACTACCTCGATCAGTACGGCACGCTGACCTACAAGCGGGCTGCCCTCGACTGGCACCCGCTGCAGAACGGCAACGAGGTCTTCTTCCTGCGCATC
The DNA here is from genome assembly GCF_031179145.1 of Brevibacterium sp. Lineage (GTDB taxonomy): Bacteria > Actinomycetota > Actinomycetes > Actinomycetales > Brevibacteriaceae > Brevibacterium. Next base: position 63,056 of record NZ_JAPSIB010000002.1, read on the forward strand.
TACGGAGCCGGTGAGTACCGCTGGAAGGGCGCCGACCTCGGCGTGCTCGTGACGAAGAACCCGCTGCAGACGAGCAACGGCGATTCGAAGGCGCTGAGCATCAGGGCCAAGCACTTCATCGATTCGATCAGGGCGATGTACGCCGGTGTCCCCGTCACCGCGGAGGATCCGTCTCCGGCGATCGGCGGGCCCGGCGCCAAGGGCGACTGACCCGACCTCCTGCGGACCCCCGGCGGCTGTGCCGTCCGGGGGTCCGAACGATTCCAACCGCGTGATCCTCGGCACCGGACGCATCGCGGTGATAATCTGCAACGAACCGCACACCCGGGCCGGCACGAGTTCCCGGGCCATCGAGCACACTTCCACGATCAAGAGGGCAGACCGTGACTGAGACTTCGTCGGCGCAGGCCGTGAGCATCATCGACAAGGACAACTGGCAGGATGCCGACAACGTCCGGTGGTCGTTCCAGAACCTGTCGCAGATCCTGCCCACCACTCCGATCTCCCGCGGCGCCGGACCTGTCGCCGAGCTTCCGGTCGCTCTCCAGGACCTCGGGGAGATCGAGATCCCGAAGACTCCCTACAGCGAGCCCCGCAGCGTCCGCAGCGTCATCGAGTCCACCGACACGGACGGTTGGCTGGTGCTGCACAGGGGAACCGTTCTCGCCGAGGAGTACTTCGCCTCGATGCGGCCCGACTCGCAGCACCTCCTCATGTCGGTGAGCAAGTCACTCGTCGGAACCGTCGCCGGGATCCTGGTCGGGGCCGGCGATCTCGACCCCGAACGGCCCATCACCGACTACATCCCCGAGATGGCGGGGTCCGGCTATGCCGGCGCCACGGTCCGTCATCTCCTCGACATGCGGTCGGGAATCCGGTTCTCGGAGAACTACCTCGACCCGAACTCCGAGGTCCGGCAGATCGAGGCCTCGATCGGGTGGTCCGAGGACGAACCGGAATCCCCCGGCCTCGGCATGTACCGCTACCTCACCACTCTGGAGAAGAAGTCGGAGCACGGCGGTCCCTTCGAATACCGCTCCTGCGAGACCGATGTGCTCGGGTGGGTGTGTGAGAAGGTCGCCGGGGAGCCGATGCAGACGCTGATGTCGCGCGTGCTCTGGGCCCGCATCGGCGCGGAGCACGATGCCCTCATCGCCACCGACCAGTACGGGGTGGGGATGTTCGACGGCGGGATCAATACGACCTTGCGCGATCTCGCCCGGTTCGGCTACCTCTATGCGAATCGGGGCCTGTCCCTGACCGGCGAGCAGGCGGTTCCGACCTCCTGGATCGGCGACACGCTGACCGGCAGCGCGGACACGCGGCAGGCATTCGCCGACAGCCCCGGAGACAACCGGATGCCCGGCGGCATGTACCGCAACCAGTTCTGGTTCCCCTACCCGGATTCCCACGCGTTCCTCGCGCTCGGAATCCACGGGCAGATGATCTACATGAATCCGGGCGCCAGCTTCGTCGGGGTCAAGCTCTCCTCCTGGGGTCTGCCGCAGGATGCGACGAAGCTGTTCCCCACCATCCGCGCCTTCGATGCGATCGCGAACGCCGTCTCCGGCACCGTCGCGAAGTCGGGGCCCCTCAAGCAGACGTCGAAGGTGACGGGCTGAGCCCCAGCGCCGCGATCTCCGGGGCCGGTTCGCCGAGGAGTGCGCAGGCGATGCCGTCCCCGATGAGTGGTCCCATCGTCAGTCCCCCGGCGCCGAATCCCGACGCCAGCCACAGCCCGGGCGAGCCTGGCACCTGACCGGCGAACGGCAGACCCGATGAACGCAGGGACATCGGTCGGATCCCGACTCTGGTCTCGAGCAGGGTGGCGTCGGCGAGTCCGGGAGCGATCGACAGCGCGTCGTCGAGCACCTGCTTCTGCCCTGCCGCGGTGGGCCGCACGTCGAACCCGGTGCCGTCCTCACGGGTGGCTCCGATGACGATCCGACCGGAGTCGAAGGGCGTGATGTAGTGGTGGCCGAGCGGGTGCACCGTCGGCCACACCGCGGTGTTCGCCCCGCGCAGGGACAGATGGATCAGCTGCCCGCGCTGTGGGCTGATCGCCACGGTGTGGCCCAGCCGCGCGAGGATCTCGGCACTGCAGGCCCCCGCCGCGACGACGACGGCGTCGACCCCGATCCTCGCCGAGGTGGTGGTCACCGTCCATGTTCCCTGCGACGGCGTGAGACCGACGACCGAGTCGCGGACGAGCTCGGCCCCGCACACCACCGCTGCGGTGAGCAGTCCGTCGCACAGCATCCGTCCGTCGACGCGCCCTCCCCCGGTGACGAGCAGCCCCGACATCTCGCGGTCGATGGGAGGGAAGGCGAGCCGGAGATCGGACGGGTCCAGTTCCACGACGTCACCGGCTACCCGGCCTGCGGCCGCTGCCCTCTCGCGGACGAGCACGGCCGCCTCGGCGAGCTTCCCGGGGTCCCGGTCGACGATGATCGCTCCGGTCCTGCGGTAGCCGACGTCGGTGACGCCGAACTCCGCCAGGCGGCGCAGCAGCTCCGGATAGAAGCTGCCGCCGGCCGCGTACGCCTCGTAGTAGGCGCCGGTGCTCGTCGACACCCAGGGGGCGACGATGCCGGCACCGGCGGCGGTCGCCTGTCCGGACATGCTGTCGTCGATGACAGTGACCCCCGCCCCGCGGGAGGCGAGGCCGAAGGCCACTGCGGCACCGGCGATCCCGCTGCCGATGACGGCGACGCGTGAAGTGGGTGACATAGAAGTCACCTTACTGGGAATCGGCTCCGATCCGCGTCCGGGCCTCGGCGAGCATTCCCTCGCGGGTCGGGATCTTCTTCCGCTCCCGGCCTTCGGCCTCGCCGAGGGCGATCTCGGCTGCTTCGAGCAGCCGGTAGCCGTCCCAGTCGACGTATTCGACGCCACGATCCTCGAGCAGTTCGACGATCGCCGACTCCTCGGGGTACACCGGTTCGGTCAGCGCCCCGGCGGCGCGGTCCTCGAGGATGTGGGTGATCGTCTCCAGGGCATCGCCCTTCGTGTGCCCGATCAGCCCGACAGGTCCGCGCTTGATCCAGCCCGTCGCGTACACGCCCTGGACGACGTCGGCCTCAGGAGCTTCGGCCTGGTCGACCGAGTCGACGACCCGTCCTTCGTGGTTGGTGATCACACCGCGGCGCGGGTCGAAGGGCAGCTGCGGCAGGGCCGTGCCGGTGTAGCCAACAGCGCGGTAGATCTCGTCGATCTCCCAGTGGACGAACTCGCCCGTGCCCTCCACTCCGCCGTTGCCGTCGAGGCGCTGCCTCTCGGTCCGCAGGCCGGTCACCTTGTCGGATCCGAGGACCTCGACGGGGGCGTGGAGGAAGTGCAGGTGCAGGCGCCGAGGTGCGCCCTTGGGATCGCGCAGCGTGAAGTCGGTCAGGGTCTTCGTCACCTGCTTGACCTGGTTGTTCGAGTGGATCGAGGTCATCGAGGCCTCGTCGAACTCGAAGTCCTCCGGGTAGACGATGATGTCGACGTCCTTGACATGTCCGAGCTCGCGCAGCTCCAGGGGCGTGAACTTCGCCTGCGCAGGCCCACGCCGGCCGAAGACGTGGACATCGGTGACCCTCGACGACTTCAGACCCTGATAGACGTGATCGGGGATCTCGGTGGTGAGCAGGTCGTCGGCCTGCTTCGCCAGCACCCGGGCGACGTCGAGGGCGACGTTGCCATTGCCGATGACAGCGACCTTCTCGTTCTCCAGCGGCCAGGTCTGAGGCACATCAGGGTGGGCGTCGTACCAATTGACGAAATCAGCGGCGCCGTAGGAGCCGGGCAGATCGATTCCGTCGATGGCGAGGTCGGCGTCCCTGATGCAGCCGGTGGAGAAGATCACCGCGTCGTAGCGGTCGGTGAGGTCTTCGAGATGCAGGTCGGTGCCGTAGTCGACGTTGGAGAAGAGGCGGATGTCGCCGCGGTCGAGGACCTTGATCAAGGCATTGATGATGCCCTTGATCCGCGGGTGATCGGGGGCGACGCCATAGCGGACGAGGCCGAAGGGAGCGGGCAGCCGCTCGAACAGGTCGATGCTGAGCTCGAAGTCGCGCTCGGCCTTCGTCAGGAGGTCGGCGGCATAGATTCCGGCGGGTCCGGCTCCGATGATGGCGACACGGAATGGGTGGGTGGTCATGGGTGATCCTTACGTGTTCTGGGGCGGAAGCTTGGCAATGAACGGGTGGTCGAAGTCGCTGACTCCGTGGGCGGCGGCGCCCCCGGGCGATCCGATCGTGTCGAAGAACTCCACGTTGGCCGAGTAGTAGCTCTCCCACTCCTCTGGCACATCGTCTTCGTAGTAGATCGCCTCAACGGGGCACACCGGTTCGCAGGCGCCGCAGTCGACGCACTCGTCCGGGTGGATGTAAAGCGAACGCTGGCCCTCGTAGATGCAGTCGACCGGGCACTCTTCGATGCACGCGCGGTCCTTCACGTCGACGCAGGGCTGGGCGATGATGTAGGTCATGGATTCCTCGTGAGTACTGGACTGGTGGTGGCAGGGGCCGTCTCCGGGATCTGCTGGGTCTCGAAGACGCCGTTCGCGTAGGGGCTCAGGGTGACGACCTCACCGACGACGACAACGGCCGGTGAGCGCACCTGCCGGCGTGCGGCCTGGAACGCTATCGTCTCCAGGGTTCCGATCGTCACTCGCTGGTCGGGTCCGTACCCGTCCTCGATGATCGCCACCGGGCAGTCGCCGCGCCGGGCGCCGCGGGCGAGGATCATCGCCGAATGGGCGAGCGTCCCGATCCCCATGAGCACGACGACGGTGTGGTCGCGGCCGCCGCCGAGTTCGGTGAGCTGATCGTGGCCGGTGATGACGGTGTACGTCGTCGCCAGTCCCCGGTGGGTGAGCGGGATCCCGGCCACAGCGGGCACCGAGTTCGCGCTCGTCACCCCGGGCACGACCTGGACGTCGACGCCTGCGGCATGGCAGTGGGCCACTTCCTCGCCGCCGCGGCCGAACACGAAGGGGTCTCCGCCCTTGAGCCGGACCACGCGGCGTCCGGCCTTCGCCTGTTCGACGAGGATCTCGTTGATCCGCTGCTGCGGCACCGGGTGGTGGCCGGGCAGTTTGCCGACGTCGATGATCTCAGCGTCGAGCGGGCGTCCGCGTTCGGCCTCGAGCTGGTCGATGACTGATCTGGCGCCGAGGCGGTCCGCCACGATGACCTCGGCCGACTCGAGGGCGCGCAGTCCCTTGACGGTGAGCAGCCCCAGATCGCCGGGGCCGGCTCCGACGAGCAGCACGCTGCCGTCAGCGGTGTGGGTGAAGATGCTCATGTTGTGCCTTTCTTAACGCAGTCCGCGGCGCACCGCGACGAATCGTTCGAGGGGGCCGAAGACGGCGATCTCGATGAGGACCCCGACGACGAGGATGAGGACGATGGCGGTGAAGACCCCGGCCATGTCGGCCAGCTGCCGCCCCTGGTCGAGCAGGGCGCCGAGGCCGAAGCCCAGTGTCCCGCCGGTGGCGATGATCTCCGCCGCCATCAGCGAGCGCCACGCGAATGCCCACCCCTGTTTGAGTCCGCCGATGAAGTTGGGCAGGGCCGCCGGGATGACGATGAGCTGGAGGCGCTCGCGACGGCTCGCACCCAGGACCCGGGCCACCTGATTGAACTGCGGCGGCACCTGGGACATGCCGGTGACGAGTCCGTTGATGATCGAGGGCACGGCGCCGAGGAGGATGACCGTGAAGACGGTGGCGTCCGTGAGGCCGAACCAGATGATCGCGACCGGCACCCATGCCACCGAGGGGAGCACCTGCAGGCCCGTGACGAAGGGGCCGAATGCCCGCCGCAGCCAGGGGGTCTCGGCGAGCACGAGTCCGATCGGGACCGCGATGAGCACGGACAGTCCGAATCCAAGAACCCCCCGCTGCAGGCTGGTCGTCACGGCCTCGGTGATCGTGCCCGCTTCCCAGGCGCTGACGAAGGCGGCCACTGCCTCGGCCGGCCCCGGGTACAGGTCCGGGCGCGGGTCGATGAGCAGCACGAACACCTGCCACAGCGCGATGAGGCCTGCGAACACGAGCACCGGCGGCAGCAGCACCGAAAGGATCCGCGAGCGCCGGGTGCCCTGGTCCCGCCCGGGGGTCGTCACCTCGGCGAGGATCCGGTCCGGGGCACTCGGCGCCCGATCGAGTTCAGTGGCGCTCATGTCCCATCTCCTTTCGCAGTCTGTCTGTGATCTCGGCGGTGGTCGACACCACCCGGGGGTCGTCGGCCGCGCGGGGGCGGTCGATGTCGATGCGCCATTCGGCGACCACTCCGCCGGGCGTGGGCGCCATGAGGAGGATCCGGTCGCCGAGGCGCATCGCCTCGCGCACATTGTGGGTGACGAACACGATCGTCCGGCCGGTCTCCTTCCACACCCGTTCGAGTTCGGAGTGCAGGGAGTCGCGGGTGATCGCGTCGAGGGCGGCGAACGGTTCGTCCATCAGCAGCACCGAACGCTCCTGCGCCAGGGCCCGGGCGAGCGCGACTCGCTGCCGCATCCCGCCGGAGAGCTCGTGCGGTCGGCGATCGGCGGCCGCGCTGAGGTGGACCATGTCGAGCAGCTCATCCGCGATCGCCCTCCGGTCCCGCTTGGGCACGCCGCGCAGCCGCAGCGCGAGCTCGACGTTGTGGCGGGCGCTCAGCCAGGGCATGAGCGCCGAGTCCTGGAACATCATGGCCGCCCCGTCACCGGGCAGCATCAGGGTCCCACCGGTGGGCAGGTCGATGCCGGCGATGAGGTTGAGCAGGGTCGACTTGCCGCAGCCGGAGCCGCCGAGGAGGCAGACGAATTCGCCCGGCTCGACGTCGAAGCTGACGGAGTCGAGGACACGCGGTCCGCCCGGGACGAAGGTCTTGTCGACGTTCGTCGCGGAGATGATGGGCGCCGAGGCGGTTCTCATCACTGACCTTCCCGTTGCGTCGAGCGGACCTGGTCCAGCGGTGCGGTGACGGTGAGACCGGCCAGCGAGCCTTCCGGCTGCAGCCGGGTTCGGACCGCTTGGTGGTGGTAGGCCTCCAGACCGGCGGTCGGGATGTCGGCGTCGAAGTCGAGGTTCTTCCAGGCCCGTGAGAGGACCTCGGCGCTCAGGGCGGCTCCCGTGTCCGTCTCCAACTTGTGGTTGGCTGTGTCCGCGGCCGCCTCGGGTTGGGTGTGGATGAAGTCGATGGCGGTCAGGTGCGCGCGCAGCAGGGCGGCCACCTGCTCCGGCTGCTCGCGGAGGAAGTCCTGGTTGACGGCGAGGACCGCCGAGGGGTGGGTGCCGCCGGGCCAGAGCTCGGCTTCGTCGAGCAGCTGTGTGCCGCCGCCGTCGACGACGAGCCGCGACGCCCAGGGTTCGGCCAGCCAGGCCGCATCGATCGAACCGGTGGTGAAGAGGGTGAAGATCTGGGAGTTGGACATCGGTGCGATCGACACGTCCCCGTGCCCGGTCAATGACGGTTCGAGGCGCTGATCGGCCAGCCAGGAGCGCAGGGCCACGTCCTGGGTGTTGCCCAGCCCGGGGGTGGCGAAGCGGAGGTCGCGAAGCGCTGTCCTCCCGGCTTCGAGGTCCTCGGCCCGGCCGGGGTCGACGACGAGTCCCGCTCCCCCGTTCGTCGCTCCCGCCACGACGACGGCCGACCGCCCCTCGCTGCGGACGTAGCTGTTCGCGATCGGGGCGGCCCCGATGTAGGCGGCGTCCACGGCTCCCGCCGAGAGCGCCTCGATCGCGGCGGGACCGGCGGTGAATCGCTGCTCGCTCACCGGTCCGTCGAGCTCGTCGGAGTAGAGTCCCTGCTCCAGTCCGATGAGGGCCGGTGCATGCGTGAGATTCGCGAAATACCCCAGGCGCAGACCACCGTGCGCCTCGGCGGCAGGGGTGCACGCCGAGGCGAGGCCGACCACGGCGGCCAGCCACACAGCGAGGATGACATGGGTGCGCATGTCAGTCGGCAGGGGTGTGGATGCCGGCGGCCAGGGTGCCGCCGGTCTGCGGGTCGATGACGAGGAATCCGCCGCTGCGGCCATGGGTGCGGTAGTCGGCCAGAGGCAGTTCGGCGCTCAGCTTCACCTCGGCGATGCCGATGTCGTTGCCGGCGAGCACCTCGGCGGCTTCCGGTTCGGAGGTGTCGAGATTGCGCTTCGACTCCACGGTGACGATGCCCTTGACCGTGGCGGTGCCGGCCTTGACCAGCACCCGGTCCCCGGTCCGCAGACCTTCGGCGGTGAAGGGGAACACCTCGGCGCGGATGATCCGCCGGGGTACCGGGAGGGTGCCGGCCGCGGCCAGCACGCTGCCCCGGGAGGTGTCGATGTCGTCGGCCAGACGCAGGGCCACCGACAGTGGCACCCCGGCGGTCTCGAGCGGGCCGTCGGCGGTGTCGATGCCGACGACGGTGGTCCGCAGGCCGGCCGGGTGGACATCGATCTCGTCACCGACGCTGACCCGGCCCGCGGTCACCTGCCCGGCCACGGCCCGGTAGTCCCGGAACTTCTCCGGGTCCAGGCCCGGGGCCAGCCCGCCCTGCGGGCGGATCACGGTCTGGACGTCGAGGCGGAACGGTTCGAGGTCGGCGGTGTCCTCCTCGCTGCTCGGCAGGGTCTCGAGGAGCTCGAGCAGTGCCGGACCGTGGTACCAGGGGGTGTTGGCCGAGGGTTCGACGATGTTGTCCCCGGCCAGGGCCGAGACGGGAATGAGATGAGCGGTGTCGAGGCCGATCTCGGCAGTCAGGGATTCGACCTCCGCTTCGACGGCCGCGAACGCGTTCCGGTCGTAGTCGAGGAGATCGATCTTGTTGATCGCGACGATGACGTGCCGGATGCCGAGGCGGTGGACCACGGTGAGGTGCCGGCGCGTCTGCTCGGTGACCCCGTTGCGGGCGTCGATGAGGACGACGACGGCATCGGCGGTGGTGGCCCCGGTGACCATGTTGCGGGTGTACTGAACGTGGCCGGGGCAGTCGGCGAGGATGAACGAGCGCCGGTCGGTGGAGAAGTACCGGTAGGCGACGTCGATCGTGATGCCCTGTTCGCGTTCGGCCCGCAGGCCGTCGGTGAGCAGCGCGAAGTCGAAGGCTCCGCCGAGGAAGCCGCGCTCGGCACTGGTCCGGGTGACGGACTCGAGCTGGTCGGCCAGGATCGCTTTGGCGTCGTGGAGCAGGCGGCCCACGAGCGTCGACTTCCCGTCGTCGACGGAGCCGGCAGTGGCGAAGCGCAGCAGCGTCTTCGTCTGGGTGGTCGTCGGTGTCGTCGTCATCAGAAGTATCCGTCCTTCTTCCGGTCCTCCATCGCGGCGGCGGAGATCCTGTCATCGGCGCGGGTGGCGCCACGTTCGGTCACGGTGGTCACAGCCACCTCGGCGAGGACGGCATCGATGTCGGCCGCCTCGGACGCCACGGCTCCGGTGCAGCTCATGTCGCCGACCGTGCGGTAGCGCACCGACTTGGTCACGACGGTCTCGTCCTCCCGCGGCGCGGAGAACTCCCCCGTCGCCCACCACATGCCGTCGCGTTCGAAGACCTCGCGTTCATGGGCGTAGTAGAGCGAGGGGAGTTCGATGTTCTCCCGGGCGATGTAGCTCCACACGTCGAGCTCGGTGAAGTTCGAGATCGGGAACACGCGCACGTGCTCGCCGGGAACGTGGCGGCCGTTGTAGAGGTTCCACAGTTCGGGGCGCTGGTTGTTCGGATCCCACTGGCCGAATTCGTCGCGCAGGGACAGGATGCGCTCCTTGGCGCGGGCCTTGTCCTCGTCGCGGCGGGCTCCTCCGAATACGGCGTCGTAGCCGCCCGCGGCGATCGCGTCGATGAGGGGCTGGGTCTGCAGGACGTTGCGGGTGCCGTCCGGGCGTTCGCGCAGCCGTCCGTCGTCGATGTAGTCCTGGACCTTGGCCACGCTCAGGTCGATGCCGTACTTCTGCGCCGTGCGGTCGCGGAAGTCGAGGATCTCGTCGAAGTTGTGCCCCGAATCGACGTGGAGGAGCCCGAACGGGACCTTGGCGGGCCAGAATGCCTTGGCTGCCAGGTGGAGGACCGTGACGGAGTCCTTGCCGCCGGAGAACAGGAGGACCGGCTTCTCGAACTCGGCGACGACTTCACGGATGATGTGGATCGCCTCGGATTCGAGGGCGTCGAGGGTGGACAGTGGTGCTCGGGTGTCGATCTGATCGATGCTCATACGTGAAGTCCGCATTCTGTCTTGGAGGAGCCTGCCCACCGGCCGGCCCGGGGATCTTCTCCTTCGGCCACGGGGCGGGTGCAGGGTTGGCAGCCGATGGACGGGTAACCCTGGCTGAGCAGGGGATTGACCGGCACATCGAAGGCGCGTGAGTAGTCGAGGAGGTCGTCGAAGGTCCATGCCGCCAGTGGGTTGATCTTGACCAGGCCGTTCTTGGCGTCGAAGGTCACGAGCGGAGTGTTCGCCCGGGTGGGCGCCTCCTCCCGGCGAACCCCGGTGAACCAGAGTTCGTAGCCGGCCAGGGACTTCTGCAGGGGTGCGACCTTGCGGCGCGCGCAGCACAGCCCCGGGTCGCGGGCGAAGAGCTCGGAGCCGAACTCGGCGTCCTGGTCTGCGACCGTCTGCTCGGGCAGGACGTCGACGATGCGCACCTCGAGGCTCTGTGCCACGACGTCACGGGTCCGGTAGGTCTCCGGGAAGTGATAGCCGGTGTCGAGGAAGAGCACGTCGACGCCGGGCAGGTACTGGGCGACGAAGTGAGGCAGCGCGGCGTCGGCCATCGAGCAGGCGACGGCGCAGGCGGACGTGTCGAAGTTCTGCGACACCCAGCGGATGACGTCGGCCGGGCTCGCCTCGGCGTCAGTGTCCCCGGAGAGTTCCCGCGCGCCTGCCTCGGCGATGGCCTTGAGCTCATCGATGCTTCGCTTGGTCATACCAGCTCCTCGTCCTCGACCCGGTGGGCCCACTGGGAGAACGTCTCGTCGTCGCCGCGTCCGGCGAGGAAGCGACGGACGAGCTTCTCGACATAGTCATTGAGCTCGTCGACCGTGACCTTGAGTCCGCGCACGGTACGGCCGAGGCCGGCTTCGTCCCGGTCGCTCGACGCCAGTCCCCCGCCGACGTGGACCTGGAACCCGGGCACCTGCTCCCCCTCGGCCGTGGTCACGAGCTGACCCTTGAGCCCGATGTCAGCGGTCTGGATGCGGGCGCAGGAGTTCGGGCAGCCGTTGAGGTGGAGGCTGATCGGGTGCGGCAGGTCGATGCCGGCCAGCCGTTCCTCGAGGACGGCCACGGCGTCGGCGGCGGTCTGCTTCGTCTCGACGATCGCGAGCTTGCAGAATTCGATGCCCGTGCATGCCATCGTCGACCGGCGGAACAGGTCCTTGCGGCTCGAGAGCCCGAGCGCGTCGAGCCCGGCGACGACCGCATCGAGGTCTTTCTCCTCGATGTCGAGCAGCAGCACCTTCTGGTGCGGAGTGGTGCGCAGCCGGGTGGACCCGAACCGCTCCGCCAGGTCCGCGAGCTGGGACAGGAGAGTGCCCGAGGCGCGGCCGGCGATGAGGCTGACGCCGATGTAGTACCTTCCGTCGACCTGCCGGTGGATGCCGACGTGGTCACCGGCGGTGACGGGCTTCGTCGGCGCCGGGCCGTCGGCGAGGCGATAGCCGAGGTATTCGGTCTCGAGGATGTCGCGGAACTTCTCCGGACCCCAGTCGGCGAGGAGGAACTTCAGCCTGGCCTTGTTGCGCAGGCGCCGGTAGCCGTAGTCACGGAAGATCTCGGTGACGCCCAGCCAGGTCTCGACGACTTGGTCGGGGGCGACCCAGGCGCCGAGGCGCTCGGCGAAGCGGGGCACCGTCGAGAGCGCGCCTCCGACCCAGAGGTCGTAGCCGATGCCGTGCTCGGGGTGCTCGACGGCGACGAAGGAGCAGTCGTTGATCTCGTGGACGACGTCCTGGCTGGGGTGGCCGGTGATCGCGGTCTTGTACTTCCGCGGCAGGTTCGCGAGGCTCTCATCGCCGATGTAGCGACGGGAGATCTCCTCGATCGCGGGAGTCGGGTCGATGAGCTCGTCGGCGGCGATTCCTGCCACCGGGGAGCCGAGGATGACACGGGGGACATCGCCGCAGGCTTCGGTCGTCTGCAGGCCGACGGCTTCGAGGCGGCGCCAGATCTCGGGCACGTTCTCGATCTCGACCCAGTGGAGCTGGATGTTCTGCCGGTCGGTGAGGTCCGCGGTGCCGCGGGCGAAGTCATTGGAGATCTCGGCGATCGTCCGCAGCTGTTCGGTGGTGAGCTTGCCACCGTCGATGCGGACGCGGAGCATGAAGTACTCGTCCTCGAGCTCGTGGGGTTCGAGGGTGGCGGTGCGTCCGCCGTCGATGCCGGGTTTGCGCTGGGTGTAGAGGCCCCACCACCGGAAGCGACCGTGCAGGTCGTCGGGGTCGATCGAGGCGAATCCGCCCTTCGCGTAGACCTCCTCGATCCGGGCGCGCACGTTGAGTCCGTTGTCCTCGGCCTTGTCGATCTCATTTTTGTTCAACGGTTCAGTGCCGTCGACCTTCCATTGCCCATTGGACTTCTTGGGGCGGGGAGGACGCTTGTCCCTTGTCTTTGGGGGTATCTCTTCCACGGATGTGGCCATGGTCGTCTCCAAACGCTGCGGTGAAGCTTTGAAACGACACGCTACAAGAAGAACGGATTGCTCAACAACTCCATCTCGAAAAATGCGTCACTTGATGACATGAGAAGCGATGTGAACGTGGATGACGAATCGAGACGGCCGGCTTGACGCAGACGTCAGAGAGATGTCAGGACACGATCGCGGGCGATGTCGACCAGCAATGGCGGGGTTCCCGTGCCCTCATGCAGAAGCGGGAGGGTCAGGACGTCGTCCGAATCGGCGATGATCCGCTGCGCCAGATCCTGGAAGAAGCCGGGGGCGAGCAGGTAGCTCGAGAGCACGACGCGCCCGCCGAGCGCCCGTTTTTGTTCAACAATATCGGCCAATCGGGCTCCCCCGCCGGCGTGGAAGCCGGTGGCGACGGTCCGGTCGAGCTCGTCGGCGAGCGAATCGGCGAGTTCGAGGCAGGCGAGGTTGGCCCTCTCATCGCTCGACCCTGCCGCAGCGAGGACCACGTGGTCGTCCTCGTGCAGCTCGGGCAGCCGGTCGGCGAGTATCCGGGCCAGCCGGGGGTCGGGACCGAGCGTCGGGCTCATCCTGATGTCGCGGGCACCGGGCTGCCCGGTCGCCCCTGCTGCGGTCAGGGCCTCGGTCAGGTCGACGTGGACATGGTAGCCCGGGGAAAGCAGGAGGGGCACGAGAATCACAGGACGATCGGCCGGCAGCGCGGAGAGCACCTCGGCGACATCGGGAGTCTGGACGTCCACGTGACCGAGCATGACCTCCTCGGCGATGCCGCGCTGCCTGAGGTCGACGGTGACGGCTGCGGCGAGCGCCTCGATGACCCTCTGGCCCTCCGGCGACGCGGTTCCGTGCGAGATCAGGGCCACCGACGGCTGCGGAGACGTTGGCATCAGAGGATCTCGAGCGGCTGGGGCGAGCTCGGTGCGGGGAATGCGCGGTCGATGTCGGCGAGGTCGTCAGCGCTCAGCCGCAGTGCCGCCGCCTCGGCGTTGGCCTCGACGTGCGCGACGGAGGAGGCCTTCGGGATCGCGACGACGTCGCCGCTGCGGATGGCCCAGGCCAGCAGGATCTGAGCGACGGTGGCGTCGTGGCGGTGCGCCACCTCGGCGAGAGCGGGATGATCGAGCAGGCGGCCCTGTTCGATCGGCGAGTACGCCATGGTGGTGATCGGCGGGCGTGAGTGCCGATGGGCGGGGATGAGGTCGAATTCGGGCCCGCGCCGGGAGGGGTTGTAGAGGATCTGGTTGACCTGCGGCGCGGTGGGCAGGGCGACGATCTCATCGGCGTCGAAATTGCTCACACCCCAGGCGCCGATGAGGCCGCGGCCGATGAGTTCCTCGAAGGCCTCGATCGTCTCGTCCTCCGGGTGGGGGCCGGGCCAGTGGAGGAGGTAGAGGTCGATGAAGTCGGTGCCGAGGACGTCGAGGGACCGCTGGCAGGCTTCGATCGTGCCGCGCTTCGCCGCGTTCATCGGCAGGACCTTGTCGACGAGGAAGACCTCGTCGCGCACCGGCGCGATGGCCTCGCCGACGAGGTTCTCCGAGCGCCCCGAACCGTACATCTCCGCGGTGTCGACCAGCGTCATGCCCGCCTCGATGCCCGCCCGGATGGCAGCGATCTCTTCGGACCGGCGCCCAGGGTCGTCGCCGATGTGCCAGGTCCCCTGGCCGAGGACGGGAATGCTCGCGCCGGATGCCACAGTGGTCGTCGGAATCATCCGGCCATGATAACGGCTTCCGGGCTAGGCTTGAGGGCTATGGCGACTCCCGACGACATACTGCCCCACCTCGGTGAACTCCGCCACCTCCTCGTCGAGGCGCGCCGGACCACCGAGGCCCGGATCGCCGCGCTCGAGCGCGACTTCGGCTCGATCGTCGAGGCGACAAGGGAGACGGCGACCGACGACGAGCACGACCCGGAAGGGTCGACGATCGCCTATGAGCGGGCCCAGGTCCAGACCCTGGCCGCCGAGGCGCATGAGCAGCTGGCCGAGATCGCCGCGGCCGAGCAGCGGTTCGCAGACGACGACTTCGGTCGCTGCGAAACCTGCGGCGAGGCGATCGCCCTGGTTCGCCTGCAGGCCCGGCCGATGGCGAGAACCTGCATCAGGTGCGCGAGCGAGCGACGATGAGGGCGCGGGAACCTGTGAGGGTGCGGGAGCCGGAAACCCTGACGTCGATCAGGAGATGATCGCCTTCACGGCCTCGGCGAGAACTCCGGTGGTGGGCCGGTAGTAGGCCCATCGTCCCCGCTGCTCCCTGGCCACGAGGCCGGCTTCGACGAGCAGCTTCATATGATGCGAGACAGTCGGCTGCGACAGACCCACCGGGCCCGTCAGGTCGCACACGCACATTTCGCCGGTGCCGCTGCCGACGATCATCGACATCAGCTTGACCCGGGTCGGGTCTCCCATCGCCTTGAATACGCGCGCCAGATCGCGGGCGACATCGTCATCGAGGACCTCACCGGAAGCACAGCACGATGAGGTGGAGGGCGCGGCCTGAGCGGTGTGGTCGACAGCATTCATGCTGCCATTCTCTCCCATCCATTGACATTTGTCGATACGTCGGAGAGACTTCAATCCATTGAAGAACATCAATGTATGGAGGTTGACATGAAACGCGTCGTCGTCATCGGGGCCGGACCCCAAGGCCTGGCAGCTGCTGCCCATCTGCTCGAGCGCGGGCTCACCCCGCTCGTCCTCGAAGCGGGCCCGAGCCCGGCGTCGGCCGTGGCCGAATGGGCTCATGTGCGGCTGTTCTCCCCGTGGCCGGAGCTCACGGACGCCGCATCCCGGCGCCTGCTGGAGCAGTCGGGGTGGTTGGAGCCGACCGGCGCCATTCCGACCGGAAGGCAATGGATCGACAACTACCTCGCTCCACTCGCCGACGCCCTCGGTGAGCACGTCCATTACGGGACGAGGGTCGTCGGCGTCGGCCGGAAGAGTCGCGATCTCACTGTCGACTCGGGACGCGCCAAGCAGCCGTTCACCATCCACCTCGACCGCGATGGTGGTGGCGAGGAGCGGATCGAGGCCGACGCGGTCATCGACGCGTCCGGCACCTGGGGCTCCCCCAACCCTGCGGGCGCCGACGGGCTTCCCGCACTGGGCGAGACGGCCGCCGCCGCTGCCGGTGTGCTCGTTTCCGCGATTCCAACGATCGACGACGCAGCGCAGCTGTCGGGGCGGCACTCGGTCGTCATCGGAAGCGGCCACTCGGCGGCAACTGCCATCGGCCTGTTCGCCCGTGCGGTCGAGCGCGATCCTCACACGCGGGTGACGTGGGTTCTCCGCCGCGAATCGGTCGCCACTGCCTTCGGCGGCGGCGCCGCCGACGAGCTGCCCGAGCGCGGCGCACTGGGGCAGCGGGCGAAGAAGGCCGTCGACGACGGCCTCGTGGACCTGGTCACCGGTTTCCGCACCGCGGAGGTCGAGCTCGCCGGTGAGCGCGCCGTCATGGTCGCCGAGGACGGCCGCAGGATCGCTGAAGCCGACAAAGTCTTCGCACTGACAGGATTCCGACCGGACCTGTCCTTCCTGTCCGAAGTGCGCCTGAACCTCGATCCCCGACTCCAGGCGCCGCCGAAGGTGGCCCTCGAAGTCGACCCGAACATGCACTCCTGCGGATCGGTTCGCGCGACCGGCGCCGCCGATCTCGCCCACCCGGAGCCGGGCTTCTACATCGTCGGGGCGAAATCCTACGGACGAGCACCGACATTCCTCGCCCTCACCGGGTACGAGCAGGTGCGCAGCGTCGTCGCGGAGCTCGCCGGCGATCGGGAAGCGGCCGAACGCGTCGACCTCGTCCTCCCCGACACCGGCGTCTGTGGCGGCTCCGGCCAGTTCGACGCGCCGACGGAGTCCCTCGCCGCCCCGACGGAGGTCCTGGACGCCCCGACGGAGATCGAGAGCTCATGCTGCACACCGGGACCTCGGACCATCCGGCTCGATTCGGGGAGGCCACGATGAGTCGCGGCCGCCTTCTCATCATCGGCGGCGGCCAGTCGGGGCTGGCTGCGGCCCGCGCCGGGCTCGAGAGCGGGTGGGATCCCCTGGTCCTCGAAGCGGGACCGGCGACCGAGGGCTCGTGGCCACGCTATTACGACAGTCTGCGGCTGTTCTCGCCCCGTCGCTTCTGCGGCTTTCCCGGGCGCCCCTTCCCGGGTGATCCCGCAGGGTATCCGAGCCGCGACGAGGTCGCCGCATTCCTGCGCGGCTATGCCGATCGGCTCGGCATCGAGGTGCGCACCGGTGCTCGCGTCCTTGCAGTCACCGTCGATGGCCCCGGCTTCGTCGCCGAACTCGCCGACGGCGGACAGGTGACAGGCGACGCGGTGATCGCAGCGACCGGGTCATTCGCCCGCCCCCATCTTCCACACCTTCCCGGACAGGACTCCTATGGCGGGAGGCTTCTGCACGTCGCCGACTACCGCTCCCCCGAGAGATTCGCCGGGCAGCGAGTGCTGGTGGTGGGAGCCGGCAACTCCGCCGTCCAGGTCGGCTGCGAGCTCGCCGAGGTCGCTCGAACGTCGCTGGCGGTGCGCAGCCCGATCCGATTCGCACCCCAGGTGATCGGCGGCCGTGATCTGCACTGGTGGTTGGCGCGCACCCGCGCCGACTTCCTGCCGCCGGTGGTGATCAATCGCCTGGCACCCGGCGTTCCGGTGATCGATTCCGGACGGCTGCGCGAATCGGTGGACGCCGGGAGACCGGACCAGCGCCGACTGTTCTCCTCGTTCACCTCGGATGGCGTGGTTTGGGACGACGGTGCAGACGAACGAGTCGATTCGGTGGTCTTCGCGACCGGCTACCGACCGCATCTGCCCTATCTGTCCGCTCTCGGGGTCCTCGACGAGTACGGCCTGCCACGACATCGCCACGGAATCTCAACCGACCGCCCCGGGCTGGGATACCTCGGCCTGGAGTTCCAACGGTCGATCTCGTCGAACACGCTGCGCGGCGTCCATCGCGATGCGTTCGGCGTCATCGGCGCGTTGACCGGCCAACGGCGGCGGACGAGGATCGGCCAGCCATTGCGGATGAGGACCGGCCGGTTCCGGTGACCGGAGAGATCGTGAATGAGAAGAACCCCCACCCATTGGGTGGAGGTTCTTCCGACTCGAGTAGCGGGAGGGAGGCTCGATCTCCCGACCTCACGATTATGAGTCGTGCGCTCTAACCAGCTGAGCTACCCCGCCTCGATATCGTGTGCCGTTTTCACGCGGCACGAGAGCCCCGAAAGGGAATCGAACCCTTGACCTTCTCCTTACCATGGAGATGCTCTGCCGACTGAGCTATCGGGGCAACAGGTAAGAATTTACACGCTCGGATGCGAACAGGGCAAATCGGTCTCCGGTGACGTCCGTCACAGGTTCGCCGATGTCCGCAGCACCGCCTGGCGCACCGGGTCGAAGCGGTCAGCGCACCGGGTCGAAGCGGCTCGCGAGGTACCCCTGGAGCCTGCCCGGATGATTGGTGATGACACCGTCGACCTCGGCGTCGAGGAGCTCGCGCCATTTGTTCATCGCATCGACGGTCCAGACGAACACGCCGAGGTCGTTGTCCCGGATCTCGGAGACGACGGACTTGCGCATCGTGAATCCCTTGTACGAGGGGTTGACTGCCACGGCGCCGAGTTCCCTGGCGATCTCGATGTCCTCGGGCCGTGGCACCATCCGGAGCAGGAACCGGGCGACCATGGGCAGGAGGTCGCGACAGGCGGCCAGGGTCTCGGTGCGGAACGACTGGACCACCATCCGGTCGGCGGTCCCCGTCTCGACAACGAGCTCGGAGATCCGGGCCACCGCACCTGGCGACCACTCCCCTTTGAGCTCGAGGAGGAGCTCACCGCCGTGGTGCTGGAAGCTGCGCATCACGGCGGCCAGCGTCGGGATCCTGATCCCGGTGTAGCCTGGCCCCATCCACGAGCCCGCGTCGACGAAGGAGAGCTCCTCGGCGGTGAGGTTGACGACGGGACCCTTCCGGTTCGTCGTCCGGTCGAGGTCGGGGTCATGAAGGACGATCGGCACGCCGTCGGCGCTCGTCGAGGCGTCGATCTCGATGAAGTCGACATCCAGTGCTCGCGCGGCGTCGACGGCGGCCAGACTGTTCTCGGGAACCACCGCCGAATAGCCCCGATGGGCGATGACGAGCGGGCGGGTGGTCGTGCCGGGCCGCTCGCTGATTCCTCGTTCGAGCAGGAACTGACGAAAACTCATACACCCACACTATGCCCTGCCGGTTCGCCCCTGCGCTGCTCTGCCGCTTCATCTCTGTGATGCCCTCAGAACCTCCCCTCCCGCGTCTTGGATTCTGAGAAGCACATGGTCATATGGCGTATGCAGGCAATAGCCTCTACCCCAACGAGTTTCTTCTCCTCTTCCAGCGAAGCCTGGGAATCTTGCCGGTGAAGCCAGGGAACCGAGACTTGCGACCAATGACTTCTTCGAAAGGTCACCCATGGAAGCGATATTCGCCGCCGCCGTCATCCTCGCCTTCATCGCCCTCGGCGAACTGGTGTCGATCTGGTCCAAGGCCCGCATCCCCAGCCTGCTCGTGGCGATGCTGGGAATCTTCATCTTCGCCAAGATCGGCGTCGTCCCGACCTCGGTCGTCGACGATTCGATGCTCGTGCAGATCTACACGATCCTCGTGGCGCCGCTGCTCTTCCACATGGGGTCGCTGATCCCCCTGCGCACAATGCTCAAGCAGTGGCGCTCCGTGATCATCACGGTCTCCGGCATGCTCGTCGCCGTCCTCCTGCTCCTCCTCGTCGTCGCCCCGCTGTTCGGCTTCGAGACCTTCGTCGCCGGGGCCGGGCCCTTGGCCGGCGGCATCGTCGCAACCAGCCTGACCACGGAGGGCCTGACCGCCACAGGAGCGGCCTCGGCGGTCATCGTCCTCCCGGCGCTGGTGCTCATGCTCCAGTCCCTGCCGTCGATGCCGCTGACGAACTTCCTCCTCCGCCGGTTCGCCACGAAGCTGCGCGACAGCGGCGAGCTCCACGCCCTCGCCCTCCAGCATCACCGGGACGAGGAGGTGGCTGCGAGCAAGAAGAAACTCGTCACCCTCCCCCACTATCTCGTCGACAACCAGCTGTTCATGCTCTTCGCGATCCTCGTCGGCGGTTCGGCCGCCACACTTCTGGCGATCCCGACCCACATTCCCGCCTCGATCCTCGCCCTCATCCTCGGCATCGCCTCGACGACCATCGGACTGACGCCGGAACGGGTGATGGAGAAGTCGAGCTCCTTCGGCATCGCCATGGCCGGCGTCATCGCCATCGTCATGGCTCCCCTGGTCACCGCCTCGGTGCAGGACGTCATCACTGCGTTCCTGCCCACGCTCACGATCCTCGTCATCGGCGGCACGGGCATCGTCATCGGTGGTCTCCTCGCGACGAAGCTGCTGCACTGGAGAGCTCCCCTGGGCATGTCTGTGGCACTGACGGCGATGTACGGCTTCCCCGCCGACTACCTGCTCACCCATGAGGTCGCCCGCTCGGTGGGCCGCGACCGGGACGAGAAGGAAGCCCTCCTCAACGTCATGCTGCCACCGATGCTCGTCGGCGGCTTCACCGCCGTCAGCAGCGGCTCCATCGTCATCGCCAGCGTCCTGGTCGGATTGCTGTGAGACCGGATCTCCTCGCCGAGGCGGCCGAACTCCTGCCCGAACTGCAGACCCTGCGCCGGCAGCTCCACGCGGAGCCCGAAGTCGGCCTCGACCTCCCCCGCACCCAGGCGATGGTCCTTGAGGCGCTCACCGGACTGGATCTCGAAGTGAGCACGGGGACGGGGACCACCTCGGTGGTGGCGGTGCTGCGGGGCACACATCCAGCACGAGCCCGCGCGGGGGCACCGGCGGTGCTGCTGCGCGGAGACATGGACGCGCTGCCCGTCGAAGAGCTCACGGACGAGCCGTTCCGGGCGAGGAACGGGATGATGCACGCCTGCGGCCACGACCTGCACACGGCAGGGCTCGTCGGTGCGGCCAGGCTCCTCCACGCCCGGCGCGCAGAGCTCACCGGTGACATCGTGTTCATGTTCCAGCCCGGCGAGGAGGGGTACAACGGTGCCTCGGTGATGATCGCGGAGGGAGTCCTCGACGCCGCCGGTCCACGCGTGAGCGCGGCCTATGGAGTGCACGTCCACGTCGGCGAGCGCGGAGTCGTGTCGACGAAGCCGGGCACACTGCAAGCCGGGGCGAACGAACTGCACGTCACCATCCACGGCCGCGGCGGGCACGGATCCCAGCCGCAGACCGCCGTCGACCCTGTCCCCGCGCTGGCCGAACTCGTCACGGCCCTGCAGAACATGGTCAGCCGGCGCATCGACGTCTTCGATCCGATCGCCCTGTCCGTCACCCAGCTGCGAGCTGGTGACGCGATCAACGTCATCCCCGCCTCGGCGTCCCTGGGGGCCACGGTCCGCACCCTCTCGCCGGAGTCCGTCGACATCGTGCGCACGCAGTCGCAGCGTCTGGCCCGGGGCATCGCGGAGGCCCATGGCTGCACCGCCGAGGTGGACTTCGAGGTGAAGTACCCGGTGACGGTCAACGACGACGCCGAGACCGCATGGGTGCTCGAGGAGCTGCGAGGGCTGCTCGGTCCCGAGAGGGTTGAGGTCGCCGCGCAGCCGATCATGCCCAGCGAGGACTTCTCGTTCGTCCTCCAGGAGGTGCCGGGCACGTACATGATGCTCGGGGCCGAGCGCACGGACGTGCCCGCGGAGAGGCAGGGGAACAACCACTCCCCGTTCGTCGTCTTCGACGACTCCGTGCTCGGCGATCAGGCCGCGCTGCTGGCGCACCTGGCGATCGAGCGGCTGCGCCGCACAGGTCCGGCCGGCGCCTGAGGCGCGGTTCAGTTCACTCCCTGCGTCGCTCGCGCCAGTGCGCCACCTCCGCCTCGACAATGCGAGGCGGGGTGAAGACGGGAGGACCTTGGCGCAGGTCAATGGCTGCCGCCCGCACGCGTGCGTTGAAGCCGGCGAAGTCGCCGCGGACGATGGCGTCCTCGAGCGCGGAGAGGACGATCGCATTCCTCCCTTCCGAGCGACGACGGGCTGCGAGTCTGGCCCCAGAGGAGTCGTTGTGGACATGGGGCGATCATGATGTCCACATCGCGCGGGCACGGCGGCCGCAGGCCGCGGCACGGCTGCTCGTCGTCCACGGCGCGGGCGGTCACAGCGGCGCCCTGTGGCCCCTGGCTGCGCTGCTGGCCGAGGACGGTCTCGATGTCACAACGCTCGATCTGCCCTTGTACGGCCGCACGATCTCGCGGGATCCGCGGGGAGTGCGTTACGACGACTGGGTCCGGCTGCTCGGCGACCTGGTTGCCGCCGAGAACGACGGCCGGCCGCTGATTCTGCTCGGTGCGAGCATGGGTGGGATGCTCGCGTATGAAGTCGCCGCACGGTCCTCCCACGTGGCCGCAGTCGTCGCCACCTGCCTGCTCGATCCCAGGGACCCTCGGGCCCGAGCGCACATGACCCGCTACGGACGGCTGGGGGCCGCGGCCGGTCCGTTGGCGTCCCTCGTCCGCGGTCCACTGAGGGGGGCGATGGTTCCGATGGCGCTGGTGGCGAAGATGTCGAAGATGAGCCGAGATCCCCAACTGTCGAAGCTCTGCGCCGCCGACCCAGCGGGAGGCGGAGCGCGTGTCCCGCTGGGATTCCTCGCCTCGTACCTGCAGTATCGGCATGTCGCTCCCGAGAAGATGCGAACACCTCTCACCCTTGCCCACCCGGAGCTGGATGACTGGACGCCGCTGTCCCTCAGCCTGCGCGTGGCGCAGCGAACATCGGATGGGAGCACTGTCGTCGTCCTCCGCGAATGCGGTCACTTTCCGATCGAAGAGCCTGGGATCTCGGACCTCCGTGAGGCCATCTCGGAAGTTGCGAACCAGCTGGCGGAATGACGACCGCTCACTCCCGCCGAGGGCACAGTGCCTTGGATATGGAAGAAGCAGACATGAAAGAAGCCCTGTGATCAACGTTTCCGCCGATCACAGGGCTTCTTCGTTCCCGTGGC
The DNA here is from genome assembly GCF_031179145.1 of Brevibacterium sp. Lineage (GTDB taxonomy): Bacteria > Actinomycetota > Actinomycetes > Actinomycetales > Brevibacteriaceae > Brevibacterium. Next base: position 85,675 of record NZ_JAPSIB010000002.1, read on the forward strand.
AGATGCAGGATTCGAACCTGCGAAGGCAATGCCGGCTGATTTACAGTCAGCTCCCTTTGGCCGCTCGGGCAATCTGCCGGGATTCGTGCGCTGGGCACTCGAAAAAGAATACTAGGACTTTCGCCGATTTCCAAAAGAGAATCCGGGCCCCACGCCATTTTTGGACGCAGATCACATTTGCGGGTCTCGACTAGACTTGAGGACCAGAAATGCAAGAGGTCCGCCCAATCGAAGGAGTATCCGTGGCCAGCGAGTCATCGTTCGACATCGTCAGCAAGGTCGACCGGCAGGAGGCCGACAACGCGCTCAACCAGGCAGCCAAGGAGATCAACTCCCGCTACGACTTCCGTGGCACGGATGCCTCGATCGCCTGGAGCGGCGAGAAGGTGCTGATGAAGGCCAGCAGCGACGACCGGGTCGCAGCGATCCTCGACGTGTTCCAGTCGAAGCTGGTCAAGCGAGGCATCTCACTCAAGTCCCTCGACCTCGGTGATCCCTATCCCTCCGGCAAGGAGTACCGCCAGGAGGCGACCATCAAGGAGGGCATCGACAAAGAGAACGCGAAGAAGATCTCGAAGATCATCCGCGACGAGGGACCCAAGGGAGTCAAGGCCCAGATCCAGGGCGATGAGCTGCGCGTGAGCTCGAAGAAGCGCGACGACCTCCAGGAGGTCATCGCGCTTCTCAAGGGCAAGGATCTCGACGTCGACCTGCAGTTCACGAACTACCGCTGAGACACCTCGGCGGACGCAGGCGACGACGCCGGACGGTAGCGGCGGACCAGTTTCCAGACCAGCGGGAACGCGAGCACCAGCACGACGATGAGGTAGACGACCACGGCCACCGGCTCACTCCACAGACCGGAGACGCTGCCGGCTGACAGCTGCAGGCTCTGCCGCAGCTGGGTCTCGATCATCGGCCCGAGGATGACGCCGAGGATGAGCGGAAGCACCGGCAGCCCGAAGCGCCGGAGCGCGAAACCGAGGATTCCGATGCCGAGCAGCAGCACCAGGTCCGCCGTCTGCAGGTTGACCGCGTACGCCCCGAGAGTCGCGAAGAACAGGATCCCCGCGTAGAGGAACGGGCGCGGGATCTTCAGCAGCTTCGCCCAGGCCGGGGCCAGGGGCAGGTTGATGAGCAGCAGCATCGTGTTGCCGATGAACAGACTGGCGATCATCGTCCAGACGAGGGCCGGCTCGTTCTCGAACAGCAGCGGTCCCGGCTGGATCCCGTACTGGACGAGAGCTGCCAGCATGACAGCGGCCGTCGCATTGGTCGGCAGACCCAAGGTGAGCATCGGAGTCAGCGTGCCGGCGGCCGAGGCGTTGTTGGCCGCTTCCGGTCCAGCCACGCCTTCGATGGCCCCGTGCCCGAATTCCTCGGGATGCTTCGACAGCTTCTTCTCGGTCACGTAGGACAGGAACGTCGGGACTTCTGCCCCGCCAGCCGGCAGCGCACCGAATGGGAACCCGAAGGCGGTGCCGCGCAGCCAGGGTTTCCACGACCGCTTCCAGTCCTCCTTGCCCATCCACGGACGGCCGACCGGAATGGTGCGCATCGGAGTCCTGCGCAGGTGAGCGGCGATCCACAGGGCCTCCCCGATCGCGAAGATCGCGACAGCCACGACGACGATGTCGAGTCCATCGACCAGCGGCGCCCACCCGAAGGTGAGGCGGTTCTGGCCCGAGACGGGATCCATGCCGACGAGACCGAGCGCAAGCCCCAGCCCCAAGGCAGCGAATCCCCGGATCTTCGACGACCCGAGCACCGCGGTCACCGCGATCAGCGCCAGGACCATGATCGCCAGGTAGCTGGGAGCGCCGAGGCTGACCGCGAACTTCACGACGAGCGGAGCGAATGCCACGAGCAGCGCGGTGCCGATGGTCCCGGCGATGAATGAACCGATCGCCGCGGTCGCCAGTGCCTGCGCGGCTCGTCCGGCCTTCGCCATCTTGTGGCCCTCGATGGCTGTGATGACGGTCGCGGACTCACCGGGAGTGTTGAGCAGGATCGAGGTCGTCGACCCGCCGTACATTCCGCCGTAGTAGATGCCGGCGAACATGATGAGCGCACCCGTCGGCTCCATCCCGTATGTCAGCGGCAGCAGCAGCGCCACAGCCATGGCCGGGCCGATGCCGGGCAGGACACCGACAGCGGTTCCCAGCATGACGCCGACGAAGGCGAACAGCAGGTTGAGCGGCGTCAGCGCCGAGGCGAATCCCTCGGCGAGGAGATTGAGAGTGTCCATCTAGAGCACTCCTTCCAGGAGTCCCGCCGGCAGCGCGATGCCCAGTCCCAGGTAGAAGCCGTAGAAGGACCCCAGCGCCAGGAGCAGGGAGATGACGAGGGTGAGCACATAGCGCCTGCCTCCCAGAGCGACGACGCATCCGAAGAACAGGATCGTCCCCGAGATCACCCAGCCGGCCCAGTCGATGAGGAGGATGTTGACGATGACGATCGCCACCAGGGGCACCAGAGTCTTCCAGTCCGACGGGTGGCTGAGGTCCACGTCCTCACCCTCCTCCCCCTGCGCGAGGTTGCCGCGCATCACGGTGACCGCCAGAGCGAGGCTCGAGACGACCAGGAGCCCGGCCACCAGATACGGGACTGCCTTGGGCCCGACCGGATCGGCTTGGGAGTAGGACACCTCGAGTGTCGAGGCGTTGAGGAACACGACGATGCCCACGATGAGAAGAAACGCGGCGAACAGAAGTTCGACGCGCTTCTTCGGTGTCACTGCCTGATTCACGCCAGTCCCAGGGACTTGAGCGTCTTCGCCACGCGGTCATCCTGTTCGGAGAGGAAGGTGGAGAACTCGTCGCCGGTGAGGAATGCATCGGTCCACGCATTCGTCTTCAGCGCTTCCTCCCACTCCGGAGTTCCGTGCATCCGGGCCACGGCGTCGATCCACTTGGCCTTGTCCTCCTCGGAGATCCCGGGCGGAGCGACGAGACCGCGCCAGTTGGAGAAGACCAGATCGATGTCCGATTCCTTCAGGGTCGGAGCATCGACACCCTCGAGGGGCTTCTCGCCGCTGGTCGCGAGCACCCGGATCTCACCGGATTCGATCTGCTGCATGAATTCGCCGGCTCCGGAGGCGGCGAAGTCGAGCTTGCTGCCGAGGATCGCGGGGAGAAGGTCGCCTCCACCGTCGTAGGACACGAAGTTCACGTCCTTCGGATCGATCCCGACCGCCTCGGCGAGCTGCATCGGCAGGAGGTGATCGGGTCCGCCCGGGGACGATCCTCCACCCACCGAGAGCTTGCTCGGATCCTTCTTCCACGCGGCGACGAGGTCGTCGATCGTCTTGTACGGGGAGTCCTTGGGCACCATGATCGCTCCCGGCTCCTCGATGAGCTTCGCGATCGGGGTGGTGTCGGTGAGTTTGGCCTCGGACTCATTCGTGTAGCTGGCTCCGACCACGCCGAGGCCCATGAGCATCGCCAGGTCTCCATTGCCCTTTTCGTTGACGAGGCGGGCCAGGCCGACGGTTCCCCCGGCACCGGCGAGGTTGTAGACCTCGGGGCTGGTGGCGATCTCCGTGTCTTCCATGACCTTTGCGGCCACTCGCGCCGTCGTGTCGTATCCGCCGCCCGCGGTGTTGGGGACCATGATCCGCAGCCCGGATACGGGTCCGCTGGCTTCGGATTCGCTGGGGGCCGACTCCGAGCCGGTCACTCCGCAGCCGGCCAGGGTCAGAGCCGCAGCCGTCATCGCCGCCGCGACCATCGTCAGGGGTTTGAGAGTTCTCATTGATTCCTGCCTCATTGCTTTCATCAGTGTTCAGGTGCTCTGGAGCCTAGGGGCCGCGGGGAGGATCCGTCACCCTTGTGTACGCAGAGTAAATAGTGTTCATTGTGTAACCGGCCGCATCGGCGCGGAGGCGGTGGAAACTTCGTTAGTCTTGGATCTGCCCCAAGGCACTGCCGACCTCGGCAGGCTCGACGATGAGCGGATGAACGGACATGGAGAAGACTGAGAACCGGATGACGACAGCGCTGCCCCAGCGGCGCAGGTTCCGCAGGCATCTGTCACTCGCCGGGCAGTACCTGGTCATGCAGCTGCTGATCATCGGAATCGTGCTCACCGGAGTCATCGTCGTCTCCGTCCACCAGGCCACGGAGAGCTTCGAGACGGTCGAGAGCCGCCGCAGTCTGTCGGCGGCGGAATCGCTGGCTGCGAACGGTCTCCTGCGCACTCTGCTGCCCGACGCCGCACCGGAGATGGGTGCAGCCCTTCCGGCGATGGCGGAATCGGTGCGCAGCGTCTCGGGGCTCAGCGTCGTCGCCATCGCCGATGCCGACGGGACGATCGTCACGTCCAGCCACCCCGCCGAGGTGGGCACCTCGATCCTGCACGAGGGCACGACCGTGATGCAGGGCCGTGCGTGGCGAGGAGTCGTCGATCACGACGGCACGAAAGCCCTCCAGGCGCAGGTCCCGGTCCTCGACGACGGCGGGGACATGATCGGCGTCGTCGCAGCCGGTCAGACCTATCCCTCGACGGCCGAGATCGTCCGCGACATCGCCCCGAACGCCCTGTTCACGCTCCTCGTCTGCGTGATCCTCGGGGCCACCGGTTCGGTCCTGCTCGCCCGCCGGGTCAAACGCCAGACGCGCGGGCTGGAACCACGCGAGATCGCCGAGCTCTTCGACCACCGCGAAGCTCTGCTCCACGGAGTCAAGGAGGGCATCATCGCGATCGGACCCGATGGCCGGGTCTCACTGGCCAACGACGTCGCCAAGGAGCTCCTGCACCTTCCCGACGACTGCCTCGGCAGGACGCTGCCCGAACTCGCGGTGGAGCCGCAGGTCACGCATGCTCTGATGACAGCCCAGCCCGACCCCGACCGCCAGTTCCTCATCGGCGAGAAGGTCCTCGTGTTCAACCGGATGTCGGTCACCAGCGACGGCCTCGACCTCGGATCCGTGACGACCTTCCGCGATCGCACCGAGCTGACGCTGCTCGAGCAGGAGCTGGGAGACACGAAGGCCACGAGCGACATGCTGCGCGCCCAGACCCACGAGTTCGCGAACCAGCTGCACACCATCTCCGGGCTCATCCAACTCGGCCATCATGACGACGTGGTCGGATTCATCGATGGGGTCAGCTTCAGCCGGAGCAGGATCTTCGGCGACGTGTCGAGCCAGGTCTCCGACCCGACGATCTCTGCTCTCCTCATCGCCAAGGCCAGCGTCGCCGCGGAGAGGGGGATCGCGCTCAACCTGTCGGCCAATTCGCATCTGCCGCCCTGCGACGACCCGCTTGCCCGCGACCTGACCACGGTGCTCGGCAACCTCGTCGACAATGCGATCGACGCCGTCGCCGGGACTCCGACGCCGAGCATCACCGCCACCGTCAGAGACGATCGGGGAACGATCACGGTCATCGTCGACGACAACGGTCCCGGAATCGACGACGCGGTCATCGAGGAGATCTTCACCCAGGGCTTCTCCACCAAGGACTCGGCGGTGTCGGGCGGTCGGGGCTTCGGCCTGGCCCTGACCCGGCTCGTGTGCAACCGCCGGTTCGGTGACGTCCACGCCGTCAACGAGGACGGCGCCCGATTCATCGCCACACTCAAGCGCGACGAGGCGATGCCGACCGATCATCCCGCTGCCGTCCCGCACTTCGATGAGCGGTCGACCATCCTGGTGGATGGAGGCAGTCGATGATCTCGGTCCTCGTCATCGATGACGACTTCATGGTGGCCAAGGTCAATTGCGGCTTCGTCAACAGCGTCGAGGGCTTCTCCGTCGTGGGCGCAGCCCAAACGGCCGCCGAGGCGATCGCGGCGGTGCGGGATCATGACCCCGATCTCGTGCTGCTCGACATCCACCTGCCCGACATGAATGGCCTCGACCTGCTCCAGCGCCTGCGGGAGATCAAGCCGGACCTCGACGTACTCGTCATCAGCGCGGCCAGGGAGATGGAGACCGTGCGACGGGCGCTGCGCGGAGGCATCGTCCACTATCTGATGAAGCCGTTCTCCCATGCTGACCTGCACGAGCGGCTCGAGCACTATCGCCAGACGTACGCACCGCTGGGCGCCGCGGACAAACAGCTGGAGCAGGCAGACGTCAATCGCCTCCTGGGGGTGAGCAGCCAGGACCGGCGCCCCCTGCCCAAGGGCTGCAGCGTGGAGACCCTCGACCGGGTCACAGTGATCGTTCGCAGCGCGAGTGGGCCGATCTCCGCGACGGAGACGGCGGAGAAGCTCGGCACCTCGCGAGTCAGCGCGCGCCGCTACCTCGAGTACCTCGCCGAGGAGAAACAGGTCAATGTGGTCCTCAAATATGGTGGAGTCGGGCGCCCCGAACGACGTTACGAATGGTCGGCGTAACGGACCCGGACTTTCCCCGGCCCCATACACCCACCTCCACCAGAATCGGCCATGATGACGAAAACAGTCGTCGATTGACCTCCGCGAACGGCGGTTGACCGCTCCATGACGGGCCGTGACGCAAACCGGCTACTTCTGGCGTCCTGCATCTCGGACTGAGAACAGGATGGGCGCATGTCCACCACCACCGTTCCCAGAAAAGCCGCAGTTCCCAAGAACGCGGCGAGCCCCCGGATCTCCGCCTCGGCGCCGGCGAGCGCATCCGACTCACCCGGGAGTGCCGCGGAGTCAGCGGCTCCGCGACATCGGCTGCGGCGAGCCCTGTCCTTCGAGGTCATCCCTCCTCGCTCCGAGGCGCAGGCCGCGCGCATGCCCGAATTCCTCGCCAACCTCGACTCTCTCGGACCCGACTATCTGGCAGTGACGAGTTCGGCGAACAGCAGGTGGCTGCACGGCACCGCGGAGCTCATCCGCTTCATCGCCGAGCACACCTCCCTCAAGCCGCTCGCCCACCTGGCCTGCACGGCCGGAACCGAAGCCGAGCTCATCTCGTGGATCGACCACCTCCTCGGCGTCGGTGTGCGCGGGTTCCTCGCCATCCGCGGGGACTTCCCCGACGGCACCACGCGTGCCCCGGCCGGGCACCTCGCCCATGCCGATGAGCTCGTCAGCCTGCTGCGGCGGATCGAGTCCGACAACGTCGCTCGGCTGGCCGCCGGCCGGCTCGGCATCGGGGTCGCGGCGTATCCGTCGGGCCATCCGGAATCGGCGGGTCCCCACGAGGACCTTGACGTGCTCGCCGCCAAGCAGCGCAATGGGGCGGACTTCGCGATCACCCAGCTCTTCTTCGACCCCGCCGCCTATGCCCGGCTCCGCCTGCGAGCCGAGCACGCGGGCATCCGGATTCCGATCATCCCCGGCATCCTGCCCATCACCAGTCTCAAGCGTCTGCACACGATGGGCCGGCTCTCAGGGCTCCCGGTTCCCGATGGGCTCCTGCGCCGGTTCGACGGCGTCTCCAGCGAGGAGAGCATTCGCCGAGTCGGCCTCGAGATCACCGCCGAGCACACGGCCGCGATCCTCGACTCGGGCGCCGACGGCCTCCATTTCTACACCTTCAACGACCAGGCGACGACGTTCGATCTGCTCGCCGCCCTCGACACCGCGGGCGTCACCCTCAGTTCGCTGCAGCCGCGGCCCCGCTGAGCAGCCGCGGCCCGGCTGAGCAGCCGCCGCCCCACTGAGCAGCCGTAATCCACCCGACCATCCAGACCAACCACCACCGAAGGAGAAGCACCATGACCACGCCGTTTCCCACCGCCACGATCACCGGCTACCCCCGCATCGGCCCCAACCGCGAACTGAAGAAGGCCCTCGAGAGCCTCTGGGCGGGACGCATCGACCCAGGCGAGTTCGCCCAGTCCGTCCACACGCTCCGCCTCGACACCTATCACCGACTGCGCGAGCTCGGCCTGAGCGAGGACTATGCGATCCCCGCCTCCTACAGCCACTACGATCACCTCCTCGACACCGCGTTGACCGTGGGCCTCATCGAGTCGAAGACCACCGGGACCGACTTCGACCTCGATGAGTACTTCGCCCTGGCCCGCGGCACGACCGACCGGTCTCCCCTGGAGATGACCAAGTGGTTCGACACCAACTACCACTATCTCGTCCCCGAGATCGAGGATGCGACCGCCTTCCGTGCCCACCCGCAGCACCTGCTCTCCCTCGTCGCCGAGGCGAAGGCCGCCGGTCACCGCATCCGTCCCGTTCTCGTCGGCCCCGTCACCCTGCTCGCGCTGGCGAAGTCCGCGCCGGGCACCGCGACCTCGCCGCTCGAGCGTCTCGAGGAGCTCACTGCCGTCTACGTCGACGTGCTCGGCGTGCTCGCCGCTGCCGGGGTCGACTGGGTCCAGTTCGACGAGCCGGCGCTCGTCGCCGATCTCGCGGGCTTCACCGATGAGCAGCTCGCCGAGGCGGCAGCGAGCGCCTATGCGACGCTGACGGCGCCGAGCACCCGTCCGCAGATCGTCGTCGCCGCCCCCTACGGCACACTGCAGGCGGGTCTGCCGGCCCTGGCGCACTCCGGCGTCGAGGCCCTCTCCGTCGACCTCTCCGCAGCGACCCGCGCTCTCGACCCGGGCTATGTGCAGAGGCTGCGCGAGCACGTTCCCGCCTCCGTCCACCTCGTCGCCGGGGTCATCGACGGGCGCACCATCTGGGCCGATGATCTCAGCGGCAGCCTGTCCGTGCTCGCCGAGCTGGATCGGGAGAACCTGAGCGTGTCGACGTCGACGACCCTGCTCCATGTTCCCTACACGGTGGCCAGTGAGACGAAGCTGCCCGTCGATGTCGCCTCCTGGCTCTCCTTCGCCGAGGAGAAGGTCGTCGAGGTCGAAGCACTCGCGGCCGCCCGCACTCACGGCGCCGAGGCCCGCACGGAGGCCTTCGCCCGTGCCGAGCGGGCCCGGCGCACCCGCGCGGAGTCGACCCGCGTCCACAGCGCCGAGGTGAAGGCCCGGACCGCGGCCCTGGCCGGCCACGACGGGTTCCGGGAGGATTTTGAGACCCGCAGGCAGGCTCAGCTGTCCCTCGGCATCCCCCGGCTGCCGACGACGACGATCGGGTCGTTCCCGCAGACGCCTCAGGTGCGCAGAGCGCGGGCCGACCACCGCGCCGGTCACATCGGCGACGCGGCATACACGGCCGCGATGAGGGCCGAGATCGACCGCGTGGTGCGACTGCAGGAGGATCTGGGACTCGACGTCATCGTCCACGGAGAACCCGAACGCAACGACATGGTCCAGTACTTCGCCGAGAACCTCGACGGATTCGCCACCACCGAGGCCGGTTGGGTTCAGTCCTACGGCTCACGCTGCACCCGCCCGCCGATCCTCTTCGGCGACGTCTCCCGCCCGGAACCGATCACGGTTGGCTGGTCGGCGTACACGGCGGAGCGGACCAGCCGCCCCGTCAAGGGCATGCTGACCGGACCCGTGACGATCCTCGCCTGGTCGTTCACCCGTGACGATGTGCCGTTGGCGGAGTCGGCGAACCAGATCGCCCTGGCCCTGGCCGACGAGGTGCGCGACCTCGAGGCCGCAGGCATCGGCATCATCCAGGTCGATGAGCCGGCGCTGCGCGAACTCCTGCCTCTGCGGGAGGTCCATCGACCCGACTACCTCGAATGGTCCGTGCGTTCGTTCCGGCTCGTCTCCACCGAGGTGGCTCCGGCGACGCAGATCCACACTCATCTGTGCTATTCCGAGTTCGGTCAGATCATCGATGCGATCAACGCCCTCGACGCCGATGTCACCAGCATCGAAGCCGCTCGGTCCCGGATGGAGGTGCTCGACGACATCGCCGACTTCGACTTCGTCCGCGGAATCGGACCCGGACTCTACGACATCCACTCCCCCAGGGTGCCCTCGGTCGCGGAGCTCACCGAGCTCATCGAGGCTGCACTGGTCAACGTCCCGGCCGAGCGCCTGTGGGTCAACCCCGATTGCGGTCTCAAGACCCGTGGCTACGCCGAGGTGACCGCAGCGCTCGCCAATCTCGTCACAGCCCGCGACGCGGTGCTCGCTGCGAGAACCACCATAGCGGCACTGGTCTGAGATGAACCGTCATGGAACTCTCCACCACGAACGGTCGTGGTGGAGAGTTCCTTTGTGGAGACCGACATGAATGTGTTCGTCCTGTCTCACTAACTCCAATGTGTCACATCCTTTCACTCCCTTAGCGTGACATTCACGGTTGCCTGGGCCGGAACGAACGAAAGGGGATCTGAATAATGGTTCGAGGATCATCAAGCAGACACAGCACAGCGGCTATCATCGCCGGAGACATTGAGTTCCGCCGAGCGAGATTGAGTACCGAGGATGTTCGGATTGTCCACCCGGAGCGTCTCGGCAGAGCGCTTCGTGGATCGGCCGTCGGCAACATCATCGAATGGTACGAGTTCGGAGTGTTCGGCTTCCTCATCACTGTCATGGGCCCGGTGTTCCTTCCTCAAGCGGACCCCACGGTGCAGTCCTTGTACCTCTTCGGGACGTTCGCGGTCACTTTCGTCGCACGTCCTCTGGGAGGTGTCTTCTTCGGCTGGCTCGGCGATCGTCTGGGGCGTCGAAAGGTCCTCACCCTCACCCTGCTTCTCATGTCGTTCGCAACGCTGCTCACGGGGCTTCTCCCGGGTTACGCCCAAATCGGAATCTGGGCACCGATCCTCCTCGTCCTGTTGCGCTTGATCCAGGGATTCTCCGCCAGCGGTGAATACACCAGTGCGGCGACCTTCCTCAGCGAGTTCGCTCCAGATCGCGAACGCGGGCGATACACGGGAATCCTGGCGTCCATGATCTACATCGGCTTCGCCTTCGGTGCGGGACTTGTCGGTGTCCTGCAGCTGAGCACCTCGGCGGAATTCATGCAGGGATGGGGGTGGCGGATTCCCTTCCTCGTTTCGCTTCCGATGACCGCCATTGCGCTCTACATTCGATACCGCGTCGAGGAATCTCCTGCCTTCGTGGCAGTGATGAGAGACCGAGAGGCCCTCGAACGCAAGCTTCAACAGACCGAACGGAATCCGGGAATCGTCGCGGTCGTTGCCACCCAATGGCGAGCGCTGCTTCCTGTCATCGGCATCGCCGCCGCGGGCAATGTCATCGCCTATACGATGTTCAGCTATGTCCCGACATACCTGAGCCAGACGCTCGGATTCGCCTCGGAGGTAAGCAACCTCGTCTTGTTCCCACTCTACGTCGTCGCTGTGTTCTGCACGATCGGCGCCGGAATGCTCTCCGATCGGATCGGTCGCCGGCGCACGCTGCTCATCGGCGCCACCATCGCCCTGCTGTTCGCGGTCCCGGCCTTCCTTCTCATGGGCACCGGCCTCGCCTGGTTGGCCATGATCGGCGCTCTTTTCGTCATGGTCGCTTCGTCGTTCTTCTCCCAAAGTTATGCCTCGACTCTGCCCGAGCAGTTCCCGACTGCATCTCGCAATACCGCCCTGGGATTCGCGTACAACATCGGCAACGCTGCCCTCGGAGGCACCGCTCCAATAGTGATCGCGGCGATCGTGGCTGCGACCGGCAGCACTCTCGCTCCTGCGTACTACCTCGTCGGTGCCGCTGTGCTCGGGCTGGTCGCCACCCTCGGCATCAAGGAGACCAGTCGTCGACCGCTTCGAGGTTCGATGCCCAATGTCCGCACCTTGCCCGAGGCGCAGAAGCTCGTCGCCGAACAGAGTGAGACACCGCTGCTCGCATTGGTTGGGCTTCCGTTGCCCTATGCTGCCTACGCAGATGCTACGGGCGAGCGCTTGTCCTCCTCAGATCCTCGCGTCGTGGCCGCCGCGAAGTCGGTGGGCATCAACCACGAGCGACAATGATCGCCTGGTACTTGTCCGGGCATCTGAGCTCATGGATCTCTCGCCGCCCACGAATTCTCCCCCGTTGCTGTGCTCACGCGTGCTGAGCAGGCGGCCGGAATCGGTACTGGGCAGCACCGGTCGGTCCGATCAAGCGATTTCTTCCGCCCTGGATCTGAAAGACAAGGTGCGTGTGGGCGATCGAGGGGTCCGCAGAATCCTCGGGAAATGAGAGTGCTGTCTGTCCGGGGCCGCCGAAGTGAATGGGACCTGTCGCTCCGCCGACCACTGCTGTGCGCAGTACTTTGAGCACCCTCGCGTAGTCCCACGGTCGCGCCATCTCGCTCCACGCAAGGTTGAGCACGCGAACGATGTCATAGTGGATCGCCGAAGCGCCGATTCCCGGATCGTCGTCGAACTTGTTCCGGAAATCGGCCTGGAATCTCCTCGCGATCGGGCCGGTGTAGGCCCCGACGATGGTGGACCAGACGACACCTTCGAGCGAGTGTCCCGACCGTTCCAAGAAGTTGGGCGCGGACGGACGCCAATCCACGTAGATCATTGGGTGACAGTCCTGCACATCGAGGTGGGCGGTGAATTCGCTGAGTTCGAATTCCGACATGATCGGCAAGTGAACCGCCTCGGGTCGACGCTCCGCGATTCGGGCCGCGATGCGGGCGACTTCCTCGGCACCACCTGTGAACACGAGGTAGTCGTTGAGCTGCCAGCCCGCTTCGATCGAGATCTCCCCGAGCATCGTCTCGCTCATCACCTCCCACACGGTGCTGCGTACGACGACGACGGCTCGCCTGCGCGGTGGAGACCAACTCCCGAGCGCGACGATGTCCTTCAACGTCCGGAAGAACCCGCGTACGTAGGCGATCTCCGTGCCGGCTACTTGAAAGACGTTGAGCAGCGCTGCGCCGCTATCCGCCACGGTTCGGCTGAGCTGCGGGGCAACCATGGAGTGCAGGATCGGCCCGCCCCAGTCGGAAGCAGTCACCATCGCGCTGGTCGTCTCGCGGGCAGGGAAGCTGCCCAGCATTATCGCATCGGGTTCGGATCGGACCGCTTCGATGATCGCAGTGGACAGAGTCTCAGGGGTGACGAAGCTCGACAGCAAGAGGGTCCCTCGTCCTGTGTCGTGCCCAGCGACATTCGACCGGTCAACGGCGAGTTCGGCCCCGCGCAGCATCGCAGCGGATTCTTCCGCCTGCCCTTCGCACGCTGGGTAGAGCGCGTGGATGCGAATCGAGCGTTTCTTCGCGACCTGCGCGACCGAGAATCCCTGACGAGGACGGGAAAGGTCAAGGATCAGGTCACTCGCGGTCTGTGCCGCTTCGTCGTCTCGGTCGAGCGGCAGGGTGATCAATCCGAAGCGTTGTACGAGCAGTGCGACCTCCAACCGGTTCCGGATCCCGAGCTTCTCGAGGATGCGCTCGATATGGGTCGACACAGTGCTCCGGGAGCAATACAGCAGCCCAGCGATTTCGACATTCGACTTGCCTGCAGTGATCGCAGTCGCCACCTCGAGTTCACGCGTCGAGAGTCCGAGCTGCTCATCGATATGCTCGACGAACAGCTCACCCGACCCGTGCCGAGTCTCGAGTGTCGCTCGCATCACACGCCGTTCCACAACTGCGGTGAACACGGCCTGACAGCTCTCCAGCTCGCAAGCGCGCTCGAGAAGTCGAGAAGCAGATGGCAGCGACGTCGCGAGATTCAGCTCGGATTCGGACACGCCTCCGTAGAACCGGCGGAGGCGGAACGGAACCTCGAAAGCTGCTCTTCGCATCATCGACATCCTCTCTCGCGCTTCAGGTCGCTGTGAGGTCGTGAAGCCGATCGAGGGCAACGGCATCACAGCGACGGAACTCTGCTCCCAGATCCATTGTGCGGACAATGAACTCATCGAGTGCACGCAGCCTGGCGCCTCTTCCGACGACTTCAGGATGGAGAGTGACCGTGACGACGGGATCCTCGAATTCTTCGTGGGCGAAGCGGACATCCTCGAAGAAGACATCGAACATTCCGCGAGGATCCTGGAGTCCGGGCATGACCCAATCCACCGAACGGTAGAACTCGAGATGCGGGTAGTCGTCCAGTGTCCAGGAGACTGGCAGTTCGACGACTGTGGTCGGCTCTCCGAACTCGTATGCTGATCCGATCCAGTCTGTTCCCCCACCGCGCAGCAGGTACGGGAAGAAGTCGGAACCCATCAGCGAGGAATCGTAGGTGATTCCGATCTCCTCGAGGACCGGCACAGTGTGCGGCGAAAAATCGAAGCTCGGGGTGCGGTGTCCGAGCGGCCTGGTCCCTGTGAGTTGGGTAATCAGCGCGATGCTCTTCTCATTGATTCCGAGTTCCTCACGATAGTCAAGGGTCGAGACATTCTCGTGGCGGTCGCCGTGGAGTCCGATCTCATGTCCTGCGTCGACAATCGCCCTGCAGGAATCGGGATACGTCTGGACCGTGTGCGCGGGGACGAAGAACGTCGCCTTCACACGTCGGCGCTCGAGCAGTCCGAGGATTCGGTCGACTGCCTCCGCAGCGAACTCACCGCGCGAAAGCGGTCCCGGCGTCGTCGCACCTCGCGCCAACCACAATGAAAGAGCGTCGAAGTCGAAAGTTAAGCAAACCTGTACCGTCATGAGCGCTCCTCCGTCCCAGCGGGAAAGAGCCCCACTCTGGGCTCTGGGTGATCGAACACTGTATCGAGATTCCATTCGAAATACGGGCTCCGGTCCACGGGAAAACCGGCGATCCAGAACTCACGGGCGTCGAGGTCCATGATCACAGAGAAGATCGTCGCCAGCTGCTCGTACTCGGGCAGGTCCGGATCTGGGTACCGGCAGAGTGCATCTGGCGATGAGTACCCGTCGCGCAATGCCGTGGCGATGTCGTGCGTCGTCACCGATGCATCGATCGCCTTCGCTTCCAGAAGCCTCCGGAGGCGAGGGGAACGCAGAAGCGTCAAAGCGAAGGTGGAACGCTTGAGATCACGCACCGGCACCTCGGTCTCGAAGTGATTGGCATGCACGATCAGGTGATTTTTCGGATAGATCACCCCGAAATCATCGGGAACCAGTTCGAAATCAATCGCTTCCCCGCCACCGTCCGCGAGCAAGACGTTCGCGGAGGAGCTCCGTGCCGTGGGTAGCAGTTTTCTATGAGCAAGGCTCATTCGGGGCTGATCGACCACCCCTCGGATCGCCAGATGCATCGGGACCGTACCCTCGAGCGAACCATCGCGATCCGAAACGAGAAGGTTGTTGCAGAGGCCGATTCCGGAGGAATTGAAACCCGACTTCATGAGCATCCCTGCCTCGGTGAGTACGATCGAGGCGAAACCGTTCTCATCCCGGGTCGCAAGAACGAACGCATTGCGCTGCTGCTCCATACGCCAGTCCCAGTTCTGCGCGAGCAGCGTATGACCGGATGCGGTTCCCTGGGGAAGCACCGCGACCGAGGTGCACCCGTTCTCATGTGAGGGCGCGCCGTACAACAGCTCGGTGCGCGCATTCAATGCCACCAGCAGTTCGAATTCCTGATCGGAGGTGTTCGCCATGCCCTCGAGTGTTCGCGCGATGCGCGGATCCCATTCGCGCAGGGCGCTCCCGTACTGCTGCCCGAGCTCTCGAACGCGTGCCGGCGTGTGCCCGGCATCCCGTTGAAACCGGTTCATATAGGTGTTCAGGCTCTCCGCTATGAGGTTCGCGGTCTGCGACCCGATCTCATTCCCGATCTGGAAGGGATCGCCCATTGCGCGGACAAGCCGGGGCGGTTCTGAAGCGGACAGGGTGTCGAGCTCAATGTGGTTCATGACGTGATCGGCCTTATCGTTCATCGGAGGGGAAGGTGGGAGGACTCGGGTGAGCGCGCCACAACCAGGAAAGTCACGATCGCGGCGAGGATCGGGAGGATCGCGACTGTCTGTGGCGCTCCCGTGGCTCCCACGATCGCAGTCGCGATGAATGGCGCGGTCCCACCGAATCCCATGACCGAGAAGTTGTATCCGATGCCCAGTGCCGAGTAGCGGACGTTGGTCGGGAACAGTTCCGCCAAAGCTGCCGGGCCCGCGCCCGAGAACACGGCAAGGACGAGCACCACCACGAGCTGGCCGATGTAGACGGCTGCCACGCTCCCGGAGTTGAACAAGAGAAGGACCGGCCACGTGAGGAGGATGAATCCACCCATGCCGGTGAGGAGCAGGGGCTTCCGTCCGACCTTGTCGGAGAGAGCACCGAAGACCGCGACTGCAACAGTCATCACGACCAGCGCTACCAGGTTCGAGGAACGTGCCACACTGGGGTCGACGCCGGCGATGTTCGTCAGGTAGGACGGGATGTACGTGAGGAAGAAGAAATAGGCAACAGTCCAGCCGACGTTGAAGCCGAATCCCCGGAGAATTGCCCGCTTCTGGCTTCGCAGTGATTCACGAAGGGGGTTCTGAACCGTCGTCCCTTCGCGCTGCTGCTTCTTGAAGGACGGAGTGTCCTCGAGTCCCAGACGAAGGAGGACGGCCACCGCCAGGGTGAGGATCCCGAGCAGGAAGGGGAAGCGCCAGGCGTACTCATTGATCGCCTCCTCGCCGAAGAGGAACGAGTTCAGCGCGACGACTGCGGAGGCGAGGAGGAAGCCGCCCGCGGTGGTCACCTGGTTGAAACTGCCGAACAGTCCCCGGCGGTTCTTCGGGGCGAACTCGACGAGCATGGCGGTCGATCCGGTCCATTCCCCGGCAATGGCGAATCCCTGAAGCAGACGCAGCACGACCAGCAGCACCGGGGCGATGACACCTACTTGCTCGAAAGTGGGGAGGATGCCGACACCAACGGTCGCAAGACCCATGAGGATCACACTGAAGATCATCGCCTTCCGCCGACCGTACTTATCGCCGAAATGCCCGAACACCAGAGTTCCGACAGGACGGGCGAGGAATCCGACAGCGAACACGGCGAAGGTTGACAGGAGCTGGGTCACCGGATCCTCACCGGGGAAGAAGAGCAAGCCGATCGTCACGGCAGAATAGGCATAGATCAGGTTGTCGTACTGTTCCATCAGGTTGCCGAAGCTCCCTGCCAGCACGGCGCGTGAAAGCACCTTCTTGGATGGCTTCAGATCATTTATCCGGGCGACAGTGTCCGTCATGAGTGTGCACCTTGTGTAGTCAGCTGGAATGTGTGAGGTCTCGGTGCCGACTCTGGCAACTGCCTCTCGAGAAGAATATTCCTGCGCCCCTTCCTCCGGTATCGGTCATATGACCGAAACATCGATCGCTCAGTCGGTCGGCAAATTCGAGGCATCCCGCTCGATGCGCAGCAGCACCTCGTCGACGAACTCGTCCGTCGAGGCGCCGCCACCGAGGTCTCTGGTGGAGATCCCGTCGGCCAGCACCGCCTCGAAGTCGGCTTGCAAATCCCGTGCGGCGTCGGCCTCTCCGATGTGCTCGAGCAGCATCGCTCCCGCCCAGAGCGCGCCGACAGGATTGGCAAGGTTCTTTCCGACGATGTCCGGGGCTGTGCCATGCACCGGCTCGAACATGGACGGTTTCGATCGGTCCGGATTGATATTCGCCGATGGGGCGATGCCGATCGACCCGGCTGTGGCCGCGACCAGATCGGAGAGGATGTCGCCAAGCAGATTCGATGCCACGACGACGTCGAGGCTGTTCGGTGCCAGAACCGCACGAGCGGCGAGCGCATCGATGAGCACGCTCTCGAGTTCGACCTCGGGGAAGGCGCCGACCACCTCCGCCACCACTTCGTCCCAGAACGGCATGGAGTGGATCAGGCCGTTGGACTTCGTCGCCGAGGTGACGATCCCACGGCGAGAACCAGCCAGAACAGCCGCGTACTCCGCAACTCGCGACACACCTCGGCGGGTGAAAAGTGCCTGTTGGAAGGCCATCTCCTCCGGAGTGCCCTGGTAGGCCCGGCCTCCGACCTCCGAGTACTCCCCCTCGACGTTCTCCCGAACTACGATCATGTCGATGTCGGCGTTCTTTGTGACCCGTGGCGCGATGCCTGGAAGCAATCGCATCGGTCGGATATTCAGGTACAGATCGAAGGCGCGGCGGATCGGAATGAGCAGACCCCAGAGCGTCACATGATCGTCGATTTCGGGGTGACCGACCGCACCGAGGAAGATGCCGTCACCTGTGGCAAGTTCGTCGATCCCGTTCTCGGGCATCATTCGTCCATCGCGCAGGTAACGGCTCGACCCCCAGTCCCGCACTCTCCAGGACACGGAGAATCCATGCTTACCGGCGATGGCGTCGATGCATCGAGCGGCGGCCGGAGCGACCTCCTGGCCGATGCCGTCGCCGGGAATCAGATCAATGGTGTACTGCTGCATTCTGGTCGCCTCTCGATCAGTGAAGTGTGCATGTGCTGAAATCATCGTTCGTCACCAGCTGCCGCGTGCTGTCTTATCAGGTCCGATGTGCTGCATCGGCCATCAATTCCAGGAACTCGATCAAGGCCTGAGGAATCGCCCGTGAGCGGTCGGCCCTTGCATCGACATTGACATAAGCGGTGTCGATCTCGGTCACCGTTTCCTCGTCCCGAACGATCTCGAACGACATGCCGAAGCTGCTGGTGCCGACTCGAGTGCAGACGGTGCGAACCGAAAGAAGCTCGTCCAGCCGCACAGGCGCTCGGTACCTCAAGGTCGTCTCCACGACCGAAGGGTCGAAACCCTCGGTCTGCAGCGCGGCGAGGGTGAAGCCGCCGGCGCGGAAGAACTCTGTGAGAGCCGCATCCGCGATCTCGAGGTAGCGGCTGTTGAACATGTATCCCTGGTTGTCGATCTCCGGCACTCGAACTCGGTGCGTGTGGATTGTCACCGCCGGACTATTCCGCCAGGAGCTTTGCGTAGACATCAGGGCGTTGCAGCGCTAGCCCCGGGGCTTCGGGCTTGGCTCTCGACGTGGCGAGCAGCTCGAAATCGAGGTCACCGTACAGAACCGTCTCTTCTCGTCGGTTCCCCGAGATGCCGAGCAGTCCGTCGTTGAGACCGAAGGTTTTGTCCACCGGCGTGGCGATGACCGCTTCTCCGACGGCGTGCATCGGCGCGTCCGCCGGCAGCCCCGAGGAGCCGACGAGGGGTGACAACACGACGAACAGCTGGTTCTCCATGGCACGCGCACGACAGCCGGTGCGGACCCGGTGCTCGCCTCTCGAATTCCAGGTCAGCGATGGGCAGAAGATGACCTCGGCACCCTTGGCGGAGAGGTACCTGGACAGTTCCGGGAACTGGATGTCTGCACAGATCAGCATCCCTGCCTTGTGCCCGACAGTCTCGATCACAGTGACGCTGTCGCCTCCTTGCATTCCGAGCTCATGCTCCTGAGGAGTGAGATGGATCTTGTCCTGAGTGAATTGCCGGCCGTCACGCGTCGTGAAGTACGCAGTGTTCCTCAAGTGACCTTCCGCGTCGATGCGCAACAGGCTACCGCCGAGGATGTCGATCCTGTGCCTGTTCGCCATCTCCGCTTGAGCCGCGACGATTTCGTCCGTGAAAGCCGGAAGCGTGTTCCAGTAGTGGTCTCGCAGTGATGCCGCAATCACGGGGGCGCCCTCGATCGTTCCGAGCAGACCGGTGTCGACGAGCTCCGGGAAGATCACGACCTCGGCTCCACCTGCGGCTGCCTGTGCCGCTAGTGTGTCCATGTGCTCGATCAACTGTGGGCAGGAATTCTCCGCACGCAGTTCGAGCTGAGTCGTTGCGACTCGAAGTGTCGGCATGGCCATACTCCTCAATAGTCATCGGGTCTTCCGTCGACAGTCCCCGAGCCGGGGACTGTGGTGACCTCCAAGCTAGCGCGCTTGCCGAGTGATCCGGTGTGGAAGATTCCCGAATCGGACGTCACAGGATTGTGGGCGCAACGAAGCCGATTCAGAGGCCTGTCAGAGATGTCCTGGCCAGCGACACCGAGTTGAGGAGCTCAGAACGAGCGCCGGAGATGAGCTCTGCCATCAGCTGTCCGCAGATGGGGCCGCTGAGAGCGCCCCAGGCATGCCCAGCGTTGACGAAGACTCCATCGGCCCGGTCGACGATGGGCAGACCGTCCGCCGTGGAGCCGGAGAGCCCCGCCCAGAGGCCGGTGATTCCGAGCCCGCCGAATCTGGCGTACCTCTCCCCTGCGATCTCCAGCATCGCCCGGGACGCATCGAGGGTGATATGCGGATTGAGCGAATTCAGACCATCGACGCTGTGTCCGACATAGATCGACCCTCCGCGGTTCTGGACCAGGGTGTCATCGTATCCGAGCAGATCACCCCGCAGCGGCGCCGTCGTGGTCGTACTGGCCCAGGGTTCGAGAGCACTGGCGCCAAAGGTCCCCCTCAGCCCCCGCAGGATCGGACCGTTCTCGCCGGGCACCCGCTGGGTCATCACCTGTCCGTAGCGAAGGGTCTGCATCGGCAGCGCGATCCCTTCCAGATTGAGAATCGTGGCCCAGGCACCTGTTGCCCAGACAACTCCTCCGGCATTGACCCGACCGCGCAGGGTCTGCACACCGAGCACCTGATCTCCGGATCTGATCGTCGAGAGCACGGGAGTGTGCTCGAAGACCTGGATCCCACGTCTGGCGCAGGCGGCCGTGAGCGCGGTGAGGAACTGGTGCGGATCGATCTGGGAATCCTCATCGCAGAAGACCCCGGCGACCGCACCATCAGGCATGATGTTCGAGGCTTCGTCGAGTGCCCTGCCTTTGAGCAGACTGACTTCGAGTCCCGCAGACGCTCGTTCGCGGGCGTACTCCTCGAGACCGTTCGCCCCCTCGGCATCCTCGGCGAAGACGATGCCTCCTTTCTGGGTGAAACCGAACACATCCCCGAGGTCGTCTCGATACTCGTGGTATTTCGCCACACCCGATCGAGACAGTTCAAGCTCTGCACCACTGCGCTTGGTCTGGACCCACAGTGCCCCGGGATTCCGACTCGTCGCACCGAATCCGACGAATCGCTGCTCCACCACGACGACGTCGAACCCTCGCTTCGAGAGTTCCCAGGCTGTGCAGAGACCGACGATTCCGGCTCCGACGACGACTATGTCCGCAGTGGCCAGTGAATCTTCGGACATGAGCCCTCCTGGAGGTTGTGTGTGTTCCGACGCCGAGTCGACGTCGGTTCAGTCTGACAACCCATACTGTGTCAAGACGAATTCTGAAGCAATGGCACATCTTCAGTAACTTTTCCAATGGCTCCGTAGATTTACCAACGGTACGGTGGTTGCTACTCAGCATGGAGGGAGACAATCAGAGGTGTCGCACGCAGACGAAGAAGTCACCATTGCCGATCTGCTCACCGCCTTCGCGGATGGATTCGGCCTCCGGCCTCGTGGGCAGTGGAAGCAGAACAGACCCGTCACTCAGGTCGCCCTGTTCCAGGACAGCGCGAACGAGGACATTACGGCATCCACTCTGGTGATTGCCGCATCGTGCGATGGCTCCAATCTTCGAGATGCAGCACAGACGTGGACTGATTCGTTCCCCATCCTGATCCTCACCGAGTCGTCGGCAGCGGACTTCGGTCCGAATTCCTCCGGGGACCTGCCGATCATTCTCGCCCCCGAGACTTTCTCCGCGACGAACTTCATCGCCGAGGTCTCCCGCTGGCTCGATCCGTCTGAAACGGTCACCGCCCGCAGGCTCGCCGGCATTCAAGCCAGGTTCAATCTCGCGCTCACGCATGTGGACCCGATGCAGGATCTGTTCAAACGGGTGAGCCGACAGCTGGGGGGAACAGTCGCCCTGATCGACGATACGAAGAGGATCCTTTCGAGTTCTGGTCCGCTCCCCATGTCACAGGTCACTCCTGCCCTTGAGGACAACGCCGCACCGGTGGTGAAGATCGAGTCCGAGCAGTGGAGCGGCGCAGCCATTCGGGTGAGCTTGGGGACGAAGCCCGGCTCGCAGGGTTCCGGATGGCTCATCGGTCTGGTGCCGGCCCCGCACAGATTCGACACCACACAACTGGCGGCACTCCAACTGGCCGCACCCCTCTTCGACACGATCCTCCTTCTCCGAAGCGCAACTCAGGAGCAGGAGCACGCGGTGAACTCGGCCCTGCTCGTCGAAACTCTGGCCTTCCGTCCGCAACGACACGATGCGGAACTGCAGGGCAAGCTGCTCGGCACCGGAATCGCCTTCAAGGACGATCTGCATGTGGTCGTGCTCCAGCCCAAGACAGCACATCTTCCGACCTTTCGACGGCAGCTCAAGCAGCTCCTCCCCGAGCTCAAGCAGGCTCTCGATTCTTCGGGTATTCGCAGTCTTGTCACGGGTCAGGACCAACAGGTCGTGGTTCTGGCGCAAGCGAGTCTCGGCGAAATCAGGCGAATCCTCACGGCGACGGGGAACAAGCTCGGTGAGGTGCGCATGGGTGCAGGCCGCACCGTCCGGTCCGTGGCAGACATCGCAGCCTCCTATCAGGACGGAATGCTCGCGCTGCGCATCGATGGAATGTCTCAGTCGCCCCGTTCGTTCGTCGCGGTGGCGAACTTCGATTATGCATTCCGTCTGTTCTCCGAGGTCGGCCTCGACCAGATGATCGAATGGGCGACCTCATTCTTCGCACCTCTGTGGGAACGTGACACCCTTCTCACCGGTCTCCAGGCATACTTCGCCTTCGACCAGAACATGAACGCAGCTGCAAAGGCCCTCGGGATCCACCACAATTCACTCCGCTATCGCATCGCGAAGGCGGAAGAGGGATTGGGGCTCTCCCTTCGTTCTCCGTCCGCCATCACCTCGGTGTTCCTGGCCATCACGGCACTCGAACTCGGGCATCAGCTGCGACAGTTCGCTCCCAGAGGCGCGGTAAAGAGCTCAACGGAACAGATCGCCACCGGTGAGACGATCGCACCCAGAAGCCCCGACGGCCAGACTCATCCGAACCCCAGTTCCCCGGGCGTGGTCATCAGCGGGGATCAATGAGCCGAGGGAGGACCTCCCTCGGTGCAAGCGGCTCGGCTCGGTGCGAAAAGCCCAACAGCTCAGTCTGCGCCCAGGTCCTCAGCCAGCATGCGTCTGTTGACTTTCAGAGTCGTTGGATTCACGGGCAGTTCCGGGATGAGGACGATCTCTCCGGGAACCTTATAGGCTGACAGACGCTCGGCGGCATAGGTCCTCAGCTCCTCGAGATCGACATCATCGTCGTCCGCAGTCACGGCGGCGACGACTCGCTGACCGTAGATATCATCGGGAAGTCCGACGACAGCGGCTCGGACAACAGTTGGGTGGCTGTTGAGAACGGTTTCGATCTCCGCCGGAGAGATATTGGTCCCACCACGGATGATGACGTCGGAGAGTCGTCCCACCACGTAGATGTATCCCTTCTCATCCATTCTGACGAGATCCTTCATCCGATACCAGCCATCGGGGGTGATCACCTCCGAGGTCAGCTCCGGGTTCCCCCAGTATCCGAGCATCAGGCCCGGGCCGCTCGCCAGCGCCTCTCCCACCTCTCCTCGTGGCACCTCGTCGCCGTCGGCATCGACGATCTTCAGCCGCTGCCGTGGCACAAGTTGACCCGCGGACCCCGGAATCGGCTTCTCATCGACATGAGGATCGTAGGTCACGAGGGGAATGCATTCGGAGGCGCAATAGGCGTCGAGCACAGCGCTGCCGCTCAGTTCATACCACTGATCGAAGACTGCTTCGTTCCGCGGCTCTCCCCCCGAGATCGACAGCCTCAAGTCTGCGAAGGCCTCTCGCACCTCCGACTGCGGCTGGTGTCGTATGAGCTTGGCATAGGTGACGGTGACACCGGCGATGAAGGTGATGCGGTGCCGCCGGGCAAGGTCCACGAGGACTTCTGGTCTGCCTCGCCTGGCGATGACCACGGTTCCACCCCGGTAGAGAACCGCCAGCGTGGTGCTTGCGAGTCCGTACAGCCACGCCATCGGCAGGCTGATCAATGCGCGATCCGTCTCCGTCAGATGCCAGAGCTCTGCATAGGTCTCGGCAGCGTTGTCGACCGTGGTGGCCGCGAGCATCACGGCCTTGGGATCGCTCGTCGTTCCCGAGGAGAAGCAGATCAATGACAGAGGCTCCCGGAGGTCGTCCGGGTTCGGACGCACCGCCTGCTTCAGCGTCGTCGCAGCGAAGTCCTCGATTCCCGAGACCGGCAAGTCAGGGATCGTCTCCTCGATGAGCGCCGCGTGTGCCTCGTCGGAGACGATCGCCAGGCTCGGATCGCTGATCTCCAGGGCCTTGAGGATGTCCGCATCACCCGAGGACGGGTAGACCGTGACCAGCACGGCTCGCAGCTTCCAGATCGCCAACACGGTCGCCACGTAGAGAGCCGAACTCTCCGCGACGAGCGCTATCCGCGCCCCCGGTTCTGCTCCGGCGCGAGCGAGGCGACCGGCTCGCTCATCGGCGATCTCGAGGAGCTCCCGGTAGGTGATATGCCGGGAATCGTCGATGAGGGCGATGTTCTCGGGGTGAATCCTCGCGACCTCGCGGATTCGTTCACAGCAGTTCACTGTCTGCCTCGATGCGGAGTCTCCCACTCTCGTCCGTCCTTTCTGTGCGTCCTGGGTCGATCGGTCAGCGAAGTCGTTCATGAAGTGCGCTGATGATCTGATCGGCTTCCGCCGACATGTTCCGCACGACCTCGCCCGCCGGCTTCATCTCATGCACCAAGCCGAGCGTCTGACCGACGGGCATCATGCCCTCAGTGAGGTCACCGTCCTGGTATCCGGTTTCGACCCGGGTCCCGGCAACTCCGTACTGTGCGGGGAATCCTGAAGCACCGTCTTCACCGCTCGACTCCCACTGCTGGGTCCAATCGTTGGAAAAGGCACGCATGCGCTTGCCGCTGTAGGAGAAGGTGATGGTCGTGTCCTGGAACCTGCCGTCGATCACTCTCTGTTTGAAGGCATCGTGGCCATAAGCCTCGGGAGTCGCGATGAAGCGGGTCCCCACCCAGGCGCCGCAGGCGCCGAGCGAGAGAGCTGATGCCAGCCCTCGGCCGTCTGCGATGCCGCCGGCGGCGATCACCGGCACATCGACGGCGTCCACTACGGCGGGAATCAGAGTCATGCTGGTCACATAGCCGGTGTGGCCACCTGCTTCGGTGCCCTGAGCGACGATGAAGTCCACTCCCGCCTCGGCGTATTCACGCGCCTTGCCCACGGAACCGGCCAGAGCGATCGTTGCGATATCGCGCTTCCTGCACTCCTCCATGAACCAATCGGGAACGGCGAAGGTCAGAGTCACCGCAGCCGGCGCTGCGTCGAGCACGATCTCGACCTGATCGGCAACGGCGCCCTTCGTCAGCAGCGCTTCCACACCGGCCATCTTGCCGCGTTCCTCTTCGGAGAGACGGCCCCAGAGTTCACGCACAGGCCTCCATGCCTCTTCGTCCTCGGTCGTCAGTGAGGCCGGCAACAACAGATTGATGGCATAGGGTTTGTCGGTCAGCGATTCGATCTTCTCGATCTCCGCCGTCAGAGCCTCCGGCATGTAGCTCACCCCACCGAGGCAGCCCATGCCTCCCGCGTTGCTCACCGCTGCCGTGAGCTCCGCCTGGGCGACCCGGGCCATGCCAGCGGAGAAGATCGGATGCTCGATGCCGAATCGTTCGGTCAGGATGGTTTTCATAGGACGTTCCTTTCAGTGGGAAGCACGGAGGATGCCGTCGCCGGACGAGCCGGTGGCCACCCCAGCGCCTGCTGGGCGTTCGCAAGATTCTTGATTTCGTCAGGGTCGGGATAGTCGACATCATTACGGGGAATGATGCGAATTGGGACACGTGCCGCCATCTCCTCCGAGATGTGGGCGATGAGTCCAGGGAAGGTCGAGAGAAGTGCCAGCCCGGTCCCCTCCTCCGGAGTGAATCCGAGGGAGTCGATGACTGCGGCGAGCGCGCCGACATCGTTGATTGGAGTCATCTCCCGTCCGGGCAGGGCAGTGAAGGCTCGATGAACGGCTTCGTAGACTTCCGCGGCATCGCTCCACAGCCCTTCCTCGACGGCAATCGACCTAATCTTCTGGGCTCTGGGATCGACGCCCTTGAAGACAGGATGGCCGAATCCGGGGATCCGGCGCTTTTCGTTGCGCAACTGGGCCATCTTGGTCCGAGCGAATTCCTCGATGCCCGATTCCGAGCCGAGGAATTCCTGGTGTGTCTCCCGGATGAACCGCCCCGCATACTCGGTCGCCAGAGTGTTCTCACCGACGGCAAGGCAGGCGCTCGCCAGCCCGGCCGCCATTGACCGGTTGGCCGCCACGGAGAATCGCGCGGCAACCGTTCCCGGCTTCTCCAGGCCGTAGTCGAGCACGGAGTTGAGCACCGCGTCGAGAACACGTGCCTGTTGTGGGGTCGGAAGCTCTCCTCTGATGAGCAGAAAAACGGCTTCGGTGAAGCCGGCACCTCCGATCAGATCATCGAGCAGGAAGCCCCGTATGCTGACATGTTCGTCTGCCAGTGCGGACACCTGTGTTCGCCAGTAATTTTCCGACTCCACGGATTCACCTCCAGGGCAGATAAGAAACAATTCGAAAGGGTCCATGTCGCCGAATTGTCCCTGCATGCAGGACCCTCCGACATCCATGATGTTCCGCGCTTACTCCTACGGCTCTGGAAGATTCACAACGGATGTGCATGTGTTTGAGCTTATTCACAGTAGGTGGCATGACCTCCACTCCGTAATTTGATGGGACACGTTTCCCTCGAGCCTGAGTCAAGAAGGATCACACTATGCATACACTCACCCCAGTCAGTCCATCGGTGAAGTATTTTGAAGACCTCGAGGTCGGCAATTCATGGCAGTCCGAAGGGCGAACGGTCACGGAAACCGACGTCGTCACCTTTGCCACGTGGTCAGGGGACATGCACCCGCTGCACACCAATGCCGAATACGCGAAGTCGACGCAGTTCGGCGAGCGCATCTTCCACGGGCCGGGAGCACTCGCTCTCGCTTTCGGCCTCGAGATGCGGATCGGCTGGAAGATGGGGTCTGCCGTGGCATTCCTCGGCGTCAGCGACTGGCGGATGTCCTCACCCATTTTCATCGGAGACACGATCACCGTCCGAGAAGAGGTCGTCGACCTGCGAGCATCCGCGTCGAACCCGGACCGCGGTATCGTGCGGACCCGCGTCGAGATCGTCAATCAGCAGGGGCAAACGTGCCACCATGGCGAATGGGCCGTGCTTCTGTTCAAGAATGCCGCGGCCGCGCTGACTCCGCAGTAGGGAGAACAGAGCATGCCTTTGAGACTGCCCGACGGCAAGCGCTTCGCCGTCGTCCTCAGCCCGGATTTCGATGCCCAGAGCGTCTGGATGGGCACGTTCAGATCGAGCTCTCAGACCAACCTCTCCCGTGGAGAGTTCGGCGCGAAGGTCGGTGCCCCGCGTCTCCTCGAGGCACTGCGCAATGCGGGCATCACAACGACCTGGTGCGTGCCGACACACACCATGCAGACGTTCCCAGAGGCGGTGGAAGCCATCGTCAGCGCTGGCCATGAGATCGCCGCCCACGGCGTTTATCACGAGTTCGTTCCGAAGCTCGACGAATCCGAGGAGCGCCGGCTGCTCGAACTCCAGCTCGATCTGCATGAGAAGGTCATCGGCACGGTGCCGCGCGGATATCGTTCACCCGCACTCGACATCACGGTGAACACGATCTCCCTGCTGGAAGAGCTGGGATTCCAGTGGGACTCCTCGCTCATGGGTCGCGACTTCGAACCGTACCATCCGCAGATCGTCACAGAGCTCAATCTTGAATCGGCGAACGTGTTCGCGGCACCCTCCACTATCCTCGAATTTCCCGTGTACTGGGCGCTCGACGACTTCCCGGAACTCGAATCCTTCAAAGGCAGCGGACTGATGCAGAGCAACGAAGCCGTCCTCGACAGATGGCTTCGCTCCTTCGACTTCGGCTATGAGCGGTGCCCGGGCGGAGCCATGACGATCACCATCCACCCGCAGACAATCGGGCGAGCTCACAATCTACTCATGCTCGAATCATTCATCGAGTACGTCTCCTCACGCTCGGAAGTGTGGTTCCCGACCTTGTCCCAACTGGCTGATGTGTGGGAGTACCACTGACTTCTCTGGTCTCGTTCTTCGCGGCACCCAGAAGGGCCGCTCAAGTGACATCGCTTGAGCGGCCCTTCTCGTGGTGCGATGCTGGTGTTACCAGCGGATCACGTCATCGGCGTTCGCGAGTGCAGGCCGATCCAGCGCCAGTTCGTCGATCGGCAGACTGAGTTCATCACCCGAGATGAGCTCGGAGACGAGCTTTCCGGTGATGGGCCCGGCGAGGTTGCCGAACACATGCCCGGTCGCAAGCACGAGACCTGGCAGGGCATCGACCTCGTCGAGGATGGGCATCGCATCGGCGGTTGCCGGGATGAGACCGGTCCACGTCCCTTCCACTCCCAGAGACCTGTAATTCGGGAACTGCTCGAGTAGCGCATCGATCGCCATCTTCAATCCGCCCAGTGGCATTCGATCATCCAACTGATCCGGGTAGTCCATCGGACAGCCGATGAAGAGGTTTCCGTTCTCAGTTTTAGACACGACCTCGAGATGCTCGATGCCATGACCGGAGTCTTCGTTCGGTGAGGTGAAGTACTCATCCTTATAGCTTGGAAGGTCGCGGTAGAACGAGTACTGTTTGACCGCCAGCGGACCGTTGAGAATCTTATCGAGTTGTTCCTCGACCTCACCCATCATGATGGCACCGAGGCGCTCCGTCCGGATCGGGACGTCGAGACCTTCAGCTTTGAGCATCGTGCTCCACACACCTCCGCACCAGACAACGCGATCAGCAGGGATGTCGCCGTAAAGAGTCCTGACTCCCTTGACGGCATCTCTCGATTTCAGCAACCCGAGAGCAGGTGTGTTCTCCCGAATGCGAACTCCCCGGCGAATACTCTCCTGCGCGAGTGAACGCACGAACTTGGGAGTACGGATCTGACCATCTTCGGGCGAGAACGTCGCTCCGATGACATCCGGAGACAGAATCGGTGCTGCTTCGCGTGCCTGCTCGGCGTCGAGTAGTTCCATCCCGACCCCCTGACCTCGCCTCATGTCGACGAATTCCTTGAACACCTGACGCTGCTCGTCGGTATAGAAGTACGTCATGGCCCCATTTGTCTGGAATTCGAAGCTGGGGCCGAGCAGTTCGGAGAACTCATCGTAAAGGGCACGACCTGCACGTGCCAGTTCGAGCTGAAACCCCGCAGCGCGGTTGTGCATGTGCAAGAATCCCATGTTCCGACCCGAAGCCCCGAACGCTACTTCCCGGGCCTCGGCGACCACGACATCATGGCCCTTCGACGCCAGGAAGAATGCCGTCGAAATGCCCACTGTTCCCCCGCCGACAACGACGACATCGGCCTTGTCCAGAATCATCTGCTGCGCTCCATTCGTTCTCAAGTCTCCGCGCCTCGGCGACCACTGCACATCCAAGTGCCGGACACCTGTTGCGCGTTTCAATCGTCTCTCATGAGACGTTCGTTTATCGGGACGACATGGAGATCAGGCACATCCGGCACGTCGTTCCCATGATCAAGAATCGACGGCTTCGTCCTCGAGCGCTTCGTAAGATTTCACATGTCTGTGCAGTGGGGATGTCAATTCGCACCATTGGCCCGTGGGCTGCGGGGACCTAGTCTGATGGGCATGACGAATAGGAATGCAGTAGTAACAGGGGCCGGCTCAGGTATCGGTCGTGGAATCGTCGAAGCCTTCTTGGCCGACGGCTATACCGTCTGGGCCAGCGATCTGTCAGATGATCGTCTCGCAGAGACCCGTGAAGCCCTGAATAATTCCGAAGCATTGCGCACTCGTGCAGTTGATGTCACCGACTACGCCGGACTCGAGGGCCTGGCCGATACGGTCATCGGCGAAGGCGGCAGTCTCGACGCGTGGGTCAACTGTGCAGGCATCTTCGACGGGTACGCCGATGTTCTCGAAACCTCCCCCGAGCTCTGGGACAAGGTGCTGACAATCAACCTGACCGGTTCCTTCTACGGCGCTCGCATCGCAGCAGCGCGGATGACGGAGCAGAAGTCCGGCCGAATCATCACAGTCGGGTCCGTGGCAGGCCAGCGCGGTGCCGCCGACGGGATCGCCTATGCGGCGTCGAAGGCCGGCATTGAAGGCATGACACGGCGACTGGCTGTTGATGTCGGTCATGCGGGAGTGACAGCCAATGTCGTGGCGCCCGGAGTGATCCGCACGAATCTCCGCGCCACCTCGGAGGAGATCCTGGGAGACCTGGTCTCCTCCCAGCAACGCGGCATCGGGGTGTCGAACCCGGAATTCCTCGACTTCCTCATCCCTGCGAAGCGTTCCGGTCTGATCAGCGAGGTCGCCGCCGTCGTGGTCTTCCTTGCCTCTGACGGCGCCGGATACGTCAATGGTCAGGTGCTGCCGGTCGACGGGGGCTGGACAGCCTCGTAGGTCGAGCCCTGAAATCACCGAAACAGGCTGGACGAGTCGATGACTCGTCCAGCCTCTTTTCCGTCTGTTCATGATGCTCGTGAGCGCAAGTGCAATCAGGACCGGTCTTATCCGAAGGCGCTCGGATCCACCGGACGCTCCTTCTTGGGGATGTTCTTCTCGATCACGAGCAGATAAGACTCCGTCACGATGTCCTTGATCAACTGAGCATCGATCTTCTCTCCGGTGTGGAGGGTGATCCAGTGCCGCTTGTTCATGTGGTAACCCTTGGTGATCTCCGGATAGGCCTCTCGGAGCGCAGTTCCGTCATCGGGATCGGCTTTGACGATCACGAGCGGTTCCCCATCGAGGACAGTCTGGAGCATGAACACCTTCCCTCTCACCTTGTAGACGTCCCATTCGGGACCGAAGGGATGCTCGAGTGACGCCCCGGGAAGCTCCTCGGCTCGGTCCGCGGCATGTTGCTGGATGGCGGTGCCGTCCATGTCACTACCTCCTGAGTTCGAATTCAATGGAGTCGTCCACACTACGTGTCATCGTCCTCTGATCAGAGGTCAATGTGCTTTCCGTGGTGCTGACGAGGACATCTGGAACTGCGGGCGACTGCCGGATACTTTGAATCGCGCGGATTCGGCCGGGCAGCCAGCGCTCAGTGTAATCGGACTCGAAGGCAAACCAATCGTAGCCATGCGGCGCGCCCGGAAGCAGGTGAAATTCGACATCCACTCCGCCCTGAACAAGGGAATGGGCATAACGTAGGCATTCATCGCGGAAGATGTCGAGGCTGCCGACTTCGATGTAGGTCGGCGCAAGCCCTCCGAAGTCGATATTATCTGCAGGGCTCACCAACGGGGTCAGATCTTCCTCGCCGATACGCGCTCGCCAGGCGACCGCATTGTCCGCAGAGGTCCAACTCGCAGCTGGCTCGAGCCCGGGATCAGGGGTCGTGTTCCGGGCATCGAGCATCGGACAGATGAGGATCGTGCTTGTCGGTCTGAAACCACGATCTCGCGCCAGAATCGCGGCACTGGCGGCGACTCCGCCACCCCCTGAATCGCCCATGAAGCCGATGCGAGACGAATCGATGCCGAGTTGAATCGCGTTGCGGATCATCCAGCCATATGCGTCGAGGAAGTCTCTGGCCGGCCTGTCTCCGGTAGCTTCTGGAGCAAGTCGGTAATCCACGGAGAAGAACGGAACTCCGGTCGCAAGCGCATAGAATCTCAGCACCGGATCGTACAGTGCGGTGCTGCCTGCAATCATTCCACCGCCGTGAGCATATAGGACTGCGGCGTCGATATCTGCGCCTTCACTGATCGAACTTCGGGCGTAGCGGTGGACATCGAGCAGATGGCCGTCATCGGTGAGCACCCTGAACGTGCTCTTCACGACTCCGGGGGAACGCGGCACAGATTGGAAATCGTCGATCAGGGCTGCATCGATGGCTGCACGAAGCTCCAGCGGGCCGGATGCAGCGTCTCTGCCTCCCCACCCGTCTTCAATCGTCGCGAAGGCGCGCGCAAGAGTCGGGTCGATGCCAAGAAACATGTGCCTCACTCACCTGAAGCCGGCACTGACAACGCCCGCACTGTTGCGGCGTCATCGATGACTCCGAGGCACTCCCCCGCGGGCGAGGTGACGATCGCCGGCCGACCAGTCTCGATGAGCTTCTTCATCACGTCCGTCAGCAGAGCATCCGCATCGACGGTCGCGGTGTCGGCGCCGATGTCGCCCAGCTCACGCTCCGAGGGGTCCGCTGTCAGCAGATCCTGCGCAGTCACGGTGTACGGCGCCCGCGTATCTGGTCGCGCAATGGCCACTCCCTGTCCGCTCTGGACGAGTTGAGTGAGCACAGCGGACGCCGAGGTGTCGGCCGAGAACTCGGGGGCACTGCGTGCAATGGTCTCTGCCCTCACGACCTTGGCTCGCGGGGCTTCGACAGCGAAACGTCGCACGTAATCGTCTGTCGGTCGCAGGACGATCTCTTCGGGAGTTCCGACCTGCACCAGAACGCCGTCGCGCATGATCGCGATTCTGTCTCCCACCTTGAGCGCCTCTGTCAGGTCGTGGGTGATGAAGATCGAGGTCTGGGAGCCGACCCGGGCCAATCGCATGAGCTCGTCCTGCAGATCCGTACGGATCAGCGGATCAAGTGCACTGAATGGTTCGTCGAGCAAGAGCAGACGTGGATTCTGCACCAACGCGCGCGCCAAGCCCACTCGTTGACGCATTCCACCACTGAGCTCATTCGGATACTTGTTCTCGGTACCCGACAAACCGACGGTTTCGACCATCTGCTGTGCCCGTTCCTCGCGCTCCCGCTGAGCCACACCGGAGACTTCGAGCCCATAGGCGACATTCTGGAGAACCCGTCGGTGCGGGAGCAGCCCGAAGTGCTGGAACACCATCGCCCAGTCATTGCGCCTCTGATCGGCGAGTCGGGCATTCGACAGGGTGAGAACATCGTTGCCGTCGATGTCGACATGTCCGGCCGTCGGTTCGATGAGCCTCGTCAGGCACCGGATCAGCGTCGATTTGCCGCTGCCGGACAGTCCCATCACAACGAACGTCTCGCCGGGGTTGACGTCGAAGGACACACCGCGAACCGCGGTCATGTGTTCGGGAACGGTATCGGAGCCGCCGCGATATTCAGCGAGAGCACGCCGTGGATGCGGTCCGTACACCTTCCACAGGTCGTTCACGTGGATCGAGGATCCACCGCCAGTGGGCAGAGCGGTCTCCGCCACGACCTGAGTTGCGGGGTTATTCGTCATTGACTTACCTCACTGATTGTTCGTTGTTGAATGCTGTGCAGAGGCGACGACCTGGGCACATCCGCTGAAGAGACGATCGAGAGTGACTGCGAGCAGGAACATTGCCAGTCCTGCTTCAATACCCAAACCGAGCAGTGCTCGATTCACCGCGGTGAGGATGTCGGCACCGAGCCCTGGAGCTCCGATCATGGCACTGACTACGGCCATTGCCAGCGCGAGTAGGAGCGCTTGATTGAGACCGACCACAATGGTCGGCAGTCCCATCGGCACCCGGATCTGACGGAGGATCTGTCCAGACGTCGCCCCGGAGATCTGTGCCGCCTCGATCGCTTCACCGTCGACCTCTCGCAGTGCTGTATTCGTGAATCTGATCATCGGCGGAATCGCTGCGATGAAGGTCGCGAGCACGGCGCCGACTTCTCCCACTCCGAGGAGCATGACCGCAGGAATGATGAGCAGATAGATCGGCAGGGTCTGCATGACGTCGAGGATCGGTCGAAGCACGGCAGCCGCCCGATCGTTCAAGGCCATGAGCACACCGAGAGGAAAACCGACGAGGATCACCAACCCGAGCGCGACGGTGACGACTGCCATCGTCTCCACCGCGGGTCCCCACATTCCGAGGCTTCCGATGAGCAGCACTCCAAGTCCGAGCAGCAGGCCCTGAAGCTTTCCGAGTGTGAGGATTCCGATCACTGCGGCAGTCGCGACGACCAATGCCCAGGGAATTCCCGAGTAGATGTCACCGAGGAAGTTGAGTCCATAGAGCTGAATTCCCGTGCTCACTCCGTCGAGGAACGGCCCCCATTCGGTGGTGATCCAAATCACACCTGCTTCCACGGGTTCCCTCAGGCTCAAAGGCGCACCCCACGGAGGATCGGGAAAATACTGCCACGAGCTGCGGATAGTCTGCGAGGCGATGACAACGAGAAGGAACAGCGCGAGATACGCATGCGCACGACCGAATGGAGGCCGGGCGAACTGTGCCAGCTTCGGCCAAATGCCCCGCGGAACGTCGTCGCCATGGGCACGTTCCCATTTCCGGCCCCGGCTTCTCGACGTGGCACGATCGAGGATGACGGCGAAGAGCACCAGCGCAATTCCGCCCTGCAGGGCGTCTCCGAGTGCCAGACGACTCAGTCCGCTCCAGATGGGTGCGCCGAGCCCTGCCGCTCCGATCATTGCGGCCATCGTCGCCATGCTGATGGAGTACATGATGAGCTGGTTGGTGCCGGCACTGATGCTGGGCGCGGCCATGGGCAGCTTGACATCGAAGAGCAGACGGCGTCGACTCACGCCGAGGGAGACAGCCGACTCCACGGTGTCCGGGGATACGTTGCGCAATCCAACACTGACCATCCTGGCCAGCGGAGGCAATGCCCAGATCACGGTGACGACAAGTGCCGCCGCGTTCCCCAGACCGAAGAGGACGACCACGGGCACCAGGTAGGCGAATGCCGGAAAAGCCTGCATCGCGTCGAGGGCAATGCGAACCACCGCATTGGTCTTCGGACCGATGGAGCCGATGAGACCTACCACGATTCCGAGGATGAAGGCCGCGCCACCCGCAACCAGCATGAACGCAATGGTCTCCACAGTGTATTCCCAGAGGCCGGACAGCACTACCCAGGCAACCAATATCACGGCGAGGCCTGCCAGCTTCACTCCTCGATAGTAGGCGAGGGCGAAGACAACCCCTGCAGCCAGGACCGCCGGCGAAAACGAATTGAGGAAATCGAGCAGAACCCTGAACAACCCCTCGAGGAATCCTGCCAACGGTTCGTACAACCACGGAGAGCTATCGGTGATGTTGGTGAAGCCTGACTCGAAGGCTTCACCGAATGTGAACCGGAGCGCTGAAGGAAATCCCTGAGGCTCCCAAAGCACAGCGGCGATCGCAGCCAGGCTTATGACGATGATCAGGGCATTGGAATTGAGGCGAGTCCGACGTGTACGTGACTTCTCCGGTGATCGCTCACGCTCTGCCTTGGAACGCTCAGTTCGGAGCATGGACCCGGTTGGGTCGCCTCCCGTCGTGGTCGGCGTGATTGTCTGGCTTGAACTTCTCAGTTCACTCATCGGATCACACCCACCCTGTCCAGACATCACGATTGTCGTCCATCCAAAGCTCTACGGCTTCCTGGGGGGAGAGTCCCTCGTCGATCACCAGGGACTGCATGTCCTGCAGCTGTTCATTGTTGAGGTTGTAATTGCGTGCGAGATTCCAGACAGTCGGATGGTCTTCCTCGATCACTGTGGAAGCCAATTGGTAGATGATGGTCTCTGGCCACTGACAGGCATACGTGTCGCCCCAGCACTCTTCGGTATATTCGGGGAATTCGACCCGGGTCAGGTCGTACTTCTGTGTCATGTAGTTGGGTCTCCACATCAGTCCGAGCCACGGCTCACCCTGCTCATAGGCCCGAGTGAGATCGGCATACAGGGCCGCTTCCGATCCGGCGAACACCATCTCGTAGTCGAGACCGAGATTCTCGATGCGCTGCGGGTCACCATAAGCGAATGCCCAGGACTCGGCACCTGACATGTACTGACCTTTGTCGCCCGATTTAGCAGTCGAGAAGACTTCCACGCATTTGT
This sequence comes from Brevibacterium sp., assembly GCF_031179145.1. GTDB lineage: Bacteria > Actinomycetota > Actinomycetes > Actinomycetales > Brevibacteriaceae > Brevibacterium. Next base: position 121,183 of record NZ_JAPSIB010000002.1, read on the forward strand.
TCAGAGCCTCCCAGTCCGGCAGCTCGGGACATGCCGGTTTGATTCCTCGCGCCGCGTCGCCTTCGATGACATATGTCGGCACATACCAACCTTCCTCGCCGGGGTAGTCGGCCGTACCGAGTTCGACGATCGTGCCTTCCTCCTCGACATACTTGTCCCAGATCTCCGGCATCTGCCATCTCCAGAACACCATCGAGACCACCGGTTGGCCCTTGGCCATGGCAGCCATCGTCTCGGTCGTCGCGCCCTGGAGCACCTCGGCGTCACCACCGAGCTCATTGACCACTTCGGTCATCAGATTGGCCTGGATGTCCTGTTCGAGATCGCCGACTGATGCGAATTGAACGTTGCCTTCACCCTGGAGCGCCTCCGCAATTGCAGGATCGATCTCCTTGGCTGCGGGACCTTTGGCTTCTGCGGGAAGGCAACCCGTCAGCAGTCCCATCGTGCTGAGTCCGGCGATTCCCGCCATCAGCCAGCGGACTCGCCGCGCTTTCCGAGATCTGCTCAGCATCTCTGCCTCCTGGTGATTGATTCATCGTCGTTGAGTGAGTCTCACTGGCCTGTCGTACAGTCAAGTTGCCGACGCGACAACTCACTACTGGGAGGATTCCAGGCGGGAATTCGTCATTCGTGAAAACTCCAACCGACAGGCAGGTCACGTTTCCGGCATAGTGATCAGTGCCGGATCGCGAGCCCCCTTGGTCACTTCCACCCGCCTCAAGGAATGATGCGACGGCAAGTCACGAGAGGACGGTCCGGAATCATGCAGTCAACTCACCTCACCCACTTCGGTGTTCTAGAGGCCGAATCGGATGGGAAGTCGCTGCGCTCACGGCCCTGGCGAGGGGATCCCGATCCGCGCCGGATCATCGACAACGTCGCTAGCAGTCAGCACCATCCGACCAGGATCCTTCGCCCTGCGATACGCCAGGGTTGGTTGGAGCACGGACCAGGTGGAACCGGCCGTGGTGACGAGCCGTTCGTCGAGATCGAATGGGACGAAGCTCTTCACCTCGTCGCCGAGGAGCTGAAGCGGGTTTACGCAGAACGCGGTTCCTCAGGTGTCTACGGGGGATCCTACGGCTGGTCGAGTGCCGGTCGCTTCCACCACGGACAGAGCCAAATACACCGATTCCTCAACTGCCTCGGCGGCTATGTCTCCGCTGTAGGCGACTACAGCTACGGAACCTCCGGGGCGATCCTGCCGCACGTCGTTGGGGCGTCACCGGCGGATGTCATGGTCAACGGCACCACCTGGGAGGTGATCGCCGATCACACCGAGCTTTTCATCTCCTTCGGCGGACTGTCGGAGAAGAACTCAGCCGTGGGCCCGGGAGGGATCGGTCGTCACAGCACACGCGGCAGCGTGAAGACGGCTCGCGAGTCTGGATGCCAGTTCATCGACATCACTCCCATTCGTGATGATGCGTTCGCCATCGCCGATTCCGAATGGATCGCTCCGATCCCCGGATCCGACACGGCACTCATGCTCGCACTCGCGTATGTGCTCGACGCCGAGGATGCCGTCGATTCGGATTTCATCGAGAAGTACACGGTCGGCTACGACCGGTTCCTCCCTTACCTCCGCGGCTCATCGGATGGAATCCCGAAGACACCGGTTTGGGCTGAGCCGATCACGGGAATCGATTCCGAGCTCATCATTGATCTGGCACGTCGCATGGCGCGCAGCCGCACCATGATCAACCTCAGCTGGTCCATGCAGCGGCAGGATCATGGAGAGCAGCCGATTTGGATGGGTGTGACCCTGGCGGCGATGCTCGGACAGATCGGGCTTCCAGGAGGCGGATTCCAGCACGGATACGGGTCTTCCGCCGACGTCGGGCTCGCGAAGAGAGTGTCGAGTCCACCGTCTCTTCCACGGGGAAAGAATCGCGAAACCGCGTTCATCCCCGTCGCCCGGATCTCCGACATGCTGCTCGAACCGGGAAAGGTCATTGACTTCAACGGCCACGAGATCACTCTCCCCGACATCGATCTCGTGTATTGGGTTGGCGGGAACCCATTCCATCACCATCAGGACCTTGCCAGACTCAGGCGCGCGTTCCAGCAGCCCTCGACAGTCATCGTCCATGAGATGTTCTGGACCAGCACCGCCCGGCATGCGGACATCGTCCTGCCTGCAACCATGACCATCGAACGCGACGACTACGGAGCAGGTCGGAACGATCCGCAGTTCTTTCCGATGCCGACCCTGACCGCTCCAGCAGGTGAAGCGAAGGACGATTACGCGATCTTCGCCGAGCTCGAACGGCGACTGACGATGCTCAAGTCGTTCTCCGAGGACAGAACCCCCCAGCAGTGGTTGCGCCACCTGTACGATGAGTGGCAGGAGCGGTTGCGGGCTCGCGGGTCACGAGTCCCCGACTTCGACGAGTTCTGGTCAAGCGAGCACATCGACATTCCCCTCGTCGACGAACGACAGGTGCTCTTCTCCGAGTTTCGAACGGATCCGGAGAAGAATCCCCTCCGCACCCCTTCAGGCCGGATCGAGATCTTCTCCGAGGTGGTCGATTCCTTCGCCTATGACGACTGCCCCGGTCACCCTGTCTGGCTCGAGCCGCGTGAATGGCTGGGCTCCCGGAATTCCCGACACCCGTTGCATCTCATCTCGAATCAGCCGAAGACCCGACTGCACAGTCAACTCGACGTGGGCGACACGAGCAAGACAAGCAAAGTCCACGACCGCGAACCAGCTCGGATGAACCCGGAGGACGCTGCGGCACGAGATCTCAAAGACGGCGATGTGATCCGAATCGTCAACGATCGAGGATCCTGCCTTGCGGGCCTCGTCATCTCGAATGCACTCCGCCCGGGGATCGTACAGCTGGCCACCGGTGCCTGGTACGATCCCGATCCGGACGACCCATCATTCTGCCGTCATGGCAACCCCAATGTGCTCAGCGCCGACCTCCCGTCGTCGCGTCTGTCGCAGGGAACCACGGCCCAGCATGCACTTGTCGACGTGGAGAAATGGAATGGGCCGCTGCCTCCACTGACTGTGGACAAGCCACCCACATTCGTTCCGGGCCGCACGCGTCCTCACCGCTGAGGACCTGTTCCGTTCCCATCGTCTCGATCAGTTGTGCTGCTGCACGAGTCTGGTTCGAAGACCGACCCGGAGATCGTCGTCGAGCCCCGCGGATCTGAGGTGTCCGACGAGTCCGGGGGCGCCTCCAACGAGGTTAAGCATCGCAATCATCGAATCCCTGCATGCGCCCAGCATCGCGTGGTTCGGATCAGCCCTACGCAGTTCGTCCTCCTCCGCCGCAATTGCGGGGTTCGTCAAGCGCAGACGGGCGAAGATGCGTTCTATGTTGGCCGCTGTGGCGCTGTAGTCATCGATGATCGTCTTCTCGTCGGCGCCGACTACTGCCAGCACGGCTGCTGCCAGCACACCGGTCCTGTCCTTGCCTGCCGCACAATGGAAGAGGACCCCGCCTTCGCTCGACACGATCTGCCTGAAGATCAGCACCAGGTTCTCAGCCTGCTGCTCGAGCAGCTGCACGTACCACCGGCCGGCACCTGCAGGTGTCCGGCTGTCCTCGACGATCATCGCGATGGTCCCAGGATCCGCTGCGGTCGGCGTCAGCGGAAAATGCTGGTGCGCCAATCCGAGCTCGTCGGAGAACCCGATACCGATCGCCCGGTGCTCCTGCTCCGAGCGAAGGTCGAGGATCGTCCTCAGCCCCGCCTGCCTAAGCTCGTCGACTTCCCATTTCGGCGAGTGGGAGATGTCGTCTGCCCGCCAGAGCGTCGAGAACCGGATCCGTCCGCCGTCGGCCGGCAGTCCTCCCAGATCTCTGAGGTTGGCGAGGGGACTGCGGAGGAACGCCACCTTCGAATCTTTCGTGTCGGTCATCGTGTGGTCCCTTCATGGTATGGAGGGTTCGGAGGCGATTGCGGCATCGATGGTCAAGCGTGGAGGTCGGGGAGGAGCCAGGTTCGATTCTCTTCGAGCCTGATCGAGACTTCGCACCCGGTGGGAATGAGTCTGTCAACGTCGGGGTCAGCGATCGATACCAGCAGATTCCCCGACTCGGTCTCAATCTCGTACTCCACACTGGAGCCGTAGAACACAGACCCGAGCACGGTGCCGACTCCTGCTCGTCGCGAGTCCGGCGATCCGATGGTGATGCGCACCGACTCCGGTCGCACGAGGAGCTGCACCGGGTCTTCCTTCCGGACGTCCTCGTGCGATGGCACGCGAACCGTCACTCCCAGCACCTGTACTTCCGCGGTTCCATCGTCGTGCATCCGCTGCACTTCCACATCGAGAAAGTTCGCCTTACCGACGAAGTCCGCGACGAACATGGACTCGGGATGTCTATAGACCACGCTCGGCTCCGCCACCTGTTCGATCCTGCCCTTGCTCATCACGACGATGCGGTCGGACATGTTCATCGCCTCGTCCTGGTCGTGCGTGACAAAGATGCTCGTGATCCCGAGTCGCCGCTGGAGTTGTCGAATCTCGAGCCGCATCTGCTCTCTCAGCTTGGCGTCGAGATTCGACAGCGGTTCGTCGAAAAGAAGGATCTTGGGCCTCATGACTAGAGCACGCGCCAAGGCGACGCGCTGCTGCTGGCCACCCGAGAGTTCGCGAGGAGAGCGATCTGCGAGTCCGCTGAGGTTCATGATGGCGAGAATGCTCTCAATGTCATCCGCGATGCGAGCCGCGGGCATCTTCTTGATCTTCAGCCCATAGGCGATATTCTCTCGAACGCTGAGGTGGGGGAACAGAGCGTAGGACTGGAACACCATCGACATAGGACGCATGTTGGGAGGTACGCTTGTCATGTCCAGGCCGTCGACCTCGATACTCCCGCTCGAAATGCTTTCAAACCCGGCGATCATGCGAAGCGTCGTGGTCTTTCCGCATCCGGAGGGCCCAAGGAATGTGATGAACTCACCCGGTTCGATATCGAGGTCGAAATCGGCGACGGCCGCCGGAGTCGACGTCTTGGTTCCGTATCGCTTCGTGACCTTGCGAAGTATGACGCCACCAGTATTCACCGGCTCGACAGCTGAACGTGTTGACTCAAGCATCGAATTGATTGCCACGATGCACTACCTTTCTGAGCAGGAAATTCACGAGAGTGATCAGGAGCAGCACGATGATGACCAGCACCGTGCAGTAGGCGAACGCATTTCCGTAACGTCCGTTGTCCACTTCCGCCAAGATCTGCGAAGTGAGAATCTTGATCTCGGGAGTGGTCAGGAAGATGATCGGCGACAACGAAGTCATCGATCGGGCTGTAGCAAAGGTCAGAGCCGTCGCAAAGGCCGGTCGGATCAGGGGCAGCGTCACTCGGCGGAACGTCGTCGCAGATCCGGCCCCCAGTGAAGTGGATGCTTCATCGATGGACGAGTCGATCTGCGACAAGGCCGCAATCCCCGTTCTCTGACCAGGTGGAAGGGATCTGACGGTGAACACCATCACGATGGCAATCGCACCGCCGAATGCGGCCGCGCCGCCTGCCAGTGGAGGAAGAATCTCGATGCCGAGAACCGTGGTCGGCACGAGGAACGCAATCGCATAACCGATACCCAGGACAGTACCGGGGAAGGCTGTCCCGAGCATGCCAGCGAAATCCAACAGGCCGGCGAAACGTTTGAGCTTACGAGTCACCAACCATCCGATGAGCATTCCCAGAACTCCGGCCACGGGGGCTGCGATGAGGGCCAATGTGATCGTATCGCGCATCGCCTGCGACCCGATGCCGGTCAACACGAACTCGAAGTGGTCGAGCGTGAGTTCATTGTTGACTCCAGGCACCCTCTGGAATCCACCGAGGATGACCGTGAGGTACACCAAAGCGATCACCGCGACGATTCCGGCTGTCAGAATCAGGGAGGGGATGCGCACCGAGGGCGCCGAAATGGCCTGCATTCGCCCGCTGGGCTTTCCGGTCACCGCTGTGACCTTCTTGCGGTTCAGCCAATAGCGCTGGACGAGGAAGACCAGCAGCGCAGGCAGCACCAACATCAACGAATACGCGGCGCCCGCTCCGATGTTGAAGTCTCCGGTCATTGCGAAATATGCCCGAGTCGAGAGCACAGCGTAGTCGCCGCCGAGCACGAGCGGATTCGAGAGGTCGGCGATCCCCTCGACGAACAGAACAAGAAAGGAGGCGGCGAATCCTGGCAGAAGCATCGGAAACGTCACAGTGAGCAGGATTTTCAGCTTCCCTGCGCCGAGCCCACTCGCAGCCTCCTCGAGCGAGGGGTCGAGGTTCTCTAGCATGCCCTTGAAATTCATGTAGGCCACAGGGAAGAAGGAAAGGGTGTAGACGAACACCAGCCCGTGAAGTCCGTAGATATCTCCCTGTATACCGAGCAAGTTCGACGAGATGTAGCCGTTTCTCCCGAACAGCGTGATTGCGGCCGTGGCCACCGCGAAGGGAGGCGAGACGATGGGAATCAGAGCAATGAGGTGCAGTGCTCGTTTCCCCCGAAACTTCACGCGAACCTGAGTGAAAGCGACGATGAATCCGACAGCGGTGCCTGTCACGCCGACGATCGCTCCGAGCATCAGGGAGTTGGCGAGAACCGCACGATGGTTAGGATCGGTGAAGAAACCGAGGAGCACTTCCCTGCCGTCGGGGCCGAGTGCCCTCGTCACCAGTTGGCTCAGGGGCAAGCCGAGCAGAAGCAGCAGGATCAGGACGATGATCCCGACAATCACCTTGGAGGTCACGTCGTCTCTGACACCCCGAGCGCGAGACATTCGCCTCGCTTCCGGACCTCGCCGGAACTGCGCCCTCGATTCAGTCGTGGGGGCTGACATCGGATTCCTTTCCCGATTGGACCAACATGGAATTCATCTCGTTCCGCTCAGTCCTTGGGCTGGGGAGCGACTTCGGATTCGAAGCGATTGATGAGCCTGTCCTTCGCCTGCCCAGAAGCGGTCATATCGTGCGGCAGAACCGTGAGTTCCTTCCGGTTCGCCATGCCATCGACCAATGGCACCTCCGGATTCGTCGGCACCGAGTACGTCGGCGCATTCTCATCGAACTCCTGCCCCTCGACGGTGAGCGCCCAGTCGATGAACGCCTTCGCAGCATCGGGGTTGGGCGCGTCCTTCACCATCGCCACGGTCTGAACGTCCAACAAGGACCCGTCCGACGGAAGTGTCAGTTCAAGGTTCGTGAACCCCTCTTCGATCACCTTTGTGCAGTCGGGCGCTCCCAATACTCCTACTGCGATCTCGCCTCGGCCCGCCATCTGACCGGGGGCTCCTCCGGACTTCGGGTATTGGAGGATGTTGTTGTGCAGGCTCTTGAAGTAGTCGATTGCCTTGTCTTCGTCACCTTTGTTGATCGCCACCAAGTTCCATAGTGCGGCGTATGCGGAGCTCGAAGTCATCGGATGAGCGATGCTGACGTTCTGTCTCAACTTGGGATCCAGGAGATCGTTCCAGGATGTTGGAGCGTCGACACCCAGCTCTTCCAGCACATCGGTGTTCGAACAGAATCCGAGTGTGCCCCAGAGCACACCGCTCCAGATACCATCAGGATGCATGAACTCATCCGGGATCTGATCGGCATTCTCCGAGATGTATGGCTCGATCAGATCGAGTTCGTGCGCAGAGATCACGTTGGCTGCCGGTGCTCCGTACCACGCGTCGAATTCAGGGTTCTTACTCGCTGCGCTCAGCCTGGCCACCGTCTCACCACCACCGAGCTGCACGAAGTTCGCTTGGTTGCCGGTGTCTTCCGTGAATCGCTGTGCGATGCTTCGGCACTGGTCTTCGAACTGTACGCATGCGAAGGTGAGTGATCCGCCGGTAGACTCGGCGTCCGATTCCTCCGGGCTGCAGGCCGCGACCAACAGGGTGATGGCGGCGATGGCGATGGTGCCGAATGACTTCCGAAAATGCATCTCTGAACTCCTTTGTCGTGAGATTGCCCCTAGTGCGAGGTTCAGGAGCAGTGATTCAAAGTTAGAGTGAACATGGGCACAGATCGGTGACACTTCATCTGCCGACAGTGACGGTTATGTCACCATGTCTGGCACTGACTACCACTAGAACTGCCGTTGACTCTTATGACAGGTCGCGCCTGGATTACACGCCGTGTTCTCCCGTGATGCTGTCTGGTTCGGTGAACACGTATCCTCGGCCACGCACACTGTGGATGAGTGCCCCGGCGTCGGGTCGAGCCGCTTCGAGCTTCTTCCGTAGGCGGTAGATCGCGGTTTTGAGCAGGTCTCGATTCCCTCCGCGTTCGATGTCGCCCCAGACCTTCGCGATCAGCTGTCCGAATGTCAGAAGCGTTCCCTGCTGCGATACAAGAACGTGCAGAAGTGCGTACTCGATCGGGGTGAGAACGACTTGGTGAGTTCCCACGAAAACGGCAGACTGTGCAGGATCCAGGCGGAGGTCGCCACTTGACACCTCGGCTCCGAGCTTCGCACGACTTCGCTCCACAAGGCGCTCGGCGCGGAGCGCGAGCTCTCGTGGATGAAAGGGTTTGACTACGTAGTCGTCGGCGCCTGCTTCCAATCCCGCGATTCGGTCGCGGGTTTCTCCTTTGGCGGTGAGCATCAGGATCGGAACGGTAGTCGAATCGCGAATCCGCCGGCAGAACTCCATTCCGGATAAGTCCGGAAGCATGACATCGAGCACGAGGAGCTGTGGGATCTCCTCTCGCAGTGCCGTCCACACAGGTCGAGCAGCTCCGAAGCTCCGACAGCGGAAGCCCTGAGTCTCAAGCGCGAAGGAGACGACGTCGACAATCGCGGACTCGTCATCGACAATCCAGACGAGGGGAAGATCATTCACCGTAGTCGTCCTCCTGTAACGGCAATGTGAACATCACGGTGGTGCCCTTCCGATCGATCGTATCCACGAAGATCCTTCCTCCATGCAGAACGACGATGTGCTTCGAAACGAAGAGGCCCAGCCCGGTGCCCTCTCCACGTCGCGTATTCGTCGAGAAGGGCTCGAACAGATGAAGGCGCTGGTCAGAGGACATCCCTGTTCCTTCGTCGTGCACGGAAATCAGAACATCGGTGTCCCGCTTGAGTAGCCGTACCGTGACGACGGAACTGCCGCAGCTGCGCACTGCGTTCGTCACCAGGTTGACGACCACCTGTTTGATGAGCAGCGGATCCACCGAGACGTACATCGGAGGGTCGAATACCGCTAATCGGACGGTTGCACCGCAGAGCTGGCGCAACTCGGCCACAGTCTCCCTGAGCATCGACCGCAGATTCACCCGCTGCCGGTGCACGTCGAATATTCCGGCTTCGATGCGGGTCTGCACAAGCAGGTTTTCGCTCAGTTCGATGACCTGACCTGTATTGTCGATGATTCGCCTGACGAAACGTCGCTGGTGATCGTTCAGTACTCCGGGTCGTTCTTCAGCGAGCAGTTCCGCGGCGCCTCGTACGACGGCAAGAGGGGTTCTGATCTCATGGCTGAGGATGGCTATTCGATCCGCCCTCTGCTCAGCAGTCTCGGCACTACGCGCCGATAGTGCGGCCAGAGCTCTCTTCCGCTGGTCGACGAGCCACCACGCGAAGCAGGAAAAAGTTGCGGCGCTCACAGCCACTGCGGCGAACACCATCCACAGTGGCACTAACAAGTGTCCATCATTCTTGTCCCGACCCTCGTCCGTATATCGTTTGCAACAATCACACGGTTGATCTACTGGCGCCCGATCCGTGCGTACACCTCTGGCTTGGTTCGTTTGTACGCAGCGGCCATCAGGATCCCTCCGACGAACACGGCGCCGAGGAAGACCATCAAAGCCGTGGAGAGCGTTTGCGACCCACCGGTCAAGGAATTGAAATTCGTGATGGCGAGATAGGCGCAGATTCCGAGACCTATCGCTGCGAGGCCGGGAGCGATCACGCGGGGGAAGAATGAGAATCGGCTGCGCCCATTCTTGTGAAGAAAGGCGAGAATCGCACCGTTGCAGATGAAGAGGATGACAATCAGCACGAGGCTCGTCATACCCAGCATTGCCGCGTAGAAGGAAGTCGGATCCACGTTCGCGAGGATCGCGGGAATGTTCACGGCCAGACAGGCGAGGCTTGCTACTAGCGATGCACGGTATGGAGAACCCTGTTTCGCATGGACCTTGCTCAGTTGCTTCGGAAGGATCCCGTCTGCTCCGAGGTTGAAGAGATAGCGCGAGACGATGTTGTGTCCGGCGAGGATCACGGCGAAGGTGCTGGTGAACACGAGTGCCGATGAGATGTCGAAGAGCAGTTTCCCACCGAACGCCAGGAATGTCGCATGCATCGTTCCTGTGGGGTCTTCCGCCGCCAGGGCAACAGCCTCGTTCAATCCGGCCGCATTGATGAACGCCCATGAAGTGAGCGCGTACATGAGCGTCGCTACGATGACGACCATATACGTCGCAGCCGGCACCGTTCGCTCCGGGTTTCGCACTTCGGAACGAAAAAGCGCCGTGATCTCAAATCCTCCGAACATACCGATTGCGAACAACATTGCCATGGCAACCGATCCGTCGGTCCAAGTGGTCGGCAACAGTGGTTCCGCGGATATTGTTCCGGCGGCGCCGCCCTGCACGAACACCGCGATGTCATAGATCACGATGATGAGCACTTCGAGTCCGAGGAACACGGTGAGAAGCGTCGCTGAGAGTGAGAACTTCAGAAGTCCGAGGACGGCGACGATCAGCCAGAGGATGGTCCCCCAGAGATACCACGGCAGTTCAGGTAGACCTAACGTGTCGTGAAACAGCTGATTAGACACTATCCCGCCGAAGGCGAACGTTCCGGAATATGCGGCGAAGTAGCCGACCAGAGTCAGCAGCCCTGAACCCAGACCGAGCCTCTTTCCCAAGCCAGCCGTAATGTAGGCGTAGAATGCGCCCGGTGACGGTAGGATCTTCGTCATTCGCGTGAATCCGATGGCGAATAGTCCGATGGTGGCACCAGCGGCGATGAAAGCACCTGCCGCACCGATTCCGTTACCGTAACCGACAATGATCGGAATCGCCGCGAACACGATTACGAGCGGTGCATTCCACGCCATCACGGTGAAGAACAGATGGAACAGCCCGAGATTGCCTTTGAGCTCCGGCTGAATGTTAGCAGCCTGCTGTGTTGTAAGGGACATCATGTCGTCCTCTCTGACGAAATGAACTGTGACGTCATGCAAAGGTAGGCGGGAGAGGAGGCCCGCTCCATCGACACTTTTCTCAAGCGCGGCTTCGGTGACTGGCAATCGGCCAATTCCGAGTGGCCTCATCGCACTCGAACCGGAGCACAGACCCGGATAGTTGCACCTGTCAGCTGAATCGCTCGGGCCCTGCTCTGGAATTTACCGAAGGAAGTCGGACACGCACCGATTGAACTTCCGATAGGCGGTCTGACAGAGATCGTGTCCGCCGAACTCCTCCTCGCTGAATCGGATCCAGGTGCAATCCCTGACCGTCTCCTGCACCCATTCATTGCATTCGAGTGTCGTGGCATGAGCCGCGTCGCCCGTCAGGAGGAGCACTGGCTTCTCGATCAGCGGAAACACACCGCGCCAATCGCTCCAAATATGGTTCCGCACGAGTTCGGCGAGGAACTCCCTGTGAGCCTTGTCGACGACTGGTGGTTCGGGAATCATCGAGATCAGCCTTGCAAAGTCATCTGGGATCCGGTCGATGCTCTCGGCTGTGACCTCCAGGTTAGGGACCTCGAAGTACGAAGACAGAATCGGCCAAGCTGTGTAGAAATCCCTGTTGTAGACACGCTTCACATGCCACAGGTCGATGTGCTGGCCGCCATGGCGTCGTCGCTCCTCGGTCGTCTCGTAAGGGTCAGCGATGAGCATCGGCGGTTGATCTACGAAGACGAGCTTCTCGACCTTCGACTGACCAAACAGGTCGATGAAGGCCCAGAGCACGGCAGCCCCCATCGACCAGCCAAGCAGACTGACCTTCGGCGCCCCGATGAAATCGATGAACTCGTTGACGTCGGCCGCCAGACGTTGGACGGTTCGCCCATGGGTCGGTGCGTCAGAGTACCCGTGCCCTCTCTGTTCGAGGATGTACACCGGTCGTTCGGTGGACAGCTCCGGAGCATTCAGCGAATAGGCATCGGCCGGACAGTCGAACGCCGGCACCATGACCAGCGGTATTCCTCCTTCGCCCCTGTGCAGAAAGCGCAGACGTGTGCCATCACCGCACAAGAACCAATCCTCGACGAACCCGTCCAACAAGGGGTTCTCGGGCTTTGTCTCAACAGCATTCATTGGATTCTCCGTTTCTCCCGCCGGCTCACCGAGCCGACGCCTCAGGCGCCGTCAGGAATGACGACGATCTTGCCGATATGTGTCCGCTTCAGCAGAGTCTCCTGCGCTTCACGGAGCTGAGACAGCGGGAAGACCGCCTCGACGAGTGGCTTGATCCGACCATCATCGACAAGACCGACCAGACGTGAAAATGTCTCGGGGGTCGGATTCGTGATTCCGTACAGTTCCAGATCCTTGTAGATGAGCTCACGAAGGTCGATACGACTGATCGGACCGCCGATGGCCCCTGCACTGGCGTACCTGCCTCCACGTCTGAGCATGAGAAGCAGACTCTCGAACATGGTTCCTCCGACGACATCGATGACGACATCGGCACCCCGCTCGCCGATGAGCGAAGCCACGGCAGCCACCAGATCCGAATTCGATCGGGAGACGAAACCGTCGACGCTGAGTTCGCGCAGGCGTGACTCCTTCGATGAGCTCGCGATCGCAATCACTTGAGCGCCCCTGGCCTGAGCTAGCTGGATGGTCGCTGTACCGACGCCCCCAGCCGCGCCGGTGATGACGACTGTCTCCCCCTCAGCGAGGCCTGTCCGCGCGAGCATCTCCTCCGCCGTGTCATAGGAGCAGGGGAACGTGGCGAGTTCCGCATCGCTGAGCTCTGAATTCACCACGTGCGCGTTCGCCGCCGGCACCACGACATACTCCGCGAATCCTCCATCGCGGTCACCTCCGAGGTACTCGACGATCTGTGCCCGAGGCGGGAGGTTCGGGTCCCGGACCGACGGATCGACGACGACCCGGGTTCCGATGAGATTCTCGTCCGCACTGTCGCCGACCGCCACGACCGTACCCGCTACCGAGGCTCCCTGAATCCGGGGGAAGGTCATCGCCGTGCTGTTCCACGTGGCCCCAGCACCGTCGTCACGTCCCGACCGGCCGAGTTCCTCGGAGACGGAATCCTCGACCACTCGGTCGTACCAACCGGTACGGGTGTTGATTTCGGTATTGTTGAGCGCACAGGCTCCTACCTTGACAAGCACTTCGCCGGAACCAGCCCGTGGTGTTGGCACACCCGTGCGATAGACCAATTGGTCGAGCCCACCGTGTCCGTTCAGCTGGACTGCTGCCATTGACGCAGGGGCATCCGCGATTGGGTCCACAGGGATCTCTCCTTCTATTGGCTTGGTGTCGAATCTAGGCGTCGAGCTCGGGCTTGACCATGACATGCTTGAGCTGCGAGTACTCATCCAGGCCCTGCAACGAGAGTTCCCGGCCGTAACCCGACTCTCCATATCCGCCGAAAGGTGCCTCGGCCACATTGGGAGTGTGCTGATTCACCCACACGGTGCCGAAGTGGAGTTCTCTGCTGAAGCGCAGAGTCCGCGCCAGATCTTTCGTCCACAGGCTCGCCGACAGGCCATAGTTGACGTCATTGGCGAACTGCAGCATCTCGTCGTCGTCACGTGCTGATTGGATGCTGACCACCGGGCCGAACGCCTCTTTCTGAACGATCTCATCCGTCTGAGCGACATCGGTGATCACAGTGGGTTCGATGAACCACCCAGGTCGGTCGGCTCGTCGTCCGCCCGATCTGATCGTATTGCCCGCGGCTCGTGCCCGCTCGATGAATCCGAGAACGGATTCGAGCTGCTTCTCGGAGATTACAGGTCCCAGCGTCGTGGCCGGATCGGAAGGATCCCCGAGGACCAGTTTGTCGACCTCTTCGACGTATGCTTCGACGAACTCCTCATACGCGGACTCTTCGACGATGATGCGGCATGCGGCAGTGCAGTCCTGCCCTGCTCCTGAGAATCCGAAGGCCACGAGGTCTCTGGCTGTCTCACGGATGGGACTGTCGGCGAACACCAGCACGGGCGCCTTGCCACCGAGCTCGAGGCCCATCTTCTTCACGGTATGAGCGGCGACTGATGCCACGTACTTACCGGTCTCGGTCGATCCGGTGAACGCGATCTTGCGGATGGCAGGATGCTCAGCCATCGAAGTCCCCGCAGCACCGCTGCCCAAAATCAGATTGATCACGCCTTCTGGCAGGAACCGATTGGCGATTTCGACGAGCTTGATGGTGCTCAGCGGCGTCACCGATGCAGGTTTGAGGAGCATGGTGTTGCCTGCGGCAAGTGCCGGAGCAATTTTCCACGCACCCATGAGCAGAGGATAGTTCCACGGAGTGATCAGCCCGACGACTCCGAGTGGTTCCCGGCGCACCCAGGAGGTGCTTTCATTGTCGTATTCATCGACGGCAGGAACAGCGGAGATGCGAGCGGCACCGGCGAAGAATCGGAGAACGTCTGCAACAGTCGGCACAACGAATTCGCGCACGTCCCCGATCGGAAGACCGACATTCACGCTTTCGATCTGAGTGAGTTCCTCCGCTTCCTGTTCGACCGCATCGGCGATCTTCAGCAGCGCGGCAGCACGCTCGGCGGGCGATGTGCGTCCCCACGTCGTGAAAGCCGCAGAGGCTCGTTGAGCCGCCTCGTCGACGTCGTCAGCAGTCGCTACGGGGAACCGGGCGATCACTTCTCCGGTCGCAGGGTTGAACACCTTGGACGCACTCTCGTCGTTCTCATCGGCGAGGTAGGCATTCGCGAAGGCACAGAGATCCGAGTTGGTGTCAGTCATGTGTCTTTTGCTCCATTTCCATATGTGCGGTCAGTCCGACCGAGGTCTGTTCGGTGGTGCCCGATCGTGGTTCCAAGTCTCCGCATTCTCCAAGGATTGCGGTCTCGTAGATTTTCCGAACCGCAGGTGGAAAATGGGCCAAGTCACAAAATTGATCGATCAGCGGATACAACTCATCGACAGGCCGCCGTCGACCGGCAGGCAGACACCGTTGATATATGACGCCTTGTCCGAGGCCAGGAACACTGCCGCATTCGCGATGTCCTCAGGTGAGCCCATCCGCCCGGTTGGACTCATCTCATGCCGGGCCGCCAGAGCCTGAGCATCCTCGGTGATCTGCTGAGTCACCAGAGGAGTGTTGATGAGCCCGGGCAGAATCGCGTTGGCTCGAATCCCCTGCTTGGCGTAGGCGAGGGCAAGAGATACTGTCAGCTGATTCAACCCCGCCTTGGCTGCGTTATAGGCAGGGTAGACATAGCCGGTATCGCGAATGCTGGCGAGAGAAGAGACGTTGATGATCACGCCTCGCCTGGCCTCCAACATGTGCGGAAGCGTTTCTCTGCATGTCAGGTAAGCACTGGTGAGATTCAGTTCGACGGAGGCTCGCCACGCATCCGGTTCCGTTTCGAGGATGGATCCCAATCGTGGGGACCCCACATTGTTGTGCAGCACGTCCGGTATTCCGAGCTTGTGGACGACCGTAGCGACAGCCCGCGCGACTTCGGAACTTTTCGTCACATCGGCCTCGACACCGAGGCTGCTCACTCCGACGTCGGCGATACGGGCAGCCACCCGCTCGGCTTCGTGACGGTTCACATCGATGGCGGCCACTGATGCTCCTGCGTCAGCGTAGGCGAGGGCAGTTGCTTCGCCATTGCTGAGTCCAACACCGCTGGAGCCGGCGCCAAAGACTAGGACGACTTTACCTTCCAGTTCACACGATTTCATTGGTTCTCCTCTTCCTTGAGCAGTTCCGGGGAGCTCTCCCCGATGGATGTCAGGCATCGAGCAGGCCGACAGCGACGAAGCCCCCGTCGACCGGCAGTGTGTGCCCGTTGATGTACCCGGCTTCGTCGGAGGAAAGGAACGCCACCGCGTGGGCAATGTCTTCCACCGTTCCGTAACGCCGAAGCGGAATATGGCGGCGGTAGGCGTCGCGAGTCGCTTCGGTGTGAACAACAGTCGTGAGCGGAGTCTCGATGGGTCCGGGGGCAACTGCATTGGTAGTGATCCCCAGAGCGCCGAGGTCGGCGGCGAACTGCCTCGTGAGACCGTCGACTCCGGCTTTCGAAGGACCGTAGGCCCCACGACCGACTCCGGCGCGGATTCCGCTGATCGAACTGATGTTGACGATTCTTCCCCAGTGTTCCCGAGCCATCAGTCGTGCAGCGTGCTGACTGCATCGAAATGTTCCGATCAGATTAATCTGGATCGTTGATCCGAACAGGTCATCGTCAAAGTCGAGGAGATCCTTGATCTGAGACACGCCGGCATTATTGACGAGGATGTCGCAGCGGTGGTGCTCCTTGTCGATGCGTTCGAACAGAGATGCAATGGAATCATGAGAGCCGATGTCGACATGTTCAGCCTGTGCACTCAGCCCCTGCTCAATAAGAAAGCCAGCGACTTGGTCAGCCGCATCGACATCTCGATCGGCGACGATCACATGCTCACCTCTACCAGCCAGCACTTCGGCGGCGGCCCTTCCGATACCGGAACCAGCACCGGTGACAACTGCGATTCTGGACGCCATTGACGTTCCTCCCTCAAGTAATCGTGGAACGCCGCACGGGCGATGCCACTCGTTGATCAGCGGACCAAGTCGCCTGCGGCGGCCGGTTCGGATTTCAGCCTTTCAGGACGATGCAAAATTCAACAGAGACAGGGAGCGGAAAAGAGCGTCCGGTCTTCCGACTAAATGTCGGAAGAACGGGTGAGAATGACGATGTGCAATAGGCGCAAACCGACGTGCAGCTCAAGGCGCTTGCGACCGTCGTCGAGGTCGAGTCTGGTCACTTTCCGGATCTGATCCAGCCGGTAGTAGAGCGAGGTCCGGTGGAGGTGGAGTGCGCGTGCCGTCTCGGCGATCGATCCCCCGTGGTCGAGAAACACGCTGAGCGTGTGGATGAGTGTTCCATTACGGTCGCGGCCGTACAGTGCACGGACTGGCCCGGGCACGCTGTCCCAGGTGCGGTCGGCATCGGGGAGACGCAAGAGCAGTGAGTCGATGCCCAGATCCGTCCAGTGTGTAGTCACACCGCCTTCAGAGTCCTGCCGCAACTGGACTGCATGCAACGCGGTCTCGGCACGTCGATTGGCAAGCCACGCTGAATCCAGGCCACCCTCATGGGTGCCGATACCGACGTCGATTCGGCACTGCTGACCCACGGAACGTCTGAGTTCGACAATGACACCATCAGCGATTCGTTGCAGCTCAGTACGCTGGGTCTCGATCGAACTCGGTTGAATTATCACCGCCCGAGAACCTTCGACAAGGTGAAGTGAGCGTCGGTTGCAGGCGCGATCGAGCGCCTCGAGGGCGAAATCCAAAGCCACCTCAAGTGACGTCGGCGCAGAACTGAATCGCGTCAGCTCAATCATGAACACAGCAACGTACGAGGCCCCGACCGCATTAGTTTCATTGCGGTAATGCGTCAGCGCCTCTTGTCGGATGAGTTCGTTCTCGTCGATCAGTGCACGGATCATTTGCTGCTGTTTGAGGTGCTCTGGGTCGGAAGCCAAGCGATCAACATGGAGTTGGGCTGCGGCCTCGTTCCCCACGCGTACGATGAGCTCCCGCTCGTCGGAAGTGAGGGATTGGTCGACATCGATGATCATCATGTGGCCCAGCGTCCATCCGGAAACCAAAAGCGGAACGCAAAAACGCGCTTGCATTCCGAAATCGGCATTCGCCGGCAGAATATGCGGTTCGCGCCATTCATCGATGCCCTGGGCTCGGATCCAACCAGCCAGTTCGGATCCGCCGTCGCCATAGAGCACAGCTTGAATACGGGCCTGGTCTTCGTCCCCATAGTGTGGGCTCGCATAGATCAGACGCACGGCTCGGTCATTGACCACGACTGAACGTTGCAGGTACCTCGACAGATCGTCCACGAGCAGCTGTAGTCCCCTGCCGGCCGTAATCCTCGCCGTCATCGATTGATCCATTCGCTTCCTGCACTGCTTGGACACCCCGAGTATAGGCGAACCGGGTCAGGGGTTCAGCGGCGATGCAGGAGCCCGAAAGTCGACGCCCTGACCATTGAGTGAATGGTGATGCTCGGGACATTGACTCGAATTGGTCCGCTCGCGTGCCCACGGCGAGCTCCGACCTTCAGAACCAGCGATGATCGACCGGGTTGTGGCCAAGGACCTTCCCTATGTCGGAGACATGGCGAACGATCATTCCTGCATCCGAACCCAGCGCAGCGATTGAGTCAGCAGGTTGGGATGTCGACAGTTCGATACCCCAAACCTGCTGTCTCCAATTCGGTTCAGACTCGGTGCCAGTCAGCGACAAAGCTATCGATCGCCCCAGCGATCAGTTCGATGTTCTCCCGACTGTCCCAGTGCGGACTGTGTGAGGCACCGTCGATCGGCAGGAATCGCACCGTTGTGCCGCTGAGACCTGAGCGCAGGACCTCTTGGTCGTCCGCGTCGAAGACATCGTCCTCGGTCCCCCAGATCAACTGGACAGGACACCTGATTTCGCCGAGATGGCTCCGCGTGTCGATGTGGCGCACACCGTTGAGGACTTTGGCCCAGGACTCCACCGGCATCTGGAAGACGTAGGAGCGGATCGCTTCCACGAATGCCGGCTCGTCGAGGTCACATCGAGCCCATGCTTCGAGGAATTCCTCGTCCATTGCCTCGTTCGGATCGATCTCAACCCTGGAGAACGCCTTGACGAGCGCTCCCGAGGCGATGAGCGTCACCGATTTCACCTTCTGTGGTGCGGTGAACGCCACTGTCTGAGACGTGATGCTCCCGAGGCTGTGTCCGACCAGATGCACGGCCGGGAAGCCGAGTTCATCGATCAACCCCTCGATGTCCGCCGCATAATCAGTGTTGAGATAGTAACCCAACGCGGTCTCCGGCACCTCGGTTCCACCATGACCGCGCAACTCGGGGACGATGATTCGATATCCCGCCTCGGCGAGGATCGGCGCCACATATGACCACGACACGCGGCAATCGCCGCCTCCGTGGATGAGTACGATGGGCTCCCCCGATGTGGGACCGAGCTCCTGAATGCAGATCCTGACGCCAGACGAAACCGTGACAATGCGTTCCTTCCATACGACCTCGACCATCTCGTACCACTGCGCTGTTCGATCGGACTGTGCTGTTCGCTGTTCCATCTTTTCTCTACCATTCTTCTTGTTGTTCAGTCCAAGTGGCTCAGAATTCAACGACGATCTTTCCTTGGAGCTCACCTGCGATCATTCGCCGATATCCGTCGACGACTTCGTCGAGCGAAATCCTTGAATCGACCGACGGCCTGATTCCGGTCACGTCGAGCATCCGCAGCATCTGCTCGAACTCCGTGCGTGTGGCCATCACCGAACCAACGATGGAGAGCTGTCGATAGAAGATTCTCTGCAGGTCCGCCGGAGGCATCCCGCCCGTCGTCGCGCCGGCGACGACGATGATTCCGCCATCTCGCACGCACCGCATTGAATGCGACCATGTGGCCTCTCCCACGGTCTCGATTACCAGGTCGACCTTCTCGGGAACATGCCGGCCGGGTTCAAGCGCCTCGTGAGCTCCCATGGACAGCGCGTACTCCCGCTTCTCGACGGTTCGTCCGGTTGCACAGACATGTGCTCCAGCAGCAGCCGCCATACGAATCGCCGCTCCCGCGACGCCTCCGCTCGCGCCCTGGACCAGGACCCGACTGCCGGGCTGCAGGCAACCACGGGTGAAGATCATTCGATAGGCCGTAGCCCAGGCTGCTCCCAATGCAGCGCATTCTGCGAAGTCCAGCTGTTTCGGTTTCGGAACGAGATTGGCCGTCGGAACGAGCACATATTCGGCGAGGACCCCATCCACCCGTTCCGAGAAGATCGACCGTGCGGGATCCAGCGTCTCATCGCCGTACCCCTGAGCAGGATCTCCGAGCACCGGATAGATGATCACCTCACGGCCGTCGTCAGTGACTCCGGCGCCATCGCAGCCGAGAACGATCGGAATCCTCTCCGCAGGATGCCCGACTCCGCGCAAGGTCCACACATCGTGTGGGTTCAAGGTTGCTGCTCTGACCTTGACTCGAGTCCAACCTGGCTCTGGTTCTGGATAGGGAACATCCGCGATTCGCAGTCCCTCGAGAGGTTCATCGGAGTTCTGTGAGACTGCCAGGGCTACCCGCATGTGCCTCACTCCCGCTGACCTCGGCTGCTGCCCTGTCGAATCGGGGCGGAATCATCCGAATCATCGAGCACCGCCACGAGATCCATCGCCCGCTCCCGGTCGCCCGACTTGATCGCGCTCGAGAGTGCGCGGCAGCGATCAGCGAAGCCTTCCGTCCGGCCGTTCCGAGTCAATTCGGCGCACAGATCCAGTCGCGCCGTGTCCGCTGCCGAACGCGCCGAATCCGGAATGCCGTCGAATCGAGTCCGTGCGGCCATCTCGGGAATTGCGGCGCGCAACTCCACCACTCGTGCACTGTCGACAGGTTCGGCCTCAAGGCGGGTGAGTGCGGTTTCGAAGACCGTCGTGTCGATAGCACTGGTCTCTGCCATCGACTCAGCGACGGCTTGGGATTCGAGCGCACGCAGGATGTCCACTCCAGAAACTGGCCCCGCCGCAGACGCACCAGACAATCCGGCGATTGCTCTCCTCGTTCGTCGACGGGCGTCCTGAACATCCGGGTCCGACTGGGGCGAGGCCCGGAGGAGACGACGAGTATACGGCTGAGTGGGAAAGTCCGTCACGCCGATTGCATCGCCGTGCTCGACGAGCGTCCCGTGTTCGAGCACCGCGATCTGGTTGCTCATATGCCTGACGACCGCTAGATCGTGGGTGATGAAGAGGTAGGCGACCCCGAGCTCACGCTGCAGTTCGAGCAGCAGATTGAGCACCTGGGCTTGAACCGACAGGTCGAGCGCGGACACCGATTCGTCGCAGACGACGAGCCGCGGCTCCGGCAGAAGCGCTCGAGCGATAGCGATTCGCTGACGTTGGCCGCCGGAGAACTGTGGCGGGAACTTCGGAAGAGCCGTGCGGTCCAGACCGACTCGCTCCAGCATCGACACGACGCGGCTGCGGAGCTCGCCCCGAGACAATCTGGGCACGCTGGTCAGCGACTCCCCGACACTTTGCTCAATGGTCCGATGAGGGTTGAAGGAGCTGTACGGGTCTTGGAAGACGGCCTGGATTTGAGTGCTCAGTTCCCGCCGCACCTTGCCCGAAGCTCGAGTGATGTCCTGCCCGTCGAAGATGACGGCGCCCTGAGCGGGTTGCACGAGTCCAAGGACGCACGAGCCAAGGGTGGATTTCCCCGAACCCGACTCCCCGACCAAGCCAAGAGTCTCACCCGCCTGGATGCTCACGCTCACACCATCAAGGGCGACCTTGTCCGTGCGCCGCCCACGTCCCTTGTAGACGACGCCGAGGTCGTTGATCTCGAGAAGCAGCTTCATTTCACTCCCTGCAGGATCGGGGTGACACGGACACACCGCGCACTCGTGTCGTCAGCGGTGTGCACGAGGCGGATCGGAGCTGAAGTGCACCGCTCCTCGACGAACTCGCACCTGTCTGCGAAACGGCAGCCATTCGGCCAGGACCCCGGAGGCGGGACCGCGCCGGGGATAACTGGCAGCAGCTCACGCGGCGCAGTGCCGACGGATGAGGAGCGAAGCAGTGCCTGCGCATAGGGATGCTTCGGCTTGCGCACGAGAGTTCGCACATCTGCGTTCTCGACGACCTCACCGGCGTACATGACGACGGCACGGTCACACGCCTCGGCGACGACGCCCCAGTCATGGGTGACGAGGATCAGCGCCATCCCGCTCTGTTCGCGAAGGTCGCTCAGAAGATCGAGGATCTCGGCCTGAACCGAGACATCGAGGGCAGTGGTGGGCTCGTCGGCGATGAGGAGTTTCGGCTCACCTGCAAGCGCGCGGGCGATAGCGATGCGCTGCGCCATTCCTCCCGACAGCTCGTGAGGATACTTGTTCGCCACGACCTCCGGTTCAGGCAGACGCACCCGAGTCATGAGTTCGAGAGCAATGCGCCGAGCATGTGCTCTGCCGACCTTTCGATGCAACTGCACGGCCTCCGTCAATTGGTGGCCGACCGTGTAGGCCGGATTGAGACTGGAGATGGGTTCCTGGGAGATGAAGCCAATCCCGGTTCCCCGATAGGCATTCATGCCTTCCTCGCTCAATGACGTCAGTTCGGTCCCATTGAATGCGATCGACGCGGCAGAGATGTGCGCACCAAGCGGCGGCACTCTCAACACGCCCGAGATCGTCATCGACTTCCCGCAGCCCGACTCGCCGACGATGCCCAGCGATTCACCCGGAGCGACAGAGAAACTCACCCCATCGACTATTTTGACCTCGTCGCCGCCTTTAGGAAGAGCCACGGACAGGGAATCCACCTCGAGAACCGCGGAAGCACGGTGGATTTCAGTCGATGTTTCGGTCTCCCGTGGCTCGATTGTCTCCTTCTGGGTGACCCGAGCAAGCAGAGCACGCCAGTTGAACGCACTGGTCGAGCCGCTGGACCGGCCTGCATAAGCATCGCGGATGCCATTGCCCATCAGCGTCAGGGACAACGCGACGACCGCGATGATGCCCCCCGTGGGAACGAGCATCCACGGGTTGAGGACGATCGCCATCTGAGCATCATTAACCATATTGCCCCAGGTCGGGTTCGGTGGAGCGACGCCCAGGCCGAGGAAACCGATCGCTGCTCCCGCCAGGCAGGACACTGCGGCGACGATGCTGATCTGCGTGAGCGCCGGACCAGCGATGGCGGGGAGCAGATGCCGTGTCATGATCTGACGGCTGGTCAGGCCGGCAACACGGGCACCGGCGACATAGAGCTCCTCGCGCACTGCAACCGTCGCAGAGTAGACGACCCGGATGAGCGTCGGCGACATGATGATGCCGAAGGTGATCATTGCCGCAGATTCGTTCTGCCCGAAGATGGCCAGGACGACGAGAAGAATGACGAGACCGGGGACCGCGAGCAGGATGTCGCAAATCCTCATCGTCGCCACTTCCACCCAGCCGCCGAGTGCCCCAGCGGCAACTCCGAGCACCATACCGATCACCGTGCACACCACAACCGACTGGAACACTCCGAGCAGAGTGACCTGACCTCCATAGAGGAGTCTGCTGAAGATGTCGCGTCCGAGCTGATCGGTGCCGAGCAGATTCTGCGCCGATGGACCCGAGTGGGCATTGAGCAGGTCCTGCTCCAAGGGTCCGAATGGAGCGATGACCGGCGCGAGCACCGTCGAGAAGACGATGATCACGAGTGCGACGGAGCACACTGCGGTCACCGGCTGCTTGAGCATACGCCGGACGAAACTCACGTTGCGGTCCACAGTCCCGCCTGCGTCTGATCGACTCGGCACACTCTCGACTACGGCACTCATTTGGCCACCACCTTGGGATTGAGGATTCCATGGACGACATCGGTGAGAAGGAACACCACCACGACCATCGCCGTGTAGAACACTGCCAGACCCTGAATGACCGGGAGATCGTGCGTCTGCGTCGACGCAACCATTTGTGCCCCGAGACCCGGCATCGCGAAGATCTGCTCGATGAGAATGGTTCCACCGAGCAGGCCGACGAACACGAGGCTCGTCATGGTCATCACCGGACCGCCAGCATTCTTGCCGATGTGCTTGAAGACGATCCGTTTCCACGGATAGCCGTTCGCCCTCACACTGCGCACATAGTCGCTGCGCATCGCCGACAGCATCTCCGCCCGCGTGACGATTGCGATCAATGCTGCCTCGGACAGGCCAAGCACGGCGACGGGAAGCACCAGGGCATGCGCCCACTCGATCGGCGATTCACCGAAGCTCACATATCCGGAGACCGGAACCCACATGAGGGTCACTCCGAAGAAGAGCACCGCAATCATTGCCAGCCAGAAGTTCGGAAGGCCGCGAACCAAGACCGAGAGAACTTCCACGGCCCGACCGATGAGGCCTCCTCTGACTGCCGCGAGCACTCCGATGCTGATTCCCAGCAGAAGAGCCACGAGCAGAGCGCCTACGGCGAGTGAGAGCGTGACGGCCATTCGCGACGCCAGAATCTCCACTACTGGCCGTCCACCCGAGATCGACATGCCGAGATCTCCGGTCACGGCCCCCTGCAACCACGCCGCGTACTGCACCAGCACTGGTCTGTCGACGCCCAACTGCCGGTTGAGCTCTGCGACAGCCTCCGGAGTTGCACTCGATCCCAGCATTGATTCCGCAACGCTCCCGGGCGCCAGTGTTCCCAGCACGAAGACGATCAACGAGATGATCAGCATCAACGGGATCGCCAGCAGCAACCGACGGACAATAACTCCGATCATGATGTGCCTCCCTATCCAGAATCCTGTAGTTTCGAGCCCAGAACGTCGCCGAGACGATCAGCCGTGTTCAATCTTTCGGAGTCCAGCCCGCGTAGTCGTAGTTGCCGATCGGACTCGACTGGCCGATCTCGACACCGGTCGAGTACACGTGAAGGGGCGAAGAGGTGAGCGGGATGTACCACGCCTTCTCCGTCATCACCTCGTTGAACTGCATCGCTGCCTCCTCCAGCCCGGAGTCGTCGGAGCTCTGAAGCTCTTCGTAGGCGGCCTCGAGATCCGGGTCGACCGATTCGAACGGGTTCAGCGGTGCCGAATAAGGAAGCTTGTAGAGGCGGTCCGACTGGTAGAGCATGTCGCCCATGAAAGTCCACGAGGCGAACCCCAAGGGAAATTCTTTGGATGTGATGTCCGTGAAGAAGGTCGACTCAGGTGAGGATTTGATCTCGATCTCCACGCCGATCTGCCGAAGCTGCTCCACCGCGGCGACAAGGACGTTCTGGGCCTCGACATCATCGTGATTGGACAGCAGGGTCACGGAGAATCCGTCGGGGTACCCCGCATCATCCAGCAGCTGCTTCGCTCGATCCACGTCATAGCTGTATTTGGACTTCAGGTCGGCGTCCCAGCCCAGCAGAGCCGGCGAGGCGAACTGATCCTGAGGCTTGGTGCCCGGCGTAGCCGCGCTCACCAGGCTGTCGCGGTCCATGGCCAGTGCCACTGCCTGCCGGACTCGCTCATCGGCGAGCGGTTTCGAGATCTCGCCCTCTCGATCCCAGACGAATATTCCTGCGCCCCACAGAACTCTCTCATCAACGTCCAGTCCCTTCTCCTCGGCCTGACTGAGGAGCTGGGCTCCGCCGGTCAGGCTCGCCTGCACTTGACCTGTGGTCAGCGCGTTGAAGGCGGTATTGGGATCACCGATGACCGACAGTTCGACCTTTTCCCAGCTCTGACGCGTCTTGTCGAAGTAGTGCTCATTCGGGACATAGGTGTAGTGATCACCCGGTTCACTCTCCTCCGGGGAATAGACATAGGGCCCGGCGCCGAACATCTCGGTCTTCATCTTCTCGGGCTCGGCGAGGCCGGCCTCACTGATGATCAGGCCGTTGTTACAGAGTTCCGTTGAAAAGAGATCCTCCATTCCACGGGTGGGAGTCTCGGATGTCACCTGTACCGAATCGCTCCCCTTCGCCTCGATGGTCAGCGGCGAGAAGTAGGCCTCGGTGTTGAGTCCCGGTGTCTTCTTGTAATAGTTGAGGGTGTCCACGACTGACTCGACAGTAAGGTCGGTACCGTCCGCGAACTTGACTCCGTCTCGGATCTTCATCGTGAAAATGGTGTTGCCCTCCGAATAATCCCACGACGCCGCGATCCCGGGAGCAAAACCGCCGTCGTCGGAGATTCGGATGAGAGGCTCGTACGCAAAGTCGAAAATCGGACTCGTGCAATTGGTAGGCAGATCGAAGTTCACGGGACTCCATCCTGGCAACGCCATCTTCAAAGTGTCGGTGGACCCGGCCGCTTTGCCGCCTGACCCACCGCATGCCGTGAGCGCCGCTACGAGCAACCCCGCACCGAGTGCAGCGGCGAGCTTACTTCTCCTGTGCGCCGAGGCGCCCGTGCGCCCTTCCTTCAATGACTTCATGAGTTCTCCTTCGAACGAATCCGCCACCACGGTTCAGCTTTGGCTTCAGGACCGACGGATGTGAAGAATCTTAGGAAGACCCGGATCACACAAAGATGGGGATTGTCCGAAATGCAGGTTCAGGATTCGGGAGATCTCCAACCTCGCTCACCGCAAATCTTTGGGGTCGATCAACCGAAATTGCCGCCTCGGAAAGGCGGTTTCGTTCGATAGACGAAGCCCGCACTGACAGTTCGTCAATCGCACAAGCCGTCGGATTCCCCGACTGGATAGCGTCGAAAGTCCGCGACCCTCCATGTCATTCGTCAGAGAGGACGATCCATGAACGCAGCTCAACCCGGGCCTGACGGCCTGATCGACGGCTATCTCACAATGCTGCGGATCCGTGAGTTCGAACTCGCCGCGATCAGAGCTCACGGAGAGAAGCTGGTGCACGGCACCCTCCATCCCTACATCGGACAGGAGGCGATCGCCACCGGCATGTGTGCTCATCTCCGCCAAGACGATCTGATGCTCTCGACTCACCGCGGCCATGGTCATTGCATCGCCAAGGGTGCCCCGCTGGCGCCCATGATGTCCGAGCTCTTCGGACGTGAGAACGGCCTCTGCGGGGGCAAAGGTGGTTCCATGCATGTCGCCGATTTCAGCGTGGGAATGCTCGGGGCAAATGGTGTCGTCGGCGCGAACATCGTGCTCGCTGCGGGAGCTGCCCACGAGGTCAAGCGACGGGGCGAGGACAGAGTTGTTGTCTGCTTCTTCGGCGATGGCGCAGTCAACCGCGGTCCCTTCCTCGAGGGCCTCAATTGGGCTCAGGTGTTCGATCTTCCGGTCATCTTCGTCTGCGAGGACAATCAGCACTCAGCATCGACTCGGACATCGACGATGACCGGAGGAGAAGGCGGAGGCGCTCGGGCCCGCAGCATCGGACTGACGACCATTGACGTCGATGGCAATTCCCTCCCCGACATGCTTGCTGCCGGCAAAGAGGCCGTCTCCATCGTTCGGAGCGGTCAGGGGCCGGTGTTCATTCACGCGCGCACCTTCCGAGTCACGGGGCACACCGCCACTGACCTGGCTCAGTGGCGCGACACCGAGGAGGTCGAACGTCATGCCGCTGCCGACCCCCTCCCTTTGCTGCGCGCGCGAATCCTCTCAGAAGGTCACAGAGAAGACGAGCTCTTGGCAGAAGAACGGCGCGTACGCACCGATGTTCAGCTCGCCTACGACAAAGCACTCGCATCAGCATTGCCTCCGGCTACCCGCGCATTCGAGGACGTACAGGTTACCGGCAATCCGCAGATCGGAGCATTCTGATGACGAACCTCATCGCCATGACCGCAGCCGAAGCGTCGACCTTGGCGCTTCGTGAGGAATTCGCGCTGGACGAGAACGTGTGGGCACTCGGCGAAGACATCGGCCGCGGCGGAGTCTTCGGCCAGTATGCCGGTCTGCAGGACGAATTCGGTCCCCAACGCGTCGTCGATACACCGATCTCGGAAGCCGCAATCCTCGGAGTAGCCGTCGGAGCGGCGATGGTCGGATCCCGGCCAGTCGTCGAAATGCGCTTCAGCGACTTCGCCTTATGCGCCATGGACGAGATGATCAATCAGGCCGCGAAGGCACGGTACATGTTCGGCGGACAGTCGAAAGTTCCGATCGTAGTGAGGGAACCCACCGGCCTCTGGCGTTCGGCCGCAGCACAGCACTCACAGTCACTCGAAGCCTGGTATGCCCATATGCCTGGACTCATCGTGGTATGTCCATCCACTCCCGCAGATATAAGGGGGCTCCTCAAGGCCTCGATCCGCGCGGACGACCCCGTCGTGTTCATGGAGCCCAAGGGGCAATGGCAGCGGACTGGAGAGGTCGACCTCGACGATCAGGAACCCTATGAGCTCGGCAAGGCTGCGGGGCGCCGTGAAGGCGATGACGTGACGATAGTGTCCTGGTCGACTCAGGTGCACGTCGCCCTGGAGGCTGCGGAACGACTGGCCGAACAGAGCATCGAATCGGACGTCATTGATCTTCGCACCATCTTTCCCTGGGACAAGGATTCTGTGTCCCAGAGCGTTCGACGAACCGGTCGATTGCTGGTCGTGCACGAAGCCGTCGCAGTCGGAGGATTCGGCGGCGAAATCGCATCGTGGATCTCCGAACACGAGTTCCACCACTTGAAAGGACCGGTGGCCCGACTGGGCGCCCCGCGCATTCCGGTCGGCTATGCCCCGAATCTCGAGGACCAGATCCGCGTCACGGCCGAGAACATTGTCGATCGCGTCATCCGAATGATCAACGAAGGAGAAGAGGAAACTCAGGTATGAATATCACAGCAGGTGAAGCACTCGCGAGGACCGTTGCCGCGTTCAAACCGGGCCTGATGCTCGGAATGGGTGGGTTCCAGCTCCTTCCTTTCTATGATGCCGCTCGTCGGCTCGGGCTACCCCACCATCTGATCAACGATGAACGAGCGGCGATCTTCGCTGCCGACGCCTATGCCAAGGCCACAGGACGTGTGGGAGTCGTCGACGCGACCCTCGGCCCGGGAGCCACCAATTTGGTGACGGGACTCGTCGAATCGCTGAATGCCGGAGTGCCGATCGTCGCAATAGTGGGTGACACCCATCGGGATCACTCGTGGAAGAACATGACGCAGGAATCGCGTCAGTGCGAGATCCTGCGTCCCGCGGTGAAAGAACTCCTCGACGTCACTACACCCCTGCGCGTCCCCGAACTCGTCAAACGCGCTTTCGCGATTGCCACGAGCGGTCGCCCCGGCCCGGTCGTCATCAACATCCCCGAAAGCGTCACTCATGCCGAATGGGACTATGACGAGACCGAATTCGAAGTGAACGAGGCATTCGCCTCCATTCCCGCGTATCGCACTCGTCCTGCTTCCGCCGCGCTGCTGCAGGCAGCCCACCTCGTCGCTGAGTCCGAACGACCGATCATCCTCGCCGGCGGTGGCGTTCACCTGAGCGGAGCTTGGTCGGAACTCACCGAGTTCGCGGAGGCGCTCAACATCCCAGTGGCGCACACGATGACCGGAAAGGGCGCGATCAGCGATGACAATCCCCTCAGCGCCGGGCTGTTCGGGCGATATGATCGCATCGCGAACACCCTGATCGCGGAGTCGGATCTGGTCATCACCATCGGCTGCAAACTCGGCGAGATCGCCACCAAACGCTACACAGTGCCGCCGGCGAATTCCCGTGTCATTCAGATCGACTCGGTGGCCGAGGAGATTGGCCGAACCCGTGAGATCGAACTCGGCCTCTGGGGCGACGCGCGGGAAACCCTGGTCGCGCTGCACGAGGAACTCAGCGAGCAGGCCGAGGGAATCCGGCAGAAGAATGCAGCTTATACGGGGGCGATTCCAGAGAAGATGGCTGCTTGGAAGACCTCTGTGCGTGCGCGTCTGGAATCGACCGAAGTGCCCATCAACATGGCACGCGCGCTCAACGAGATCAATGAGATCCTGCCGGCGGATGGATATCTCATCGCCGATGGCGGATTCGCGGCGCACTGGGGTGCCCTGCTGTTCGATGCCAAGCAGGCCGGTCGACAGTTTCTGCCCGACCGCGGTTTCGCGTCGATCGGCTACGGACTGCCCGGGGCCATCGGCGCATCGCTCGCTTCCCCCGAGACTGCGGTTCTCGCCATCACCGGCGATGGCGGTTTCAACATGATGCTGGGCGAACTCGAAACCGCCCGTCGTCTCGGGACGAACGCAACGATCATGATCGTCAACAATGCCGCCTCCGGGTATATCAAGGCACTCCAGCACCTCATGTACGGGGAGGAAGGCTACCATGCCTCCGATCTCGAGGAGACGAACTTCGCCGAGGTGGCCCAGGCCATGGGCGTGCACGGTGTGCGGGTCGAGGACCCAGATGCCTTCGGGGATTCCCTCCGTGAGTGCCTCGCCACCCCCGGAATCTCGGTGCTCGATGTTGTGGTGACTCGTGACCCTGCGAAGATGCTTCCAGGAGTGGACTCCCGTGCCGCGAAATTCAAGAAGGGAGATCGAATCGCATGAGCCTCGGGCCCGATGTCGTGTCGGCCCCCACGATCACTTCGATCCCGGAAGACGTGGCCGGACGGATACTCCTCACCGGATCGCATGCGGGTGCATACACTGGACGGTTGGCTGCCCGACTCGGTCTGCGTGGTGGAGTGTTCCACGATGCGGGCCGAGGCCTCAATGATGCGGGTGTAGCCGGCTTGGTGGTCCTCACCGAGGTGGGAGTTCCTGCAGCAGCACTGGACCATCGCACCTGCCGCATTGGTGACACCTCGGACATGTTCGAACGAGGTCGTGTGAGCGTCGTCAACGATGCCGCCCGGACCCTCGGCGCTGCCGAAGGAATGTCGACCGAAGAGATCCTCACTGTTCTTGCGAGGAGCGACCCTCACGATCCAGTACGGCTTCCGGCAGCCGAGTCCCGGGTCGAACTCTTCACCCGCGAAGGGGCCGACCGCGCCATAGTGCTTGTCGACTCCGCGGCACTGGTCGAGCCCGGGGACGACGACGGAAAGATCATCGTCACCGGCTCGCATGGTGGCCTCATCGGAGGCGACCCGAGGAAGGCCCTGAAGGCCATTGGATTCGCTGCGGTGTTCAACGATGCCGGAATCGGCATCGACGATGCCGGAATCGGTAGGCTCGCGGCTCTCGACGCCCGCGGAATCCCCGCACTCACGGTCGATGCGAGAACGGCACGGATCGGCGAGGCTTTCTCCACCCTCGGCGGAATCATCTCGCGGGCGAATGACCGTGCGAGATCGCTCGGGGCAGCCCCAGGCGAAACGGCGGCGAGTCGAGTGCTCGAATGGGCGAGAGAAGCGTGACTTCGAAGACCTATAGCAGGTCACAATTCCATCATCTGACTTCGTAATCTTCCCAATCACGACACAACCGCTCATGCAGGAGAGTGTTCTTCAACCTGCCAGTCAAAGGAGAGAAGCAGTGAAGCTTGACACTTATGACCACATCATCGTCGGCGGAGGATCAGCCGGTTGCGTGCTCGCCAACCGGCTGAGCGAAGATCCGGAGACCAAGGTACTCGTCATCGAGGCGGGACATCGCTATTCCTGGTTCGACGTTCCGATCCGGATTCCCGCGGCATTTCTCTTTCTCATGGGACACCCCCTCTATGACTGGCGTACCAAGTCAGAACCAGAGGCAGGGCTGGGCGGTCGCCGGATCGACCACTACCACGGCAAGGTCATGGGTGGGAGCAGCTCGATCAACGGCATGTTCTACCAGCGTGGTAATCCCCTCGTCTATGAACGGTGGGCGCACGAGACGGGATCGCAGGTGTGGGACTATGCTCATGTTCTCCCCTACTTC
The DNA here is from genome assembly GCF_031179145.1 of Brevibacterium sp. Taxonomy (GTDB): domain Bacteria; phylum Actinomycetota; class Actinomycetes; order Actinomycetales; family Brevibacteriaceae; genus Brevibacterium. The sequence continues at coordinate 152,608 of NZ_JAPSIB010000002.1, forward strand.
AAACGCATCGAGAGCTTCGACGGTCCCGATCCCAGTGGCCAGTATCGAGGACGCAAAGGCCCAATTCCTGTTCACCGACACCATTATGACGGCCCACCGAATCCTCTGTTCGACGCGCTCTTCCAAGCCGCAGTGCAGTCCGACTACGAACTTGTCGACGATGTCAACGGCTACCGGCAGGAGGGATTCGCCTCCTTCGATTCCAATATCAAGGACGGCGAACGATACAACGCGGCTCGCACCTATTTGGCTCCTGTGAAGAATCGGAAGAATCTCGACGTGGTCACAGGGGCCCACGCCACACGAGTGATATTCGAGGGAACACGCGCAGTCGGAGTCGAGTTCGCCTCGGGTCCTCGCAAGAAGCGGACGATCGTCAAGGGTGCAGAGGTCATCCTCAGCGGCGGCGCTTACAACTCCCCTCAGCTCCTGCAATTGTCGGGGATCGGCAACGCTGCCGAGCTCAGCAAACACGGCATCCGGTCGATCGTCGATCTTCCCGGCGTCGGTGAGAACCTCCAGGACCATCTCGAAGCGTTCATCATGTACGAGTGCACACAGCCAGTCTCCAACCAGAGCATCGTGAGGAAGCGCAGCTACCCGTTGACTGGGCTCAAATGGATTATCGGGAAGAAGGGACCGGCGGCATCGAACCATTTCGAAGGCGGCGGGTTCGTCCGTTCGTTTCCCGATGCTCCGATGCCGAACCTCATGCTCACCATGCTCACACTCGGTGTCCGCAATGATGGAACCCCCGCACCGACACCTCATGCCTACCAGATCAACCTCGGTCCCCAGCAGCCCGAATCGAGGGGTCACATCAAGCTGCGCAATCGCAACCCGTTTGAACAGCCGGTGGCGACCTTCAATTACCTCTCCACGGAACGCGACCGGCAGGAATGGATTGACGGAGTGCGAGCGACCAGGGAGTTGATGAACCAACCGGCCTTTGCAGAATTCAACGGCGGCGAACTCTCACCCGGCCCCGAGGTGGAGTCCGACGAAGAGATCCTTGATTGGGTCTCCCGGGATGCGGAGACCACCTACCATCCGTGCGGCACCTGCAAGATGGGCACCGACAGCGAGGCGGTCGTCGACCCCAATGACTTCCGGGTTCACGGTGTTCAGGGGCTGCGTGTCGTCGATGCCTCGGTGATGCCATCGATTCCGAACGCCAATCTTTACGCGCCGGTGATGATGATTGCCGAGAAGGCCGCCGACGTCATTCTCGGCCAGGACCCCCTGCCTGCCGAAAAAGTCGACTTCTATCGGCATTCGACAACTCAAGCTCACTGACCGAATCAGCACGAGAACAGCGTTAAACACCCACCTCTCATCGGAGTCCACATGACCCGTACCAATGTCAACCTCACCAAGCCCTCAGGCACTCAGCTGTATTCGGACGCCGTTGTGGTCAACGGCCTCGTCCACACGACCGGTCAGATGCCCATCGACGACAACGGGAACCTGGTGTCCGAAGATCTCGTCGAGCAGGTTCAATTCGTCTTCGATCGGCTGAAAAGACTGCTCGAAGCCTGCGATTCCTCTCCTTCCAAGATCGTGCGCCTGACCGTCTATCTCACGGACATCACATCAGTCGGACGGCTCACCGACCTGCGACGTGAGTTCCTCGGCGAGTCCCGTCCAGCCAGTGTCATGGTCGAAGTCCGTCGATTCGGCGTACCGGGCATGCAGGTCGAGGTCGAGGCGGTGGCCACCACACACTGATCCCGTCCCGAGGTCGAAGCGGACGCCATCGTCCGCGTCTCAGGGCAGCTCACGGGGAATGTAGTACACGCCCTTCGAGTCCTCTTCGACGGCCACGCGCAGGACGTCATCGACGGCGACATAGTCGTTGACCTTGATCGTGCCGGTCTGCGGACTGAGCTCGCGCACGGCGAAGGCAGGGATGAGGCCTTGGCGCCCGTCGCTGTCGACGGCGAGAGCGTACTTGGGACCGGTGGCGCGGACCTTGACCTCGATGACACCGTGCTCGTCCGCTCCGGCGAGGCGCTCGGGCTCGGGGTTGGTCAGGGCGGAGAGCTCGACGGCGAGGACGTCGGCCATGTCGTCGACGGTCGCGAGCATGTTCGCCATCGCCCGGGCGAACTCCCCGTGGAGCTCGCTGGGCTTCATCGCCGCACCCGGCTTGTACATGTCCTCGTGTGTGAGCTCGCTCCAGGCATCCTGCAGCCGCGTCTTCACCTGGATCTCCGCATAGACGGGATCGGTGTCGTCGACGGGGATCTGCAGGGTGACGTGGGCGGCTCGGTAACCGCTGGGCTTGGGCGGATCGACGTAGTTCTTCTCCTCGACGAGGACGAAGGACCCGAGCTGCTGCGGGTCACGCAGGGCGTCGAACATCATCACCTGGTCGCGCGGGGATTTGCACAGCACCTTGACGCCGACGATGTCACGGACCTGGTCCTCGACATCTCGCCAGGAGGTGATGACTGCCGCGGGATCCTCGGCGGCTCTCTCAGTGAGTTTGGCCAGGGTCCTGGCCGGGTCCTTGATCCGGTGCCCGTTGATGTCGAGGCGGGAGATGTCCTGGGCCTTGAGCAGGTCACGCTGCTGCTGTTTGAGCCACAGCTTCATCTGCAGCGCGGCCGACTCCCATGCCTCGCGTCGATGCTCATAGGCCTGCTCGACGAACCGTCGCAATGCCGAATCCGCGCTCACCGTGTCTCCTGAAGAAGTTCTCGTCTGACCTGACCATCAAACCACGAGCGCGCCACCACAACGGTGACGCGCTCGTGAAAGCTGTGCTGAATCCTCAGTGTCCAGCCGAGTGGCCCGCGGACTCTCGGCTCAGTGACCGGCTCCCGTGGAGCCGACTTCCGAGCAGGCCAGGACGCGTGCCTCGGAGAGCATTCCCTCGCGGGTCGCGATCTTCTTCCGCTCGCGGCCTTCGGCCTCACCGAGTGCCTTCTCCGCGGCGTCGAGGCGGTGGTAGCCCTCCCAGTCCGTGTAGTCGACGCCCTTCGATTCGAGCAGTTCGACGATCGAGCTCTCGTCGGGGTACACGGGATCCGTGAGGACTCCGGCGGCGCGATCCTCGAGGATATGCGTGATCGTCTCCAGGGCATCGCCCTTCGTATGCCCGATCAGCCCGACCGGTCCGCGCTTGATCCAGCCCGTCGCGTACACACCCTGGACGACATCTGCCGCAGCGGCCTCGGCCTGGTCCAAGGTGTCGACGACGCGGCCCTCGTGATTCGGGATGACTCCCTTGCGAGGGTCGAAGGGCAGCTGCGGAAGAGCAGTTCCGGCATAGCCGACGGCGCGGTAGACGGCGTCCATCTCCCAGTCGACGAATTCTCCGGTGCCGTTGACACCGCCGTTGCCGTCGAGCTCCTGACGCTCCGTGCGCAGACCGGTGACCTTGTCCTCACCGAGGACTTCGACGGGGGCGTGGAGGAAGTGCAGATGCAGGCGCCGAGGTGCGCCCTTGGGATCGCGCAGCGTGAAGTCGGTCAGCGTCTTCGTCACCTGCTTGACCTGGTTGTTCGAGTGGATCGAGGTCATCGAGGCCTCATCGAACTCGAAGTCCTCCGGGTAGACGATGATGTCGACGTCCTTGACATGGCCCAGCTCGCGCAGCTCCAGGGGCGTGAACTTCGCCTGCGCAGGCCCACGCCGGCCGAAGACGTGGACATCGGTGACCTTCGACGACTTCAAACCCTGATAGACGTGATCGGGGATCTCGGTGGTGAGCAGGTCGTCGGCCTGCTTCGCCAGCACCCGGGCGACGTCGAGGGCGACGTTTCCGTTGCCGATGACAGCGACCTTCTCGTTCTCCAGCGGCCAGGTCTGAGGCACATCAGGGTGGGCGTCGTACCAGTTGACGAAGTCGGCGGCGCCGTATGAACCCGGGAGGTCGACGCCAGGAATGTCGAGCGAGGCGTCCTTGACACAGCCCGTGGAGAAGATCACCGCATCGTAACGATCGGTGAGCTCCTCCAAAGTGACGTCGGTGCCGTAGTCGACGTTGGAGAACAGGCGGATGTCGCCGCGGTCGAGGACCTTGATCAGCGCATTGATGATGCCCTTGATCCGCGGGTGATCGGGGGCGACGCCGTAGCGGACGAGGCCGAACGGAGTCGGCAGCCGATCGAAGAGGTCGATGCTGAGGTCGAAGTCGCGCTCGGCCTTCGTCAGAAGATCGGCCGCGTAGATGCCTGCAGGGCCGGCACCGATGATGGCCACCCGGAAGGGACGAGTCATTCTCACACCTTTCTAGTCAGTGGCTTCCAATTCTATCGCTTGGGTAGGGCATCCTTACTCAATCGTGATGAACCTCGCACTTAAGCTTCATCTGTGAGCCTGAATATCTCCCCCGACGACAGCGCCCGACGTCGAACAGGGCTGGGCTACGGAATCTCCGCCTATCTGATGTGGGGATTCCTCCCTCTCCTCTTCGTCATCGCCGCCCCCACCGGCGCCTTCGAACTCGTCGCCCACCGAGTCATCTGGTCGCTGCTCTTCTGTGCGATCCTGCTGGCCTTCACCGGCGGCTTCAAACGCACCTGGGACGTCATCACCTCGGGCAGAACCTTCTGGCTGCTCGCCCTGGCATCGGTCCTCATCGCCGTCAACTGGACGACATTCATCTACGGGGTCGAGACCCATCAGCTCGTCGAGGTGTCGCTGGGCTACTATCTCAACCCGCTCATCTCGATCGGACTCGGCGTCATCTTCCTCGGTGAGAGACTGCGGCCGCTGCAGTGGGCGGCTGTCGGCTTCGGCCTGCTCGCCGTCGTCATCGTCGGGATGGGCATCGGACGAGTGCCCTTCATCGCCTTCGGTGTGGCGGTGTCATTCGGCCTCTACGGGCTCGTGAAGAACAGGGTCGGCGGCAAGGTCGGTGCCCTCGAATCGATGACGGTCGAAACAGCCGTGCTGACCATCCCCAGTCTCGCCCTGATCGGCTATCTGGCCATCGTCGATCTCAACACCTTCACCGGATTCGGGCCCGGTCACGTCCTCGTCCTCATCCTCACCGGCCCGGCGACGGCGATCCCGCTCATCTTCTTCGGAGCCGCCGCCCGCCGCATCCCGCTGTCCTGGGTGGGCCTGCTGCAGTACATCGCACCGACGATGCAGTTCATCATCGGCGTCGCCCTGCTCGGTGAGGTGATGTCGACGACCCGCTGGATCGGCTTCTTCGTCATCTGGATCGCTGTGATCCTGCTCAGCGTCGACCTCGCCGCCACGACGAACCGCCGCCGGAAGCTGTAGGGACGCCAGACACGAACAAGCCCGCCGTCGACGCGAACCTCAGCTCGTGCGCGAGACCACGGAGTCGGCGAAGGCGAACAGGGAGTCCTTGACGATGCCCTCGGGCAGGGGTGCGAGGGCCGACTTCGCGTCCTCGGCCCAGCGCACCGCCTCGGCGCGGGCCCGCTCGGTCACCGGGTGGGAGGCCAGGGCCGCACGCGCGGACTCGAGGGCCTCATCGGAGGTGAGGTCGGCATCGAGGAGCTCGACCACCTCGGCGGCGGAGACGTCACCATCGGCTGCCGCGGCACGGGCGTAGAGCACGGGCAGGGTCGGGACCCGCTCTCGCAGGTCCGTGCCCGGGGTCTTGCCCGAGGACTGCGAGGAGGCGGTGAGGTCGATGATGTCGTCGGCGAGCTGGAAGGCGATGCCGACGCGCTCACCGAAGAGCCGCACGGGCTCGGCCAGGGACTGGTCGGCCTGCGAGAACATGACCCCGAACTGCGCCGAGGTGGCGATGAGCGACCCGGTCTTGTCCGCGAGCACATGGAGGTAGTGATCGATCGGGTCCGCGTCCTCCGGGGGGCCCGCGAACTCGTTGAGCTGTCCGAGGACGAGTCGCTCGAAGGTCTCGGACTCGATGCGCACCGCTTCGGGCCCGAGGCCGGCGGTGACGAGGGAGGCCTTGGAGAACAGGAGGTCGCCGGTGAGGATCGCCACCGAATTGCCCCACACCTCATGGGCGGCGGGCGCACCTCGGCGCACGGGAGCGTCGTCCATCACGTCGTCGTGATAGAGGGAGGCGAGGTGGATGAGTTCGACCGCCACGGCCGCCTCGATGATCTCATCGCGATCGGGCTCACCGAGGCGGGCGGTGAGCAGGAGGAGATTGGGACGGGCGCGCTTGCCCCCGGCCGCCAGCAGATGCTTGGAGGCGGTGTCGGGCAGCTTGCGGGTCTGCTCGGTCACCTCATAGAGCCGGCGCTCCACGGCCTCCAGCTGGGTTGAGATATCCGCCGCGAGCTGGGCATCGGCACCGGTGAGGGTCGCCGGAGATGCTAGGTGGCTCATGTCCTCGTCATTCATCGTCGTCATGGTCGTGGGGTGCTCAGGCATTGCTGGTGCTCAGGCATTGCTGGTGGCCGGCACGATCCGGGTGAGAGTGGAGATCACCCGGTCGATGAGATCAGCCTCGGACACCGTGGAGTCGCGGTAGAGGTTCGCCAGCAGTTTCACGACGAATTCCATCACAACGTCAACACCCATACCGTACTTGATTCCGAAGTGCATCAGGGTGGGGTGGCCGATAATGGCGGAGAAAACACGGCCCAGGGTGAAGTAGCTGCCGAGCGAGTCGCCGATGAGCTGCGGGTACTCGGCGAGCCTCTGCCGCATCACATGCTGCGGGTAACGGGCATAGGTGGAGATCACCTCGGCGGCCAGGCGAGCGGACTCCAGCGCGTAGTCGATGCCTTCGCCGTTGAACGGGTTGACCATTCCCCCGGCGTCGCCGAGGAGCAGGAGGCCCTGGTGGAAGTGCGGGGTGCGGTTGAAGGCCATCGGCAGGGCAGCGGACTTGATCGGGCCCAGCGCTGTCGACTCGTCGATGCCCCATTCGCCGCCCATGTCGGCGATCCACTGGCCCATCACGGAGCGCAGGTCGACGGAGCCGAACTGGGGTGAGGAGTCGAGGAGGCCGGTGCCGATGTTGATAGTGCCGTCGCCCATCGGGAACAGCCAGCCGTAGCCGGGCAGCACCTCGGACTGGCCGTCTGCGTTCGTCGACCGCATCTCGACCCAGCTCTCGATGTAATCGTCGGCGTGCCTCGGCGAGGTGTGATAGCTGCGCACGGCCACGCCCATCGGACGGTCGTCGCGCTTGGACAGGCCCATGGACACGCCGAGGCGGGAGGAGACTCCGTCCGCGGCGATGACGATGGGGGCCCGGAAGTGGGCGTCGGGGCCGACCCGCCGGCCCCGGTGATCAGTGCCGGTGGCGTGCACTCCCCGGATCCAGCCGTCCTCGCCGATGTCCGGGGACAGGGCTTTGACCTGCTCGAACAGTCTGGCGCCAGAGCGCTGGGCGTGACGGGCGAAGGCCTCGTCCATGCCCATGCGCGGTTTCGTCAGCCCATAGTCGGGGGTGCCGTCGATGTCGGGCCAGTCGATTTCGAGGCGGTGACCGCCGCCGATGAGGCGCAGTCCGCGATTGCGATGCCACCCCTCGGACTCCGGGGTGTCGAGGCCGAGATGGCCGATCTCCCTGACCGCGCGCGGGGTCAGGGCGTCGCCGCAGATCTTGTCCCGCGGGAACCCGGACTTCTCGAGGATGACGACGTCGTGTCCGGCACCGGCCAGGTAGGCGCCGACGGCCGAGCCCGCGGGACCGGCACCGACGACGATGACGTCGGCGTCGAAGTCGCTGCTCACGGCTTGAGGGCGTGGTGGATCGCGACGATGCCGCCGGAGAGGTTGCGGTACTTCACCTGGTCGAAACCGGCGTCAAGGACCTGGTGGGCGAATTCGTCCTGGTCCGGCCAGGCGCGGATCGATTCGGCGAGATAGACGTACGCCTCCGGGTTCGACGACACGATCTTCGTCATCGCCGGAATCGCTCGCATCAGGTACTCCTTGTACACGGTGCTGAACGGGGGGAACGTCGGAGTGGAGAACTCGCACACGACGAGGCGGCCGCCCGGCTTGAGTACGCGCAGCATCTCCGTCAGCGCCACATCCACGTCCTGGACGTTGCGGATGCCGAAGGAGATCGTGACGACGTCGAAGCTGGCGTCGGAGAACGGCAGATCCATCGCGTCGGCGTAGATGAAGTCGATCTCCGGGTGACGCCTGCGCCCCTCGGCGAGCATGCCCTCCGAGATGTCCCCGGCGACCACCTCGGCGCCGTGATGGGTGAACGTCATCGACGAGGTGCCGGTGCCGGCAGCGAGGTCGAGGACGCGCTCGCCGGGACGGGCGGCCACAGCGTGGGCCACGGTGCGTCGCCACGCTCGGGCCAGGCCGAAGGTCATCACATCGTTGGTGAGGTCATAGCGGGAGGCGACGTCGTCGAACATTGCGGCGACATCAGCGGGCTGCTTGTCCAGCTGAGCACGATTCATGGCTTCATTGTCTCAACAGCGACTCGTCCGGAGCGAATCCTCTGGTGCCGATTCTCCGCACCCGCCGCTGTGGAACTCGCCACAGTCGCCGCAGTCGGTCTTTTCCCGCCGCTCCGCGCGGCGAGGACCTGGTCTAAAGTGGGCCTGAAATGACTGACACTTACGGTTCCGCGGACATCGCGGCCAACACTCCGCACCTGCAGGTGAGCTCGCGCTTCGTCGATGACGTGGACCCCGGCCCCGGGTTCCCCTTCGAATCCGGACTACCCACGACCGTGGAGCAGACGCTGACTCTCCTGCCCACCTCGGCGTTCTCCTGCTGGGTGCGCGACACCTCTGGTCTCATCGGCTTCGGTCGGACCCTGCGGATCCGGGCCCGCGGCCAGGACCGGTTCGCCGAGCTCTCCGACGCCTGGAGGGCGATCACCGCCGCCGCAGACGTCGAGGACGAAGTCGATCTGCTCGGCTCGGGCCTGATGTGCTTCGCCACCGTCGCGTTCTCCGGGGAGTCCGAGGTCGACTCCCTCCTCCACATCCCCGAGTTCGTGCTCGGCCGTCGCGGTGGGCGCGTGTGGATGACCACCATCGCCGAGGCGGGGGCGAACCCGGCGCCGCCCGTGCTGCATCCGGAACCGCTGCGCCCGGTCACCTCGGCGAAGGCGACCCCGGGTGATCTCGACGCCGACTCCTGGACGCGGCTCGTCGAGAGGGTCTCTGCCATGCTCACCCCGGTGGGCAACTCCGCCGAGGTGGATGCCTTCTCCGACGATCCCACCCTGCGCAAAGTCGTCCTCGCCCGCGATGAGCTCGTCACCACGGACGAGGACATCGACGTCCGCTCAGTGCTCGGCGCTCTCAACCGCAGCTACCCCAGCTGCTGGACCTTCGACGTCGCCGGGCTCATCGGCTCGACCCCGGAGCTACTCATCGGGGTCGAGAACTCACGCGTCGTCTCCCGGGTGCTCGCGGGCACTTACCGGGTGGAGCAGGATCCGGCGACGGAGCTGGCCGCGGCGCGGAAGCTGCTCAGCGCGCACAAGGACAGCACTGAGCACGCGTTCGCGATCGCGTCCCTGCAGCGCAGCCTCAGCCGCGTCGCCGATGACGTCAGCGTCGATGAGCGCCCGCATCTGCTGCCGCTGGCCACCGTCATCCACTCGGCCTCCGACGCGACCGCGCACCTCGGTTCCGAGACCACGCTCAACGCCCTCGACGTCGCCGCGGCGGTGCACCCGACCGCGGCCGTCGGCGGATACCCGCAGTCGAGCGCGCTCACACACATCGACAGTCTGGAGCCGCTCGATCGCGGTCGGTACTCGGGCCCTGTGGGCTGGATGGATGGGCGCGGCAATGGTCAGTTCGGGATCGCTCTGCGGTGCGGTCAGCTCGAGGACCGGAACCGGATCCGCCTCTTCGCCGGCGCCGGGATCATGCCCGATTCCGACCCCCTCGCCGAGGTGGCCGAGACCGAGGCGAAATTCGCCCCGATGCGCCGGGCGCTGGGTCTGGGTTGAGAGCGGCGCCGGCTTCGGGTTGACCGCGGCGCTGGGTCCCGGGTCCGCGCGGCGCTGATGCCATTGTCAGGGAGGAAAAGGTCGAATTCTTCCCCGATTCTCGACCTTTTCATTCCTGACAATCGCGCTGACCCGGCCAGATGGCCGTGGCCGACCTCGTGTCAGGGGCGAGGTCTAGTGTGTGAACATGGAAGCACAACCCGTGCAGGGCACTCCGACAGCAGATGTCGGGGAGTCGGAGACGCTGGCCGAAGTCTCTCGGCTCAGCGCTCTTCTGTGCGGCTTGTCTCCTGCTTCCACTGAATGCGAGGCCCTTGACCGGATCACGGCCTTCGAAGAGCTCAAAGCCACCCTCGCGGCTGCCCAGAGTCGCGAAGCCGTCGGGTTCGAACAGCTGCGCATCCGACGTGACGCTCTCAACAACGTCCCCGCGGCGAGGCAGGGAGTGCGCGCCGGCGACGAGATCGGCTTCGCGAGGAAGTCGAGTCCCGGTTCAGGACGGAAGTTCCTCACCACTGCCCGCACACTGACGGACTTACCGGACACTTTCGAGGCGCTGACTCGAGGCACCATCAGCGAGGCGAAGGCGAACGTCATCGCGGACGAAACCGCCGATCTCTCCGGCGATGAAAGACGCCGCGTCGACCGTCGGATCCGGAACAGCCTCAGCGACTCCGGAATCAAGAGCCTGCGCCATGAAGCGCGCGCCCTCGCGGCCGAAATCGCCGCTGACACAGCTGCGGACAGGGCCGCTCGAGCTGCCGCCAACAGACGCGTGACGATGACGCCACTGCCTCACGGAATGGGACGAGTCTCCGCCATTCTTCCGATGATCCAAGCAGTCGCCGTCTCCGAGGCGCTGAAGTCCGGTGCCGATTCCGCCATCGCCCAGGGCAAGGCCTTGGGACGCAGACATGCGCAGGTGATGGCCGACCTGCTCGTCGAACGCACAACGGGGCTGACGAAGGCCAAGGACGTGCCGGTCGAGGTCCACGTCGTCATCGAGGTCGAATCGCTGCTGTCCAGAGGCGCCGTGCCCGCCTGGCTGCCCGGGTATGGGCCATTGCCCGCGAAGGAAGCCCGGAACTTCATCGCCGCGAACAGAGCGCAGGTTCTTCTCCGTCGCCTGTTCACCACACCCCACGAGGGGCAGCTGGTGGGGATGGAGTCCAAAGCTCGGGTCTTCTCAGGGCTGCTGCGGCGAATGGTGGTGTTCCGTGACGATGTCTGTCGCAGTCCGTGGTGCGATGCTCCGATCAAGCATGCCGATCACGTCAATCCTGCGGCGGCTGGCGGACCCACCACCTGGGAGAACGCTTCTGGCCTCTGCGCGAGCTGCAATTTCGCGAAGGAGCATCCGGGCTGGGGGCACGAAACGATCGAAGTCGGACTCATCGTGCGGACTCCAACCGGTCGCCGGTACTCCGTGAGCAAGCGCCCCTTGGTGACGAAGATGCGGCAGCCCCGCCGATCTCCTGAGTGCCCGCCGGGCAAGCGGGATTGGCGCCAAGCATTGGCCGGTTTCATGGAGCCATCGGCACAACCACCACCGCAGATTCCGCCTTCTCCACGACAGATTCCGCCGCCAACGGGGTCCCCGGCCGGTCCAGACAGCCGCGCTGCAGATGCCTTGAGCCCCGTCGAAGAGCTGCTCCGCTCGAGACTCTTCGCCGACAGCGGCTGAGGTGCCGGCACTTCCTGCCGCCTGACTCACTCCCGGCCCAGCGGCTCCAATGTGATCTCGATGATCCGTCGATGCGCCCCTGCCGATGCGGCTGTGTCTTCGATGGCTGTGACGAACTCGGCGAAGCTCGAGGCTTGAGAATAGTCCCACCCGTAGGCTGTGGCCAGGTCGGAGAAGTCCATGCCGTGCCCGACGGTGAAGTACCGCTGCAGATACGGAGTGACATGGTTCTGGGAGTGTTCGAGCCCGGAGAAGATCGCGCCACCGTCGTCGTTGAGAACGACGATCACCACGTCGCCGGCTTGCTCATCACTCGGGGTGAGGAGGCCGCCGACGTCGTGGAGCAGAGCGATGTCGCCGATGACGAGCACGACGGTGTCCTCGAGTGCCAAGGACAGTCCTATTGCCGTGGACACGAGCCCGTCGATACCGGCCAGTCCGCGGGAAGCGTGGATCTCGGCTTTCACCTCGGAGACGGCGCTGAGGTAGCGGACCGTGTTCGAACTGGCCGCGAACAGAGTGATCTCGGAGCCGGCCAGATACTCTGTGATCTCTGCAACCACCGTAGGAGCCGGGACCGAGGCGAGCGCCGAGCCGGCAGCTGTCCATTCCTCGAGCCACGAACGAGGACGGTCATCTGCGTTCTCGCCGCCTTCGCGATCGGCCTCCGCACCACCGCTCAAGACGAGTTCGACCTCGTCGATGTTGTCGGGCAGGCGAAGGATATCCACCGTCTCATCGGCCAGCAGTGCCGCCACCGGCCTGGTCAGCGTGGGTTTGCCGTGGACGAGGACCGTTCGGACGGCTGCACGGAGGTCGGATCGTTCGGCGAGCACTCGATCGTGCAGCGGAACGAATGTCCGCGCTGCCGTCAGTGGGCTTGACGGTTCGGCCAGCACGGGGATGCCGTACTGTTCCGCCAGCTCGATGAGCTGGTCAGCGGAGAATCCGGCCGCGTCGCCCGCGACGATGATCGTTCCTGCGCTGGTTCCCGAGGCAGCATTCGGTCCCGCGGCAGCATTCGGTCCCGAGTCAGCATTCGGTTCGGAGTCGATAGTCGGCCCCGAGCCCACAGTCGAATTGAGGGGCAACGCCACTTCGATTCGGCCGCGATCGAGGGGGCGGCTCTTCCCGCCGTCCCGGCTCTTTGCCCCGTCCTGGCTCTTTCCGCCGTCCTGGCCTTGACCGTGGTCATAGCCGAGGTCATGTTCCGGCGACTCCTCGGCGCCGGTCATTTCCTCGATCTCCGCAATCCACTCGCCCAATTCGTCCTCGGTCGGCACCAGCGGAACATCGAACTGCACATTGAACTGCACCGGCCCGGGCTGTGATCGGCTCGAATCCTGCAGGCGACCGGCGGCGGGCTGTTCGCGACCGGAGGACAATCGCTCCCCACCGGCACCGGTCTCGGCACGTCCGACGGAACGGGCGATCGCCTCGGCGAGCAGCTCATCGACGCCGCGCACCCGGTCATGGACAACCCGGTCGATGGCGGTGCCGCGGCCGAGTTCACTGCCGCAGCCCACCTGGGATCCACCGCCGACAGCCACATCGAAGGCTGCACGGACATCGGTGAGCACCTGCGACTGATCGTCGAGCGTCTGATTCGCGCCGGTCCCCCGCAGTCGTGCCGGCCGATCGGCCGTGATCGCGAGCAGTGGAAGATGACCGTAGGAGGCTTCGAGGACCGCGGGATGCAGATTCGCCACCGCCGATCCCGAGGTGGTCACCAGGACCACAGGAGCCTCACCGCGACTTCCACCGGCCTCACGCAGGCCGGACTCACGCAGGTCGGACGCACGCTCACCGGCCTCATGCAGGTCGGACGCATCCGAATCCGCCGAGGCGCGCCGCCGCGCCTCCTTCACCCGCAGTCCTCGGGCCAGCCCCAGGGCGAGGAACCCGGCATCACGTTCATCGACGCGGACGTGTGTGCGGATGAGACCCGCCTCAGCCAGCGGTGCCAGGGCGTAGACCAATGGCGCCGAGCGCGATCCGGGCGCGAAGACGACCTCCGTGACTCCAGCCGTGACCAGTCCTCGGGCAATCTGCTGCGCCACTGCGCTCGAATTCGACATCACCCGTCATTCAACCACTTACTCACCTGCGGTTCACATTGGATGCCTACGATCGGCTCATGCGTCGATCGATTCTCCTTGCCGTGGGGGCACGAGCCATCCGCACGCTGACGGCCGCGCGCTCGCACAGAGGCAGATACCCTGCCCGCGACCAGAATCGTGACTTCCTCGGTCCCGAACCGCGTGGCAAGGAGGCCCGGAAGTGGCACATCCGGGACAAGCGCAAGCTGTCGAACCGGCTCCGCGAGTTCTTCCTCTACTCGCCGGCGCTGGGGCACACCGTCGGCGTCCGGGTGCTCCTGCCGGGCGTTCCGCAGGAGGTCAGCCCCGTCATCCATCTCTATCACGGCGGCGGCGACGACTTCCGGTCGTGGACGGATTTCGGGGCGGCCGAAGAGCTCACCGACGATCTGCCCTACCTGGTCGTCATGCCCGAGGGCGGTGCCGGCACGTACTCGCGGTTGGCCGTCGGCGGCGGCGTCCACGACTGGCCGACCTTCCACACGGCCGAGATCCCGGAATTCCTGAAGAAGACGTACTCCGTGAGCTTCGAGCGCGAGGACCAGCTCCTCGCCGGCCTGTCGATGGGCGGCTACGGGGCCATGAAGTACGCCGCCTGGCATCCCGACCGCTTCGGTTCGGTCGCCGCATTCTCCTCCCCGCTCGATCCGCTGTCGGCCATTCCGGCGTTCGACATCATCGCCCTGCGCGAAGGGGCCAGAGCGATGACCTTGTTCGGCGATCCCGTCGCCGACCGCAGCGAGTGGATCGCCAATTCCCCCTACGGCCTCGCCGAGAACCTCCACGACGTCGACGTCTGGCTGAGTGCGGGTTCGGGAAGCATGTCGGAGACCAAGGATCGCGATCTCCTCGAGACGATGGTCAATCAGCAGGGCGAGCGCTTCGCCGCCCGTTTGGGCGAGCTGGGCATCAAGCACTCGTGGTTCCCCCGCTCAAGCGGCCTCCACAACTGGACGGCATGGCAGCGCGAATTGGCGGCATGGCTGGGTGCGCTGGAGCGCCGCCGCAACTACGGCGCGTCCGTCCGCCGCCGAGGCGCGGGAGACTTCGACCGCCGAGGCGCGGGAGAAAGCGAACGCCGAGGTGCGGGAGACTTCGACCCCCGAGGCGCGGGAGAAGGCGGGCGCCGAGGCGACCGTTCGGACCGCGCGATCGCCGACGGTGGCGAGTTCTCCTATCTCACGGGCCATGCCCTGTTCGAGATCCACGGCTGGCGCGTCGAGATCTCCCGGCGCCGGGCCCAGATCGTGCGGTTCGGCGACGTCAGCCCCGCCGGCTTCTCCCTGACCGGGACCGGCAGCTTCCGAGTCCGCACCCCGGGGCTGTTCCGGCCGGGCATGAAGTACGACATCTCGGTCTCAGGACCCTTGGGACCCAACGAGTACTCTCAACGGGCCGACAAGAAGGGACGCCTGACCTTCACGGGCCGTCTCGCCGCTGCGATGCATGATCCCATCATTCCCGGCAAGAGGACGAGGCATTTCTCGAGCGTGGGACAGGATGAGGTGACCACGGTGAGCATCGCCGCGACACAGGAGGAGACTGAGGCCGCATCGCTTGAGGACACGGAGCCCCTCGCCGGAGCCCCCAATGTTTCGAAACCGGCACACGCGGAGTCCGAAGCATGCCTCGACGGCGAATATAGTGAGAAAGGCCGCACGGCCCAGAACAGCTCCAGCAGCGGCTCCTCTCGATGGACCGAGGCTGACGAACCTTCGAGAGGTCAACCATGAAACGCGCACTCCCAGTCTTCGCCCTAGTCGTCGGCTTGGCCCTGACCGGCTGCTCCGGCAACGATTCCAAGCCCGCCGAATCGGGCGACAAGACCGAGGCCGGCACCTCCACCTCGGCGGCTCCGCAGGCTTCGCAGTTGAGCAAGGAACAGCTCACCACGGTCATCGAATCGACGAAGGTCGACGGCAAGACTTTCAAAGCAATGGATGCCGCCGCGGGCGGCGATGCTGCCAACACTGCGATGAAGGCCCTCGAGAGCGCCGAATTCTCCCCCGCCGAGTGCAAGGATCTGTCCTTGGCCGCCCTCAACGTCTCCCAGCAGAGCGGCGGCACCACCGTCACCGGCGTCGCAACCGACAACACGCTGAGCGTGGGACTGTCGAGCTTCGCCGACGAGGACGCGGCGGCCAAACAGCTGTCGACGGCGAGCAAGATCACCGAGAAGTGCGGCGAGGTCACCGTGAAAGCCAGCGGAATGGAGATGACCATGACCTCCGAGACTTTCGACGCCACTGTCGACGGAGCCGACGAGAGCGTCGGTGTCCGGGCCTCGATGGAGGCCGGCGGTCAGCCCGCCTTCACGACGGAGACAGTGACCAGCAGGACCGGGAACAATCTCGTCTCCGCCGTCAACCTGGCGCCCGAAGGAAAAGAGGAGGCAGCCGTGACCACTGCGCAGTCCTTCCTCGAAGCACTCAAGAACGCCGGCTGACTCAAGAACGCCGGCTGACTCAGGAACGCCGGCTGACTCAAGAACGCCGGCTGACTCAGGAACGCCGGCTGACTCAGGACCGTCGGACCACGGTCATGACCGCCGGCTGAGCAGGTGCGTCCAGCACTCCTGCAGCCGGCTCGACCACCAATCGCGGCGTCCCGGATCCACCGCCATCGTCTCCAGGCGGTCGGGGTCCGGGACGATTCGCGTGACGGGGATGCGGCCGTCCCGCGGATTGAGTCCACCCGCCGTGACATCCTCGGCGAACAGTCGGGCCGTCCCCAGCCCACATGCCGGCGAATCCCCGAGCAGCTCCCGGCTGCGTTCCGTCACCGGCAGGGTCGCCGCCAGCTTCGCTCCCGCCGCCAGGCCCACCGAGGACTCGAGTGCCGAGGACACGACTGCAGGCAGACCACAGGCCTCGACGACCGAGCGGGCGGTTGCGATTCCTCCGAGAGGCTGCACTTTGACCACGATCACCTCGGCAGCGCCCAGCTGCGCCACACGCAGAGGGTCCTCTGCCTTGCGGATCGATTCGTCCGCGGCGAGGACGATGGGGATCTCCTGTGCGGACAGAGTGGCCCGCAGTCGAGCCATGTCCTCGACCGCGGCCACCGGCTGTTCGAAGTACTGCAGGCCGAACCCGGCGAATGCCTCGCACGCCCGTTCCGCCTCGGTGAGCGAGTAGCCGGCATTGGCGTCGAGGCGCAGCGTCGTCGTCGGGAACAGGCGCCGGAACTCCCGCAGGCGGTCCAGGTCCTCCGGCAGGGAGTCTATGCCATGTTCGGCGACTTTGGCTTTGACCGTCCCGACCGAGCCGTATCGGTCGAGGATCTGCTCGACGTCGGCGACCAGACAGGCAGGCAGGGTGGCGTTGACCTCGATGCTGTTCGAGGTGTGAGGCCGGGCCGAGGTGCGATCCTCGAGCGGCGGGGCCGAGCCACCATCGGACGGCGGGGCCGCGTCCGAGTCCCCCGGCAGGAGTCCCGCGAATTCGAGTGCCGCGTGCAGCCACCGGGAGGCTTCGGGCGCCCTGTACTCGGTGAACGGTGAGAACTCCGCCCATCCGTCGGGGCCTTCGAACAGCAGCACCTCACGCTCGGTGGTTCCACGGAATCGGGTCACCATCGGCAGTCGGAGGACATGGAAGCGGGGCAGCAGATCGGTGATGTGCGTGGGCAGACTCTCGGCCATGGCCCCACCCTATCGGCTCGGGGCCAGGCGATAGGCTGGAGCAATGACGGTTTCAGACATCTTCGACCCGACCCTGTGGCGCGAAGTCTCCGGCTTCGACTTCACCGACATCACCTACCACCGCGCGGTCAATCCCGACGGCAGCGACCTCGGCTGCGTCCGCATCGCCTTCGACCGTCCGGAGGTGCGCAACGCCTTCCGCCCGCACACAGTCGACGAGCTCTACCGCGCTCTCGACCACGCCCGCCAGACCTCCGACGTCGGGACCGTGCTGCTGACCGGCAACGGTCCCAGCGAGCGCGACGGCGGCTGGGCGTTCTGCTCCGGCGGCGACCAGCGCATCCGCGGCCGCTCCGGCTACCAGTACGCCAGCGGTGAGACCCGCGAATCCGTCGATCCCGCCCGCGCCGGTCGCCTCCACATCCTCGAGGTCCAGCGCCTCATCCGCACCATGCCGAAGGTCGTCATCGCGGTCGTCCCCGGTTGGGCGGCCGGCGGTGGGCACAGTCTCCATGTCGTCTGCGACATGACCATCGCCTCCCGTCAGCACGCGAAGTTCAAGCAGACCGACGCCGATGTCGGCTCCTACGATGCCGGCTACGGCTCCGCGTACCTCGCCAAGCTCGTCGGGCAGAAGAGGGCCCGTGAGATCTTCTTCCTCGGCCGCACCTACTCCGCACAGGAGATGGCGGACATGGGTGCCGTCAACGAGGTCGTCGACCACGAACAGCTCGAGACCGCGGCACTGACCATGGCGCGGGAGATCCTCGGCAAGTCCCCCAACGCACAGCGCATGCTCAAGTTCGCGTTCAACCTCGTCGACGACGGACTGATGGGCCAGCAGGTCTTCGCCGGGGAGGCGACCCGCCTGGGCTACATGACCGACGAGGCGGTCGAGGGCCGCGACGCCTTCCTCGAGAAGCGCGACCCCGACTGGTCCCCCTTCCCCTGGTACTACTGACCAGCAGTTCACTGACCCCATGCCCCACCACAGCATCGACCCGACGGACCTGCCGAACGCCATCGACCGTGCGCTGGACGGCCGGTCGATCCTCGTCCTCCCCCGCACCCGCGAGGGCGCGATCGCCGAGGTGGACTCCCATACGTTCGCAGGCGAGCATCCGCCCGCGCTCATCCTCCGCACTTCCGGGTCGACCGGGGCGCCCAAAGCCGTCGCCCTGTCCGCAAAAGCCCTGACCACCTCGGCACGGGCGACGGAGAGATTCCTCTCCGGCCCAGGAGTCTGGTACCTGACCCTGCCGGTCAACCACATCGCGGGGTTCCAGGTCGAATTCCGCGCCCACCTTGCCGGACGCGCACCCATCCGCACCACCTCGGCGAGGTTCACGGCGGCGACCTTCACCGCCGACGTCGAGCAGCTCCTCGACTGGGCTCGGGACAGTGCCGGCCCCAGCTACACCTCGCTCGTCCCGACCCAGCTGCACCGCGTACTCGACGACCCGCGGGCGACGCGGGCGGCCGCCGGCATCGATGCGATCCTCCTCGGCGGATCCGCAGTGCCGCCGGCGCTCCTCGACCGGGCCGAGGAAGCGGGACTGCGGATCGTGCGCACCTACGGGATGAGCGAGACCGCCGGCGGCTGCGTCTACGACGGGGTCCCCTTCGACGGGGTCGACGTCACGATCACCGAGGCGGGCACGATCGACCTGCGCGGCGACGTCGTCGCGGACTCCTATGTCGAGTTCACCGACGACGGCCTCATCCGACCGGTCGCCTCCTCGGACCTGACCGTCGAGGACGGTGTCCGAACGATGCACACCAGCGACCTCGGCCGCCTCGACGTCGGCGTGCTCAGCGTGCTCGGCCGCGCCGACGACATCATCGTCTCCGGCGGCACCAACGTCTCCCCGCATGCCCTGGAGACTGAGCTGCTGAGATCGTGGCAGAACCATGCCATCGCCGAGGTGCTCGTCACCTCGGTGCCCGACGACGAGTGGGGGCAGCGGGTCGTCGCCCTCGTCCGACTCGCCGCGGAAGCCGCTGAGAGTGTCGCGGAAGCCGCAGGTCTGCCGCGGGACCCGCGGTCCCGGGCCAGGCATCTCAATGCGTTCGCGACCCGCTCCCAGGGTCAGTTCCTGCCGCATCTCGTGTTCGTGGTGCCCGAGATCCCCCTCCGCTCGATCGGCAAGCCCGACCGTCGGGCGGCAGCGGTTCTGGCTGCGAACGAGGCGGCCGAGCTGTCGAATACCGTTGACGATGATCCATCTGTACTATGAGACGGTTCTCTTCGTCCAAGGAAGGCCTCGACACCCATGGCCAGTGCTGCGCAATGGCTCTCCGGAGCCCGTCTTCGTACCTTGCCGTTGGCGATCGCTCCCGTCCTCATCGGCACCGGGGCGGCGATCGGAAGCGTCGGCGGACTCTCGGCCTTCATCATCGGGGACTTCACGAAGAACGGCCACACGCACTCACTCGGCCTGATCCTGTTCAAGGCCCTGCTGGCGCTCATCGTCTCGCTCAGCCTGCAGATCGGGTCGAACTTCGCCAATGACTACTCCGACGGCATCCGAGGCACGGATGACGAGCGCGTCGGCCCGCTACGCCTGACCGCCTCAGGTCTGGCGGAACCGGCCGCGGTCAAGAAGGCGGCATTCATCTTCTTCGGCATCGCCGGTGTCGCCGGTCTCGCCCTGGTCATCCTCTCTCAGGCCTGGTGGTTCCTGGCCGTGGGAGCGGCAGCCGTCGCCGCGGCCTGGTTCTACACGGGTGGGAAGAAGCCCTACGGGTACATGGGCCTGGGTGAGGTCTTCGTGTTCATCTTCTTCGGCCTCGTCGCCACCCTCGGCACCATGTGGATGCAGGTCGGAAACCTCAGCCTGAGCGGATGGGCCGGGGCCGTGGCGATCGGCTGCCTCGCCTCGGCGGTGCTCATGGTCAACAACCTCCGCGACATTCCCACGGACGTCGAGGCCAACAAGATCACCCTGGCGGTGCGGATGGGCGACGAGGGCGCCCGCACCGCCTATGCGGCCCTCGTGCTCGTCCCGTTCGCCCTGCTGGCCCTGGCGATCATCGACGGGCACCCTGCGGCCGCCTTGGCGGTCCTTGCCCTCGTGCTCGCCCTGTCCCCGCTGAAGATCGTACTGCGGGGAACAACCGGGCCGGGCCTGATTCCGCCGATCAAGTCGACAGGGCTGACAGCCCTGTGCTTCGCGGCCCTGCTGGGCCTGGGCCTCTCGCTCTGAGCAGACTGTGTGTTCGCAGTCTGACCGGGCACTGTCCTCCGCGCTCCGAGGACGAGGGGCTGTCGCTGAGCCGGGAGCGTCAGAGGCCGTTGTCGACGATGCGGTCCTCGGTCGCCTCGTCGGTGGATTTCGGCTTCTTCGCTTGAGCCCGCCGGGTCAGGCGGCCCTCGATGTCGGCGGCGACCTGTGCTCGCATGCGGCCCAGGAACAGGTAGCTCAGCAGCGCCCCGATCAGGATGGCGGCGACGGCCATGACGAGGGTGAATCCGAGGAATGGGAACAGAATCAGGCCGACGGCGACGATGATGCCGAGCCGGGCCAGGGTGTAGATCCAGAAGCTGCGCATTGAATACATTTTAGCCGCTCGGTACAAGGGGTATTCCCATGGGATGGCTGAGTTCCTGCTCAGGTTCGTCGACTATCCTGGATGCATGGCTCGACTACTCATCGCCGGGATCGTCTTGGCTGCGGCGATCACCCTGTACGGACTGTTCGACTGTCTGTTGCGCGACCGTGGCTTGGTGCGAGTCCTGCCCAAACCCGTTTGGGCCCTCATCATCCTTCTCATCCCGCTGCTGGGCTTCGGCCTCTGGTACGTGTTCGGCCGCGGAACCGAAGACAAGCCCACCACGCCCCCGCGCTCGGGCCCCACAGCTCCCGACGACGACCCGGACTACCTGCGCAAGGTCGCCCGTGATGTCCAGTTCGGCAAGCACGTCCCGCGCACGCCCGAACCCGAGGACACGGCCAACACCGACGAGTCCGAGACGACCGAGAAGAACGAGTCGCAGGGTGAGGACAGCACCACCGACGACGGGCCGGACGAGCACGGCTCGGAAGGAACCAAGGGCGAGGGCCGCGGCCAGGCAGGCTGACGGTTTCGTTTCCCCACTCCTCAGAGAGTCTGCATGGGCAGCGCTTCTGCATAGGCAGCACACACAGCTGAGCGCTATTCACATCATTGCAATGGTGTGAATAGCGCTCAGTTGTGTGCCGTGCGAGAGTCAGCAGCCAGGGGCTGCAGCGGGCCAGCGGGACGCCGGTCAGCGAGCCGCCAGCCAGCGGGCGACATCAGGCCAGCGGGGCCGCCGAGGCGGGCGTGCGAGTCGCGCAGGGCCGCCCACGCCACCCACACTGTCGCCCGTTACAGCCCCGAGTACGAATGCAGGCCGTTGAAGTAGACGTTGACGACGGTGAAGTTGAAGATCACCGAGGCGATGCCGATGAGGTTGAGCACCGCCACCTTCGTCGGGCCCCAGCCGCGGGTGGCCCTGGCGTGCAGGTACGCCGCGTAGACGACCCAGACGACGAACGTCCAGATCTCCTTCGAGTCCCAGCCCCAGTAGCGGCTCCAGGCGACCTCGGCCCAGATCGCGCCGGCGATGAGGGTGAACGTCCAGGTGATGAATCCGACCGCGGCGATCGTGTACGAGACGCGCTCGATGTCCGTGCTCGCGGGCAGGCGTTTGGTGAAGCGCAGCCACTTCGGCGCCCGGTCCTCGTAGCGGGCCTTGAGGATCTGGAACACCGCGAGGATGGCCGAGATGTAGAGCAGCGCCGTCGAGAGGATGGCGATGGGCACGTGGATGGCGATCCAGTACGACTGCAGCGCCGGGATCAGCTGCGCGGCGGGAGTGTAGAAGACCGTGATCGACAGCCCCAGGGACAGCAGCACCCCACCGGCCACGAAGGTTCCCAGGTAGCGGACGTCCTTGCGGATGTTGACGATGAGATAGACGACGACGGTGATCGCGGTGGCGGTGAGGATGTACTCCATCATGTTGCCCCACGGCACCCGCATCACCGACAGCGCTCGGGTGAGCACCGCCGCGACGTGCAGCAGGGCGGCGAGGACGAGCAGAGAGGTGCCGACGCGGGCAGCGCGCCGGGCCCGCTCGGCGCCGTGTCTCGAGGCGGCGTCGTCCGAACCGGTGTCGTCCGAACCGCCGGTCGCGGTGTCCGGGGCGTCGAGCACGGCGGTGGCCGTCTTCCGGCTCGTCCGGCGCACGCTCAACGGCTTCGACTCGGCCGACGTGACTTCGCTCTGCTTTAGCTCCCGCCCGCCGAAGAGGTCGAACGCGTAGGCGATCATCGCGATCGCGTAGACGATCATCGCCGAGACGATGAGCTGATTCGACCACATCGCGAGGTCAGTGTTGACGTCCATTAGTCCTCCGGATCACTTGCGTTCGATCGCGCTCGGTCCCGTTCGCCGACTCGGCATTCGCCGACTCAATCACGTTCGGAGGCAATTCTACTCCCGGTAGTAGAAGTCCTCGAATCCTCCGCCGAGGCGGGCCCTCCATCCCGCAGGTCCGCAGCGAGGTCCTTCGCGGCCCGCTCAACCATCGGGTCCTCGCCTCGGGCCAGCGCCGCGACTTCGACTCGGCCGTCGGCGACCCGGACCCACATCCGCCTGCGCGGGACGAACAGCGACAGTCCCAGACCGAGCAGCACGCAGATCGCGCTGACGAGCATGAGGCCCTGGGTCGGATCCTGCGAGATGTCGACCGCAACGTAGCGCTTGACCCCGTCGAACGTGACCGAACCGCCGTTCGGCAGCTGCTGCGTCTGGCCGACGCCCAGCTCCAGGACGAGCGGTTCGCCGCTCGCGTCCGTCATCTGGGTCATCGAGTCGGCTTCGAGGGTGTACACCGATTGCGGAACCCCGGAATCGAGTCCCAGGTCCCCCGTGTACCCGCTCATCACCAGGTAGGGATTGCGCAGCTCGGCGAAGCTCGAGACCAGCTCACCCTTGTCGTTCTGCGTCGCCGTGGGCAGGAACACCCCGACGAAGCCCATCTGCGTGCCTGCCGCGTCGGGCACCTTGATGACGCCCTCCGAGGTGTAGCCGGGACCTCCGTCCGGCACGAACACCGTCGGCCCCGACTGGACGACCTTTCCGGTCGCGTCCCTGACGGTGACCTCCGGGGCGTAGCCGTTGCCGGTCAGGTACACGCCGGTCCCGCCGACCCGGACGGGTTCGTTGACCTTGAGGGTGTGGTTCTCGCTCCGGCCGTCGACTGTCGTGGTCACCTCGGCTTCGAAGACCCGTGGCTGCCCGAACTGGGCGCCGGGTGAGTCCGCGTCGAACGCCGAGGTGAACTTGTCGAGGGTGAGGCGGAAGTCGGGCAGGGTGTCCGGGTCGTAGTACGCGCCCGGTTCGAAGGAATCGTAGGCGACCAGGGAGTTCGTGAAGGTGTCGCCCTCGATGAGGATCCGCTGCCCCTGATAGCCGAACAGTGAGCCGATTGCCATCGTCAGCGTCGCCACCAGCAGGGAGATGTGGAAGACGAGGTTGCCCGTCTCCCGCAGGTAGCCGCGTTCCGCGGCGACGTGGTCGCCGTGGCGGGCGGTCCGGTAGCCGAGCTTGCGCAGGCGCGTCTGCGCGGTGTCGAGGAACTCCTGCGAATCCGTCGCCGAGGTGAACGCCACGTATCCAGGCATCCGCCCCAACCGCCTCGGCGCCTTGGGCGGTGCCGAGCGCATCGCCTTCCAATGCTGGGCCGAGCGCGGGATCACGCACCCGACGAGGGAGATCATGAGGAGGAGATAGATGGAGGAGAACCAGATCGACGAGTAGACGTCGAACATCTGGATGGTGTCGAGGAACTGCCCCCAGGCGCCGTTGTCCTCGAGGAAGCGGGTGACGCGTCCCGGGTCCTGGATCCGCTGCGGCAGGAGGGAGCCGGGGATCGCGGCCAGCGCGAGGATGAGGAGCAGGATGAGGGCCACCCGCATCGTGGTCAGCTGCCGCCAGGCCCATCGGCACATGCCGAAGAAGCCCAGCTGCGGCTGGGTCGCCGTCGATTTGTCCACTAGATCACCACTTCGAATCCGCTGATCGCACCCTGCAGGGTGGTCAGCCACAGTGTCCACAGACCGGAGGCCATGATGGCGCCGAGGATGATGAGCAGCACTCCCCCGGTCCGCACGATCGCGGTCTGATGTTCTCGAACCCAGGTCAGGCGGCCGGCGCCTTTGTGAATCGCCAGGGCGAGGAGGATGAACGGCACCCCGAGGCCGAGGCAGTAGACGAACGCGAGCAGGGCACCGCGCCAGATCGTGCCGTCGGAGCCGAAGCTGACCGACAGGCTGAGCACCGCCGACAGAGTCGGACCCACGCAGGGGGCCCAGCCCAGGGCGAAGGTCGCGCCGAGCAGCGGCGCGCCCCACAGTCCCGCCTTGGGTCTGGCGTGGATGCGGTGTTCGGACTGGAGCAGGCCGATGCCGCCCATGAAGACGAAGCCGGCGATGATGACGACGACGCCGAGCACCCGGATGAGGATGCCCTGCCATTGGGAGAACAGCGCGCCGAGCGCGGAGAACGCTGTGCCCAGGGCCACGAACACGATCGTGAAGCCGAGCACGAACAGGGCGATGCCGACGACGACGCGCCAGGTCTCCTTGTCTTTGAGCGAGGATCCGCTGAGGCCTGTGACGTAGCCGACGTAGCCGGGGACCAGCGGCAGCACGCAGGGTGAGAGGAAGGACACCAGTCCCGCCAGCGCCGCCGCTCCCGCCGCCAGCAGCAGCGGGCCGCCGAGCACGAGCCCTGCGAACTGCGAACCGAGCCCCGTCACCTAGGCCTGCACATCCTCGATGAGACCGCGCAGAGTCGACTCGTCGACCTCACCGACGACGCGGGCCGCGGCCCGCCCCTCGGCGTCGAGGACCACGGTCGAGGGGGTGGCCTGCGGGGGCAGGACGCCGGACAGCAGCGCCACCATGTCCCCGCTCGTGTCGAGCATATTGGGATAGGGGATCTGGTAGTTGGAGATGAACGCGCCGGCCGCAGCCTCCTGATCGCGGACGTTGACGCCGATGAACTGCACCTTCTGACCGAACTCATCGGCGAGTGCCTTGAGCGCCGGCGCCTCCTTCCGGCACGGCGGGCAGGCCGCGTACCAGAGGTTGATGACCACAGGGGTGGGCCGCAGATCGGCCAGGGACATCTCCTTGCCGTCCAGGGTCGTGAACTCAAGCTCCAGGGGTTCGCCGCGCTTGTCCTTCGGCACCTGGGAGACGACTCCGGAACCGGAGACATAGCCCTGGTCGGACCCGGCCTGGGAGGCCAGTTCGTCGTTCTCGCTGCAGGCGGTGAGCAGAAGGGCCGCACCGCCGATCAGTCCGGTGCTCAGAAGTGTGCGCCGATTCATGCCCCCGCCACCGCTTGATCGGGCTGCAGATCGGGGCAGATGCTCTCGTAACTCACGGACACCAGTGTGGAGGAGTCGAATGTGAAAGTCGTGACAGACGCCAGGTCGCACTCCCGCCGGCGCGGGTCGTGGAAGAGCGAGCGCCCCTCGGCGGAGAGCCGGGTCATCCAGATCGGCAGCTGGTGGGTGACGATGACGCCTTCGGCCTCGGGGCCGTGGGCCTCGAGCTTCGCTCGCAGGCTCGCCATCGCCGCAGACATCCGCAGCACGATCTGCTTGTAGGGCTCGCCCCAGGACGGGGTGAACGGGTTGTACAGGCGCATGAGGTTCTTCGGGGCGGCCAGCCGCCGGCTGTTGACCTGCTGGCCCTGGAAGGAGTTCGCCGCCTCGATCACCCGGTCGTCGGTGAACACCGGCAGGTCGAGCCGCTCCTGCAGGGGCGCGATCGTCTGCTGCGCCCGCTCCAGGGGCGAGCACACGAGTTCGACGGGCGCTTTGTCGGCGGTGGCGAAGTGCTCCCCGACCCGACGGGCCATCTCGTGCCCGCGTTCGGTCAGACCGAAGTTCGGCAGCCGGCCGTAGAGAACCCGGTCTGGGTTGTCGACCTCGCCGTGGCGCACCAGATGGATGACGCTCATGACCGACCCCCCGAGCCGGCGCCGGCCGCGGCGGCAGCGGCGGCCGCCGCGGGCAGGGCCGCGATGATCCTCTCGAGGATCTCATCGGTGTGGGCCAGCGACAGGAACCAGGCCTCGAAGGCGCTCGGCGGCATGTGGATGCCCTGATCGAGCATCGAGTTGAAGAACGCCGAGTACTGGCCGACGTTCTGCGCCCGGGCGTCGTCGTAGTTGGTGACCTCGCGGTCGGTGAAGAAGACGGAGAACATCGAGTTGGCGGACTGGATGACGTGGGCGACGCCCTCGGCCTCCAGGCTTGCGGCGACAGCGGGCCGCAGCACGTCGGCCGCCCGTTCGATGTGGGAGTAGACGTCGAGCTCTCGCGTCAGCTTCAGCGTCGTCAGCCCCGCAGCGGTCGCCACGGGGTTCCCCGACAGGGTGCCGGCCTGGTAGACGGGACCTGCCGGGGCCAGGTGGGCCATCACCTCGGCGCGGCCGCCGAAGGCAGCGGCCGGGAAGCCGCCGCCCATCACCTTGCCGAAGGTGAACAGGTCGGCGGGCCCGTCGGGGTAGCCCAGGGTCTGCGACTCGTGGCCGTACCAGCCCGCGGCGGAGACGCGGAAGCCGGTCATCACCTCGTCGCTGATCATCAGTGCGCCGTGGGCCTTGGTCAGGCGGCGGATGGTGTTGGTGAAGCCGTCACGGGGTGGCACGACGCCCATGTTGCCGGGGCTGGCCTCGGTGATGACGCAGGCGATCTCGTCACCGTGCTCGGCGAACACCGCCTCCAGCGCTTCGGCGTCGTTGTAGTCGACGACAATGGTGTCCTGCGCCTGGGCGCCGGTCACCCCCGGGGTGTCGGGCAGGGAGAAGGTGGCCAGTCCGGACCCGGCCTGCGCGAGCAGAGAGTCCACGTGCCCGTGGTAGCAGCCGGCGAACTTGACGATCTTCGCCCGGCCGGTGAAGCCGCGGGCCAGGCGGATGGCGCTCATCGTCGCCTCGGTTCCCGAGGACACGAGCCGCACCTGGTCGACGGGCTCGATGCGGGACACGATCTCCTCGGCGAGTTCCACCTCCCCCGCGGACGGGGTGCCGAAGGAGAACCCACGTCCGGCGGCGTCCTGGACGGCGGCGAGCACCTCGGGGCGGGAGTGGCCGAGGATCATCGGTCCCCACGAGCCGATGAGGTCGATGTACTCGTTGCCGTCGACGTCGCGCAGCCACGCCCCCTCCGCCGAGGCGATGAACCGCGGGGTGCCTCCGACGGCCTTGAACGCGCGCACGGGCGAGTTCACTCCCCCGGGGATGACGCGCTCGGCGCGATCGAACAGTGCGGCCGACTGTGCTGTCTCCGTCATGGTGTCTCCTCAGTTCGCAGGTGGGTCGTGACCTTGTCGTGCATCTGGGTCATGCCCTGGTTTCGCAGGTGGGTCGTGACCTTGTCGAATATGCGACCCAGTGTCGCCATCTCGTCCGCGTCGAGCAAATCGACGAGGTGGTGGCGCACGCTCTCGACGTGGTCGGGGGCGCAGCTCCGCAGCAGGTCCCAGCCGGCCTCGGTCATGACGCAGTTGACTCCGCGTCCGTCCTCGGCGATCGGGACCCGTCTCAGCAGTCCGCGCTTCTCCATCCGGGCCACGCAGTGGGTCAGGCGGGAGCGCGACATCGTGGTGTCGGTGGCGAGCAGCGCCATGCGCATCGTGTGGTCCTCGTGCTCGGACAGCCGCACAAGGATCTCGTATTCGGGCATCCCGATGCCGTGCTGCTCCCGCAGCTCCCTGTCGAGGGCGATGGAGAGGAGTTCGCTGCCGGTGAGGAAGCTGCGCCAGGCCAGCTGCTCGTCCCGGCTCAGCCACTGCGGCTCCGTCATCGCTCTGTCCCGGCCGGACCTGCCCCGGCGGTCCCGTGCAGACGCTGGGCGACCTCGGTGGCCCAGTAGGTGAGGATCGCGTCGGCGCCGGCGCGTTTGAAGGCGATGAGGGATTCGTCGATGGCGCGTTCGCGGTCGATGGCCCCTGCTGCCGCGGCGAATTCGATCATCGCGTACTCGCCGGAGACCTGGTAGGTCCACACGGGCACGGGAGATTCGGCGGCCACCTCGGCGAGGACGTCGAGGTAGGGCAGTCCGGGTTTGACCATGACGATGTCGGCGCCTTCGGCCAGGTCGAGGTCGAGCTCGCGCAGCGCCTCCCGTCCGTTCGCGGGATCCTGCTGATAGGTCAGGCGGTCGCCCTTGAGCTCCGAGTCCACGGCTTCGCGGAAGGGGCCGTAGAACGCCGAGGCGTACTTCGCGGTGTAGCCCATGATGACGACGTCGGGGAATCCGGCCGCATCGAGGGCGTCGCGGCAGACGCCGACCTGGGCGTCCATCATCCCGGACAGGCCGATGACGTGGGCTCCGGCCTTCGCCTGCGCCACGGCCATCGAGGCGTAGCGGTCCAGGGTGGCGTCGTTGTCGACTCCGCCGCGCGCGTCGAGCACCCCGCAGTGGCCGTGGGAGGTGAACTCGTCGAGGCAGAGGTCGGCCATGATGACCGTGTCCTCGCCGAGGTGGGAGTGCAGTTGCCTGATCGCGCGGTTGAGGATCCCCTCGGGGGCGTCGGCCTGTGATCCCGTCTCGTCCTTGTGCTCGGGGATGCCGAAGAGCATGAGTCCGCCGACCCCGGCGGCCACGGCCTCCTCGGCGGCGGTGAGCAGGGAGTCGAGGGTGTGCTGGACGACCCCGGGCATGCCGGTCAGGGGCGCGGGCTCACTCAGAGTCTCCTTGACGAACATCGGCAGGATGAGGTCGGCCGGGTGCAGGCGCACCTCGGACACGAGCCTGCGCAGCGCGGGGCTCGTGCGCAGTCGGCGGGGACGGACGGTCCCGGGGACGAGAGTCATCTCAGGCCTTCTTTCTGCGGCGCTTCTGGCTGGGACGCATCGGGGTGGCGCCGGCGGCCAGAT
The DNA here is from genome assembly GCF_031179145.1 of Brevibacterium sp. Classification (GTDB taxonomy): domain Bacteria; phylum Actinomycetota; class Actinomycetes; order Actinomycetales; family Brevibacteriaceae; genus Brevibacterium. The sequence continues at coordinate 181,815 of NZ_JAPSIB010000002.1, forward strand.
CGTCGGCGCGCGAGAGCTGGGCGAATTCGACCAGACCGTCGATGAGCGAGGTGAGGTTGGCCTCCTTCGCCAGCACGTCGACGCGCAGCCCGTGTTCGGCGGCGGTGTTGGCCGTGGCCGGTCCGATGCAGCAGATCACCGAGGTGGGAGCGGGCTTGCCGGCGATGCCGACGAGGTTGCGCACCGTCGAGGAGGATGTGAACAGGAAGGCGTCGAAGTCGCCGGCCTTGATGGCCTCCCGGATGGGGGCCGGCGGCGGGGAGGCGCGCACGGTGCGGTAGGCGGTGACGTCTTCGACGTCCCACCCCCTCTCGAGCAGGCCCGCCACCAGCACCTCGGTGGCGATGTCGGCACGCGGCAGCAGGACCCGGTTCATCGGGTCGATGTCCGGGACGTAGTCGGGCCATTCGGCTGCGAGCCCGCGGGCCGAGTGCTCACCGGCGGGCACCAGGTCGGGGGTGATCCCCCAGTCGGACAGGGAGGCCGCGGTGGCGCCGCCGACGGCGGCGATCTTCACTCCCGAGAGCGAGCGGGAGTCGAGGCCGAAGTCCTCGAACCACATGCGCACGGCGCGGACCGCGTTCACCGAGGTGAAGCCGACCCATTCGTAGTCGCCGTCGACGAGTCCGCGGATCGCCTTCTCCATCTGCGTGGGCGTGCGCGGGGGCTGGACGGCGATCGTCGGCACGACTGTGCCGACCGCACCCAGCTCAGCCAGCGCCTCGGCGGTGGAGGTGCCCTGTTCCTTGGTCCGCGGGATCAGGACCTGCCAGCCGAAGAGCGGCTTCGTCTCGAACCAGGAGAGGTCCCCGCGGGATTCGACTCCCTGTCCCATGATCATCACCATCCGATTCCCCGTGGCCTCGGCGAAGGCCGAGGACATCGCCTGTCCCAGGTTCGTGTCGATCGTCGTCTGCTCCGTGGTCGAGATCCCCCACCCCAGCAGGACCTTCGTCTCCTCTTTCCAGCCGTCGGCGAGCAGTGCCGCGATCGCCTGCCCGATCTCATCGGCGGTGCCCGTGAGCACATGGGTGGTGTTGCGGTGCTTCGACACGTCGACGTGCGTCTGCGGTCCGGCCTCGACGAAGCGCAGGGACCGGACCCGGTTCGTCGTCAGCGCGGTGCCCGTGTAGGCGGCGGTCGCCGCCGAGAGACCGACTCCGGGCACGATCTCGACCTCCACGCCGGCCTTCCTGCACACGGCGGCCTCCGCGGTGGTGGTGGTGAAGAGGAGGCCGTCGTCGGAACTCAGCCGCACCACCGTCCGGTCGGGGCGGGCGAGCTCGACGAGCCTGCGCCCGCGCGTCGAGGCGGAGGCGCCCAGGCTCGTGGCCTCGACCACCTCGGCGGCCTGGGTGACATAGGCGGTGACGATCTCGGAGTGGACGTCGGCGTCGTAGACGACGAGTTCGGCCGAGGCCAGCAGGTCGGCCCCGCGCATCGTCATCAGGCCCGCCTCTCCGGGTCCGCTGCCGATGAACACGACGCGCGGCGAAGCAGGCAGCAGCCGCCGCGGCTGGACCTGTCCTGTTGCCACCGTCATACCTGTTCCTGCGCTTTCTTCACCGGAGTCAGATGCGCAGAGGTCTGTGCGGGGTCGATGCCGAGACGGCGGAGCAGGTCCTCGGCGGCGAGAGTGCCGAGCTCATCGGCGACGCGGGCGAGTTCCTTGCCGCCGATCGACAGCTGATGCTCGGTGCCTGTCAGATCGACTCCGGGCACGACCGGCAGCTCCATGCTCTTCCTCGTCCGGGCCAGGTGTCCCTCGTCGTCGGCCATCACGGCGTCGACGACGAGTTCGTGACCCTCAATCACCGCGAGCGCGCCGATCGGGGCCGAGCAGCCGGCTTCGGCGCGGGACAGGATCGCCCGTTCGCACGTCACGGCGAGGTCGGTCGCTTCGTCGTGGAGCTTCATCAGTGCGGCCCGGATCTCCACATCGGCGGCGAGGACCTTCTCGTCCTGGGAGTAGGGACTGGCCGCGGACCGGGTCTCGACGGCCAGAGCGCCCTGCCCGGGGGCGGGAAGCATGGTGTCGAAGTCGAGCTGGTCGGTCGCCTCGGCGAGGCGGCCGATCCGGCGGACGCCTGCGGCGGCGAGGACGACGGCGTCGAGGCGGCCCTCGCGGACGTGCGCGATGCGGGTGTCGACGTTGCCGCGGACTCCGCGGACCTCGATGTCGGGACGAGCCGCCCGCAGCTGCACCGCGCGGCGCGGCGAGCCGGTTCCGACGACGCTGCCCGCGGGCAGGTCGGCCAGTCCGAGTCCGTCGCGACCGATGAGCACATCGGCGGGGTCGACCCGGGGCGGCACTGCGGCCAGCTGGATCCCGGCCTCGGGAGTCGTGGGCAGATCCTTGAGCGAGTGCACAGCGATGTCGATGGTGCCCTGGTGGAGGGCCTGGCGAACGGCGGAGACGAAGACTCCGGTGCCGCCGAACCCGGCCAGGGGCGACATGTTGACGTCACCCTCGGTGACGACTTCGACGATCTCGACTCGCCACCCGGTCAGGGCCGCCAGCTGGTTCGCGATGGCCGTCGACTGCGACCGGGCCAGCTGCGAGCGGCGGGTCCCGAGCCGGACCGTCCGGCCCGAGTAGTGCTCGGGTTCGACGATGTCGAGGGTGTGATCGGCCACGGGGTGGAGGCCGTCGGCCTCGATGTGCTCGGAGCTGGACGCCGTGGCGACCTTCGTCTCCGGCTTGCTGATCGAATGCGCGGCCTTGATGGTGGGCAGGTCGAAGAGCTGCATCAGTGCCTGAGCATAGTCGACGTCGGTCTCCGTGACAGCCAGTTCCTTGACCTTGACGGTCGGGGTGTGGATGAGCTTCTCCGCCACTCGGTGCAGGGACTTGCGGATCTCGGCGAAGACCTTGTCATCGACGTGTTCGCCGATCTTCTTCTCCAGCCTCCCGGCCTCCGCGGCCAGCACGTCCTTGGCGTGGGTGCGCAGGGCGGTGACCATCGGGGCCACGGCGCGTTCCTTCGCCCCGGTCTGGAGCTTGCCCAGCTCCTCGTCGATGATGCCGCGGACGGCGGAGACGGCGTCGACGACCTCGGCGTCGCGGGAACGGTGAGAGTTCTTCAGGAGATTGCGGATCTCCCCCAGTCCGAGCAGGACCACGTTCTGGAACTCGCGCACGGTGGGGTCGATGTCATGGGGCAGGGCGAGGTCGACGAACGCCTTGTCCGCGGCGCCCTTGGGGTCCTGCGACAGGCCGGCGACGATGTCGTCGCGGGTGACGACGACGCCGCGGGCGCCGGTGCAGGAGACGATGATGTCCGCCGAGGCGATCTCCTCCGCCAGTGACCGCGGGGTCAGAGCCCGGGCGCGGCCACCCACCTCGGCGACGAGGCGTTCGGCCTTGTCCACCGTCCGGTTGAGAACCGTGATGTGGTTGACTCCCTCCCGGTGCAGGCCCGAGACGACCAGACCCGACATCGCACCGGCGCCGATGACCAGTGCGTTGGCGGCGCGCAGGGACCCGATGTGGGACTCCGCCGCTTCGAGGGCGGCGCTGAACAGGGACCGGGCGACGTCGTCGAGCCCGGTCTCCGAGTGCGCTCTCTTGCCGACCCGCAGAGACTGCTGGAGGGCGTGGGAGAGCTCGGAGGTCAGCGCGCCCGCGGACATCGCGTCGGTGAAGGTCGCACGCAGCTGCCCGAGGATCTGGGCCTCGCCGATGGCCATCGAATCGAGGCCGCAGGCGACCTTGAGCAGGTGCTCGAGCGCCTGGACTTCGTAGTGGGCGTAGAAGTGGCCGGCGATGTCGTGCCATTCCCGGCCGATTGCGGCCACCAGGGCGCCGCCGAGGTCGGCGAGTCCCCCGTGGAATGCCGTGACGTCGGCGATCAGCTCGAGCCGGTTGCAGGTCGAGAGCACCGCGAGGCCCTCGATGTTGCTGCCGGCCAGGGCGCTGCTGCGCAGTCCGGCGACCTCATCGGCACCGAATGCGAGCGCATCCAGCATGTCGATCGGGGCGGAATGATGGGAAATCCCCAGAACCAAGAGAGTCAATTCTTGTGCTCCTCAACTGGATCGAGCTCAACCGAATCGAGCGCTGAATAATACGCAAGTACTTGCAGCTCACTGGCCAGATCGACCTGATGCACGCGGACTGAGTCCGGGACGTCGAGCACGGTGGGTGCGAAGTTCAGGATCCCCCGCACGCCCGCCGCCACCGCGCGAGCGGTGGCGGCGGGAGCCGCGGAGGCGGGTGTGGCCATGACCACGAGGTCGATGGGCTGCGGCCACGTGTCGAGGTCGCTCATCGCCGAGACCGGCAGGGTGCCGATCGTCGTGCCGATCTTGGCCTCGTCGACGTCGAAGATCGCGATGAGGTCGAGTCCGCGGCGGCGGAATCCGGCGTAGTCGGCCAGAGCCGAGCCGAGCCGCCCGGCGCCGATGATCGCCACGGTCCGGGCCCGGTCGACACCGAGGAAGGACCGCAGGGTGGCGGCCAGGTCCGCGCATGAGTAGCCCACCCCGCGCCGGCCGGAGCCGCCGAGGTGGGAGAGGTCCTTGCGCAGGATCGACGAGGACACACCGCTGCGGGCCGCCAACGCCTCCGAGGAGACGGTGGAGCGGCCCGCCGTGGTGAAGGTCTCGACCGACTGCAGGTAAATCGGGAGTCGAGAGATGACGCTGTCCGGCACGTCCTTGCGAACGACACCGTCAATACCGTTGGCGGACAGAATCTCGCCCACTGATGCGTGTCACTCCTTCACTCGGTCTGAGGCGCACGGCGTCACACGCCGAGCGCTTCCAAGGCTCGGGACAGCCTGTCTGACTCGACGCGGTGGAAACTGTGCTGCCGACCGTTCAGCAGCACCACCGGGATGTCCCAGCCGTACTGATCCGCAAGGGCCTCATCGGAGTCGATGTCGATCTCCGTCACGGCGACCTGCCTGCCCGCGACCACCTCGGCGATCGAGGTCCTTGCGACCTCGCACAGATGGCAGTCGGCTCGAGTCAGGAACGTCAGCTCGACCACTGCGCACTCCTCCTCAGGTGACAACAAACCCCGCCGAAATCAGATTCGAGCGGGGAGGTAGGACCGTTGCCGGTCTTACTTCTTGTTGCGACGCTGGTGACGAGTCTTGCGAAGCAGCTTGCGATGCTTCTTCTTCGACATGCGCTTGCGTCGCTTCTTGATAACTGAGCCCACGCGGGTACCCCTTGCAATTGTCGGTGGAGGTGAACATCGCATGCCCACCCATTGAACTAACCGTGCAATTCTATCGCTTGGTCCCTTGCTTTCCCAAAACTGTGTCCGAATCGACTGTGCACCGCCTCGACTTCGCCCGCGACCTCAGCCGAAACAGGGGTCGGCGTCAGTCGAAGTAGGGGTCGAGGCCGAAGAACGGGAACAGGTTCTTCCGCGTCGCCATCACCGCACGGTCGAGCTCGGATTCGGGGTCGAAGCCGCCCGACCAGGCCGTGAAGTCCCCGTCGAAGCCGTCGGTCATCGACAGCGGCGCCTCCCGCCCCGTCGTCGTCTGGGCGTAATGGGCCCACCGGCCCGGGATCGGGGATCCGGGGTCGATGTCGGCGCCGGTGGCGATCGCGACGAGGTTCGTCCAGGCGCGGGGCACCACATCGAGGATCGCGTAGCCCCCTCCCCCGGTCGCCAGCCACTTCCCACCGCAGTGCTCGGCGGCGAGGTCGCGCACCCAACCGGTGGCCACCCGCATCCCGTCGACGCTCAGCCGCATATGGGTGAGCGGGTCCATCCGGTGCCCGTCGCAGCCGTGCTGGGAGACGATGACCTGTGGGGCGAACTCGCGGACGAGGGCGGGGACGGTCGCGTCGAAGGCGCGCAGCCAGTCCGCGTCGCCGGTGCGCGGCGGCAGGGCGATGTTCGCCGCCGAGGCGGCCGCTCGCAGCCCCCCGATGTCGGCGGGGAACCCCGAGCCGGGGAACAGGTACTTGCCGGATTCGTGCAGCGAGATCGTCAGTACCCGGGGGTCGTCCCAGAAGATCTTCTCCGGCCCGTCCCCGTGGTGGGCGTCAAGGTCGATGTAGGCGATGCGTTCGTAACCGGCGTCGAGGAATTCGGTGATCGCGCCGGCGATGTCGTTGTAGACGCAGAATCCGCTCGCGCTGCCGGGCATCGCATGGTGCATCCCGCCGCTGAAGTTCACCGCCCGGTCGTAGTCGCCGCCGATGATGGCGCACGCTGCGTCGACGGACCCCTGGAAGAGCATCGCCGAGGCGGTGTGCATGTTCTCGAAGCTCGGGACGTCCTCGGACCCGATCCCGTACTTCGCGGAATCCTCGGCGTCGAGTCCCTCGGGGGCGCCGGCCTGCCGCACCGCTGCGATGTAGTCGGCGTCGTGGATGCGGGCGAGCTTGCCCTCGTCGATCGGGCCGACCGGCTGAACATGGACGTTGCCTAAGTCGAAGAGCCCGAAGTCCATGGCCAATCGGGCTGTGAGGTCGAGCCTCAGGGGGTGCATGGGGTGCGTGGGGCCGAAGTCGTACCCGGTCACCGCCTCGTCCCAGACGACGTACACATCGCGATTCGCCATGCCGCCAATGCTATACGTCCGGTGTCGGGTATGGTGCAGCTCACTGGGCCCCGGCGCAATCGGCCGCGCCCACCGGGGTCCGGCAGGTGCGGATCGCCCGGCCCGTCGGGGTTCGTCCGCGGCGGATCGCCCGACTCGGGTGGCCCGGCTTCGGCGGCTGCCGTTCTACCATGGAGTCTGTGTCCAAGAATTCCCAATTGACCTGGGACCGGGTGCTGCGTCCCGGTCGCTGGGTGCGCGACGTCGTCGACCAGCTGGCTGTGGCCTCCCCCGCCCGTCTGGCGATCGGGTCGTTCGTCGGGGTGGTGGCGCTCTTCGCGATCCTGCTGATCCTGCCGGCGAGCATGCGCGACCCCGACTCCGTCTCGCAGTCGAAGCACATCGCCAACGCGGTGTTCGTCGCGGTCTCCGCCGTCTGCGTCACCGGACTGACACCCGTGGTCACCGAGGAGTACTGGTCCGACTTCGGGATCTCGGTCATCACCGCCGGCATCCAGGTCGGCGGACTCGGAATCCTCACCCTCGCCTCGCTGCTGGGCATGGCGGTCTCCCGTCGCCTCGGCGTCAGGCAGCGTCTCATCGCACAGCAGGCCACCTCGGCGCTCAATCTGGGGCAGGTCGGCACCCTGCTGAAGACGGTCGTGTTCACGATCCTCACCGCCGAGGCGATCATCGCCGTCCTCCTCTTCCCGCGGTTCCTCTTCCGCGGTGAGAGCGTCGGGGATGCGCTCTGGTACTCCGTGTTCTATGCGATCTCCGCGTTCAACAACGCCGGGTTCACGATCCACCCGGGCGGGGCGGCCTACTTCGCCGACGACCCGTGGATCCTGTCCCTGATCATGCTCGGGGTGTTCGTCGGGGCCCTGGGCTTCCCGGTGGTGCTCATGGTCGCCATGCACTGGAACCGTCCCAGCCGCTGGGATCTGCACACGAAGCTGACGCTGACCACCACCACGGCAGTGCTGGTGGTCGGGATGCTGCTGCTGCTGCTCTTCGAATCGTCGAACCCGGCCACCCTCGGGGACAAGAACGCCGGCCATACGTTCGTCGAAGTCCTCTTCATGTCGGTGATGCCGCGCTCGGGCGGGTTCTCGACGATGGACGTCGCGGACATGAATCAGTCCTCGCACCTGCTCATGGACCTGATGATGTTCATCGGCGGCGGCTCGTCGTCGACGGCCGGCGGAATCAAGGTCACGACCGTGGCCGTGCTCGTCCTCGCGGCCTACACCGAAGCCCGGGGCATGCAGGACGTGCACGTGTTCGGCCGGCGCCTGACCGAATCGACGATCAAGCTCTCGATCTCGATCCTCCTCGCCGGCGCCACGATCGTCTTCGTCGGCACCCTGATCATGCTGCAGATCAGCGAGGAGCCGCTCGACATGGTGCTGTTCGAGGTGATCTCGGCGTTCGGCACCGTGGGCTTGAGCTCCGGGGTGTCGGCCGCAGCGCCCGAATCAGGGCTGTACTGTCTGTCCGTCCTCATGCTGATCGGGCGGCTCGGTACGATTACACTGGCGGCAGCCCTGTCGATGCAGGACTCCATGCGCCTGTACCGCTACCCCGAAGAAAGGCCCGTCGTTGGCTAGCGAACACTCCTCCATCCTGGTCATCGGACTCGGCCGGTTCGGTTCCGCGACTGCGGCAACCCTGACCCGGCTGGGCCGCGAGGTGATGGCGATCGAGCACAGCGCCGAGCTGGTCAAGGAATGGAGCGGGAAGCTCACCCACGTCGTCGAGGCGGATTCCACGAACATCGAGGCACTGCGGCAGGTGGGCGCGGGCGACTTCTCCACCGCCGTGGTGGGCATCGGCACCTCGATCGAGGACAGTGTGCTCACGACGGCCAACCTCGTCGACCTCGGCGTCGGCCAGGTGTGGGCCAAGGCGATCTCCCCCTCGCACGGCAAGATCCTCCACCGTATCGGCGCCCATCACGTCCTCTACCCCGAGTCGGATGCCGGCACCCGCGTCGCCCACCTCGTGAGCTCTCGGATGATGGAGTACATCGAGTTCGACGAGGGCCACTTCGCGGTGGTCAAGATGCGGCCCCCGCGCGAGATCCAGGGATTCACCCTGGGCGAATCGAAGGTGCGCGACAAGTACGGCGTGACGATCGTCGGCATCAAGAGCCCGGGCCGCGACTTCACCTACGCCGAGCCCACGACCCGCGTGGGCAAGCAGGACCTGCTCATCGTCGCGGGCCATGTCGAGCTGCTCGGCCGCTTCGCCGGAAGGCCGTAACGGGCACCGCCGCGAGTCGGCGGCGGGGCGCCGCGGGCTGGCGGCGGGGCGCTGCGGGCTGGCGGCGGTGCGCATTCTGTCGGCAGGCTTTCCTCAAATCGTCAATCAGAAGTCAATTCTCCAGCGAGAAATCTGGCCGCCCCGCAATTTGGGAGACAGAGATTGCTTCGACAGCGACAAGTTCCTGTCGAAATGATTTCTGATTCCCAGCTGCCGCGGGCCGAGGTGCTCCTCGAGCAACCGATCTGCCGACCGAGCAGCTGGTCCCAGTGAAGGAGCGCAACAGATCGCGGCGGAGCTGGTTCGCCGAATCGCTCGGGCGCGCAAGCGGTCTCGAAGCGGACTTGCGCGTGGAAACATGTGGACTGAAGACCGGCTCGATGCCCAACGGCCGAAGAACGTTATGACGGTCCTCCATACGGCAGCCGGGGCGACAGCCGATTTTCTTCGGAGTTGGACATCGCATGCTGTGGAGACCGTTTCGACTTATGCGCGATCGGGCTGTGGAAGAACTGCAACGTTCCACAGGCCTCATGCGAGCGGTTCGCAGCCATCTGAGAATCGTCGAACATGGACAGCATGTACAACGTCGTCGCCACCCGAGAGCTCAATGCCGCGGGAGTGCCGAGCCCGATCATCAGACAAGCCCTCGGGTGCTGCCTGCTCAAGCTCTCCTACGGTGTCTACACCGTCGTCAGAATGTGCGCCGACCCACGCCATACCCGGCTCCGACAGTTCGCAACCGACGCCGAATGGCTCCGGATCAACGAGGAACATCGTGCTCGTGAGAATGCGTTCGACTTCGAATATGCGGCACTGCTGTACAAACTCAAAGCGTCGTCATACCCGCACTACAACGCGGACGATGTCCTCTTCGGGCTGACAGCGGCGGTCCTACACGATCTGCCTCTGTTCCGCCCTGCTCTCAATCACATATTCGTGGCTCATCCGACTTCGCATTCGTCCGGACCGCTGGTGAAGAGGCGCGTTCAGCGCATCGATGAGTCGGACGTCGTCACAGTGGGCAAGATGCGGGTGACCACCTCGACGAGGGCATCGCTTGAACTGATCGCCCAGATCGGCGAGACCGCTGCCTATCCCGCGATCGAACATGTCGTACGCCTGCTCGTATTTAGCAGCGCGGAAGCCGCCGATCGTGCAGCACGACGCGGCTACCCCTCGGATATCGCCGACCGGACCAGGGCCGTGATCGAACGCAGTATGCGGCCGGTCGCGCTGCGTCTGCGCAAAGGACAGCAACGCGCACTTCAGCTCCTCGACAGCGCGGATTCCCGCTCGGAGAGCTACGCGGAGAGCCGATGCGCACTGAATCTGAGGATGCTGAGAATCGTCGGGTTCGAACCACAGGTCGACGTCTTCGAGGGGAGCCGATGGATCGCACGAGTCGACTTCATGCACCGAGAAACAGGGACGATCCTGTTCATCGACGGCACGACCAAGTACGTGCACAACGGCTTCGCCCTGATGCGGAAGGAAGCCGCCCAGCACAATGCCCTGACGTCGCTCGACTATAGGGTTCTTCGCTTCGGCTTCGACGACACCATCGACCTGGAGCGCTTCGCCACCATCCTCTTCAATCAGGCACCCGAGCTCCGAAGGCATATCGGACGCTGATTTCCCGACATAGGGCGCTCAGAGGTTCGTCGCTGTTCCAACTTCGTACCGAGACGTGATTTTTGCAAACACTTGTCATTGGCAGTTCTACTTCCGCTTGCAGGAACGAGTCACCGCCGAACTTCTCCCTGTCGAGACCTCTTCTGACTGCCGGATTCGGCATCCGTGAGGGCAGTTCGCTTCGGCATCCGTGAGGACAGTTCGCTTCGTTGACAGTTTGCTTCGGCATCACTGAAGGCAGCTCGCTTCGTTGACAAGTCGCTTCGGCTCGGCGGGCGGGACGAAAGCGAGTCGCGGCGGCACCGGCAGGGTGAATCGATCACACTGCCGGCGCCGCCGGACCGCGCCGCGAAGCCGCCCGCCGGTCTAGTGCTCGACGGCCTTCTCGGCGCCGAAGCCGGTGTGGGCGCGGACGTCCATCTCGGCGGCCAGCTCCGGGCTCTCGATGGTCCGGTCGGTGACCGACCCGAGCCAACCGAGGATGAACCCGAGCGGGATCGAGATGATGCCGGGGTTCTTCAGCGGGAAGAGGACGAAGTCGGCGCCCGGGATCATCGCGTCGGGATTGCCGGAGACGACGGGCGAGAACGCGATGAGCAGGACCGCCGCGCCGAGTCCGCCGTAGATCGACCACACGGCCCCGCGGGTCGTGAACCGCTTCCAGAACAGCGAGTAGATGATCGTCGGCAGGTTCGCACTCGCGGCCACGGCGAAGGCGAGCGCGACGAGGAACGCGATGTTCTGCCCCTGCACGCCGATGCCGCCGATGATGGCCACGGCACCGATGACAATGACGGTCCGGCGCGCGATCTTCACCTCCGCGTCGGGGTCCTCGACCTTGCCCTTCTTCATGTAGTTGGCGTAGATGTCATGGGCGAACGACGCCGCCGCTGTGATCGCCAGCCCCGCCACCACCGCGAGGATCGTCGCGAACGCGACCGCCGAGATGAAGCCCATGAGGATCGGCCCGCCGAGGTAGAGCGCCAGCAGCGGTGCCGCGGAGTTCACTCCGCCGGGAGCGTTCTTGATCGTCTCGGCGCCGACGAGAGCCGCCGCACCGTAGCCGAGCACGAGGGTGAAGAGGTAGAACGCACCGATGAGCCAGATCGCCCAGACGACGGACCGCCTGGCCTCCTTGGCCGTGGGCACGGTGTAGAAGCGCATGAGCACATGCGGGAGACCGGCGGTGCCGAGCACCAGCGCCAGCGCCAGGGAGATGAAGTCGAGCGGGTTCGCGCCGTACTGCAGCCCGGGGTTGAGGACGCCTTCGCCCACCCCCGCAGCCGCGTTGTCCACTGCCGCCCCGAGCAGCGTCGAGAGGTTGAATCCGTTGAGGGCGAGCACCCACACCGTCATTGCCGCGGCGCCGAGGATGAGCAGGATCGCCTTGACGATCTGCACCCAGGTGGTGCCCTTCATTCCGCCGACGAGGACGTAGATGATCATCAGCGTGCCGACGACGGCGATGACGAGCGACTGTCCGAGCTTGCTGTCGATGCCCATGAGCAGGGAGACGAGACCGCCGGCGCCGGCCATCTGCGCCAGGAGATAGAAGAAGCACACCGCCAGGGTCGAGATCGCGGCGGCCATCCGGACCGGACGCTGTTTGAGACGGAAGGAGAGCACATCGGCCATGGTGAACTTGCCGGTGTTGCGCATCAGCTCCGCGACGAGCAGGAGCGCCACCAGCCAGGCGACGAGGAAGCCGATCGAATAGAGGAATCCGTCGTAGCCGTTGACCGCGATCGCACCGCAGATGCCGAGGAACGATGCCGCCGAGAGGTAGTCACCGGCGATCGCGAAACCGTTCTGCGGGCCGGTGAACGACCGACCGCCGGCGTAGTAGTCGGAAGCGGTCTTGTTGTTCCTGCTCGCACGCAGGACGATGAACATCGTGACCGCGACGAAAGCGGCGAAGATCGCGATGTTGAGAACCGGGTTGTTCTCGACCTCGGTCGTCGCCTGGGAGACGAGGCTGGCTGTCAGAGTCATGGCTGAACTCCCTCGGATTCGCGTTCGAGCCGGTCGCGGATCTCCGCTGCGGGAGGATCGAGCTTGTTGTTGGCGAACGAGACGTAGAACATCGTGATGGCAAAGGTCGAGACGAACTGCAGCAGCCCGAGGATCAACCCGACGTTGATGAGTCCCACGACTTTCGTCGACATGAAGTCGTGGGCGTAGGTGCTGAGAATGACGTACAGGAAGTACCAGGCGAGGAACGCGATCGACAGTGGGACGACGATCGAGAATCTCTTGCGTTTGAGCGCTTTGAACTCCGGATTCTCCTCCTCGGCGAGGAAATCGATGGGAGCGCGGGCATGGTCGGACATCGTTGTTTCTCCATTCGCGTATCCGCAGAGTGCGTGTGACTCGTGTCACTTGAGCTCCAGCTAACCGTCAAGCGGTCTCAACGAATACCTCCGAAAGTTGGTAATCTCGGACGCATGCCTGCCATGACGAAAGAGGATCGGGCGCTGAAGGCCGAATCCCGCCGACTGTTCGCCGAGGCGATCGAGTCCCTTCATCGTGCCGGAACCGGGGACGTCGTCTTCGGCGGAATGGTCGAAGAGGGCGCTGTGTCGGTCGAAGCGGTGGCCGGCGGCAACGACGGCCGCCTCGGCCAGCTCATCGTCGGAACCGGCAAGGGACTGGGCGGTCGTGCGATGACCGAAGGCACGCCTCAGCTGACCAGGGACTACGGCGTCGACCCGTACATCACTCATCATTACGACGAAGAGATCCTCGGCGAGGGGATCGAAGTGCTCATCGCTGTGCCCACCCTCTACGGGGGCGAGGTCACCGGGATGGTCTACTGCGGTCACCGAATGGGCTTCGACGTCGCAGCCCCGCACACGGGCGACCTCGTGCGCCGCGTCCGGCAGCTGTCGGAGGACCTCGGCCGCCTGGGCCGTCCCGTCGCGACTGCGCCTCCGGCGCGTGCGGCCGACCTGCACGCGGGTCTCGACACCTCGAGCCGGGAGGCGCTGCGTCACACCTATGCCGAGCTGCGTGCGATCAGGTCCGGCGTCATCGACGACCAGACCCGGGACAGGCTGGCCGCGGTCGAGAGCCGACTGGCCGACATCCTCGCCGCGCAAGCTGCCGGTCCCGAGCCGGCGACCGCCCCATCGGTGCGGCTCTCACCGCGAGAGGTCGACATCCTCTCCCACGTGGCCCTGGGCTGGCCCAACGGCCGCATCGCCGAGGCGCTCGGACTGCGCGAGTCGACGGTGAAGTCCTACCTCAACACGGCGATGGTCAAGCTCAGCGCGGGAACCCGGCACGAGGCCGTCTCCCGCGCGAGGGCCGTCGGCGTCCTGCCCTGAGCAGGAGCGCAGGTCAGCCCGAGCTCAGCCGACCGAGGCTGCGTTCTCGGCCTCCATCTCCAGGGAGCGGTCCGCGGCGGCCTTCACCGCCGCCTCGGCGATGGAGAAGATCCCGGAGTCGATGAACGTGTCGAGGGCGGCCAGCGTCGTCCCTCCCTTGCTGCTCACGGACTTGCGCAGCGACGCGGGGTCCGGGTTGTGCGTCATCAGTCGACCTGCGCCGTCGGCGGTGGCGACGACCATCTGCTTGGCGGTCTCCTCGCTCAGCCCCAGCTTCACTCCGGCGTCGATCATCGCCTCGGCGAGGAGGAAGAAGTAGGCGACCCCGGACCCGGAGATCCCGGTCATGGCGGGGATGTCGGATTCCGGCATCGGAACGACGAGGCCGGCACCGGACAGGAGCTCCTGCAGGGTCGACGCGTTCGCCTCGGTGACGGAGTCGTCGGGGGCCAGGGCGATGACGCCGTGGCCGATCGCACTGGGCGTGTTCGGCATGATCCGCACGATGGGGCTGCCCGGAGCGAGCCGCTGGAGGTCGGCTGTGGCGACCCCGGCGGCCATCGACACGAGCACGGTGTCGGGTGAGAGCGCGGGAGCGAGGTCGCGCACGGTCTCGGCCATCATCCACGGCTTGACGCCGAGGAAGATGAAGTCAGCGCCGGTGGCGGCCTTCCGGTTGGCCTCCGGATCCTCCTCCACCGAGGTGATCGCCGCGTTCGGGAGGTCGCTCGACAGGGCCTGCGCGGAAGCGGACGAGTTGGTGGTGGCGCGGACGTCGAGGCCCGGGTCGTGGTCGAGGATCCCCGTGAGGAGGGCTCTGCCCATGTTTCCCGTGCCGATGGAGGCGATGATGGTCAAATCAGATTCCTTTCGGATCCGGCCTGTTCGCCGGGCTCGACTTGCGTGTGCTGACGTGACTGCGGTGCGCGTCGGGAGGCCCGTTGAGGCCCAGATGCCGCTTCGCGAATGCCAGCGAGTCCGCCAACATCTGCTCCCGGGTCGCCTTCTTGGCCACGAACCGGGTGTTGACCTCGACGACGATATCACCCGACCAGTTGTGCTTGGCGAGGTACTGCAGGGTTTCGGCGACCGGCATGTTCCCGGTGCCGGGCACGAGATGTTCGTCCTTGAGGGATCCCGAGCCGTCGGTGAGATGGACATGGCGGAGACGGTCGAAGATCTCCTTGACCGTCTCCACGGCGTTCATCCCCGCCGTCGAGGCATGGGAGAAGTCGAAGGTCATCGCGTCGTAGTCCTCGTCGAGCGGGTTCCAATCGGGGTAGTAGACGAGGATCTCGCGCAGTCCTGCGCGCCAGGGATACATGTTCTCCACCGCCAGGACGATCCCGGTCTCCTCGGACACCTGCCGGACCCCGTCGACGAACCCCCTCGCGTACTCGCCCTGCCAGCGGAACGGCGGATGGAGCACCACGGTGGTGGCCCCGACGTCCTTGGCGAGGTTGGCGGTGATCCGCAGCTTCTCCCAATGGTCCTTGTGCAGGACGCGGGGCAGGAAGAGCAGAGTCGGCGCGTGAATGGACATCACCTCGAGGCCGGTGTCGGCGGCGAGGCCGGTGATCAGGTCGACGTCGCGGGTCTCGGCGTTGTGGGTGACCATGATCTCGACGCCGTCGTAGCCGAGCGCCGCGGCCTGGGTGAACGTCTCCTCCACGGTCATCGGGGAGACCGAGGAGCTGGAGAGGCCGATCCGGATCGGATGGTCGGAGATGTGGTGAACCTCGTGCTCGTACACCGCGCGGTTGGCGAAATACTCCCGGTGTCGGCGCGAATTGGACCGCGCCGAGTTCTTGGCGGTGAAAACCTTGCGCTTTGACTTGCTCACGTCGCCTATTTTAATCCCCGCGAGCGCGTCCGGCGATGCGCGTCAGCCTTGGAGCTCCTCGACGTCCTCGTCGACCCAGCCCTTCGACTTCTCCACGGCCTTCGTCCACAGCCGGCGGGTGCGGGCGACGCTCTCGGCGTCCATCTGCGGCAGCCACCGCCGCCCCTCGGCCCAGTTCGCCCGCACATCGTCCTCACCCTCCCAGTACTTCACGGCGATGCCGGCGGCGTAGGCCGCGCCCAGCGCCGTGGTCTCGACGACCTGGGGTCGGATCACCGGCACGCCGAGGAGGTCGGCCTGGAACTGCATGAGCGTCTCGTTGCCGACCATGCCCCCGTCGACCTTGAGCTCGGTGAGTTCGACGCCCGAGTCGCGGTTCATCGCCTCGAGCACCTCCAGGGATTGGAACGCCACCGATTCCAGGGCGGCCCGGGCGATGTGGTTCCGGTTGACGTAGCGGGTCAGCCCGACGATGACGCCACGGGCGTCGGACTCCCAGTGCGGGGCGAAGAGGCCGGAGAACGCCGGCACGATGTAGCAGCCCCCGTTGTCCCCGACCCGCTTCGCGAGCATCTCGACCTCGGCGGATTCGCTGATGATCCCGAGGTTGTCCCGCAGCCATTGGACGAGGGAGCCGGTGACCGCGATCGACCCTTCGAGGGCGTAGACCGCCTCCTCGTCGCCGAGCTTGTACGCCACCGTCGTGAGCAGTCCGTTCTCACTGGGCACGGGTTCGGTGCCGGTGTTGATGAGCATGAAGTTGCCGGTGCCGTAGGTGTTCTTCGCCTGCCCCTTCTCGAAGCAGGCCTGCCCGAAGGTCGCCGCCTGCTGGTCGCCGAGGATGCCGCAGATGGGGGTGTCGATGAGCAACCCGTTCTTCGCCCCGTAGCCGTAGACCTCGGAGCAGGACCGGATCTCCGGGAGCATCGACCCGGGAATGCCCATCTCCGCGGCGATGTCGTGGTTCCAGTCGAGGGTGTCGATGTTCATCAGCATCGTCCGGGAGGCGTTGGTGACGTCGGTGACGTGCAGGCCGCCGCTCACCCCGCCGGTGAGGTTCCAGATCACCCAGGAGTCCATGGTCCCGAAGAGCAGCTCACCCGCCTCGGCGGCGGCGCGCGCACCGTCGACGTTGTCGAGGATCCACTTCACCTTCGGGCCGGCGAAGTAGGTGGCCAGCGGCAGACCGACCCGGTCCTTGAACCGATCGGCGCCGGCATCGCCTCCCAGCTCCTCGCAGATCCTCTGCGTGCGGGTGTCCTGCCAGACGATCGCGTTGTACACGGGTTCGCCAGTTCTCCGGTTCCATACCACGGTGGTCTCGCGCTGGTTGGTGATCCCGACCCCAACGAGCTGGTGCCGGTTGATCTTGGCCCGGGTCAGCGCCTGTCCGATCGCCTCGTTCGTGTTGTCGATGATCTCGACCGGGTCGTGTTCGACCCAGCCCGCGCGGGGCAGGATCTGCTCGTGCTCGAGCTGCCCGACCGACACGATCTGCCCGTCGTGGTCGAAGACGATGGCCCGCGACGAGGTGGTGCCCTGATCGATGGCGAGGATGTACTTCTCCTGGATCACCGCGTCTTCTCCCTGTCGTGTTGGCGCTGACTCCCCTGTCGTCGCCGTCCGCTGTCCACTGTCTGGTGTCTACTGTCGCAGTGTAGCGGTCACCAGCGCCGCGGCGGAGGCATCGTCGCGGGTCTTCTCGGCCGCCAGCTGGGCGTCGACATGGGCTCGGAATGCGCCCACCTCCCGCTGCCGGGTCTCGGCGTCCCAGCCGAGGACGGGGGCGATGATCTCGGCGACCGCCTCGGCGGCGGCCTTCCCCCGGTCCCGCACCTCGTAGTTCAGGCGCATCCGCCGCTCCAGGACGTCGCCGAGGTGGACTGCCCCCTCGGCGGCCGCTGCGTAGTGGGCTTCGGCGCCCAGATACCGCTCGGCCCCGGGGAGGGGGCGGGCAAGTTCGGGATGGGTCTCGATGAGGTCGAGGACGGTCTCGACCAGGGTTCCGTAGCGACGGATCAGCCGCTTGACCCGATCCTCGTCGAGGCCGTACCGGCCGGCGATCTCGGCCTGCCGGCGGCGCAGGGAGGCCACCCCCTGGGCGCCGAGGAGGGGCACCGTCTCCGTGAGTGTGGGCCGTTCGGCCGCCTCGTCCCCGAGGACGAAGTCGACGACGTCCTCGGCCATCACCCGGTAGGTGGTGAACTTCCCGCCGGCGATCGCCGCGAGTCCCGGCTCGACCTCCATCACCGTGTGCTCGCGCGAGACCTTGGTCGAGGCGACCCCGTCCCTGACCACCGACTGCAGCAGGGGCCGCAGGCCGGCGTAGACGCCGATCACGTCGTCGCGATCGAGCTTCTCGCGCAGGACCGCGTTCGCGTGGTCGAGTACGTAGTCGATGTCGGCGGCGGTCGCGACGGGGGCGTCGACGTCCTCCTCCCACGGGGTGTCGGTGGTTCCGATCACCCAATAGCCGTCCCAGGGGATGATGAAGAGGACGGACTTCTCAGTCTTCGAGATGATGCCGGTGTTCGGGGCGGCGCTGATCCTCTCCTGGGCGACGGTGATGTGGATGCCCTTCGAGGCGAGCACAGTCAGCCCGGAGTCGGCTTTCGCCAGGTCCTGCTGCTCCTCGGTCCAGACTCCCCCGGCCAGGATCGTGCGCCGGGAGTGGATGTCGAACTCCTCGCCGGTGAGCTCGTCACGTGCGCGCACGCCGCTCACCCGTTCACCGGAGTGGAGGTAGTCGATGACGCGCACATGGTTGGCCGCGCGGGCGCCGAAGCTGACTGCCGAACGGACGAGGGTCATGACGAACCGGGCGTCGTCGACCTTCGCGTCGTAGTATTCGAGGGCTCCGACGGCGGCGTCCTCGGCCAAGCCGGGGACGTGGGCGGCCAGGGCCTTGCGGCTCAGGTGCCGGTGGAGGGGCACGGCTCGCTTCCGACCGGGGCGGGTCGCCATCGTGTCGTAGAGGAGCACCCCGGAGCCGATGAATGCGCGGTCGATGAAGCGGTTCTCGAAGGGGAACACGAAGGCGACGGGTTCGACGAGGTGAGGGGCCGTCCGGGTGAGCAGGAGATCGCGCTCCCGCAGGGCCTCCGCGACGAGTTTGAAGTCGAGCATCTCGAGGTAGCGCAGTCCGCCGTGCATGAGCTTCGACGACCGCGACGAGGTGCCCGACGCCCAGTCGTGAGCATCGACGACGCCGACCTGCAGTTCCCGGGTGGCGGCGTCGAAGGCGGCTCCGGCTCCCGTCACCCCACCGCCGACGACGAACACGTCGAGGGGGTCGTCCGGGGTGGTCGCCGCCAGCGCCGCGAGTGCGGCGGCGCGGGAGGCCGGGGCGAGCTCGTCGTTCCTCACGTGGTCATGACCCGCTCACTGCGCATCGCCGAGGTGGCCTCCGCCGAGTCGAGCAGGTCGAGCTTGCGCATGATGATGCCCTCGCGCAGAGCCCACGGCGAGATACTCATGACGCTGACGTCGAAGATCGTGAAGGCCGCCTCGGCGACGATCGCCCCGGCCAGCACCTGCCCGGCCCTGGCTTCGGAGACTCCGGGCAGCGTCGCCCGCTCCTCCGGGGTGCGGGCGGCCAGGGTGTCGATGATCCCGGCCAGATCGCGGCGGAAGAGTTTGCGCGGGGCGTAGATCCCGTCGCCGCTGGGTGCGGCACCGGCGATGCGGGCCAGCGACCGGAACGTCTTGGAGGAGCCGACGACCTGGTCGGGTCTGCCGACCCGGTTGATGTCCCCGGCGATCCGGCCGATCTGCGACCGCGCGTGCTTGCGCAGGCGGTGGATGTCGTCGGGGCTGGGCAGCGGGTCGGGGATGAAGTCGGAGTAGGTGCGTCCCGCACCCAGCGGCACGGACGCCGCGGCCTGCGGGTACTCGTCCTGACCGGCAGCGATTTCGAGTGAGCCGCCGCCGATGTCGAGCAGCAGGATCTTGCCCGCCGACCAGCCGAACCAGCGGCGGGCGGCGAGGAACGTCACCCGGGCCTCGTCCTTGCCCGACATCACGTTGAGCGTCACTCCGAGCTGCCGGTTGATCGCTTCGATGAGCTCGAGTCCGTTGGGGGCGTCCCTGATCGCCGAGGTGGCGAAGGCGAGGATCTGCTCCGAGCCCTGGTCCTCGGCGATCTCGACGGCCTCGGCGATGAAGCTGTGCAGCCGCTGCTGACCGTAGTCGTCGATCGCCCCGTTCTCGTCGAGGTACTCGGCCAGCCGCAGGACCTCTTTGTGCGAGGTCGCCGGCAGCGGCGGGGCACCGACATGGGCGTCGACGACGAGGAGGTGAACGCTGTTGGATCCGATGTCCAGGACTGCTAGGCGCATCTGCTCAGTTTAACCTCACCGCCGAGGCCTCGCGGTCGAGCAGCGGGCGACCGAGCGCCGTCACCTGTTGCGCCAATCCGTGGCGTGGAAGCCGAACTCGGGTGCGCGTTTGGCGAAGAAGGCGTCCTGGCCGCGGGTGATCTCGGAGCGGTAGGCGGCGTCGAGCCACTCGGGCGGGCTGAACCGCTCTTCCCTCGGCTCACCGGGCAGCTCCGCCTGGGCGAGCCCGGTCTCCCTCAACTCACCGTTCAGCACCGCTTTCGCACCGGTCTGGCTGAGCCGGGACAGGCCGACGATCCGCTCCCCCAGCTCCTGTGCCGCTTCCCGGGGAGCGGAGGAGACCTGGTGGAAGAAGCCGAGGCGCTCCATCTGCTCGAACGGCACGATCGACGCCGTCACCAGCAGGTACCTGGCCCACGACTTCCCCAGCACGGCGGCCAGCCGATCCGTCGGTCCGGGCGGGTAGACGAGACCGAGCTTCGCCGCGGTGACCCCGAAGATCGAACCCTCAGCGGCGATGCGGATATCGCAGGCGGCGGCGATCTCGGTGCCGCCGCCCACGCAGCTGCCCTCGATCGCCGCGATCGTCACGGTCCGCGCATTCGCAACAGCCGCCTCGGCGGTGGAGTTGAGCTCCCAAAAGTCGGCCAGGGGCACGTTGAGGTCGGCGATGTCGGAACCTGCGGAGAAGTGCCCGCCGGCTCCGGTGATCACGAGCGCCCCGATCGAGTCGTCGGCGTCGACGCCGGCGATGATCTCCGGCAGCTGCCGCCACATCGCCCGCGACAGAGAATTGCGCTTCTCGGGCCGATCGAGGACGAGGGTCCCGACCCCACCGATGACGGTGAAGTCGAAACCCTCGAGATCGACCGGACGGAAGGAACCGTGACCGGTCATGCGTGAACCTCCTCAGCCCCGCTCGGCGGGAACCTCACGCTGGTCTTCGCCGTCGTAGGCGCTCAACGGGCGGATCAGGGCGTTCGACGCCTGCTGCTCCATGATGTGGGCGGTCCAGCCGGTGATGCGGGCCATGACGAAGATCGGGGTGAACTGCTCGGTGTCGAAGCCCATCAGGTGGTAGGCCGGTCCCGAGGGGTAGTCGAGGTTCGGGTAGATGCCCTTCCGGGAGACGAAGTCCTCCTCGAAGGTGTTGTAGAGGTCGAGCAGGTCGGTTGCACCCTTGACCTCGACCATGTCCTCGAAGGCCTTGCGCATCGTCGGCACCCGGGAGTCGCCGTTCTTGTACACCCGGTGGCCGAAGCCCATGATCTTCTTCTTCTCCGCCAGCGCCTTGTCGATCCAGGCGGAGGCCTTGTCGGCGGTGCCGATCTCCTCGAGCATCGCCATCACGGCTTCGTTGGCACCGCCGTGCAGGGGTCCCTTGAGCGCGCCGACGCCGCCGGCGACGGCGGAGTACAGGTCCGAGGTCGTCGAGGTGATGACGCGGGTGGTGAACGTCGAGGCGTTGAACGAGTGCTCGGCGTAGAGGATCATCGAGATGTCGAAGCAGCGCACGACCTCCTCGGCCGGAACCTCGCCGAAGACCATGTGGAAGAAGTTCTCCGCGTAGTCGAGGTCCGCACTCGGCGCGATCGGCTCGAGTCCGTGGCGACGGCGGTGGTCGATGGCGACGATCGTCGGCAGGTGTGCGTAGAGGCGCTCGGCCTTGGCGAGGTTCGCCTCCTCACCCTCGGTGTCGGCCTCGGGGTCGACGGCACCGAGGTAGGCCACGGCCGTCTGCACGACGTGCATCGGGTGGCAGTCCTTCGGCAGGTCGAGGATGAGCTGGACGAGGCGCTCGTCGATGGCCCGCTGGGAGCGTTCGCGCGCCTTGAACTCCTCGAGCTGCGATTCGGTCGGCAGTTCGCCGTTCCAGATCAGGTACGCGACGTCCTCGAACCGGCGCTTGGCGGCGAGTTCCTGGACGGGATAGCCGCGGTAGGTCAGGGAGTTGGTCTCCTGAACGACTTTGGAGACGGCCGTGGTGTCGACGACGACGCCGGCCAGGCCCTTCTTGATTTCTTCGGTCACTGGTGACCCTCCTGTGAGAAGTTGAAAACGGCTGCATCGAATTCGCTGTAGGACGCGTAGTCGATGGTGTCGTAGAGGTCGGCTCGGGTCTGCATTCCCTCGAGCAGGTCCACCTGGGTGCCCTTGTCCCGGATCGTCTGCAGCCCCGACTTGATGGCGCCCATAGCCAGGCGCAGGGTCGTGACCGGGTAGATGACGAGCTTGACGCCGGCGTTGGCGAGCTGTTCGGTGGTGAAGAGCTCGCTCTTGCCGAATTCGGTCATGTTCGCCAGGATCGGCACGTCGACGCTCGAGGCGAACCGCTCGAACTCGCCGAGATCGGCCATGGCCTCCGGGAAGATCATGTCCGCCCCGGCGTCGGCGTAGGCCTTGGCGCGGTCGATCGCGGCCTCGAGGCCCTCACCGGCCCGGGAGTCGGTCCGGGCGCAGATGACGAAGTTCTCATCCCGCCGTCCCTTCACCGCGGCTGCGATGCGCTTGGTCATCTCGGCGACGGTGACGACCTCCTTGCCGTCGAGGTGGCCGCAGCGCTTGGGGTTGACCTGATCCTCGAGGTGCATCCCCGAGATCCCGGCGTCCTCGAACTCCTGGACGGTGCGGGCGACGTTCATCGCCTCACCCCAGCCGGTGTCGGCGTCGATGAAGGTCGGCAGGTTCGTCACCCGCGCGATGGCGCGTCCGTGGTCGGCCACCTCGGTGAGCGTGGTCAGCCCGATGTCGGGCAGGCCCTGTGCTGCGGAGAACGCACCGCCGGAGATGTAGACGCCCTCGAAGCCGATCTGCTCGATGATCTGAGCGTTGATCGGGTTGATGGCGCCGGGGAACGCGGCGATCTCATTTCCGGCCAGCAGCTCGCGGAATTTCACCCTCCGTTCGGCGGCTGTCGTCGTCGCGCCCAGCATCAGAAGATGCCCTTCGAGCCGGTGTGCTCGAGTCCGTCGACGGTGAAGCTGAGCTCGGCAACTCCCTGGGCGTCGAGGTTCGGAAGATTCTCGGCGAGGTCGAGGAACCGATTCGCCTCCGCCTCGGCGAGGATGCCCGCGGTCAGGGTCCGGAACTTCTCGATGTAGTTGGCGCGGACGAAGGGGCGGGCGCCGAAGGGGTGGGCGTCGGCGACGGCGATCTCGTCGACGAGGGTGGAGCCGTCCTCGAACTCGATCTCCACGCGTCCGCCGAAGGCCTTCTCGTTCGGATCGGTCGAGTGGTAGCGGCGGGTCCACTCCTTGTCCTCGGTGGTCTCGATCTTGTGCCACAGGGCGACGGTCTCGGGGCGGGAGGCGCGCTCGGGGGCGTAGGAGTCCTCGTGGTGCCAGCCGCGGTCCTCCATGGCGACCGCGAAGATGTACATGATCGAGTGGTCGAGGGTCTCCCGGCTGGCACCAGGATCCATCTTCTGCGGATCGTTCGCCCCGGTGCCGATGACGTTGTGGGTGTGGTGGGAGGTGTGGATGACGATCCGCTTGATCGTCGACAGGTCCTCGATCTCTCCGCCGAGCTTGCGAGCGAGGTCGATGAGCGCCTGGGCCTGGTACTCGGCCGAGTGCTCCTTGGTGTAGGTGTCGAGGATGGCGCGCTTGGACTCGCCCTTGCCCGGCAGGGGGATCGTGTAGCGGGCTTCGGGGCCCGAGAGGATCCAGGCGATGAAGCCGTCGGCGCCTTCGTAGATCGGGTTCGGGGCGCCTTCGCCGCGCATCGCCCGGTCAACGGCTTCGACGGCCATCTTCCCGGCGAAGGCCGGAGCGTAGGCCTTCCAGGAGGAGATCTCGCCCTTGCGGGACTGGCGGGTCGCGGTGGTCACGTGCAGGGCCTGCTGGATCGCCTGGAAGGTGACCTCCGTGGGCAGGTGGAGCAGCGTTCCGATGCCGGCGGCCGCGGAGGGGCCGAGGTGGGCGACGTGGTCGATCTTGTGCTCGTGCAGGCACATGCCCTTGACCAGGTCGACCTGGATCTCGTAGCCGGTGGCGATGCCGCTGATGAGATCCCTTCCATCGACGCCCTTGTGCTGGGCCACGGCGAGGATCGGAGGGATGTTGTCGCCGGGGTGCGAGTACTCCGCGGCGAGGAAGGTGTCATGGAAGTCGAGTTCGCGCACGGCCACACCGTTGGCCCAGGCCGCCCATTCCGGGGAGAAGCGCTCACCCAGCGGCAGGCCGAAGACGGTTGCGCCGGGGCTGTAGGGGTGGGCCTGCGCCTGCTCACGGGCGTGGGCCGGAGCCGAACGGCGCACCGAGGCGGCGGCGACGGAGGCGTTGTCGATGATCCGGTTGATGACCATGTCCGTGACGTCGTCGTCGACGGGCACGGGGTCCGAGGCCACCTCCGCGATCTTCCAGGCGAGCTGGTCTTCGCGCGCCAGTTCCTCCGAGCTCTTGTACGTGCGAACTTCATGATCAATCATGGGTAACCCCTTCATCGTCCCTGACCGCAAAGGCCTAAGAGTGGTTGGCACAACTCTAGGCCACGCCACCGACCCACATCGGTCGGGCCACAATTTTATCTTGACATCGAGATACTTTACCCGAGGCGGCGCTGTCGCGACCAGGGGTGCCCGGCGGATTCCGCTCGCTGCAGGCCGGTCACCGGGATTCGAGCTCTTCTTCCCCGGCACAGTGTGTGGAATCATTGCCCCCATGACCCGGACTGCACTGGACTATGACGAGAACTGGTTCGAGGACGCAGAGTTGGCACGGCTGCGACGGCAGCTGCCGATTCCCTATGTCAACGCGGTCCCGGTTCGCGTCGGCGAGGCCGGCAACGTCGAGCGGATCGGGCTCCTGCTGCGCACCCTCGACGACGGCACCCTGGGCCGGGAGATCGTCGGTGGGCGGATCCGGTACCACGAGAGCATCCGGGCGGCGCTGATGCGGCATGCCGAGAACGACCTGGGGCCGATGGCGCTGCCGGTCATCCCTCCGGCGATCGCCCCGTTCCACATCGCCGAGTACTTCCCCACCGAGGGCACCTCCGTCCTCCACGATCCGCGTCAGCACGCGATCGCGATGTGCTTCATCATGGAGGTCCGCGGCGAGTGCACCCCGCGGGCCGATGCCCTGTGCCTGGACTGGCTGACTCCGGAGGAGACACTGCGCGCGGACATCGCCGGGGAGCTCGGCCACGGGCAGGTCCACATCCTCAAGGCCGCGCTCACGCACCTGGGCTTCTCGATCTGACCTGGGCTTCTTCATCTGACCTTGGCTTCTCGATCTGAGGCGCCGAGGCGGGGCTCTGGCTCGACGCCCACTCCCTGAGACCGGCATCACACTCCCTGGCCCCGGCGCTGTTGTACAGTGGTGACCACGACAGGGGAGCGCCATCCGGGGCGCTGAGAGTGCAGGAGAAGCTGCAGACCCTCGAACCTGATGCGGTTAGCACCGCCGAAGGAAGTCGAGACTCTTCCACCCCTCCTGACACCCAGGAGGCATCATGCCGAACGACGCCGCGCAGACACCAGCGCCGAACACCGTTTCAGTCCCACCACATGCGACCACCGCCCCTGCGACGAAGAAGTGGCGGGTCGTCGACTACGTCGTCACCGCCGTGCTCGGCATCGCGGTCGGGCTGATCTTCTGGGTCCTGGCCCTGAGCTGGAAGGTCCTCGAGATCGCCTTCCAGGCCTTCCCACCATCGATCGGCCTCATCGCCGGCCTCTGGGTGCTCGCCGGCCCGTTGGCGGCAGCCATCATCCGCAAGCCGGGCGCCGCTCTCCTGTGCGAGATGATCGCCGCCATCGTCGAAGCTGTGCTCGGTTCGCACTTCGGCGCCACTGTGCTGCTGTCGGGCTTCCTCCAGGGCCTCGGCGCCGAGCTCGTGTTCGCCGCCTTCGGCTACCGCCGGTTCACCCTGTGGATCACGAGCCTGTCCGGCCTCGTCGCCGCCGCGTTCATGGCGGTGAGCGAGAACCTCATGTACAACGCCGCCTGGCAGCCGAGCTTCCAGGTCGCCTACGCCGCGTGCGCCCTCCTCTCCGGTCTCGTCATCTCCGGGATCGGCGCCTGGTACGCCTCCCGGGCGATCGCGCGGACCGGAGCGCTCAGCGCCTTCGCCTCCGGCCGGCGCTGATGGCGCTGCCGGTCACCGCGCACGCGTTCTCGTGGCGACATGCCGACCGTGCCGAACCTGCCGTCGGACCGCTCGACCTCGACATCGCCGCTGGTGAGAAGGTGCTCCTGCTCGGACCCTCGGGAGCGGGCAAGTCCACGCTGCTGCACGCGATCGCCGGTGTCCTCCCCGCCGAATCCGGGGAAGGCACAGGTGAGATCCTCGTCGGCGGCACTCCCCCGGACCCGCGCCGAGGTGAGGTCGGGGTGGTCTTCCAGGACCCGGATGCGCAGGTGATCTTCTCCCGGGTCGGCGACGATGTGGCGTTCGGGATGGAGAACCTCGGGTTGCCGGCAGCCGAGATCGAGCCCCGCATCACCGCCTCTCTGGCGGCGGTGGGTCTCGACCTCGACCATGATCATCCGACGGCGGCGCTCTCGGGCGGGCAGAAGCAGCGCCTGGCGTTGGCCGGGATCACCGCCATGGCCCCTGGTGTCCTCGTCCTCGACGAACCCACCGCCAACATCGATCCGCCGTCCATGCCGCGGATCCGTGACGTGGTTCTGAGACTGCAGGCCGAGACTGCGGCGACCATGATCGTCGTCGAGCACCGCGTCGACCTGTGGATCGACCACGTCGACCGGGTGATCGTGCTGGGGCGCAGCGGCGTCGTCGTCCAGGGTCCGCCGCGGCGGGTCTTCGGCGACCCGGACCTCGCCGAGGTGCTCGCGCAGTGCGGGATCTGGCTGCCCGGTGCCGTGCGCGAGCCACCGGCGACTCGCCGTCCCGACTCCCCCACTGACTCCCGCACAGACTCCGCCGCTGAGGCGGTGCTGAGGGCGCGGCACCTCGGCGTCGGGCGTCCCGGTGCCCTCAATCCTGCGGTTCAGGATCTCGATCTCGGGATCCACTCCGGCGAGGCGGTGGGCATCGTCGGGCCCAATGGGGCGGGGAAGTCGACCACGGCGCTGACCTTGGCGGGCCTGATCCCGGAGTACGCCGGTGAGGTGACGGCGAACGGCCCCCTGGCGCTCGGAGCGAAGCATGCACGACCGTTCCGCTGGCCGTCGTCGTTCCTGGCGCCGCGGATCGGAATGGTGTTCCAGGAACCCGAGCATCAGTTCCTCAGGGCCACTGTCGCCGCAGAGCTCGCCCTCGGCCCACGACTGGCCGGCTGGTCCGCGGCCGAGGTCGAGGCCCGGGTGACCGAACTCCTGCGCACCCTGGGTCTGGAGAACCTCGCCGAGGCCCACCCGCAGGGGCTGTCGGGCGGGGAGAAGCGCAGGCTGTCGGTGGCGGCGATGCTCGCCCCGCGTCCCACCGTGCTCGTCGTCGATGAGCCGACCTTCGGTCAGGATGCACTGACGTGGGCCGGCCTCGTCGACCTGTTCATCGATGTGCTCGACCACGGCAGCGCCGTCGTCGCCGTCAGCCATGACCACGCGTTCCTCGACGCGATCGGGGCCCGCCGGATCGAACTCGGGGCGGGTGCGCTCGTTGACTGAACTCACACTCCGGCCGGCAGAAGCCACCGTCGCCGACCCCGGTCAGCTCATCCCCGTGGTGCGCAGGAGCGCGGTCGGCACGTGCAACCCGCTGACGAAGATCGCCGTCGCCCTCATTCTCATGGTCGGCGCCCTGCTGAGCATCGATCTCGTGTCCGCAGGGATCGTGCTCGCGTTCTCGCTCGTCCTCGTATTCGCCTCCGGGCTCGATCCCGCCCAGGCGCTCAAACGGCTGTGGTTCCTGCCCGCCGGTGCGCTGCTCGCCGCCTGGGGCACGGCGATCCTGGCGGAGAAGACAGGCGCCGTCCTCGTCGACGCCGGTCCGCTGCTCATCACGACCGGTTCACTCACCGCGGCCGCCGCGATCTTCGTGCGCGCCCTGGCGCTGGCGATCCCACTGGTCGTGCTCGCCTCGACTATCGATCCCAGGGACCTCGCGGATGCGCTGATCCAGCATCTGCGGCTGCCCGAGACCGTCGTCGTGTCCGTGCTCGCGGCCAGCCGGCTGCTCGGGCTGCTCGTGGTCGAGTGGCAGACGCTGTCGACGGCCAGGCGGGCCCGCGGGGTGGCCGACGGTACACCGCTGCAGCGCTGCTCGAGCCTGCTGTCGGGCATCTTCACCCTGCTCGTCCAGGCGATCCGCCGGGGCACGCGGATGGCGATGGCGATGGAGGGACGGGCATTCGGGAGGGCGGGACGGACGTGGCGCAGACGTTCGAGCTTCCACCTTCGGGACCTGGTGCTCACGGCAGCCGCGGTCCTCGTCGCCTCCGCGGCGATCACCTCGGCGGTTGTGCTGGGGACGTGGAACCCGATCATCGGCGGGTGAGCAGGTCTCGGCGGCGGACTCTAGATCTCCTTGAGGAACTCCTTGAAGTACGCCCGCCACTCCTCGAGCGATTCCGGAGTGGGCAGATTGGAGACCGTGACGGTGAGGTTCGAAGTGCCCTCCCCCTTCGGTTCGGCCGCCGCCTCGAGTTTCACTCCCGTTGAGAGCTCGGCTCTCCAATAGGAGCGCTTCGGGGTTTCGGACACGCGTGGATCACCGGCGAGGGGCAGACCGGCCGGGGTTTCGACGAGTGAGGAGAATCGCTTCACCGCCTGCTGGCGCTCCAGGGGCACGGTCCGCGAGATCGCGACCGCGAACGTTCCGTCCGCTCTCTGCCCGGGGATCCGGCGCCCGATCTCCTGTTCGTAGGCGACGACGGCTCCCTGCACCCACCAGCCGTGGTTGTTCACCTTGCCTTCGTACTGCGGGTACAGGGCGTCGGCGAGCTCCGTGTGGCTCGCCGACGCCCCTCCCGCAGCCTCGAGGCGAGCGCGGACGTCCGCCCACGGTTCGCCCAGCGCATTCGCGATAGCTTCGACGTTCATCTCTTTCGCTGCCATACCGGAAGTCTAAGCTCTCGGGTGCAGGCGGCAGCTGGAGCCCGGTCAGGCCGGCACTCGGTCAGTCGATCTGGAGCTCGCCCATTCGGTCCCAGCCCTCGCCGTCGATCTTGCGGGAGATGATCTGCGGCGTCGAGTTGAGGTGTGGGCGCATGGCCTCGAGCCCGGCCTGGAAGTGATCGCTCGTCACGTGGGGTTCGGCGCCTTCGTCGGTGAACGCCTCGACGAGGACGTACTCGTTGTCCTTCTCCAGGCTCTTCGACCACTCGAACCACAGGTTGCCCGGCTCCGCGCGGGTCGCCTCGGTGAACTCCCGCACCGCCTCGGGGAAGGCGTCCACGCTCTC
Source organism: Brevibacterium sp. (assembly GCF_031179145.1). Taxonomy (GTDB): domain Bacteria; phylum Actinomycetota; class Actinomycetes; order Actinomycetales; family Brevibacteriaceae; genus Brevibacterium. Next base: position 211,039 of record NZ_JAPSIB010000002.1, read on the forward strand.
GGGCTTGACGTCGTACTTCACTACGATGAAGATCATTCGGCTCTCCGTTCTCTGTGCTCGGGGGTGTTCTGCGGTTCGATTCTCTCAGATCCGCTCGGCGATGAGCACGATGAAGTCGCTGTCGGGCTCGAAGGGGTGGAGCTCCCAGGAGGAGAGCTGGAGGGTGATGAGCATCCCGGTGGACTTCACGTCGGCGATGAACTCGGCGAAGTCATAGCCGCGTCCGGCTCCGAATCCGGCGACGAACCGTCCGCCCGACTTCAATGTCGACTTGATGTTGGACAGGGTCTGGCGGCGGGAGGCCGGGTCGAGGAAGGCGAGCACGTTCCCGGCGCAGACGGCGACATCGATGTCGGTGATCCCCGCTGCGGCGAAGTCGAAGACGGCGAGGTCCCCGGTGTGCCATTGGCCGCTCGGGAAGTCCTCCTCGGCGACGGAGATGAGGAATTCGTCGAGATCGACCCCGTACACGGTGTGACCAGCATCGATGAGCAGCCCACCGACCCGGCCCGTGCCGCATCCGGCGTCGAGGATCCTCGCCTCGCGCGGGGCCATCGCATTGACGAACCGCGCCTCTCCCCCGATGTCGTGGCCGGCGTCGACGAGCTTGCGCCACCTCTGGGCGTAGTTCGCAGAATGCTCGGGGTTGTTCTCTCGCAGGCGGTCCCACTTGTGGTCGAAGCTCATGGCTTCATTCTAGGCAGAGAACTCTCACGCGAAGACCTCGGCGACCACCTCGGCGACGGCTGCGGCCGAATCGTTCGGGTGCGGTGCCGTGAGCACGATGATCTCCCGGCCGCCCACCTCGGCGAGGGGGTGGAGTGCAACGCCGGGACCGGCCAGGGACATCATGATGGGCGTGGCCAGGGTGAGCCCGAGGCCGGTGCCGGCGAGCGCCAGCGCGACAGCGGTGTCGGTGACGATGTGGGTCTCCTTCGCGGCGATGCCGAGGGCTGCGGTGGCGAAGCGCAGGGCCCGGCCGAAGAGCTCGTCGGCCGGGGGCAGGATCCAGTCCGCCTCGGCGAGCTCGTCCCGGTTCGGTCGCGAGCGTCCGGCGGGGGTGACGACGCCGAAGTCCTCACCCGCGACCGTCGTCCACCGCACCCCGCGCATCGGGGGCAGGGGAACGCTTGGATAGTCGATTCCGATCGCCAGGTCGATCGCCCCGTCGACGACCGAGGAAGCCATCGTCTCGACGTCGATCTCCCTGGCCCGGACCTCGATGTGCGGATGCCGCTGCGCCAGCAGTGACATGACCTGCGGCAGCGCCACGATCGAGGCGGAGCCGAACACACCGAGGGTGACGATCGCCTCGCTGCGGAAGTCGCGGCCGAGCATCGCCTGCTCGGCCTGCCTCTCCGCGGCGAGGATGCTGCGGACCCGCGGGAGCAGTGTGCGTCCGGCCTCGGAGAGGACCATGCCCCTGCCCCGGCGGACGAACAGGTCCGCGCCGACGACCTGGCGCAGGGCCGCGATGTGCTGGGACACGGCACCGATGCTGTAGCCGAGCTGCTCCGCGGCTCGGGTCATCGAACCGCGTTCGGCCACGGCGACGAAGGTCCGCAGCTGCGCGAGTGTCCAGGCCATGGAAGCAGACTACCCTTTTTCAGTTTTCCTGAAACCGTCTTTCAGAAACTGCCCCTTGTCCTTAAACGTGAGCGCGCCCACAATGGCAGTGAGCGGTTCGAACGCGTTCCGCGAGAGCACTGACGACGATGAGGTGAGACGTGCACAACTCGATTCCCGCGACCGCCGAGGTGGTCGTCATCGGCGCCGGAGTGATGGGCGCCGCGATCGCCTACCACCTCGCCCAGCGCGGAATCAGCGACGTCGTCCTCGTCGAACGCGACATCCCCGGCGCCGGATCGACGTCGAAGGCCGCCGGCGGGGTGCGCTGTCAGTTCTCCGATGAGGTCAACATCGCCCTCGCCGTGCGCAGCCTCGAGGTGCTGCGGAACTTCGAGCAGGACTTCGGCATCGCCATCGACCTCGTCACGAATGGATACCTGTTCCTCCTCGACTCCGCCGAGGCGGTCGAGGCGTTCGCCGCCAACGTCGCCCTCCAGCAGCGGATGGGTCTCGATTCGCGGATGCTCACCGTCGACGAGGCGAAGGAGCGCTCCCCATTCATCAGCACCGAGGGCCTGGTGGCCGCGGCATTCAACCCCGGAGACGGGCACTGCACGCCGGAGGCCGTGGTCGCCGGGTACATCCGTGCCGCCCGCGATCTGGGCGTCACGGTGCTCAAGTCCTGTGAGGTCACGGGCATCGAGACGAGCGGCGGGGCGGATGCCCCGGGAGCCGATGGCATGGCTTCCGGCTCACGCACGATCACCGCTGTCGTCACCACCCGCGGCACGATCGAGTGTTCGCGAGTGGTGTGCGCCGCCGGCGCCTGGTCGGGCCTCATCGGGGACATGGCGGGGGTCGACCTGCCGGTGACGCCGCTGCGCCGGGAGATCATGGTCAGCGAGCCCGTCGGCTTCGACACCACCGGCATGCCCTTCACGATCGACTTCTCGACCGGCTTCTACTTCCACCCCGAGGGCCCGGGACTGCTCTTCGGCTGCCCCGACGAGACCGATGAGCAGACCTTCGGAGAGAAGCGGGACCCGGACTGGCTGGGCTATCTGTCCGAACTCATCGACAGGCGCGCTCCGGGCCTCGCCGACGTCCAGGTCAAGCACGGCTGGGCGGGCCTGTACGAGATGACGCCCGATCACAATGCGCTCATCGGCGCTGCCCATGAGCTCGAGGGGTTCTTCTACGCCTGCGGGTTCTCCGGCCATGGCTTCCTTATGGGCCCGGCGGTCGGTGAGGTCGTCGCCGATCTCGTCGTCGGCCGCGCACCCTTCGTCGACATCTCCCCGCTGGACAAGCGGCGCTTCGTCACCTCCGGTCTGCGCAGGGAGCTCAACATCGTGTGAGCGCGCGCTCCAACACCCGAATCAGCCACCGCCCGAGGCATCACACCGGCAGGCAACCGCAAGAGAAAGGACCGCAATGACTGCGACCACCACCGAGACCGCACTCCCCACCGATGAGGACATCTCCGCTCTGCTCAGCGCGGGGCTGAGGGCCTGCGGCGTCGACGCCTCGGTGCTCGACGCCTCGGTGCTCGACGGCGATTCCGCCGGTGTCCTCACTGCCCGTTCCCCCATCACCGGTCAGGTGCTCGGCACGATCGCCGCCGACACTCCGGACACCGCCGCGGAGAAGATCGGCCGGGCTCAGCGGGCGTTCGCCGCCTGGCGTGACGTGCCCGCCCCGGTGCGCGGTCAGCTGGTCAGCCGGTGGGGTCAGCTGCTGGCCGAGCACAAGGAGGACCTGGCGAAGATCGTCACCGTCGAGGCCGGCAAAACCCCTTCCGAGGCGGCCGGCGAGGTGCAGGAGATGATCGACATCTGCGAGTTCGCCCTCGGCCAGTCCCGGCAGCTGTGGGGCAAGACGATGCCGAGCGAGCGGCCCGGGCACCGGCTGATGGAGACGTGGCACCCCCTCGGCGTCGTCGGCGTCATCTCCGCGTTCAACTTCCCCGTCGCCGTGTACTCGTGGAACACCGCACTCGCCCTCGTCGCCGGAGACTCCGTGGTGTGGAAGCCCTCCGAGAACGCGGTGCTCGCGGCCCTCGGCGCGCAGGCCCTGCTGGTCCGGGCCGCCGCCGAGGTGGGGGCGCCGGAGGATCTCACCCCGGTCCTCATCGGTGGCCGGGACATCGGCGACGCACTGATCCGCGATCCCCGCGTCGCATTGGTCTCGGCGACCGGTTCGGTGCGGATGGGACGCGAGGTGGGCCCGGTGGTGGCCGAGAGGTTCGGACGGGTGCTGCTCGAGCTCGGCGGCAACAACGCCGCGATCGTCGCCCCGAGCGCCGACATCGACCTGGCCCTGCGCGGCGTCGTCTTCGCCGCGGCCGGCACCGCCGGCCAGCGCTGCACCACTCTGCGCCGGCTCATCGTCCACGAGTCGATCGCCGATGATCTCGTCGACCGGATCGTCTCCGCCTACGGCACACTGAGCATCGGTTCACCGACAGCGGACGGGGTCCTCGTCGGACCGCTCATCAACGAGGCCTCGTACCGGGCGATGCAGGACGCGCTCGAGCAGGCGAAGGCCGAGGGCGGCGAAGTGCTGTGCGGAGGCGCCCGAGTCCTCGCCGACGGACGCCCGGAGGCCTTCTATGTCGAACCGGCAGTCGTGCGGATGCCTGCGCAGACGGCGGTGATGGAGTCGGAGACGTTCGCACCGATCCTCTACATCGTCACCTACTCCGACCTCGACGAGGCGCTCGAGATCCACAACGGGGTGCCGCAGGGGCTGTCGTCGGCGATCTTCACCTCTGATCTGGCGGAATCCGAAAGGTTCCTCTCCCGCTCCGACTGCGGCATCGCCAACGTCAACATCGGCACCTCGGGAGCAGAGATCGGCGGCGCCTTCGGTGGGGAGAAGGAGACCGGAGGCGGCCGCGAATCCGGTTCGGATTCGTGGAAGGCCTACATGCGTCAAGCCACGAACACCATCAACTACTCGGGTGAGCTGCCCCTGGCCCAGGGGGTGGAGTTCCTCTAGGACCGACTAGAGTTGCAGGTGGTTCGAATCGCCGACAGAAGGAGCCCACCGAAGTGATTGAGCTGAAGACGCCCGCCGAGATCGAGAAGATGGCGGTCACCGGCCGATTCGTCGCGAACACCCTCACAGAGCTGTGCGCCACGGCGGAACCGGGAATGAATCTCCTCCACCTGGAGAACCGGGCGCGGAAGCTCATCGAGGACGCCGGCGCGGTCTCCTGCTATTGGGACTATGCGCCGTCCTTCGGTTCGGGCCCCTTCCGCAACGTCATCTGCCTGTCCGTCAACGACGGGGTCCTGCACGGCAAACCGCACGACTACGTGATGAAGAACGGCGACCTGCTCACCCTCGACTTCGCCGTGTCGATCGACGGCTGGGTCGCCGATGCGGCCCGCTCCGTCGTCGTCGGCGAGGGCCGTGAGGAGGACCAGCAGCTCATCGATTCCACCTGGACCGGGCTGGAAGCCGGCATCAGCGCCGCACAGCCGGGCAACCGCCTCGGCGACATCTCACAGGCGATCGGAGACGTCGCCGACTCTCTGCGGATTCCGGTCAACCTCGACTTCGGCGGGCACGGACTCGGGCACACCATGCATGAGGACCCGCACGTGCCCAACCGCGGCAAGGGCGGACGCGGAATGGTGCTCAAACCGGGCCTCACGTTGGCGATCGAACCGTGGTGGTCGCTGACCTCGAAGAAGCTCAAGGTCGACAAGGACGGGTGGACGCTGCGGGTGGCCGACGGCTCGAACGGGGCGCACTCGGAGAACACGATCGCGATCACCGAGGACGGCCCGCGCGTCCTCACGCTCGAGGGCTGAGCGCCCACCTCAAGCGGTTCCGTGCCCGATCGGCCGCAGGCCCCTCGTGTGGACCGGGCACCGGCCGGGCTCATGCGCGCTCCGCTGACTCGACGGGTCCTGGAGCACCCGCAACGACCAGCGCAGACGCCGCCGGAAGATCAGCAGACCGAGGGCGATGACGATCATGGCGTCGGGCCAGCGCGGCGCCGGCAGGTTGTCCGGGGCAGGCGGGTAGTGGCCTCCGGACAGGCCCGCGTCACGCTCGAAGTGGTTGCGGGATCTGGGAAAGAGCGAATTGTCGATGAAGTACGCGGTGGGGAACGCGAACGGTCCTGCCACGAGATTCGTCACCGCCCATTGGTCCACGTGACGCGACTCGTGCAGACCCAGCTCCGCCTCGTCCTCTCTGGACCCAGAGATGTTCGGGCCGTACCGCATGTAGAGCCGGTGGCCCTCGTTCCCGTAGCCGTTGACGGTCGCCGGCCCTGAAGTCGGCTCGCCGGGCATCCATGCGACGAAGACGTCGCCCAGGGTGGTTCCGCCGCTGCTGGTGCGCGGCGGCGGCCAGAACATGACCAGCAGCGGCGGGCCCGAACACGATTCCATTCCCATCGCCCGGCCGGCCAGCACCCCCACCCCGCTGATCGGGGCGACCAGGAAGTCCCGGGTCACCTGCCATGGGGTGGGAGGCGCGATCCTCAGACTGGGTTCGGGGCGCACGCTGCCGTCAGCGGTGATGTGGCTGTGGCAGAGGAGCGGTGAGGTCGCGGCCTCCAGCGGTCGTGCTGCTGCCCCGGCCACGAGCAGCACGGCGACCACCAGCACAGCGACGTTGCGCACTCTCATGTGGGAGGCGCAGACTCCGCAGGTCGCGGCCCGTCTCAGCCGGCGGCGGCGGAAGCGCGGTGCCGACCAGACCAGTCCGACGAGTCCGAAGCAGATGCCGCAGGCCACAGCACGCAGAAACGGACGGGCGCGTCTGATCGCCCTGCGCACACTTCTCTCCATCGAGAACCACCCTGCCCTGCCCCCGCAACTTCAAGCTGAGCGTACCACCGGCTCCGACGGCCGGCCCCGAGCTGCTCGACGACCGACTTGAGGTGCCGGCGGAGCCTCGGAAGGAGGGCTTCGAAGGGCCTCCCGGATCCCGCAGTCTGCGTCTAGAGTTTCTGGAGAAGAGAGACTGCCGGTGGAACCGGGCTCGATGCGGTTCGGGGCATGATCGATTGGACAGCGGGAATGACGACAGATGCCACCGCCTCGACCCAGGAAGGCCGGACGCCATGACACGGAGCAGAATCGCCGAGGCGGCGCTCGTGGTGATCGCCGCGATCACGCTGACCGCATGCTCTCCCGAGCCGGAGCGGAATGACTCCGAAGAACGCGGGACACCGGAGTCGCAGACCAGCCCGCCCGCCGGGGTCGAGGTCATCGCCTCGGACCTCGAGGCACCCTGGTCGATCGCCTTCCACGAGGGCACCCCGCTCATCAGCGAGCGCGACAGTGCCCGGATCCTCGAACTCGACGAGACCGGCGCCGCTCGAGAGATCGGGCGCGTCGACGGCGTCGTCCCCAACGGTGAAGGCGGACTGCTCGGCATCGCCGTCCATGAGGGCTTCGCGTACACGTACTTCACGGCCGACGATGAGAATCGCATCGAACGGTTCCCATTGACAGGAGAACCCGGTTCCCTCGCGCTCGGAGATTCGGAGCCCGTCTTCGCGGGGATCCCCGCCGCCGGCTTCCACAACGGCGGTCGGATCGCATTCGGTCCCGACGGAATGCTCTATGCCACGACGGGTGACGCGGGAGCGAGGTCAGACGCACAGGAGCTGGAGTCCCTGGCCGGAAAGATCCTCCGCCTCACTCCCGAAGGTGAGGCGCCGACGGACAATCCCTTCGCAGGCTCCCCCGTCTACAGCTACGGTCACCGCAACCCGCAGGGGATCGCCTGGGACTCGGACGGAACCATGTACGCCAGCGAGTTCGGGCAGGACACCTGGGACGAGCTCAATCTGATCGAGGCCGGGAACAACTACGGGTGGCCCGAGGTCGAGGGAATCGCCCAAGACGAGTCCTTCGTCGATCCGGTGCAGCAGTGGGAACCCGCCGAGGCGAGCCCCAGCGGCATCGCGATCACCGATCAGACCATCCACGTGGCGAATCTGCGCGGACAGCGACTGCGCGACATCCCACTGGCCGAGCTCGGCGAATCCAGCGAGCGGCTCGACGGCGAGTACGGGAGGCTGCGGGACGTCGTGGTGGCACCGGACGGATCGCTGTGGGTGCTGACGAACAACACCGACGGTCGCGGGAATCCCGGGCCGAACGACGACCGGGTCCTGCGCGTCCCGGCAGCTCCGTGAGGGAGGTGCCGTGTGGGAGGTTCCCGGGAGGGAAGTCCTGCCCCGCGTTCCCCTGGCTGCAGCCCTCGTGTCCGTCCCTCGTGCAAGGATGAGGGCATGTCTTTCACCTGCACCGAATGCGGTTACACCTGCGTCAAGTGGCTCGGCCGCTGTCCCGAATGCCAGGCCTGGGGCACGCTTGAGGAGAAGAGCGCCGGCTCTTCCCGAATCAAGACGAAGGTCAAGAAGTCGAGTGGAGCGAAATCGATCACCTCGGTGGACGCCACTCTGGCTCAGGCCAAACCGACCTACGTCTCCGAGTTCGACCGGGTCCTCGGCGGTGGGATCGTGCCGGGCGCTGTGGTTCTGCTCTCGGGGGAACCCGGGGTGGGCAAGTCGACGCTCCTGCTCGACGTCGCCTCCCGCATCGCCCGCTTCGACTCCAAGGTCCTCTATGTGACCGGTGAGGAATCGGCAGGTCAGGTGCGGCTGCGCGCCGAACGCATCAACGCACTCGAAGACACCCTGCTCCTGGCGGCCGAGACCGACCTCGGCGCCACGCTCGGGATGATCGAGGCCGAGAACCCGGTTCTGCTCATCGTCGATTCGATCCAGACCCTGGCCTCCTCCGAGGTCGAGGGAGTGCCCGGCGGTGTGACCCAGGTGCGGGAGGTCGCGGCGGCCCTGATCAGGGAGGCGAAGGCGAGGAACCTGCCCACAGTGCTCGTCGGACACATCACGAAGGACGGATCGATCGCCGGTCCCCGCCTGCTCGAACACCTCGTCGACGTCGTCTGCACATTCGAAGGAGAACGGCACTCCAGGCTGCGCATGCTCAGATCCGTGAAGAACCGGTTCGGGCCCACGGATGAGGTCGGCTGCTTCGACATGACGGAGAACGGGATCCAGAGCCTTGAGGACCCCTCGGGGCTGTTCCTCTCCCGCAGCGGAAACAACCCGCCCGGCACCTGCCTGACGGTGACCCAGGAGGGCAAACGCCCCCTCCTCGTCGAGGTCCAGTCGCTCATCACCCCTGCCGCTGCTGGGCAGACGCGACGCTCGGTGTCCGGAGTCGATTCGTCCCGCGTAGCCATGATGCTCGCGGTCCTCAGCCAGCACATCAAAAAGCTCGACCTGTCCAAATGCGATGTCTTCACCGCCACCGTGGGTGGGGCGAAACTCGCTGAGCCCGCCAGCGACCTGGCGATCTGCCTCTCACTCGCCTCGGCGGCGATGGAGAAGCCCCTCGACGACAGGTTCGTCGCGATCGGCGAGATCAGCCTCTCCGGGGAGATCCGCAATGTCCCGAACCTGGGTCAGCGCCTCAATGAGGCGGCGCGGCTCGGCATCCACAACGCGGTGGTGGCCAAGGGCGCCCTCCGCAACGTGTCGGCGCCGAGTTCGATGAATGTCAAGGAATGCGAGCTGGTCTCCGAGGCGGTCTGCACTCTTCTGGAATGACGGTCTGCAGAGCTTGAGGCAGGTGACCGGAACAGTTGCCGGAATCACAGCCGGGGCGCATCCTAGAGACATGGGCACGACAGTCTTTCCGGCATTTCGGACCACGGACGCGGAAGCCACCACGACTCTGCTGGTCACGCTCGGCTTCGGCGAGCGGCTGACCGTCAGGGATGAGGACGATCCCCGTCAGGTCGTCCACGCGGAGTACGCGCTGGGAGACCGGGGCGGGATCATGTTCGGATCCGTCAGGCACGACGGCTCGGCACTCGACAGCGTGGGCGGCAGCACGGTCTATGTCGTCGTCGACTCCGAGCGGGAAGTCGATCGTCTCTACCAGGAGATCAAGGACTTGGGGCACGCGATCGTCAACCCGGTCGCGACTCAGCCTCATGGCGGACGAGCGTTCGACTTCCGTGACCACGACGGCAACTCCTGGGGCGTCGGCTCCTACCGCGGGGCCTGAACCTCAGTCAGCGGCCGGAGTCTCAGTTCGGCGCCGGGGACTCGGTCTCGGAGTCGCCTTCGTCGGCCCTCTCCGTCTCGGCTTTCTCCTTCTCCGCCTTGCGCTTCTCCTCGGCCTCTTCCTTCTCCTTGGCCTTGGTGGCTTCGTCCTTCTCCAGTTCGAAGCCCACCGGCTTGCTCTCCTTGTCACCGAGCTTGACGACGAGCTCGTACTCCCCCGGACCGAAATCGTCCTTCGTCCGGTTGCAGTTCTTGTCCACCGGGATGCGGTTCCACTTCAGCTGCGCATCCTTCTCGGTCTGCGGCGCGAACTCCGTGGACACCTCCGCGTTCTCGTCGTCGACGGCGCAGTACCTCGAGGACCAGACGACGTCGCCCTCCTTCTTCACGAGGAATTCCTGGTTCTTCGTTCCCACCTCGATCAGACAGGTCACATTGTGATTGTTCGCGATCTTCAGTTTGAACTTCGGCTCTGCGTCCTCTGCGTAGCTCTTCTTGTCGGCCTCCGCGCTGATGGTGACCTTGTCCTCGGCACAGCGCCCGCTCGCCGCGGTCTCATCCGGCACCGGCGCCGTGGGTGTCGGTGACTGCGAGGTCGTGCTCTCGGCCGCGGCGTCGTTCTTCGAACCGCTGATCGCGTTGACGATCCCGACGACTCCGAGCACCAGCAGCGACAGCACCACGAGGCTGAGCACGGCCAGGGTGATACGGCGGCGGCGGTACACGTGAGAAGGCAGCTTCCCGCTAGACTGGCGGGGCTGCCGCGGCTGCGGACCACGATTGGAAGGAGTCATCGCTTTGAGCCTAGGGCGAAGCGATTGCGCATCCAAATGACACACCGGAACACCGCCGAAAACCGACCGCAGAGCGACTTCACCACGGTCGCCGACGACGACATCCGCAGAGTCCGCCGGACGATCATCTCCTGGTTCGAATCGGCCGCTCGCCCACTTCCGTGGCGGGAGGAAGGCACCAGCGCCTGGGCGATCCTGGTCAGTGAGATCATGTCCCAGCAGACTCCCGTGTCCCGGGTCGAACCTCGGTGGCGGGAGTGGATGGAGCGCTGGCCCACCCCGGCGGACCTGGCACAGGCCCCCACCGCCGAGGTGCTCCGCCGCTGGGATCGCCTCGGCTATCCGCGCCGGGCGCTGCGTCTGCAGGAAGCCGCCCGCGTCATCACCGCGGAGCACGGCGGCAGGGTCCCGACCACGGCGGTCGAACTGGAGGCACTGCCCGGAATCGGCGCCTACACCGCCGCTGCCGTCGCGTCATTCGCCCATGCCGAGCGCACCACGGTTCTCGACACGAATATCCGTCGCGTCCTCGTCCGCCTCTTCGTCGGCCGTGAGCGTCCGACCCCTGCCCCGAGCCGCAGGGAGACGGCCTGGGCCGCCCAGTTCGTCCCCGCTGAGCGCCATCAGGAATGGAATGCCGGAGTGATGGAGTTCGGGGCGCTCATCTGCACGGCCCGCAGTCCCCGCTGCGACGACTGCCCCCTCAGCGATCTCTGCGCGTGGAACCGCGCCGGGCGACCCGCCTCGGCGACGAAGCCCTCGTCCCAGAAGTGGGCAGGAACGGACCGACAGCTCCGTGGGGCCATCATGGATGTCCTCAAAGCCGCGCACAGGGACGTCGAGCCGAACTCGGACGACGGTCACACCTCGGTGCCGGTTGATCTGCTCCTCGCACCGACCGCCGAGGTGGATTCCCGGCTGCTCGACTCCCTGGGCCCGGCGACGTCGACGTCCCTGAGCCGGATGCGCGACCTCAGCGCCGACTCGGACCGGGTGTCACGTCTGATCTCCGATCTCGTCTCCGACGGCCTGGCCGAGCGTCACGGGGACAGGCTCGGCCTCCCCCGCTGACGGAGTCGGCGCTCTTCTACAGGTACTTGATCATCCGGGTGTTGCCCAAGGTGTTCGGCTTGACCCGGGCGAGGTCGAGGAATTCGGCGACGCCCTCGTCGGCCGAGTGGAGGAGTTCGATGTAGACCTCGGGTGAGACCGGGATGCCTTTGATCTCCTCGAACCCCAGCGACCGGAAGAAGCCGGTCTCGAAGGTCAGGCAGAACACCCGGTCGACGCCGATCTCCTGCGCATCGGCGAGCAGCTGCCGGATCAGGGCTTTGCCGACTCCCCTGCCCCGGTAGTCCGGGGAGGTCGCGACGGTCCGAGCCTCGGCGAGGTCGCTCCAGATGACGTGGAGAGCCGCGCATCCGGCGAGCATCTCGCTGCCGTCGGGCTGCGGATCGACGACCAGCCAGAACTCCTGCAATGACTCGTAGTAGGTGACGGTGTCCTTGGCCAACAGGATCCGCTGCTCGGCCAACGGCTCCACCAGAGCCTCGATCGCCTTCACATCGCTCGTTCGCGCCCGGCGCAGATACAGCCCGCCGGGAAGCCCGTGACTGTGGTGGTGATGCTGGGACAGGCTGTCGTGGTCGAAGGTGTGCGCGGGAGAGCTCATGGGTTCATTCAACCACTGCCCGCGAACCCGTGACGCATCCGCCGTTCCCCACTGTCTTGTCTCCGGGCAGACGAAAAGGTGGTCACAGACCTGAGGAGATTCCAGGAAGAACCCGGAAATCCCTCAGGTCTGTGACCACCAATCAGCCGTCAGCTCGTGTCGGCAGCACCCGTCGGCAGCTCACGCCAGCGGTCGCGGTCGGTGCGTCACCGGCCGCCGCGCCGGTCAGGAAGCCGAAGCCCCTGGACCGTTGCCGCCGGACGAACCGGAGCCTGCGCCGGCCAGCTCTCCGCCGGACGCGGAGTCGTCCGGTCCCTCGATCGCACGCTTCTCGGTCTCAACGCCTTCGAAGGTGAAGTTCGCCTCGCGACCTTCGCCCTCGACGCCGACCTTGATCGTCTGCCCGCGACCGATCTCCTTGAACAGGATCTTCTCGGACAGCTGGTCCTCGATCTCGAGCTGGATCGTCCGGCGCAGCGGACGAGCACCGAGCACCGGATCGTATCCACGATCGGCCAGGAGGCTCTTCGCTGCGTCGGTGAGCTCGATGTGCATGCCCTGATCCGCCAGCCTGGTGTCGAGGCGGGCGAGGAACAGGTCGACGATCTCGACGATCTCGTCCTTGGCCAGCTGCGGGAACACGATCGTGTCATCGACACGGTTGAGGAACTCGGGCCGGAAGTGCTGCTTGAGCTCCTCGTTGACCCGCTGCTTCATCCGGTCGTAGGACGTCTTCGTGTCACCCTCGACCTGGAATCCCAACTGCAGCCCGCTCGAGATGTCGCGCGTTCCGAGGTTGGTGGTCATGATGATGATCGTGTTCTTGAAGTCGACCTCACGACCCTGCGAATCCGTCAGACGTCCGTCTTCGAGGATCTGCAGGAGGGAGTTGAAGATGTCCGAGTGGGCCTTCTCCACCTCGTCGAAGAGGACCACGGAGAACGGCTTGCGGCGCACCTTCTCGGTCAGCTGACCGCCCTCTTCGTAGCCGACGTAGCCGGGGGGCGAGCCGAACAGACGCGAGACCGTGTGCTTCTCGGAGTACTCCGACATGTCGAGGCTGATGAGCGAGTCCTCATCCCCGAACAGGAACTCCGCCAGGGCCTTGGCCAGCTCGGTCTTGCCCACGCCGGTGGGTCCGGCGAAGATGAACGAGCCCGACGGTCGCTTCGGATCCTTGAGGCCGGCACGGGTCCGGCGGATCGCCCGGGAGATCGACTTGACGGCGTCGTTCTGACCGATGATGCGCTTGTGTAGCTCGTCTTCCATCCGCAGCAGTCGCGAGGACTCCTCTTCGGTGAGCTTGAAGATCGGAATGCCCGTGGCCGAAGCCAGCACCTCGGCGATGAGATCGGCGTCGACGATCGACGACGTCTCCTTACCGCCCTTGCGCCATGCCTCGGTCTGCTCTTCCTTGTCCTTGACCAGCTTCATCTCGGCATCCCGCTCAGAGGCGGCCAGCTCGAAGTCCTGGGCATCGATGGCGGCTTCCTTGCGGTGCCGGGCCTTGAGGATCTCCTCCTCCAGGTCCCGGATCTCCTGCGGCACCGACAGACGCGAGATGCGCAGCTTCGCACCCGCCTCGTCGATGAGATCGATCGCCTTGTCCGGCAGGTAGCGGTCGTTGACGTACCGGTCGGACATGTTCACCGCGGCCGAGAGAGCACCCTCGGTGATGGTCACCTTGTGGTGTGATTCGTACTTGTCGCGCAGACCCTTGAGGATCTCGATCGAGTGCGCCAGCGAGGGCTCGGGCACCTGGATCGGCTGGAAGCGACGCTCGAGAGCGGCATCCTTCTCGATGTGCTTGCGGTACTCCTCGAGGGTCGTCGCACCGATGGTCTGCAGTTCACCGCGAGCCAGCATCGGCTTGAGGATCGATGCGGCATCGATGGCGCCCTCTGCGGCACCGGCACCCACCAGAGTGTGGATCTCATCGATGAACAGGATGATGTCACCACGGGTGCGGATCTCCTTGAGAACCTTCTTCAGGCGTTCCTCGAAGTCACCGCGGTAGCGGGAACCCGCCACCAGGGAGCCGAGGTCAAGGGTGTAGAGCTGCTTGTCCTTGAGCAGCTCCGGAACCTCGCCGTTGACGATGGCCTGAGCCAGACCCTCGACCACAGCGGTCTTGCCGACACCGGGCTCGCCGATGAGGACAGGGTTGTTCTTGGTCCTCCGGGAGAGGATCTGCATCACGCGCTGCATCTGCTCGTGCCGGCCGATGACCGGATCGAGCTTCCCCTCGCGAGCGGCAGCGGTGAGGTTGCGTCCGAACTGGTCGAGGACCAGCGAACCGGACGGAGTGCCCTCTTCGCGGCTGCCTGCGGCAACCGGTTCCTTGCCCTGGTACCCGGACAGGAGCTTGATGACTTCCTGGCGGACCCGGCCGAGGTCAGCACCCAGCTTGACGAGAACCTGAGCGGCCACACCTTCGCCCTCACGGATGAGGCCGAGCAGGATGTGCTCGGTCCCGATGTAGCTGTGGCCCAGCTGCAGGGCTTCACGGAGGCTGAGCTCAAGGACCTTCTTGGCGCGCGGAGTGAACGGGATGTGTCCGCTCGGAGCCTGCTGCCCCTGCCCGATGATCTCCTGGACCTGATCGCGGACCTGCTCGAGGGAGATGTCCATCCCCTCGAGTGCTTTGGCTGCCAGGCCCTCACCCTCGTGGATCAGGCCGAGCAGGATGTGCTCGGTTCCGATGTAGTTATGTTTGAGTAGCTTGGCTTCTTCCTGCGCCAGCACCACCACTCGGCGTGCTCGGTCGGTGAACCGCTCGAACATATTCATCCTCCTCGGTCTTGTATTCTTATGAGCGTAACGACGAATCCCCGGGATGTATTGCACGTTTCGCCCTCAGCCGAAACCGTTTGGCTGTGCGCGAAATTGGGTTGCGAGCGGGTAACGCCTGCGACCGCCCGGCGGTCTGCCGCTCGGCTCTGCGCACAAGGCGGGCTGAGCTCAGGAAACGAGGCCGCAGCGAATCATCATTCGCGGAAGTGCTCTTTCTGCACAAAGCATGTGAATGAGCACCGGCCGCGACCACGGTTCTCGATTACCGCAGAAATGCCTCCCGGCAGAGATGATGAAGCTCCCATCGAAGAACAACCGACGGTGACATAATTGTGACTCACCTCACCGATATCGGCACCGATTTCCCGTGACCGCTCCGCCAGGCATTCCGATTCCCGTCCGCGCTGCCATTCCCGTCAGCACTGACATTCCTGTCAGCACTGACATTCGTGGCACCGCTGCCATTCCTGTCACCGCTGTCATTCCTGACCCGGCTGATTTCAAATGTGCGTCACTTCGCACCTCTCACCACTGTTCGGAGAGGACCGTGATTCGGATTGTGCAGAATGCGCCGCAATTCCCTTTGCGGCGGCGAATCCTCCGTGCACTCGGCATTCCGCTCTCCTCGGGTACGCCGAAGGGCCGACGGCAATGCCGTCGGCCCTTCGTCAAACTTCAGTCAGCCGTTGTTCGCGGCTTCGTAGGCCTGCACGATCTCCTGCGGAATGCGCCCGCGATCACCGAGCTGGTAACCATTGGCCTGCGCCCATTCGCGGATCTTCGCGGTATCCCGCTTCGGACCGGAACCACCGGAACCCGAATTCGAGCGACGACCGCGTCCACCGGTATTGGCGACGCGACGGGCCTTTGCGACATACGGAGCGAAGGTCTGGCGCAGCTTCTCTGCATTCTCGCTCGAAAGTTCGAGCTCATATGTGGCCTGATCAATGCTGAATCGCACAGTTTCAGCTGCTTCAGAACCATCAAGATCATCCGTCAGGACGAGTCGCATCTCCCTTGCCATGATCACTCTTTCCATAATCAGATTTGTTCGACTGAGTCAGCTTAACATCTGATTCGGCATTATCGGTGATTTCATTAACTTCATGCTCTGAATAGAATTTCTCGATCTGCTCACGTTCCCTGCGATCTGCGCGCAGGATGTTTCGCATCACGTACCAGAACAGCAATCCCACACAGATCGACGGCAGAAGAGCTTTGATCAGGTCCATCATTAACTCAGCCCTCCCTCGGGCAATTCCGACTTCGCAGAAGCGAGCGGTTTGGTGAAGGGGAAGAGAATGGTTTCGCGGATGCCCAGACCGGTCAATGCCATGAGCAGCCGGTCGAGTCCCATGCCCATGCCTCCTGTCGGCGGCATTCCATGTTCCATGGCGGTGAGGAATTCCTCGTCCAGGCCCATGGCCTCATCATCGCCGCGGGCCGCGTCGGCGGCCTGGGCTTCGAACCTCTGCCGCTGGATCACCGGATCGACCAGCTCGGAATAGCCTGTCGCCAATTCGAATCCGCGCACATAGAGATCCCATTTCTCCACGACCCCCTTCTTCGTCCGGTGCTCGCGCACCAGTGGGGAGGTGTCGACGGGGAAATCGGTGACGAAGGTCGGCGCCCACAGCTTGTCGCCGTAGAAGTGCTCCCACAGCTCTTCGACATATTTGCCGTGCGATCGGAACACTCCGCTCAGATCGACTCCGTTGTCGGCGGCGATCCGGTCGAGGACGTCGAGTCCGGTCTCCGGGGTGACCTCGACGCCGGATTCCTCGCTCAGGGTCTCGTACATGCTGACCACGGCCCAGTCCCCACCGAAGTCGTAGTCGGTTCCGTCCTCCAAGGTCACGACCAGGGAGCCGGTGGCGTCCTGCGCGGCATTCTGCACGAGGGTCTTCGTCAGGTCGGCGATCGAGTGATAGTCGCCGTAGGACTGGTAGGCCTCGAGCATCGCGAATTCCGGGGAGTGCGTCGAGTCGGCGCCTTCGTTGCGGAAGTTGCGATTGATCTCGAAGACGTTCTCGATTCCGCCGACGATCGCGCGCTTGAGGAACAGTTCGGGTGCGATGCGCAGGTACATGTCGATGTCGTAGGCATTCATGTGCGTCTTGAAGGGCCTCGCCGAGGCTCCTCCATGCATGACCTGCAGCATCGGCGTCTCGATCTCGATGAAGTCCTGCTCGGCGAAGGTCCGGCGCAGCGAGCTGACGACGGCCGCCCGGGTCCGCATCGTGCGCCGGGCGGCTTCACGTGTGACGAGGTCGAGGTAGCGCTGGCGCACCCGGGTGTCCTCGGCCAGTTCCGTGTGCAGTCCCGGCAGCGGTCGCAGCGCCTTGCTGGCCATCGCCCAGGAATCGGCGAGCACGGACAGCTCACCCCGCTTCGACTTGATGACCCTGCCGTGGACGAAGATGAAGTCACCCAGGTCGACATCGGTCTTGAAGTCGTCAAGCCGTTCCTGGCCGACCTCACGCAGGGACAGCATTCCCTGCAGGCGCGTCCCATCTCCGGACTGCAGGGTGACGAAGCAGAGCTTGCCGGTCGTGCGGACGAAGACGACACGACCGACGACTCCGACGATGTCGTCGGTCTCGTCACCGGCGTCGAGATCGTCATGGGCGGCGTGCACCTCGGCGAGGGTGTGAGTGCGCTCGACGCCGACCGGATAGGCTTCGACACCGGAGTCCAACAGCCTCTGCCGTTTGTCCTTCCGAATCCGGATCTGCTCCGGATCGAGGTGGTCCGTCGAGGGGTCCGTGAGAGTGTTCGACTCAGTATCTGCCATGCGGTCAAGGCTACCGTGGTCCCCGCCCCCGGCGGAATTCGAGGCTCCCGCACTCAGCCCAATCGGCTCAGGAGCTCCTGGGCCTGTGCCTCGGTGATCCGGCCCAGGCTCAGCGCCTTCGCGGTGGTCGACCGGGCCAGGGCGCGGTAGCTGTCGCGGGCCGCCGGCGAGGACACGCTGAGGCTGTATTCGCCGAGTGCGGCGAGGTGGGCCTCGACCGTTCCGACGTCACCGCGGCTGACCGGCCCGGTCAGTGCCTTCGCACCGTTCTGCAGGGTGTTCGCGGCACTCGCATCGACGAGCGCTGACAGCACGCGGGACGCGTCCTCGACCCCCACCTCGGCGAGCATCTCCATCGCTTCGCTGATGATCGTGATCGTATGGTTCGACGCGTGCGTGATCGCGGCGTGGTAGAGGGGACGGTCCGCCTCGGCGATCTCGATCGGTTCGGCGCCCATCTCCACGACCAGCGCCTCGCCGACGGGGCGGATCGGGGCGGGAGCTGTCACCGCGACCGTCGAGCGCCGCAGCCGGGGCAGGTCCACCTCGGTGCCGGTGAACGACAGCGACGGGTGCAGGGCGATGGGAAGCGCGCCGAGGCGGGTCCCGGCCTCGAGAACGTCGGTTCCGTGCCGGCCCGCGCAGTGGATGAGGATCTGCCCCGAATGGATCCGGCCCAGCTTCGCCAGTCCGCCCGTCAAGGATGCGATCTCATCGTCGGGGACGGCGAGGAGCAGCAGCTCGGCGCGCTCGGCGATGTCGTCGGGCGGCAGGACCGGAACTCCGGGGAGCATGTCCTCTGCTCTCTCGCGACTGGCCGCCGAGGTCGCGCTGACGCCGATGATCGCGTGTCCCGCCTGCCTCCAGGCGGCGCCGATCACGGCTCCGACCTTTCCGCAGCCGATGATTCCGATGCCGAGTCGGGGCGCGTCGGTCACTGGTGGTTCTCCGTGAACTCTCGGGCTTCGGCGTCGAAGCGCTGACGGGCGAGACGAGTGCGCTCCGCGTGCTCGCGGAAGAAGCGCAGGGCGTGGTCCCGGGACTGGTGGGTGACCCGCGGGTTGATCGGCCCGGCCGTGGAGTGCACGGCGACGGTTCCCAGGCCGAGGGCGCGCTGCAGCGGCCCCTGCCGGTACTGCATCGACTGGACGCGTTCGTGCGGCACGAAGTCGACGCGACGCTCGAGCGCCCCCAGGCGCAGAATGAGCAGCGCCGAGGTCAGCGTATAGGCCCTCCGCTTCCACACCACTGGGTCGATGATCCGGCTGGAGGGCGGCTGCCCGTGGAACAGGGCTTCGGCGGCGGGCGCCTCGGGGTCGGTCGACTTGCGGTCGAACATCGCGGAGAGGATGAGGCTGCGAGCGCTGACTCCGTCCTCGACCTGCGGTTCGGGCAGGGCCAGGCCGATCATCAGAAGCGCCTGATCGATGTCACCGACGGGAAGCAGCAGATTCGTGTCCGCTGCGTCTGAACCGCTGGCGATGTTGTACTCGGCCTTCCACCATCCGGTCAGACGCCACAGGAGCGGCTGGTGCAGGCTGACCGCCTGCACCCGGTCGAGGGGAATGACCTTGCGGGAGGTGGAGAACAGCCCGTGGCTGACGGAGAGACCGGATTCGGTCATCCTGACCACGAAGTTCGCATTGCCCAGGTCCTTCTTGACCACGGCGCCGGCGGCGAACAGTCCGGGCAGCACTCCGAAGAACAGCGGAACGGCGACCTCGGTGAGTCCGAGGACGAACAGGACGCCGACGGCGACGAGCAGCCCGAGGAAGATGAGGACGGTGATGAGCGTCTCGGTCTTGAGCAGGGAGGCGGCGACCACTCGGTGCACGGGGACGCGGATGATCTCCCCCTCCCGTCCCAGCTCGGTGGTGACCTGGTAGGGCGCGAGCATCGAGTTGAGGCTGTCCTCGACCTCGCTCGCCGCGCCGCCGGCGATCGCATCGAGCCTCTTGGTCAACCGCACGCCGATGCTGTCGCCGCGGCGTTCGGGCACCGAGAGGTCCACCGGCGGCGCATCGACCGACGCGGCGTCGGGCCCGTCCCCTGCGACCCCGGTGGCGGTGACCCCGGTGGCGGTGTCCCCGATGGCGCTGTCTGCCGCCGGGGCCGAGGGCGCACCCCGGTTCTCCTTGACGTCCCGGACGGCGCCCAGCAGCTCGTCGCGCAGGACCTCCGCCTTCCGCCTGCTCAAGTACTTCAGCGACACGTTCGAGTCGCTTCCACCGGCGACGTCGAAGACGAGTTCGGCCAGGCCGAACAGGCGCGGCAGGAGCTTCTGCTTGAGGTCGATCGACTGGACCCGGTCCAGCCGCGCCTTGCGCTGCTTCTTGACCACGAGTCCGGACCGGGCATAGAGCGCATCCTCGTCCACCCGGTACCCCATCACCTTCCACGCCAGCCAGCTGCAGACACCGGCGACGAGGACGATCAGGATGATCGCCCCGAGCCCGGCCAGCAGGATCAGTGGGTGGGAGCGCAGCCAGTCCGCGGCGGTCAGGTCGACGCCCTCCCCCGTGGCGATGCCCTCGAGGGCGCCCTGGATGAAGTCCTGCGCGGCGTAGGCCGCGGCGATGACGATGACGACGAGCACGCCGAGGCTGTTCATGATCGGCGTCAGCGGGTGCACCCGGTGCCAGACCTCGGGTGCCGCCACAGCTTCGCGGGTCTCGGCGCTCTCGGGGGTCGGCTGTTCTCGGTCGGTGAACTCGGCAGGCATCTCAGAGCCCCGCGAGATTCGCCTGGCCGAGGCCGGCGAGACTGTCGCGCAAACGCTCGGCCTCGTCCCTGGGCAGTCCCGGGATGTTCGCGTCGGTGCTCGCCGAGGCGGTGTGCAGCTTCACCGAGGCCAGGCCGAACATGCGGTCCACGGGACCGGCATCGACGTCGACGAACTGCAGGCGGCCGTAGGGGACGACAGTGGTGCGGTGGAACATGATCCCACGCCGGATGAGCAGGTCGTCCTCGCGTTCGGCGAAGCCGATGGCTTTCGCCTGGCGCAGCGTGATGACGGCGATGATGACCGTGAGCAGGGCGATGCCGATCCAGATCAGATGGAGCCAGGTCAGCTCGTCGAAGATGATGGCCAGCACCAGGCCCGCGATGATCACGGGAATGGCCAGGAACAGCATCCCGACGATCTCCTTGAGTCCGTATCGGGGACTCACCCGGTTGAAATCGGGGAAGTCGGCGCGCTCAGCGGCCTCGGTCGGTGGGGATGGGTCGGGGGTGGTGCTCATGCGGGTTCGGCTCCTGGGGGATCTTGGGGAGGAAGGGCGCAGAAGCTCTCGACGATCAGACCGACGATCATCAGTGTCGCCGCTGCGACCATTGCGATCAGCATACCTGCCGCCAAATCGTTGCGGATCCCCGGCGCCGACAGGAAGTAGTAGGCAGCGTTGCCCAGGTACCAGCCGGCCAGCCCCGCCCCAGTCAGGGCACTGGCCTTGGCCATGACTGCGACCCGTGCGGCCTGCAGGGGGTCGATCTCCCTGGTGCGGTCGCCGTCGTTCCACTTCTTGATCGGGTAGCCGAGCACCAGCAGCACCGCGGACAGGACGAGCATTCCGAGGATCGCGAACCAGGGCAGCCCGGGCAGGGTGAGCCCTTGGCTCTCCAGCAGCACATCGATCACGGGCGCGATGACGGCGCCGACGGCTGCCCAGATGACCAGGTTGCTCGAAGAGGTGCGCTGCATGATCCCTAGTCTCCCAGAAGTCGCCGCGTCATTCTGCGGGCAGCCGGGATATTTCCTGATCACCGACGGTCTCGAGGACCTCAGCGATCGGCGTTCGACCCGCGGGGGTGAGCACGAGCGCCTCGGGGTCGAGCTCGGCCCAGGGAGCGAGGACGAAAGCGCGTTCGTGCGCGCGCGGGTGGGGCAGGATGAGCGTCTCCGTGTCGACGACGAGCTCCTCTCCCCCGACCGCGAAGCGGATGAGATCGATGTCGAGCGTGCGCGGGCCCCAGCGCAGCTCCCGCGTGCGTCCGCAGGCGACTTCGATGCCCTGCCCGACGGCGAGGAGTTCGTGCGCGCGAAGGCTCGTGTCGACGATGACGCTGAGGTTGCAGAAGTCGCTCTGCTCGACCCCGCCCCAGGGTGCGGTGCGATAGACGGAGGATCGTCTGCGCACCGAGATCCGCGGGTGCCTGTCGAGGGCGTCGACTGCTTGTTCGAGGGTGGCCGGGGCATCGCCGAGGTTGGCCCCGAGACTCAGCATCGCCTCAGCGGTGGTGGGTTCCCCGGCGCCGATGTCTCCTCGCCTCCGCACGACCGTGACGCTGACGTCGTTGAACGTGCGCTGGATCGGGGCGCTGGGCTTGTGCACGACGACTTCGACGGTCTCGCACAGGGTCAGGCAGTGGTCGGCGATGTGCTCGGCCAGCGTCTCGATGAGGTCGAAGGTGTTGTCCTCGACGATGGCGGCGACCGCCTCGGCGAGGTCTCCGTAGTGAATCGTGTCGTCGATGTCGTCGCTGGCGGCTGCCGCTGTCAGCGAGGTGTGCAGGACGACGTCGATGACGAAGTCCTGGCCTTCGCGCTTCTCGAAGTCGAAGACCCCGTGGTTGCCGCGCACGGTCAGTCCGCGCAGCTCGATCCGATCAGGCGTGCTCATTCTCGTCCTTCTCGCTCTCCGGTGCCGGTCTGTGGGCGGCGATCGCAGCGACGACCCGGCAGGCGACGGCCGAGCTCGCGGGGTCGTGCACGCGCACGGCCCAGGCTCCGGCCTGAGCCGCGATGGCCGAGATCACAGCGGTGGCTTGGTCCTTCGCGGCTTCCGCCGCCAGCGCCGGGTCGTCGGGCGAGAGCAGGCCGGAGATGAATCTCTTCCGGCTGGCCGCGACGAGGAGCCGATGGTCGAGATCGGCGAAGGCCTCGAGTGCGGCCAGGATCTGCCAGTTGTGCTCCGCGTTCTTCGAGAAGCCCAGCCCTGGGTCGACGATGATGTTCTCCGTGCGCACACCCGTCTCGACGGCCTCGGCGATGCGGGCACGCAGCTCCGCGATCACCTCCGCGACGACATCGTCGTAGTGGAACGAGGCATTAGCGCGATCGAGGTAACCGCGCCAATGCATGAGCACGACAGGTGCCTGGGCGCGGGCGGCCACGCCGAGCATGGAGGGATCCGACAGGCCCGCCGACACGTCGTTGATGATCCGGGCCCCGGCCTCCAGCGCCTCCTCGGCGACGACCGCGCGCATCGTGTCGATGCTGATCGCCGCTCCGGCCGCGGCCAGTTCACGGATCACCGGAAGGACCCGGCGCAGCTCTTCGGTCTGGTCGACGCGGACGGCGCCCGGCCGGGTCGACTCCCCTCCGACGTCGATGATGTCGGCGCCCGACCGGAGCAGCTCGAGCCCATGGTCGATCGCCTTGGCCGGATCGAACCAGCGGCCGCCGTCGGAGAACGAGTCGGGTGTCACATTGAGCACACCCATGATCCGCGTGCGCTCGGGGATCTCGGACATCGCTGACATCTCAGCGCAGGATGAGACTCATGGCTTCGGCTCGCGACGCGGGCTCGCGCAGCTGTCCCCGCACCGCCGAGGTGATGGTCGAGGCTCCGGGCTTGCGGACTCCGCGCATCGACATGCACAGGTGTTCGGCCTCGACGACGACGATGACGCCCTGGGGCTCGAGGTGCTTGACGAGGGCATCGGCGATCTGCGCGGTCAGCCGCTCCTGCACCTGTGGCCTGCGCGCATAGATCTCGACGAGGCGGGCGAGTTTGGACAGGCCGGTGACCTTGCCCTGCTTGTTCGGGATGTAGCCGATGTGGGCGACTCCGTGGAACGGCACCAGGTGGTGCTCGCACGTCGAGTAGAGATGGATGTCGCGGACGAGCACCATCTCCTCGTGACTGATGTCGAATGTCACGCCGAGCACTTCGGACGGGTCGCGGTGGAGTCCGGCGAAGACCTCTTCGTAAGCCCGGGCGACCCGGGCCGGGGTCTCGGCCAGACCCTCCCGATCCGGATCCTCACCCACGGCGATGAGGATCTCGCGCACCGCGGCCGCGATCCTGGCCCGATCGACCTTGGCGTCGGGCAGTCCTTCCGCTTCGAGAGCGTCGGACAGGTCATCGAGTTCGGGCATCAGCGCGCGTTCCCCTTGTCGTCATCGTCAGTGTTCGGGCCGTCGATCGGCGCCTCGGTGTCATCTCCCGGACCGACCGCGATCCCCTCTGCCGGTCCGGCAGGCTCGTTCTCCACATCGGAGACCGTCGCAGCATCATTCTCGCTGCTCAGCCGCACTGGTGGGACGATCGGTCCGCGTTCCGAGACCGGACGGTCGTCGCTGGCCAGCCACACATCGCGCTTGGGCCGTTTGACGACCGGGGCGAAGATCTCCGCCAGCTGCGCCTGGTCGAGAGTCTCGCGTTCGAGGAGCTGGTAGGCGAGGTTGTCGAGGACGTCCCGGTTGTGCGTCAGCGCCCAATACGCGTCGGCGTGAGCGGCGTCGATGATGGTGCGGACCTCGCGGTCGATCGTCGACAGGGTGGAGTCCCCGTGCTCGTCGCCGCCGCCCATTCCGCGTCCGGCGAACGGCTCCGAGTTGTCGTCGCCGACCTTCACCATGCCCAGCTTCTCGCTCATCCCGTACTGGGTGACCATCTTGCGGGCGATCTTCGTCGCCTTCTCGATGTCGTTGCTGGCGCCGGTGGTGGGGTCGTGGAAGACGACCTCCTCGGCGACCCGGCCGCCCATGGCATAGGCGAGCTGGTCGAGCAGCTCGTTGCGGGTGGTCGAGTACTTGTCCTCATCGGGCATGACCATGGTGTAGCCGAGCGCACGGCCGCGGGGCAGGATCGTCACCTTCGTCACCGGATCGGTCTGGTTCATCGCCGCCGCGACGAGGGCGTGCCCGCCTTCGTGGTAGGCCGTGACCAGGCGCTCCTTGTCGTTCATCAGCCGGGTGCGCTTCTGCGGACCTGCGATGACCCGGTCGATCGCCTCGTCGAGGATCCGGTTGTCGATCATCTTCGCACCCTCGCGCGCGGTCAGCAGGGCCGCCTCGTTGAGGACGTTGGCGAGGTCGGCGCCGGAGAACCCGGGGGTCCGCTTGGCGACCTGCCCGAGGTCGACCTCCTCGGCCAGGGGCTTGCCCTTGGCGTGGACCTCGAGGATGTGCTTGCGGCCCTTCATATCTGGGGCCTCGACCGGGATCTGCCGGTCGAAGCGACCGGGGCGCAGCAGGGCGGGGTCGAGGACGTCGGGTCGGTTGGTCGCGGCGATGAGGATGACGTTGGTCTTGACGTCGAATCCATCCATTTCGACGAGCAGCTGGTTGAGCGTCTGCTCGCGCTCGTCGTGGCCGCCGCCCATGCCCGCGCCGCGCTGCCGCCCGACGGCGTCGATCTCATCGATGAAGATGATGCAGGGAGCGCTCGCCTTGGCCTGCTCGAACAGGTCGCGCACCCGGGACGCTCCGACGCCGACGTACATCTCGACGAAGTCCGATCCGGAGATGGAGTAGAAGGGCACTGCGGCCTCACCCGCGACGGCCTTGGCCAGCAGGGTCTTACCGGTTCCCGGCTGCCCGTAGAGGAGCACGCCCTTGGGGATCTTGGCGCCGACGGCCTTGAACTTCTCGGGCTCGGCGAGGAATTCCTTGATCTCCTCGAGCTCCTCGAGGGCCTCGTCGACCCCGGCGACGTCCTTGAACGTGACGTCGGGGTTCTCCTTGCTGACGAGCTTGGCCTTGGATTTGCCGAAGTTCATCATCTTCCCGCCGCTCATCTGCGAGATGAGGAACCAGAACACGACGAAGATGATGACGAACGGGATCAGGGTTCCCAGCAGCGACATCAGCCAGCTCTGCTGCGGGACCTCGTCTGTGTATCCCTTGGGCGGCTCGGCCTGGTCGACGGCGTCGACGATCGCCTCACCGCGCTGTTCGACGTAGAAGAACTGGACCTTCTTGCCGAAGTCGGTGCCGTCGACGACGAGATCGTCCTTCAGGGTCAGATCGACGCGCTGATCGCGGTCGACGATCTTCGCCTGCTCGACCTTGTCGTCCTCGAGCAGCTGAAGGCCCTGCTGCGTGTCGATCTGGCTGAATCCGACTCGGCTGAAGAGCAGAGCTCCGATGGACACCACGAGGAGTGCCATCACGATCCAGATCAAGGGGCCTTTCGTCGCCTTGTTCAGAAATGGGCGACGCTTATTCGACTCGGCCATAGGTCCTCTCTGGAATTGATGTGGGCGGCCTGTTCAGGCTGCCGCGGCTGCCTGAGAACATCCCCCACAGCCTAGTCCCTGTCACTGGCAAAGCGGGAATGCGCTCCTGCGCCTTCCCGCCCGCCCCCGCTCAGCTGTAGACGTGCTGGGCCAGGGTGGCGACGAAGGGCACGTTGCGGTACTTCTCGGCATAGTCGAGTCCGTAGCCGATCACGAACTCGTTGGGCACGTCGAAGCCGATGTACCGGACGTCGATGTCGACCTTGACGGCTTCGGGTTTGCGCAGCATCGTGCAGATCTCGACGGTCGCGGCTCCGCGGCTGCGCAGGTTCTGCACCAGCCAGGACAGGGTCAGCCCCGAGTCGATGATGTCCTCGACGATGAGCACGTGCTTGTCGGAGAGGTCGGTGTCGAGGTCCTTGAGGATGCGGACGACGCCCGAGGACTTGGTTCCCGAGCCGTAGGAGGACACCGCCATCCAGTCCATCTTCACCGGAGAGTGCAGGGCCCGGGCGAGATCGGCCATGACCATCACGGCGCCTTTGAGAACACCGACCAGCAGGATGTCCTTGTCCTTGTAGTCTTCATCGATGGCGGCTGCCAGTTCAACGAGTCGTGCGGCTATCTGCTCTTCGGAGACCAGTACCTTTTCGATGTCACTGCCGAGATCGTTGATGTCCACGTCTGCTCGATTCTCCTTGCTGGGGGCGGGTGTTCCTTCATTATGAGTCACGACCTGGCACAACTGCCAACGAGCACAGTCACAGCTCTTCGTCGACGCTGCCCGGTGAGGCCGCGAGCACTCCGGTCACGCCCATGAGGATGCAGACGACGATCATGAACCACAGCGGCGCGGCCCATCCCCCGGTGAGTCCGAGCAGCCCGCCCACGATCAGGGGGCAGACGGCGGCGAGGACATATCCGACGGGCTGGACGAATGCCGATGTCCGCGCCGTCACGGAGACCGCCCGGGTGCGGGCGGTGATGAGGGCGAGCGCGGCCGGGAACGCAAAGCCGCCGTAGGACAGCAGTGCCGCCCACAGCGCGGGGAGGGTGGCGGGCATGAGGAGCAGACCGAGGTAGCCCAGGGCCGCGGCGACGGCGAAGCTGGCGAGCACCGTGCGCGTCCAGAGGCCGCGGGCCACGATCTGCGGGGCGATGAAGCCACCGGGGATGCCGCTGAAGGTGACGATGGTCATCATCACTCCCGCCATCACCGGATCGAGTCCGGCGTCGCGGTAGATCTGCGGCAGCCAGCCGAACTGCACGTAGGCGTTGACCGACTGCAGCCCGAAGAACATCGCCATGTACCTGGCTTTGGAGGAGGTGTAGATGTGCCGCCGAGGCGCGTCCGACTCCGGCGCCGAGGTGGCGGAGGCGTGCAGCCGGGGCACCGAGTGCGCCGCCCGCAGGGCGACCCAGGTGATGAGGCCTGCAATGGGGATGAGCGCCCAGAAGCCGAGTCCGAGGCGCCACGTGGAGAAGTGCTGGGCCAGGGGCGCGGTGAGCAGGGAGGGGAACATGGCGCCCAGTCCCAGCGAGACGGTGAATACGGTCGAGCCCAGCTGCCCGCGGTCGGGGAACCGGGCCTTGACGTAGACGGGGAGCACCACGTTGCCCACGGCCATCCCGATCAGGGCGAGCACGGTCAGCAGAGCGAACCCGGTCCAATCGGCCACCAGCGATCGGACGATGATTCCCGCCCCGATCAGGGCGCAGGACACAGCCAGGGTGGTGAACAGGCCGAGCCGGCGCAGTAGGGGGATGGACACGAGCCCGAACCCTGCGAAGCAGAAGCCGGGCAGGGCGGTGAGCAGCCCGATCTGCCATTCGTGGAGGGAGAAGGCGGTCTGCACCTCGGCGAGCACCGGGCCGAGAGAGGTCGCCGCCGGCCGCAGGGAGGCCGCGATGAGGATGAGGCACAGGAGGGCGAGTGCGTCGAGTCCACGGCTGGTCTTCAGTTCGTGAGGTGGCTGCGACATCATGACCCTCATCCTGTCAGATCGGCTGAGCCGGTTCGCCATCGGCCCTGGCGCGGCTCGCGGTGTTCCCCTGCGGCGGCTCGCCGAGGCGATACCCTTGGTCTTCGGATCCCCTGCCGACCTGAGGACGTGAATTTGACGCTCACCGATGTGCGACTCTTCCCCCGCCACCACGACGACCCCGCCGTCGACGTCGAGATCGCCGACGGGCGGATCGCCGCGATCACCCCGAGCCGCCGGAACGATCGCCGGCCGGACGACGGCCGCGGCGAGGACGAGAGCCGCAGCCACCTGCGCGAGGAGTCCGAGCACATCGACGGTCGTGGCCGGCTGCTGCTGCCGGGGCTCGGCGACGTCCATGCCCATCTCGACTCGAACCGGATGGGCCAGACCTTCCGTCCGCACACCGCCGACGGCACCCTGCACGGCTACATCATGAACGACCGCGCGAACTGGCGCCACGGCGAACGCAGCGTCCGCGACCAGGCCTCCTACGCGATCGCTGCGATCATCGCCTCCGGCGGGACCCGCATCCGCTCCCATGCCCAGATCGACGCCGACTGCTCCCTCGACCGGTTCGCAGGTGTCCGTGACGCCCTCGCCGCCCACGCAGACGTCCTCGACGCGCAGCTCGTCGCCTTCCCGCAGGCCGGAATCGTCCGCGAGCCCCGGGTCAGGGATCTCCTCGACGCGGCGCTGAGCGAAGGGGCCGATCTCGTCGGCGGGCTCGATCCCCTCCAGTACGACCGGGACCCCGTGAGACATCTCGACATCGTGTTCGGCCTCGCCGAGAAGCACGGCAAGGGGGTCGACATCCACCTCCACGAAGGCGGCAGCGCCGGCGCGTATTCGATCGAGGAGATCGCCCACCGTACGAAGACGCTGGGCCTCGAGGGCCAGGTGACGATCTCGCATGCGTTCGCCCTGCACACGAATCCCGAGTCCGAGGTCCGCCGCCTCGTCGAACTCATCGCCGAGGCGGGGATCTCGTGCACGACGGTCGCTCCGTCCAAGGGCGCACTGCCGCTGCGTCTGCTCGCCGAGCACGGGGTGGCGGTGGGTCTCGGAGAGGACGGACAGCGCGACTACTGGAGTCCCTACGGGGACGGGGACCTGCTGCGCCGGACCTGGCAGCTGGCCTTCACGAACAGCTTCCGGCACGATGAGGACATCGAGGCCTGCCTCGACGTCGCCTCCCGCGGCGGGGCGCAGGTGATGGCCGGGACCCGGCCTGCGGGGCTGCCGCTCACCGAGGATGCGGACTTCGGTCTCGCGGTCGGGGCGCCGGCGGACTTCGTCCTCATCGATGCCGACACGGTCACCTCGGCGATCATGGACACACCCCGTGACCGGGACGTCTACAAGGGCGGGGTGCTCGTCGCCTCCGGCGGTCGGCTCCTCGGCGGGGTGCGCTGAGACCGCCCGGCGCGCTCGACGTCGCGGAAGCTCAGCCGGTCGCGGTCGACCAGCGCTTCGGTGTCGCCGGGCAATGACAGGCGCCCGCGGGTGCGACTGCGCACGAGACGGCACAGCGTCGCGATCCGGTCGGCACCGAAGCCCTGCGCGGGCACACCCAAGGACAGGAGCCAGGAGCGCAGTGCCCGGCTGAGGATCGCCTCGGGCAGGTCCCGCAAGGGTATGAGGTCGATCTCCCGGCGCTCGGCGAGCTCGGCGGCAACCGTCCAGGCCACCTCATCGAGGCAGTCGGCGTCGGCGCGGCAGAGATCGGCCGTCCGGGCCAGATTGGCGGCGAGCGGCTGTCCCAGTTCACGTTCGAACCGCTCGACGAGGCCGCGCGCCCGCACCCGCGCGAACGCGGGATCGGTGTTCATCGGGTCGTCCCACACCTCGATGCCCTGCGCCCGGCAGGAGGCTTCGGTGTCGCTGCGGTCCAGGCCCAGGAGCGGGCGGAGGAGACGAGCCGTGCGCGGCGCCATTCCCGCCAGCGACCGTGTGCCCGATCCGCGCAGCAGACCGAGCAGAACGGTCTCGGCCTGATCGTTTCTCGTGTGCGCAGTGATGATCCACTCGGCGCCGACACGCTGCCGGACGTTCTCGAGAACGCCATAGCGTGCCTCTCGGGCCGCCGCCTCGAGGCCTTCGACGCCGGCACTGACCTGCACGGCGATGGTCTCGGCCGGCACACCCCAGCTCTCAGCGGTCGTGCGCACGCGCTCTGCCACCGCGGCGGAGGCGGACTGCAGTCCATGGTCGACGGTCACGGCGCGGGCGCTGACCTCATCCCTGCGGTGGAGGAAGGCGCACGCGTGCAGGAGCGCCATCGAGTCCGCTCCTCCGGAGACCGCGACGATCACGACCGGCGGATTCGGTCCCCGCGAGGCAGTGGCGGCAGTCGCCGGGGAGAGAGCCTCCCGCACGGCGGTGCGGATGGCGGCGCTGGCGGGGTCGAGGGTGGGGCGCCGCTCGGGCGATCGCTCACCCGTGGACACGGTCCAACCACAGCCGCGGCGTCTGGATCTCCGCGCTCGTCGGCAGGTTGCCCGGCTCTGCGTAGATGGCGGAGAACCCGGTCTGCCCGACCTCGCGGCGGACGGCGCGGACGAACTTCGCCCCGTCCCGGTACTGGGCGAGTTTGAGGTTCATGCCCAGCAGGTTCGTCAGGAATCCCTGTCCCGAGTCGCGGCGGGCCTCGAACCGGTGGCGCAGGGTCGCGACGCTGCCGATGACGTCGGCGCCCACTTCGTCCATGACGACGTCGGCGTGCCCTTCGAGCAGGCTCAGTATCGCCGAGGCCTCGTCGAGGGCGGTCCGCATGTCGTCGTCGGTGATGAAGTCGAGCATGCTTGCCTCCCCCTTGACGATCCGCGCGGCAGTGGCGAACAGATCGGCGATGGAGGAGAAGCTGGGGGCCTGCAGCGGCACCGACACGAGGCGCGAGAGCAGTCCGCGCATGTGCTCGCGCAGCCAGGGGGCGGTGGCGAACTGGACCTGGTGAGTGGCCTCGTGGAGGGCGACCCACATCCGGAAGTCGCGAGGGCCGACGTCCATCGCCTCCTCGGCGATGAGCACCGCCGGGGCGATGAACATCAGACGGCCGGTCTCCGCGGCGAAGGGATCGAACTGTCCGAGCACCCGGGTCGAGAGCAGCGACATCACCGACGCCACCTCCACTGCCGCGGCTCCCCGTGCCGCAGGGCCCGGCGGGGTGGGCAGGGCGGAGACGTCGACCATCCCGTTGAGCGACTGCGCGTTGGCCTTGATCCAGCCGAGCTGGTCGAGCACCAGGACGGAGCCGGCGGCCAGCCGGGCACGGACGTCGTCGGCATGGGCGGGATCGAGCAGGAACGAGTCCACGACCAGGTCCTGGGCGGTCAGCGCGTTGTCCTTGAGCCCGCGCACCAGTTCCTGGAGTTCGTCCCGACCGGGGACGCGGGCGGCGGTGACGAGCTCCTTCGCGGCCCGTTCGGCGATGCGTTCGTCGATGATCATCGGCATCCGCAGTTCGCGAGCGCCGTGACGATGTCGTCGATGGTCTTCCGTGCGTCCAATATCTTGCCCTTCTTCACGTGGTCGACCTGGAGGCTGAAGACGAGGTACCGTCCGTCGCGGTCGAGGACCCCGCCGGCCAGGGAGGTCACGGTGGACAGGGTCCCCGTCTTCGCATGCACCTGTCCGGTGGCCATCTCATCGTTCGTGAACCGGTCGCTCAGCGTCCCGGTCAGCCCGCCCACCGGCATCAGGCTGATCAGGGAGGACAGCGAGCCGTCCGCGACGGCGGAGGCCTGCAGGACGGAGGTGAGGTCGTGCGGGGAGATCCGGTTCGCATAGGTCAACCCGGAGGTGTCCTCGAGGTGGGTCTGGCCGAGGTCGACCGTCTCCTCGAGCGCGGCGAGCACCGCCTTCGGGGCGGCTGCGGCGGATCCCGGCTGCCCGGAGGCGATGGCGACCTCCCGGCCGAGCACCTCGGCGACGACGTTGTCGCTGTGGACGAGCGCGTACTCGAGGAGTTCGGAGATCGTCGCGGACTCGACCGCGGCGACGGTCGCGGAGTCCGTGGAGCCCTCGGTCGCGGAGTCCGTGGACCCCGTCGTGGCGCCTGCCTGCGCCGAGGCGGGGCGGGGGTTCTCGGTGACGGTGATCCCGGCGGCCTGCAGCTCCTTGTCGAAGGCCGCGAACGCGTCCTTGGCCGGGTGCTCGCTGCGGGGGCGCCACTCCCCCGTCCCACCGAGGTAGCCGGTGTCGATCATCAGCGGCTGGATCGGCGTGATCACTCCCTTGCCGATGTCGGACCGGGACCAGCCGGGGTCGAAGTCCGGACCCGGATAGCGGCTGGTGTCGAGGTTGAGCTTCACCTCGGCGACTCCTCTGTCCTTGAGGGCCCGGGCGGCCTGAACCGCGAGCGTGCGCAGGCCCGCGTGGCCGACCACGGCGCTCGGCTGCGAGTCGCCTGCGCCGAGCAGCGGGTCACCGCCGCCCTTCAGGGTCAGGGTCGAGGTGGCGGGGTCGAACTCCGCCGAGGTGGTCAGCCGTTCCTGCCCGCCGATCGTCAGCAGGGCCGCCGCCCCGGTCAGGACCTTCGTCACCGACGCCGGTGTGCGGCCTTCGTTCTGTCCCCGGGCGTAGAGGACCTTGTTGCTCAGCGCGTCGCGGACTTCGATTCCCAGGCCCTTGACCTGCGCCGAGGAGAGGATGCCGTCGACGACCTTGCCGACGCCGGCCGGCACGGTTGCGGAATCGTCGAGCGCCGAGGCGGGCGCCGGGACGTCCGATGACACCGCGCGCGGTTCGGGGACGGGCTGGACCTCGATGGGCGGGTCCACGGTGAGAAAGCTCGGAAGCTCGTCGGAGACGTCGAAGGCATCGGCGACGGCGTAGCCTGTCACCGAGAGCGCGAGGACTCCGGCGACGACGCCCGTGGCGATCCGTTTGTTCACGCTCGAACTTCCGTTCTGGTCGTCGGTGGCGTCGGCGGCGATGTGCGTGATCGCCGGTGTGCCGGTGGGGACTTGTAGGCTCTATTCTAGTGACGCAATCCGAATTTCTCGTCAAGCACCCCGACTGAAGGAGCACCATGGAACTCTTGGCCACGATCGAGATCCCGCGCGGTCAGCGCAACAAGTACGAAGTCGATCATGAGACCGGTCGCGTCAAGCTCGACCGCTACCTCTACACCTCGATGCAGTACCCGGCTGACTACGGCTTCATCGAGGACACGCTCGGCAACGACGGTGATCCCCTCGATGTTCTCGTTCTGCTGCCCGAGCCGCTGTTCCCCGGCGTCCTCGTCGATGTGCGCCCGATCGGAATGTTCCAGATGGAGGACGAGGCAGGCGGTGACGACAAGGTCCTCGCCGTGCCGGCCGGCGATCCCCGCTGGGACTCCTACCAGGACGTCTCCGACGTCGACAAGTTCACCCTCGATTCCATCGAGCACTTCTTCACCCGCTACAAGGACCTCGAGCCCGGCAAGTTCGTCAAGGGCTCGAAGTGGGTCGGCCGCGCCGAGGCAGAGGCAGAGGTCGAGGCCTCGATCGCCCGCTTCAAGGAAGCTCACTGAGCCTGCGCTCTCCCACGGATCGGATCTCATCGACCGCTCGGATGCGCGCATCCGGGCGGTCGCTCTCCTCTCCCCACCCAGGCGGCAATGCTGGTTGCCACGTCCCTTTCGTCGTAATTTAGGTCACCCTAATAAGAAGTGTGAGCTGGGTTATGCGATTCTCAAGACATGAAACTCGATCATGTGTCCTTCGCCAGTGAACCTGATGGTTACGAAGCAACGGCCAGGAGAATTTCGGACAGACTGGGCGTGGACCCCTATGACGGCGGCGTCCATCCCCGGTTCGGCACCAGAAACCTGATCTTCCCCCTCTCGGGCGGCCATTACCTCGAAGTCGTCGAAGCCTTGGAGCACCCTGCCGCCCTGTCCACGCCCTTCGGTCAGGCCGTGCGGGCCAGGTCCGAACTCGGCGGCGGCTGGATGGGCTGGTGCGTGTCGGTCGATGACCTCACCGAGGTGGAGAAGCGGCTCGAACGCAAGGCCGTCGACGGCAACCGGACACCGGAGTCCGGCCGAGAGCTGCGCTGGCTGCAGATCGGCGTCAAGGGCCTGCTCGCCGACCCGCAGCTGCCGTTCTTCATCAAGTGGTCGGTGGACTCGTCCGAACACCCCTCCGCGTACAAGTCGAACGGCGATGTCGCCATCGACACCCTGCAGATCGCCGGGGACCGCGACCGGCTGCGCGACTGGCTGGGCACCCAGGATCCCAAGCCCCTGCCCGAGATCAACATCGACTGGTCCTCACCCCATGGCACCCCCGGAATCATGTCCGTGAGCTTCCGGACGGAGAAGAACGGCCACGTCGTCATCTGAGCGCTGCTGCGCCAGGCTCGGCCCGCTGTCGCGCCCCGGGGCGGCCTGCCGCCGATTCGGTGGTCACAGAACTGAGGCGGAAACGGGAATCTCCCGTTTCCGCCTCAGTTCTTCGACCGCCTGTTCGCGCTGTGCTCAGTCCTTGAGCACCTGCACCACGGATGGCCGGGGCATCGCGGCGACTCCCCTGCCGACATCCGTGGCCTCGACGTAGTCGGGGAACTTCGAGTGCTGATCCGACCAGCTGCCGTCCTCGCCGGGGTGCTGCACGGCGACGAACGCCGTGTTCTCACCGTCGTGCACGAGCGGACCGCACACCTCTGCCTCGCGTGGGACCGAGAGGAACTGCTCGACGCGTCCGCGCTCATCTCCCTCGAGGGTCACCCGGAACAGCCCGTCGCAGTATCCGATGCCATCGGGGGCGCCGTCGGTGGAGATCCACAGGTTGCCCGCGGTGTCGAAGGTGACGTTGTCGGGGCACGAGATCGGCGAGACCTGCTCTGCCGGGAATCCCGAGAAGTAGGTCGCGTCACCCTGCTTGGGGTCGCCGCAGACGAGGAGCAGCGTCCAGTCGAAGTTGGTCCCGGCGTGGTTGTCGCCGCGTTCGGTGATCTCGATGACGTGACCGTCCCGGTTCTCGGTGCGCGGGTTGGCTTCGTCGGCTCCGGCCTTGCCGGCCTTGCCGCGGTCGGAGTTGTTCGTGCAGGCGACGTAGACCTTGCCGTTGACCGGGTTCGGTTCGACGTCCTCGCAGCGGTCCATCTTCGTCGGACCGAGCTTGTCCGCGGCCAGCCGCGCGTTGACCAGCACCTCGGCGACTGACATCCCGGGCACCCGGGAGCGGCCGTTCTTCACCAGCGGCAGCCACTGCCCGCTGCCGTCGAACGCTCCGTCGGCGGGGACCTCTCCGCTGCCGTCGATCTCGGTCTTCGGCGAGTTGCCGGTGAACTTCGCGACGTAGAGGTCGCCCTCGGCCAACAGCGTCTTGTTGTGGGCCCGGTCGCCCTCCCTGTACTTGCCCTTCGACACGAACTTGTAGAGGTAATCGAACCGTTCGTCGTCGCCCATGTAGGCCACGGCGTGGCCCGACTTCGAGATCGTGACATTGGCGCCCTCGTGCTTGAAACGGCCGAGGCCGGTGTGCTTGAGCGGCGGCGAATCGGGGTCCCAGGGATCGACCTCGACGATCCAACCGAACCGGTTGGCCTCGTTCGCGAAGCCGGGGTTGGACGTGTCGAAGCGCGGCAGGTCCTCCTCCCAGCCGTAGGCCGAGGGTTCGCTGGTCAGTCCGTAGCGCTTCTCCGCCGCCGAGGTGCCGGCCGCCTTGAAGTAGGAGTTGAAGTTCTCCTCGCCGGAGACCAGGGTCCCCCACGGGGTGAGCCCGCCCGCGCAGTTGCCCAAGGTCCCCTGCGCTTTGTCCCCTTTCGGGTACTCCTTGGTCCGGAGCAGGTCGGAGCCGGCCGCCGGGCCGGTGAAGGTGTACTCGGTGTCGATGAGGAAGCGGCGGTTGCGGCGGCCGTGGACATCGACGCGCCAGGGTGCCGACTTGCCCGGACGGACCAGTTCGGCCACTGTCAGGCCATGGGCCTGGCGGCTGATGGCGCGTTTCGTCGCGGCATCCATGTCCGCGGGATACATGATGTCGTCGTTGGTGTACTCGTGGTTGGAGAACAGGACCGCGCGGTTGTCGTCACCGCTCTCGTCGAGCTGGATCTGGAGGAAGTCGTTGTTGTAGCCGAACTGGCGCCGCTGGGCTTCGACGCTCTGGTTCTCCGGGTCGAACGTCGGGGAATCGGGGAACAGCGCGTCGCCCCAGCGCACGACCGTGTGCCAGGAGTAGCCTGCCGGGACGATGAGCTCGTCGACCTCGTGGTGGACCGGGTCGATCGCGGTGAAGTCGAGGGAGCCGCCGGTCGCGGCGGCCGCAGCCCGGGCGGCGGGGCTCGGCGCGGAGGTCACTGCGATGGCCAGGGCCCCGGCGGCGGAGGCGCCGAGGACGGAGCGGCGGCTCAGCTGCGCGCCCACGATGTCACGGAAGTAACTGTTGTTCGACGTATTGCAGATCGCCTTCGTACACGCGTTGTCGCATTTCAGCGCGCAGGTGACAGGGCTTCTCTTGCCGCGCACATGATTGGCCATGGGCAGAAGTTCGCGCAGGGGCGCCATCGGTTCTCTCCTTGTTCGGACTCGCTCATCCCACGCCCACCAACTCGACCGAGCAGCCGCAGCGGTGGGCCGGGCACACCAGGACGAGAGTTCCAGCCGCAGGTCAACCGCTCCCCACGAGGAGGTGAACGGCCGGTGAACCCGCTCAGGCGAAGTCGACGAGGTCGAGGATCCCGGGTGCCAGGAAGCCCACGGCGTCGATGAGGAAGTGCGCCCACACCAGGGGCATCAGGCGGCCCCGGCGCATGAACCACCAGCCGAAGATGATGCCCATCGCGACGTTGCCGAGGAACGGCCCGATCCCCTGGTAGAGGTGGTAGCTGGCGCGGAAGAGGGCGAGAGAGACGATGATCGTCCACGGGCCGCAGCCGAGGCGGTACAGCCGGGTGGCCCCGAATCCGAAGATGAGCACCTCTTCGAGGATCCCGTTCTTCGCCGCGGCCAGGAGGAGGACCGGGATCGTCCACCAGTGGTCGCCGAGGTTGGCCGGCTGCACCTCGGCGGTGATCCCCGTTGCCCTGCCGCCGGCGTAGACGAGCAGGGTGCCTGCGCCGATGATGAGGAACATCCCGGTGCCGGAGCCGAGGTCCCGCCACTTGTCGCCGGCGACGCCGAGGCGCCGAGACAGTGGGGTCGGGTCGTCGTCGCGGGTGAGCAGGTAGAGCGCGAGGAGGACGGGGACGAGGGCGAAGCCGATCCCGAGCAGCTGGTAGACGAGGTCGAACCCGGGCCGCGGGGATTGACTCGTGTTCAGCTTCGCCTGGGCCTGATCGATCGGACCGCGGGAGACGATGTCGGCCAGACGCACGATCGCGTACACCGCGGACTGGCCCAGCGACAGAGCCGCGACGAGCCCGACCTCGAACCACAGCCGCCTCCGCTCCGCGGGCAGCAGCACCCGGGCCACCGGTCCGTCGGTCATCAGGCCTTCCCCGCCCTCGCCTCGGCGGCGTCGAGGACCTGCCCGCGGGCGATGTTCTTCACGTGCCGCTTCTCCGCCCGGCGCTCCTTCGCACTCTCGAGGAGCAGGTAGAGGACCGGCACGAGGATCAGGGTGAGCAGGGTCGAGCTGACGAGGCCGCCGATGACGACGATCGCCAGCGGCTTCGAGATGAAGACTGAACCGCCGGTGAGCCCGAGCGCCATCGGGATGAGGGCGAAGATCGTCGCGGCCGCCGTCATCAGGATGGGCCGGTAGCGCAGCCGGGCGCCGTGGACGACCGCTGAGCGCAGCGGCGCTCCGTGGGCCCGGAAGTGGTTGATGAGGTCGATGAGCACGATCGCATTCGTGACCACGATGCCGATGAGCATGAGCAGACCGATCATGGAGGTCAGGCCCAGGGCGGTGTCGGTGAGCAGCAGCGCGGCGATCGACCCGGTGGCGGCGAAGGGAATGGAGACGAGCAGGATCAGCGGCTGCAGCAGCGACTTGAAGGTCGCCACCATGATGACGAAGACGATGAGGATCGCCGCGAGCATGGCCAGGCCGAGTTGGGAGAACGCATCCTGCTGCTCGGCGGTGGCGCCGCCGGTGTCGACGGTGACCTCCTCGGGCAGGTCGAGCCCGTCCAGGGCGGCCGTGACATCCGCGGACACCGCACCGAGATCGTCGCCGGCGGGCGTGATCGAGATCGTCGTCGAGCGCTGGCCGTTCGTGTGGCGGATGTTCGGGGCGCTCTTCACCTCCTCGACGTCGGCGACGTCTCCGAGCTCGATGAAGCGGGGCTCAATCCCCGGTGCCTCCGGCGTGCCCGGGATCTTGAGCGTCCGCAGCTTCTCGAGCGTGTCGACGCTGCGGTCGAAGAGAAGCACGGAGTGGGAGACGTCGTCGATGACGACCTCGCCGATGTTCTCCCCGTCGACGGCCCGTTGGACGTATCGCCCGATGGCGGCCTCGGTGAGGTTCTCCTCGGCGGCGGCCTCATGGTCGACCCTGACTTCGATGACCGGTTGGACGGCGTCGACGTCGCTGGTCACCGATTGGGTGTCTGCGACCGTGTCGAGCTTGTTCTCTGCGGTGTTCGTGGCATCCTCGAGCACCTGCGGGTCCGTGGCGGTCAGGGTGACGTCGATCGTCTGGCTTCCGGGTGCGGAGCCCTCGTTGACGACTTCGACCCGGCCGGCGCCGGTCAGGGAGTCGAATCGTCTCTGCAGATCCGCGGAGATCGCCCGGGCCGAGCTCGAGTCGGCGACGCTGAGGATGTAGCTGCCGCTGATCGCCGTGCCGGTGGAGAATCCGAACGTCGACGCCCCGATCGAGACCTGGTAGGACTCGATGCGGTCGTCGGCTGCGAGGATGTCCTCGACCGACTCGGCCTGGGCGTCGGCCTCGGCGAGGTCGGTGCCGGGATCGAAGGTCTGGACGACGCGCAGGGTGTCCTGGCCGGTGTCGCCGAAGAGTTCGGTCTTCAGCTGCGGGATCATCAGGCCGGTGCCGCCGAGGAGGATGAGGGCTGCGAGGACCATGGCGATCGGATGCTTCGTCGAGAAGGCGATGGCCGGGACGTAGGTCCTCTGCAGCCGTGTCACCGGCGAGTGCAGAGCCGCGAGTTCGTCGACCTCGGACGGGGGCGGGGCGTCCGCCGACACCGCTGCCGGCTTCGTCGTCGTCGCGTCATGACGACCGGAGTCGAGGATGCTGTGCCTCTTCGCCGCCCGCTTCGCGGCCTGCGACTCCGCCCTCCACTCGGCGAGCATCCGGGACCTGCTCCGGCGCACCTCGGCGCGCTCCTCCTTGGTCAGCTTCACCGTGGCCTCACGCTGCCGCAGGAACCAGTAGGCGAGGACGGGGACGATCGTCAGGGCCACGAACAGGCTCGAGAGCAGGGCGATCGTCGCGGTCAGCGCGAAGGGGCGGAACATCTCACCCGTCTGCCCGGACACGAAGGCCAGGGGCAGGAAGACGGCCACCGTGGTCAGGGTGGATGCGGTGATGGCGCCGGCCACCTCGGCGACGGCGGCGAGGATGTTCGTGAACTTGTCACCGCCGGCGGCATGCCGCCTCCGGATCGCCTCGATGACGACGATCGAGTCGTCGACGACGCGGCCGACGGAGATCGTCAGCGCACCGAGGGTGATCATGTTCAGCGTCTCCCCGCCCATCCACAGGCCGATGAGGGCGATGAGCAGGGACAGCGGGATCGAGATGGCCGTGATCACGGTGGCGCGCACGGAGAGGAGGAAGACGAGGATGACGAGGACTGCGAACACCAGGCCCAGCAGCCCCTCGCCCAGCAGGTCGTGGATGGACTGCTCGATGAAGGGCGCCTGGTCGAAGGCGGTCACGAAGTGGGTGTTCTCCCCCATCTTCCGCTCGAGGCCGGGCAGGGCGTCCGCCACCGCATGGGAGACGTCGACGGTGTTGGCGTCGGATTCCTTCGTCACCGACAGGCTCAGCGACGGGTGTCCGTTGGTGCGCGAGATCGAGGTCGCGGGTTCGTCGGCGAGGGCGACGTCGGCGACGTCGGACAGGCGCACCGGCCCGTCCGATCCGGTGACGACGAGGTCCTTGATCGCGGCGACGGAGCGGATCCGCGCCCCCACCTCGACGGGGGCGGCTCCCTCACCTGTGCGCAGGTCTCCCGCCGAGGCGGGGATGCCGTTGGCCTGGAGGATGCCGGCGATCTCGTCGAGGCTCGCCCCTTCGTCCTCGAGGTCGCCTGGGCGGATGCGGATCTCGACCTGTTTGGTCCGGGCGCCGGCGATCGTGACCTGGGAGACGCCGTCGATCTTCGTCAGTTCGGGTTTCGCGATGTCCTCGAGTGTGGCGGCCAGCCGGTCGGGTTCGGCGTCGGAGGTCACCGACATCGCCAGCACCGGGATGTCGTCGGTCCCCGCGGTGAAGACGGAGGGCTCGACGCCGTCGGGCAGCCGGGATTCGACTTCGGAGATCGCCCGCTGCAGGGCCCGCACGACGTCGTCGGAGTTCTCCCCGTAGTCGGTGCTCACGGTGATCGACGAGCTTCCGGCCGAGGACACCGAAGTGACGTCCTCGACCTCGGGCAGGGCATCGACGGCGCCTTCGAGCGGCGCCGTGACCTCGCGTTCGACGGCCTCCGGGGTGGCGCCCTCGTAGTTCGCGGTGATGGTCGCCTGGGGATTCTCGAGCGAGGGGAACAATTCCTGCTTGAGCGCCGAAGCCCCGATGACCCCGAAGATCACGGCCACCACGGAGATGAGGGCGATGAGAGCGCGGTTGCGCAGGCTCAGCCGGGTCAGAAAGCTCACATGCCGACTCTACTCACCGCTCGGCCCTAACGGTTCGCGCGGGGCCGGGTCTCGCGCCCGGTGATCCAGTACGCTGCGGCCATGACGCCGAGGATGCCGGTCATCACGAACGCCCACGAGTAGTCGAAGCGGTCGACGACGGCGCCGGCGATGATGGGTCCGAGGATGGCTCCGCCGTCGAGGGCCATCTGATACTTCGCCAGCACCCGGCCGCCTTTGCGTTCGTGTCCGATGACGTCGGCGACAGCTGCCTGTTGAGCCGGGTTGGCGAGTCCCGAGCCGATGCCGGCGACGACCGAGAGGACGAAGAACAGCCAGATCGAGTCGGTGAAGCCCAGGGCCGCAGTCGTGATTCCGAGGATCAGCAGGCCCCATTGGATGAAGGGTTTGCGGCCGAGGGTGTCGGCGAAGCGGCCGACGACCGCGACGGCTGAGGTGTTGCCGATCGCGAACATCGTCAGCGCCAGACCCGCCACGGCGGTGTCCGCGCGCAGCGCCTGGATGGCGAACAAGGGGTAGATGGCCACCCGGATGCCCATCGCCGACCATCCCTGGACGAACGCGGAGAACAGGGCGGCCCGGTAGGCGGAGTCGGCCCAGGCCTGCCGGAACGTCATCACCTCCTGCGGCGTCTCGTCCCTGTGGGCCTCGGCGTGGGCCCGTCCCTGCCTCGTCGAGGATCCCTGGGAGGCCGTGGATCCGAGGAAGATGCGGACGACGGCTGCGGCGATGACGAGGCCGACCGCGTAGATGACGAAGGGCACCCGCATCCCCCAGCCGGCCATCGCTCCGCCGAGCACCGGCCCGGCGATGTTGCCGACGAGGAAGGCGGTCGCATAGGTGCTCGAGGCCTTGGCTCGGGCATCGACCGGGGCGAGCCGGATGATCAGGGCCATCGCCGAGACGCTGAACATCGTCGAGCCGATCCCGCCGAGGCCACGGAAGATGAGCAGCTGCCAGTAGCCCTGGGCGAAGGCGACGGCCGCGGTGGAGGCGGCGACGATGAGGAGACCGGCGATGTAGATCCGGCGTTCGCCGAAGGCATCGACGAGGCGGCCCGAGGTGGGTGAGAAGACGAAGCGGAAGAAGGCGAACGA
The DNA here is from genome assembly GCF_031179145.1 of Brevibacterium sp. Lineage (GTDB taxonomy): Bacteria > Actinomycetota > Actinomycetes > Actinomycetales > Brevibacteriaceae > Brevibacterium. Next base: position 252,719 of record NZ_JAPSIB010000002.1, read on the forward strand.
GGAGACGACGATGGTCGCGGCGGTGACGCCGAAGTCGAAGCTCGCCGCGAACTGCGGCAGCACCGGGGCGATGATGCCGTAGCCGATGGCGACGATGAACGCGGCCGCCACCAGGACGTGGATCTCCTTGGGCAGCTTGGTCGTCGCGGTGGCCCCGGCGGGGGTCTTGTCGTCTGCGGTCTCGTCGGGGTTCTTCACTGGGGTCCGGGGATCTTTCAGAGGGTGTCGAGGAACTGCTCGGGGTCGGGCAGCGGTCGGGTGCTGCGGGCGAGCCGGGCCCGGTACGCCTCGGGGACGGAGCCGATGTAGAACCAGCCCATGAGCAGTTCGTTCTCGCTCAGGCGATGGAGGCGGCGGACCGCGGGCGCATTGGCCAACGTGCCCGAGCGCCACATCACTCCCCAGCCGGCCTGCCACAGGGCGAGCTCGAGGAGGTGGCCGGCACCGGCGGCGGTGGCGTGCTGTTCCCAGTCGGGAACCTTGGGGTTGGGCTGCGGGGAGGAGACGAGGGCGAGCAGGAGCTCTGCCCGCAGTGGCTTCTCGTTGACCTGGCCCGGCTTGCGGTGCTCGCCGGCGGCTTCGTCGAGGGCCGCGCCGAGGCGGAGGCGATCGTCGCCGCGGATGATGAGGAACCGCCAGGGACACAGCCCCTTGTGGTCGGCGACCGAGGAGATCGCACGGATGATCTCGCGCAGATCGGAGTCGTTCGGAGTCTCGGGGCCGACCTTCGAGATCGAGCGGCGGGTGGAGATCGCATGGAGGACCGGATCGGCGACGAGGTCGATCGACGTCGGCGCCGAGTAGTCGGGCCCGCAGTTGGTGGGCGCGCAGTTGGTGGGCGCGGCCTGCGCATCCTGATTCTGCACGGCCTCGTCGTGGGCCTCGGCGAGCTTCTTCGCCCACGGTCCGGTCTCACCGTTGAGGAAGAGCGCCCTCGCGCGCTCTCGCTGCTTGGACTCGTGCTTCTTCGACTCCTGTTCGGAGTCCTTGTGCTTCGCGTCCTTCGCGCAGGACTTCTTCTTGTGCTTCGACATTCAGCTCACCCACTCCGCATAGGACTTCCGGGCCTTCGACAGCTTGGGGTCGATGATGACACGGCAGTAGCCGTTGAAGCGATTGTTCGTGTAGAAGTCCTGGTGCACCGGTTCGGCTTCATGGAAGATGCCGAGGGGTTCGAGGGTCGTCACGATCGGCCGGTCGAAGTGCTTCTGCGCGTCCTCGATGGCCCGGGCGAACTCGGCCTTCTCCGCCTCATCGGCATAGAACATGGCCGAGCGGTATTGGGTGCCGACGTCGTAGCCCTGAGCGTTGAGACTGGTCGGGTCGTGACCGGTGAAGAAGAGGCCGAGGATGACCTCGGTGGGCACGACCTCGGGGTCGAACGTGACTCGCAGTGCCTCGGCGTGGCCGGTGGTCCCCGAGCAGACGGAACGATACGTGGGGTCGGGGGTCTGCCCACCGGTGTAGCCGGAGATCACCGAGGTGACTCCGATGGTCCGCTGATAGACGGCGTCGAGGCACCAGAAGCAGCCGGCCCCCAGGGTCAGGGTACGAAGATCGCTCATACCGGTATACAACCACACCGCTCCGCACTTATTCCCGCACTCCTTCCCACCGCGACTCGCTGCGGAGGATCGGAGATCCGATGTGATCGACATCATAGAGTGAAGAGGTCCGCTTCCCCGGCCGGTCCGCGCGCTCCGGGGAGACCCCGACCAGCGAGAGAGACCCATGAAACGACCCGCAATCGCCGCCGTGTGTGCGTGCGCCGCTCTGTCCCTGTCCGCCTTCGGTTCTCTGGCGCCTGCCGCACCCGCTGCGGCCGATCCGCGTCCGACCGACAAACAGGCCACGGCCACCGGCTCCGGCGGCGCTGTGAGCACCGTCGACGCCGACGCCTCGGCCGCCGCCCTGTCCGTTCTGCGCAAGGGCGGCAATGCCGTCGACGCCGCTGTCGCCGCGGCCGCCACCCTCGGCGTCACCGAACCCTACAGCGCCGGCATCGGAGGCGGCGGGTACTTCGTCCACTACGACGCGAAGACAGGAGAGGTGAGCACACTCGACGGACGTGAGACCGCGCCGGCGGCGCTGACTCAGCAGGACTTCGTCGATCCCGCCACGGGCGAGCGCTATCCCTTCTCCCCCGAGCTCGTCACCAGCGGCGTGGCCGTCGGCGTCCCCGGAACCCCGGCGACCTGGCAGCGGGCCCTCGACGAATGGGGCACGCTCAGCCTGAAGAAGGCGCTGCAGCCCGCGATCAGGACCGCGAACCGCGGTTTCGTCGTCGACGACACCTTCCGGGAGCAGACCCTGGACAACAAGGAGCGCTTCGCCGCGTTCGACTCCTCGGCCGAACTCTTCCTGCCCGGCGGCGACGCCCCCGAGGTGGGCAGCACTTTCAAGAACCATGACCTCGCCCAGACCTACCGGGAGCTCGGGAACAAGGGAGTCGAGGAGTTCTACACGGGAGACCTCGCCGAGGAGGTCGCCGCGACGGTGCAGGCCCCGCCGATCTCGGAGAGCACCGACCTGCCGGTCCCTCCCGGGGAGATGACGACTGAGGACCTCGCCGACTACGAGGTGCTCGAGCAGGAGCCGACCAAGGTCGGCTATCGCGGACTCGACGTCTACGGGATGGCGCCCTCGAGCAGCGGCGGCACGACCGTCGGTGAGGCGCTGAACATCCTCGACGGGTTCGACCTGGACCGCATGTCGAGCGCCGACGCCCAGCACCACTACCTCGAGGCCAGCGCCCTCGCCTACGCCGATCGCGGCAGGTACGTGGGCGACCCGGCCTTCGTCGACGTGCCCACCGACGCGCTGACCGATCCGGTCTACGGCGCCGAACGAGCCTGCCTGCTCGACCCCGACGCGGCCGTCGCCAAGCCCGTCGCCCCCGGCGATGTCAGCGACTATGACGGCCAGTGCCCGTCCTCGACGAACCACTGGGAGGAGAAGGAGGACACGGAGAACGTCTCGACGACGCATCTGAGCACCGCCGACAAGTGGGGCAATGTCGTCTCCTACACCCTGACGATCGAGCAGACCGGCGGCTCGGGCATCACCGTCCCCGACCGCGGGTTCCTGCTCAACAACGAGATGACCGACTTCACGACCGCTGAGGACGATCCCGCCGATCCCAACCGGGTCGAAGGGGGCAAACGCCCACGGTCCTCGATGTCACCGACGATCGTCCTCAAGGACGGAGAGCCGATGCTCGCGCTGGGTTCGCCCGGCGGTTCGACGATCATCACGACCACGCTGCAGACCCTGATCAACCGGGTCGACCTGGGCATGAGCCTTCCCGAGGCGATCGCCGCGCCCCGCGCCTCGCAGCGCAACACCGCGGCGGTGACGGCGGAGCCCGAGTACATCGACGCCTACGCCGATGAGCTGGAGGCCCTCGGGCACACGCTCACCCCCTCCGGGGATTCGTTCACCCCCAATTCGGAGATCGGCGCCGTGGCGGCGATCGAACTCAGTCCCGACGGAACCCAGACCGCAGCCGCGGAACCCACTCGCCGCGGCGGCGGCTCCGCGATGGTGGTGACGAGCGAGCGGTGATGCCCACGACGGCCGGAGTCAGTGGGCGCGGGCGACGATGAGCTCGGCGTGCTTGAGCAGCGGCGCGTCGATCATCTTGCCCTCGTAGGCGAAGGCGCCCTTCTGCGTCTGGGCGAGCGCGAGCACGCCCTCGGCCCAGTCCAGCTGTTCAGGGCTGGGGCGGAAGGCGTCGCGGACGACCGGCACGTGATAGGGGTGGATCGAGACCTTGCCGCTGAACCCGGATTCGACGGCGTCCTCGGCCTCCTCGCGCAGCCCGTCGAGGTCGTCGATGTCGGCCCAGATGGAGTCGAGGGCGTGCCTGCCGTGGGCGCGCGCGGCCAGCAGGGTGGAGCTGCGCACGTGCCTGACGACGTCGCGCCAGGACCCGTCGGCTCTCCGCGACGAACCCCCGCCGAGGTCGGCGATGAGGTCCTCCGAACCCCACATCAGCGCGTAGGTGTTGGGGCCGGCCGCGATCTCGGCTGCGTTGACGGCCCCGAGCGCGGTCTCGATCAGCGCGATGACCTGCCGGTCGCCGAAGACCGTGAGGTCACGGGCATGCTCGGCCTTGGGCACCATCACCGCCGTGTAGTCGGTGGCGGCGAGCATCTTCAGGTCCTCGTCGAGGTGTGCGGAGTCGCGGGAGTTCACCCGCACGACCGTGCGGGTCGGGTCGAGCGGGAAGTCGACGATCGCCTCCCGTGCCGCGGCCTTGTCGGCGTCGTTGACCGCGTCCTCGAGGTCGAGGATGACGATGTCGGAGCGCTCCGCGGCCTTCGTGTAGCGGTCGGGACGGTCGCCGGGGACGAAGAGCCAGGCGGGCCTGAATTCCAGGGACATGGTGGTCCTCACCTCTCCTTCCGGGGAGCAGCGCTCTCGGGCTGCCCGTGGCTGGACATGAACATCATCGTCTGCCGCACCGCTTTGGCGACCAGGGTCCCGTGCTGGTTGTAGCCGCGGTGCTCGAGGGTGACGATCCCCTGCCCGGGGCGGGACTTCGAATCACGCTTGTCGACGATCGTGGTCTCGGCATAGAGCGTGTCGCCGTGGAAGAGCGGGGCCGGGAAGGACACCTCGGAGAAGCCCAGGTTGCCGACGATGGTTCCCTGCGTGAGCTGGGAGACGGACAGTCCGACGAGCGTGGCCAGGGTGAACATCGAGTTGACGAGGCGCTGCCCGAAGGGCTCGGTCTCGGCGAAGGCCGCGTCGAGGTGAAGGGCCTGGGTGTTCATCGTCACCGCCGTGAACCAGGTGTTGTCCGCCTCGGTGATGGTGCGGCCGGGAGCATGCCGGTAGACGGCTCCGACCTCCATCTCGTCGAGCCAGAGCCCGCGCTGCTCGATGACCTTGTTCTCGCTCATGTGTCACTCCTCACTTGTCCTGATTTGAGCTTAGCCGCTGCCGGGGAGGCGAAACGAGTCGGGTCCGGGGTCTTCAACTTCACCGTCTGGTCGGTATAGAGTGGTAATTTGACGGAGCCGTCAAAGATTCGGCCCCGCCTCGGATGCAACGTCGGCCGGGCTCAGGTCGGCGACGTGAACCCGGTCAAAGGAGACCAGATCATGGACCAGAATTTTCGTTCGGAGCTCGACCGGCGCCTCGATCTCTACGAGGACCCCGCCAGCGATGAAGGCGTCCTCCCACCACTGCCGGTCGGCGACATCGTCATCTCGATCGTCGTCCTCGCCGTTCTCTCCATGGCCCTGCTCGGGTGGTGCTTCCTATGAGCTTCCACATCAGCCGCAGCGCCCCCGAGCCCGGTTCCACGAGCGATCTTCCGCTCCTGAAGAAGGAGCGGATCTGGAGCTTCGGGGACTTCTCCGCCGCCAACATCGGTCTGGCGATCGCCACCTGGGCATTCCTCCAGGGCGGGGCCGTCGCCTACTACGTCGGCGCGAAGGAGGCCGTGGCCAGCATCGTCATCGGCTACGGCATCAGCATCATCTTCGTCGCCCTCGCTCCCTGCGTGCCCTCGGCCAGGTACGGCGTCGAACAGTTCGTCTCGCTGCGCTCGTCGTTCGGCACCTCCGGCTCGCGGGTGATCATGCTCGTCCTCTCCGCGCTGCTCGCCGCAGCCTGGGCGGCGGTGCTCGCCATCATGTGCGGGCACGCCTTCGCCAATGTCTGCAATGCCCTCCTGGGCACGGATCTCGCGACCGACAGCCTGTTCGTCAAACTCATGGGCCTGAGTGCCGTGATCGTCTCCTGGATCATCCTCACCCAGGGGCCGAGGTCCATCGAGACGGTGAACAAGTTCGTCTCCCCCGGACTCGTGGTCGTCACTCTCATCATGCTCGTCCTCGTCTTCACCCAGATCGGCTGGACCGAGCTGATGGAGCTCAAACCGCTCGCCGCTGACTTCGACAAGCACATGGCGTTCATGATCGCGATCGAGCTCAACGTCGCCGGCGGCCTGGCCTGGTGGCCCAACGTCGGCAACCTGGCCCGGCTCACCCGCAGCTCCCGCGCCGCCTACTGGCCGAACATGATCGGCCTGTTCCTCGCCTCGGTGCTCGCCGCCGTCGTCGGCGCGTTCGCCGCACTGGCCCTGGGCTCCGAGGATCCCACGCTGTGGATGATCCCGCTCGGCGGCTTCGTCCTCGGCGGTCTCGCGCTCCTGTTCGTCGGCTTCGCCAACATCACCTCCATCGTGGCGCAGGGATACGCCGCCCTGGTCGCCGTGCGCGGCGGCGCGGGCTCCGTCGGCCGTCGCCTGCCCTGGCCGGTGCTCGGCGCGCTCCTCTTCGTGCCCGCCGTCGTCCTCGTCTTCTTCCCCGACGTCACGTACAACAACTACGGCCGGTTCGTGTCCTGGGGTGCGACCGCTCTGGCGCCGCTGTGCGCCGTCCAGTTCGTCGACTTCTTCATCCTCCGCAGGCAGCGCCTCGACCTGCGGGCGATGTACGACAACCGGCCCGGCTCGCCCTATCACTTCTCGGGCGGGTTCAACGTCGTGGCGTTCGTCTCAGCGGCCGCGGGTGCGCTGACCTACGGCCTGCTGCTCAACCCGGTCGACTACATCCCCGCCGAGGCGTTCCGCTGGCTGACCGCGTCACTGCCGGCGATGATCGTCTCCGGCGTCCTCTACTGGGTGCTCACGAAGATCATCACCATTCCGCTCGGGCAGGGTGGATTCGGGGCGCAGGCGCCTGCCACCGGGGAACCGGAATCGGCGGGGCGCGGTCCCGGACGCCTATGACGGCCGGTCCGCAGAGGTTCCCGGCCGGGGCCGACTAAGCTGGGAAGCGAACCCGACTGCTCCTGCCGACCGTGCTGACCGGCAGGAGCGGTCTCCAGCGTCCCCGAGCCGAGGAGTGAGATGGAGCGCGAACCGATCGACTGCTGGTTGACCGACATGGACGGCGTCCTGGTCAAGGAGAACTATGCGCTCCCCGGCGCGCAGGAGCTCCTCGAGCAGTGGCGACGGAACGACACCCCGTTCCTCGTCCTGACGAACAACTCGATCTACACCGCTCGGGATCTCTCCGCCAGGCTGCGGGCCAGCGGCCTCGTGGTTCCCGAGAGCCACATCTGGACCTCGGCGATGGCCACCGCCGATTTCCTCCGCCATCAGGTCGAGAACGGCACGGCGTTCGTCGTCGGTGAGGTCGGCCTGACGACCGCCATCCACGAGGCCGGGTTCGTGATGACCGAGCACCGGCCCGACTTCGTCGTCGTCGGCGAGACCCACACCTATTCGTTCGAGGCGATCACGAAGGCCATCCGCCTCATCCAGGCGGGTTCCCGGTTCATCGTCACCAACCCCGACGCCACCGGTCCCAGCCCCTCCGGGGTGCTGCCCGCGACGGGAGCGATCGCGGCTCTGATCACGAAGGCGACCGGTCGCGAGCCCTATGTCGTGGGCAAGCCGAATCCGATGATGTTCCGCTCGGCGCTCAACAAGATCGGGGCGCATTCGTCGTCGACCGCGATGATCGGCGACCGGATGGACACCGACATCATCGCGGGCATGGAGGCGGGGATGCACACGGTTCTCGTGCTCTCGGGCATCTCCACCGCCGAGGATGTCGCGCGCTTCCCGTTCCGCCCCGACGAGATCATCACCGGGGTCCATGAGCTCCTCGACGTCCCCCTCGACGAACTCGGCGCAGACGTCGCCGGGTCCGCCTGAGGGCTCGCCTGTTCCCTGCGGCAGCTGGGCCAGTGCAGGAAACCTCACTCCAGGGCTGAGGTCAGCCGCATCACGGATTCCATGTACCGCCGCCGCAGCGGGCGCTTCTCCCATTCCTCGACGCTGAGCTCACTGCTCGCGCGCCGGTAGCCGGAGATCACCTCGGCGATCTCCGAAACGAGGTTGCCTCCGGTGGTCAGGAGGCTGATCTCGTAGTTGAGGCCGAAGGAGCGCATGTCCATGTTCGACGACCCCATGACGCCGTACCGGCCGTCGACGATGAAGCACTTCGTGTGCAGCACCTGGGGTTTGGGGAAGCGGAAGATCCGCACTCCCGACTCGAGCAGCCCCTGGTAGTAGGAGGACTGGGCACGGTCGACCATGTACTGGTCGGCCTGCTCGCTGACGTAGAGTTCGACCGCGACGCCCCGGCGGGCTGCGGTGACGACGGCGGTCAGGAGGGCCTCGTCGGGCACGAAGTACGGGCTGACGATCTCCAGGCGCTCCTGCGCCAGGTACATCAGAGAGATGAAGACTTTGAGGTTCGGCTCAGTGGTGAAGCCAGGACCCGAGGGGATCAGCTGCATGCCGTTGACATCTCCGCCCATCTCCGGCTCGATCGCGTGGCCGTCGTATTCCCTGATCTCGAGCTCCTCACCGCATTCGGAGTACCAGTCGGTGGCGAAGATCGCCTCGACGGTGGCGACGATCGGTCCGCTGACCTCGACCATGATGTCGTGCCAGTGCCTTCCGACCTTGATGTTCCCCTTCTTCAGATAGCTGGAGTCGATGAGGTTCTGCGACCCCATCATCGCCTTCTTCCCATCGACGACGACGAGCTTGCGGTGATTGCGCAGGTCGATGCGGCGTGCTTTGCCGCGCCAGGGGATGAAGGGCAGCATGAGATGCCACTCGATGCCGGCCGCGCTCAGCCTCTTCCCGAGCTTGTGGAACCCGCGGTACTTGCGGGAGCCGATGTGGTCGTACATGACCCTGACCTCGGCTCCGCGCGCCGCGGCGCGTTCGAGGGCCCGGAAGAACACGTCGGTGGTGTCGTCCCAGGCCATGATGTAGATCTCGACGTGAACGTACTTCTCGGCCTCGTCGATGAGCTCGGCCATCCGCCGGATGCTCGCCTCGTAGTCGGAGATCAGTCCGTGGTTGACGCCGGCGACCATCGGCAGCGCGGTGAGTTCACGTCCGAGTCGCACGATCGAGTCGAACTCCCGCGGCGCCTGCAGGGAGGGCGGGATGTCCGGCAGATCGTCGGCGCCCTCATGCATGAGCTCGTTCGCCGCGGCTTGGATCCGCTGCCTGCGCCGATTCACATACGGGTTGCCGAGCAGCAGGAACAGGGGAATGCCGACAATCGGCAGGAACAGGATCAGCAGCAGCCAAGCCGTGGCCGATGACGGGCGGCGGCCTTGCGGCACGATGCCGATCGCGACGATCAGGGCGAGGTATTCGAGGACGATCCACGTCACCGTCAGATAGGTGGGCAGACCGCTGAGGTCGATGAGCTTGAACTCCATGATCGGCCCTTCCTGACGTGACGGTTGCTCTCACCCTATCCGCAGCCGGCCTGGTCACCCTGGACGGGCCCTACTGCACTGCGGGCGCGGCCACCAGCCCCTGGCCGGCGGCCGCGCGGCTCAGAGTCCGAGTTCGCGGGCGATGAGCATGAGCTGGACCTCGGTGGTGCCCTCGCCGACCTCGAGGATCTTCGAATCGCGGTAGTGACGGGCAACGAGGTACTCGTTCATGAACCCGTAGCCGCCGTGGATCTGGGTGGCGTCGCGGGCGTTGTCCATCGCGGCCTCGCCGGCGACGGTCTTCGCGATCGCGGCCTCCTTCTTGAACGGCAGCCCTGCCTCCATCCGCGAGGCGGCGAGGTAGTAGGCCGAGCGGGCTGCCACGGTGCGGGCCTCCATCCGCGCGATCTTGAACGAGATCGCTTGGAAGTCCGCGATCGCGTGACCGAAGGCCTTGCGCTCCTTGGCGTACTTCACGGATTCATCGACACAGCCCTGAGCGGCGCCGACGGACAGAGCCGCCACGGCGATGCGGCCCTCGTCGAGGATGCTCAGGAAGTTCGCGTAGCCGCGGCCGCGCTCGCCGAGGAGGTTCTCCTCGGGCACCTGCACGTCCTCGAAGGTCAGCGGATGGGTGTCGGAGGAGTTCCAGCCGACCTTGTCGTAGGCCGGTTCCACCGTGAAGCCGGGGGTGCCCGCGGGGATCATGATCGTCGAGATCTCAGGAACCTCGCGTCCGCTCTTCGACATCCGCGTGCCCGTCACCGCGGTGGCCGTGACGAGGCGGGTGATGTCGGTGCCCGAGTTCGTGATGAAGCACTTGCCGCCGTTGATCGTCCAGGTGCCGTCGTTGAGGATGGCTTTCGTCTTGGTGCCGCCGGCGTCGGAGCCGGCTTCGGGCTCGGTCAGGCCGAAGGCGGCCAGTCCGGAGCCGTCGGTGAGCTGGGGCAGCCATTCGCGCTTCTGCTCCTCGGTGCCGAACCGATAGATCGGCATCGCCCCGAGCGAGACCCCGGCTTCGAGGGTGATCGCCAGGGACTGGTTGACCCGGGCGATCTCCTCGATGGCCAGGGTGAGGGCGAAGTAGTCGCCGCCCATCCCGCCGTACTCCTCAGCGAAGGGCAGGCCGAACAGGCCCATCTTCCCCATCTTCGCCACCAACGCGTAGGGGAACTCGTGTCTGGCGTCGAGTTCGGCGCTGACGGGCGCGACCTCCTCGTCGGCGAATCTCGCGACGGACTGTCGCAGGTCCTCGTACTCTTCGGGCAGCATGCCCGGAACGAAAGCAGTCATGCCTTCCCCTCCATCGTTGTCGGTTCGGTCTCGGTCGGTGCTGTTTCAGTCGGTGCTGGTGCTGCTGCGGCCGTCGTCGCGGTCTCCTCGGCGTCCTCGACGACAGTGGCGAGCACTTCGTCGAGGGCGACCTGCGCCCCTTCGGCGACGGCGACGGTGACGGTGCCCGTGGCGGGGGCGGTGAGCACGTGCTCCATCTTCATCGCCTCGACGATGACGATCGGCTCGCCCTGGCCCACATGCGTCTGGGAGTCGACGAGCACCCGGACCACGGAGCCGGGCATCGGTGCGAGCACCTGTGAACCGCCCTGACCCGGGTGCAGCGAGGTGTCGGCGGCGGGTCGGGTGAAGACGTGGATGCCGTTCTCACCGCTGATCCAGATGCTGCGGCTGCGCGCGTCGGAGAACACGCGACCGGTGTGCGCGACGTCGTCGAGGGTCACGTGCCAGAGTCCCGAATCGTCGACGACGATGTCGCTGGCAGCCGCCTCGACGTCGACCGGCTCCCCGCCGGAGGCGAGGCTGACGGTGGGCCGGAAGTCCGGGCGGGACGTCCGCCAGGCGGTGGGCCGCCCCCACGCCGAGGCGGTCCGCGAGGTGTCCCTGCTCGTCACGGCGCCGGTGAGCTCGGTTCCGGCCCTCCCCGCGGTGGCGAGCACCGCGGCGGCGGCGAACTGCCGGTCGAACTCGCTCGGGGCATGGGCGAGCTGCGCGGCGTCCATCGTGTCGATGAGTGAGGTGTCGAGGTCGCCGGCGATCACCTCGTCGAGGCCCAGCAGGGTGCGGAGGAAATCGATGTTCGTCACGATCCCCGGCACCGCCGAGGCGGCGAGCGCCGCGTCGAGGCGGGCCAGTGCGGTGGCCCGGTCATCGGCGTGGACGATGAGTTTGGCGATCATCGGATCGTAGTCGGAGGCGATGGTCTGGCCGGCGGTCAGCCCGGCGTCGACGCGGATGCCCTCTCCTGCCGGGAACACGACGTCGAGCGCGGTGCCGCCGGTGGGCAGGAATCCGCGGGCGGGATCCTCGGCGTAGATGCGGGCTTCGATGGCATGGCCGCTCAGGGTGACGTCGTCCTGGCGCAGCGGCAGCTCCTCCCCGGCCCCGATGCGCAGCTGGAGTTCGACGAGGTCGACTCCCGTGACCGCCTCGGTGACGGGGTGCTCGACCTGCAGCCGGGTGTTCATCTCCATGAAGAAGAACTCGTCGGGCCGGTCGGCTCCGACGATGAATTCGACCGTGCCGGCGCCCCGGTAGCCGACGGATTTCGCGGTCTCACAGGCGGCCTGCCCGATCCGGGCCCTGGTCTGCGCGTCGAGGAGGGCCGAGGGCGCCTCTTCGATGACCTTCTGATGCCGACGCTGCAGGGAGCATTCGCGCTCGCCGAGGTGAATGACGTTGCCGTGGGAGTCCGCGACGACCTGGACCTCGATGTGACGCGGGGTGGCGACGAGGCGTTCGAGGAACAGGGTGTCGTCGCCGAAGGAGTTCGCGGCCTCACGCCTGGCGGCGTCGAGGGCGGCCGGCAGGTCGGCGGCGTCGTGCACGGCGTGCATGCCCTTGCCGCCGCCTCCGGCCGAGGGTTTGATGAGGACCGGGAACCCGATGTCGTCGGCAGCGGCGACGAGCTGCTCGTTCGTCATCGCGGCATCCTTGGTGCCGGGCACCAGGGGCACCCCGCGCGCCGACACGGCCTGCTTGGCGGTGATCTTGTCGCCCATGATCCGGATCGCGTCCGAGCCTGGTCCGAGGAACACGATGCCCGCGTCCTCGCAGGCGCTCGCGAACTCGGCGTTCTCGGACAGGAACCCGTAGCCGGGGTGAATGGCCTCCGCCCCGGTGGACCGGGCTGCGGCGATGACCTTGTCGATGCGCAGATAGGACTCGGAGGCCGCGGCCGGCCCGAGGCGGACCGCGGTGTCGGCGGCGCGGACGTGGGCGGCGTGGGCGTCGGCGTCGGAGTAGACGGCGACGGTCCGGATGCCCAGGCGCCGGCACGTGCGGATGACGCGGAGGGCGATCTCGCCGCGGTTGGCGATGAGGACGGTGCGAAACATTCTTCTCATGGTCGAGGGCTCACATTCTGAAGACGCCGTAGCCGCTGGCCGACAGCGGACGGTCCATCGGGGCGAAGCGGGCGAGGTCGAGGGCCAGGGACAGGATCTGGCGGGTGTCGGCGGGTTCGATGATCCCGTCGTCCCACAGCCGGGCCGTGGAGTGGTAAGGATTCCCCTGGGCTTCGTACTGATCGCGGATCGGCTGTTTGAACGCCTCCTCCTCGTCGGCGCTCCAGGTCTCGCCGCGGCCTTCGAGCTGGTCGCGCTTGACGGTCGAGAGCACGCTGGCCGCCTGCTCGCCGCCCATCACGGAGATGCGGGCGTTGGGCCACATCCACAGGAAGCGGGGTGAGTAGGCTCGTCCGCACATCGAGTAGTTGCCGGCGCCGAACGAGCCGCCGATGACGACGGTGAATTTGGGCACCCGGGCGCAGGCGACGGCGTTGACCATCTTCGCGCCGTGCTTGGCGATGCCGCCGGCCTCGTAGTCGCGGCCGACCATGAAGCCGGAGATGTTCTGGAGGAAGATCAGCGGAACGCTGCGCTGGTCGCACAGTTCGATGAAGTGAGCGCCCTTGACCGCTGATTCGCCGAACAGGATGCCGTTGTTCGCGACGATCCCAACCGGATGGCCGTCGATGTGGGCGAAACCGGTGACCAGCGTCGTGCCGTACTCGGCCTTGAACTCGTGGAACAGGGATCCGTCGACGAGGCGGGCGATGACTTCGCGGACGTCGTAGGGCGTGCGGGAGTCGACGGGAACCACCGAGGTGAGCTCCTCAGTGGCGTGCAGCGGCTCCCGGGGCTCGACGACGTCCCAGTTGGGCGCCGGTTTCGGTCCGAGGGTGGAGACGATGTCGCGCATGATCTCCAGGGCGTGGGAGTCGCTGGCCGCCAGGTGGTCGGTGACGCCGGAGACCCGTGAGTGGAGTGCGCCTCCCCCGAGGTCCTCGGCGCTGACCTCTTCCCCGGTGGCGGCCTTGACCAGCGGCGGGCCGCCGAGGAAGATCGTGCCCTGTCCGGCCACGATGATCGACTCGTCGGCCATCGCCGGCACGTAGGCGCCGCCCGCCGTGCAGGATCCGAGGACCGCCGCGAGCTGCGGGATGCCCGCCGCCGAGAGGGTGGCCTGGTTGTAGAAGATGCGCCCGAAGTGCTCGCGGTCGGGGAACACCTCGTCCTGATTGGGAAGGTTCGCGCCGCCGGAATCGACGAGGTAGATGCAGGGCAGATGGTTGTCCTTGGCGACCTCTTGGGCGCGCAGGTGCTTCTTCACCGTGACCGGGTAGTAGGTGCCGCCCTTGACGGTGGCGTCATTGGCGACGATGACGCACTCGCGTCCATTCACCCGCCCGATCCCGGTGATGATGCCGGCGCCCGGGCTGGCGTCGTCGTACATGCCGGTGGCGGCGAGCGGGGAGAGTTCGAGGAACGGGGTGCCCGGGTCGATGAGGCGCTCGACCCGGTCGCGCGGCAGCAGTTTGCCGCGGTCGAGGTGCCGCTGCCGTGCCTGCTCCGATCCACCCAGCGCGTTCGCGCTGATGCGGGCCCGGAGCTCGGCGATGAGTTCGGCGTGTGCGCGGGCGTTCTCCTCGCCAGCTGCCGGATTGACCGCAGTTCCCACTGCTCTCATTGGCGTTTCCCTTCCCTGCCCTGGATTCCCTGCCCTGAACTTTCAGTTAATTATTGTTAACTCAACTGCTATGATACTGCCGATGGGCGGTTGTGACAACGCGCACATGAACCAGGGATTCGGAAGGCGAGCGCCATGGCACCAGCGGAGACCGGCACTCACGGTTCGGGCACGGCTGCGCCCACGACTCGGGCGGCGGCCAAGGCGGCGCGGCGCGAGCAGCTGCTGACAGTGGCCAAGACCCTCTTCGCCCGGCACGGCTTCCACGGGGTGCGCCTCGAGGACCTGGCGAAGGGCGCTGGGATCTCCGCCCCGGCCGTCTACCGCCACTTCGAATCGAAGGAAGCCGTGCTCGAGGAGCTCCTCGTCGGGATCTCGCAGTACCTGCACGCCGGCGGCCGGGAGGTCATCGACGTTGGCACAGGGAGAGCTGCGACTGCAGCGGACGCCGCCGAGGTGCTGGTCCGTCTCATCGACTTCCATGTCGACTTCGCGATGGCCGAGCCCGAGCTCATCCGCATCCAGGATCGTGACTTCGCGGCCCTGCCCGAGACCTCACGCCGCACGATCCGTCGCCTGCAGCGTGCCTATGTCAGCGACTGGGCCTCGGTCGTCGAGGACGTCCACCCGGACTGGGGGTCCGAGAGCGCGACGATCCGCGTCCACGCGGTCTTCGGGATGATGAATTCGACCCCTTACCTGGCGCGAGGGCTGAGCTCGGGAAACGTGAGCCGAGAGCTGCGCACCGCCGCGCGCGCAGCTCTCGGGCTGGGGTGATCACTCGTAGGTCTGGCCGGTCTCGGCCCTCTCGATCAGAGTCGCCGGCGGAGTGAACCGTTCTCCGTAGGCGGCGGCGAGTTCCCGGGCTCGTGCGACGAAGCCGCTCAGTCCGCCTGCGTACTGGTTGACGTACTGGAGGACGCCTCCTGTCCAGGCGGGGAAGCCGATGCCGTAGATCGAGCCGATGTTCGCGTCCGGCACCGAGGTGAGCACCCCCTCATCACAGCACTTGATCGTCTCGATCGCCTCGGCGAAGAGCATCCGCTCCTGCAGGTCGGTGAACGGCTGCTCAGCCAACGGGAGATCGGCGGTACCGCCCTGCCCAGCCGTCACAGCCGTGAACCTCTCGCGCAGACCGGGCCACAGCCGCCCCCGCCCGCCGGTCTCGTCGTAGTCGTAGAAGCCGCGGCCGGCCTTGCGTCCGATTCGGCCCTGGTCGACCATCCAGTCGATCACGGCCTCCGAGGGATGCTCCTCCCATGTGCCGCCGGCGGCCTCGGTCGCGGCCCGGGTCTCCTGCCGGATCTTCTGCGACAGGGTCAGTGTGAGTTCGTCGAGGAGCTGCAGCGCACCTGTCGGATATCCGGCCTGAAGGGCCGCCTGTTCGACGCTGGCCGGCTCCACTCCTTCGCCCACCGCGGCGACCGCCTCGGCGATGAAGGTCCCGATCACCCGGGAGGTGAAGAAGCCGCGGGAGTCATTCACGACGATCGGGGTTTTGCGGATCTGCTGCACGAAGTCGAAGGCCCTGGCCAGGGCCTGGTCCGAGGTCTTCTCCCCGCGGATGATCTCGACCAGCGGCATCTTGTCCGCGGGTGAGAAGAAGTGCACGCCGATGAAGTCGGCTTCCCGTTCGACCCCGGTGGCCAGTTCCGTGATCGGCAGCGTCGAGGTGTTCGACCCGAGGATCGCGTCGGGTGCGACGACATCCTCGATCTCGGCGAACACCTGCTGCTTGACGGGCACGGATTCGAAGACCGCCTCGATGACGAAATCGACGCCGGCGAAGTCGTCGGCCGCGTCCGTCGGTGTGATCCTGTCCAGGACGGCTTCGCTCTTCGCCGAGGTGGTCCGGCCCTTGGCGAGCGCCGACTCCTCCCGCCCCCGCGCGTAGTCCTTGCCGCGTTCGGCGTCGGCGAGCTCGACGTCCTTGAGGACGACGTCGATTCCGGCCTTCGCGGCGGTGTAGGCGATCGCGGCTCCCATCATTCCGGCGCCGAGCACGCCGAGCTTCGTCACCTGCCGGGGCTCGTGGCCGTCGGGCCGGGATCCGCCGGAGTTGATGTGGCCGAGGTCGAAGAAGAACGCCTTGATCATGTTCTTCGCCACCGCGGTGTGGGTGAGGCTGACGAAGTAGCGGGTCTCGACCGTCAGTGCCGTGTCGATGTCGACGTAGGCGCCTTCGACGGCCGCGGCCATTGCGGCCCGCGGGGCGGGCATGGGGGCGCCTTTGAGCTGGCGGCGCAGGAGTGCCGGCAGGGCTGGGAGCTTCGAGGCCAGGGACGGCGAGGAGGGTGAGCCGCCGGGGATCCGGAATCCCTGCCGGTCCCAGGGCTGGGCAGCGTCGGGGTTGTCCCGGACCCAGATCCTGGCTCGGTCCTCGAGTTCGCTCAGGGGTGCGAGCTCATCGATGAGGCCGAGTTCGCATGCCTCGGCGGCTTTGAATTTGGTCGACGGCAGGAACGCCTTCTGCAGGGCGTCCTGGAGCCCGAGCATCCGCACGGTCCGGGCGATGCCGCCGCCCCCGGGCAGCAGGCCGAGTGAGACTTCGGGGAAGCCGAAGCGGGCGCCGGAGACGTCCTCGGCGGCGATCCGATGGTGGGCGGCGAGTGCGACTTCGAGCCCTCCGCCCAATGCGGTGCCGTTGAGTGCGGCCACCACCGGCCTGCCCAGAGTCTCCAGCCTCCGCAGCAGCCCCTTGACGTGGTTGATCTGCGCGGTCTCGGCCGCCGCGTTGGCGGGGTCGGCGGCGCGGAGGCGGTTGAGGTCGCCGCCGGCGAAGAATGTCGACTTCGCCGAGGTGAGGATGACTCCGCAGATGTCGGCGACTCTGGCCTCGAGCCAGCCGACCAGATCTTCAAGGGCGGCCGCGAAATGGTCGTTCATCGTGTTGACCGATGAGTTCGGGTCGTCGATGACGACGGTGACGACGCCGTCGGAGTCGATCCTCCGGGAGTAGCCGGTGTCCTTCGTGTCGGTGTTCGGGTGATCGGTGTTCGGGTGGTCGGTGTTCGTCATGTCAGGCCCTTTCGATGATCGTCGCAACGCCCATGCCGCCGCCGATGCACAGCGTGACGAGTCCGCGCCGCAGGTCGCGGCGCTCGAGTTCGTCGACGAGAGTGCCCAGAATCATCGCGCCGGTCGCTCCCAGCGGATGCCCCATGGCGATGGCTCCCCCGTTGACGTTGACCTTGTCGTGCGGAATGTCGAGATCCTTCATCCACTTGAGGACGACGGCGGCGAAGGCCTCGTTGAGTTCGAACAGGTCGACGTCGTCGATGGTCAGGTCGGCTTTCGCGAGGACTTTCCGGGTGGCCGGGGTGGGCCCGGTGAGCATGATCGTCGGGTCCGAACCGGTGACGGCGGTGGCGACGATGCGCGCTCGTGGCTTCATCCCCATCGCAGCGCCGGTCTCGGCGCTGCCGATGATGGTCAGGGCCGCACCGTCGACGATTCCCGAGGAGTTCGCCGCGGTGTGGACATGGTCGATGGCTTCGACCCAGTGGTACTTCTGCAGCGCCACCTCATCGAATCCGGTCTGCGTGGCGAGCTTGGCGAACGCGGGCGCCAGCTGAGCCAGCGATTCGACGGTGGAGCCGGGACGCATGTGCTCGTCGGTCTCGAGCACGGTGACGCCGTTGATGTCCCTGACGGGAACGATCGAGCGGGTGAAGCGGCCGTCGCGCCAGGCGTCTTCAGCTCGATTCTGGGACTCGACGGCGAACGCGTCGACGTCGGCGCGGGAAAAGCCCTCGGTCGTGGCGATGAGGTCGGCGCCGATGCCCTGGGGGACGAAGTGCGTGTCGTAGTTCGTCGTCGGATCCTGCGCCCAGGCGCCGCCGTCGGAGCCGATGGGAATCCGTGACATCGATTCGACGCCTCCGGCGAGGACCAGGGATTCGAAGCCGCTGGCGACCTTCGCGGCGGCGAGGTTGACGGCCTCGAGCCCTGAGGCGCAGAACCGGTTGATCTGGACGCCGGCGACGGATTCGTCGAGTCCGGCGACAAGGGCCGCGGTCCGGGCGATGTCGCCGCCCTGCTCCCCCACCGGCGAGACGACGCCGAGCACGAGGTCGTCGATCGCCGAGTCGTCGAGGCCGGGATTGCGTTCGCGCAGGGCGTCGATGAGTCCCGTCACGAGGTCGATCGGCTTCGTGCCGTGCAGGGCACCCCCGCGGTTCTTCCCGCGCGGGGTGCGCACTGCGTCGTAGATGTACGCGTCGCTCATGAGATCCTCACAGTCGTTGCGGTCGTGGTCTTCGGTTGCTGCATCGATCGGGGTCTCACAGCCCCAGGGAGCGGCCGACGATCTCCTTCATGATCTCGGTCGTGCCGCCGTAGATGGTCGTCACTCGCGCGTCCTCGTAGTCCTGGGCGATGCGGTACTCGCGCATGTACCCATAGCCCCCGTGCAGCTGGAGGCAGCGACTCACGACGGCGACGCTGTGTTCGGTGGTCAGGAACTTGGCGGCCGCGGCATCCTCGGCGCTGAGCTCACCCTCGAGGTGGGCGAGCACGAGGGAGTCGATGTAGGCGCGGTGAGCACGAGTCGTCGCCACCATCTCGGCCATCTCGAACCGTGAGTTCTGGAAGCTGCCGATCGGCTGTCCGAAGGCGTGCCGTTCCTTGAGGTGGGCCAGGGTGCGTTCGAGCACTCCCTCGGTCGACGCCACTGCGGCGACCGCGATCGAGAGGCGCTCCTGGGGGAGGTTGCGCATGAGGGAGGAGAATCCGGTCCCCTCTTCGCCGAGGAGGTTCGCAGCCGGCACACGCACGCCTTCGTAGCTGAGCTCACTCGTGTCCTGGGCATGCAGACCGATCTTGTCGAGGTTGCGTCCGCGGGAGAATCCCGGACTGGAGGTGTCGACGACGAGCAGGCTCAGGCCTCGGTGCGGGTGGTCGCCGGTGCGCACTGCGGTGACGACGAGATCGGCGTTCTGCCCGTTGGAGATGAAGATCTTCGAACCGGTGACGATGTAGTCGTCACCGTCCCTGACGGCTCTCGTGCGAATTCCGGCCAGATCGCTGCCGGCGCCGGGTTCGGTCATCGCGACGGCGACGACGCTCCGGCCGAAGGCGATCCCCGGCAGCCAACGTCGCCTCTGGTCCTCGGTCGTCAGCTCGGTGAAGTACGGGATGATGACATCGTTGGCGAGGCTGATTCCGCCGAGTCCCGAGGAGACGGGGTGGCGCGAGAGCTCCTCGGCCATGACGACGTTGAAGCGGAAGTCCTCGCTGCCACCGCCGCCGTAGACCTCCGCGATCGAGAATCCGAGGATCCCCGCCTCGGCGGCCTTGACGAAGAGGTCCTTGGGCACGATGCCGGAGCGCTCCCAGTCCTCGGCATGAGGACGGACGTGGGTGTCGACGAAGGCGCGCACGACCTGTCGGAAGTCCTCATGGTCGGTCTCGAACAGGGCCCGCCCCGCCCCGAACACCGGGGTGCTGCTCATATCCGCTCCGCAACATAGCTGATCGATCGTTCAGTAACTTCTCCAGTCACCATTGAATACCAGTTCGGTGTGAGCGTCAACACAGAAGTCACCGCCGAGCATTCAGCGGCTCGCTCCCCGAATGAGACAATGGGGTATGCGCCGAGTCGTTGCCGTCTCCCGGTTCCTCACCCGCGGTCACCCCCTTCGCCTGACCCTGATCCCCGTCACCGTCTCCCTCGTCGTCTTCGCGCTCATGCTTGGCGTCCTCGCACCGGCGTTCGGCCGACTCGAGGACAGTCGCAGCGCTCCGGTCGACACGGGCGACGAAACCGCGCCGCCTCCAGCCCCGCGGGCACACCCGAATTTCACGGTCGCGGTGGGACTCGACGACGAGCCGCGGGAGATGCCTGCGATCCAAAGCGCCAAGGTCGATTTCCTGTCCTTCTCCGATCAGTTCGCTCAGTTCCTCGAACACGGCGGACTCGCACCTGACTTCGGCACCGAGGAGCGAGTCCTCTCGCCCGATGCGGCTCGTGCTCAGGTGGAGGACGGCACTTCGGTGCTTGCCGTGATCCTGCCGGCGGACCTCACCGGGCAGGTGATGACCGACATCCGGGACTACCTCGACGGCGCCATCGACGGCCCGAAGTACACGATCACGATCGTGGCGGGGCCACAGGCGCTCAACGAGGACGAGCACATTCTCCAGCAGTACCGCTCCCAGGTCATCACTCAGGCGGTGGAGCAGGTGTCGGAGCAGATCCGCACGGTCGCGTCGAAGTCCGACTGCCAGGGACTGCGTGCGCAGAGGTGCGAGCGAGGATCCGCGGAGGCGACACTCGCTTTCGAGCAGCCCTTCGACATCACCGTCGACACCGTGGCGGGGCCGGCTCCGGTCGACTACTTCACCACCGGCGCCGAGGCGGTCGCAGCGCCTGAGACGCAGGCTCCGTCCGTCGCGGCGTCGGATCCGGCTCCCCGGGCACCAGCTGAGTCCTCCGCAGGCTCGCCTCTCGCGTGGACGACCGCGCTGCTCAGCGCCCTGGCCATCGCCTCGGCGGCACTGGCGCTGACGTCCACCTTCCTCGTCAATCGGGCTGCCGGCCTGCAGATTCTCATCATCGGCCCCTGGAGGTCTCTGCTGCCCCAGAAACCGGTGCAGCGGCGAGATCTGCTCGAGGTCAAGGTGTCTCTCGCAGTGCTCGGATCAGCTGTGCTGTCCGTGGCGGCGACGACGGCCCTGCTCGTGGGTGGTGCCGGAGTGCACTTCGGGGAGTACCCGGCGGTTCGCGTCATCGCCGTCACAGTGCTCCTCGGGCTGATCTGTGCGGCGATCGCGACGTCGACGATCGTGCTCAATGAAGTGCTCGGCGGGATCGCCGGGGTCATGACTGCCCTCACTGCCGCGACGGCAGGGATTGCGACCTCAGGTCTCGGCGCAGTTCTCGGGATCACGGAGAGCTTCGGCAGCGCCGAACATCTCGGCCGGCTGATATCCGGCAGCCTCGGAACTGCCGGACCCAGCGCGGCCGCTGCACTGCTCCTGTTCGGCTTCACTGCTGCCCTGGCGATCGCGGGAACGGTGATCACGATGTTCTACGATCGCCGTGTGAGTGCGCAGATCGCACTCGTCGACTGACATGAAAAAGCCCCTCCCGATCCAGCGTTGATGCTGGTGGGAGGGGCGTTGCCGAGCCGCCTGCGGGAATCGAACCCGCGACCTTCTTATTACGAGTAAGACGCTCTGCCGACTGAGCTAAGGCGGCAACCGGACCAACTCTAGCCAATTTCTGCGCCAGGGGTCAAAACGGGATGGCGCTCACTCAATCCGCTTCCGCCGCGTCTGTATTCGCACGGCTCAGCGATCCTGATCAATCTGCAGCAGGTGGCCGCCGCCGCGGGAACCGCTCTGCTCATCGCGATCATGCAGGTGACGGCGCTGCGGGTGACCGGGCCGGACATCGATGGTCCCGGTCTGCTGCCGGGAATCGTGGCCGCTTTCTGGGTGGCCCTGGGGCTGGCTCTGCTCGCGATCGTGGCGGCATTCTTCATGCCGG
>NZ_JAPSIB010000034.1 GCF_031179145.1 Brevibacterium sp.
GCAGGCCCACCTGGACCGGGCCTGGGCCCGGCACCCACAACGATTCCGGCACCGTCCCATCGCTGCCCGAGTCGAACCCACTGGCATCAATATCCCGAAAGTGTCTCAAACAAGTTGACAACTTCCGGACAGGGGGTGCCTTCGAGGCCAAGTGGGCCGCTCGATGCATTAAGTAGTGCTCTCGGGGCCAAGTGGATCGCTCGGTGTGAGGGGCATTCCGGTCAGCCCGCTCGAGGAGGCTGACCGCCCCGATCAATCGAGCTCATCACAGCTCCACCGCCGGTCTCAGCGGTTGAGGCGCTCCTTCCACGCGGCCATGATCTCCGGCGAGGTCGGCTTCGAGGCGAACGACCCGACAAGGTAGCCGATCAGGGACGCGATGAGGCCGAGGTAGATCGCCTCATTCGAGTAGATCCCGGCCACGATCATCACGACGATCGTGGTCACGGAACCCATGACCATGCCGGCCATGACGCCGACGATAGTGCCCCGTTTGAAGATCAGTCCGCCGAGGATCGGGATGAAGAGACCCGCCACCAGGAGGTTGTACGCCACGGTCAGCGCCTCGACCACGCTGGGCATGATGAGAGCCAAGATCAGGGTGACGAGGCCCAGACCGATGAGGTAGATGCGGGAGTCGCGCACCTCGTCGCCGGTCTCCCGGACCAGTGACTCCGTCAGCGCAGCCTTCTTGCCGGTGCCCTCGACCCGCAGCGACTCGCCGCCTGCATCGCCGGACGCGGCCACCGGAGTGACGACCTCCTTCTTCACCAGCAGGGGCTCGACGATGTCCTGCCGACACACGGTCGAAGCCGCCATCAGCGACCCCGAAGCCGTCGACATCATCGCGGCCAGCGCGGCGGCGAGGACGAATCCGGCCAGCACTGGGGTCATCGACGCGTCGACGACAGCGACGAAGACATCGTCGGCGACTTCCATTCCGGGCACGATCTTGGCCGCAGCCATCCCGACGAGAGCGCCGGCGACCGCATAGAACAGGCAGTACACACCCGCGGTGAATCCTCCCCAGCGGGCGACCGCGGGACTGCGGGCGGTGAACACGCGCTGCCAGATGTCCTGGCCGATGAGCAGGCCGAGCGTGTAGATGAGGATGTAACCCAGAATCGCCTGCCAGCCGATGCCGGTGACACTGGCCTGCTCCGGGGTGATGGAGGAGAACAGTTCGGTGACGCCGCCCGCCTGGCTGAGCACGATCGGCAGCATGATGAGGAAGATGCCGATCGTCTGGATGAAGAACTGCACGAAGTCGGTGAGCGTGATCGACCACATCCCGCCGAGCATCGAGTAGAGGATGACGATGCCGCCGCCGATGAGCACGGACCAGAACTTGTTGAGGTCGAACAGCGCATGGAACACAGTCGCGTAGGCGACCGTCGAGGTGGTCGAGATCATCAGGCCGTAAGCCGTCATGATTGCCCCCGACACCAGCCGCGACCCATGCCCGTAGCGCAGCTCCAGCATCTGCGAGACCGTGTAGATCTCCAGTTTCTGAATCCGCGGGGCGAACAGCAGCGAGAGGATGATGATGCCCAGACCGATGCTGAACACCAGCCACATCCCCGACAGCCCTGAGGTGTAGCCGAGGCCCACTCCGCCGATCGTCGAGGCGCCGCCGAGGACGACGGCGGACATCGTGCCGGTGTAGAGCAACGGCCCGAGGCGGCGGCCGGCGACGAGGAAGTCGTCCTGGTCCTTCGCCTTGAACCGGCCCCAGATTCCGAATCCCACCATTGCGGCGAGATAGATGATGACTACTAGAGAGTCCACTTCGACCCCTTCTTTGAGATAGTGCAGCTTCAGCGGCGAATTGCTGCAGGTCGGTTCCTGCCGCAGCCGCCGCTGCCCGTGGCAGGAGTTCAGCTGCCAGCCATGATGTGTATGACGGTGGGCACGGTACGGCCCAGAGCCTCGGCGACCGTGTTCGGCAGCCGTTCTGTCAGTTCTGATTCTGCGATCCGCACGCCTGCGCCGCCCATCGATTCCCCCAACTTCGCGAAGTCCGGCCTGTCGAGTCTGACTGCGAACGGTTCCATGTCCCGATCAACCATCTGCGCCTCGATCTCCGCGTAACCGCCGTTGTCGACGATGACGAAGGGAATGCCCAGTCCCAGCTCGGCGGCGGTCATGAGCTCCTGGATCGAGAACATCGCCGCCCCGTCGCCGAGGACGCACACGACCGGCCGGGAGGCGTCGGCGACCTTCGCCCCGATCGCGGCCGGGATCCCGTAGCCCAAGGTCGCGAAACCCGGCATGTAGAGCAGCTGGTCCGGCGTGCCAGCGTGCAGTGCGTGGACCGTTCCGTCATAGGTGACCTGGGACGAGTCCCCGGCGATGACGACGTCGCCGCCGGCGCCCTGAGCGACGAGGCGGGTGACCCGCGACCCGATGGAGCCGAAGTCGAAGTCGGCGCCCCAGGAGTCGCGGATCGCGGTGACCCGCGCCGCCCCGGTCTCCTTCGCCGAGGTGACTGCTCCACCCGAGCCGTGCGCGGTGGTCGACCCACCCGATCCCGCCGAGGTGACCGACCGGGTTCCGGGTTCGAGCTCGCTCATCAGCGCGGTGAGGAATTCCGCCGCATCGGCGCACGCCAGGATGTCCCCGCCGAGGTTCTTGCCCAGCTGGTCAGGATCGATGTCGCAGCGGATGACGACCTGAGCAGAGCCTTCGGTGCGGACGCCGTTACTGCTCTGATCGCCGATGAGGCCGCCCCACAGATCGGAGTCGGCGAGTTCGGAGCCGAGCACGATGAGAACGTCGGCCGCTGCCGACTCCGTCTGCACGCTGGGGAAGCGGACATTGGATCCCAGCGACAGCGAGTGGTCCTCGGCGACGATGCCCTTCCCGTTGGCGGTCGTCGCCACGGGAGCGTCGATGAGCTCCGCGAATGCCTTCACCTCGGCGGTTGCGCGGCGCGCCCCTCCACCTGCGACGATGAACGGGCGACTCGCCCCACGCACCGCCGCGGCCGCCTGGGCCACGACACGGGAGTCGAGCTCCGGACGCCGGGCCCGGAGAGGGCTGGGAACGCTGCCGTTCCACGCGCCCTCGAGGACGTTGAGCGGAACCTCGATGTGCACGGGACCGGGACGGGACGACGCGAACAGGGCGAACGCCTCGGCGACGGCCTGCGCCGCACCTTCGGCGGTGCGCGTGCGCTGGGAGGACACGAGCAGATGACTCAGTGCCCCGGAGGAGTCCTTCGTCTCGTGAAGCATCCCGATGTCGGCGCGTTCGAGCCCGGTGGGCACGCCGGGGGAGAGGATGAGCATCGGCCGGGACTCCGCGTAGGCGGTCGCGGCGGCGGTGATGACGTTGGTCAAGCCCGGGCCCGAGGTCGTGATGACGACCCCGGGCTTGCCGGAGAGGAGGAAGTATCCATCGGCCCCATAGCCGGCACCCTGTTCGTGGCGCGGAGTGATCGCGCGAATGCCGAATTCGGGCAGGTGTCGGTAGAACTCGAGATTGTGGGTCCCGGGGATGCCGAAGATCGTGTCGACTCCGTGCGCGGCCAGCGTCTCGACGACGGCGCGACCCCCGTTGCGGAACTCCTCACTCATCGTCAGACTCCGAGCGCTTCGCCGCTGGGGCCGGACGGGGCGGTGACGCCATTGGCGGCGGCGGCCCACAGGGACAGGATCTCGTAGCCGCAGTGCGCGGCGGCAAGACCGGTGATCTCGGCGTGGTCGTAGGCGGGGGCGACCTCGACGATCTCGGCGCCGACGACGTTGAGCCCCTGCAGTCCGCGGATCGAATTGAGCAGCTCCCGGCTCGTCATGCCGCCGGCCTCGGGAGTGCCGGTGCCGGGGGCGGCCGCCGGATCGAGGACGTCGATGTCGATCGACAGGTAGACGGGGGCGTCGCCGAGCCGCTTGCGGATCCGGGCGACGACCTCCTGGACGGACGTGAACTGGTACTCGTCGCTGCGGATGATCTGGAAGCCGAGCACCTCGTCGTCCTCGAGGTCCTTCTTCCCGTAGAGGGGTCCGCGGATGCCGACGTGCATGCAGGCCGAGAGATCGAGCAGACCCTCTTCACTGGCCCGACGGAACGGGGTGCCGTGAGTGTAGGGAGCGCCGAAGTAGGTATCCCAGGTGTCGAGGTGGGCGTCGAAGTGGAGGACCGCGATCTTCCCGTGCGTCTTGTGCAGGGACCGCAGGTTGGGCAGGGCCAGGGTGTGGTCGCCGCCGAGGGTGAGCAGCTTCGCCCCGTCGGCGCGCAACTCGTCTGCGGCAGCCTCGACCGCGGACACGGCCTCGGAGATGTCGAAGGGGTTGACGCCGAGGTCACCGCAGTCGGCGACCTGCTGCCAGGAGAACGGATGGACGTTCGTCGCCTGGTTGTAGGGACGGAGCAGCTTCGAGGACTGCCGGATGTGGGCGGGGCCGAAGCGAGCGCCGGGACGGTAGCTGACTCCGGCGTCGAAGGGAACGCCGATGATCTTCACGTCGATCTTCTCACCCGGTCGGGCGGCCTCGACCTCGTCGATGCGCGGCAGCAGCCCGAAGGTCGGCGGACCGGCGAAGCGAGGCGTCTGGCTGTAATCGGCGGGTCCCAGCGGTTGAGACGACATTGACTCTCCTTAGATGCGATTTGCACTCGTCGTGCGTTCCTTCGAGTTGTTGGCATCAGCCTAGAACTCGTTCGCCACGTCACGGATAGCCACGACGGACAATATTGAGTCCGATCTGTCCGCGCCGGATACCATGGAGTCATGGTGACTTTGGGACAGCTGTGGGGGCGCCGGGAACTCGCCCTCGACATCGTCGTCGACCCGCCGGGGGCCAGGAGTCTTGAGATCACGATCGTCCACTCCTCGGAGCTGCTCGAGGTCGATGGCTGGCTGGCCGGCGGGGAGGTGCTGCTGACGATCGGGGTCAGCCAGGATCTTGGAGCCGAATCCGTCCGTGACTACGTCGAGCGACTTCGCACAGTGGGCGTGCGCGCGCTCGGCATCGGGCTCGGGTCCGACCTGCCGCTGCAGTCGATTCCCGACCGTCTGCAGGCCGCGGCCCGGGCTGCAGGTCTGGCCCTGTTCGCGGTGCCCGAACCGGTGCCCTTCGTCGCGGTCGTCGATGCGTTCACCCGGTTGCGCGAGGAGGAGTCGAACCGGGAGCTGACGCGCGCCAGCAGCGCCGGCCGACGTTTCGCCACGGCGTTGGCCCACCGTGGACCGGCGGCCCTGATCGCCGAGCTCGCCGGCACTCTGCGCGCACCCGTGCAGTTCGTCTCGCCCACGGGCAGGGGTCTGACCGGGGCGGATGCGCCCTATGGGGTCCGCCGCGAACTCATCGCCGAATCCCTGCGTCACACCGTGGCGCCGCGGCTGCTGCGCGTCGAGGGTGGTTTCGTCGAGGCCGTGCCCGTGGGCGATGAGGAGGTGCGCGGTTGGATCCTCAGCCCCGCCGAGGTGGCCGGGAGCCCGCGCACCCGTTCCCTGCTCCTGTCGACGGCCGCGGCGCTGCTCGGCCTCGACAGATGGGCGGAGCCGCCTCGGCGCGAGGAGGTGCGGCTGTTCACCGAGCCGCTGAGCGCCGAGGAGGTGCGCCGAGAATGGGTCACGCTGACCGGCCTGGCGCCGGTCTCCCGCGCCGAGTTCGTCGTCTACGGCGATGTCCGCGGCACTGCCGCCCAGCACCTCATGGCCGACCTCTCGCCCGGAGTGGTGCTGGCGCGGGCCGGCACGATGTTGGCCGTCCTCCACGCCGGGGGAAGCCTCCAGGATGAGGGAGGCGTCAGCCTCATCGACCGGGTCGCCGAGGTCACCGGGGTGTCGCAGCTGTTCGGGCGCATGATCCCCCTGACCCGGGTGCACCACACCTGGACGGTGTGGCGGGGCCGGAACGAGGCGAGCGGATCGGATCTGCGGACCCTGCTGTCCTCCATCGACGAGGCGGCGGCGAGCGAGTTCGTCGACCGGGTGCTCGGACCCATGTTGACCTCGACGGAGGGACGGGACCTGCTGGTCACCCTGCGAGCCTTCGTCTCGGCCGGGGGAGTGCGCGACACGGTCGCGGCAGACCTCGGCATCCACCGGCACACCGTGCGGGCCCGGATGGCCAAGGTCGAGAAGCTGCTCGGCCGGGACCTCTCCCGGGCCGAGACCATCCAGGAGATCGGGATCGCCCTGGAACTCGCCGGTCTCTAGCCGAAGTGCTCGGCCCTGAAGGCTGCTGCGATGTCGAGCACCCGGTCGAGTCCGGGCTGCTCACCGATGCTGATCCGCACTCCGTGCTCGAGGTTGCGCACCGCGACCGCCTGCTCCACGCAGGCGTCCTCGAAGGCTTCCGACAGTTCACCCAGCGGCAGCCACACGAAGTTCCCCTGCGCCTGCGGCACGTCCCACCCCTGATCACGCAGAGCTTGGGCGAAGGAGTCCCGGGTGGCGGCGATTCCCGCCGCCCGCTCGAGCACCTCGTCCCAGTGCTCGAGCGAGGTCAGGGCGGCAGCCTGGCTCAGCGCGGTGACGCCGAAGGGGATGACGGCTTTGCGCAGGCCGGCGATGACCGATTCTCGGGCCACAGCGTAGCCGACGCGCAGGCCCGCCAGGCCGTGGGCTTTGGAGAAGGTGCGCAGCAGCACGACATTGGCGTGGTCGGCATAGATGTCGAGACCGCGCGCGACACCGTCGGCGTTGGCGAACTCCCAATAGGCCTCGTCGAGGCCCACGAGGATGTGGCCCGGCACCTGGGTCAGGAAGTCACGCAGCTCGCGATCGCCGAGCGCAGGTCCCGTCGGATTGTTGGGGGAGCAGAGGATGATCAGCCTGGTGCGGTCGGTGATCGCCGCCGCCATCGCCTCGAGGTCGTGAGCGCCATCTGGCCGATTGGGAACCTCGATGCGCTTGGCCCCCACCAGGCCGGTGGTCTGCGGATACATCTCGAACGACGGCCACGGATAGATCGCCTCGGTGGTGGCGTCGGAGGTGATCTGGGTGAGTGCGACGAGGAGCTCGCTGGCGCCCGCGGCGACCACGAGCTCATCGACCCCGACGCCGAGGCGGGCGGCCAGGCCCTCACGCAGGGCCACAGCCGAATCGTCAGGATACTGTCCGGGGTCCTTGGCGTGGGCGACCATCGTGTCGAGCACGTCCGGAAGCGGGTCGAGGAAGTTCTCGTTCGATGACAGCTTGTACGGAGTCAGGCCCTCCACCCGCCGAGGCGGCTTCCCCGGGATGTAGGGCGGGAACGTCTCCAGCGCGGCCCGCAGATGAGGGAACGCCGCCGGCGGGTTCGGGGACGGGGCAGAAGGTTCCGATGAAGTCATGGACTCATGATGGCACAGAGCCCGGGATCCCGAACGCGCGCTCGGCCCCTGCCGGAGCCACCGGATGTCACCAGGGTTTGTCGGGGGTCGTGCGGCCGCCTTGGCCGCCATCACCCTGCTGCTGCTGTTCGCGCTCCGACTGCTCCGCGCGCTTCTCGAGCTCTTCGCGCTTCTTCTCCTCCTCCGACTTCTGCTGATCATCCCCGGAGCCGGGCTGCTTCTTGTCCTTCTCGCCGGGGCCCTTCTTCTCATCGCCCTTGTCGCCCGGATTCTGGTCCTGCTTACCGCCGCCGGACGAGCCGTCGGACGGTTCAGCGTTCTTCTTCTCCTCGACGCGCTTCTTCGCCTCGCTGCTCTTCTGCTGCTCCTCGCTCTTGTCCGGCCGGCACTCCTTGGGAGCATCCTCCAAAGTCTGCAGCGCCTGGGCGTAGAGCTCGTCGGACTTCTTCGCATCCTCAGTGGCGATCTCGTCGGCGAGCTTCTCGTAGACATAGGAGAGGTTGACGCGCACGGCGCACTCGTCCCGGGTGGGTGCGATCTTCAGGGCGGTTTCAAGATCCGTCCGCGCGGGCTCGAAGTCGCCGACGGCCGCCTCGGCGGTGCCCCTGTTGAAGTAGCCGATGTGACGCTCGAACGGGCTCAGCGCCAAGAACGCCGTCGACGCCTTCTTCGCTCCCGGGAAGTCGTTCGACTCATACCTCACCTGCGAGGCCGCCCCGAAGTACACGGTCACCGCGGTGTACATGAAGACGAGGAGAAGGACGTCGCCGACGATGAGATTGACCCGGGTGAGAGTGCGCAGGCGCTGCCAGGATCGGCGGAGCTTCACGATGCTCGGGATCATGACCGACCCCCGGCCAAGCGGCTCTGGGGCCGCAGACTGCGGAGGCGGATCAGCTCCCGGACTCCGAAGACCATCTCGACGACGATCCAGCCGAAGACGAGGATGAGCGGAACCCAGAAGTACTCGTCGACGGTGATGCGGCCGTCCTTCTTGACCAGAGTCTGCTCGTACTTCGGTGCCGTGTAGGCACTCGCGATGTCCGTCTGCCCGTCCCGATGATGGTAGCCGACGCCGAGGTCGGAGGCGATGGACTTGAGGTTGGACTCATCGATCGTCGAGATCCCCGGATTGCCCTGCGCATCCCTGACGTAGTCGTCACCGGCGCCCAGACCGCTCTCCTGACCGGGAGCCTGGCCGCTCTCCTGACCGGGAGCCTGGTCATAGCCGAAGGGCCTGGGCTCCTTCATCTTTCCACCTTGCGCGGTGCCGTAGCCGAACACGGCTCCCTCGTCGATGCGCGGGGCCAACGACGCCCAGGAGTCGGGGGCACGGTCGATCGTCTGCTCTCCGTCGCCGAAGTAGAAGACCACGGTCTTGTTGTCCGGGCGGTCCTCCTGATTGGATTTCATGCGCTTGTCGAGTTCGGCGCCGGCCTCAGTGATCGAAGAACCGTTCGAGTTCAGCGACATCTCCGGGCTGAGGACGTCCACGGCGGAGGCGAACGCGGCATGGTCTGTCGTCAGCGGCATGGCCGTCGAAGCGGTCGAGGCGAACGTGATGATCGAGAGGCGGGTGCCGGGGAACTGCTTCGCCAGGGCGAGCATGTCCTTCTTCACACCGTCGAGCCGCGGCTTGCCTTCGTCATAGTCCTCGGCCGCCATCGAGGTCGTGGTGTCGACGACGAAGTAGACGTCGGCCGCGGTCTCGTACTCCTCGGTCGTCGACTTCACCGGGATGCCGGGGCGGGCGAGGGCGAGGGCGAGGACTGCGACGACTCCCATCCGGGCGAACCAGCGCCACCGCGGTCCGTCGCCGCGAACGCAGGGGATGATGCACAGGGTGAGAAGGGCAGCGACGACGAACACGAGGCCGAACCAGCCGAAGAGCGGATTGAACGTCATGATCTCACCCTCCACGCGAGGACGAAGACGGCGGCCAGGGCGAAGACCGCGATGGTCAGCGGTGCCGCCGGAGTGTCATGGACGATCGTGTAGGAGCGACCCGGGGTGCGCTGGGCCTCCTGGCTCTGGATCTCGGCCACGATGTCGTCGATCGTTGCGGCCGAGCCGAGGTCGAACTGCTTGCCCCCGGTGCGGTCGGAGACGGATTGGAGCTCCTGGGTCTGAGGCGTGGTGAGGATGCTCGGCGGGGAGAGACTGTAGACCCGGATGTCGGATTCGACGGCGATGTCCGTCGCCTGAGTGAGCTCGAAGAGGGGATCGCCGGCGAGCATGTTGTCGGTGGCGAACACGATCGACCGGGAGCGCTTCTCGTCCTGACGGTCGAAGTTGTCGATGCAGGAGACGAGGCCGTCGCCGATGAGCGAGGAGCCGTCGATGTTCGGAGGTGCGGTCGACCACGAGTAGTCGGTGCCCTCTGTGCCCCAGGAGCGGAAGCCCTCCTCGGCGTCCTTGAGATAGGTCTCGACCATGTCGTAGTCGTCGGTGAGCGGAAACGCCGAGACCGCGGTCGAATTGAACACGGTCATTCCGATGCGCTCCCCGTCAAAGCGTTCGACGAGTTCCTGATAGGCCTGGAGCAGGTCGGCGTCGTATCCGAGCATCGACCCGGAGACGTCGAGGCAGAGCATCACGTCGCGCAGCTTCCGCTCGGGATTGACGGTCTCGATCCAGGCCGGCCGGGCGATGCCAGCCAGCGTCGAGATCCCCGTGATCACGATGACGGCGAGGAACGCGAACGTCGTGAGCAGGCGGGTGCGCATGGTCCGGCGGAAGCTCGGCAGGCTCGTGATCCGCCCGCTGTGCGCGACGGGCAGGGAGGATTCACCCGGGCGGGGGCGGCGGAAGACGAACACGGCGACGGCGGCGAGGACGAGGAGGAGGGCGGCCAGCCACCAGAGCATCAGGACCATCTCGTCACCAGCCTCCTGGCACCGGCGATCTGCGCGCCGAGATCCTCGGCCTCGTCCTCGGCGAACTCGGCCCGGTAGAGACCGGCCAGGGATTCGGCGAGATCGTCGAGTCCGGCGACCGCGGCATCGCGGTAGGTGAGATGCTCGGCCTTGACGCCCCAGGCGTCACCCGCGAACTCGCGCACGATCTTCGCCAGGTCCCGGGCCGAGGTCCGCACGTCGGCGTCGCCGCGCGCCAGCTTCGACTCCACCTCGGCGATGCGGTTCATGTACGTGCTGCGCACGGGGATCGGGATCCGCGGCCGGTTCTTGACCTGGGACCCGGCGGCCGCGCGCAGCAGCGGCGCGAACAGGTTGAGGAAGGCGGCCAACAGGATCGCGGCGGCGGCGACATACCACCAGACCGAGATCTGCAGCGGCCCGATCAGCTCAGCGGGGCCCACGGCGATGCCTCAGCAGAAGGGTGTGGAGACTGCCCAGAGCCTGATCCGGGTGGGAGACCTCGGTGTGCGCGATCCCGAGCTTGGCGAGCAGGTCGATCCGGAACTGCCGTCTGCCCGCCTCGGCGGCCTGGTACTCAGCGCGCACCCGGGGGTTGGTCATGACGGAGGTGGGCAGGCCGATGCCGGGCCTGGAAACGTCGAAGGGCGCCGAGGCGGCGCTCAGTCCCGCGAGGTCCGCGTCGGTGATCGTGATCCACAGGACTTCGTGCTGGGCGCGCAGGCGTCTGATCGTCGCCTCCTCCACCGGACCGAGCGGAGCCTGGTCGGAGATGACGACGATGAGCATCCGCTGATTGACGTGGGCGGCGATCCACTGCAGCTGCTCATTGATCGAGCCCTCGACCTGGCTGCCCTGCTCGGCCAGGATCTGCTGGAGCAGGCTCTCCAGGTGCGCTTCGCTGCCCTTGCGGCGTGAGGCGATCGTGCGGGAGGCATCGCCGTGGACGAGCATGACGTCGTCGCCGTGGCGCACCGCCAGGTACCCGGTCATCCCGGCCAGGAGGATTGCCAGCTGACGCTTGTCCGCGCCGGCCGAGGTCACCGCGTCGAAGTTCCGCGAGGAGTCGACGACGAGGGCGAGGATGTGCCGTCGATGCGCGACGTAGCGCTTGACCAGCGGCTCGGAATGGCGCGCCGTGGCCTTCCAGTCGATGTCGCGGATCTCATCGCCCGGGATGTAGTCGCGCAGATCGTCGAAGTCGAGGCTCTGACCATGGAAGACCGACGAGTAGTCGCCGTCGAGGAGCCGCCGGGTGCGCCGGTGGGCGTGGATGGTCATCCGCGCCTTGATCCGATTGAGCAGTGCTGTCATGACGGAGACCGATCAGGGGGTGGGCACAGCCATCAGGAGGGCATCGACGACCTGCGCGCTCGTGATGTTCTCGGCGGCGGCTTCGAAATTGAGCTGGATCCGGTGGGCCAGCACCCGGTGGGCGAGGTCCTTGATGTCCTCGGGGATGACGTAGTTGCGGCCGCGGATCATCGCCAGCGCCCGGCCGGCGTCGGTGAAGGCGATGGAGGCGCGGGGGCTGGCCCCGTATTCGATGAACGGCGCCAGACGGCCGAGGTACTTGCCCGTGTTGCGGGTTCCATGGACGAGTTCGACGAGGTAGCGGCTGATCGCCGGGTCGATGTAGATGGTGCGGGCGTAACGCTGCATCGTCAGCACGTCGTCGAGGTCGCAGGTGGGCTCCGGGGTCGCCTCGCGATCGTAGACGCCCGAGTCGAGGCGCTTGAGAATCTCGAGCTCTTCGCCCGGGTTGGGGTGGGTGAGGAGGTCCTTGATCATGAACCGGTCGAGCTGGGCCTCGGGCAGCTGGTAGGTGCCCTCCTGCTCGATCGGGTTCTGGGTCGCCATGACGAGGAACGGGCGCGGCAGGTCGAAGCGGCGTCCGCCGATCGTCGTCTGCCTCTCCTGCATCGCCTCGAGCATCGCGCTCTGCGTCTTCGCGGAGGAGCGGTTGATCTCATCGAGGAGGACGATGTTGGCGTGGACCGGCCCGAGCACCGTGTTGAAGGAGCCCTCCCTGGCGTTGTAGATCTGCGAGCCGATGATGTCGGCGGGCAGGAGATCGGGGGTGCACTGGATCCGGGAGAACTTCCCGCTCACGGCATTGGCCAGGGCCGCAGCAGCTGTGGTCTTGGCCAGGCCGGGCACGCTCTCGAGGAGGAGGTGGCCGTTGGAGACGAGTCCGATGAGCAGGCTCTCCCGCAGACGCTGCTGCCCGACGACGAAGCGGTCCAGGTAGGACTCCAGGCCGCTGAGAATCGATTGGGCGTGAGCAATCTCTTGAGTGTTGGCGGGCGCCGATGCCGTCATGGGGGACCTCTCGAATCGCAGGCTGGCTGTCCCATCAAGCATATTGGCAGACCCTGACACCGAACTGGACGATCTCGTGTCAGTACCGACACATAGGGTGGTCGGACACGACACGCCGAGGCGGTCGGACGACACGCTGCACACAGGGAAGAAATTTCGCTGTGGACAGCGGTGGACAGAGGGGGTGATTTCTGTGGCGGATCCGACATCGGTCGGCGGAGTTCCCCGTGTCCTCGCAGGTGAACGAATCACACCGGTGTTGTTCACAGCCTGTGGACGATTGTGGATGGTCCGGACACACCCTGTGGATGAGCCGAATAACAGTGGTGTAACACTGGATATAGGGGTAGAGTCGTACCCGAACACAACATCTAGTGGTCACGGTCGGTTGAGATCCGCGAGATCTCGGGCGAGGCGCAGCCTCTGCCGCCGGCCCGCGCAGCACCACGGACAGCAGTAGTCGCAGACAGAAACGAGGAGTCGTCATGATCACCGTGTACACCAAGCCAGCTTGCGTCCAGTGCAACGCCACCTACCGCGCGCTCGATGCCAAGGGGCTGAAGTACAAGTCGGTCGATCTCAGCGTCGATGAGAACGCCCTGGACGTCGTCAAGGCGATGGGTTACATGCAGGCTCCGGTCGTCGTGACCGACAACGACCACTGGTCAGGTTTCCGCCCGGACAAGATCGCGGCCCTGGCCGGAGAACAGGCGACGGTTTCCGTCGTGGCATGAGATGCTGCTTGTCTACTATTCCAGCAGCTCCGGATACACTCACCGCTTCGTCGGCAAGCTCCGGCACCCGTCCCTGCGGCTGCCGATCCTGACGAAGGACGAGACACTGAGGATCGAAGAGCCGTTCGTCCTCGTGACTCCCACCTACGGGGCCGGCCCCAACCGCGGGGCCGTGCCCAAGCAGGTGATCAAATTCCTCAACATCGAATCCAATCGCCGGCACCTCATGGGTGTGATCGGCGCCGGAAACACCAACTTCGGCGAAGAATATTGCCGCGCGGCTCACAGAGTGGCCGCGAAATGCCATGTACCTGTGCTTTACCGTGTGGAACTCCTCGGGACTCCGGAGGACGTAGAAGCAGTCAACCTAGGATTGGACAAACTGTGCGCGAGCTCGCTGAAGACCGCAATGTAGAAGACATCATCCGCGAAGAGACGGACCTCGACTACCACGCGCTCAACGCCATGCTGAATCTCTATGATGCCGATGGGCGGATCCAGTTCGAGCGCGACAAGCAGGCTGCCCGGCAGTACTTCCTCCAGCACGTCAACACGAACACCGTCTTCTTCCACGATCTCAAGGAGAAGCTCGACTACCTCGTCGAGAAGGACTACTACGAGCCCGAGGTCCTCGAGCAGTACTCGTTCGAGTTCGTCGAGAGTCTGTCCAAGCATGCGTACTCGAAGAAGTTCCGGTTCCAGACCTTCCTCGGCGCCTTCAAGTTCTACACCTCCTACACGCTGAAGACCTTCGACGGAAAGCGCTACCTCGAGCGCTTCGAAGATCGCGTCGTCATGGTCGCGCTGTTCCTGGCCCGTGGCGATGAGACGCTGGCGACGGAGCTCGTCGACGAGATCATCTCGGGACGCTTCCAGCCTGCGACCCCGACTTTCCTCAATGCCGGAAAGAAGCAGCGCGGAGAGCTCGTCTCCTGCTTCCTCCTGCGCATCGAGGACAACATGGAGTCCATCGGCCGCTCGATCAACTCCGCCCTGCAGCTGTCCAAGCGCGGTGGCGGCGTGGCGTTCTGCCTGACGAACATCCGTGAGGCGGGCGCCCCGATCAAGAAGATCGAGAACCAGTCCTCCGGCGTCATCCCGGTGATGAAGCTGCTCGAGGACTCCTTCTCCTATGCCAACCAGCTCGGTGCGCGTCAGGGTGCCGGCGCGGTCTACATCCACGCCCACCACCCCGACATCTACCGCTTCCTCGACACCAAGCGGGAGAACGCCGACGAGAAGATCCGGATCAAGACCCTGTCCCTGGGCGTTGTCATCCCGGACATCACCTTCGAACTGGCCAAGCGCAACGAGGACATGTACCTCTTCAGCCCCTATGACGTCGAACGCGTCTACGGGATGCCCTTCTCCGACATCAACGTCACGGAGAAGTACGAGGAGATGGTCGACAACGCCTCCATCCGGAAGCAGAAGATCAGCGCCCGTGAGTTCTTCCAGACTCTCGCGGAGATCCAGTTCGAATCCGGCTACCCCTACATCATGTTCGAGGACACGGTGAACCGGGCGAACCCGATCGACGGCAAGATCATCATGTCCAACCTGTGCTCCGAGATCCTCCAGGTCTCCGAGCCCAGCCAGTACGACGCCGACCTCGGCTACGAGGTCATCGGCAAGGACATCTCCTGCAACCTCGGTTCGCTCAACATCGCCCTGACGATGGACTCGGAGAACTTCGGCAAGACGGTCGAGACCGCGATCCGGGGCCTGACCGCCGTGGCAGAGACCTCCGACATCCAGTCGGTGCCCTCGATCGCCCGCGGCAACGACATGTCGCATGCGATCGGTCTGGGTCAGATGAACCTCCACGGCTACCTTGCCCGTGAGCGCATCTACTACGGTTCCGACGAGGGTCTCGACTTCACGAATATGTACTTCTACACCGTCGCCTACCACTGTGTGCGGGCGTCGATGGAGATCGCGAAGGAGCGCGGCACGACCTTCGCGGGCTTCGAGAAGTCGAAGTACGCGACGGGGGAGTACTTCGACAAGTACACCGACGAGGCATGGGAGCCGCGCACCGGTCGGGTGGCGCAGCTGTTCGCCGAGGCGGGTGTGCACATCCCGACGCAGGACGATTGGCGCGAACTCAAGGCTCAAGTCGCCGAGCACGGGATCTACAACCAGAACCTGCAGGCGGTGCCGCCGACCGGTTCGATCTCCTACATCAACAACTCGACCTCGTCGATCCACCCCGTCGCATCGAAGATCGAGATTCGCAAGGAGGGCAAGATCGGGCGCGTGTACTACCCGGCGCCCTTCATGGACAACGACAATCTCGAGTACTACCAGGACGCCTACGAGATCGGCTACGAGAAGATCATCGACACGTACGCCGAGGCCACGAAGCACGTGGACCAGGGCCTGTCCCTAACCCTGTTCTTCATGGACACGGCGACGACCCGTGACATCAACAAGGCGCAGATCTACGCGTGGCGCAAGGGCATCAAGACGATCTACTACATCCGCCTGCGGCAACTGGCCCTGCAGGGGACCGAGGTCGACGGCTGCGTGTCCTGCATGCTGTGATGTGAAGGCGTGGCGGGCCGGTTGCGACCGGTCCGCCACGACATATCCGCACCGTCAGTGGCGATGTGAGAGATTCGAACAGGGTGACGGCGGCCGATGCGGCCGCCGAATGTGAGCTGGGAAGAGAGCTAAACGTGGAGAACCTGACTTTGGCGTCGCATGTCGACGCCATCAACTGGAACCGGGTCATCGATCCCGTCGATGACGATGTGTGGGACCGTCTGACGGGGAATTTCTGGCTTCCGGAGAAAGTGCCGCTGAGCAACGACGTGCCATCGTGGGCGACCCTGACGGAACAGGAGAAGACGCTGACGATGCGTGTCTTCACGGGCCTGACCCTGCTCGACACGATCCAGGGCACCGTCGGGGCGATCTCGCTCATCCCCGACGCCGTCACCCCGCATGAAGAGGCGGTGCTGACGAACATCGCCTTCATGGAGAGCGTGCACGCGAAGTCGTATTCGTCGATCTTCTCGACCCTGTGCTCGACGAAGGAGATCGACGAGGCCTTCCGCTGGTCGCGGGAGAACACGTACCTGCAGTCGAAGGCCGACATCATCCTCAGTTACTACCGGGGTGACGATCCGCTCAAGCGCAAAGTCGCCTCGACCCTGCTCGAGTCGTTCCTCTTCTACTCCGGCTTCTACCTCCCGATGTACTGGTCGGCCCATGCGAAGCTGACGAACACCGCCGACCTCATCCGCCTGATCATCCGGGACGAGGCGGTTCACGGCTACTACATCGGCTACAAGTACCAGAGGGGCTTGGAGTCGCAGTCCGAGGAGCGCAAGCAGGAGCTCAAGGACTACACGATGAATTTGATGTTCGAGCTCTACGAGAACGAGGTCGCCTACACCCACGACCTCTACGACTCGGTGGGGCTGGCGGAGGACTGCAAGAAGTTCCTCCACTACAACGCCAACAAGGCGCTGATGAACCTCGGCTACGAGGCGATGTTCCCCAAGGAGCTCACCGACGTCAATCCCGCGATTCTGGCCGCACTCTCGCCGAACAGCGACGAGAATCATGACTTCTTCTCGGGGTCGGGTTCGTCCTATGTCATCGGCAAGGCCGAGAACACCGAGGATGAGGACTGGGACTTCTGATGTTGCCGTCTCGTCGATTCTATGGAGCCGACCACTAGTTTCCCATGAGCGAAAACTCAAGGGGATGAAAGAAAGCTCGCCCCCGACTGCAATCGGAGGCGAGCCAAGCCCGAGACGCTTCACATGCGTGACGGAGGTGACCGCTAAGTCCTCCCAAGCGTATCTCACCTTGAGGCCCGAACGCGACCTCAGGGGAGTGAATGAGGCGTCCGTAACACGCGGTCTACCGCGTAGATTGGATGTTCAAATTGACAACTGTCAGGGAGTATTTTCAGATCGGGACCGAGGTCGAATTCGAGGACGTGCACATCGACTCGGACAATCGAATCTATCTCGATCTTCACGCAGTTCGGCTGAACCAGGGACCTGAACCGTTCAGGAGCCAAGCTCTAGAGTCTGCAGACACCTTTCTAGGTGAGCTCGCGGCGGCTGTTCTCAGTGGTGATCCTGTCCGAGTGAACCGTTCAAGTGAGCTGCTTTGCAATTTTCGAGAGCCATGGCAAACCCGCATGGGGATGTCTCACGAAGGCTTTCGCGGGCACGGCGGAGCCCAGTGGACAGGCGGAGCGGTCCTGGATGCGATGACGACGAATGCGGAGGCTTTGGTTCGGGTTGGAGTGCTGAAGCACTTGGAGCAACTGCCGCTCTTTGTGGACGGAGTCGGGAACGACATCTGTTCCGATCTCACCGCAAGAGTCATTATGGACGCATTGCTGGATTTCACCGAATGTCAGATGCACATTCACTCCGGACTGAGAATCGAGACCGAGATGACTGACATCAGAACTTGGGATGCCAATTTCCAGAGGTGGAAGTCGAGACGGTTGCAACTCCCGGCCCCAGGCGGACATCCACTGGTACTGGTGCCCAGCGGATGGGCCAGGGCGAATCCGTTGATGACTGCACGTCGGTTTCACGGGGTAGCAGTGCTGGGGCACGTCCAAGAATCGGAAGCAAGGATCGATCCGAAGACCGGCCGGCTAATGACGATATCCAAGGAAGTGCTCAAGAAGCGTTCCGACCTCGCCGACATCAGGGATGCGAACATTCGAGTGACCCTTGAAGCGCTCTCTCACAACAAGTTCTTGCTGAAGTCGTTCGAAGCCTACTTGGCGGAATGGTTTCGCATGCAGGACAACGTCGCCGCCTGATTGAGAAATTGGGCGGAAGCAGATTCGCCCAACTTTGGCACACTCGAGGAGTGCAAGCTCGAAATTTGGTGGGACCAGCGTCGGGACGTTAGGCCGGTGTATACGTTTAGCTTCGCGGCGCTGGTCCTCGCTAGGAGCTCATCCCGGCGCCATCAGCCGACTGCCGTCGAGCGCGTGTCTGAACCACCGGTAGTGCACCTCGGGAGTGTCGCTGTCGACGTTGGGGGCTCCCCGTCCCTGCCGGATGTCAGAGCCGGCAACGGTGCGCATTTCGACGGAGAACCGAGCCAGATCGGTGCGATTGGGGACACTGCGGTGCAGGTGTGCGGCCGAGAAGCACAGCAAGTCGCCGGGCTCGATCACCACGGGCAGTCCTTC
>NZ_JAPSIB010000035.1 GCF_031179145.1 Brevibacterium sp.
TGGTCACACCCTCGGAAACGATCCTTGACCGGTTCGTTTTCCGTGAGGCGAACGAGATATAACTCTAGACCAGCCCAGACCACCCACGCAACTCGAAACCCCAAAACCCACCGTGACGGTCACCACACCCGCCGGCAGCCGCCGGCGAAGGCCCTGCCGACTGATCAGAGTCCGCTTGCGACCATTCCGCGGGCCGCCTCGGCGAGGGTTTCCGACTGTGTGCAGTCGGGGCAGCACGGCTGCGCATCCTTCTCGGTGCAGTCCTCGCACCGCAGGTACTGCTTGCGGCAGTCGAGGTTCGCGCAATTGACGAAGAGCGGAGTGCTCCTGTCGCAGGAAACGCAGTGGCCGATGGACTCGACTCCGTCTCCGAACTCCACGTGCATGCGCTTGTCGAAGACGTAGAGGGAACCGTCCCAATAGCCGGAGCTGCCGAAGGTCTCTCCGTAGCGGACGATGCCACCGTCGAGCTGGTAGACCTCTTCGAAGCCGCGGTTCTTCATCAGCACTGACAGCACCTCGCACCGGATTCCGCCCGTGCAGTAGGTGACGACCGGTTTGTCCTTGAGGTCGTCGTACTTGCCGGACTCGATCTCGGCGATGAAGTCACGGGTGGTCTCGGTCTCGGGGACGATCGCGTTTCGGAACTTCCCGATCTGCGCTTCCATCGCGTTGCGGCCGTCGAAGAAGACGACGTCGTCGCCGCGTTCGTCGAGGAGTTTGTGGAGGGCGCCCGGCTTCAGGTGCTCACCGCCGCCTTCGACACCGTTCTCGGTGACCGTGATTTCGTCCGGGGTGCCGAAGGTGACGAGCTCAGACCGCACCTTCACGCTCAGACGTGGGAAGTCGTCACCCTCACCGTTTGACCATTTGATGTCGGCCTTCTTGAACGGGGCATAGGACTTCGTCGCTCGCACGTACTGCTTGACCTCGTTGATGTCGCCGCCGATCGTCGCGTTGATGCCGTCCTTCGACACGATCACCCGGCCTTTGAGTCCGAGGCTGTCGGCCAAGGTGTATTGCCACAGTCGGACTGCCTCCGGATCGGCCAAGGGGGTGAAGACATAGAACAGAACGATTTTGGGAGTTGCCATGCCCTGCATTCTATTCGGCCCGTCACCGCCCCATCCTCAGGTTCACCGGACTCCGCGGCTGAGATGCCGCCCCATCCTCAGGTTCACCGGACTCCGCGGCTGAGATGCCGCCCCATCCTCAGGTTCACTCGGTGGTCGCCTTACTTTCGCCCCGCCGACCCCGGCTAAGATTGATCGCGAGTGCCATGTCTTGAGAAAGGGCCGTCAGAGGATATGTCGAGCAATTCCGTGCAGGATGCCACCGCGAATTCGAAGAAGGTCAAGGAGACCGTCGAATACGCCGCCGCGAATCCCGATGTGGAGCAGCCCTATGCAGACCTCGGTCTGAAAGCTGACGAATACGCGCGTATTCGCGAGATCCTGGGACGTCGTCCCACCTCGGCGGAGTTGGCGATGTACTCTGTCATGTGGTCCGAGCATTGCTCCTACAAGTCATCCAAGGTCCACCTGAGCAAGTTCGGTGACAAGGTCACCGAGGACATGAAGAAGCACCTGCTCGTGGGCATCGGCGAGAATGCCGGCGTCGTCGACATCGGCGACGGCTGGGCGGTGACCTTCAAGGTCGAGTCCCACAACCACCCCAGCTATGTCGAGCCCCATCAGGGCGCGGCCACCGGCGTGGGCGGGATCGTGCGCGACATCATCTCCATGGGCGCGCGTCCAGTGGCCGTGATGGATCAGCTGCGCTTCGGCGCCGTCGACCACCCCGACACCTCGCGCGTGCTCCACGGCGTCGTCTCGGGAATCAGCAACTACGGCAACTCGCTCGGCCTGCCCAACATCGGCGGCGAAACCGTCTTCGACTCCGTGTATCAGGGAAACCCACTGGTCAACGCCCTGGCCGTGGGCGTCCTCCGACACGAGGACATCCGCCTGGCGAATGCCTCGGGCAAGGGCAACAAGGTGGTGCTCTTCGGCGCCCGCACCGGCGGCGACGGGATCGGCGGCGCCTCGATCCTCGCCTCGGAGTCCTTCGACGACACGAAGCCCTCGAAGCGTCCGGCCGTGCAGGTCGGTGACCCCTTCGCGGAGAAGGTCCTCATCGAATGCTGCCTCGAGCTCTTCCACGCCGGAGTCGTCGAGGGCATCCAGGACCTCGGTGCGGCCGGCATCAGCTGTGCGACCAGTGAGCTCGCCTCGAACGGCGACGGCGGAATGCACATCGCCCTCGACGACGTGCTCCTGCGCGATGAGACCCTGACCCCTGAGGAGATCCTCATGTCGGAGTCGCAGGAGCGGATGATGGCCGTGGTCCGTCCCGACCGTCTCGACGACTTCTTACGCATCGTGGGCAAGTGGGACGTCGAGACCTCCGTCCTCGGTGAGGTCACCGACACCGGCCGACTGATCATCGAATGGCACGGCGACGTCATCGTCGACGTGCCCCCGCGTTCGGTCGCCCATGACGGTCCCGTCTACGAACGTCCCATGACGGTGCCGTCCTGGACCGCCGAGGTGGCCGCCAACACCGTCGAGCACGCGGGCCTGGTCACGCCCAAGGACGACCTCGAGCTGCGGGCCACCGTGCTCCAGCTGGCGGGATCGGCGAACCTCGCCTCGAAGGAATGGATCACCTCTCAGTACGACAAGTACGTGCAGGGCAACACCGCGATGGCCTTCCCCGACGACGCCGGAGTCATCCGCGTCGACGAGGAGACCGGCCTCGGCGTTGCCATCGCCACCGACGCCAACGGCCGGTACTGCTACCTCGATCCGGCTCGCGGCGCCCAACTGGCGCTGGCCGAGGCCTACCGGAACGTCGCGACTTCCGGAGCGGTCCCCCGCGCCGTCACCGACTGCCTCAACATCGGCTCCCCCGAGGATCCCGAGATCATGTGGCAGTTCGCGCAGGCCGTCGAAGGCCTCGCCGAGGCGTGCCAGGACCTGGGCATCCCCGTCACCGGTGGCAACGTGTCCCTGTACAACCAGACCGGCGGGGTGGCCATCCACCCGACCCCGGTCGTCGGCGTCCTCGGCGTCTTCGACGACGTCGCCCGGGCCACCCCGAGCGGCTGGAAGGAGCCGGGTCAGACCGTCTACCTGCTCGGCACCACCGAAGCCGAGCTCGACGGCTCCGCCTGGGCCGATGTCTCTGCCGGTCACCTCGGCGGGGTTCCTCCGCAGTACAAGCCGGAGACCGAGCGAGAGCTCGGCGAGATCCTCATCAACGCCTCCCGCGACGGCATGATCGACGCCGCACACGACCTGTCCGAGGGCGGCCTGTCGCAGGCGCTCGTCGAGTCGTGCCTGCGGTACGGCACCGGGGCGCGCATCTGGCTGAGCGAACTGTGCGAACGCGATGGCATCGACGCGTTCACCGCGCTCTTCTCCGAGTCGACGGCGCGGGCGATCGTGGCGGTGCCGCGGTCGGAGGAGGTGCGGTTCAAGGACATGTGCACCGCCCGGAACTTCCCGTTCATCCGCATCGGCATGACCGACTCCGGCGAGGAGGAGGCGAACCTCGAGGTCGTCGACCACTTCCGCATCCCGCTGAGCGAGCTCGCCGAGACGCACAAGGCGACCCTGCCGAAGTACTTCGGCTGAACCGGCAGACCGTCGGCTGAGTCGCAGGATGTCGACTGAGTCGCCGGACCGTCGGCTGAGTCGGCAGGCGTCGGCTGAGTCACAGGACGTCGACTGAGTCGACCGACAACCGCGGCCGAGCCTGAGACAACAGAAGACCGGAGCGTCGAGAGATTCCGAATGGGATCCTCTTGGCGCTCCGGTCTTCTGCGTCTTCACGCGCGAGAGGCTCTGCCGGCGCCAACGCCGGTGCCGGTGCCGGCGCCGGCGCCGAGGAGGTGGAGCAGTCCGAGGCCCGCGAAGGTCAGTCCGAGGACGCAGAGATCGCCGAGGATGAGCGGCAAAGACACCGGCGCCTGGATCCATCTCGGCACCAGTTGGAACAGCGTCATGAGACCGGCGGCGATCACCGCGATCCCTGCGGCGACAAGATGCGTCCACCACGCCCTGTTCCGCACGACGTTCCAGGCGATGAGGGTTCCTGTCAGCATCACGACCAGATGCACCGCTCCGAGGTGACCCTGGATCCGAATCGTCGAGCTGATGTCTGCTGATGTGCTCATCAGCAGTTGGGCGATCAGTCGCGGAACGACCAGCCCGTAGAGGCTGATGAGGAAGAGGAGTCCTGCGCCGATTGCCCGCCGCGGCCACGTCGTCCCTTTCACCACCAGCATGGCGACCACGAGCAGCAGGACCTTCACTCCCGCCACCCCATAGGTGACGATCGAGTAGAACTCGAACACCGTGGGTACGGGCCGGCTATGGAGGATCGGCATCATCACCAAGATCGGAACGTGACCGATGATCAGGGCACTCCAGAACAGGATGCGCGCAGCCCACCCCGGATGCGCATTCCGGTTCGCCGCCACTGGATGCTGGTAACCGGGCTGCTGCCACCCCGGGTCC
Source organism: Brevibacterium sp. (assembly GCF_031179145.1). Taxonomy (GTDB): domain Bacteria; phylum Actinomycetota; class Actinomycetes; order Actinomycetales; family Brevibacteriaceae; genus Brevibacterium. The sequence continues at coordinate 4,524 of NZ_JAPSIB010000035.1, forward strand.
TGGTGCCCCGGCAGCTGTTGATACGGCTGCCAGTCCGAGTTCTGCTGAAACTGCTGCTGATACGGCGGAGGCCCCGGAAACTGCTGCTGGTACTGGGGCGGACCCGGCGACTGCTGGTACGGCGGCTGCCCCGGATGGTACCGGTGGTCCGGGGCCTGCCCCGGCTGCTGAGGGTACGACATGAACTCACTCTAGAGCCCCAACCGCTCCCCGAGGTGACCGGAGATGACATCGCACGCACATGCACCTCGGCGAATATGATTGCCTGCAGGTGACAGCACACATCCCCTGGCAGTCCCCTCCGACCCGAGCTCGGGCCGCAACCGGCTGCCGACGCGATCCGAGGAGTCATTCATGGCCACCATCCGCACCTCACACGCCGGTTCCCTGCCCCGCACCCCGGAGCTCATCGCCGCGAACAAGGTCAAGCAGGCGCAGAACACCGCCCGGCTCGCCGGTGAGACCGTCTCGGAAGCGGACTCGCAGGAGTACGACGAACTCCTCAAGGCCAGCGTCGTCGACCTCGTACAGCGGCAGAGGGGCCTGGGCATCTCGCTTCCCAACGACGGAGAGTACGGCCACGCGATGGCCGCGGACTTCGACTACGGCGCGTGGTGGCACTACTCGTTCGCCCGCACCGGGGGTCTCGAACTTGACGATGTCGACAAATGGGAGGCTCCGGCCGTCCGGTCGGAACCCGGCACGGTCCGCCTGACCAGCTTCGGCGACCGGCGCGATCGCAACCTGTTCCCCGACGTCTACCGATCGACGTTCCCGGGCGCCGACACCGGCCAGCAGCCACAGTTCCCGAAGGCCACCGGCCCGATCAGCTACATCGGCCACGATCAGGTCGCTCAGGATGTCGCGAACCTCAAGGCCGGACTGGCCGCCGCCGGGTACGACGAGCGCGACGGCTACATCAACGCCCTGTCGCCCGGTTCGGCCTCCCGCATCGCGAACGAGCACTACGCCACGGAGGAGGAGTTCATCTGGGCCTGGGCCGACGTCCTGCGCGAGGAATACCTTGCCATCACCGAGGCGGGCCTGACGGTTCAGATCGACGATCCGTCCCTGGCCGAGAACTTCGACCAGATCAACCCCGAACCGTCGTTCGACGACTACCGGGCCTTCACGCAGGTGCGGATCGACGCCCTCAACCACGCCCTGCGCGGCATCGATCCGGCCCAGGTCCGGGTCCACACCTGCTGGGGTTCCTGGCACGGCCCGCACGTCACCGATCTTCCCTTCAAGGAGATCGTCGATCAGGTGCTCACGATCAACGCCGCCGGCATCACCTTCGAAGCCGCGAACGTCCGCCACGAACACGAGTGGCGGATCTGGGAGGACACCAGACTGCCGGAGGGCAAGTACCTCATCCCCGGCATCGTCTCCCACGCCACCAATGTCGTCGAACACCCGGAGCTCGTCGCCGATCGCATCGAGCGGTTCGCCAAGCTCGTCGGGCCCGAGAGAGTCGTCGCCTCCACCGACTGCGGGCTGGGCGGTCGCATCCATCCCGAGATCGCCGTCGCGAAGCTGCAGTCTCTGACCGAAGGGGCCGAGATCGCAGGCAAACGACTCTGATTCTCAGACCCCGGTGCCGAACTCCTCCTCGAAGCAGTCGTGCAGGGTGGGGTGGACGAACTGGTAGCCGGTCTCGTTGAGCCGCTCCGGCTCCACCCTCTGGTCGGCCAGCGCCAGCTCTCGGGTTCCGTCCCGGCCGAGGACCAGGTCGGACACGAACCCCGGCGTCGGGATCCGGGAGGGCCGCTGGAGGTAGTCGGCGAGTTCGTCGGAGAACTCCTTCTGCGTCACCAGCTCGGGAGCCACCGCGTTGACGGGCCCCTTGACATAGTCCGTGAGAACCGCGTGGACGTAGGCGCGGGCGGCGTCGTCGAGGGACACCCAGGCCAGGTGCCGCGATTCGCTGCCGGGGCGCCCGCCCGCACCCGCGAGGTGCAGCGGTGCCTGCATCTTGAGGAACCCGCCCAGGGATGTCAGCACGATTCCGGACCGGATCGAGACCCGCCGGACTCCCAGCTCCTCGACCTGGGCGGCGGCGTGCTCCCATTCCTGGCACAGCTCGGCGAGGAAACCGACCCCTGGCGGTGCCGATTCGTCGACCGCAGTGTGAATGCCGTCCGCCTCGGCGCGTGCTCCGTAGATGCCGACCGTTGAGGCGCAGACGAACACCTTCGGTCGCTTCTCCTCCGGCAGCGCGCGCATCGTCTCCACGAGCAGCCGGGTCGAATCGATCCGTGACGACCAGATCTCCTGCTTCGCCTGCTTGGTGAATCGAGTGGAGAACGAACGCCCGCCGAGGTGGACGACGGCATCGGCCCACGCGAGGTCGCGAGGGTTGATGATGCCGAGGTCCGGGTTCCAATGCGATTCGTAGGGGAACTTCGGGGCCCTGCGCACGAGCAGACGGACGAAGTGCCCGGCGGTGGAGAAGAGAGCGGCGACCTGGCGGCCGACGAGTCCGCTGGCTCCGGAGATGAGGATGTGCTTGCCCTTCTTCCGCGTCACCAGTGGAGCGTTCATGCGTTCGAGGAACGCGATGTCCATGAGCATCCGCTGGTGCCGGGCGGCGAAGGTCGCTTCGAGGTAGTTGACCATTCCGCGGTCGACCGACTCGAACCCCGCCGGCACCATCGAGAATTCGATCCGGTCATCGATCCTGGTGCCGCCGGCGACCGAGGAGAACTCATGAGTGTGCTTCCACTGACTCAGCGGCCCTTTGCGCAGCTCGTCGACGAATGAGAACCGGGTCGGGCCCTCCGAGTGCACAGCGGTGAACGGCCGCCGGATGAGACCATAGCTGCCGGGCAGACTGGCCTTCACCTGAGCGACCGAGCCCGGGGAGATGGGAGGGTAGCTCTCCTCCACCACTTCCTGCGCCCAATGAGGTGAGAGCCGGGTCAGCGCACCGGGCAGCGAATGCCACTGAAAGGTGGTCTCGGCGGAGAGCGGAACTTCCGAGGACATCTCGAACACAGTCATGCTTCCACTCTAGATCCGTTTGTGATCCGCGGCACCTGGTCAGACAAGGATTCACCTGGGAAGACTGACAGATCGTCTTGTCCGAATCATCAGAACGGCCGGGTCCGGATCATCCGCGTCGCCGGCACCGGATCATCCGAGCTCCCTGGGTCGGTTCATCCGGTCTCCTCGGGGATCTTCGCGTACCGGAACGCTGCCCAGAAGTTGCCGCGGACGTAGCCCTCCTCCGGATCGGGGACGAAGTCCCAGTGCCGCATCCTGCCCGTCTGCAGAGACGTCGCGACGAGACGCCGGTCCCGCTGGCTCTCGAGCACCCGCCGCTCGAGCTCGGGAAGGTCGTACCTGTCGGCGAGGACTCCCCGGAGTTCGGTGATCACGTCGGCGCAGTCGGCATCGCCGGCGCGGTTCCTCAGCTCGTGCGGATCGGTGGAGAGGTCGAAGAGCTGATCGGGATCGCCCGGGCACACGGCGAGCTTCCACCTGCCGCGCACGATCGTCAGGTGCGGGCGGTAGGTGCCCTCGGCGAGGTACTCGATGATGATGTCTCGGTCCTCGGGCCCTGTTGCCCCGGCGGTTTCTCGTCGCGCGGTTTCGAGCAGTGAGACCCCCTCACCCGCCGAGGTGACCGTCGGGTTCTCGTCCCCCGCCGGCGGTGCCCCGGCCAGTTCGAGGAGGGTGGGCATGAGGTCGAGCAGGCACACCGGATTCGCAAAGCGTCCCGGGGTGACGAGGTGGTCGGGGCCGCTGATGATCAGCGGCACTCGCGCCGACTGCTCGTAAGGCGACATCTTGTACCACAGCCCCTTCTCCCCCAGCATGTCCCCGTGATCGCTGGTGACGACGATGACCGTGTTCTCGAGCAGACCCAGCTCCGCCAGCCGGTGGCGGATCGCGCCGATGTGGCCGTCGATGTAGTTGACGGCGGCGTAGTAGGCGCGGCGGGCACGGCGCACCTCCTCGGATCCGGGGTCGCGGAGGTCGAAGCCGCTCATCGTGCGCAGTCGGTGGGTGTGCGGGTCAGCTGCCGGGTCGGGGACTTCGGGGTGAGCGGGGCCGGGGATGTCCACCTCGGCGAACCGGTCCCAGTTCCTCCGCGGCGGTTCGTAGGGGTCGTGGGGGTGGATGAACGAGGTGACCATGAGGAAGGGGCGGTCGATCTCGCTCGCCTGGTTCTCCCGGACGCGGTCGTTGAGGTGGCGCAGGGTGCGGAAGAGGACCTCGTCGTCGAAGTCCTGCTGGACGTTGGCCTTGGCGGCGCCGGCGGAGAAGACCGGTTCGGCTTCGTGATACCACTGCAGCTTCTGGTCGAGCGGCAGATTCCAGTCGGGGACCATGTCGAGGTCTGCCGGGTAGACGTCGGTGGTCAGGCGCTGCTCGAACCCGTGCTGCTGGTCGGGCCCGATGAAGTGCATCCGTCCGACCAGCGCCGTGTGGTAGCCGAGCGCCCGCAGGCGATGGGCGAAGGTCGGGGTGGAGGCGGGGAAGTCGTCGCCGTTGTCGAAGCAGCCGATCTCCGAGGGCAGGCGCCCGGTCATCATCGACGCCCTCGACGGTGCGCACAGGGGACTGTTACAGTAAGCGCGGTCGAAGACTGCTCCGTCTTCGGCGAGCGCGTCGATGTTCGGCGTCAGTGCCGCATCGTTGCCGTAGGCTCCGAGCGCCTCGGCGGCCATCTGGTCGGCTTGGATGACGACGATGTTGGGTGGTTGCATCGATGACTCACTTCCTTCGATCACGGTTGAACTGCAGGTGTTGACCATGGCTTCGTGCTGCGCGTCGTCCCGTTCGGAACCCTCCGAGGCACTGCCGCCTCGCACGGAACCGTCCCGTCCGGATTCGTCCGTCGTGCCGTCGTCGGTCGCCGAGGCGTACGCCCCTGACGCGCGCCTGCTCGCCGATCTCGTCGTCCGGGCCCCGCAGAGCCTGACCATGGTCGGGCTGGCCGGCGGGAGCTTTCGGATGGGCAGCGAGGATCCGCTCGCCTACCCCGCCGATGGCGAGGGTCCGGTCCGCGACGTGGAGGTTCCGGCGTTCGCGATCGCTGCGACGACGGTGACCGTGGCCGAATTCGCCGCCTTCGTCCAGGCGACGGGCCATCGGACGGTGGCCGAGCGCCTCGGCGATTCCCTGGTCTTCGCGGGCCTCCTCACTCCCGAGCTGCGCGCCCGCTCGACCGCCGTCGTGGCAGCCCCGTGGTGGCGGCAGGTGAGGGGCGCGTGCTGGCATCGGCCGGAGGGACCCGAGTCTTCGGTCGAGGATCGGGCCGATCATCCGGTCACTCACATCTCCCGCCTGGACGCCGAGGCGTACGCCTCCTGGGTGGGCGCGCGGCTGCCGAGTGAGGCGGAGTGGGAGTTCGCAGCTCGGGGCGGACTCGACCAGCAGCCCTATCCGTGGGGCGCGGTCCGTGAGCCCGGGGGTCGTCCCCGGATGAAGACGTTCCAGGGAGTCTTCCCCGACTCCCCCGCCGAGGCGGTCGGAACCGTGCCGGTCACTGCCTACTCCCCCAACGCCTACGGTCTGCACAACATGACCGGCAATGTCTGGGAATGGGCGGCAGGGCCCTTCCGTCCCGACGACGAGCGCGGAGTGCTGAGGGGTGGGTCGTACATGTGCCATGAGTCCTACTGTCGGCGCTACCGGACGTCAGCGCGGACAGCCACCACGCCTGACACGTCCTTGGGACATGCAGGGTTTCGGCTGGTCGTCGACGTGACGTGAGTTGGGATCGGACTGCGGGGTGCTGCGGGAGCCGTTAAGGCTCGCGACCCCACCAGCCGATCGCCGCACCTTCCCAGGAGTCATTGGCGAAACCCGCAGGCGGCCGCGGTGCGACCTGACGCGGTGCCACCCGCCGCGGGAGCAGCGGTGCCACCCGTCGCGGGAGCACCGGTGCTGCGGAGGCGGGTGGGCACACCGATCGTCGGACGCGCAGACGCGCGGCGGAGAATGTGATCGGGGCCATATTTCGAACCATAACAGCTGGTGCCCGCTTCCTCAACGGAATGTCAGCTGAGCATTGCGCAGACGCGTCCCCTCGACGCTCGATGGGCCGACGACGCGGTTCAGTTGAGCAGCGCCCGGTCTCCCAGGGAGGCTCCCTTGAGCTTCGAGAATTCGCCGAGCAGAGTCTCCACGGTGAGGTTCTTCTTCTCCTCCGCCGAGGCCTGGTAGATGATCCGACCCTCGTGCATCATGATGAGCCGGTTGCCCAGGGCGATGGCCTGCTCCATGTTGTGGGTGACCATCAGGGTCGTCAGTCCCCCACTGGAGACGATCTTCTCCGTCAGGGTCGTCACAAGCGCGGCACGCTGAGGGTCGAGAGCGGCGGTGTGCTCGTCGAGCAGGAGGATGCGCGGCTGGGTGAAACCGGCCATGAGCAGGCTGAGCGCCTGCCGCTGCCCACCGGAGAGCAGGCCGACTTTCGTCTTCAGACGGTTCTCCAACCCGAGCTCCAGGGTCGCGAGCTCGTCCTTGAAGTGCTCACGTCGGGCCTTCGTGGTTCCCCGGCCCAGCCCGCGGGGCTTGCCGCGGCGCAGCGCCAGGGACAGGTTCTGCTCGATCGTCAGATCCGGGGCGGTGCCGGCCATCGGGTCCTGGAACACCCGGCCGAGGTACCGGGCCCGTTTGTGCTCGGGCATCCGTGACACCTCGGCGCCGTCGATTCTGATCGAACCGGAGTCGATCGGCAGACGACCCGAGACCGTGTTGAGCAGCGTCGACTTGCCCGCACCGTTGGAGCCGATGACGGTGACGAAGTCGGACTCGTCGAGTTCGAGGGACACGTCCTGCAGGGCCTTGCGTTCGTTGACCGTGCCGGGGAAGAAGGTCTTGGAGATGGAGTCGATCTTCAGCATTGCCCTCAGCCCTCGGTCTTGCCGGTGGACGTCGGCGTTCCCGCCGCGGCGCCGGCCATCTGGTCAGGTGTGTCGACGGTGCCCTCGAGGGGCCTCGCCGGCGCCCGGTTGCCGCGATTGCGCAGCGACGGGATCCGGCGGAGGAACCCCCACCGCGGCAGCAGCAGCGCCACGACGACGAGCAGCGCCGTGGTCAGCTTCATATCGTTCGTGTCCAGTCCAGCCCGCAGTGCGAGGAAGATGATGAACCGGTAGATGACGGAGCCGAGCAGGGCGCCGAGGCTGGCCATGATGATGGTGCGGCTGCCGAACACCGCCTGCCCCAGGATCACCGAGGCCAGTCCGACGAGGATCAGGCCGATGCCCATGCTGATGTCGGAGAAGCCCTGGTACTGGGCGACGAGGGCGCCGCAGAGGGCGACGAACCCGTTCGACAGCGCCAGCGTCAGCATGGTCGTGTTGTCGGTGTTGACCCCGAGACTGCGGATCATCTGCTGGTTGTTGCCGGTGGCCTGGATCGACAGGCCGAGATCCGTGGTGAGGAACCAGTCGATGGCGAACTTGAGGACCAAGGTGAAGGCGAGCAGGATGCCGATGGACAGCCAGGTGCCCAGCATCATGTTCTCCCGCAGCGGGGTGAAGACGGTCTCCTCCCGCAGGAGCGGGAGGTTCGCCTTGCCCATGATCCGCAGGTTGATCGACCACAGACCGATCATGGTGAGGATGCCGGCCAGCAGACCGTCGATCCCACCCTTCGTGTGGAGCAGCCCGGTGATGTAGCCGGCGATGAGCCCGGCCCCGATGGCGGCTGCAGTCGCCAGGAAGGGGTTGACCCCGGCGATGATGAGGGACGCTGCGGTGGCACCGCCCGTGGTGAAGCTTCCGTCGACGGTGAGGTCGGGGAAGTTGAGGACCTTGAAGGTCAGGTAGACCCCCAAGGCCATCACTGCATAGATGAGCCCGAGCTCGAGCGCTCCGAACATTGATTTCCGATCAGATGGTGGTAATTGTGCAGATCAGGTGGGCCGATCGGTCGTGTCGATCAGTCACCGGAGGCTCATTCGATGGTGCGGTCGGCCTCATCGAGGAGCTTCTGCGGGATCTCGACACCCTGACGCTTCGCCGCTTCCGGATTGACGACGAGTTCGAGGTCAGAGCTGGTCTCGACCGGCATGTCCGCCGGCTTCTCCCCGTCCTGGAGGATGCGCAGGGCCATCTCACCGGTCTGCTCACCGAGCTTCGTGTAGTTGATGCCGCGGGTGATCGCCGCACCCTGCTCGACCTGGCCGGCTTCCGAACCGACGAGCAGCGCCTTGTTCTTCTCCGCCGCCTGGACCATCACGGACACCGCGGAGACGACATTGTTGTCGGTGGGCACGTAGTACGCGTCGACCTTGCCCAGCGAGTTGACCGCCTGGCCGAGCTCACTGGAGTTCGCGATCGTCGCTTCCTTGATCTCCACGCCGAGGTCCTTGGCCGCCTTCTTGGCCAGATCGACCTGGACCTGCGAGTTGACCTCACCGGAACTGTAGACGATGCCGACGGTCTTCGCCTCGGGACGCAGGTCCTTGACCAGCTTGAGCTGATCGGCGACGGGGTTGAGGTCAGAGGTTCCCGTCACATTGCCGCCGGGTGCCTCGTTCGAGGCGACCAGTCCGGCCTCCTCCGCGTCGGTGACGGCGGTGAAGAGGACGGGCACGTTGGTGATCGCCTGGGCAGCTGCCTGGGCGGCAGGGGTGGCGACGGCGAGGACGAGATCGAGGTCCTGGTTGGCGAAGTTCTGCGCGATGGAGGTGGCGTTCGCCTGTTCGCCCTGAGCGTTCTGCACGTCCCATTCGACGGTGACGCCTTCATCTTCGAACTTCTTCTGGAACCCCTCGGAAGCGGCGTCGAGCGCCGGGTGCTGCACGAGCTGGGAGATGCCGATCTTGTACGAGTCGCCGCCCTCACCGGTGCCGCTGTCCCCTCCGGAGCATGCCGAGACCGCCAACACCGAGCTGATCGCCACGACTGCGGTGGCCAGATTCTTCAGACGCATTCTTCTCCCCTTTGAAAGGACTCGAGGTCCCGACCAGTCCATCCTGGTTCCGTGACCTGGACAACAAACATCGTTATGCTATCCCACTGTATGCGAGGGCTCTGACATGAGTGACCAAGCACACAGATCACGGACGTTCGTCCCGGCTGTGTCGGCGAACGCGCCAAACGTCCTGTCAGGGGGCGATCTCGACCTCGGACCGTCCGAGCACATCGAGGATCCACGCGAATTCGAACGCGGTCTCCTTCCAGGAGTCGTAACGGCCGGAGACTCCTCCGTGCCCGGCGGTCATCTCGGTCTTCAGCAGCACCTCGGCGCCGACTTCCCGCAGCTTCGCCACCCATTTCGCGGGTTCGACGTAGAGGACGCGGGTGTCGTTGAGCGAGGTCACGGCGAGGATCTTCGGGTGCGAACCTGCGGTGACGTTCTCGTATGGGGAGTAGGAGCGCATGTACTCGTACACTTCGGGGTCGTGGAGCGGGTCACCCCACTCCTCCCATTCGATCACGGTCAGCGGCAGCTCCGGCATGAGGATCGAGGTCAGGGCGTCGACGAAGGGCACATGGGCGCTGATGCCCGCGAACAGGTCCGGCGCCATGTTCGCCACTGCGCCCATGAGCAGACCGCCCGCGGATCCGCCGGTCGCGACGAGCCGATCCGGGCGTGTCCAGTCCTCGTCGACGAGGTGGCGGGCGGCGGCGATGAAGTCCGTGAAGGTGTTCTTCTTGCTCAGGGTCTTGCCCTGGTCGTACCAGTGGCGGCCCATCTCTCCGCCGCCGCGGACGTGGGCGATGGCGAAGACGACCCCACGGTCGAGCAGTGAGAGCCGGGCGACGGAGAAGTACGGGTCCATGCTCGCCTCGTAGGACCCATAGCCGTAGAGCACGAGGGGTGCGGGCCGGCCGGGCGCAACGAGGTCGGAGCGGTGGACGAGGGAGATCGGGATCCGGGTCCCGTCCTCAGCGGTGGCCCACTCCAGCGACTCGGTGTAGCGGCCGAGGTCGACAGAGCCGAGGACGGGCTGGCGTTTGAGGATCGTGTCCGTGCCGTCGGTGACACTGTGCTGATAGACCACGGACGGCGTCGACATGGAGGTGAAGACGAGACGGACGCCCGTCTGGTCGAACTCGGGGTTGCCGGCCAGCCCGAGGGTGCCTGTCTCCCGGTCGAACGGGAGTTCGTGCAGCGAGGAGAAGGGAGATTCAGACCCGGTGGGGTCGAGTTCGACGGTCCCCACGCGCGCGAAGCCGCCGCGGCGGTAGCTCAGGGCGAGGAAGCCGGAGAATGCGTCGACATCCTCGAGTCGCAGCCCCTCGACCTCGGCCAGCACCGGCCTGCCGCCGGTCCCGCTCGGGTTCTCTGCCGGGACGTCGACGAGGTCGAAGTCGGCGCGGTCGCGGTTGTGGGTGATGAGGAAGCGGTCCTCTCCGCCGATCACCGCGTGCTCGACGGAGTACTCGACACCCTCGACCCGTGGCCACACCTCACGCGGCTGAGCTTCGAGGTCATCGACCGGGATGCTCCAGAAGCCGGTGGTCGTCTTCGAACCGGTGACGACGAACAGGTACTTGTGCGACCGCGAGAACCCGGCGCCGACGAAGAATCGCTCGTCAGGTTCGTGGAAGATGCACGCGTCGTCCGTGCTGTCGCTGCCGATCGCGTGGCGCCACACCTTCTCGGGGCGCCAGGCGTCGTCGATGGTCGTGTAGAAGATGTATCGGCCTGCAGGGTCGATCGACGCGCCGGCGAAGGTGCCCTCGATCGTGTCGTCGAGGTCCTCCCCCGTGCTCAGGTCGCGCAGGCGCAGCGTATAGCGTTCATCGCCGGTGTAGTCGACTCCGTAGAGGAGGTACCGGCCGTCCTCGGTCAGGGAGAACGTGCCGAGGGAGAAGAATTCGTGGCCGTCGGCGGCGACGTTGGAGTCGAAGACGACCTCCTCACCGGGCAGCGGGTCCTCCCCCACCTCGGGCGGGGTCCAGTCGTCTGGGTTCGCGACGGGCACGCGGACGCTGATCCCGTAGTCGAGTCCGGCCTTCGTCCGGGAGAAGTACCAGTGGTTCCCGCGCCGGTTGGGCACCGACATATCGGTTTCCTTGATGCGGGTCTTGATCTCGGTGAAGATCGCCGAGCGCAGGCCTTCGAGGCTCGCCGTCTGCGCCTCGGTCCATGCGTTCTCCGCCTCGAGGTGGGCGATGACCTCCGGGGAGTCCTTCTCGCGCAGCCATTCGTAGTCGTCGACGAAGGTGTGCCCGTGGTGCGTGCGCTTGTGCGCAACTTTCTTCGCCACCGGCGCCGAGGTGGGTGTGGGGTTCGTCTGTGCGGTGGGGCCCGCCTGCGAGGTGGGCCTCGTCTGTGCGGTGGGGGCCGCCGCGGAATCGGGGGTCTGAGGTGAAGTCATGCTCCCAGCCTAGCCACCATTGCCCACGACTTCCGATGAGCAGAATGCACACAAGGAGCACAATGGGCAGAACGCACTTTGTGCGCAGAATCCCGTCAAGTGGTCTGCGCCACCTTAAGGTGGAACAGTCACCACAACTGTCTTCGATGATGAAGGAAGGACGTTTGGTCAATGACGAACCAATCATCTGATGACCCGCCCCAGTCCCGCGCCCCGGATTCGCACATGTCCCGGCGACTGTTCGGCAAGATCGCCTACGGCGTGGTGGCGGTGGCCGCGGTGGGCACCGCGACCGGTTTCTCCGTCCGTGCGGCATCCGCCAAGGGCGATCTCGCCACCAACCTCACGATCATCGCCCCGGCCGGCGCCGGCGGCGGGTGGGACGGGTTCGCCCGCGAGACCCAGCAGGCGATGCGCGTCAACGGTCTGGCCAACAATGCGCAGGTCGTCAACATCCCGGGAGCCGGCGGCACGATCGGCCTGGGCAAGTTCTCCACGATGGACGGTCAGGCCGACAACCTGCTGGCCACCGGCACGGCGATGGTCGGAGGCATCGCGCTCAACAAGTCACCGGTCGGTTTCTCCGACACCACGCTGCTGGCTCGGGTTGCCGAGGACTACGACGTCCTCATCGCCGCCGCCGATTCGCCCTACAACACGATCGATGACGTCGTCGCGCAATGGAAGAAGGACCCGCAGGGGTTCGTGTGGACGGGTGGCTCGGCCGGTTCGGTCGACCATCTGGTCATCGCCCAGCTCGCCCAGCTGGCCGGCATCCCCGGCTCGGCGATCACCTACATCCCGAAGTCCGGCGGCGGTGAGGCGATCCAGACGCTGCTCTCGGGCACGACGGACTTCGCGTCCACCGGCTTCAACGAGGTGTCCGACCAGATCGAGGCCGGCCGCGTCAAGGCTCTCGGCCTGGCCGCACCCGAGCGCATCGAAGGCTCCGACATCCCGACGATGAAGGAGCAGGGCTACGAGGTGACGCTGACGAACTGGCGCGGCTACCTCGGCGCCCCGGGAATCACCGAGGAGGAGACCGCCGAACTCGTCGGCCTGCTCAAGAGCACCCGGGACAGCGCCGAATGGAAGGACGCGCTCTCGCGCAACAACTGGACGGACGTCTGGCTGACCGGGCAGGAGTTCGCCGACTTCGTCGAAGAGGACACTGCCCGGGTCGAGGCACTGCTGAAGGAGCTGGGACTATGAGCACGCCCGTGAAAGCACACAACCCGAACCGCACGGGCCACCTCGGCGCGGGAACCTGGTGGCAGGGACGATCCGGTCTGCTGGTGCCGCTGATCATGGCGGGCTTCTCCACCTATCTGCTCATCGGTCTGCTGACGATGGAGGTGCCCGACGACGTCGACCGGCCCGGTCCGCAGTTCTTCCCGGCGCTGATCATGATCGCCGGCTACGTGCTGGCGCTCCTGCTCGCCGTCGCCTACCTCCGTACTCCCGAGCCAGTCGATGTGGAGGATCCGACTCCCGCCGAGGCGGAGGAGGACTTGGCGTTCTCCACTCCGGTCACCTCGGCGATCTCCGCCAAGCGTCTCAACCCGCACGAGGAGGACGAACCGACCACCGACCGACAGGCACTGGCCGAGGCGCGGAAGGAGGAGGTCAAGCACCGGACGCACAGTGACTTCGTGTCCCTGGCCTGGGGCGCGGGGGGCTTCGCCGCCTTCGCCCTGATCCTCGAGTTCGCGGGGTGGATCATCGCCGCGGCCCTCCTGTTCTGGTGCGTGGCGCGGTCGATGGGGTCGGCGAAGCCGCTGTTCGACCTCACCCTGGCGCTGACCTTCTCGTCCCTGGTCTACATCGCGTTCGCGGTGCTGCTGGGACTCAATCTGCCCTCGGGCATCCTGGGAGGTGGGTTCTGATATGGACGCTCTGATGTCCCTCTTCGAGGGTTTCACTCATGCCGTCACCCCGATGAACCTGCTGTGGGTCGTCGTCGGATGTTTCCTCGGCACGGCCGTCGGCGTGCTGCCCGGCCTCGGCTCATCCATGGCCGTGGCCCTGCTGCTGCCGATGACCTTCGCGCTCGATCCCACGGCTGCGTTCATCATGTTCGCCGGCGTCTACTTCGGTGGCCTCTTCGGCGATTCGACAATGGCCATCCTCATGAACACGCCGGGCCAGGCCTCGGCGATCGCTTCGACCTTCGAGGGCCACAAGATGGCCCGCAACGGTCGCGGCCCGCAGGCGTTGGCCACAGCTGCGATCGGCGCGTTCATCGGCGGATTCATCTCCTGCTTCCTCGTTGTCTTCGTCGCTCCGGCTCTGGCCGACCTGTCGACGAAGTTCGGACCGGCCGAATTCTTCGCCCTGGCGATCTTCGCGTTCGTCGCGACGTCCTCGGTGGTCGCCGACTCCGTGCTCAAGGGCCTGTCCGCCCTGGTGCTCGGCATCGGGATCTCGGTCATCGGCATCGACTCCGTCTCCGGCACCGAACGCTTCACCTTCGGGGTGCCCGAGCTCTTCGACGGCGTCTC
>NZ_JAPSIB010000021.1:0-19422 GCF_031179145.1 Brevibacterium sp.
GACGGCTTGCTCTCAATTGGTTTGATGTCCAATATTTGGCCGTTCTATTGCCGATAGGCGAGAAAGCTGTAGTTTGTGGCCATGAGCCTACATCCATCACTGCAGCCAATCTTCGACACCGTGCTTCATCGGAATCCCGGAGAGTCGGAGTTTCACCAAGCGGTACAGGAAGTTCTCTATTCCTTGGGTCCCGTGGTCGACAAACACCCTGAGTACCTCGAACTGTCGATGTTCGAGCGTCTGTGTGAACCCGAACGGCAGATCATCTTCCGGGTCCCGTGGATCGATGACACCGGCACGGTCCAGATCAATCGCGCTTTCCGTGTCGAGTTCAACTCCTCACTGGGCCCCTACAAGGGTGGTCTGCGCTTCCACCCCTCCGTCAACCTCGGCATCGTGAAGTTCCTCGGCTTCGAACAGATCTTCAAGAACTCGATCACCGGCCTTCCCATCGGCGGCGGCAAAGGCGGCTCCGACTTCGACCCGAAGGGTCGCAGTGACCTGGAGATCATGCGTTTCTGCCAATCCTTCATGCTCGAGCTCTACCGGCACATCGGCGAGTATCGTGACGTTCCTGCCGGCGACATCGGGGTGGGCGGCCGCGAGATCGGCTACATGTTCGGTCAGTACAAACGCGTCACCAATCGATACGAAGCCGGAGTGCTGACCGGAAAGGGACTGTCCTATGGCGGCTCGATGGTCCGCACCGAAGCCACCGGCTATGGGCTCGTCTATTTCCTCAAGGACATGCTCGGGGCGGCAAAGAAGAACCTCGACGGACGCTCGGTCGTCATTTCCGGCTCCGGCAACGTCGCCGTCTACGCGGCCGAGAAGGTCGAAGCCTTCGGCGGTCGTGTCATCGCGCTCTCGGACTCCGGCGGCTTCATCCACGATCCCGACGGTGTCGACCTCGATATCGTCAAGCAGATCAAGTTCGTCGACCGGGGCCGGATCTCCGAATACGTCACCCGCCGTGGCGGACGTGCCGCGTTCCACGAGGGTGGGAACGTATGGAGCCTCGAAGCCGAGGTCGCACTGCCATGTGCGACCCAGAACGAACTGGACGAGGACGACGCCAAGAAGCTCGTCGCCGGGGGCGTGGTCGCCGTGGCCGAAGGCGCGAACATGCCGTGCACGCCGGGCGCGGTGAAGGTCTTCTCCGAGGCCGGCGTGCCCTTCGCTCCCGGCAAGGCGGCCAACGCCGGCGGTGTTGCCACCAGCGCCCTGGAGATGCAGCAGAATGCCAGCCGCGATGCTTGGCACTTCGACTTCACGGAAGCTCGGCTGGCGGAGATCATGGGCGACGTCCACGACAGCTGTGCCGCAGCGGCGGATGAGTATGGGGCTCCCGGTGACTATGTCGCTGGAGCCAACATCGCCGGGTTCATCCGTGTCTCCGAAGCGATGCTGGCCCAGGGCGTCGTCTGACCCACCCATGCCTTCACCTGAAGGGGGCTCTTCCACAATTTCGTGGGAGGGCCCCTTCAGTTGGTTTCGCCTCTATGGACCCGCCGCTCGTCTCCGGGGGCGTTCAGGGCAGACGTGCTTCAGCGGGGTCCGATCGTGCCGTAGGCCTTGCGCCATCGCAGCAGCGGTCTGTCCGATTGGGAACCGGCGCGGGCACCAAGGGCCACGACCTCGCCGACGACCAGGCTGTGCGTGGCGACCTCGAGGATGTCGGTGGTTCTCAATTCGAACCACGCCATCGCCTCGGCGAGGATGGGCTGACCCGAATGGGGGGCGGGGAACGTGTCTATCCCGCTCAGAGCCCCGTAGAGGGGCTGACCGGGCTCGCCGAGGCGCTCGGAGACGTCTCTTCCCGCAGAGTTGAGCAGAGAGATCGCGAAGTGCTCACTGCTCTCGAGGGTCTCCATCATCCTTGAGCCCGAATAGATGCTGACGGCCATCGTCGGAGGGTCGTAGGACACATCGAGGAACGAATCGACCGTGATCGCGTGTGGCGACCGGCCGCGGTTGGCGGAGACCACGGCCACGGCTGCCGCGATGTCGTCACTGAGTTCACGATAGCGCTCTGTGAGGGAATCCTCGTGAGTTCGGTCCATGTCATTCATTCTAGGGAACTACAATGAACATCATGACTTTGCCAGCTTCAGGTGGTTCATCCACAATCGAGCGTGAGCGGACCGAACAGCTCGTCGAACCAGGCGACCATGAGCGGTACAGCCACTACGCACCCAAGGACAAGATCATGGAGGCGATGGTGACCGGGACCCCGGTGATCGCCCTATGCGGGAAGGTCTGGATCCCGAGCCGGGACCCGGAGAAGTTCCCCCTCTGCCCCAAGTGCAAAGAGATCTACGAAACGATGCCTGAAGGACCGAAGGAGTAGATGACCGCGGAACGTCTCCCAGGGACTTCCGCCGCCGAACAACTCCCACCGGCGTTTCCCGAGCGTGCAGCTTGGGGAACGGCCGGAAAGTTGCGTGCTTGGCAGGCCGAAGCCCTGGAACAGTATTTTCGGGATCAGCCCAAGGACTTCCTCGCAGTCGCAACCCCCGGTGCAGGAAAGACGACTTTCGCGCTGCGCCTGGCCGCAGAGCTCCTGGCTCAGCGGGTCGTCAACCGCGTCACCGTTGTCGCGCCCACCGAGCACCTCAAGGTCCAGTGGGCTGATTCCGCGGCTCGGGTCGGAATCAAACTCGACCCGCACTTCAAGAACGCGCAGGGCAAGCATGCTCCCGGCTTTCACGGTGTGGCCGTCACCTATGCACAGGTCGCGGCGAAGCCGACGCTGCACCACAACCGCACCGCCGCCGGGCGGACTCTGGTCATCCTCGACGAGGTGCACCATGCCGGTGACGCCCTGTCGTGGGGCGACGCCGTGCGTGAGGCCTTCAGTCCGGCCGTGCGCCGGCTGTCGCTGACCGGTACGCCGTTCCGCTCCGACACCTCGCCGATCCCGTTCGTCACCTACGAGCCCGACGAGAACGGCATCCGCACCTCGGTGGCCGATTACTCCTACGGGTACGGCAGGGCGCTCAAGGACTCAGTCGTCCGGCCCGTCCTGTTCCTCGCTTACGCGGGCGCAATGTCATGGCGGACCAAGGCCGGGGAGGAGATGTCGCATGTCCTCGGCGAAGAGACGACGAAGGACATCTACGCCCAAGCCTGGCGCACTGCGCTCGACCCCAACGGCGACTGGATCCCGGCCGTTCTCAAAGCCGCCGACATGCGACTGACCGAGGTCCGGCGGACGGTCCCCGATGCCGGTGGACTCGTCATCGCCACCGACCAGACCACTGCCCGTGCCTACGCGAAGCAGCTGCGCGAGATCACGGGGGAGAAGCCGACGGTGGTGCTCTCCGACGAGGCGGGCGCCTCGGCGCGCATCGAGGAGTTCCAGAACTCGAGCGACCGGTGGATGGTCGCGGTGCGAATGGTGTCCGAAGGCGTCGATGTCCCGCGTCTGTGCGTCGGCGTCTACGCCACCTCCTCGTCGACCCCGCTGTTCTTCGCCCAGGCCATCGGCCGCTTCGTGCGCGCGCGCAAACGCGGGGAGACCGCCTCGGTGTTCCTGCCCTCGGTCCCCGTTCTCCTCGCCCTGGCCAACACCATGGAGGTCGAACGCGACCACGCCCTCGACAGACCGAAGAACGAGGACGAGAACGACGTCGTCGTCTTCGACGAGCAGGCGCTCGAACAGGCGAACCGGAATGAGGGCGCCTCCGACCAGCTCGGATCGTTCGAAGCTCTGGGCGCGGAGGCACTGTTCGACCGTGTGCTCTTCGACGGCGGCGAATTCGGGACCGGAGGCGCGATCGGCTCCGAGGACGAGCTCGACTTCATCGGGATCCCGGGCCTGCTCGAACCGGACCAGGTCCACGAACTGCTGCGGACCCAGCAGGCCAAGCAGGCGAAGCGGAAGACAGCTGTCGCTTCGGCACCGGAAGTCGATCGCAGTGAGCTCGAGCACCGGGCGATGAAGGAGGAGCGCAATCAGCTCCAGAGCCTCGTCGGAGCCTGGTCGCGGCGGACCGGTCTGCCGCACAAGACGGTCCACGTCCAACTCCGCAAGGCCTGCGGGGGACCTGCCGTCGCGCAGGCGACTCGTGATCAGATCCAGGCGCGGATCAAGAAGATCCAGGGCTGGTTCGTCGGCCAGAGCTGAGTCCGGCTGTCGGCTGGGGCCGGCGACACCTCAGTCGGTGTAGAAGACCGTCGGGATCGCCGGTTCGCCGTCCTGCAAACGACGGGCCGAACGGGGCAGCTCGGCCAACGACTCGTCGTGACGGGCGCAGGCCCTCTTCACTCCGGCAGCACCGGTGTAGGACTCGTCGATCTCGCCGTCGACGACAAGATCCACGGTCAGCGGACGTCCGTCACCCACGTCGCTGGGAAGCGTCGGGACTCCGACGGCTTCCTCCACCGCGATGGCCCCGTCGACGAGGCGCATCGCGTTCTTGTGACCGCCGCGGGAGGACTTGCCGCTCGCCGCTTTCGCCACCGATGTCCAGGAACCCGATTCATCGGCACGCGCGACGAGCTTGTACACGAGACCGGCAGCCGGGGCCCCCGACCCGGTGACGACCCGGGTGCCGACACCGTAGGCGTCGACCGGGGACGCAGCGAGTGCGGCGATCGCATACTCGTCGAGATCGCTGGTGACGGTGATCTTCGTGTCGTGAGCGCCCAGCCGGTCGAGGCCCGCGCGGACTTCGCTGGCCTGCTCGACGAGATCGCCCGAATCGATCCTGACTCCGCCCAGCGAGGGGCCGGCTAGTTCGATCGCGGTCCTCAGCGCCACCTCGACGTCATAGGTGTCGAGGAGGAGCGTGGTGTCGGTCCCCAGCGACTTCAGCTGCGCGGCGAACGCCTCGCGCTCCGAGTCGTGGAGGAGGGTGAACGAGTGCGCCGAGGTCCCGATCGTCCGCAGTCCGTACTGGAGCCCGGCGGACAGATTGGACGTCGAGGCGAAACCGCCGATCACCGCAGCTCGAGCGGCAGCGACCGCCGCCCGTTCGTTCGTGCGCCTGCTCCCCATCTCCGCGCAGGGACGATCGCCTGCGGCCTGGGCCATGCGAGACGCCGCCGAGGCGACCGCGCAGTCGTAGTTCATCGCCGAGAGGATGAGGGTCTCGAGGATGACGCCCTCGGCGAAGGTGGCCTCGATCGTGAGCAGGGGTGATCCGGGGAAGTAGATCTCGCCCTCCGCATAGCCCCGGATGGTGCCGGTGAACCGGTAGTCGGCCAGCCAGGCGATCGTTGCCTCATCGACGATCTTCTCCCGACTGAGGTAGGACAGCTCTGCGTCGTCGAAGCGGAAGTCGCGCAGCATCTCGAGGATCCGACCGGTCCCGGCGACGACCCCGTAGCGGCGTCCGGCTGGGAGCCTGCGGCCGAAGACTTCGAACAGGCTCCGTCGGTCCGCAGCCCCGGATTCCAGCGCCGCCTGCACCATCGTCAGCTCGTACTGATCCGTGTAGAAAGCGGTCGATCCGGCCCGTGTGAGATCACTCATAGGCGCGATCTTAGTTCACGACAGCGTCAGTGATCTGCCGTATGGTGGAAACGTGAGCAACCCAACGACTCCAGTTCTGGAACCGGAGGTCGATGTCCGACCCGCCGAAGATCTGGCCAAGCCATGGAAGACCGTCGTATTCAACGACCCCGTCAATCTCATGAGCTACGTCAGCTACGTCTTCCAGAGTTACTTCGGATACTCGTCCGAGAAGGCCCACAAGCTGATGCTCGAAGTTCATGAGAACGGACGCTCCGTCGTCGCCACGGGGGCGCGCGAGGCCATGGAAAGGGACACTCAAGCCATGCACGAATACGGTCTCTGGGCCGCCTGCCGGCCGATGACGGAATCCGACTGAGCGATGGCAGCCATCGACTCTCGCGGGGACGACGTCGTCCTCCAGCTCGAAGACAACGAACGATCCCTCATGCTCACCGTGTTCACCGATCTGGCAGCTCTCCTCGGGGAGTCGGATGAGTCGGGTCGGCCCGCGTCCGAGAACTGGGAGGCCCGCCTGGGGCTGGTCGAACGGCCGCGGCCGGAGGACCCGGCTCTGCTGCGGCTGTTCCCCGACGTCGACCCCCTCGACGCCGAGCGGTCCGAGGAATTCCGCCGCCTGACCGAATTCGACCTGCAGCAGGCGAAGGCGCACAACGTCCGCATCATCCTCAACGGGCTCAGCCAGGGACCCCGCATTTCCCTGACCGAGGACGAGATCCTGGCCTGGACGAAGGGCCTCAACGATCTGCGTCTGGTGCTCGCGGTGCGCCTGGGCATCGACACCGAGGAGGCGCAGGAGGAGAAGTACGCCCGCCGCGACGAACTCGACGAATCCGAAGACCTCACCCTGACCCTCTACGATTTCCTCACCTGGGTCCAGGACCGCCTGACGATGACCTTGCTCGACGGTCTGCAGGGAGATGAAGAGGAATGAAGCTCACCGCCATCGGCACTGCCGGGTCGTTTCCCGGGCCGGACTCCGCCGCCAGCTGCTATCTGGTCGAGACCGAGGAGGAGAGGCCGACGCGGATCGTGCTCGACCTCGGATCCGGTGCGCTGAGCCGGCTGCAGCGGGTCGTCGACCCGGGCTCCTTCGCTGCAGTCGTGCTCACCCATCTCCATCCCGACCACTGCATGGACATGACCGGTCTCTACGTCCGGCACTGCTACGATCCGAAGTTCTTCAACGGCAACGTCTCCGACACCGGATCGATCCGGACCAGGACATCGGTGTTCGCACCGCCGGGAGCCGAGGAGAGACTGACCCGGGCCTATCACACGGACCCCGGCCGGTCGCCGGTGGCCGGCAGCTCCGACCCTAGCGATCTCACGCATGCCTTCGAGTTCGTCGACCTCGACCACAGGTCGAGTTTTCAGATCGGGTCCCTGACCGTCGAGAGCTTCCTCGTCGACCACCCGGTCGAGGCCTACGCCCTGCGGATCACCGACGACCGGGGGAAGGTCATCACCTACTCCGGCGACAGCGACGAATGCGACAACCTCATCGAGGCGGCCCGCGGAGCCGACGTCTTCCTCTGTGAAGCGGCCTTCCAGGAAGATCGGGACACGGCCAGGGGCATCCACCTGACCGGCAAGCGCGCCGGCCGTGTGGCCACGAACGCCGAGGTGAAGTCCTTGGTCCTCACCCACATCCCCGTCTGGACCGATCGCTGCATCGTCAGGGGAGAGGCGGCCGGCGAATTCCGGGGGCCGATCGAACTGGCCAAGCCCGAAGCCAGCTGGACCGTGTGAACCCACCCACGGGTGGGACCGGTCCATGAGTGAGCCCATCCCATGCGTGAGCCCACCTCACGCGTGAACCCACAGCAGAAGTTCTCGACAACCGAAGGAAGCAGAAGCGTGCGCGCAGACTCCCGATCAGCGGATCAGCTCCGCGAAGTCACCATCACCCGCAACTGGCTGACCACCGCCGAAGGCTCCGCCCTGGTGGAGTTCGGCAACACCCGAGTGCTGTGCGCAGCATCCCTGACCGAGGGCGTGCCGCGCTGGCTCAAGGGTCAGGGGCGCGGCTGGGTCACCGCCGAGTACGCGATGCTCCCACGCGCCACCGACACCCGGAACACACGCGAATCCGTCAAGGGCAAGCTCGGCGGACGCACGCACGAGATCTCCCGCCTCATCGGGCGCAGCCTCCGCGCCGTCATCGATCTGACGAAACTGGGCGAGAACACCCTGGTGCTCGATTGCGACGTCCTCCAGGCCGACGGCGGCACCCGCACCGCGGCGATCACCGGAGCCTACGTGGCCCTCGTCGACGCGATCGACAAAGGCCGATCGACCGGCGTCATCCCGGCCGCGCACAACCCGATCATCGACTCCCTGGCGGCTGTCAGCGTCGGCATCGTCGAGGGTCGGGCCGTCCTCGACCTGCCCTACGCCGAGGACTCGACCGCGGAGACCGACATGAACGTCGTGATGACCGGCAGCGGCAAGTTCATCGAGGTCCAGGGCACCGCCGAAGGTGCACCGTTCGACCGAAGTGAGCTCGGAGTGCTCCTCGACCTGGCGACCAAGGGCTGCGAAGATCTGACCAGGATCCAGGCGGAGGCCCTCGCCCGATGACCACCTTCGTCCTCGCAACCCACAACGAGAAGAAGAAGCGCGAGCTCGAAGCGATCCTCCTACCCCACCTCGGCGAGGGCACAGAGGTCAGGACCGCCGCCGAGTGCGGTGTCGGCGACATTCCCGAAACCGGGGTCACCTTCATCGAGAACGCGCTCATCAAAGCGCGAGCGGCGGCCGCGGCCACCGGTCTCACCTCGATCGCCGATGACTCCGGAATCTGCGTCGACGTGCTCGGCGGAGCGCCCGGGATCTTCTCGGCCCGATGGGCGGGCCGCCACGGCGACGATCAGGCGAACCTCGAGCTGCTGCTCGCACAGCTGAGCGACATCGCGCCCGAGCACCGGGGAGCGCAGTTCCGCTGTGCGGCGGCCGCGGTCACCGCCGATGGACGCGAGTTCACCGCCGAGGGCATCATGCCCGGCAGCCTCGCCACCGCCCCGGCCGGCGAGCACGGGTTCGGGTACGACCCGATCTTCGTGCCCGAGGGATCGACCAGGAGCGCTGCCGAACTGACGCCGGAGGAGAAGAACGCCCGCTCCCATCGCCGGATCGCCTTCGACAAGCTCGCCTCCATGCTGGCCGAAGAACTCGGACGTGCGCGATAGTTCCAGTTCAGATATGGTCCCGGTCACACCGGGACCAGCGGGTTCAGTTAAACTGTCGTTGCCGATAAGGGCCAACACGACTAGGAGAGCGATGAAGACTCCGCGCACCACAATCTGGGTCGCCGCAGCAGCTGCTGCAGCACTGTTCCTCTCCGCCTGCACAGCGGGGGCCTCGGATCCGAAGGGGACCCAGAAGGATTCGATGGCGATCGCGTTCACCGCCGAACCGGTCAACCTCGACTTCACATCCACCTCGGGGGTGGCCATCCCCGAGGCGCTGATGGACAACGTCTACGAATCGCTCGTGCGGGTCGACGGAGAAGGCACCATCCAGCCCTCCCTGGCCAAGGAGTGGGACATCTCCGAGGACCGCAGGACCTACACGTTCCGACTGCAGGAGGGGGTGAAGTTCTCCAACGGCGCCGACTTCACTGCAGAGGACGTAAAGTTCTCCTACGACCGAGTGGCGAAGGACTGGAAGAACCCGCTGAAGTCGAAGATGGACCTCGTCGAGAACGTCAAGGTCGTCGACGATCACACGGTGGAGATCACCCTCCAGCGCCCCTCGAACATGTGGCTGTACAACCTCACCACCCTCGTCGGAGCGATCTTCGACACCGAGGGCACCGCGGATCTCGCCAACGAGGCGATCGGCACCGGTCCCTTCGCGATCGAGAAGTTCACCCGCGGACAGTCGATCGACTACGTCGCCCGCGACGACTACTGGGGTGATGCTCCCGCGGTGAAGAAAGTCCAGTTCAAGTACTTCAAGGACGCGGTCGCGGCCTCCAACGCTCTGCAGTCGGGCGAGATCGACATCATCTCCAATCTCCAGGCGCCCGAACTCGCCGGGGACTTCCAGAGCGAGGAATACCAGATCATCTCCGGCACCACGAACGGCGAGGTCGTGCTGTCGATGAACAACGCCGAGGGGATCTTCAAGGACAAAGCGGCGCGGGAAGCCGTGATGCACGGGATCGATCGCAAAGCGGTCCTCGACACCGCGTGGGCAGGCTACGGCGAGCTCATCGGCTCAATGGTCCCACCGACCGACCCGTACTACGAAGACCTGAGCGGGGTCTGGCCCTACGATCCCGAGAAGGCCAAGGAGAAGGTCAGAGAGGCCGGGATCGAGGGGGAGGAGTTCGCCTTCACGGTTCCCAACCTGCCGTACGCGCAGGCCATCTCCCAGGTCGTGTCCGCTCAGCTCGAGGAGATCGGACTCAAGGCGAAGGTGGAGACCCAGGAGTTCCCGGCGGTGTGGCTGGACAAGACGTTCACCAAGCATGACTACGACATGTCAGTGATCAACCACGCCGAACCCCGCGACATCCTCACCGTGTTCTCCAAGGACTACTACACCGGCTACGACGACTCGACGATCAAGCCGATCGCGGAGAAAGCCGACAGGGGCACCGAAGCGGAGTACATCGCGGGAATGAAGACGATCGCGCGGACGATCACCGAGGACGCCGCCGCGAACTTCCTGTTCCTGTTCCCCAACCTCGTCGTCGCCAAATCCGACATCGAGGGCATTCCGGTCAACAGGGTCTCCGACTCCTTCCGCATCGCGGATCTCAGCTGGAACTGAGCGCCACCGCGCATGCCCGTCTACCTGCTCAGCCGCGCCGCTCAGTTCGCCGTGGCGCTCTTCGTCGCCTCGGTGGTCATCTTCGCCATGATGAGCTTCCTGCCCGGCAACGCCGCGCAGGTCGCCCTCGGGACGAACGCCACCCCCGAGGCGGTCGCGGCTCTCGAAGCCCGCTACGGACTCGACGAGCCGCCGCTGACCCGGTATCTGCAGTGGGTGGGCGGAATGCTCGGCGGCGACTTCGGCACCTCCTACGTCACCGGCGCCCCGATCACCCCGGTGATCATGAACAGCGTCCAGGTCACGGCCATCCTCGTCGTCTGCTCCATCGTCCTCGCCGTCGTCATCGCGGTGCCGTTGGGCACATTCGCCGCGCTCGAGCAGCGCAACTGGATCGGAATGACGATCTCGGCACTGAGTCAGGTCGGCATCGCCGTGCCGAACTTCCTCGCCGCGATCATCCTCGTGATGATCTTCTCCCTGGGTCTGGGGTGGTTCCCCTCGCAGGGGTGGATGGCGCCGATCGAGGGCGTCGGCGGGTTCCTCGCCCGACTGGTTCTGCCCGTCGTCTCCCTGGCGCTCGTGCAGGCCGCGATCCTCACCCGCTACGTCCGCTCCGCCGTCCTCGATGTGATGCGTGAGGACTACATCCGCACCGCGCGGGCGAAGGGGCTGACCCGGACCCGGGCGCTGTTCGTCCACGGGCTGCGCAACGCCGCGATCCCCGTCATCACCGTGGCCGGGGTGCAGCTGGCGACGCTGCTGGTCGGAGCGGTGATCATCGAACAGGTCTTCGTCATTCCCGGGATCGGCTCCGAACTCGTGCGGGCGGTCGCCAACCGCGACCTCGTCACCGTGCAGGGAATCGTCATGGTCCTCGTCATGCTCGTGCTCGTCATCAACCTCATCGTCGATCTGCTCTACCCCATCGTCGATCCGCGCATCAGGAGCGCCGCATGAGCGAGCACCAGGACCAGCCCTTCGACCCGAACCTGCCGGTCCGCGTCGACGACGCCGGCCCGGCCACCGGTCCGAACGCGGGCCCCGCCATTCCCCAGCGGGGGCGGGGCCGTCGGCGCCTGAGCGCCTCGATGATCATCGGCGCCTCGCTCGTGGTCCTCGTCTTCGCCCTCGCCCTTCTGTCCTTCATCTGGACACCGTACGACCCATCCGTCATCGACCCGGCGGCGAGGCTGCAGTCGAGCAGCCTCGACCATCCCCTGGGAACGGACCGATTCGGTCGCGACACCCTGACCTGGATCATGTACGGTGCGCGGATCACACTGCTCGTGGGCATCGTGGCCGTCGGCATCGCCCTCCTCGTCGGCACCCCGATCGGGATCATCGCCGCCCTCTTCGCCCAGTACCCCTGGGGGATGTGGATCGGAGCCGTGATCATGCGCGCCAACGACATCCTCCTCGCCTTTCCGGCCCTGTTGCTCGCGATCATCTTCGCCGCCGTCTTCCAGCCCGGAACCGGTCCGGCCATGGTGGCGGTCGGGATCGCCGCGATCCCCGGCTTCGCCCGGGTTGCGCGGTCGGGCACGATGCAGGTGCTCAGCTCCGAGTACGTGAGAGCCGCCCGCGCCTCGAATCGGAGCACACCGGCGATCGCCGTCGTCCACGTCCTGCCCAACATCGCCGGCATGGTCATCGTGCAGGCCTCCGTGGCGTTCGCGATCTCCGTCCTCGCCGAGGCGGGGCTGTCCTTCCTCGGATTGGGCACCCAGCCTCCTGTCCCCTCCTGGGGGCGGATGCTGCAGGAGTCCCAGCAGTTCCTGTCCACCCATCCCGAGCTCGCCCTCTGGCCCGGGCTGTGCATCGCGCTCGCCGTGCTCGGATTCAACCTGCTCGGCGACGGTCTGCGCGACCGCTTCGACCCGAAGATGGAGGCCCGCGGCGATGGCTGAGAACCTGCTCGAGATCTGCGACCTCACGATCACCCCGGCTGGTTCCACCACTGCGGTGCTCGAAGGCGTCTCGCTGACGCTTGCCCCCGGCGAACGGGTGGGGCTGATCGGCGAATCCGGTTCGGGGAAATCACTGACTGCCCAGTCGATCATGGGCCTCCTCCCGGAGGAGCTGAACGCGAGCGGAACCGTCACGCTCGACGGGTTCTCGGGCAACGTGCTCGCGGCACGGGAGAAGACCCTGGCCCGGGTGCGCTCGAAACTCGTCTCGATGGTGTTCCAGGAACCCATGAGCGCGCTCAACCCCTTGATGCGGATCGGAGACCAGATCGCCGAGGCGCTGCGCATCCACGGTGAGACCCAGCGGCCACGGATGCGCGGCCGCGTCCTGCAGCTGCTCCACGACGTCCACATGCCGAGTCCCGAAAGCGCCCGGCTGGCCTACCCGCACCAGCTGTCCGGTGGGCAGCGGCAGCGCGTGATGCTCGCGATCGCGTTGGCGAACTCGCCCCGACTGCTCATCTGCGACGAACCCACGACCGCCCTCGACGTCACCGTGCAGAGGCACATGCTCGACCTCATCGCCGAACGCGTGGCGACCGTGCGGGCCGGTCTGCTGTTCATCACCCACGACCTCGCCGTCGTCGCCGGAGTCTGCGATCGGGTCATCGTCATGCACTCCGGACGCATCGTCGAGACCGGTTCCGTCCGGGAGATCTTCGCCAACCCGCAGCACGAGTACACGCGGGGGCTGCTCGCCTCCTCCGACCTCGAATCCACCGACGCCGACGGGAAGCTCTACACACTGCGGACGGCACTTGCCTACTCCGGGCCGACCACCTCGGCGACGGCGTCTGCGGCATCCGCGGCCCACACCTCGGCACCGGCATCCGCGGCACCCACCTCGGCGGAGACGAAGCCATCCGGGAACCGGGCTGCGGCCACGGCTCCCTCAGCGGAGGGGCTCGGCGCTCCGCTCATCGAGGTCAGCGGAGTGTCGAAGCTCTACCGGTCGGGTGGCCTGCTCCGCCGCAAGGCTCCGGTCCAGGCGCTCGAGGACATCAGCTTCAGCGTCCACGCGGGCCGACGGCTGGGCATCGTGGGGGAGTCGGGCTCGGGGAAGACCACGCTGCTGGGCATCCTCTCGGGCCTCGACCGGCCCACCACCGGGCACGTCAGGGTCGGTGACGTCCGCGTCGACACCGCGAGCTCACAGGCCCTGCGCTCACTGCGCGAGAACCTGCAGTTCGTATTCCAGGACCCTTTCTCCTCCCTCGACCCGCGGATGCGGGTGGAGGACATCGTCGCCGAACCGCTCGTGGCCCAGGGCATGGCCCGGGAGGAACGACGAGCGAAGGTCGCGGACATGCTGGCCGCCGTCGACATCGACACGGCGTCCATGCGCCGCTACCCGCATCAGTTCTCCGGAGGGCAGCGGCAGCGGATCTCGATCGCCCGGGCGCTGGTGACCCGGCCACAGATCCTCGTCGCCGACGAACCGGTGTCCGCCCTCGACGTGTCCGTGCGGGCGCAGGTGCTCAACCTGCTCACCGACCTCGTCGACGAATACGCCCTGACCCTGCTGTTCGTCTCCCATGACCTGGGCGTGGTCAAGCATCTGTGCTCCGAGGTGATCGTCATGAAGGACGGGCACATCGTCGAAGCCGGGGCGACCGACGCCGTCTACTCCGACCCGCAGCAGGACTACACACGCGACCTCATCGCCGCGACCCCGAGCTTGGCAGCAGCCCTCGAGGCAGCCCGATGACCGCGACGAACGAGAGAGGAGAGGCCATGAGCACCCACGCCCTCGCCGACCACAGCGCAGCGGAGATGACCGCAGGGTTCGCCGCCGGCGATTTCGATCCGCTCGAAGTCCTCGCCTCGGTGCAGGAGCGGATGGACGAATGCGAACCCGTCATCAACGCACTCTGCCACCGCGACGACGCTCGCTCCCAGGCTGCTGCCGCCGCCAGTGCGCAGCGTTGGCACGACGGTCAGGCGCTGGGACCGCTCGACGGGGTGCCGGTGACGATCAAGGAGAACATCGCCCGCGCCGGAGTGCCGATGCCCAGCGGCCACGCCTGGGTCGAGGTCCCGGTCGCGGACCATGACGCCCCGATCACGCAGCGCCTCGAGGAGGCGGGAGCGGTGATCGTGGGTTCGACGACGATGCCTGACTGGGGGATGCTGTCGTCGGGGGTCTCCTCCCTGCACGGCATCACCCGCTCCCCGCTCAACCCTGCCCTGACCACGGGAGGATCGAGCGCGGGTGCCGGGGCGGCCGCGGCCGCTGGGTACGGTCCGATCCACATCGGCTCGGACATCGGGGGTTCGATCCGCCTGCCGTGCACCTGGCTCGGACTGGCGGGACTGAAGCCGAGCTTCGGCCGCGTGCCCCTCGACGCCCCGTACCTCGGCAGATGTGCAGGCCCTCTGGCGAGAACCATGGCGGACGTCCGATTCGCGATGGACGTCATCTCCGCTCCCGATGACCGCGACTACACGCGGCTGCCCCGGATCGCCCGCGACGAGGCGGACGGCAGTCCCACTGTCCCTGCGGGTGGGTCGGCATTCGATCCGCGCGGGATGCGCATCGGGCTCCACCTCGACGCGGGGTGCGGGGAGACCGTGGATCCTGAGACCGCCTCGGTGATCGCCGAGGCGGCCGACCGCTTCGCCGCCGCCGGAGCCGAAGTGGCGAGACTCGGCCCCTTCCTCGACGACGAGCTCCTGCGTGACATGGACCTGTTCTGGCGCGTGCGATCATGGTCGGACCTGCGCGCGCTGCCGGTCGAGGAACAGGCGCTCATCCTGCCCTACATCCAGCAGTGGGCGCAGGGCGGGGCGGATGTCAGCGGAGTGCGACTGATGGAGTGCTACCACAGCATCCAGGAGATTCGACGGCGGACGGTCGCCGCGACAGCAGGATTCGACCTGGTCCTGTCCCCGGTGGCACCCGAGGCAGCCTTCCCCGCAGAGCAGCCCATGCCCTACCCAGTGCCCGGCCGGCCGATGGGGCACATCGGCTTCACCATGCCCTACAACATGTCCGAGCAGCCGGCCGCCACGGTGCTCGCCGGATACACCTCGGACGAACGGACCATCGGCCTGCAGATCTCAGGTCGGCGCTTCGCCGACGAGCGTGTGATGGCGGCCGGTGCCTGGTTCGAGAGGACGGCAGCGCTGGCGAAGCCGGTGCGAGCAGTCCCAGGCAGCGTGCCTGAAGCATTGAGCGCCTGATTCAGTGCGTGCCTGACCACACTGCGGCTTGACCCAGTGGGTGCTTGAATGACGATCGCCGGGGTTCTGCACAGAACCCCGGCGATCGTCTCGGCCCGGTCTTTGCGCTCGTCGCGGCGGGTCAGACCATCGACTCAGAAGTCGAAGAACTCGATGGAGAGCTTGTCCCCGTCGATCTTCACACTTCCGGACACCGAGAGCGGGTTGCCGTTCGAGAAGTAGGAGGAGCCTCGCTGCTTGCCGTCGACGGAGAAGTCGAAGCTGCCCTGCTTATCGGTGAAGAACGATCCGGTGCTCGTGTCGCCGACGCCGAATGAGGCCTTGACCTGCGGCATCTCCTTGATCTTCCACTCGGCCGTGTCCTTCTTGGCGAGGTCGTCGAGCTTGTCATCGGTTCCGCCCACCGGGATCTGCGTCGGGTCGAAGTTGATGAACTTGCACTTCGGCTTGATGTCCTTGTTGTCGAAGCACTTCTTCAGTTCGGCCTCGACCTGCTTCTGGACTTCCTTCTCGAAATCCGGAGTCGGCGACAGGGACAGGTTGAGGGTCAGCGGAGCAACCTGCTCGGTGTTCGGCTTCTCGCCGGGGGCGAATGCCTGCGGGAAGTTCACCTCTGCCGTGTCAGAGGCTTCACCGACCCATTTGCTCGCCGGGATCTTGAAATCGTAGTTGCCCGGGTACACGGCGAACGAGGTCGTTCCGGCCTGCGCCTGGTATTCGGTGCCGTTGACCGTCATGCCGTCAGCGGCCGGGATGTCGAGAGAGATCACGTGCAGGGCAGGCCCCGTCAGCGTCCATTTGTCGAAGAAGAGGTCCTGTTTGCCGTCCTTCT
Organism: Brevibacterium sp.; assembly: GCF_031179145.1. Lineage (GTDB taxonomy): Bacteria > Actinomycetota > Actinomycetes > Actinomycetales > Brevibacteriaceae > Brevibacterium. The sequence goes on from NZ_JAPSIB010000021.1 coordinate 16,247, forward strand.
TCGCGGGCAGCTCGACGTTGTAGGCGGTGCCGCCGAGTTCGTAGGAGACGACGACCTTGCCCGAGTCACCCTCGACGCTCGAGGACTCGACCTTGGCATTCTCGACCTTGGCCGACGACCCCTCGGTGAAGTTCTTCGACAGCAGATCGAGGTTGGTGCCCTCCGGACGAGGGGAGGGGGCGATCTTCTCGGCTGCCGCGAAGTCTCCCTTGCTCAGAGCGGCGACGTACTCCTCGGCGACTTTGTCCGGACCGTAGTTGTTCTTGTTCACCGAGTTGATGACGAGGAACCCGACGGCGACGAGAACGAGCACGAGAAGCACAGAACCCAACGCGATGAAGAGCGGGAGGCGCCCCTTCTTCTTGGTGCGAGGGCGGGAATCGGCGCGGGTCGCTGTGGCTCCGCCGGCGAATCCGGGAGCCGGAGCGGGCTGGGGGATCGACTGAGAATGACCGGGGCCGGAGCCTGACTGCTGGGGAACCGGGCTCTGCTGCGGTCCGCCGTACTGGGGCCCCGGCACGGCTCCGTACTGAGCGGTCTGCGGACCCTGGGGTCCACCGTGCTGCGGGCCCTGGGGTCCACCGTGCTGCGGGGCTCCGTAAGGAGCGCTGGGCGAACCGGTCTGCTGTGGACCCGGGCCGCCGTATTGGGGCCCGTTCTGCTGCTGCGCTTCACCGTAGTGAGGTGCGCCGGGCGGCGGACCCTGCGGTTCTCGGGGTCCACCTTGCGCAGGGCCGGAGTCGGGATAGGGAGGCGTCAGCGGTGGTGCCTGGTCACCGGGGTACGACGAAGTCTGAGGCGAGGGCGCCGTCGGCGGATACGCCGGAGCGTCCGGTGCGGAGTAGGTGGGTGCCTGTGGGAGTGCCTCGGTCGAGGCTGCCGGTTCGTCTCCCTGCGAGGGCGTGTCCGGCTCGGCCTGCCGATCGGAGAGACGCATCTCCTCCGGGCTCGGACCTGCTGCGTCCTGGCGATCCGCCAGGCTCATCGACACCGTGTCGGACTGATCGTCCGCGCTTGAGGCCCGGCTGTCGGCGCCGACGGAGGCCGGGGATGAGTCCTCGGCCTCGATGTCCGTCGACCCGTCGTCCGCTGCGGGGGGTGCCTCGGACTCAGGCTCGGGCTTCGACCCGGACTCGGGCTCGGGTTTCGACCTGGGCTCGGGCTCGGGTTTCGACGCGGACCGGGAGTCATGCTCTGCGGTCGGCCCGGTCGCGCTGTCGTTCGCAGAGGTCTCGCTCGCGGGCTCCGGCGAGGACCCGCTGTCGTTCGGTCGACTGTCGTTCGGCGCGGAAGGAGTGCTGTCTGGCTTGCTTGTCTCCACCGAATCCTGGCTGGTCGCGTCCGCCGACTTCGCAGCGGATTCGGAAGTGCTGTCCTCCGGCCCCTTGCTGGAAGGTCGTGGGACCTTCGGCTCGTCGTTTCCGTTGCTCATCGCTGGATTCATCCTTCGTGTTTACAAGCGTGTCCTGGCGCAATTGTACGTCTCAGAGGTGGGAACTGCGTGGTCAATACCAGGATCGGGGCACGCGGTCAGCGAAAATGGAATGGATGCACACTTCTCCGCTTCCCCGCACCAACCGCCATCCAGTCCTCCTGGGGCTGCTGGAGGCGTTCCGACTCGACCTCATCATCGTCCCCGTCGCCTTCCTTCTCTCGGCGGCCTTCTGGCTCATCGGACTGAGCTCTCAGCTCCAGTATTCGATCATCCCGGAATGGGCTCTCTCCCTGTGGGCGATCGTCCACGGGCTGAGCGTGTCGACGATCGGATTCGACTTCTCCCTCCCGCCGGGCCTCGTCACTGTCGTGGTGTGGTTCCTGCTGGCATCGGCCTCCCGACGACTCGTCGAGAGCAGCGTCGACGATGACGAAGAGTTCTCAGCCCCTGACGGATGGAAGAGTCCGGTTCTCGCACTGGCGACCTTCGTGCTCGCCTACGCAGGCCCGCTGCTGACCGGGGCGCTCCTCTTCGGGGAGACCGCGATGACCCCTTTCGGGTTCCTGAGGTTCCTCCTGCTGCTGGTGTCGGCCGTGGCAGCGGGCTGGCTGTGGGCCCGGGGAGTCGACGACCTTCCTGTGCTGCGCGACCTCGATCCCGACACCGTCGACTGTGCCCGCGCCGTGGCGAAGCGGATCTTCTGGGGCCTTCTCGCCGTCACCCTGATCGCCATCGGCATCGGCACCGCTCTGCGCTGGGATGCGCTGACGACGTCGATGGAGAACTACAGCTCCCCGCTCTCGGCCACCATCGGACTGCTGGTCGTGCAGATACTGTTCGCCCCGGGGATCCTCTTCTCCGTGCTGTCCTGGATCGCAGGCAGCGGAGTGAACCTGGGCGCCGGCGGACTCAGTTCGGTGTTCCATTCGGTGCCCGGACCGGTTCCCGATGTCCCGGTGCTGCAGCTCCTGCCCGGTGACTACCCCGACTGGTCGCTCGCCGCACCCGCTCTGCTCGTCCTCGTCGGACTGCTGTCCGTTGTCCTCGGGAGAGCGCACGCCCAGTCGGTGCTCATCGCCTCGTGGACGGGGATCGGGCTGACGGCGCTCATCGTGTTCGTGCTCCTCCAGCTCCTGGCGCTGATTGCGCGCGGAGCCATGGGACCGCTGGGACTGTCGGACTTCGGCCCCTCAGCGCTCACCTCGGCGGCGGCCGTCACTGCCTGGGTCGGGTTGGGACTGAGCGCGGGGCTGGCACTGACGAAGCTCTCCCAGCTGCAGTACACGGGGGAGGCCGACGACGACCTCCATACGGCCGACGACCGCCACACTGCGGAAGACACCCGGACCGTGGACACCCGTGAGAGGCCGGAAGATTCAGACTGACGGGCTGCTCCCGAGCACCCGCAGTGACAGTTCGGCCGGATTGGAGAGCATCGGGCAATGGTCGCCGGGCATCACCTCCGGGGTGATGCCGAGCCGGTCGACGGCGACGCGCGTCATGAAACTCCGGGGGAAGAACCGGTCATCGGCGGTGATCAGCACTCGAGTGGGAACTCGGGGCCAGGCGGGCAGCGGCCACGGACCCATGAAGGGCGCGGCCGACTGCTCGCGCTGATGGCTCAGGGCCTCACGGGCCAGATGGGCAGGTGTCCGGTGGAGCATCAGCTCCATCGGGTCGATCATGCCCCCGGCGGTTTCCTCCTCGAGGGCCTGCGCATGGCCGGTGTTCTCCCACCAGT
>NZ_JAPSIB010000021.1:19522-71269 GCF_031179145.1 Brevibacterium sp.
TGATGGCTCAGGGCCTCACGGGCCAGATGGGCAGGTGTCCGGTGGAGCATCAGCTCCATCGGGTCGATCATGCCCCCGGCGGTTTCCTCCTCGAGGGCCTGCGCATGGCCGGTGTTCTCCCACCAGTCGCCCGGGGCTTCGCCGGGGACGGGGATCTGGGCTTGGAGCATGATCAGGAGATCGGCGTCCAGACGGTCCGCGACGATCGGCGCGGTGAAGCCGCCGAAAGAGTGCCCGACCACGATGAGGGGCCCCGGTGTCCCAGCGCGGGTCGTCCCTGCGTGGCCGAGGGCATCGACGACGACGTCGGCATAATCGTCGAGACCCTTCGCATCGTCGTCGACGGGAAGGTCGACTGCGCTCACTTCGGCTCCCCGGGACTCCAACTCCGCAGTGAGCGGGTGCCAGTACCAGGAATCGGTGGCTGCGGCGTGGATGAGGACGACAGTCGTCATCGTCACCACGAGCCGATCGTGACCACGAGGACGCCGACGCCGAGCGTGAGGTCGAGCGCCGCGCACCATTCGGCCAGCGAGGCCGACACCACTGCGTGTCTGCGCCAGTGGAGGCAGTCCCAGACGGTGTGGGCGATCAGTCCCACCCCGATGATGAGACGACCGGTCTCGGTGGAGACGGCCAGGGCGGCCAGGCACAGGGCGAGGAAGCCCAGTGCCGCGAGCGGCTGCCAGCGGTGCAGGCCGCCCTTCTTCCACGTGCCCCGGGCGACGCCGACGGTGACCGCGGCGAGGATGAGGAGCACCACCGCACCCAGTTCGACGACCGGGGGAGCGGACGCGAGTCGAGTGCCGGTGAGGAGGACGACGAGAGAGCCGATGACTGCCCACGACCACCGCGGGCGGTCGAGCGCGGCGATGAGGACGTAGCCGGTGGTCGCGAGCAGCAGGACGAGCAGGGCGCCGGTGACGCTGCGCGGGTCGTCGGTGAGGAGCTGCGAGAGACCGAGCGCGACGCCGAGGGCGGCGGGCCAGCGCCGGAGGAGTGTGCGAGCTCCGCGGTCGGTCGAGGGGTGCGAGGGGACTGCTGTGAGCGGGTTCATGGCTCAACAGTAGGAACTCAGCTGCTGCGGTCGAGTCCCGTCGGGCGCACATGGCAGAAATTCTGGGAAGTTCGTCCCGAATGCCGCTGTCCGCGGTGGAGACGCCTCGGCGGGCGAAGGTCAGCGTGCGAGCGTCGGCGGGCGAGCGTCGGCTCAGCTGTTGCCGGGAAGCTGCAGGTCCTGTCCTGTGATCTCCTTGAACCAACTGCTCAGACCGGACTGGTACTCGCTCGAGCACGACAACTGGGCCTGCTGGGTGATGGCGTTGCGCAGGCACTGCTCATAGGTCGACTGGACAGGCCACAGCACCACCGACGACAGAGCCGAGAAGATGAGGTAGACGCTGAGGAGCCCGCCGAGGATGCCCAGGGACATGTTGCGCCTCTGCTTCGCCTTGATCACCGCCCGGATGTAGCGGACCGACCAGACGACTGCGGCGATGGCGAAGCCGATCGCGGCGAGCTTGAACGGCAGCGGGTACGTGAACGTCAGGACCGAGGCGAGGACCAGCAGAACCAGGATCAGTCCGTGCCTGGCAGGTGCGGCCTGGAGCTCCTCTTCCGGAGTCGGGGCGGTCTTGTCGTCAGTGCTGTTTGGAGGCGTCACCCAGCCAGTTTCTCATAACCGGCCGGCAAACGCCCTGCCGCCCGGCAGCCGAGAGCCGACCGCACTCACCGGCGGTGGTGATCCTTGTAGAATGGGCCCGTGCGCATCGTTCTTCTGGCCTCGGGCTCCGGTACCCTCACTCAAGCTGTGATCGAAGCCTTCGCCGGAGCGGGTGTCCCACATTCGCTCCGAGATCAGCATTCTGGCCGAGGCGGGGGAGACGTGGAGATCGCCGCCATCGGATCCGACGGCCCCACCGCGGGAGTCCTCGAGCGGGCCCGGGCCGCTGCGATCCCGGACTTCGTGGTCAGCCCCCAGGACTGCGCCGACCGAGAGGAATGGAACCGGTCACTGCGGGACACGGTTGCCTCCTTCGACCCCGACTGGGTGGTTTCGGCCGGATTCATGCGCATTCTCGGTCCCGATTTCATCGCCGCCTTCCCCGGCCGGATCATCAACACCCACCCGGCACTGCTGCCGTCTTTCCCCGGCGCCCACGGAGTCCGGGATGCGCTCGCCCATGGGGTGCGCATCACCGGAGGCACGATCCACCTCGTCGACTCCGGTGTGGACACGGGACCGATCATCACCCAGTTCGCCGTCCCCATCGCCGACGACGACACCGAGGAGACCGTGCACGAGCGGATCAAGGCCCGGGAGCGGGACGAGCTCGTCAGACTGCTGACCCACCTCGCCATTCACGACCTCGACGTGGCTGGTCGCCACGTCAGGGGATACATCACCTCGGCGAACGACCTGCCCTGAGCCCCGACCACAACAGAGCCTTCAACACAACAGAGCCTTCAAGGAGGACCCGTGACAGGAACCCGCGCGATCAAGAGAGCGCTCATCAGCGTCTACGACAAGACCGGACTGGAGGACCTGGCGCGCGGTCTGCACGCGGCAGGTGTTCAGATAGTCTCGACCGGCTCTACCGCGGCGAAGATCGCCGAGGCGGGGGCACCGGTGACGAAGGTCGAGGAGCTGACCGGGTTCCCCGAATGCCTGGAGGGCCGGGTCAAGACCCTGCACCCGCGGGTGCACGCCGGCATCCTCGCCGACACCCGCAAACCGGCACATGTCCAACAGCTCGAGCAGCTGGAGATCGCACCGTTCGACCTCGTCGTCGTCAACCTCTACCCGTTCTCCGAGACCGTGGCCGGCGGTGCGGGCTTCGACGACTGCGTCGAGCAGATCGACATCGGCGGACCCTCCATGGTCCGGGCCGCCGCGAAGAACCACCCCAGCGTCGCGGTGATCACCGATCCGAGCGACTACGCCTCCGTCGTCGAAGCGGCTGGCGCAGACGGCTTCGACCTCGCCGCCCGCCGTCGGTTCGCCGCCCGGGCATTCGCCCACACCGCGGACTACGACACTGCCGTGGCGTCCTGGTTCGCCGAGGAGCTCGCCGCCGAGTCCGCATCCGATGTCTCCCGCCCCGACTTCGCCGGAGTCACCGGGGAGAAGGTCGCCGATCTGCGCTATGGCGAGAACCCGCACCAGGGTGCAGCAGTGTACTCGGACGGCACCCGTGGGATCGCCGGGGCGAAGCTGCTCGGCGGCAAGGCGATGTCCTACAACAACTACACGGATACGGACGCCGCGATTCGCGCCGCCTTCGACTTCGAGCGCCCTGCCGTCGCCATCATCAAGCATGCCAATCCATGCGGCATCGCGGTCGCGGACACTGCCGCCGCCGCGCACCAGGCCGCCCACGAGTGCGATCCTCTCTCCGCCTACGGCGGCGTCATCGCCACGAACCGCGAGGTCGACGCCGAGCTTGCGGCCTCCGTCAAGCCGATCTTCACGGAGTGCCTGGCCGCACCCTCCTTCTCCGCCGAGGCCCTGGAGATCCTGTCGTCGAAGAAGAACCTGCGCCTGCTCGAACTCGGCGACGTCGACTTCGCCCCGGCGGAGCTCACCCCCATCACCGGTGGGTTCCTGGTCCAGGACCGTGACGCCTTCCAGGCCGAGGGCGACGCCCCCGAGAACTGGACTCTGGTGGCAGGTGAGGCAGCATCGGCCGAGGTGCTCGCCGACCTCGAGTTCGCCTGGAGGGCCTGCCGGGCGGTGAAGTCCAACGCCATCCTCGTGGCCAAGGACGGCGCCTCCGTCGGAGTCGGAATGGGACAGGTCAACCGCGTCGACTCGGCGAAACTCGCCGTCGAGCGCGCGGGTGCCGAACGCGCGGCGGGGGCGGTTGCCGCCTCGGACGCCTTCTTCCCCTTCGCCGACGGTCTGCAGATCCTCATCGACGCGGGAATCACCGCCGTCGTGCAGCCAGGCGGATCGATCCGGGACGACGAGGTCATCGCCGCGGCCGAGAAGGCCGGGGTCACCATGTACCTGACCGGGAGCCGCCATTTCTTCCACTGAGCAGCCGCCGACCTCCCCGCGCCATGTGCATCGCGGGCGGGGCAGGCTGGCCAAGCGCTGGATCTACTGGAAGCGGCGCTACTCGAATCCGCTGCCCAAGGACTGGGTTCTGCTGGTCTGCCTGCTCGGGGTCATCGTGGCAGCGGGACTCACCTTCATCGAGTTCCGCCTCGGCGCCTTCGTGCTCGCCCTCGTCCCCGCGGGCCTGGCGTTCATGCGCGCCATGCCCGCGCCCTGGAGCGAGTACTGGGTCAACCGGTCCCGCGGAGTCGACATCACGACGATGCTGCTCTTCTCCGGGCTGCTGGTCGCGGTGTCGCTCGTGGTCCCCGAAACTCGCTGACCCAGCAGGACGGCACCAAGCTCGTCGGCGGCGCTGGCGGCCGCTCGGTCACTGATGCTCCTCCTCGATCCGAGCGTAGGCCGACAGCAGCTCCAGGGCATGGGTGCCGCCGTCGCCCTCGGCTTCCAGCCCTGCGCGCATCGCATCGAGCTTCTGCCGTCCGTGCGGGAACGGAGGCAGGAGTGGAACATCGCGGTCAGTGGTCGCCTCGATGACGACAGGCTTCTGGGCCGCGAACGCCTCGGACAGGGCCTCGTCGAGGTCTTCCGGGTCCGCCACCCTCACGCCGTGGAGGCCGAGCAGCCGCGCATAGCCGGCGAAGTCGAACCCCGGAACATCCTGGGATGCGGCGAAACGGGGTTGGGATTCCATCTCCCGCTGCTCCCAGCTGACCTCCGCGAGGTCCCGGTTGTGGAGGACGAGGACGACGAACCGCGGGTCTTGCCAATGCGCCCAACGGTCCGCGACGGTGAGCAGCTCCCCATTGCCGAGCATCTGCATCGCACCGTCCCCGGCGACGACGGCGACGGGACGCCGCGGCCGAGATTCCTTGGCCGCGAGCCCGAACGGAATCCCGCAGCCCATGCTGGCCAGCGTGCTCGACAGATGGGCCGGGACCGAGGCGGGCGGGCGCATCTGCCGCACGTAATGGTAGACGCAGCTGCCGACGTCGACAGCCAGTTGCCAGTCCGCCTCGATCCTCTCGCCGAAGCGGCGTACGACGAGCTCGGGATTGAGGGGATCGGCGGGGATCTCGGCTCGTTGCCTCGAGATCTCGTGCCAGTTGCGCACGTGGCGTTCGACCTCCGCCCTCCAGGCGGAGTCGGGTCGCGGTCGGAGCCTGTCCCTGAGCGCGGCGAGGGTGGGGCCGCTGTCGCCGACGAGCCCGACCTCGACGGGATAGCGGTTGGACAGCATCGCCGGGTCGATGTCGATCTGCACCGCCCGCGCGGTTCCCGGTGCCGGGTAGAACTCCGTCCACGGATCGTTGGATCCGACGATGAGCAGTGTGTCGCAGTCCTGGAGCACATGCGCCGAGGCTGTCGTGCCCAGGTGCCCCATGGTTCCCGCGGCGAGTGGATGGGTTTCGTCGATGTGCGGTTTGCCGAGCAGGCTGGTGGTGATCCCGGCGCCGAGGTGCTCCGCCAATGCGATGACCTCGTCGCTCGCAGCGTGGGCTCCGCGCCCGACGAGCAGCGCGATCTTCTCACCTGCCTCGATCACCTCGACGGCAGCTGTGAGGTCCTCATCACGGGGGAGGATCCGACCGGTGGCCCACCGCGGGGCGGTGACCACCTCGCCGTGGGCCTGGCCGAGCTCGGGGGCGGGTGCCTGCTGGACATCGTGGGGCAGGACGAGCACGGCCGGCTGCCGCGTCGCCAGTGCCGAACGGAAGGCGCGGTCGAGCACCATGGGCAGCTGCTCCGGGGCGGCGACGAGCTGAACGAAGGGTGAGGCGACGTCATGGAAGAGGGTCTGGAGGTCGATCTCCTGCTGGTAGTCGGAGCCGAGGACGCTCGTGTGCTGTTGGGCGACGAGGGCGACGACGGGTGCGCTGTCGAGCTTCGCGTCGTAGAGCGGGTTGAGAAGGTGGACGGCGCCCGGGCCCTGTGTCGAGGTGACGACACCGACATGCCCGGTGTACTTGGCCTCTCCGACGGCTATGAAGGCTGCGCTCTCCTCATGCCGGGCACGGACGAACCGAGGGGAGTTCCCCGCCCGTCGCAGGGCCCCGAGAAGAGGGTTGTTGCCGTCTCCCGCGTAGCCGTAGAGGCGCTCGACGCCCCAGTCGCGCAGCCTGTCGACGATGAGATCGGCGGTCTGCCTGGTTGTGTCCGTCATGAAGCTCCTTCGGATCGGTTGAGCGTTACAGCCGTTTGAGGTCCGTGGTGGCCGGCCCTTCGAGAACGGACCCGTCGGCGTCGAATCGGGACCCATGGAGTGGGCAGTCCCAGCTGCTCTCGGCGTCATTCCACGTGCAGATCCCGCCGGCGTGGGGACAGACGAGACTGACCTCGACCGTCTCACCGCCGACCGTGGTCTCGCCTGTCGGTTTGAGTCCCTCGCGGACAAGGTTGCCGACCATCATCGCCGGGGTCTTCGCCTGCGACTTCACGGCGTTCTTCATCGCGCCCAGCTTCGACGGGGTGCCGAAGGAGACCGTCTCCGGTCGCCCGAGGATGCGGTCACTGATGATGCGGGCGGCCGCCGGTGCCCCTGTGATTCCCCACTTGCTGTATCCGCCGGCGAAGTGGACGCGCCCCTCGTCGGAGCCGAACGTCGTGACGAGGGGGACCATGCCGGTCGGGTGATGGTCCTGGGCCGACCAGGCATGGGTCATCCGGGCGTTCGGGAAGTGCTCGACCGTCCAGGATTCGAGGTCGCCGATCAGCTCCTGAGTGCTGATCGCCTCACCTGTCCGGTGCCCGTTGCCGCCCACGAGGAGCACACGCTGCGCATTGACGGTCGCCTTCCGCAGGGTCCGGGAAGGGGAATCGACCGAAACGAACATGCCCTCGGGCAGTGCATCCTCGGGCGCGGAGCTCTCGGGCGCGGAACCGGCGAGGTCGAAGGCGCACAGATACGACCGATGAGGGACGAGTTCGGTGGTCGTGAGCACGTGATCGAGAATCGGGCTGGCGGTCGCGAGGATCACATGATCGGCGCTCAGCCGCCCTGCCGTCGTCTCCACGGCGACGCGGTCGTCCGACTCCTCGAGTCCGGTCACCCGGCATCCCTCGACGACCCGTCCGCCGGCGGCGACCACGGCAGCGACGAGCCCGTCGAGGAGGGCGACGGGGTCGAGCTGGACCTGATCGGGCAGCTCGACGGCCGCATGCACGGGGAAGGCGGTGTCGAGGGAGTCGTGGCTCGACACGGGCAGACCGAGTTCGCGGCAGACCTCGAACTCATTCCTCACCTTATTCACTCCCTCCGGTGTCCCGGCATAAGTGAAGGCATTGGCCCGCTCGAACGGCACCTGACGGGCGGAGCACAGGCGAAGGATCTCTTCCACCCCGTGCTGATGGGCACGCAGATAGTCTTGGGCGACGTCAATGGAGAAGGATTCGGCCAGGAGGGAGAGCCGATTGCCCTGCAGTACGGTGACCTTGCCCGTCGACGCGCCGCTGGCGCATGCTCCCACCGATCTCGCCTCGGCGACGACCACCTTCCGGCCGGCCTCGGCCAGTCGCAGAGCCGTGCACAGACCTGTCAGGCCCGCACCGACGACGACGGCATTGACATGATCGGCGGCGGGCAGGCTGTCAGAGGGACGAGCGATGCGGGCACCGTCGTTCCACACCGGCGCCGTCATGATGCCGGATCCAGGACGACTTTGATGCACCCGTCGCTCTTCTTCTGGAACACCTCATAGGCCTCGGGGCCGGCGCTGAGCGGCACGCGGTGAGTGACGAGGTCGTCGGTGCCCAGCGGATCGTCGGGATCTTCGACGAGCGGCAGCAGCGTGCTGGCCCAGCGGTGGACATTGCACTGGCCCATCCGCAGCTGGATCTGCTTGTCGAAGAGCGTGAGCAGGGGCATCGGGCTGGCCTGACCGCCGTAGACACCGGACAGTGACAGCATTCCACCTCGGCGGACGAGATCGATCGCAGAATGCAGCGCAGAGAGCCGGTCGACGCCGCCGGTCTCCATCATCTTCCGCCCCACCGCACCGGGCAGCAGACTGACCGCCTGGTGGGCCGCCTTCGCCACCGGCGAGCCGTGCGCTTCCATGCCGACGGCGTCGACGACCGCATCGGGTCCGCGACCGGCGGTGGCCTCCCGGATCCGATCATTGGTGTCGTCGTCGAAATCGAAGACGTGGGCTCCGTGGCGGGCCGCCATGGCCCGCCTCTCGGGCACAGGATCGATCCCGAACACTTCGGCGCCGAGGTGAGCGCCGATGCGGGCGGCCATCTGTCCGATCGGACCGAGGCCGAACACCGCAAGGGTGTCTCCCTCCCGAACGCCCGCGTACTCCACCGCCTGCCACGCGGTGGGGATGACATCGCTGAGGAAGAGGTAGCGGTGGTCAGGCAGCTCGGTGCCGACCTTGATCGCTCCGAAGTCCGCATGCGGGACCCGCAGGTACTCGGCCTGACCACCGGGCACGGAGCCGTAGAGCCGGGAATAGCCGAACAGTGCGGCACCGCTGCCGTATTCGCGGACCTGGGTGGTCTCGCACTGGGAGGTCAGGCCCTGCTGGCACATCCAACAATGGCCGCATGCGATTCCGAAGGGGATGACGACGCGGTCTCCGGCCGCGCAGCCGGATTCGGCTCCTGCCTCGACGACGACGCCCATCGGCTCGTGGCCGATGACGTCACCCTTGTCCATGAATGGTCCGAGCACCTCGTAGAGATGGAGGTCGGAACCGCAGATCGCCGTCGAAGTGACCTCGATGATGATGTCGGTGGGTTCGCGGAGAACCGGATCGACCACCGTCTCCACGCTGACTTCACGTTTGCCCTGCCAGGTCAGTGCCCTCATTTTCTCCTCCTGCTTGGGGGACGGTCGTGGTCTCATCTTCCGGCGGAGCCGGGGATCACACAAGGGGGCTTGACAAACTGTAGGGCGGCTCCCGCGGAGCAGCTGTGAGGAGCGGCTGTCCGCGATGCCGCCCGGCGATCAGTAGTGGCCCGGAGGGTCGCTGCTCGGGAACGACTCCTCTCCCCATTCGTCCACGAGAGCGTCATCGTGGGCACGACGGTCCGCTGTCGTGCCCGGCCGCTCTGCCTCCTTCTTCGGCGCTGCCTCGGGAACGGTCTGGACCTCCTCCGCGTCTCCGCCGGGAGCTGCTCCGGTGTTGTCGGGCTGCTGCGTCATCACTGCCTCCTGAGTGTGCTCTTCCCTGTCCTGATCACTGCGGTGGTCAGGGGTCTGTGGGTGGAACGTGTCCCGGTCGTCGCGGAATGCCCGGGTTCGCGCATAGGCGTGGACCTCGCCCAGGGCGTCCGCTTGGGCCAGCGCCTGGTCGGCGAGGTCCCGGAAGACCTGTGGTTCGAGACCGAGGAGCTCGGCGTTCGCCTGGAGGGTCTGCCAGGCGCCGAGTTTGCCGATCACGGCGCTGCGCATGAGTTCGGCCTCGAGGACCAGCGTCAGGGGTGAGCGCTCGGTCACCTTCCCGTTGCTCTTGAGCCGGCCCAGGCGCTCGCCCACCCACGACACCGCCTGCCGGTAGGGCATCTGCTTCATCCCGAGGTCCCGGATGAGGTTCAGCAGGAACGAGCGCTCGAGCCGGATCTCCTCGGCGACTTCCGAGAGCTTCGCGTAGACCGGGGTGTCGATATAGGCCCCGGTCATCCGCTCGATCCGCTGAACCCCGGCAGTCGCTCCGGTGAGATGGTCGGACAGGTAGAGATTGAGCAGGTCGAAGGTGACCGAATCGGAGATGTGTCCGGCCGTGGCGGCGCTGGGGCTGTCGGTGTTTCCACCGGCCTCCACACCTTCCCTGACCCAACCATGTGCCGCCGCGAGATGACCGGCGTCGGGATCCCGGGGACGCAGTGGGACCGAGGCCGTGCCCGAGCCCTCGATCATTCCCGAGAGGAGGATCCGCAGGGCATCGGCGGCCGAGGTGCGAGGCGTCCAGTCGAGCCCCTGCTTGGCCGCGGAGTTGTCCATCTGCGGCACCGACATCGCCATGTCGAGCCACCCTTCGTCGGCGGCCAGCAGTCGAGCTTTGTGCGCTCCGAAGACGAAGGCTCGCACCAGGCGCGGGGGAAGCCGGACGAAGCGGCCGTGGTCGACGATGTCAGCGAGCTCCTGCGGACCGAGGACTTCATCGGCGCAGATGTTGAACGCCCCGGGGACCCGCTTGACGACCGCGGCGGTGTAGGCGGCGGCCAGATCCTCAGCCGTGACGGCTTGGACTCCGTGCAGCCCCTTGGGCACGGGCAGAACTGGCGGCTTCACGGCGCCGAGGGTCTGCATCGGGATCCAGCTGCCGAGGAAGTACCGCTGGATCTGGTGGGCGGCATCGGACTGGAACACGAGGGCGGGGCGCAGTCGAGTGACGAGGACCTCGGGATGGGAGGCGCTGAATTCGTCGAGCACCCGTTCCTGGGCAGCTTTGTCCACACTGTAGTGCGAGGATTCGATGCCCGTGGTCGGCCACGACTCGTCACGCCTGACTTCGCCGGTGTCGGGGGAGTAGGCGGCCCAGGAGGATGCGGCGACCAGGTGTGACACGCCTGCTTCGGCCGCCGCCTGCGCCACTCTCTTCGTCCCTTCGACATTCACCCTTCGCAGCAGGTCCCGATTCGAGTTCGGCTGGATCAGCCAAGCGAGGTGGATGACCGCGTCGACATCGGCGAAGGCGTCGCGGAGCTCGGCCAGCGCCTGCTCGGCAGAACTGGCTGCCGCGATGTCGATGGAGGCCCACTGGCATTCGGAGTAGGGAGCGACGGTGAGATCAGGCATGCGACGAGCAATGCCGAGGACGGAGGACACCTCCGGATGGTCGAGCAGGGCGGTGAGCACCGCTGTCCCGGTGTTTCCTGTGGCGCCGACGACGGCAACGCGCATGAGAACTCCTCAGCTGACGACGGAAGGCCGGCTGCCTGCCACCTCTACTGCTCACGGTACTCAGGTCAGGACGGCTTGTCGATGGACTTCCGGAGAACAGTTCCCACGGCAATGCGGCTTGTGTCGACGTTGCGGAGGAGCCGCAGAGGAGGAGCGCAGAGGAGTTTGTGCGTTCCCTGGGAATGCGTTTGAGCGGGTCCCAATCGGAGATCAGAGATGGCAGGGTGTTCACCGTCAGAGGGTTCGCAAGAACCCTGACTCCGTCGAAGGGAGACAACATGGGATTCGAAGACCTCACCAATCAGGCCAAGGACGCCTTGAATAGCGAAAAGGGTGAAGAGTTCAGCGACCAGGGGCTTGACAAGGCTTCTGATTTCGCCGACGGTCTCTCCGGCGGCAAGTTCGGGGAACAGATCGACCAGGGTCGCGAAGCTGCTGACGGACACGTCGGCACCGAATGATCTTCTGATCCATCGCCGCGTCCGGCATGGATGAGCGCCGAGGTGAATGAACTTTCACCTCGGCGCTCCTGTATTCAGGGTCGGCTTCTAGCCGAGCTTCTCCACGGGAGCGTAGCGCAGCAGCAGGCGTTTGGTGCCCAGCGACCCGAAGTCGACGACGGCCACGGTCTTGTCACCGACTCCATTGACTTCGGTCACTGTGCCCAGACCGAAGGATTCGTGTGAGACCTTCTCGCCCACTGCGACGGAGATGACCTCGCGATTGGGTCGGATCCGATTCGGGAATCCGCCGCCGGGGGCCGACGAGTTCGCGCCGGAATTCCGTGACCGGCTCGCACCTCCCGCAGACCGTGAGGCCGCCCCCCGGGCAGAGCTGCTCGAGCCGAAGACCCCCGATCCGTAGCCACCGGAGCCGAACGAGGATCCGCCGGAGCTTCCCGGGCCGAATCCGCCGGAGAAGCTGCCGGTGTTCTCCCACTTGATGAGGGGCTCCGGGATCTCTGCGAGGAACCGGCTCGGCGGATTGTACTGCGGCTGTCCCCACATGCTGCGGGTTTCGGCGCGGGACAGGAGCAGTCGCTGCCGTGCTCGGGTCAGGCCGACGTAGGCCAGTCGGCGCTCCTCCGAGAGTTCCGAGGGGGACTCGAAGGCGCGGGAGTGGGGGAAGCTGCCGTCCTCGAGGCCGGTGAGGAAGACGACGGGGAACTCCAGTCCCTTGGCCGTATGCAGGGTCATGAGAGTGACCTGGCCGAGTTCGGCGTCGGGGATCTGGTCGGTGTCCGACGCCAGGGCGACCTGCTCGAGGAATTGATCGATCGCCGTGGTCCCGGTGCCGGGAGCGTCCACGGCATCCGCCGCTGCGACGGCGTCGTCCGCTTCGGCCTGTGACTCACCGTCGGCCTCGGCTTGAACCTCCGCCTCGGCTGCGGCCATCGCCTGCGTGGTGGCGAAGTCCTCGGCGACGGCGACGAGCTCGGCGAGGTTGTCGACCCTCGACTCGTCCTGCGGGTCGGTGCTCTTCTGCAATGACTCCAGGTATCCGCTCTGCTCGAGGATCGCCTCGATGACACGGGACACCGGAGCTGCCTCGGCGGTTGCGCCGAGATCGCGCAGGAGCTCGTAGAACTTGCGCACCGAGGTCTTCGCCCGGGGGCTGAGGAGGTCGATCTCGTCGAGACGTGCGAGGGCGGAGTAGAAGCTGATGTTCTCGCGGTCGGCGAAGTCGGCGATGATGCCCTCCGTCCGATCCCCGATCGAGCGCTTGGGCACATTGAGGATGCGGCGGAGGTTGACGTCGTCATCCGGGTTGGCGAGCACCCTCAGGTAGGCCAGGGCGTCCTTGATCTCCTTGCGTTCGTAGAACCGGGTTCCGCCGACGACTTTGTAGGGGATTCCCGACCGGACCAGAGCGTCCTCGATCGCGCGGGACTGGGCGTTCGTCCGATAGAACACGGCGAAATCCCCATAGGAGTACTGCTCGTCGTCGATGAGCTCGTCGATGCGATTGACGATGAAACGGGCCTCGGCCTGCTCGTTCTCGGCCACCCAGCCGACGATCGGCTCACCGGTGCCCGCCGAGGTCCACAGCTTCTTCTCCTTGCGGTCCTGATTGTTGGCGATGACGGCGTTCGCCGCGTCGAGGATGTTCTGGGTCGACCGGTAGTTCTGCTCGAGCAGAACCACCTCGGCGGTGGGGAAGTCCTTCTCGAACTCCACGATGTTGCGCACCGTCGCCCCACGGAAGGCGTAGATCGACTGGTCGGCGTCACCGACGACAGTCAGCTCCGCACCCCCGGGGCCGCCGGAGCCGTCGCCGGCCAGGGCCCGGATCAGCGCATACTGGGCCGGGTTGGTGTCCTGGTACTCGTCGACGAGGATGTGGCGGAAGCGACGCCGGTAGGACTGGGCGATCTCGGGGAACGCTCCGAAGAGATGGACGGTCTCGGAGATGAGGTCGTCGAAGTCGAAGGCGTTCGCCAGCCGCAGTCGGGCGGTGTAGCGCCGGAACACGTCGGCAAGCACTTCATCGGCCGGGTTGTTCGGACGCGGTATGAAGTCGTCGGGGGTCTGCAGCTCGTTCTTGAGATTGGAGATCCGGTGCAGGATCGCCCGCGGGGTGTACTTCTTCGAGTCGAGGCCGAGCTCCTTGAGGATCTGAGCCACCAGGCGCTGGGCGTCCTGGGCGTCATAGATCGTGAAGTTCGACTTCATCCCCAGCACCTTGGCCTCGCGGCGGAGGATCCGCACGCAGGAGGAGTGGAACGTGGAGATCCACATCGCGCGTGAGGCGGGCCCGATGAGCGCGCCGATCCGCTCGGCCATCTCCTTGGCCGCCTTGTTCGTGAAGGTGATCGCCAGGACTTCGCCCGGATGCGCCCGACCAGTGGCCAGGGCGTAGGCGATGCGCCGGGTCAGAACAGTCGTTTTGCCCGAACCGGCACCCGCGACGATGAGCAGGGCGGATCCGGTGTGGGTCACAGCCTCCCGCTGTCGGGGATTGAGGCCGGAGAGGAGTTCGGCGAGGACCGAGTCCGTTCCCGGCCCGGCGTCTGAGGTGTTATCAGCTGCATACATCATGTCCGGACCAACGATACCGTCCGGGTCTGACACGAGCGCACCCCTCGCTGCTCCCGGACGGGAATGCGACGGCGGCCCCGGGCCCCCCCCCGGGGGGCCCCGGGCGCCCGGGGGGCGGGGGGCGGGGGGGCGCGGCGGGGGCGGCCGGGGCCGCCGTCAGGATGTCGGAGGGGAGACGAGGGAAGGTCAGACGAACACGGCCACCAGGACGTTGATGAGTGCGAAGGCGAAGGTCAGGTGCGCCATTGTCGCCGAGGGGTTCTTCGTGGCCACGGCGCTGCCGACGCCGACTCCCGCGCCGGCTCCGGCAGGAGCCTCGGCGGCGAACGCCTTCTGCTTCCGGTTGCCGATGAACGCGAAGACGGTGACCAGGATCGCGACGACGAGTTTGATGCCGATCTTCATGTGATTGACGTCGTCATCGCCCATCTCGGCGATGACCACCAGGAGCAGGCCCGTGACCAGCTGCAGATACGATGCGTGGAGCATTCCCGGCAGCACCCGAGGGGAGCGGATGACCGTGAAATAGCCGCCCACGATGATCGCCATTCCGATCAGATGGAGGGACAGTAGAATCTCGCGCAGAATTTCCATACCGTTCATCGTAATGGCATGATGGTCTCTCGTGAGCGCGGGCCCTTCCATGGTGCACGCTGTTCCGCCCTGGTGTAATGGCAGCACGCCGGCCTTTGGAGCCGTGCAGTATAGGTTCGAATCCTATGGGCGGAGCTTGCCCAATCCGACTTGCGGGGGATTAAGTATGACACAGACCCGACCCACTGCCGTTATCGTTCTGGCTGCCGGCCAGGGCACACGCATGAAATCGGCTCTGCCGAAGGTCATGCATCCGATCGGTGGGCGGTCTCTGCTCCACCATGCCATCGCCGCCGCCTCCGGCACCCAACCCGACCACCTCGTCGTCGTCGTCCGCCACGAACGCGATCAGCTCGTCGCGCACCTCGAATCCCTGCCCGAGGCCTCGACGCAGACCGTGCTCATCGCCGATCAGGACGAGATCCCCGGCACGGGCCGCGCCACCGAATGCGCGCTGAGCCAGCTGCCCGAGGACATCTCCGGCACCGTCGTCGTCACCTACGGCGACGTCCCGCTGCTCACCGCCGAGACGATCAGCGGTCTCGTCGAGATCCACGAGAGCTCTCACAATGCCGTCACCGTCCTCTCCGCCGAGGTGGACGACCCCACCGGCTACGGCCGCATCGTCCGTGACGCCTCCGGTTCTCTGCTCCGCATCGTGGAGCAGAAGGACGCCAGCGACGAGGAGCGAGCGATCCGGGAGATCAACTCCGGCATCTACGCCTTCGACGCCGCCGCACTCAGACAGGGTCTGACCTCTCTGACCACGGACAACGCTCAGGGAGAGAAGTACCTCACCGACGTCATCGGCTACTCCCGGCAGGCGGGTCTGGCCGTCGCCGCCACCGCCACCGATGACCTGTGGCAGGTCGAGGGCGCCAACGACCGGGTGCAGCTGGCCAAACTGGGCAAGGAGCTCAACCGCCGCATCGTCGAGAAGTGGATGCGTGCCGGGGTGAGCGTCGTCGACCCCGACACGACCTGGATCGACGTCGACGTCTCCCTCGCCGAGGACGTCACGGTCCTGCCCGGAGTTCAGCTCCTCGGGGCCACCGACATCGGCGCCGGGGCCGTCGTCGGACCGGACTCGACCCTCAAGGACACCGAGGTGGGCGCCGGTGCCCGCGTCGTGCGCACGCATGCGGAACTGGCCATCGTCGGACCCGACGCCAGCGTCGGTCCGTTCGCGTACCTGCGTCCGGGGACCAACCTCGGCGAGGGTGGCAAGATCGGCACGTTCGTCGAGACGAAGAACGCCGAGATCGGTCAGGGCGCGAAGGTTCCGCACCTGTCCTACGTCGGCGACGCCGAGATCGGCGAGGGCACCAACATCGGCGCCGCGTCGGTCTTCGTCAACTATGACGGTGTCGCCAAGCACCGCACCGTCATCGGCAAGCACGCACGCCTGGGCTCGGACAACATGTATGTCGCCCCGGTCACGGTGGGCGATGGAGCCTACACGGGTGCCGGCACTGTGGTGCGCAAAGATGTCCCTGCAGGAGCGCTGGCCATCAACGTGGCTCCGCAGCGCAACCTGGAGGGCTGGGTCGTCAGCAATCGCCCCGGCACGCCTGCAGCGCAGGCGGCCGAGGCCGCATCCGAAGGGGAACTGGCAAGTGAATGAGATTACGACGGCGGGCGAGAAGAAGCTCGTTCTGGTCAGTGGGCGCGCAGATCCGGAGCTCGCTGAGCAAGTCGCAGAGAACCTGGGGACGGAACTCCTCCCCACCGACATCTACAACTTCGCCAATGGTGAGATCTACGTCCGATTCTCCGAGTCGGTGCGCGGCTGTGACGTCTTCGTGCTGCAGTCCCATGGTGCGCCCATCAACGAATGGCTGATGGAACAGCTGATCATGGTCGACGCACTGAAGCGGGCATCGGCCAAGCGCATCACCGTCATCGCCCCGTTCTTCCCCTACGCCCGGCAGGACAAGAAGCACCGCGGACGCGAGCCCATCTCGGCCCGCCTCGTCGCCGACCTGTACAAGACGGCCGGGGCCGACCGCATCATCACCGTCGACCTGCACACCGCGCAGATCCAGGGCTACTTCGACGGCCCCGTCGACCACCTGATCGCGATGCCGATCCTTGCCGGCTACGTCAAGGACAAGTACCCCGGCGACCTCGCCGTCGTGTCCCCGGACGCCGGTCGCATCAAGGTCGCTGAGAACTGGTCAGCGACCCTCGGCGGTGTGCCGCTGGCCTTCATCCACAAGACCCGCGACATCACCCGCGCCAACGAGTCGAAGGCCAATCGCGTCGTCGGTGAGGTCGAGGGCCGGACCTGCATCCTCGTCGACGACATGATCGACACCGGCGGCACGATCGTCCAGGCAGCTGACGCCTGCATGGCCGCCGGTGCCAAGGGCGTCGTCATCGTCTCCACGCACGCCGTGTTCTCCGGGCCCGCCGTCGAACGATTGACGAACTCGGTCGCCGAAGAGGTCATCGTCACCAACACGCTGCCACTGACCGAGGACAAGACCTTCGAGAAGCTCACCGTGCTCTCGATCGCCCCGCTCATCGCCCGCGCAGTGCATGAGGTCTTCGAGGACGGATCGGTCACCAGCCTCTTCGAGGTCTGAGCAGGATCGCATCCTTCGTGATCGCCGGCCCTGACCGTGATCGCGCGCCCTGACCGGCGGTCTCTGCAGAACGAACCCCGAGCTGCGGCTCGGGGTTCGTTCTACACTGGAGGCACGCGAGGGAAGGGAACCGTGATGTCGTCCCACGATTACAACCGATACAAGGTCGCTGTCTCCGGCGGTGACATGAGCGTCGGCGTGTGGGAACCGGGTGTCATCGAACCCGGGCCGGTCCCGACGGTGTGTGTCATCCACGGCATCACCTCCAATCACCTCTTCTTCGGCGGGCTGGTCTCCGCGCTCCCCGGGGTGCGGGTGATCGGGCCCGACCTGCGCGGGCGCGCCGACTCCCGACTTCTTCCCGGCCCGTATGGGATGCGGGCCCACGCCGAGGACGTTCGACGCGTGATCGGGGAATTCGTCGATTCCGGACCGGTGACGCTGGTCGGTCACGCCATGGGCGCCTTCGTGGCGATGACTCTGGCCGCGATGGCGATGGAGAGCTCCGATCATCGGCACGGCGGTCCGGTGCTCATCGACGGAGGCCTTCCGCTGCCGGTGCCGCAGACGGGGAATGACGCTGACCGCACCTCTCGCATCCACCCGATCGACGATCTCAATGACGAGGACCTCGATACCGACGATCTCATTGCGGCCGTGCTCGGCCCGTCGGCCGATCGGCTGAGCATGGAGTTCGACAGTGTGGAGGACTATCTCGCATTCTTCGCAGCCCATCCGGCCTTCGCCGAGGGCATCGACCCGGTGGCGGCGGAGAGCTTCGTCTACGACCTCGCCGCCAAGGGCGAGGATCGGTTCCAGCCGTCCACGTCCGTCGACACGATGCAGGCCGATTCGGCCGACATGTACACCGGCGCCGACTACCGCAATTCCCTCGAACGGGTCATGGCCGACGGGCAGAAGGACGTGACCTTCCTGTTCGCAGAACGCGATCTGCTGGCGTCCGAGCCCGGCCTCTACCCGCCCGGACTCGTCGAGTCCTATTCCGGGATCTGGCCGGAGATGACGGTCGTCGAGGTCGCCGGGACCAACCACTACGACATCCTGCTGACGTCCGCGGGCATCGACGCCTGCGCCGCGGCGATCGGCACCACACTCCCGCAGGGGGAGTGAGGCGGGCCCCGCAGGCGGAGTGACGCGAGCTCCCGCAGGCTTTCCGCGCCTGGCTCTGCGGCGATGACCGAATTGGTCAGTTCTGCAGGGTCGACTAGACTGGTGGGGTTGCCTCGGCGAGGGAAACTCACGTTTCCGTTATCGACGCGGTCCTGACCCACATCTGCGAATGTGCACCGAGTGCAGTTCCTTAAGTGAGGATTAAGGCTGTTTCGCCGTGGTGCTTGAAGATAAGTACCCACGAAGGAGAGAAAATGGCTGACTTCAAACTCATTGCCGAAGCCCGGAACGAATTCGGTAAGGGCGCCGCGCGCAAGATCCGCCGCGCCGGTCGCATCCCCGCAGTCGTCTACGGCCACGGCGGCGACCCCGTCCACATCTCGCTCGAAGGCCACGCCACCATGCTGGCCCTCAAGCACGCCAATGCCCTGCTCGAGATCGAGAGTGCTGACGGCTCGAAGAACGTCCTGGCCATCGCCCGCGACGTGCAGATCGAACCCGTCCGCCGTGAGATCGAGCACCTCGATCTCATCGTCGTCGAACGCGGAGAGATGATCGAGGTGGACGTGCCGATCCACATCGTCGGAGAGCCCGCTCCCGGCACGATGATCTCGCAGGAGGAGTCGAACATCGTCGTCAAGGCCGATGCCACGAAGCTGCCCGAGGTCATCGAAGCCTCGATCGAAGGCCGCACCGTCGGTGAGCACGTTCTGGCCAAGGAGATCGAACTGCCGGCAGGCGTCTCGCTCGTCTCCGACCCCGAGCTCCTCGTCGTCAACGTCGCCGAGCCGACCCGTGAAGAGCCGGAAGACGAGACCGCAACCGAAGAGTCCGCTTCCGAGTGATCGGATGATCACCGCAGAGGAGACTCTGCACTGACTCAAGGCAACGGCGGGCCATGTGCGAACATGGCCCGCCGTACTTGAGTCGCCGAGGATGCGCGAAGTCCCACCACCTGAGCTGAAGCGAGCGGGAGCACATGGCGAACGAACCCTGGCTGATCTTCGGTCTCGGAAATCCGGGGCCCACATACGAATCCACCCGACACAACATCGGGCAGATGGTCGTCGCCGAACTCGCCTCGCGAGCCGGCATCAAGCTGGGCCGCAGCAAGCTGCGCGCCAACGTCGGCACCGGGCGGCTGCCGGTCGGGTCCCGGCCCGGGGTCCCCGGTCCCCGAATCGTGCTCGCCACCTCGACCGGGTATATGAACGAGTCGGGCGGGCCGGTACGGCAGGTGATGGACTTCTACTCGATCCCGGTCGAACGGATCATCGCGATCCACGACGACGTGGACCTGCCCTTCGATTCGATCAGGGCAAAGGTCGGCGGAGGAGAGGGCGGACACAACGGACTGCGATCGATGACGTCGGTGCTGGGCACCAAGGACTACGCGCGGATCCGGGCGGGGGTGGGTCGCCCCGCCGGCCGTCAGGACACCGCCGACTACGTGCTCAAGCCGTTCTCCAAGGAGGAGCGCACGATCCTGCCGATCTTCGTCTCGGACCTCGCCGACGCGGTGGAGCTCTACATCAGCGAGGGACTGCTCGCCGTGCAGCAGAAATATCACTCACGCTGACGGCGACGGCGCTTTCCGGCGATGGATGACGCGGGCCGCGATCACACCGCCGACGAATCCGAACAGGTGACCCTGCCAGGATATGCCGTTGTCCTGCGGGAGCATTCCGAACACCATCGCCGCTCCATAGGTGATGAAGACGAAGAGTCCTATCGTGAAGTAGATGATCTTGCGGAGCACGTCGTCGGTGAACCAGGTGCGCACGGCCAGGTAGCCGAAGAAGCCGAAGATGACTCCGGAGGCGCCCACGATGTGCTGGCCCGGGAGGGTGGTCAGCCAGGACCCGAGGCCCGAGACCAGAGCGGTGATGGCGGTGACCACCCAGAACCTGCGTGCGCCCTCGACGGCGATGAAGAGACCGAGGATCACGAACGGGAAGGTGTTGGCGGTGAGGTGGTTGAAGCCGGAGTGCAGCAGCGGGGAGGTGACGAGACCGTAGAGCGAGACCGGGTTCCAGGACTCCAGTCCGAAGAGATCGATGTTGATGGGCAGAATTGCGTCGACGATCTCGAGCACCCACATGATGGCGAGGAGCACGAAGACGGGAACGAATCGGGACAGGTGGTGGTCTCCGTTCAGCAGGTCTCGCGGAGCTGGAATCCGACGCCCACCCTGGGGCGGTACCCCGCCCACCGGCGACGATGCGTGAGGGGTGGAATCAGTGCCGAACAAGTACCGTGCTTCGGAGGCGGAGAAGTGCGGGGACTGATCTGATCTCATACCTTGATTGTCCTCGATCAAGATTGGAGAACAC
This sequence comes from Brevibacterium sp., assembly GCF_031179145.1. Taxonomy (GTDB): domain Bacteria; phylum Actinomycetota; class Actinomycetes; order Actinomycetales; family Brevibacteriaceae; genus Brevibacterium. The sequence continues at coordinate 40,117 of NZ_JAPSIB010000021.1, forward strand.
CGAATAACGGGGGTATGCGCCCAATCGTTTCCGATCCGTTAGGCCTGTTATCCGTTCGAGATCCTCCGGTCTCCATCCGGTCGAGACGTACCTGCCTCCACCCGACCAAGACGTGCCCGTCTCGCGCTTGAGAGGTATCTGTCTGTGTCAGCGATCATCCACTGAAGTGTCAGCGCGGTGTTCTAGACTTGTCAGGTGCTCAACGGACTCGATCTCACACGCCAGAACCCGACCATCAATGACCTCGTCGAAGCGTTCTCCGACCCGAGTACGACTGGCGGCACGATCGACGCGATCAAGGGTCTGTGGCCTTCGATCCTACGTCGCACCGTGGAGACAGCACGCCGCGAGTCGGGAACCCCCGCACCGCAGCTCATCGTCACCGCCACGACCCGTGAGGCCGAGGACCTGGCCCGATCGATGGCGGACTGGATCCCGGCCGAATCCATCGCAGTCTTCCCCAGCTGGGAGACTCTGCCCCATGAGAAGCTCTCACCGCGCTCGGACACGGTGGGCCAACGGTTGTCGATCCTGCGCCGGCTCGCCCACCCGACACCGGGCCAGGAGCTCTCGCTCATCATCGCCCCCGTTCGTGCCTTCCTCCAACCCCTCGTCAAGGGCCTGGGGGAGATCGCACCGGTCGAAGTGGCACAGGGCGATGAATACGACATCGACGACCTCGCGCAGCGGCTGACCGAACTCGCCTACTCCCGCGTCGACATGGTGTCCCGCCGAGGTGAATATGCCGTCCGCGGCGGCATCGTCGACGTCTTCCCGTCGACGGCCGACCATGCGCTGCGCATTGAGTTCTTCGGCGACGAGATCGATGAGATCCGCGAGTTCTCCGTCGCCGATCAGCGGTCCATCCCCGCTGACCCCGACGCCGCGCCCCTGACTCTCACCGCACCGCCCTGCCGGGAGCTGCTGCTCACCGATTCGGTCCGACAGCGCGCCGCCGCGCTGGCTCCGACCCTGCCGGCCGCGGCCGACATGCTCGAGAAGATCGCCGGTGGAGTCGCGGTCGAAGGGATGGAATCGCTCTCGGCCGTGCTCTCCGATGGCATGGAGCCCATCATCGCCCTCCTGCCCGCGGGCACGAAGATCATCCTCACCGAGCCCGAACGCGTCCACGCCCGGGCCGCCGATCTCGTCGTGACGACCAACGAGTTCCTCGAAGCCGCCTGGTCGGGAGCCGCCGCTGGCGGCGAATCACCCATCGACCTCTCCGCGGCGACCTTCCGCACGGTCGAGGAGATGAAGGAAGGCGCTCAGCTCATCGGCCTCGCCTGGTGGGAGATCGGCGGATTCTCCACCGATGCGGAGCTCGCTTCGCCGAGCGACAACGTATTCACCATCCCCGCCCGCGTCCCGCGCGGGTACGCCGGAGACGTCGAGGCGATCCTCGCCGACGTCAGGGGACTCATCCACGACAAGTGGCGCGTCCTCGTCCTCACCGAAGGGCACGGACCGGGCACGCGCATGGTCGAGGTGTTCTCCGAGGCGGGAGTGCCGGCGACCTTCATCGACGATCCCACCGACCTCGCCGAGGCGGTCGTCACGGTGACGACGGCAGCGCCGTTCGGCGGCTTCGTCTTCGACGATCTCAGACTCGCCGTGCTCACCGAAGCCGACGTGCTCGGGCGGGCCGCGGCCACCTCGACGCGGGACATGCGCAGGCTGCCGACCCGCCGTAAGCGCAACCAGGTCGACCCGCTCAACCTCAAGCCCGGTGACTTCGTCGTCCACGAACAGCACGGCGTCGGCAAGTTCGTCGAGATGACCCAGCGCACCAGCGGCAAGGGTGCGAACAAGCACACCCGCGAATATCTCATCATCGAGTACGCGCCCGCCAAACGCGGTCAGCCCGGCGACCGGCTCTACGTGCCCAGCGACTCCCTCGACCAGGTCAGCCGGTACGTCGGGGGAGAGAACCCCAGCCTCAACAAGATGGGCGGAGCCGACTGGCAGAACACCAAGTCCAAGGCTCGCAAGGCGGTCAAGGAGATCGCCGGAGAGCTCGTCCGCCTCTACTCGGCCAGGCAGGCGACCGAAGGCCATGCCTTCGGACCCGACACCCCCTGGCAGCGTGAACTCGAGGACGCGTTCCACTACGTCGAGACGAACGACCAGCTGACGACGATCGACGAGGTCAAGGCCGACATGGAGAAGTCGGTGCCGATGGACCGACTGATCTGCGGCGACGTCGGCTACGGCAAGACGGAGATCGCGGTGCGCGCCGCATTCAAGGCGATTCAGGATGGCAAGCAGGTTGCCGTGCTCGTGCCCACGACGCTGCTCGTCCAGCAGCACTATGAGACCTTCGTCGAACGCTACTCGGGGTTCCCCGTCACCGTCGGCGCCCTGTCGCGGTTCCAGACGAAGCAGGAATCGGACAAGGTCGTCGAGGATCTTGCAGACGGCAGGCTCGATCTGGTCATCGGCACCCACCGGCTGCTCAGCGGTGAGGTGCGGTTCAAGAACCTCGGTCTCGTCATCATCGATGAGGAGCAGCGCTTCGGCGTCGAGCACAAGGAAACGCTCAAGGCGATGCGAACGAACGTCGACGTCCTCGCGATGTCAGCGACCCCGATCCCGCGCACCCTGGAGATGGCGGTCACCGGCATCCGGGAGATGTCGACCCTGGCCACCCCGCCGGAGGAGCGTCACCCGGTGCTCACCTACGTGGGCAGGTACGACGACAAGCAGATCAAGGCCGCGATCCGACGTGAGCTCATGCGCGAGGGGCAGGTCTTCTACATCCACAACAAGGTCAGGGACATCGAGGCCATCGCCGCCCACATCGCCGAACTCGTCCCCGAGGCGCGGATCGCGATCGCGCACGGGAAGATGAATGAGCAGCGCCTCGAGCAGGTCATCGTGGACTTCTGGGAGAAGAAGTTCGACGTGCTCGTGTGCACGACGATCGTCGAGACCGGAATCGACATCTCGAACGCGAACACCCTCATCATCGATCAGGCAGACCGCTTCGGCCTCTCGCAGCTCCATCAGCTGCGCGGACGAGTGGGCCGCGGACGAGAACGCGCCTACGCCTACTTCCTCTACCCGCGGGAGACCCAGCTGACGGAGACCGCCCACGACCGGCTGACGACCCTGGCCGCCCACACGGAGCTCGGGGCCGGAATGCAGGTGGCGATGAAGGACCTCGAGATCCGCGGAGCCGGCAACCTCCTCGGTGGTCAGCAGTCCGGACACATCGAAGGGGTCGGCTTCGACCTCTACGTGCGGCTCGTCGGCGAGGCGGTCGCGAACTTCCGTGGTGAGGCCACCGAACCCGAAGCGGAGATGCGGATCGAACTGCCTGTCGACGCGCACCTGCCCGCCGAATACGTCGAACACGAGCGTCTCCGTCTCGAGGCCTACCGGAAGCTCGCCGCCGCGGCCAACGAGGAGGAGCTGCGGGAGGTCCTCGACGAACTCGTCGACCGCTACGGTCCTTGCCCCGACCCGGTGGGCGTGCTCGCCGATGTCGCCCGACTGCGGATCCGGGCCAAGGCCTCGGGCATCAACGACATCGTCATGCAGGGCAACTTCATCCGGTTCGGACCGGTGGAGCTGGCCGACTCACAGGTCGTGCGGCTCAAACGTCTGTACCCGAAGTCGCTGCTCAAACCCACGATCCGCTCGGTGCTCGTGCCGAAGCCGATGACCGGGGACGGCTTCGGGGCGAAGGAGATGACCGACTCCGACATCCTCCGCTGGGCCCACCAGTTCCTCGACGCGATCGTCCCCGTGGTCGAATCCGAACCCGTCGGGGTGGGCGGATGACGGGCCGGCCGGGCACCGACGGGGTCGTTGCGGCCATGGCTGCGCTGCGGAGACGCTGCCCGTGGTCGAGCGCTCAGGACCACGGCAGCCTGGAGAAGTTCGCGCGTGAGGAGACCGAAGAGCTCATCGAAGCCCTCGAAGACTACCGGGAGGAGCCGAGCGCGGCCCACCGTGATTCGCTGATCGAAGAGCTCGGCGACGTCTTCTACCAGGTGCTGTTCCACTCGGCGCTGCTCGACGAAAGCAGCGCCGCCGGCCCGGATGACTCCCGTGCCGTCGGTTCGGACGGGGAGGGCACGGACGTTCGGTACGGTGGAACGCTGCAACTCATCATCGACAGGCTCGAGGAGAAGCTCATCCGCAGGCACCCGTTCGCCTTCGGCGAGGACGCGGAGGACGGCCGGATGGCGCCGCTGGCCGACGTCGAAGCCGAGTACACGCGCATCAAATCCCTCGAGAGGCAACGGAAGGACGCGCAGCAGTGAGCCTGGACAGAATCGACATCGAAGGCACCTTCAACTTCCGGGACATCGGGGGAGCACCGGTTGCCGCCCCGGCGACGGTCGCCGCGATCGCCGTCGCCGCTGACAGTCATCCGGGCACCGCCTCGGCGGACGATTGGCGCCTGGGCAGCTCGGGTATGTCCGACGCGGACGCAGCGGTCACCTCGGCGAGGGGATACTCCGTGACCACGGGAACGGTGTTCCGGGCGGACGGCCTCGCTCAGCTCACCGACAAGGCGCGCGCCGACCTCGTCCGACTCGGAATCAGCACGGTCATCGATCTGCGTGACATCGGTGAGCGGGCGAACCTGCCCGACGCCCTCGATGGCCTCGACGTGGAGTACATCGAACTGCCCGTCTTCGGTGACCTCTTCTTCCCCGTGAAGCGCCAGAGCCGAGAGGAGATGAAAGCGGCGGCGGAGGCCACTGGCATGGATCTCTCCGAACGGTCACTGGAGAAGATCTACGAACTCATGATCTCGCACTTCGGGTCCAGACTGGCGCTCGCGGTCGACGCGATCGCCGAGCACGCCGAGGCGGGAGTCGTCTTCCACTGCTCGGCCGGCAAGGATCGCACCGGTGTGGTCGCGGCTTTCATCCACGAACTCCTCGGTGTCGGCCGTGACGACATCCTCGCCGAGTACTCCGCCACCCAGCAGCACCTGTCCGGTGCGTTCCTCGAGGCGATCATGAGGAACTTCGCCGATGCCGGCATCTCGGGGGACCTCGCGACCACCGCGACGGCCGCGCCGCCGGAGCTGCTGGCGACAACCCTCGACCGCATCCTCGACGATTACGGGAACCGCGGAATCGAGGGGTACCTGCTCGACCACGGGATGGACCCGCAGACTCCGACGCTCCTGCGTCAGGCCCTTGTCGTGCCCACGGACTGAGACGTTGGCGCAGACCGGGGACGCCCCTGCGGACCGGGGTCGTGCCCATGGACTGAGAATGAGCCTTGCCCACAGGTGCACTAAGCTGGCCTGCAGGCGCATGTTCCCCCATGTGAAACCAACACGAAGGAGTTGTCAGTGGCTGAGATCATTGCCGCAAATGCCCGCGAGATCCTGGATTCCCGGGGAAATCCCACCGTGGAGGTGGAAGTGCTGTTGGCCGACGAGTCCGTCGGTCGGGCAGGAGTGCCTTCGGGTGCCTCCACCGGCGAGTTCGAAGCGGTGGAGCTGCGAGACGGCGACCCGGAGCGTTATCTCGGGAAAGGCGTCACCAATGCAGTTGACGCGGTGATCGACGAGATCAACGAAGTCATCGTCGGACTCGAGAGCGACGATCAGCGGCTGGTCGACCAGGCCATGATCGAACTCGACGGCACCGCCAACAAGTCCCGCCTCGGTGCCAACGCGATCCTGGGCACCTCATTGGCCGTGGCGCGCGCCGCCGCCGTGTCCGCCGACCTGCCCCTCTACCGCTACCTGGGCGGGCCGAACGCGCATGTGATGCCGGTGCCGATGATGAACATCCTCAACGGCGGATCGCATGCCGACTCGAACGTCGACATCCAGGAATTCATGATCGCCCCGATCGGAGCCGCGAGCTTCCACGAGGGACTGCAGTGGAGCGTCGAGGTCTACCACGCGCTCAAGGGTGTGCTCAAGGAGCGCGGACTGGCGACCGGCCTCGGCGATGAGGGCGGCTTCGCACCGAACCTCGAATCCAATGCCGCAGCCCTCGACCTCATCCTCGAGGCCATCGAAGCCGCTGGTCACCGGCCTGGCCGCGACATCGCGCTGGCCCTCGACGTGGCATCGTCGGAGTTCTACAGCGACGGATCCTACGAGTTCGAAGGCGCGAAGAAGTCGGCCGAGGAGATGGCTGCCTACTACGAGGGCCTGCTGGGCAAGTACCCGCTCGTGTCGATCGAGGACCCGCTGGACGAGAACGACTGGGAGGGCTGGGCGACGCTGAGCGCCTCCATCGGCTCCAAGGTGCAGCTCGTCGGCGACGACCTGTTCGTGACCAACCCCGAGCGCCTGCAGCGCGGCATCGAGAACGACACCGCCAATTCGCTGCTGGTCAAGGTCAACCAGATCGGCACGCTCACCGAAACCCTCGACGCAGTGTCGCTGGCGCAGACCAACGGCTACACGACGATGATCTCGCACCGCTCCGGTGAGACCGAGGACACGACGATCGCCGATCTCGCCGTCGCCACGAACGCCGGCCAGATCAAGGCCGGAGCCCCGGCCCGGTCGGAGCGCGTGGCGAAGTACAACCAGCTGCTGCGCATCGAAGAGCAGCTCGGCGATGCCGCCCGCTACGCCGGCCGGAAGGCGTTCCCGCGCTTCGAGGCCTGATTCCTGAGCTTGAGCCCGGAGGTCTGACCGTCTGACGGTGGGACCCGAGACCCGGATCCTCGCCGAGGCGGGGGTGAAGTGAGCTGATCGCTCGCTTCACCCCCGCCTCGGCGTTTCAGAGTCAACCTCATTTCATACCGGCAGCCCTCAGTCCTCCCCGCGGCTTCGCGCTTCGCACCGTTGAATCTGTTCTCCACCCGTGCAAGGGGGTGTATTGCGGCTGCCGGTACCCATGCCGGGGTGGGAACTCATGCGATCCGCATCAACTCCCTCCTTATCTCGATGAACCTTCGCTCCTGGAAGAGTTCCTTCCAACTGATGCGGATCACCAGATAGCCGAGGTCGCGCAGCCACTGTTCGCGTCGACGTTCCTTTTCGAGCTCCTCACGCGGAACGCCGGAGTTCAGGTACAGCTTGCCGATGCCGTCGACCTCAACGATGAGCCGGGCGCTTCTGTGGCAGAAGTCGACGCGGATGTCTCTCGACAGTGATTCGTGCCTGAAGACCACCTGCGGTTCCATTCCGGTGATTCCGTACTGGAAGAAGCGGACGGCGGCGATCGACTCCGCCGGGGACTCGCGTCTTGCGTCAGTCAGGTCCAGAGCCAATCTCATCTTCTTCGTGTTCCTCTTCTTCGTGCACTGATCGGGCGCTGCGAGGATCGTCTCCATGCTGGTGAGCTTTCGATGGAAGGCGCTGTCGAGCATCGCCACCGAGATGTCGAGGTTGTAGTGGCGAGCCACGTCGATGAGCGTCCGTTCAAGGGTGGTCACGAGAATTCCGCCGATTCGGACTTGGTGCTGTGCTGGCACCGTGCGACCGCAATTCCTACCTCTGCATAGGGGTGTTCTGCCGCTGACTGTAGAAGTTGCGGACCCAGCCGTGAGGTTTGAGGCTAAGGGTGGAAGTTGCGGAGCTGAGGGGAGAAATTGCAGCCAGGGGAGGGAATTGCGGCTGGGGGTGGACATGGCGAGTGCTTACCTCCTGGGGCGGGGCTGGACTTGTGTCGTTGGCCGCTGATGGGCCCCTTCCTCGCCGCCCGGTTCCAGCCCTGCCGCCTGGTCCCGCTCGTCCGTCTCGCGGTTCTGGACGCGTTGTATCGGATGGTGGATGTGAACACGCCATGGCGCGGAAATCCTCGCGCCTGAGCTGCGGACACGGCACACTTGGAAGTGCTGCGACCGCCTTCCCAATCCCCGGTGGCAGCGGAAAGAGACATGGTTCCGAGCAAGCCCAAGAAAAGCGCCCCCCGATCGGCCCCGGGCAGAGCCGCACCTCGGCGTCGCCCGGCTCCGGTGGTGGAAGCTCATGCGCACAACGACCGCCACCGGCTGTCCTGGCGCGCGGGAATCTTCCTCGTCGTCATCGCTCTCGTCCTCGTCATGTTCCTGCCCTCGATCAACTCCGCACTCAAGCAGGCGCAGCAGATCGCTGCGCTCAACAACGAGATCTCGACGACCAGGGCCGAGGTCGAGGCGCTGCAGGAGAAGAACGACAAGCTCAACGACCCGACCTACATCGCACGCCGGGCCCGGGAGGAGCAGTACTACGTCCAGAAGGGCGAGAACGCCGTGATCGTCATCAATCGCGACGCTCTGCCCGGCGCCGAATCCGACGCCCAGCGCCCATCGGGCAAACAGGCCTGGTACCTTGAGTTGCTGGAGTCGATCCACATGGTCGGCAATACCGTGGAGAAGGGCTGATGATCACAGAGTGCACCGAGGCGGACTTCGCCACCCTCAAAGAGCAGCTCGGTCGCATCCCGCGCGGAGTCGTGGGAATCGCCGCGCGCAGCACCTCGGGGGAGCCTCTCGTGGTCGCCACCGCGCCGCGACTCGAGGACAACACTCCTTTCCCCACCACGTTCTACCTCACCCATCCGGCGTTCGTAGCCGAATGCTCCCGGCTCGAGGCCGCGGGGATCATGGCCGAATGGACCTCCGAGCTCTCCACCGATGAAGAGCTCGCTGCCGCCTACCGGCGCGCCCACGAGGAGTACCTGGCCACACGCTCGGCGATCGGGCAGAAGGTCGGAATCGCCGAGGTGGAGGAGATCAGCGACTTCTCCGCCGGTGGAATGCCGACCCGGGTCAAATGCCTCCACGCGCTCGTCGGGCATGCTCTGGCCGCCGGGCCCGGTGTCAACCCGATCGGGGACCGTGCGATGGGGCTGATGACCGACGTGCCGACCCCAGCCGTCACCTCTGCCGAGAGCGATCCGGGCGCCGACGCCGGCAGCTCGGTCGAGACGGACACTCCAGCCGAGGATCTTCGTGACCGGACCAGCGCCTCGGCGAGCGATCCGACCGAGTAGTCTGGAACGACGCCCCTCGACGACCCAGGACCGACCCAGAAACAGGACCACTCCATGCGTGTAGCTGCATTCGACTGCGGGACCAATTCCCTGCGCCTGCTCATCGCCGACGTCGACGACGACGGCACCATGAGCGAGCTGCGCCGCGAGACCCGCATCGTGCGCCTCGGACAAGGGGTCGACGCGACAGGGGAGTTCGCTCCCGAAGCGCTGGAGCGCACGTTCGCCGTCGCCCAGGAATTCGCCGAGGTGGCTGCCGAGTACCAGCCCGAGAAGCTGCGGTTCGTCGCCACCTCCGCCAGTCGCGATGTGCGGAACCGGGACGAGTTCTTCGCCGGGATCTTCAGGATCCTCGGGGTCGTGCCCGACGTCATCACAGGTGACGAGGAGGCCCAGCTGTCGTTCCTCGGGGCCACCGTCGGACGCAGTTCTGACGTCGGCCCCTTCATGGTCATGGACCTGGGCGGCGGATCGACCGAACTCGTCCTCGGCACCAGCGGTGTTGAGGCGGCCGTGAGCATGGACATCGGCTCCGTCCGTCTGACCGAGAGGCACATGGCCGTCGAGCGCCCGGACACCGACCAGATCGCGGCCGCGGTCGCCGATATCGAATCGCACCTCGATGAGGCCGCGGAGATCCTCGACTTCTCCGCCCCACGCACCTTCATCGGTGTGGCCGGGACGGTGACGACCCTGACCGCCGGCATCCTCGACCTCGACAGTTATCAGCGGGAGCGGATCCACGGGGCCCACCTGAGCGTCGGCGACATCGAACGGCAAGCGGACGAGCTGCTCAGCATGGACCGCGAGTCGCGAGCCGCACTGCCCTACATGCACCCGGGGCGAGTCGACGTCATCGCCGCCGGGGGGCTCCTCTTCTCCCGGATCGTGCGCCGCATCGACGCCGCGGTCGTTGCCGCAGGCGCCGAGCTCGACATCACCGTGTCCGAGGCCGACATCCTCGACGGCATCGCCCTCGACCTCACACGACCGCCGCAGTGAACCGGATCCGATGATGGACTCCCTCCAGGCCCAGACTTCGACTCCGCCCATCGCGGGCCCGGCCGTGCGCCGACCGTCCGCGCTGACGCGGATCGCCGTCGTCGGAACACTCGTGCTGGGACTGGTGATGAGCCCGGTCTCGGCAGCTCAAGCCGCCCCAAAAGCCGGACCGGGACAGTGGTACATCAAGGATTACGGCATCGACAAGATGTGGAAGAAGTCCACCGGCAAGGGCGTCAAGGTCGCCGTCATCGACTCCGGCGTCAACGCCGACCATGAGAATCTCAAAGGAGTGGTCGGTGAGGCGAAGGACTTCAGCGGGCTGGGCAAGGACGGCACGACCCCGATCGGCGGCAAGGACACCATCCACCACGGAACGGCGGTCGCCGGCGTCATCGCCGGCCAGGGCGGAGGCCCCGGGCCGACGGGCGTGGCGCCCGATGCGGAGATCCTCTCCGCCTCCATGTGGTTGGGACCCGATCGGCCGAAAGGGTCAGGATCGACCCGGGACCAAGCCGCTGATGCGCTGAAGTGGGCCGTCGATTCTGGTGCGAAGGTCGTCAACATGTCTCTCGGCTGGGATGACCCCGCGTGGCCGCAGAGCTGGGACGAAGCCTTCGCCTACGCCTATGAGAAGGACGTCATGGTCATCGCCTGCGTCGGCAACGCCTCCCAAGGCGCGACTCAGGCCTGGTCCCCGTCCACCGTTCCCGGGGTCATCGGGGTCGGCGGGCTCGGCAAGGACGGCAAGGTCCTTCCCGCCTCCACCGCACCCGGAACCGCCGTCGACCTGATGGGACCGGCCGTCGACATCCCGATTCCCTACTACTCCGGGGGCTACGCCGAGGGCCAGGGCTGCTCCTTCGCCTCACCCGTCGTCTCCGGGGTGGCCGCGCTGATGCGCGCGGAGAACCCGGGCCTCAGCGCCGACGAGGTGACCGCGAAGCTGCTGGGGACGGCCACACCCGTCGCCGGACACAAAGGCCAGACCTCGAACGGCAAGCCCGATCCGATCGTCGGCCATGGTCGGATCGACCCGGTGGCGGCGATGGACGCAGACGTCCCGAAGTCCGTGCCCAGCGCCGCCGACGCCCTGACCGACTGGGTGACAATGCACCGGCGCGCTGACGCCGACGCCTCGGAGTCCGAGACCGCGGCCCCCGACGAGACGAACAGCCCACAGGCGGTGGCGCCCACCGACGTCGTCTCCTCCCAATCGACGCCGACGACAGGCTACGCGGTCCTCGCCGTGGGCGGTGCCGCAGCAGTCATTCTGCTGGTGCTCTCCGGCCTCGCATTCCTCCACCGGCGACGGTGAGAAACAGGCCCTATTGCGCTTCTGATCTGGGCTTCGACCTCGAATTCGTGAAAGTTTTCACAAGGCTCTAGGATGGGTTCATGGCACTCATCAGAAATTCAAAACTGCGTCCTCGAATCCTCATCGTTGGTGGTGGCTACCTCGGTCTGGTCACCGCACAGAACCTGTTGAAGAACCTCGGTCGCGGTGAAGCAACCGTGACGGTCATCGACCCCAACCCGTACATGACCTACCAGCCCTTCCTCCCCGAGGTGGCTGCCGGATCGATCGAGCCCCGCCACGCCGTCGTGCCGCTGCGCCGCAATCTGCCCGGCGCAGAGGTCATCACCGCCAAGGTCACCTCGATCAACCATGCCGACAAGTACGTTGTCGTCGAACCCGAGAACGACGAAGCATTCGAACTCGACTACGACCACATCATCCTCGCCTCCGGTTCCGTCGCCCGCGTCCTGCCGATCCCCGGTGTCAAGGAGAACGCGATCGGCCTCAAGCGCATCGAGGAAGCCGTCGCCCTCCGCGATCACCTGCTCACCCGCGTCGCGGATGCGTCCTTGATGGAAGACGACGAGGAGCGCCGCAAGGCTCTGACCTTCGTGTTCGTCGGCGGCGGGTTCGCCGGCATCGAAGCGCTGACCGAACTCGAAGACGTCGTCCGGTCCGCGGTGGCCCAGTACGAGACGCTCACCGACGCCGACGTGCGCTTCGTCCTCGTCGAGGCGATGGACCGCGTCATGCCCGAGGTCGGGGAAGCCCAGGCTCGCTGGGTCGTCGAGCACATGCGTGAGCGCGGCATCGACGTCTACCTCGAGACCTTCCTCGAGGACTGCACCGACAAGCACATCAAGCTCTCCAACGGCGAGGAATTCGACGCCGACACCATCGTGTGGTCGGCCGGGGTCAAGGCCAACCCGATCCTCATCGACTCCGACCTGCCGATCGACGAGCGCGGACGTGTCACCGTGCGGGCCGACCTCCGCGTCGAAGGCGAAGACGGAGTCGTCGACGGAGCCTGGGCAGCCGGTGACAATGCTGCCGTTCCCGACCTCTCCGGAGGCGGAGTAGGCGGTTACTGCGTGCCCAACGCTCAGCACGCCGTGCGTCAGGCTCCCGTTCTGGCCGCCAACGTCCTCGCCGCCCTGCGCGGAGAGACCGAGTTCAAGCAGTACTTCCACAAGACCATCGGTTCGGTGGCCGGGCTGGGTCTGTACAAGGGCGTCTCGCAGATGGGCGACTTCGAAGTCCGCGGAGTCCTCGCCTGGCTCATGCACCGTGCCTACCACGGCTACGCGATCCCCAGCCTCGACCGCAAGGTCAAGGTGTTCGGCAACTGGATCCTCAACGCCGTGCTCGGCCGCGACACCATGCCGCTCGTCGACCTCGACGTTCCGCGCAAGAACTTCGTCGAGGCCGCCACGTCGAAGCCTGCTCCGCAGAAGAAGAAGGAACCGGCCAACGCCTGATTCCTCCGGACCGGCCCCCGCGGGCAACTGATGACTGACAGCGCCGAGGCGGTGCCACCACACGGTGGCACCGCCTCGGCGTCATCTGTGCTCGGGGTGATGGGGGCGCTGCGCTCTTGCCCGTGTGTGGTCCCGGTGTCCAAGTCGTAACAGTTTCCCCGGTCCACGCACGGCGGACTGGGGCTAGCCTGAATGGATGAGGTCCAAGGCAGCGATGGCTCTGGCGGGACTGTGTCTCGTGCTCAGCGCATGCAGCTCTCCGCCGCCCGCAGCTCCGGGACCGGCAACCTCGGGGGCCCCTGAGCCGACGAGCACCGGTTGGAGCTCCTCGGGCGTGCCCCGGGAGGCTGCCGAGGCGCAGCCGCTGCCGGTCGGCCACTGCGGGCAGGCGCCGGGAGAGTTCAAGGCCAATGTCTATCAGGGAACGCCCGACACCGATTGTCGAGAAGCTCGGGCGGCACTCGTCGGTCTGGCCAAGGGGGACGGCGACGATTCCGGGCACGTCGACGGACACGGCACGGACATCGAGGGGTGGTCGTGTGTGTTCCCGATGGACGCCGAGGTCAAGGCCTACGCCCTGACCTTGGTGTGCGAGAAGGGTCGACAGAGGTTCTTCGTCCGGCCGGCGACAGTCGCGGTGCCGGCCGGATATCACGTCGAACCCTGGAACTACCATGCCGAGGGTGCAGGATCGGGCAGCGAGCTCTACTTCACGACGGAGACCAGGAAGCACCACTGCAGCTATATCGAGGACCGCATCGGCTGCGACAACCACGCCTTCCCCGACGACCTGCCCACAGTCAGCCATATGGGAGCCCAGCAGCAGCCGACAGCGATCGAGCTCGAGTCACAGGGCCGCCCGCGATTCACCGCTTACGGCGACCCCGTCTACAGCCTGGCATCGGCGTCGGGGGAGTGGGGCGCCGACACGGAAGTCCTCGGCTACGGCCAGCTGCTGCTGGTCAGGGGAATCGCCTGCACGGTCGATCGGGAACGCGGCGTGGTGTGCACGAACGGCGACCACGGGTTCGAGATCTCATCGAGCGACTACGCCCTGCATTGACCACAGGCGCGGAGGCGGCGGCCGGGCGTTCCCCAGCCGCCGCCTCCGCGAGGAGAGATCAGTTCGCGACGGTGAAGCGGGCGTCGACGTGTCGCGGATTCTCGATCTCGTCGACCATGGCGATCGCGAAGTCCTCAGCCGAGATCGTGTCGCCGACCGGCGAATCGAGGCCGAGGGTGAATGTGCCGGTGCGCTCGCCCGGGGCGATGACCGGGGCGGGGGAGATGAGCGTCCAAGGCGAGTAGTCGCCGGAGCGCAGGATCTCCAGGGCACGCGTGCCGGTCTCGGCTTCGGCCTTGTACATCTCAGGGAAGTCGGGTGAGTCTTTGAGCATGCCGCCGTTGACGAGGAGTGATCCTGCGCCGCCGACGACGAAGATCCGCTTGTCGCTGCTCGCGGCAGCGATGGTCGTGAGGGCGTCGAGCCATTCACCGTGGTCGCCACCGGTGCGGCTCGGACCGGTCGTCGAAACGATGATGTCGTGGTCGGTGACGACCGCAGCGGCGAAGGCGGCGTCGCCCATGTCTCCCTGAAGGGTGGCGACGGCACCGGGAACCTCCGTGCCCGAACGGGTGATGGCGGTGACCTCAAGTCCCCGAGCAGCGGCTTCCTCTGCCACTCGTGAGCCGACCATCCCCGAAGCTCCGAAAAGTGCGATTCTCATGGTGATTCCTTTCGTAGAGGTGCTGGTGATGCCACCACGGTATCCTCGAGATATCGCGTACCTCAAAGATACTAATGAAAGGCGTTCCATGAGAATCAGCTGGGAAGGCAACGCCTTCGACCCGGACTGTCCGACTCGGGTGATCCTCGACCGGATCGGAGACAAGTGGACGGTGCTGATCATCGACATCCTCGAGTCCGGCCCGCTGCGCTTCAACGAGATCCGCCAGTCGATCGGGGGCATCACACCCAAAGTGCTCACCTCGACTCTGCGTTCGCTCGCCGCTGACGGGCTCATCACTCGAGAGGCTCACGCCGAGGTGCCGCCGCGCGTCGAATACCGTCTGACCGACCTCGGTCGGTCTCTGCGCGAACCTGTCGCCACGCTGCGCCGGTGGGCCGAACTCAATGCCTCGGCGATCACCGACAACCGGGAGCGCATCAGCGGTCTTGGTGGGAACTGATCGCTGCGAGCACCTCGATGAGCTCCCGCAGCTCACCGGCGATCCGGTACCGACGCGGATGGCCGGAGTAGAACCAGTTCTTCGTGATCATCGATGCGCTCGCGCCGTTCGTCGTCGCCTTGAAGTCCTCGACGTTGAGGACCGCGGTGCGATCGGCGAGGAGACGCCGGCGCAGGTCGGGGGAGAGCGCCGACCAGTGATCGGCAGCCTCATAGCCGATGACTTGCCACTGCCCATCGGCTTCGCGGTAGGCCAGGGGCCTTGCGTCCAGGGTGGAGATCGAATCGATGTCGGCGACCGAGAACGATCCTTCTGAGCCAGGCGTGGACATCAGTTCGTCCTCTCCGGAGAGGACGATCGCCGGACCCTCGTTCGCGACGACTCTCGAGTCGTCCATTCCGGTCACGAACTGCGGCGGGTTCCCAGCTGACAGGAGCATCGAAGTCATAGGGACATCATGCCCGACTGAACCCGAGTGCGCCGAACGGAAAATCACGAAGAGTCCCGGCATCGATTCCGACGCTGCCGAGGACATGGTCCCCCCAGTGGGACTCGAACCCACACTGAATCGATTTTAAGTCGACTGCCTCTGCCGATTGGGCTATAGGGGGCGACGCCAGGATCACTATAACGTAAACGCCCCTGTCGCGATCCGAGACGTGGTTACGCCAGGGTAGAGACCCGGCTAATCTCGAGGTATGACCGAGATCGCGCCCCGTGGACAAGCGTGGGTGATCCTCGTCATCAGTGTGGTTGCGCAGATGGCGGCCACCGTCGCGATCACGGGACCGGCATTCCTCATCCCCTACATGAGCACTGAGCTCGGCTACTCGCTGACCCAGGCCGGCACCATCGCCGTCGCGCCGAGCTATGGTCTCATCCTCACCCTGATTGCCTGGGGAGCGTTCGCCGATCGCTTCGGCGAACGCCTGGCGATCATCCTCGGAATCTCTCTGACCGCTTTGGCGACCTGGTTCGCGCTGTTCGTCGTCGGCTCCCCGGTGGCAATGACCGTCCTCATTGCCGCCTCCGGCGCGGCGGCCGCCTCGGTGAACTCGGCGAGCGGACGCATGATCATGGGGTGGTTTCCGCGTCACCGCCGCGGGCTGGCGATGGGCATCCGGCAGATGGCTCCGCCCTTGGGCACCAGTGTCGCGGCCCTGGCTGTGCCCCCGATCGCCGCGAGCGACGGACTGCCCGGCTACCTGTGGCTCATCGTTGCGATCAACGCGGTGATGGCACTGGTGTGCGTGCTCGTCGTCCGCAATCCCCCCGCCACAACGGCCACGTCCTCTCCCGCCGAGGCGGTGCCATCGTCCGGGGCGGAGCCCTCGCCGACCGTGCAGGAAGTCGAGGAGACACCCGCCTCGGCGAGGAACCCCTACCGGACCGACTCCTTCCTGTGGCGGATCCACATCGCCTCCGCGCTTCTCGTCGTCCCGCAGTTTGCGTTCGCGACCTACGGTCTCATCTGGCTGATCAGCAATCAGCACGTCGACGCGACAATGGCGGGGTCGGTGGTGGCCGCGTCGCAGCTCGTCGGGGCCATCGGCCGGATGATCATCGGAGGTCTGTCCGACACAGTGGGCTCCCGGGTCGGGCTCATGCGCATCGTCGCCGTCCTCGCCGTGATCCTCGTCGGCCACGTCGCTCTGGTGTCGCTCACCCCGATGCCGGTCGTCGCGGGAATCATCTTCATCCTCGCCGCAACCGTGTCGGTGGCCGACAACGGGCTCGCGTTCGCCTCGGTGGCGGAAGCCGCGGGACCACGCTGGGCGGGCAAGGCCATGGGCGCTCAGAACACCGGCCAGTTCGTGATGTCGGCGGCACTCGGGCCCGGCCTCGGCGCCCTCATCACCGTCTGGGGATACCCGCTGGCGTTCGCAGCAGTGGCGCTCGCGCCGCTGATCAGCCTCGGAATCATCCCGAAACGGGACGTCGATCGGATAACCTGATGTTCACCTCGGCGCAGTACCGTGCCTGAGTCTGGGGCTCACACTCTTGGGTGCGGCCCGCGCCGAAGAGGAAGTCGACGTCGAGGAGAGCGCCTATGACCAATCTGCCGAATGAGAACCTGCGGGAGTACATCGACAAACTCCGCGTCGAAGGCTACCGCGTCGACGACGGCCACACTCCCGACCCTCGCCTCATCGATCCGTTCGGCCGGGCCGTCGAGACCTGGCGGGAAGGGTACCCGTATCCCGAACTCATGGAGCGGGAGGAGTACGAGATCAAGAAGTACCAGTTGCAGGTCGAACTGCTGAAGTTCCAGTATTGGGGACAGGACCACGATCTCAAGCACGTGGTGGTGTTCGAGGGACGCGACGCGGCCGGCAAGGGCGGGACGATCAAACGGTTCACCGAGCACCTCAACCCGCGCGCTGCCAAGGTCGTGGCTCTCAACAAGCCCTCCGATCGCGAAGTCGGGCAGTGGTACTTCCAGCGCTACATCAAGCATCTGCCCACGAACGGTGAGATCGTGATGTTCGACCGGTCCTGGTACAACCGGGCCAATGTCGAACGCGTGATGGGCTTCTGCACCGACGATGAGTACGAGACGTTCATGGAGCAGGCACCCGTCTTCGAGAAGATGCTCATCGACTCCGGCATCCACGTCACGAAATTCTGGTTCTCCGTCACCCAGCGCGAACAGCGCACCCGGTTCGCGATCCGCCAGATCGACCCCGTTCGACAGTGGAAGCTCTCACCCATGGACCTCGAATCGCTGGGCCGGTGGGAGGACTACACCGAGGCGAAGGAGGAGACGTTCCGGCGCACAGACACCGACCATGCCCCATGGATCACCATCAAGAGCAACGACAAGAAGCGCGCTCGCCTCAACGCGATGCGCTATTTCCTCAATCAGTTCGACTACGAGGGCAAGGACCCCGATGTCGTCTTGGAACCGGACCCGCTGATCGTGCGCCGCGGTCGCGACGCCGTCGACGACTGAGCGACTGCGGCCTCTTGGCACCGACTCCCAGCCGCGATAGCCTGCGAAGAACCGAGAGTCCGACGATGAGAGGTGATGACGATGCCGATGATGTCGAAGAGTGGAAAGCCGAAGAAGTCCGAGCTTCCGTCGACGCTGCGCAGGTCGGACGAGAAGGCACAGCGGACGTTCGCGAAGGCGCATGACTCCGCCCTGGACGAATACGGGGACGAGGAGCGGGCCTACCGCGTCGGTTACCAGGCCCTTAAGCACACGCACGAGAAGGTGGGTGATTCCTGGCGGCCGAAGCCGGAATCCGGGCCATCGGACGAGCAGAGCAAGGGCGGCAAGAACACTGACCGGCCGACCGCTGGGGGAGTCGACGCCAACGCCTCGAAGGAGCATCTCTACGATCTGGCGAAGGAACTCGACGTCTCCGGCCGGTCGACGATGACCAAGGATGAACTCGTCGACGCCCTGCAGAAGGAGAGCGCCAAGCGCACGAAATCATCGAAGAAGTAGCAGGAGTGAGCGAAGACAACTGTGCCCCGGCGGGACGCTTCACCACCGGGGCGCAGAGTTCTGCTCGTCGATCCGACCGGGTCTCGGCTCGTTCTGTCCGTGCCGAGATGTGATCAGTCCGAGTCTCGGCTTGATCAGTCCGGGGGTTCGGACGGAGGACTGTCCTTCGAGCGAGTGTCCCCGGCGTTCAGGTCGGAGTCGTCGAGGTCGGCCTTCGACTCGTCGATGGCCGTGTGGGAACCGTCCTGGTTCCGGATCAGGGTCACACCCTCTTGATCCGCGACCTGCTGCAGACGCTCCTCGGAATCGTCTTCCTGATAGCCCACCTTGGCACCCGATTCCATGTCGGAGGTGCCGGCGACCGGCTCCAACTTCTCATCGAGGCTATGGGTGGCGTCCCGCAGCTTCTTCTCTTTGCTCATGGGATGTCCTTCCGATCACTGTCCAACATTGTTGTCGTGCGGACGATGGCCCCCGACCCCTGAATGACCAGAAGTCGGGGTGTGGCCATCATCCCATACCCGGGTCGCGGGTGGAAGCGTTCTGAGGTCGATCAGGGTGAGGGCTTTCCGCCGTTGACGTTGAGCGTCTCACCGAGGACGTAGCTCGATTCCGGCGAGGTGAGGAAGACGTAGGCAGGCGCCAGTTCGGTGGGCTGCCCGGCCCGGCCAAGAGGGGTGTTCTTGCCGAATTCCGGCAGGGCGTCCTTGGGCTGGCCGTCGGAGACCTGGAGCGGTGTCCAGATCGGTCCCGGAGCCACGGCGTTGACCCGGATACCGCGCGGCGCCAGCTGCTGAGCCAGTCCCTTGGTGAAGTTGTTGATCGCTGCCTTCGTCGACGCGTAGTCGATGAGGTGGGTCGACGGTTCGTAGGCCTGGATCGATGTCGAGTTGACGATCGTCGAGCCTTCCGGCATCACCGGCACCGCAGCCTTGGTCACGTGGAACATGCCGAAGATGTTCGTGCGGTAGGTCGCCTCCCACTGCTCATCGGACAGGTCTTCGATCTGTTCGACCGCGATCTGCCGGCCCGCATTGTTGACGAGAGCATCCAGACCCCCGAGTTCCTTGACGGAGGCGTCGACGAGTTCACGGCAGTACTGCGGATCGGACAGGTCGCCGGGATAGAGGAAGGCAGTCTGTCCCGACTGCTCGATGTAGTCGCGGATCTCCTCTGCATCGGACTGTTCCGCGGGGAGGTAGGAGAGTGCGACATCGGCGCCTTCACGGGCGAAGGCGATGGCGACTGCTGCACCGATCCCTGAGTCGGCGCCGGTGATGAGCGCCTTGCGGCCTTTCAGCCGCCCCGTTCCCCGGTACGAGTTCTGGCCGCGGTCGGTCTGAGGGATGAGCTCCTTGTCGAGTCCCGGCTCGGGCTGGTCCTGCTTGGGAGGCGTGATGTCCGGGAAGCGCGTCACCGGATTCTGGAAAGTCAGTTGATCGCTGTCATGGGTCATGGACATGCTCGGCTCCTTCGAAGAAATCGATGTCGCGGACACTTCCGACGCTACTCGGCAGCTCTCAGGGGCTCAAGGGGTTCCGTGTGCCTCACAAGTGTCCCAGTCGCAATGCGGGGCGGGTGTCAACGGCGGCCACCCGTGACAGGCGCCACCTCGGTGACTGCAGGCGATGGCCTCGCATCGGCGGGCACCCATCACAGGCATCGCCTCGGCGGGCAAAGGGATTTCGGCCGGGTGGAAGGGGAAAGACCACCCGACCGGGATCGTGGGAGCCGCTCAGGCGTGCTTGGCGGCTTTGCGCAGAGCTCTGCGGCGTTTGTGGCCGGCGAAGCTGAAGCAGAACAGGATGATGGCCAGGAGGACGACGATCCCGCCGAGGGCGATGCCGGCATCGACCCAGAACTGGGGTGGGAAGAGCCTGATGAGGGAGTCATCGAGGTAGAACTCCCACGTTCCGTCTTTGAAGAAGATCTGGTGGAAGCCGCGGAAGAAGGAGTCCCAGCCGAGGAAGGCGAGCACCGCAGCTCCGGCCAGGAAGATGATGGTGAAGATCGACCCCAGACGCACGCCGAGGTGGAGGCCGGGTCCGTTCTTGCGGGAGAGGACGAGGGCGAAGATGATGACGCCGATGATCCCGATGAAGGCGATGAGGTAGAGCAGGGAGATGAGGGCTTTGACGTCGGCCATGTGGGCGAGCTCTTCGGAGATGAAGACGGGCTCGCCGTTGGGGAGGATGACATCGGCGAGATAGCGACGGGAATCGAGATTGTGCAGGTAGTCGATGACGTACGTCGCGTAGTGCTCGCGTTCGGCCGCGCCGAACCCGAATTCATCGGCGGGAAATCCCGGGCGGAAGTACTCGAACTTGAGGAAGAGCCCCGAGGCGACGAAGCGGACTGCCAGAGCGAGCAGGATGAACGGAGTCGCCAGCGTGATCCAGATGATGCCGATGACGTCGAGAACGGTGCGCCGTCGTTCGGGGAACTCAGGGTCGTGACTGTCGGAGGTGGTGGCGGCGCGGGAGACGGCCGCCCAGTCCTCCTCGCTCATCACCGATGCCGTCGCGGGCACCTGCCGGGTCGAGCCGGTGGATACTTCGCGTGTCGATCCGGTGTCAGTCGAGGCGGGATACGCCGGAGCGACCTTCACCGCCGAGGTCGAACCGGTCCTCGGGCGGGGTTCCTCCCGCAGGATGTCGTCCTTGATGGGATCGAACGCCTCGGTGTCCGTCGACGGGTCGTTCGCCGCTTCCACCGGAGGGGCGGAGTGCTTTCCGGCAGCGCTGTGGGAGCCTGAACTCATCCGCCTGCTCAGGAGGTCTTCGGTCTCGTTCTTCTCGTCAGCCACAGTCTCATTGTCATAGACAGCGCGGAGCATCAGAGGGAGGACACGCCAACGAGGCCCGGATCGACCGGGCGCAGAACGCGGGGCCGGCGGCTGTGCGCAGGGCTCCGGGCTGTCGGCCTGCGCGAGGGGCGCAGCTATCCGAGCAGCGCCGCGACGATGACGAGCGTCGGGACCGCGAGAACCGTGGTGATGAACACGGCGTCGCGCATCAGCGCTTCCGACTGCTTGTACTGCATCGAGTAGATGTACACGTTCTGCGCCGTGGGCAGGGCAGAGGTGACGACGATGGCGAGCAGGTCGACGCCGGTGTAACCCAGCAGGGGGCCGCCGATGATCCAGGCGACGAGCGGCTGGATGGCGAGCTTGACGATGGTGATGTAGGACAGCTGCCTGCGGGTGCCGGCGACCGGCAGCGCCCAACCATCCTTGAGCGAGATGCCGAAGGCGAGGAGCGCGCCGGGGACCGCGGTCGCACCGATCATGTCGATCGGTTCGAAGATGAAGCGGGGGAGTTCGAATCCCGTCGCCGAGGCGGCGACTCCCGCACCGGCGCCGAGCAGGATGGGATTGCGCAGAATCTGGAACACAGCCGAGTACCAGTGCTGGTCGTGCCGCTTCTGTCCCGAGGAGTCGAGGACTGCCATCCCGATGGGCGCGAGGATGATGAGCTGGAACAGCAGCACGGGGGCGACATAGCCGATGTCGCCGAGCACGTAGGCCGCGATGGGGATCCCGAGGTTGCCGATGTTGACGTAGCTGACGGCCCAGGCCGAGAACATCGCCTCGCCGGTGCCGCGTTTCCTGATCCATTTGGTGAGGACGAAGAGCAGGATGCCCACGACGACGGCCGAGCCACCGGTTGCGAACAGGGCAGTGTTGAAGATGAGGCCGAGATCGGTTCCGGCAACGGTGACATAGAGCAGTGCCGGGGTGCCGGCGTAGAAGACGAGTTTGGCGATGACCTGCTGTCCGCTGGGACCGAGGACCTCGCTTCGGCCCAGGAGGAATCCGCACAGGATCACTCCCGCGATGACGGCGAAGCCTTCGAAGACTGCGAGCATGAGCTACCGGTCGTCCTCGCTTCCCCTGCTCAGCGGGGGCAGGGAGTGGTCGGGAGTGACGTCGATACGGACGGAGGAGGGCGGAATGGGCTCAGCCCTTGTCGACGGCGAAGTGAGCAGCGGCCGCGGTGGCCGCACTGACGCCGAGCACAGAGGGCCAGGCGCCGATCTTCTTCGCCAGCGGGTGCGAGAGTCCGAATCCGCCCAGATATCCGAGGCTGAGTGCCGAAGTGGTCGGCCACCCCTTCTTCACGTACCAGGTGCGCGCGGCGTAGGCGCCGGCAGCGGCGAGGACGACTCCGCCGAGCGGGCGGATCCCGGTCTCACGGGCGGTGAGGTAGCCGCCGAGGAGGCCGAGCGCGACGAGTGGGGCAGTTGAGACTTCACGGGCATCCTTCATGACCACCAGTGTAGAGAAGGGCGCGGGTGGTTCGGATGCCGACCCCCGGGTGTTCCGGCATTCGGCCGCAGGTGAGGCGCTCAGCGCACGGTGATGCGCAGGACCGTTGCGATGCCCAGGGCCGCGATGAGGCACACCGAGGTGGTGAGGAACAGGACCGCCAGGGGAGTGGGGCGACCGCGTTCGACCCGGATGGAGTGGACGCCGAGGCGATAGCGGCGCACCTGCAGCGCGATGGCGGAGATCGCCATACCCAGGCAGACGACGAAGACGGCGATCGAGAACGCATGGAAGATGTGTATCCAGCGGATGAAGATGAGGCTGACGACGGTGAGCGTGAGACCGGTGCGCAGCCAGGACTGCGTCGTGCGCTCGGGCTGGAGGCCCGGGTCGGCGTGCGGCGGCTGATGCCCACCATGCTCCGCTGAGTCGGAATCGCGCCCTCGGCCCGAAGGACTCACAGGAAACCGGAGAACACGAGAACGAGAAGTCCCGCGCCCAGCGCCGAGGCGAGACTGACAATCGGGATGATGAGCGGCAGCGGCAGTGGCCGTTTGCGGCGCATCGCCGTCTCGATCCGGAACCAGCGCACGGCCGCCCCCGCGGCGAGGACGAAGCCGATCGCCATGAGCACGATCGCCAAACTGGCTCGCAGGGTGTCGGAGAAGACCGTCGAGGTGAACGCCTCGACCGCGATGCCTCCACCGATGAACGCCAGCGCGGTCCGGATCCACGACAGGAAGGTGCGCTCATTGGCGAGGGTGAAGCGAGGGTCGGGATCCTCGCCGTCCGGGAACATCCGCCGGGCGATCCTGCTGCGGGAGTCATCATTCGTCACACTTCGAGAATAGCCGTGATGAAATGGTGCACATGGCGAATTCTCCCGAATCACACATCGAATCCGGGCGCATTGAAGCTCCCGGACCCGCGAAATGGAAGATCATCGGCCCCGGGCTGGTCGTCGCGGCGACCGGCGTGGGCGCCGCCGACATGGTTGCGACACTGGTGGCCGGAAGCCAGTACGGCTACGCGCTCCTGTGGGCAGTCATCGTCGGAGTCATCCTCAAGATCATCCTCGTCGAAGGCGCAGGCCGCTTCACCCTGGCCACCGGCCTGACGATCTTCGAGGGGTGGAGGTCGCTGGGCAGGTGGACCACCTGGTACTTCGGGCCCTACATCCTCATCTGGGGCTTCGTCTACGGCGCCACCGCGATGAGTTCGGCAGCCCTTCCCGTGGTCGCCCTCTTCCCGAGCCTGAACCTCACGCTGTGTTCGGTGCTCATGGGTCTGGCCGGATTCGTCATGGTCTGGTTCGGGCGCTATGCCATCTTCGAGAAGATCACGGCCGTGCTCGTCGGCATCATGTTCGTCACCGTGGTCGGGCTCGCCGTCATCGCGGTGCCGAACGTTCCCGCCATGCTCAAAGGACTCATCCCTCTGATTCCCGAAGGCGGAGTCATCTACACGCTCGCGCTCGCCGGAGGAGTCGGCGGCACCATCACCCTGGCTGCCTACGGCTACTGGCTGCGGGAGAAGGGCTGGTACACGCCCAAGTGGATGCGAGTGATGCGGATCGACAATTCCATGGCCTACGTGATGACCGGAATCTTCGTCATCGCGATGCTCATCGTCGGCGCCGAGGTGGTTCGTGCCGCCGGTGTCTCGATCTCCGCCGGTGACGAAGGCCTGGTCGATCTCTCCAGTGTCCTCAACGACAAGTACGGCACGGTCGTCGGCACCGGCTTCCTCATCGGATTCTGGGCCGCGTCCTTCTCCTCGATCATCGGGGTGTGGAATGGAGTCTCACTGATGTTCGCCGACTTCTGGGGCCACATGCGGAAGAGGCCCGGCGGGCATCCTGACACCCTGACCGGAGGGAAGTACTTCAAGTTCTATCTGCTGTGGCTGACGTTCCCTCCGATGCTGCTGTTCCTGCTCGGCAAGCCGATCGGTCTCATCCTCGCCTACGGAGTGCTCGGCTCTCTCTTCATGCCCTTCCTGGCGCTCACCCTTCTGGGACTCCTCAACGGCAAGCGCATCCCGAAGGAGTGGGCGAACAAGCTCCACACGAACATCGCCCTGGGGATCACGGCTCTGCTCTTCATCGTCCTCGGCGCCCAGCAGCTGTACAAGAGCGTGTCCCCACTGTGGGGCGGCTGACCTCTCACGAAAGGCACCACTATGGCAGTGCACGACCTGACGTTCCCTTCGAGCAACAGCCGCGACGAGATGCATGCGTGGCTGCACACCCCGGTTGCGGAACGCTGCCGCGGGCTCGTCCAACTCGCCCACGGCTTCGGCGAGCACTCGCGCCGCTACCTGCCATTGGTGGTGGCGCTCAACGACGCGGGCTATGCCGTGGCCATGGACGATCACGTGGGCCATGGCAAGACCGCAGCCGCCAACGACAGCTGGGGCCGGAGCGGGACCGACACTTACGATGTGTTCGTCGACGACGAGAAGAAGCTGCGCGAGATCGCCCAGTCCCTGGTTCCCGATGTCCCTTACCTGGTGTTCGGACACAGCTGGGGGTCGATGATCATGCGCGAGTTCGTGGCCGAGGACGGTCCCGGGATCGCGGGAGCAGTGTTCTGCGGAACGACCGGCATGATGAACGAGGCCGGGAGAGCTCGTGAGCTGGCGGCGGCACGAGTGCGCAGCGATGGCTCCGAGGCAGTCGACTCCGAAGGCATGGCGTTGCTGCTGGGTTCCTTCCTGAGTCGATACGGCAAGGATGCGAACCCGCTCGACTGGGTCTCGGGCGACGCCACCGTTCTCGCCGACTATGCCTCCGATCCCTTCAACCTCGGTGAGCGTGCCGTCACTGCGGGATTCACCGCGGCGTTCTGCGATCTCTACGCTCGTGTCGACTCGCCCGAATGGGCGCACCGAATCCCACGAGAGACGTCGGTATTCCTCATTGCCGGAGACCAGGACCCCGTCGGAGGATTCGGCGCCGGTGTCTATCAGGTGGCCAACTGGCTGGCCGACGGTGGTCACCCGGACGTGTCCACCCGGGTGTGGACCGGCATCCGCCACGAGATCCACAACCAGCCGGAGCTCCGCGACGAGGTCTTCGCCGAGGTGGTGCGGTTCTTCGACCGTGTCACTGAGTCTGTTGAGGCCCAGGGGTTCACCCATTAGACCTCTGCGTGAGCCCCAGCCGGGGGAGAGCTGTGTGCAGAATTTCGGCAGCAGAAGCGCGGACATTCTGCGCCGCGGTGCCACCGGCAGCGTCGAGATAGGCATCAACGAACCGGGTGCCGGCCGCGTAGCCTGCTCCCGTCGGCAGCCCCACGGGTTCAGCGCCGAACAATCGAGCTGTCTCGTCCCCGAGGACCCAGGCAGCGAAGTCCTCCATCCCGGTGCCGTCGAGGCCGCTGGTCACTTTCGCGAGGACAGCCGGATCGTGGCGCGTGGATTCCGCGACGAAATGCGTGTAACCGGCATCTCCGTACAGTTCAGCTGCGAAGACGTCTGCCAATCCCTCGGATACGACATATTCGCCCACGGTCACCGTCGCAGGGTTCCAGACGATGCCTCCGGGCGAGTACCGGACATTGTGGTGGAGCTCGTGCACAGCGATGGCCTCGAGCCGTTCGAGAACGAGGGGAGTGGGCCAGACGGTGATGGCGATGTAGCCGCTGATCCCTCCGAAGCCTGACATTCCCTGCACCACCTCCATGAAATGCTCATTGCCTGGGTCGCCGAGTACGAGAAGGACCTGCAGGTCGGGGACTTCAACGGTGGGATCGGCTGATTCCAACGCTGTGATCCCACGCTCAAGCGCAGTCTCAATTCGCTGCCATGCATCGGCGGCGATGAGGGTATCCAACCCATCGCGGAGTCGCCCCATCGGACCCTCGCAGGAGAATCCGAAATTCTGAGTGTGCACTGATGCCATATCGACCCCGCCGGGAACGAAGTGGAACATCCCTGCCATCGGCTCCCACATTTCACGAACGAGCTCTGAGCGAAGGTCTGGATCCGCTTCCAGAACACGCGTGGTTGCCAAGGCGCTGTCTATCATCGAAATCGTCATGGGATCGAATGTATTGGTTGATGCAGCGTCAAGGTCAACCGGCATTCTCGCCTTCTACGATCGACACCGAATCGCGTTGCTCGAAGCGGCAGTCTCAACCGCTCCGGGTGAATCCCGCTAAGCTGGGTTCGAGATGTCACAGGACAAGCACACACCCTCGCCCACGGATTCCGGCACGCAGAGCCGACGACCACCTCGGCGGAAGACCCCACGGAAGGCCGGTGCACATCATCGTGAACGTCGAGCACGGCTGAAGGCAGCCCGCGAAGCGACGACAGTCGAGGTCACCTACCCGCCGGAGCTGCCCGTCAGCGCCGCTCGGAACGAGATCGCGGCCGCCATCGCCGACAACCAGGTCGTCATCATCGCCGGTGAGACCGGCTCGGGGAAGACGACTCAGCTGCCGAAGATCTGCCTCGAACTGGGTTTGGGCGTCAATGGCATGATCGGCCACACGCAGCCGCGGCGGATCGCTGCGCGCACCGTGGCCGAACGCATCGCGGATGAACTCGGCGAAGATCTCGGGTCCACCATCGGCTACCAGGTCCGGTTCACCGCTCAGGTCGCCGACTCGACGCGCGTCAAGGTGATGACCGACGGAATCCTGCTCTCCGAGCTCTCGCGTGACAAACTCCTGCGCGACTACGAAGTCATCATCATCGACGAGGCGCACGAACGCAGCCTCAACATCGACTTCCTCCTCGGCTATCTCAAGGAAGTCCGCAAGCACCGGCCCGACCTCAAGATCATCATCACCTCGGCGACGATCGATCCCGAGTCCTTCTCCGCCCACTTCGACGACGCCCCGATCATCCGGGTCGAGGGCCGCACCTACCCGGTGGAGGTCCGCTACCGGCCGCTGATCGAGGACGTCGCCGATGACGATGTCGACGGGCCCGGTGACTCCGGCGACTACGAGACCGGCGTCGAGGAGCAGACCGAGGGCATCATCGCCGCCGTCGACGAACTCAGCCAGGAAGCTCCCGGCGACATCCTCGTCTTCCTCTCCGGCGAACGGGAGATCCGCGACACCGCCGACGCCCTCGAGGACCACCTGCGCAGACGAACCAGACTGAGCAACTGGGAAGTCGTCCCCCTCTTCGCCCGCCTCTCCGCGGGAGAGCAGCAGAAGGTCTTCAAACCGCATTCGCGTCCGCGCATCGTGCTCGCCACGAACGTCGCCGAGACCTCGCTGACCGTTCCCGGCATCAAATACGTCATCGACGTCGGAACAGCGAGGATCTCTCGCTACTCCAACCGCACCCGCGTCCAGCGTCTGCCCATCGAACGGATCTCACAGGCCAGCGCCAATCAGCGCAAAGGCCGATCGGGCCGCACCAGCGACGGCATCTGCATCCGCCTGTACTCGGAAGCCGACTTCGACTCCAGGCCGGAGTACACCGACCCGGAGATCCTGCGCACGAACCTCGCCAGCGTCATCCTCCAGATGACCGAACTCGGGTTCGCGTCGAGCGACGAGGACATCCTCTCGTTCCCCTTTCTCACCCCGCCCGAAGCAAAGGCCGTGCGCGACGGGCGCACGATGCTCGCCGAACTCGGGGCACTGACCACGGACAAGTCCGGGCGGATCGAGGTCACCCCGATCGGTCGGAAGCTGTCCGTGCTGCCCATCGACCCGCGCCTGGCGCGAATGGTCATCGCCGGCGCGGAAGCGGGATGCGGGGGAGACGTCACCGTGATCGTGGCGGCGCTGTCCATCCAGGACCCGCGGGAACGCCCCACCGAGGTGCGGGCGGCCGCCGATGAGAAGCATGCCCGATTCACCCACCCGGCCAGCGACTTCCTGTCCTACCTCAACCTGTGGAACTACCTCGAGGACGCTCAAGCGTCCCTGACGAGCTCGAAGTTCCGCCGCCTGTGCAAGGCCGAGTTCCTCAACTTCGTCCGGATCCGCGAATGGCAGGACCTCGTCGGTCAGCTCCGATCCCTGCTCGGCTCGGCCGGCGTCCGCGTCGACCGTCCGACGTGGCGACAGGACAGCGGAGAGCCTGAACTCCGACCGGATCCTGGCGTCGAGGGTTCGGGTCCGGCGAATGCCGGGGCCGAGTCACGGAACCAGGGGTCGCGCAGTCGCGGTACCCACGGTTCGGGAGGGTCGGCTCAACCCGCGCAGCAGACTCAGTCAGGTCCACGCGGGAAGGTCGGGTTCGCCGAAATCAGCGCGGCCAAGAAGTCTTCCAAGAAGGGCAACGGGCAGGCGAACGGCGAGACCGGTCCAGCCGGTGCATCCATGAAGCTCGACCCGTATGCAGCCGCGATCCACCGCGCCCTGCTCACCGGGCTGCTCTCCATGATCGGGTCCCGCTCGGAGCGGACGAGGGACTACCAGGGCGCCCGCGGCACCCGGTTCGCGATCTTCCCGGGATCAGGTCTGTTCAAGAAGAACCCCGATTTCGTCATGGCCGCCGAACTGGTCGAGACATCCCGGCTCTGGGCACGCACCGTCGCCGCGATCGACCCCGACTGGGTCATCGAAGCCGCCGGCGACCTCGTCACCCGCCAGTACTCCGAACCCCACTGGTCGACGAAGGCCGGCGCGTCAATGGTCTACGAGAAGATCTCCCTGTACGGAGTCACCCTCGTCAGCGACCGCCGGGTCGGCTATGGCACCTTCGATCCCGAGGCCGCTCGTGACATGTTCATCCGCAAGGGTCTGATCGAACGCGACTGGCACGAGCGGTTCCCGTTCCTCGACCACAACCAGGCCGTCATCGAAGAGGCCGAAGAGCTTGCCTCTCGCACCCGCAACCGGCGGGTCCTCGACCAGGACGACGCACTCTACGGCTTCTACGATGAGCGCGTTCCCGCCACCATCACCCAGGCTTCGGACTTCCGGTCCTGGTGGAAGAAGCAGAAGCGCCGCGATGCGCACGTCCTTGATCTGACCACATCGATCCTGCTCAGCGAGGACAGTGAGGAGCTCACCGCCTCGGTGGCCGACGACTTCCCGATGGAATGGGAGCTCTCCGACGGGACGAAGGCCAAGTTGCGCTACTCCTTCGACCCGGGCAGCAGCGAGGACGGGGTGACCGTCGAACTCCCCGCGGCCGCAGTTCCCCTCGTCGACCCGGACGAGTTCTCCTGGCAGGTGCCCGGTCTGCGGGAGGAGCTCGTCGCCGCCTACATCCGGTCACTGCCGAAGAGCAAGCGCCGGTACTTCGTCCCGGCCCCCGACGTCGCCCGCGACATCCTGCCCAGCCTCAGCCCCTACCAGGGGAGCCTGCCGGAAGTCCTCGCCGCGCACCTCAGCGAACGTGCGGGCGGAGGAGGCCTCCACGATCTGGTGCCGATCACGGTCAGGTCCGAGGACTTCGACCATGAACGGATCCCGCCGCACCTGCGGATCCGGTTCCGCGTCGTCGATGGGAAGAAGACCGTCGGCCTCGGCGAGGATTTGGGTCAGCTGACGGCGACGGCGAAGCCACAGGTGCGCAAAGCGCGCCAGAAACAGGTCTCGTTCACCGCCCGGACAGGCCTGACCTCGTGGTCGTTCGGCACCCTAGCCGATCCGGACGACGCCGAGGCAGGCGTGGTGCCCGGACTGGCCGACCGGGGGACCAGCGTCGACCTCGTCGCCTTCGACACGCCACTGCAGGCGCGTCTGGCCAGCCGGGAGGGGCTCATCACTCTGCTCGGCATCGGCACGACGCATGCGCTCAAATACCTGCGTGATGGGCTGACGATGGACGAGAAGCTCATCCTCGCCGGTCATCAGAAGACGTCGGACGAGATGCTCTCCGCCCTGCTCCGAGTCGGCATCCGCAGCGTCGTCGAGTCGGAGCTGGGGCCGGCGGAGACGAGCTGGGTATCCACACCCGAGGAATTCGCCCAACTGGAGAAGACCGTGCAGGCGGCGCTGCCTCTCGACAGCTCGGATCTCCTGCCTCACCTGATCCGCGCGCTGAAAGCGACGACCGAGCTCGACAAGAAGGTGTCGAAGGCATCGTCCCTGGCGATCCTGTCGAACCTCGCCGATGTCCAGCAGTGGCGCGGATCCCGCATCTCGGCCACTGCGGTGGCAGCGATGACCGGAGCGATGGTCAGGGACCTGCCGCGGTGGGTGCAGGCCGAAGTCGTGCGCATCGACGGGATGCAGAACTCACCGATCCGAGACAGGCAGCTGATGGACCGCGTCGGTGGAGTGGAAGACGATGTGTCCAAGAAGATCCGCAACCGGTTCCCGGAGCTTGCGAAATCCGACTGGGCGCAGACCGTCGTGTCGGTCCCGAGCACCTGGCGCGAGATCGTCATCGACCTCGAGGAGTTGCGGGTGAGCCTCTACGCCAACTCGTTGGGCACCGCTCATCCGGTGTCGGAGAAGCGCATCGCCAAGGCCCTCGCCCAGCTGTAGGGGTGGCGGAACTCCCTGACTTTCGGACGCTCCGGCCCTGACTTTCGGACCCTTCGATGAGGCATCGTCAAGAGTTCCGTCGGAGAAGTCACCCGTATAGATTGGCTGGCACACCGAGGCGACACCAGGGGGG
>NZ_JAPSIB010000003.1:0-259152 GCF_031179145.1 Brevibacterium sp.
TCGATCCGCGCTTCGGCCACGTCGTCAACCACGACCTCGCCGAGTACCACGTGCCCACCAATGCCGATGTTCCCGAGATCGAGGCCATGTGGCTCGACGAGGACGACCCCCTGGCCGGGCCGCTCGGTGCGCGAGGGATCGGGGAGATCGGCATCGTCGGGGCCGCTGCCGCGATCGCCAATGCGGCCCATCACGCGGCCGGCGTGCGCTGCCGCGATCTGCCGCTGCTCTGCGACGCGTTCCTGCCGAACGCGTGAGCCCTGTCGGTCTCGTCCTCGCCGCCGGGGCCGGTCGCCGCCTCGGCCTCGGGCCCAAGGCACTGCTGCGCCGAGGCTCGGCGACGCTGGTCGAGACCGCTGTGGAGACCCTGCTGGCCGGTGGCTGCTCGCGGGTCATCGTCGTCACCGGTGCAGGAGCGGCAGCGGTGACCGATCTCCTCAACGACCATCCACGGGTGGCACTCGCCCACAATCCCGACTGGGAGACGGGGATGGGCTCGTCCCTGCGGTGCGGGCTGCTCGCGGCCGAGCCGGACCGGGGTGTCCTCGTGGTTCCGGTCGACCGTCCGGGCTTGACGGTTGCCGAAGTCGCACGGGTCATCGCCGCTAACCGCCCCGGAGCGATCACGGCCGCCGCCCACCGGGACCGGTCAGGACGATTGCGGCGCGGGCACCCGGTCCTCTTCGACTCGCGGTGGGTGGGACCCGCCGCTGCTTCGGCCCACGACGACGTCGGGGCCCGGGACCTGCTCGCGACCGTTCCGGACATCGTCGCGCTCATCGACTGCTCGGATCTCGATGACGGTCGGGACATCGACGTGCCCGCGGACTGGGAAGGCGTCGGGGCAGCCGAGCAGGACGCGACATCTCCGGAGTGAGAGTCGGACAGTCTGGAGCGGGAGGCTACCGGGAGTCGTCTGCTGCCGGAGGATGGAGCGGACCGGAACCGTGACTGAGCGGCTCGACCTGAGCTCGCCCGTGACGGGAGGCGAGGATCTCGGCGAGAATCGAGATCGCGACCTCGGCGGGGGTGAGCGCACCGATGTCGAGACCGATCGGTGAGTGCAGACGGTTCAGCGCCTCGGCGCTCATCCCGGCGTTCCTCAAAGCATCGCGGCGCTGCCGATCGCTGCGCCGCGATCCCATCGCACCGACGTAGGCGACGTCGAGGTCGAGCGCCTCGATCAGTGCCGGGGTGTCGACCTTCGGATCGTGGGTGAGGACGCAGACGGCGCTGCGCGAGTCGAGGTCACCGGAGGCGGCGAGGTCCGCGAGGAAGCGATGCGGCCAGGCGCGCACCACCTCGGCGCCGGGAAAGGCCCCGGGGTCGGTGAAGGCCGGACGCGGATCGCACACCGTGATCCGCCGGCCCAGGGGACGTGCCACGTGCACGAGGGCCTGGCTGAAGACATTGGCGCCGAGGATGACCAGGTGCGCCGGGGATGTCCGGGTCTCGACGAACAGTTCGATCGGTTCGCGGTCGCCGTCGCATGCGGCGATCCGGACCCGGCCGGTGCGTCCTTCCCCGATCATCGCCGCCACCGATTCGGCAGCCGCCGGCGCCACCGCTGCCGGGACCACACATTCGAGGGCATCGACCGACGGGCTGTCCGGGACCGCTGTCGCCCATCGAGACGGGGGCCCACCGGCTCCGTCGGCACCGCGGGCGTCGGTAAGTTCGGCACGGTCAGCAGCCTCGGCGCGATCAGCTACTTCGGCAGGCGGGATGCGCAGGACGAGCGCAGAGGGGTCGCTCGAGTCCGGCGCGAGTGCCGGGTCACCGGCTCGGATCGGGAGGACGAGGACGTCGATGCTGCCGCCGCACATCAGTCCGACGGCGAAGGCGTCCTCGGCGCTGTAGCCGAACCGCTCCACCCTCGCGTCCGACGACTCGAGCACCTGGGTGCAGGCTGCGACGACTGCGGCCTCGACGCAGCCGCCGGTCAGTGAACCGTGAATGGCTCCGGTCGAATCGACCATCATCGAGGTGCCGACCGGCCGCGGCACCGACCCCTCGGCGGCGATGATCGTGGCGATCGCGACGTCCTGCGGCGCCTGCGGATCGAACAGGAGCTCTCGCGCGACGGTCAGGATGTCCAACACGGTTCGAGCCTAACCGATCGCTCGACCGGTCCTCGCCAAATTCGCGGACGCACTCTACCCTGTACAAGGACATGCGTTTCCGCCCGAACTGGCCGCCACCGCGATCAGGGGGCGATCCACACCAGAAGAAGGGCTGACATGGCTTCCGTTCTCTCCCGATCCGCGATCGTCGCGCCGAAGAGCTTCAATCGGTGGCTGATCCCTCCGGCCGCCCTGGCCATCCATCTGTGCATCGGACAGGTCTACGCCTTCAGCGTCTTCAAGATCCCCTTCATGTCGCAGTTCGATGCGGGTGAAGTCGAGATCGGGTGGATCTTCTCCATCGCAATCCTCATGCTCGGCATCTCCTCGGCCGTCTTCGGGACCTGGGTCGAGAAGGCCGGACCGCGCGCCTCGATGGTCGCCGCCGGCACCTGCTGGGTCGTCGGATTCCTCGTCGCCGCCCTCGGCATCACCACCGGGCAGTTGTGGCTCGTCTACCTCGGCTATGGCGTCATCGGCGGAATCGGCTTGGGCATCGGGTACATCTCCCCCGTCTCGACGCTGATGAAGTGGTTCCCCGACCGGCCCGGTCTGGCCACGGGATTGGCGATCATGGGCTTCGGCGGTGGAGCGCTCATCGCGAGCCCGATGTCGAATCAGCTCATGGCCCTCTACGGAGGTGGATCCGATCCCGAGCACCTCGTCGCGGGTCTGACCCCGACGTTCCTCACCCTGGGAATCGTCTACGCGATCGTGATCGCCGCGGGCGCCTTCGTCATCCGGGTCCCGCACCCCGACTGGACCCCGAAGGGCTTCGACCCGGCCACGGCGAAGGCGAAGCCGATGCAGACCGAAGGCAACGTCTCGGCCAACAACGCGATCCGCACCCCGCAGTTCTGGCTGCTGTGGGTCGTCCTGTTCCTCAACGTGACCGCAGGCATCGGCATCCTCGAGAACGCCGCCCCCATGATCCAGAGCTACTTCGGGCTGACCGCGGCCGCCGCTGCCGGATACGTCGGGCTGCTGTCGCTGGCCAACATGGCCGGTCGGTTCGTCTGGTCGACCACCTCGGATTACCTCGGCCGCAAGAACAACTACATGCTCTACCTCGGCGGCGGAGTCCTCATGTACCTGGCCGTCGCGCTCCTCGGCGGCAATTCGCTGGCCATCTTCATCCTCGCCACGCTGGTCATCATCTCCTTCTACGGCGGCGGATTCTCCACCGTGCCCGCCTACCTCAAGGACCTGTTCGGCGTCTTCCAGGTCGGCGCCATCCACGGCCGACTGCTCACCGCGTGGGCCGCCGCCGGTGTCGCGGGACCGTTCATCGTCAACTCCGTCGTCGAAGCCGGCCAGGCCGCCGGGAAGGCCGGACCGGCCCTCTACACCCCGGGCATGTTCATCATGGTCGGCGCCCTGGCCATCGGCTTCGTCGCCAACCTCCTGATCAGGCCGGTCAAGGAGAAGTTCTTCGAAGACGAGGAAGCGGTCGAGGCCGCAACCACACCCTCGGGCACCCACAACGACTGAAGGAGGACCCACCATGAACACCGCTGCATCCCATCACCATGACATCCCCGACGCCGGTTCGCCCCAGAGTCCGATCGGAGGCGCCTACAAGACCGTCGGTACCCTGCTCTCCGTCGTTGTGGTCGGCGGACTGCTGTGGGGGCTGACCCTGACCGCCATCCGGGCCGTCGCGATCTTCACCAGCTGAAGCACCAGCTGAAGCACGATCCAGCCGAAGCACGATGTAAATGAAGGAGTTCCTCTGAACTCTCACAGCGGGGCCGGCGTTCCCTGGTCGGTGATCCTGCGCAACATCGCTCTCGGGCTCGTGGTGCTGGCGGCACTGTGGATGGTCTTCAATGTCCGCCTGCCCTCTCTCGATGCGCTGGAGAGAGACATCGAGGGTCTCGGCGGATGGGGAATCGGCGCGTTCATCCTGCTCTACGCCCTCGTCGCCGCCACCCCGATCCCGATCACCATCATGGCCGTCGCCGGCGGACTGATCTACGGCCTGCCCTTCGGCACCCTGTTGTCGATGATCGGAGTCGTGATCGGCTGCTGGGGCGGCTATTGGATCTCCCGGGGCCTGGGCCGCGACACCGTGATGAAGCTGCTCGGCAGTCACGCCGAGTCGGTCGAGAGCCAGCTCAGCGACGGCGGCTTCTACGCGGTGTGCACCGCCCGCCTGATGCCTGGACTCCCCTATTGGCCGGTCAACTACGGCAGCGGGGCGCTGGGCGTCGACAGCCGCACCTTCCTGCTCTCCACCATCCTCTCGGCGCTGCCCGGACAGATGTCCCTGGTCGCGATCGGCGCGTTCATCGGCGACCAGACCGTCCTCAACGGAGTCGCCGTCGGCGTCTCGTGGGCCCTCGTCATCGCGCTGACGATCGTCACGTTCCGCCGCTGGCGGAGAACGAGGAAGCCCGGCGCCGAGGCGGACCCCGAATCCGATTCCGAGTCCGGGCCCTGAGTCCGAGTCCGGGCCTGGTTCTCAACCCGAACCCGATTCCGATCCTGAGCCTGAAGCCGATCCGGACCTGCGACCGTGAGCGACGCTTGGCGCCGGTCTACCGGAAGCTACATCACAGTCCCGACCTGCCAGGGAACGAATTCCTTGTCGCCGTAGCCGAAGTCCTCACTCTTGGTGTGAGTTCCGGATGCGACGTCGAGGACCTTCTGCAGAATCTCCTCGCCGAGTTCCTCGATCGTCGTCGTGCCGTCGGCGACCCCGCCGCAGTTGATGTCCATGTCTTCCGACATGTGGTCATAGAGCTCGGTGTTCGTGGCCAATTTGATGCTCGGCACCGGCGCGCAGCCGAAGGCGGAGCCTCGTCCGGTGGTGAAGCAGACGATGTTGGCTCCTCCTGCAACGATCCCGGTGACGGAGACGGGATCATATCCCGGCGTGTCCATGAAGACGAAGCCCTTTGACGTGACCGGCGAGGCGTATTCGACGACATCTGCGAGCGTCGTCGTTCCTCCCTTGGCGACAGCTCCGAGAGACTTCTCGAGGATTGTGGTGAGCCCACCCTCCTTGTTTCCGGGAGAGGGGTTGTTGTCCATGGTGCCCGAGTGCTTCGTGGTGTAGCCGCGCCACCAGTCGATGCGCTCGAGCAGCTTGCGCGCGACGTCTTCGGTGGCGGCACGGCGGACGAGCATGTGCTCGGTGCCGTAGATCTCGGGAGTTTCGCCGACGATGCCAGTTCCCCCTTGTCGGACCAACCGGTCGACCGCGTTTCCCAGAGCAGGATTGGCGGTGATGCCGGAGTACGCGTCGGAACCGCCGCAGTTGGTGCCGAGGATGAGTTCCGAGGCGGGAACCGTGGTGCGTTCGGTTTGGTTGACCTGAGCGAGCATGTCGGTGAGGTAGTCGACCCCGGCCGCGATGGTCTTCCCGGTACCACCCAGCTCCTGGATGGTGGCGAAGACGATCGGCAGGTTGGACCGCAGCTCCACCTCCTGCGTGAGCTTGTTGATCTGGTTGTCCTCACAGCCCAGACCGAGAACGAGGAATCCCCCGAAATTGGGATGGCTGAGATAGCCGCGCAGAGTCCGTCGAAGGATGTCCATACCTTCGCTGACCTGAGCCATGCCACATCCGGTGCCATGGGTCAGACCCACAACTCCGTCGACGTTCTCGTAGTCGTCGAGAATGCCTGAGAAGCGGATGCGTTGGACGATCTGGTTCGCCGCGGTGGCGGAGCAGTTGACCGAGCTGAGCACTCCGATGTAATTGCGGGTTCCGACCTTGCCGTCCGAGCGGACATAGCCATTGAACGTCGCTCTTTCATGCAGAGGGAGGACCTCTTCCTCCTTCGCGTCCACGCAGAACTCGTACTCGCGGTCGAATTCCTTGTAGTCGAGGTTGTGCAGATGCACGTGGTCTCCGGTCCGGATGTCGCTGTGGGCGAAGCCGATGATCTGTCCGTACCGGTAGACCGCCTCTCCTGCAGGGATGTCCCGCACTGCCACCTTATGGCTGCGTGGAATCTGCGTGGTCGGCGTGAGGACGCGGCCACCCGCGCTGACCTGCATCCCCGCGGGTGTGTCTTGGGGTGCGAGAGCGACGTTGTCTTCGGCGTAAAGGTGGATCAGTGGCAGAGGCGCAGTCATGAGAACCACCTTGTGTTCGAAATTTCGGTACGATGTTGATATACCGAACACGCTAGCGGCTGGTCATGTGTGCTGTCAATCACATTCCAGCCCGGCCGGTACGATACGAACTGCAGACGCAAACCGATGGGAAGTATGCCGCGTGCCACGACTGACTCCGGCCCTGATGAGGGCCTTCGACATCCTGGAGCTCTTCGGCGACGCCGATCGCGACCTAGCGTCGGCTGAGATCGTGGAGAGGACGAATCTTCCGCGCACTTCGGTGCACGAACTGCTGATGACCCTCGTTGAGCGCAAGTACCTCCAGCGCGACGACACGACCGGCCGATATCGACTGGGCCTGAGTGTCTTTCGGCTCGGCAATGCCTTCGCAGACCAGCTCGACCTTCACGAAGTGGGGCAGCGTGTCGCCCGACAAGTCGCCGCCGAGTGCGATGAGACCGTCAATGTCGGCATCCTCGACGGGTTCAATGTGGTCTATCTGTGCAAGATCGACAGCACTCAGGCCGTGCGGATGATCTCGCGCACGGGAGGCCAAGCCCCAGCCAGTTGCACAGGGGTGGGAAAGGCACTGCTGGCGTATCTGCCGGACCACCGACTGGAAGAGTTGGCCAAGCCCGGCGCTCTCGCCGCATTGACCCCCCGCAGCATCACGGACCCGCGAGAGCTTCTCGCCCAGATGCAGAGGATCCGCGAAACGGGAGTCGCCTTCGAAGCCGGAGAGTCGACACCCGACGTCTCCTGCGCCGCCGCACCGGTCCGCAATCACCGAGGCGAGGTGGTCGCCTCGTTGAGCGTCTCCGTCCCGGACATGCGCTGGCGTCAGCGCTCCGAGGACGAGTGGGCCGAGCTCGTGCGCCACGGTGCGCGCCGCCTGAGCGAAGAGCTCGGAGCCTGTTAGTCCCCGACTCCCCAGATGAGTCAGAATCCGCCGCAGCGAATGGCCCTGCGGCGCATCTCCTGTGCCCCCGTATCCCCAGGCGGGCTCAGGTCAGAGCGTGCGATGACTGACCGCTTGCCCGCGATCGAGGCTGCACGCGGACGGTTGGCGCCGGAAGTCTTCGATGGTGGGAATTTAACGTCACCCCATTGACTCCTCAACCAGGGCGGAAATACAGTTGTCGAAATTGCGACAAGCTGTCGATATTTCGAACACGGGCACAGGTGCTCGGGCTTCTCGCGATCGATGACGATCACAATCCACACTGAGGAGCAGAATCTCCATGACCACCATCGAAGGAATTGTTCCTGTTGCCCCTACAGCCTTCACCGATGGTGAAGAGCTGGATCTGGAGGGCCAGCAGCGCATCGTGGACTTCCTCGTCGACGCCGAAGTCGACGGCATCTGCATCCTGGCCAACTATTCCGAGCAGTTCTCGCTGACGGACGAGGAACGCCACCAAGTTCTGACCGCGACGTTGGAACGAGCGGCAGATCGACTGCCGATCTGCGTGACCACCAGCCACTACAGCACGAAGATCGCTGCTCGACGGTGTCGGCAGGCGCAGGAGCTGGGGGCGTCCCTGGTTATGCTCATGCCCCCGTTCTTCGGAGCATCGATGAAGGTCGACGAGCAAGGCGTGGTCGAGTACTTCAAACGAGTCGCCGATGGGCTGGAGATTCCGGTCATGATCCAGGACGCTCCGATGAGCACGACTCCGATGACCGTAGACCTCATGGCTCGCATAGCCCGGGAAGTCCCACAGGTGCAGTACGCGAAGATCGAGGTTCCGAGAACTGCCGACAAACTCCGCGGACTCGCCGAGATCGCAGGTCAAGACCTGCCCGGACTGTTCGACGGAGAAGAAGCAGTGACCCTGATCCCGGATTTCGACGCCGGTGCGAGAGGAACGATGACGAGCAGCATGATCCCGGATGTGTTGGGCACTGCGGCACGTGCCCATCTGCGCGGTGACAGGGCCCATGCCGTGGAGATCTGGGAGGAAATGCTGCCTCTCATCCAGTTCGAGAATCGCCAGTGCGGCCTGCTCGCCACCAAGGTCCTCATGAAGGAAGGCGGCATCCTCTCGAGCGAGCGAACAAGAGCGCCATTCCCAGCGATCCACCCGACGACCCGCAGGCAGCTCGTCGAACTGGCTCAACGAAAGGACGCTTTCATCCTCAGATGGGCCGGGGAAAGAACCGGACGGACGCACATCCCGAACACCACCGCTGCGGCCGGCGGTTCTGCCTGAGCCGTCCCCGCCCTCGAATTCGCCACCACGTCCACGAGAAACAACGGAATTCACAAAGGAGTGCTTCCATGTCCTACTCGCCTGGAGCGACAGACAAGCAGTCAACGGCCCCGAACGACCCCTACACTCTGCGCGCGGAGGACATCAAGGAACCGCCCAAAGGCTGGGTGGGGAGCCTGAAGTATCTCGGCCCGGGAATCATCACGAGCGCATCGATCGTCGGTTCCGGCGAACTGATCGCCACCACGGCCCTCGGCGCTCAGGCCGGATTCGTCCTGCTGTGGATGGTCGTCCTGTCGACGACCGTCAAAGTCGCC
This sequence comes from Brevibacterium sp., assembly GCF_031179145.1. Taxonomy (GTDB): domain Bacteria; phylum Actinomycetota; class Actinomycetes; order Actinomycetales; family Brevibacteriaceae; genus Brevibacterium. The sequence continues at coordinate 8,722 of NZ_JAPSIB010000003.1, forward strand.
GTTCAGGTCGAATTGGCCCGATGGACGATCACGACAGGAGAACCGGGTCTGACCGGCTTCAACCGCGTGCCGCCCCGGTTCGGTCGGACGGGATGGATCTCATTCCTGTGGCTGCTGATGGCCCTGAGCAAGATCGTCCAAATGGGCGGCATCGTCGGCGGCACTGCGGCCGCGATGAGCATCATGATCCCGATCGGCTCGGATCCCCTCAGCCCACTCTCCCTCGGGGTCTGGACCGCGATCATCGTCATCGGGTCCATCGCCATGTTGTGGTCGAACAGATATGGTCTCATCGAGCGCATCGCAACCGTTCTCATCGTCACCTTCTCGATTGCGACGATCGGACTGGCCCTCTCCCTCCCCTTCACTCCGTTCCCCTACGGCCTCAGCGATGTCGCCGGTGGGCTCACTTTCCACCTGCCCCTGGGAATGATCGGCATCGCCGTGGCGATGTTCGGCCTGACGGGAGTGGGTGCCGATGAGATCGCCTTCTACACCTATTGGTGTGTGGAGAAGGGCTACGCGCGCTACACCGGACCGAACGACGGTTCTCAGGAGTGGGTCGATCGGGCGAACGGTTGGATCGGGGTCATGCAGAAGGACGCATTCATTTCGTGGATCATCTACACCCTCGGGACGATCGCCTTCTACATCATGGGCGCCGCGGTGCTCCACCCCCAGGGTCTGATCCCCGAGGGCAATGAGATGATCACCACTCTGTCTCAGATGTACACCGACGCGATCGGCAGCTGGGCCGGGGTCATCTTCCTCATCTGCGCGGTCGCCGTGCTCGGCTCGACGCTGTGGGCGGCCATTCCGTCGCATGCCCGGATGTGGACGAACTTCCTGGCGAACACGGGCGTCCTCGACTGGAAGGATCCGAGTGCCCGGAACAGGTGGCTGCGATTCTTCACTGTCCTCCTGCCTGTCCTCTGGGGAATCCTCTTCCTCGTTGTGAGTTCACCGGTAGTGATGATCACGATCGGCGGCATCGCCACCGGTATCTTCCTTCTGGCTGTCGTCATCGGCACCTGGTACCTGCGGAGGACGGAGACCGACGACCGAGTCAAGGGCGGCAGAGGGTTCGCGGTCTTCCTCGTCATCTCGTCCGTGGCGATCGGACTCGTCGGCGTCTACACCGCGCTCAACGCTCTGGGGGTCGAACTCGGCTGAGCGACGCTCGGCGCCGGCCTACCGGAACTTCGGGGGACGGCGTTCCTGAAAGGCTCTGAAGCCTTCCGCATAGTCGGGGGTGTGACGCGCGGCTTCCTGCAGCTGTGCCTCCTCGGCGAGGACCTGCGCAAGCGGAGGCCGCTCGTCGGCGAGGGTCCGGACGAACCCCTTCTCCATCGCGTATGCCTGCGCCGGTCCGGACACGATCCGCTCCAGCTTCTCGTCCACGAACTCCCGCAGGTTCGCTGCGGGAACTGCGCGGGAGACGATGCCGGCGGCGGCCGCCTCGGCGCCGGTGATGAAATCACCCGTGACGATGAGGTCCATCGTCCGGTGATAGCCCAACCTGTCGAGGAAGATGTGATGGGCGCCGGAGTCGAGCATCGCACCGATCGCGGCGAACGGGGAGCCGAATTTCGCGGTCTCGGCCGCGTAGACGATGTCCGCGGCGGCGGCGAGTCCGTACCCCAGTCCGAGCGCCGCACCCTGGACTTCGGCGATGACGGGGATCGGCAGCGCCCGGATGGACGCGAACACCGGGGAGAACACCTCGGCGAGGAACTCCCGGGCGTCATCGGTCTCGACGTCGATACCTGCGATGTCGCGGCCGGAGCAGAAGACTGTGCCCTCGCCACGAATGAGCAGGGCGCGGACCCCGGTGCCCGGCTGGGCGGCTTCGCTGGTGAACTGAACGACTTCCCCGGCGATCTGAGCGACCGCATCGCCGATGCTGCGCAGGTTCGCAGCATTCAGCGCGTTGCGCGACTCCGGGCCGTCGAGGATGATCGTCGCCACCTGCCCCGCCCGTTCGAATTTGATCTCGGTCATCGTCTCACCTCACCACTCGTAGAACCCCTGGCCGGTCTTGCGCCCCAATTGACCTGCGGCGACCTTGTCCCGCAGGAGCTGCGGGGGCGCGAAGCGGGGCCCGAGCTCGCGTTCGAGGTGCTCGGCGATGCCCAGCCGCACGTCGAGACCGACGATGTCCGTGGTCTTCAGCGGGCCCATGGGATGCCGGTAGCCCAGCGTCATCGCGGTGTCGATGTCCGCAGCACTCGCGACCCCCTCCTCGACCATCCGGATCGCTTCGAGCGCCAGGGCCACGCCGAGGCGGGAGGAGGCGAATCCGGGTGAGTCCTGGACGGTGATGGCGGTCTTGCCGAGTGCCTCGACCCAGGTCTTCGCCGCCGAGGCGAGCTCCGGCCGGGTCTGCGAGCCGACGACCACCTCGACGAGATCGCTGACGGGCACGGGGTTGAAGAAGTGGAGGCCGATGAGGGCATCCGGGCGGGGCAGCGCCTGGGCGAGTTCGTCGATCGAGAGGGAGCTCGTGTTCGTGCCGATGCTCGCCGCGGGTGCGTACTTGGCGATCGCGGCCAGGACCTGCTTCTTGAGTTCGACGTCCTCGGGGACAGCCTCGATGACGAGGAGCGCCTGGTCGAGCAGGGTCGGATCGCGCACGACCTCGACCGTTCCGGGAACCTCGATGCCCTTCGAGACGGACTTCTCGATCGAGGAGTCGATCCTCTCCCGCGCCGCGGTCACCGACTCCTCGGCGTTCTCGATGACGATCACGCGGGCGCCGGCGGCGGCGAAGGCGTGCGCGATTCCGCCGCCCATCCGTCCTCCGCCGTAGACTCCCACCGTCTCGGGAACCCGCGACGTCGCCTCGACGCCGGGTGTTTCGCTCATCACTGCTCCTTCATCGGTGTATCTGCCGCGGACTCTGCGGAAGGGTCGGTGGCGGGTTCTGCCGCGGACTCCGCGGAAGGGTCGGTGGCGCGGGTCGCTCGCTTCGCTTCCCGCTTGGCGAGGAACCGGCCCATCCGCTCGAACTTCTCCTCCGTTTCGAACAGCACGGCCTGGGCCACGTTGTCGATGAGCGGGTGGGCCTCCCGGGGTGCGTGGAACGCTGACTTCGTCAGTCTCACGGCCAGGGGAGCGAAGCTCGCGATCCTCTTCGCGAGCGCCTGGCCTGCGGCTTCGAGGTCCTCTGGGTCGACGACGTCGTTGAGCAGCCCGATCGTCCGGGCTTCCTCCGCATTCAGCGTCCGGCCGGCCAGGAGAATCTCCTTGGCACGCGGCTCGCCGACCAGCTCCCGCAGCCTCCAGGCCGCCCCGGCCGCGGCGAGGATTCCCAGGCCCGCCTCGGGGTTGCCGATCTTCGTCGACGGCGTTCCGATCCGGAAGTCGCAGGCGAAGGCGAGTTCTGCCCCACCGCCGAGGGCGTAGCCCTCGACCAGGGCGATGACCGGCATCGGCAGCTCCTGGATCCGGTTGAAGATCTTGGAATTGATCCCGGCCAGCGCGTCCTCGCGTCGCCGCTCGCGCAGCTGCGCGATGTCGGCGCCGGCGGCGAAGGTCCCACCGGTTCCGGTCAGGATCGCCACCCGCGGATCGGCCTCGAGGTTCCTGCACACCTCGTGGAGGGCGTCGACCATGGTCAGGTCGATCGCGTTGCGGACCTCCGGGCGGTTGAGGCGGATGACGACCCGATCGCCGTGGTCCTCGACGAGGAGTGGCGAACCGTCGTGTGGATCGCTGTCCCCGCCGAGGTGCGCGTTCCCGTTGGTGCCCTGTTCGCTCCCGCTCATGCCCTGCTCTTTCTCTCTCGTCTCACCAGCGCTCGTGGTCTCCGCGTGTTCATGCTCTCACCTGTGCTCGTGCTCTCTCCAGCAGCAGCGCCGGACCGCCGGCGAACCGGTGTCAGGAGTCGAAGTCGACGATGACCTCGTCGCTGACCGGGAAGGTCTGGCAGGTGAGCACGAAGTTCGCGGCCACCTCGGCGTCCTCGAGGGCGTAGTTGCGGACCATCTCGACTTCGCCGGCGCACACCTTGGCCCGGCACGTTCCGCACACGCCGCCCTTGCAGGCGAAGGGCAGGTCCGAGCGGCTCTGCTGCGCGGAGTCGAGGATCGTCGTCCCCCGTGACATCGCCGAGGTGGTCCGGCGTCCGTCGAGCACGATCGTGACCTCACTGGTGGCGCCCTCGACAACCGCGTCCGCGTGGATGAGCTCGGGCGGGGGCTCGTCGACGTAGAAGAGTTCGAAGTGGATCTTCTCGGGCGGGACGCCGAGTTCGGCGAGCACTTCGCGAGCGTCGCCGAGCATTCTGAAGGGACCACACAGCCACACATGGTCCATGTCGTGGATGGGCACGAGAACGGTGAGCAGCTGGCGCAGCTTCTCGGCGTCGAGGCGACCGGAGAAGAGTTCGACCTCACGGGGCTCGCGGGAGAGCACATGGATGAGGTCGAGCTGCTGGTGGCGGGAGTCCTTGAGGTCGGAGAGCTCCTCGGCGAACATCACCGAGTTCGTGGTCCGGTTGCCGTAGAGCAGGGTCACGCTCGCGGCCTCGTTGCTCAGCACCGTCGACGCGATCGAGAGCATCGGGGTGATCCCGGAGCCGGCGGCGATGCACAGGTGCCTGCCGCCGATGCTCGCGTCCGCGCGGAAGCTGCCACTGGGCGGTTGGACCTCGATGGTCTCCCCCGGGCGGACGTCGCGGACCAGCCAGGTGGAGAACAGTCCGTCCGGGATCTCCCGGACCCCGATGCGCGGATTCGCTCCCGCCGGGGCGCAGATCGAGTAGGAGCGGCGGTGCTCGACCCCGTCGACGGTTCGCCGCAGGGTCAGTGACTGCCCGGCGGCGAAGTCGAAGAGCTCGGAGTACTCCTCGGGCACATCGAAGGTGACCGCCGCCGAATCCTCGGTGAGATGCTCGACGGACTTCACGGTGAGCGGGTAGAAGCTCGAGCGCGAACGCAGGTCGCCGATCCTCTCCTCCATCGAATTCGGGACCTGATCGAGCGTGTTCGTCTCGGTCATCTCAGATCTCCTTCACGTGTTCGAACGGCTCGAGGCAGCCCCGGCACTGGTACATCGCCTTGCAGGCGGTCGGGCCGAACTCGGAGGTCAGTCTGACGTTCGCGGAACCGCACAAGGTGCAGTGGACGTCCCTCTGCGTGGGCAGCAGGGTCAGCGCGACGGGACCGGTCCGCCGAGGTGCCGCCCCGGGAGGAGAGATTCCGGCGACGGCGAGCGCCTGGCGCCCCTTCTCGGTGATCCAGTCGCTCGTCCACGCCGGTGTCAGGGACACTTGCACCTCGGCGTCGGGAAAGCCCGCGTCCTGAAGCTCGCGCTGGAGGTCGTCGCGCATCGTCGCCATGGCGGGGCAGCCGCTGTAGGTCGGGGTGATGGTGGTGACGACGCGTCCGTCCTCGAGGCTGACGTCCCGCAGGACGCCGATGTCGACGAGGGTGAGCATCGGCATCTCCGGGTCCGTGACTCGAGCCGCGGCGGCCCGGGCGCGCGCGAGCGTGTCGGTCTCGAGTGTCACAGCGCGGTCGGTTTCGAGTGTCACGGTCACCACTGCCCCCTCGGATGGGCGCGGGCGACGACCTGCATCTCGGCGAGCATTCTGCTCAGCGCCTCGGTGTGGAGGCCATCGCGGCCCTTCTTCCCGCGAACTCCGGCCAGGGCGCCGCGTTCGGGGCGGTCGAGTCCGCCGGCGGCGAAGACCTGTTCGATGATGACGTCGACCTCGCCCTCGATCTCGGCGGGGTTGACCCCGATGCCGGCAGCGGCGACGGCGGATTCGACCGGGTGGGTCTCGAAGAGCTCGGCCCACAGCGGCCAGAGTCCGTTCAGGGCGGCGATCACGCGACGCCGCGACTCCTCTGTGCCCTGAGCCAGGGTGAGCACCCACCGGGCGGCGAAGTCCCGGTGGTAGGACATCTCCTTGACGCCCTTGACCGCGATCGCCGACAGCACGGAGTCCTTGCTGGCCTGAAGCTTCTCGAAGATCGCCAGTCGCCAGGTGGAGAAGATGAGGATCTTGGCGACCGCCTCGGCGAAGTCACCGTTCGGGACCTCGGCGAGGCGGACGTTGCGGAAGTCCAGGTCCTCGCGGAAGAACGCGAGCCGGTCCTCGTCGGGCACGGGTGAATCCTCGGGCAGCTGCGGGACGAGACCGGGGTCGGCTGCGGCAGCCCGCGCGAGCAGCAGCCTGGCCTGGCCGAGCAGGTCCAGCGCGATGTTCGCCAGCGCAATGTCCTCTTCGAGGTCGGGCGCGTTCGAGCACCATTCCGAGATCCGCTGGGAGAAGACGAGTGCGTCGTCGCCGAGCATCAGGCAGTAGGCGGCGAGCTCATCGGCGTCGACTCCCTCGGGAACGGTGGTTTCGACGCCGGCGAGGGGGTCCTCGAAATCGGTGCCGAAGGCCCAGTGGGCGTCGTTGACGAGCAGTCCCGAGTAGGCATTGTCGTGATCGTCGTGGTCGACGTGGATCTCCGGCTCGGGGCCGGAGGAGGCATGGCTCGGGGCAGAGGCGTCAGGTGCTGAGGCGTCGGGCGCTGAAGCGCGATCGGGTGTGGAGGCGTCGGGCGCTGAGGCGGGATCGGGTGAGGTCATCATCGTCTCCTCACATGTGCGGGACATCGGCGGGGATGTCGTAGAAGGTGGGATGCCGGTAGACCTTGTCGCCGCTGGGGGCGAACATGGGGTCCTTCTCGTCCGGGCTCGAGGCGGTGATCTCGGAGGAGCGGACGACCCAGATGCTCACGCCTTCGTTCCGGCGGGTGTAGACATCGCGGGCGTGCCGGATGGCCAGCTGGTCGTCGGGGGCGTGGAGGGAGCCGACGTGGACGTGGTTGAGTCCGCGCTTTCCGCGGACGAAGACCTCGTAGAGCGGCCATTCGCCGCGCGGCGTGCTCGTCTCGCTCCCCGTCGTGTCCGTCTCGCCCTTCGGCGCCGAGGCGGGGGTCGGGTTCTCGCTCATCGTGCGACCTCCTCGGCGGACTTCTCCGCGAAGGCCATGGCTGCCTCACGCACCCATGCTCCCTCGTCCCAGGCCCGCTTCCGGTGGGCCAGGCGCTGTTCGTTGCAAGGGCCATTGCCCTTGACGACGGACCAGAACTCGTCCCAGTCCGGGGTCGAGAAGTCATAGTGTCCGCGTTCCTCGTTCCACTTCAGACCCTCGTCGGGGAAGGTCACTCCGAGCGCCTCGGCCTGAGGCACGGACATGTCGACGAACTTCTGGCGCAGCTCGTCATTGGTGTGGGTTTTGATGCCCCATTCCATCGACTGGGCCGTGTTCGGCGAATCGTCGTCGGGGGGTCCGAACATCATCAGCGCCGGCCACCAGAAGCGGTTGACGGACTCCTGCACCGACGCGCGCTGCTCCTCGGTGCCGCGCATCATCGTCATCAGCAGTTCGTAACCCTGCCGCTGGTGGAACGACTCCTCCTTGCAGATGCGGATCATCGCCCGGCCGTAGGGCCCGAAGGAAGTCCGGCACAAGGGCACTTGATTGCAGATCGCGGCGCCGTCGACGAGCCACCCGATCGTCCCCACGTCCGTATACGACAGGGCCGGATAGTTGAAGATCGACGAGTACTTCTGCTTGCCGGCTATGAGCTTCTCGGTGAGCTCGTTGCGGCTGGCACCCAAGGTCTCGGCGGCCGAATAGAGGTAGAGCCCGTGGCCGGCCTCGTCCTGGACCTTGGCGAGCAGGATCGCCTTGCGGCGCAGGGACGGCGCGCGGGAGATCCAGTTGCCCTCCGGCTGCATGCCGATGATCTCGGAGTGGGCGTGCTGGGCGACCTGGCGGATGAGGGTCTTGCGGTACGCCTCGGGCATCCAGTCGCGGGGTTCGATGCGATCCTTGTTCGTGATCGTCTCGGCGAACTGTGCCTCGAGAGTCGGATCCGGGCCCGGATTCACAGTCGACGACTCTGTGACTGTCATGACAACTCCACCTCTCAATGGTTCCCTGCCAATGGCTCACTGCCACCCATGTGCCAGGACTGCCGAGACGACGATGGGCGGGTGCGCGAGCCTGCATCCGGGCGCTCGACAATTACTGACCATTTGTTCTGTATTAGTGTGACACACGCCTCGCCGAGGCGCAACGGTTCGGCCGTGACCCGGCCGGCGAGCGCCAGCCATCGAGCGATCCAGCCATCGAGAAACGAACTCATCGAGCGGACCACTTCCCGCCCACAGCCGGACCCCTCGAGGGAAACCCGCACTTTCGGCGAGAACACATCCCCTCGCCGGCGAGCGAGCTCGGACTCCGGCGCCCCGGACCAGGCTCAGGCGCCCTGGACCCGTCGGCCGAGGACGAGGACGAACTCGTCGGCGACGTTCTCCACCCTCGAGATCGACCAGGCCTTGGCCGGGATGGCCGCACCGGCGCCGGTCCGGAACTCGGGAACCTCGAGGACGAATTCGGCGTCTGCGCCCGCTGCCCGCGCCGTCACGCCCCCGACCTCGGGGGCTTCCTCCTCGGCGCGTGCGCGCCCTGCGCTCGGGTCATCGATCTGCAGCAGCTCCGCCTCCACCTCGACGCCGTCAATGAAGGCCAGGTGCACCGAGGCGGGCCGCAGCACCCGTCGACCCCAATTCCCGCCGGGACCCCGGCTTCCGTTCCCCACAAGCCCCTGGCTTCCACCATCGGCAGCCTCCTCCACCTCCTCGACGGTCAGTCGGGCACCCGGGAAGAGGTGCGTGCGGTCGGTCCTCAGGTGCAGTCGCACAGCGTCCATGCCCGCATTCTGCCACCCCACGGCCCCTCAGCATCCGAGAACAGGATTGCGAATGAGACCCGGATCACTCTATATTTAACGACCAGATGGTCATTTATTCCCATCGTCTGCGGACGCCCCGCCTCGAAGAGGAGTTCCCTTGAGCACATCCGGGCCCATCGGCCACGTCGACAACACCGGCGCCGCAGCCATGTACGCCAACGACCGGGCCTCCCAGCACCTGGGCATCACTCTCGACGACCACGGGCCCGGCTGGGCCACGTGCTCGATGACCGTCACGGACGTCATGGCCAACGGCCACGAGATCACCCACGGCGGATACATCTTCCTCTTCGCCGACACCACCTTCGCGATGGCCTGCAACTATCCCGGCTCGGTCACGGTCGCCTCGGGCGGGGACATCACCTTCCTCGCACCCACGCACGTCGGCGATCACCTCGTCGCCCACGCCGCCGAGGTCGTCAGGCAGGGGCGGTCCGGGATCTATGACGTCAGCGTCACCCGCGGCGACGACCTCATCGCCGTCTATCGCGGCCGATCCCGCACCCTGCCCGCCCCGAAGAACACCTGAGGAGACACCATGACCGCCAACAGCCTCGGCGAAAGCGCTGACACCCACCTCGACTCAGGTGAAACGATGAGTCTGGACGAGCTGCGCGCGCAGCAGCTCGAGAACCTCAAGACCACGGTGTCGACCGTCTATGAGAAGGTCCCGTTCTACCGGAAGGCCTTCGATGAGCTCGGCGTGACCCCGGCGGACATCACGAGCCTCGACGACATCGCCCGTCTCCCCTTCACGAACAAGCAGGACCTGCGCGACAACTACCCCTTCGGCCTCTTCGCGGTCCCCCGTGAACAGGTCGCGCGGATCCACGCCTCCTCGGGGACGACGGGCCTGCCCACGGTCGTCGGTTATACGCAGAGCGACCTCGATGTCTGGAGCAGCCTCATCGCGCGCTCGATCCGCATCGCCGGCGGTCGGCCGGGGCAGATGCTCCACAACGCCTACGGGTACGGGCTGTTCACGGGCGGGCTGGGCGTGCACGGGGCGGAGCGGCACGGCTTCACCGTCGTTCCGATCTCCGGCGGGCAGACTCCGCGCCAGGTCCAACTGATCCAGGACTTCAAACCCGACATCATCACGGCCACCCCCACCTACCTGCTCACAATCCTCGATGAGTTCCACAAGCAGGGAATCGACCCGACCTCGACAAGCCTCAAGATCGCGATCTGCGGAGCAGAGCCATGGACGGACGCGATGCGCAAGGAGATCGAGAAGTCGTTCGACATCGACGCCGTCGACATCTACGGACTCTCCGAGGTGATGGGTCCGGGAGTCGCCAGCGAGTCCGCCGAGACCAAGGACGGCCCGACGATCTGGGAGGACCACTTCTATCCGGAGATCGTCGACCCCTTCACCGGTGAGGTGCTGCCCGACGGCGAGGAGGGCGAACTCGTGTTCACCTCGCTGACGAAGGAAGCGCTGCCGATCATCCGCTATCGCACTCATGACCTGGCGAGCCTGCTGCCCGGCACTGCTCGACCCTCTTTCCGCCGGATCTCGCGCATCACCGGCCGCTCGGACGACCTCATCATCATCCGCGGAGTCAATGTCTACCCGGCCAACGTCGAGACCGTGCTGTTCGAGTTCGAACACCTCAGCCCGCACTTCCAACTCGTGCTCACCCGCCCCAACCGAATGGATGAGGTCACCGTCGAGGTCGAGCACCGGGAGGGCGTCGGCGCGATGGAGCTCGAGGGCCTCGATGAGCAGGTCGCCGAGCGGATCAAGGAGCGCCTCGGCGTGAGCGCCACCGTGGTCGTGCGCACCCCGAGCGAGCTGCCGCGGTCGGTCGGCAAGCTCAAACGCATCATCGACCGCCGCGAGAACATCCGCTGAGCAGCATCCGACCGGCTGGATAGACTGATGGGCATGCCTCGATCGACACCTTCAGCACCCGCCGCTGCTCGCGGAACCGGCGCGACGCCCGACTCGCCCGGTGAGGTGCCGACGACCCCCGCTGCGGCAGCGCCCAAGCGCAACCGCCGGGGTCGCCCCGGCTACGACCGGGAGACGCTGATCAACAAGGCCACCGAGGTGTTCGTGACCCGCGGCTACGACGGAACGTCGATGGACACGGTCGCCCGGGAGCTGGGGATCACGAAGTCGGCGATCTACCACCATGTGAAGTCGAAGGAGGAGCTGCTCCGCCTGGCGATCAACCGCGGCACCGATGCCCTCGACTCCGCCGTCGAGGCAGAAAGCCACCGGACGGATCTCACCGCTCTCGAACAGCTCCGCCATGCTGTCCACGCCAGCGTGCTCATCCTCATCGAATACCACCACTCCGTCACTCTGCTGCTGCGGGTGCGCGGCAACTCGGCGGTCGAGCGGGATGCGCTCGAGAAGCGGCGGAAGATCGACGAGAAGATCCGTGGCCTCGTCGCCGCCGCGATCGCGGAGGGCGGCGTGCGCGCCGACTTCCCGCCCGGACTCATCACCCGCCTGCTCTTCGGCATGGTCAACTCGATCACCGAGTGGTATCGCCCCGGCTACCCCGTCAGCCCCGAGACCATCGCCGACGCGGTCACCGCGATGGCATTCTCCGGCCTCGAGGCCTGAGCCTCCCTGGCGCTCGGAGCCCCGCGCCTCCTTTACTCCTTCGCCACCAGGGTGAGGACGTCGTAGTTGGCGACGGGTTCGCTGTCCTGGTTGACCACCTCGGCGTCCCAGCGCACCTCGCCGTATTCGTCGGTCTCTCGCGGCGTGATGCGCTTGGCCGTGAGCGTGACCTTGAGCTTGTCGCCCGGTGAGACAGGGGTGACGAAGCGCAGACCCTCGAGGCCGTAGTTCGCGAGCACCGGCCCCGGGTCGGGCTGGACGAAGAGACCCGCGGCGAAGGACACGATGAGATACCCGTGGGCGACACGGCCCGGGAAGAACGGATTGGCCGCGGCCGCCTCCTCGTCGGTGTGGGCATAGAACGTGTCGCCGGTGAACTCCGCGAAGTGCTCGATGTCCTCGAGAGTGACCGTGCGCCATTCCGATTCCAGCGCGTCCCCGATCCGCAGATCCGCCAGGGACTTCGTGAACGGATGCTCGCCGAGGTGACGCTCAGCTCCCTGCACCCACTCACCTGAGATCGCGGTGAGCATGTCCGGCGAGGCCTGGATCGCGGTGCGCTGCATGAAGTGCTCGACTCCCCGCAGACCGCCGAGCTCCTCGCCGCCTCCGGCCCGACCCGGACCGCCATGGACCAGAGTGGGCAGGGGCGAGCCGTGGCCGGTCGACTCCTTCGCGTCGTCGCGGTCGAGGACGAGGATGCGGCCGTGCCAGGGGGCGACCTTCCGCACGAATTCCGTGGCGAACGCCGGGTCGTGAGTGACGACGGAGCCGACGAGGGATCCGCGGCCACGGGCGGCGAGCCGGACCGCCTCGTCGAGGGACGAGTAGGTGATGAGCGAGGTCACGGGTCCGAACGCCTCGACATCGTGAACCGCATCGATCCAGGGATCTTCGGCCCGGAGCACGGTGGGGGCGACGAAGGCGCCGCCGGGGAAGCGGTCGGCGAGCGCGTCCGAGGCCTCCCGGCCGCCGGTGATCACGCGGGCGCCGGCGGCGACGATCTCGTCGACGGCGTCGAGCACGTCGCCGCGCTGATCGGTCGAGATCACCGGCCCCAACCGGGTCGACTTCTCACGCGGATCCCCGGCGGTTGCCTCGGCGAGCTTCGCGGTCAGCGCCTCCGCCACAGCCTCGGCGTGCTGCTCCGGGACGATCGTCCGTCGGATGGCGGTGCACTTCTGCCCGGCCTTGACCGTCATCTCGGCGACGACGCCGGAGACGAAGAGGTCGAACTCCTCCGTTCCGGGGGCGGCATCGGATCCGAGCAGGGAGAAGTTGAGGGAGTCCGCCTCGGCGAAGAACCGGGTTCCGCGTTCCTTGACGCAGTCGAGGTCCGCGAGACGCCGCGCCGTGGCGGCCGATCCGGTGAAGGCGATGGCGTCCTGCTCGGCCAGGTGGTCGAAGAGCCCCGTGACGTCACCGCAGATGAGCTGGAGGCAACCGTCGGGGAGCAGCCCGGAGTCGATCATGTCGGCGACGACCGCGCGAGTCAGGTGCGCGGAGGCGGTGGCGGGCTTGACCACGACGGGAACGCCTGCGACGAACATCGGCGCGAACTTCTCGAGCATTCCCCAGACGGGGAAGTTGAAGGCGTTGATCTGCAGCGCCAGGCCCTGCCGGGAGGTGAGGATGTGACGGCCGACGAAGCTGCCGCCCTTCGACAGCCGCTCGACTCCCCCGTCGAGGTGGATCGTCGAGTTCGGCATCTGCCGGCGGGCGACCCCCGAGTAGGTGAAGAGGGTGCCGATCCCGCCTTCGATGTCGACGAAGGCGTCACGCTTCGTGGTCCCGGTGCTGAACGAGATCTCGTGGTAATTCGCGGCCCATTCCATCAGGTGGGCGCCGAGCTGCTTGAGGATCACGCCGCGCTGGTGGAACGTCAGCTCCTGCAGCGCGGGGACGCCGACCGAACGGGCATGGTCGGCGACGGCGCCGAAGTCCAACCCCTCCGAGCTCACGTGGTGGAGCAGCTCTCCCGTGACGGAGTCGCGGACCGCTCGGGCCGACCCGCCTGCGGTTGCGCCCGCTGCTTCGCCGCGGCCCTCCGGCGTCGGGGTGTGCCAGGATCCGGCCACAAAAGAACCGAGGATCTCCGTCATGCCTGCTCTCCTTCGAAGAATGGGGGTACGCCGAAATACGGCATTCGCTCCTCAGACAGATACTAACCAATCGGTCGGTAATTGTCACTGAAACGAGTGACAGGGCTCACTTTCTCACCTATGATCGACACAATTACTGACCGAGCAGTCAGGCGGCGGCAACGGAGCAGTCCGCACTTCGGACGCAACGAGGCTTGTCCGCAGACCACATCCGCACGATCCGATTGGCAGGGAAGCCGCTCATGCCCACAGCCCCCGTCCCGTCCTACACCGCCGAGGAGCGCAAGGTCCTGGCCGGCACTCTCGTCGGCACCACGATCGAGTGGTACGACTTCTTCATCTACGCCCAGGCCGCCGGCCTCGTCCTCGCGTCCCAGTTCTTCGCCCCGCTCGCCTCCGACAGTCCCGGGCTGGGACAGATCATGGCGTGGGCGTCCCTGGGGATCTCATTCCTGTTCCGGCCCCTGGGCGCGATCATCGCCGGTCACCTCGGCGACAAGATCGGGCGCAAAGCCATGCTGGTGATGACCCTGATGCTCATGGGGCTGGCGACCTCCCTCATCGGCCTGCTGCCGACCTACGCGCAGATCGGGGTCGCGGCCCCGATCCTGCTGATGTTCCTGCGGATCCTGCAGGGCTTCTCCGCCGGCGGAGAGTGGGGCGGCGCAGCACTCCTGTCCGTCGAGCACGCGCCCGTTGGCAAGCGCGGCCTGTTCGGGGCATTCCCCCAGATCGGAGTGCCTATCGGCATGATCCTCGCGACCGGCGTGATCTGGATCCTCACCACAGTCCTCACCCCGGAGCAGTTCTTGAGCTTCGGGTGGAGGATCCCGTTCCTGTTCTCGATCGTCCTCGTTCTCGTCGGCTATTACATCCGCCGCCGGGTCGAGGAGAGCCCCGTGTTCGCCGAACTCGCCGAGCGGCGCGCCGAATCCTCGGCTCCGCTGTCGACTCTGTTCAAGACGAACACGCGGGAGGTCATCCTCACCGCGCTCATCTTCATCGGCAACAACGCGGTCGGATACATGATCATCGCGTTCTTCGCCGCCTACGCCTCCCGTCCGGTCGAGGAGGGCGGAGCGGTCGGGCTCGACCGCGCGCCCGTGCTTCTGGCGACGACGGTGGCGAGCTTCGGCTGGCTCGTGTTCACGATGTGGGGTGGGACGCTCTCGGACAAGCTGGGCCGTATTCGCACGTTCCAGATCGGCTACGGCCTGCTCATCCTCTGGATGGTGCCGACGTTCCTCATGATCGATGCGGCCAACATCTGGCTGTACGGCATCGGCATCCTCGTCCTCACCGTCGGCATGGGCCTGAGCTACGGACCGATGTCGGCTCTCTATGCGGAGATGTTCCCCGCCCAGATCCGGTACTCGGGCGTCTCGATCGGGTATGCGCTCGGTGCGATCCTCGGCGGTGCCTTCGCCCCGACCATCGCCGAGGCGCTGCTGCGGTCCACCGGCACGTCCCTGTCGATCGCGGTCTACATGATCGTCGTCTGCGTCATCTCCCTCATCGCCGTCAGCATGGTCAAGGAGACCAAGGGAGTTCCGCTCGGCGTGGAGAAGCATCACGCCTGAGGTGGCTCAGGCGCGGGGGTGGGTTCGCTGCGGCGGGTGCGCGCTGCGGCGGGTGGGTCCGCTGCACGACGACGGGCACCGTGTCCTCAGGCCGCGCTTCAGCACGCAGCCGCCCAAATTGAGCGGACTTCGGTTCGATTTTCTCGCTCAGATCGAAGCGAAGTGCACACAAGTTGGCGCAGATCGAAGCGAAGTGCACACAAGTTGCCGCCGAGACGCGCGAGGCGACTCCGCCGAGGCGGCTCAGCCGCGGGTGCGCACCGGGAACTCGGCGTGGATCTTCTCGATCAGGGCGAGCACCTGCGCCGACTCGTAGGGATCGACCGGAACGTCGCCCTCACCACGGATCGCGGCCGCCATCTGCCGGTAGAAGCCGGGGTAGTCTCCCCGCACGATGTCAGGCGTCTTCGTGCTCGCCGGAGCCCCGGGACCGCCGGTGGGCGGCTGCGGAGGGGTGTGGATCTGCATCGACTCGGGGGCTTCGGGCGTCCCGTACTCGTCCTCCGAGGGCAGCACTCCCGTACCCAGCTGCGCCTCCTGCGGGTCCTTGCCGATGCTGACGAAAGCCGCTTGGTCACCGGTGACGCTGAAGCGGGCGCCGGGGGCGGGGCTGCGGCGGTTCATCCACAGCCGGGAGCGTACCCCGTTCTCGTGCAGGAGCGACACGAACGCGTCCTCGTCGGCCTGAGCGTCGGGATTGTAGGCGGCGAGTTCGGCGTACACATCGCTGATCGGGCCGAACAGGACCACCGCCTGGTCGAGCAGGTGTGTGCCGAGGTCGAAGAGGACGCCGCCGCCCTCAGCGGCCGGGGTGCTGTCCTTCCAGCTGCCCGGTGGTCGCATGCTCCACGACTCGACGCGGGACTCGAAGGTCCGCACCTGACCCAGCGCTCCTTCGTCGAGCACTGCGCTGAGGGTGAGGAAGTCCGTGTCCCAGCGTCGGTTCTGGTAGACGCTCAGCTTCCCCGCCGAGGCGTCCGCCGCCTCCAAGATCGCGCGGGCATCCTCGGCAGTGGCGGCGAAGGGTTTGTCGACGACGACGCTGAGGTCGCGCTCGAGGGCCGCGATCGCCTGCTCCCGGTGGAGCGCGGGCGGGGTTCCGATGACGACGAGATCGATGTCGCCGTCGGCGTCGATGCGCTCGAGCAGGTCCTCGAACGTGTCATGGATGGTCGCATCGGGGTGGGTCGACTGCGCATCGCTGCGACGATTCTCGTCGGACGTCACGATCGCTGAGATCACGTAGTCCGGACTGTCGGCGAGAAGCGGCGCGTGGAAGGTCCGCCCGGACGTGCCGAAGCCGACTACGGCGGCTCGGATCGGGGCAGGAGTGGTTGCTCCGTCTGTGGTCGCAGCAGTCATTTCAGCACCTCCGAGAGAAAACAGGACGTCGTCGCCACTCTACGGCTCAGCCAGGCCTCAGCGGTGGCGACTCGCCCCGCGCTCAGGAGACGGGTTCCCGGTCAGTCCCGGCCGGAACCGGTGCCCGCAGAGCGAGGATCGCGACGATCCCGGCGACGAGGACGACGATGGATCCTGCCATCAGCGCGAACTGGTACCCCTCGAGCAGCGCCTCAGGCGTCACCTCGGCGCCGGTCGCCTCCGGTCCCATGCGGGTCGCGGTGACCGTGGCGGCGATCCCGGCCAGCAGGGCCAGGCCGATCGCCACTCCGATCTGCTGCGCGGAATTCAGCAGCGCCGAGGCGATGCCCGCCCGGGCTGGTTCCACGTCGTAGATCGCGGCCTGGGTCAGCGCCATGATTCCCATCCCGTAGCCGATGGCGAGGAACAGCATGGCCGGGGCAAGGTGCCACCAGTAGGCGGTGTCGAAGGAAATGCGCGAGAACCAGAAGGTCGCTCCCGCCGCGAAGACCACGCTGAGCGCGGCGACGAACCGTGGCGAGAACCGGAGGATGAGCTTCGGTCCGGCTCCCGCGCCGATGAAGATGCCCAGGGCGAAGGGGAGCCAGGACAGGCCCGTCTGCAGCGGACCGTAGCCCTCGAGGTTCTGCAGATGGAGGGTGATGATGAAGAAGGTTCCCATCGGCCCGATGGCCAGCAGCAGCATCGAGACGTAGGCGCCGGACCGATTCCGGCTGCGGAACAGGCTCAGCGGCACCAGCGGGTTCGCACTGCGGGCCTGCACGACCACGAAGAGGACCAGCAGCAC
The DNA here is from genome assembly GCF_031179145.1 of Brevibacterium sp. GTDB lineage: Bacteria > Actinomycetota > Actinomycetes > Actinomycetales > Brevibacteriaceae > Brevibacterium. The sequence goes on from NZ_JAPSIB010000003.1 coordinate 25,917, forward strand.
GGCGGCTGTGGCGACGAGGGCGAGCGCGATGGGATCCCCCATTCCGGTTTCGCCGAAGCGGGTGATGGAGTACACGAGCGCGACCATTCCGCCGGTTCCGAGCACCGCGTCGAGGGTCCCGATCCGCCCGGTGTGCGGCTCACCCGCGGTCAGGGTGCGAGTGCCGAGCAGTGCCAGCAGCCCGATCGGGACATTGATGAAGAAGACCCAGCGCCATCCCAGGGTGCCGGTGAGGACTCCGCCGAGGATGAGCCCGAGGATGATTCCGAGGCCGCTCATCGCGCCGTAGAGCGAGAGGGCCTTGTCCCGCATCGACCGGTCGTCGAAGGTCGTGGTGATCAGCGCGAGCGCGTTGGGCGAGGCCAGTGCCGCGCCGATGCCCTGGACGGCGCGGGCGGCGATGAGTGTTTCGACGTTGGGTCCCAGGCCACCGACGAACGAGGCGAGAACGAAGACGAGGAGGCCCAGCTGCAGTGTCCGCTTCCTCCCCCAGACGTCGCCGATGCGTCCACCGAGGAGGAGCAGTGCCCCGAAGGCGAGGATGTAGCCGTTGACGACCCATGGAAGGTGGACGGGGTCGACGGTGAGTTCGTGCTGGATGCTCGGCAACGCGATGTTGACGATCGAATCGTCGAGCACCAGCATCAGCTGGGCCGTGGCGATCACCAGCAGAGCGAGCGCCCCACCTGTGGCCGCTCGTTTCTCGCTCATGGCAGTCCTTCTCATCGTGGTCCTCTCGATTCGGACGGTCACCGGGGTCTTCGCATACCCCCTGGGTGTATCTATGTCGTGCCCAATCTATACCCTCCCTGGGTATACGGTGCAAGTCGGCGCGAGGAGATCCACGCCACTCATCGGCTACTGTGCAGATGAACCCCCGAGAGAGGATGTGCCGATGAACGAACTCAGCTACGCCGAGGTGGCGTCGGCATCGACGAGGATCGCCGGTCGGGTCCGACCCGTCACGGTCACGGCACCCTCCCCGGAGTCACCGCTTGTCTTCGCCCTCGAGTTCATGCAGCACACCGGCACATTCAAGGCCAGGGGTGCGCAGAACTTCATTCGCGCACACATGGAGGCCGGCACGCTGCCCGCCGCCGGAGTCACGATCGCCTCCGGCGGCAACGCGGGTCTTGCCTGCGCGTGGGCGGCCGGTGCGGAGGGTGTGCCCGCGACGGTGTTCCTGCCGGCCAACGCTCCTGCGGTGAAGGTCGATCGGCTGCGCGGCTACGGCGCTGATGTTCGGCTCATCGGATCGGAGTACGCCGAGGCGGCTGCCGCGTGCGAGGAGTTCGTGGCGACCTCCGGTGCCCTTGCCTCCCACGCCTACGATCACCCGCTCATCGCCGCCGGCGCCGGAACGCTGATGACCGAGATCCTCTCCCAGATCCCCGACCTCGACACCGTCGTCGTCGCGGTCGGGGGTGGCGGACTGTTCGCCGGGGTGGCAACAGCCGCGCAGCACCATGGTGTGCACACGGTCGCGGTCGAACCAGAGAAGTGCCGTGCCCTCAATGCCGCGCTGCGGGCCGGCGAAGTCGTCGACGTCACGGTCGACTCGGTCGCCGCTGATTCGCTCGGGGCACGCCGGGTGACAGAGCTCGCGCTCCATGCGGCGCAGAACGACCTGGTCACCTCGGTGCTCGTCAGCGATGAGCAGATCAAGGACGCCCGGCAGCTGCTGTGGGACGAGCATCGGGTGGCAGTCGAGCACGCGGCCGCCACGGCATTGGCGGGGATCCTCGCGCCCGGTGGGTACCGGCCGCAGGCTGGGGAGAAGATCTGCGTCGTCCTCTGCGGAGCCAACACCAGCCTCGGTGATCTCTGAGGCGAGACCTCGCGGATTCTCGGCGATGACAGAAGCGAAACCACGCTGACGAGCTCCGAACCGAGGCCCGCTGTCACACTTCGCGGCCCGGCTTCGACACACAGGTGAGCGGTCTTCCGCCGCCCGGGCCGGTGTCTTCGCCGCCGGGTGAGCCCCACCGCTCGGGCGAGCGGAGCCACCGCCGCCGACAGTCGAACCGGCACAAGGAGAATGACATGGCACGACTCAACCTCGAGAAGGCGAGCCCGAAGGGGTTCGCGGCCGTCCGCAGGATGGAAGCGCATATCAGGAGCACCGTCGATCCCGAACTCCTGGAATTCGTCAAGATCCGCGCCTCGATCCTCAATGGCTGCGGTTTCTGCATCGACATGCACACCACGGAAGCACGGTCGAAGGGGATGGCCGCCAGGCGACTGCACGCCGTCGCCGGCTGGCAGCATGCGGGCGAGCTCTTCGAGGAGCGGGAGCGAGCCGTGCTCGCCCTCACGGACGCCGTCACCCAGATCTCCGCCGACTCGGTCAGCGACGAGGTGTGGGGCCGGGTGAAGCAACATTTCAGCGACGAGGAGATCGGTGATCTGCTCGTCGCCATCGGTACCATCAACGTATGGAACCGCATCTCCATCGCCGCCGAGGTGACCCCACCGGTCGATGCGCAGCACCCCGTCGAATGACGCCGCCGCCGAGCGGGCGGACGGGGGCAGAATGACCGTTCCGTCCGCCCGCCCGGCAGACCGTTCAGGAGACGCGGTCGAGACGACGACTACCTCGGCGACGGAGGCCTGGCGCGCCGAGCGGGGGCGCCTGCTCGGGATCGCCTATCGCATGCTCGGCGATTTCGGGGAGGCCGAGGACGTGGTCTCCGAAGTGGCGATCGAGGCGATCCGGTGCGAACAGGGCGATGCCGATTCCGTGCGGTCGTGGCCGAAGTGGCTGACCACCGTCTGCGTCCGCCGTTCCATCGACCGCGTTCGCCGCCTGGCCGCCTCCCGGGAGGACTACCCCGGCCCGTGGATGCCCGAACCGATCTCTGCCGAGGTGCTGCCCGACGATGCGGTGGCCAACGGGGAGCTGCTCAGCCTCGCACTGCTGCACGTGTCCGAGCAGCTGCGGCCTGAGGCGCGCGCCGCCCTCATCCTCCACCGCGCCTTCGAGCTCACCGCCCCGGAGATCGGCGTCATCCTCGATCGCTCGGCCGCCGCAGTGCGCCAGCTCATCTCCCGTGCTGAACGGCGGTTGCGGGAGACCGGTCACCTCGCCGAGACGGGGGTAGGCCCGCAGGACAGTGTGCCAGTGCAGAGCAGCGCGCGACTGCAAGACAATGCGCGGCTGCAGGCGATTTCGCGGCTCGGGGCGGCGATCGCCGATGGTGACCTCGAACGCGTCGTCGATCTGCTCGCACCCGGGGCCGTGCTGTGGACCGATGGCGGAGGCAAGGTGCGCAGCGCCCTCAACCCGGTCTTCGGCGCCGAGCGGGTCGGCCGGTTCTTCACAGGGATCCGTCGGAAGTCGCATCGGCTGCACCCCGAGGTGCCCTTCCGCCTCTCCGAGGCACAGCTCGTGGCCGAGACCGGCCTGCGCCTGCACCACTATGGGCGCTCGGACCTCATCGCCGTCGAGTTCCGAGCCGATGGACGCATCGCTGAGATCCGCCTGATCTCCAACCCGGACAAGCTCGCCCGGCTCTGATCTCACGAACGTGCGCCAATGCTGCGGGGCACCAACGCTGGCTGCTCGCATCTGCCGCAGAGCACCAGCGATTCGGGATCGCGCTTCAGGCGGCCACGCTTCAGTCGGTCGCGATCTCCAACCGCCACAGCGAGGTGACTTCGCGGCTGCGCGCCGCGTGCAGGGGGTCCGACTCGTCGGTGGCACGGCCGTGGGTCGGCGTGGTGTCGAGCCGATCGATCACCCGCAGCCCGGCGGTGGCGATCCGGTCGAGCAGGTCCGAGCGGGTCCGCAGACCCAGATGCTCGGCGAGGTCGGAGATGATCAGCCACGCCTCGCCTCCCGGTTTCAGGTGCTCGGCCGTGCCGTCGAGGAAGCGGTGGAGAACCGACGAATCCTCGTCGTAGATGCCGAGTTCGAGCGCCGAGGTGGGCTGGGCCGGCAGCCATGGCGGATTGCAGACGATGAGGTCGGCTTCCCCGTCCGGGAACAGGTCGGCTTCGACCGCGTAGGCTCGGTCCGACCACCCGAGGCGGGCGAAGTTCTCGTTCGCACACTCGACGGCACGTTCGTTGATGTCCGTGGCGACGATGCCCTCCATCCCGCGCCGGGCGAGCAGGGCGGCCAGCACCCCGGTGCCCGTGCCGAGATCGAAGGCGGTGATCGCCTCGGCGGGGATGGGCGCACGTGCGACGAGGTGGACGTATTCGCCTCTGACCGGGGAGAACACACCGTAGCGGGGATGAATCCGAGCGTCCAGGGCCGGGATCGGCACCCCCTTCTCGTACCAGCCGCGGGCGCTGAGCACGCCCTGCAGCTCCGTCAAGGACACGCACATCGCCGAGTCGGGTTCGCCGTAGGCGTCTCGACAGGCGTCGCGCACGTCGGGTGCACGGCGCAGGTTGAGGGAATGGTCGGCGTCGAGCTCGACGATGAGCCGGCCGAGGACTGCGGCCCGCTCTGCCCGCGCCTCACGCTGAGCGAAGAAGGCTTCTCGCGCAGTCTTCCGGTCACCTCGGCGAGAGAGGTCGCGGTCGACCCGCCGGGCCATCGCACTCAGCAGCTGCCGGGCGTTGTGGAAGTCGCCGCGCCACAGCAGCGCCGTGCCCTTGCGCGCGAGTCGGTAGGCCGTGTTCGCGTTGGTCTCGTCGCCGATGACGAGAACGCGGTCAGGGGCGGGAGCGTTGCTTTCCGAGTGCCAGGTCGCCGAGTGTGCGTGGCCGTCCTCGGTCCAGTCGATTACGGGCACGGGACTCCCTTGGTGTCGGAGGTTCGGGATCGGCAGTTAGGGGTCGGTGCACCTCGGAAGTGAGGCGCGAAGGGCTTCCCCATTGTCACACGGCGGGCCTGCGTCGCGGACAGGCCTTACTCAGTTACGATCGCCGATTCGCCGCTCCAGCGCGGCAAGCAATTCCTGTTCGAGCAGTTCAGGTTCTCGCGCTGCTCGCGGCCGGGTGAATTCGTCAGCGGACGGGAGCATTCGGGACCCGCCATCCGGCTCTTCATGTGCGTCGAACGGGATCAGCGCCGGGCACAGCAAAGCATCGATCCCGTCCTCGCTGACCGCGATGGCTCGGATGCGGGCGTGAGCGAACACGTGCGGGTCGATCCGATTCCAATCGATCAGCCATCCCGCCGAGGCGGCAAGCTGATTGAAGAACACGAACTGCGATCTCGTGTTGATGTCGCGGAACGGATGGATCGCTGTGATTTCTCCCCAGGTCCACGCCAGACCGCGCGAGAACTCATCGCGATCCAGGGCCTGCAGATGGTTCATCCCGGCGAGCGCACCGAAGTCCGGCGCGGATTCGGCGGGAATGTACTCCGGCAGACAGTGCGCCATCCCTGTACCTTCCGGGCCGGTGTTCGTGTCCCGCAGCTCCCCGCCCCAGGTGTAGAAGCCCTCGACCAACCGGGCGTGGATCGCCTGCAGATGGGGCAGGTCGAAGTCGCCGGGGATCGGGTGCAGCGCGAGTTCACGGGCGCGCAAGCCGATGATGGCTGTCTCAGCCTCTTTCCACGCCTCCGAGTCTGTGTAGCCGGGAATGTTTATCAGCACCTCGGTGCCGGGATACGTGTAGTGGTCCGGCATCAAGGCCTGCCCCCGGTCATCGTGCGCCTTCGACTACCGAGTGGGCCCGTACTTCTCATCGATCTGCGCAAGTCGCTGTTCGATCGCCTCGTCTGCGCTCAGTTCTCCAGCCAGTACTCGGCGACCCAATGTCCGGTCAGCATCGGTCTCCTCTTCGCCGGCCATCCGCTGACCCGCTGCGACTTGTGCTTCCAATCGGTCGATCTCGGCCTTCGACAACGTCCTTGTGGTCGCCATGACGCCCCCTTCATGCTCAGAAGATGTCAGCCATTCTACCGCCAGGGCCTGGCATGGCCTGAGGTCAGTCAGTCGTCGATTCAACGTCGCTGCTGCAGGGCCGCCGGCGCAGTCAGACGCCGCCGCATCTCGGGTCGAGAGATCCGAGATGCGGCGTCGTCCTTGGTGTCAGGATGCTGCGGCGACCTGTGACTGCCCGAATCGTTCCGGCCGGAACGTCGCCAGCATCTCCTCCTTGACGCCGTCGACGAGTTCGTTGGCGACGAGCTCTCCGCCGATGAGGGCAAGGGTCGCACCCGAATGGGTGAAGATGGCGTAGCAGCCCGGAACCGAGTCCAGCTCGCCGAACACGGGTTCCCCGTCACCGGGGATCGGCTTGAGCCCGATCTTCCATCCAGCGGCCCTGATGCCGGGCTCACCGGCATAGAGGCGCGCGGCCTCCGCAACGAGCTCGTCGACAGTCTCCTGCGGAATGTCGTAGGTCCCGTCCTCGTTCGTGACGATCTGGTCTTCGTACCAATCGTGGTCGATCGCGATCGTCGATCCCGGGTTCGGCCGCACGGCCGCACGAGGGGTGTTGAGGACGACTCGTTCGGGGACCTCGAACGGTTCGGAGATGACCAGCATGGACAGCGGGGAGGCATCCTCGAGGCGGACGCCGAGTTCGGCGACGACCGCGGGCGTCTGCGGTCCGCAGGCCACGACGACGGCATCGCCTCGGTGCTCCTCGCCCGATGCGGTGCGCACGCCGAGGGCTCGGCCGCCCTCGGTGAGCACCGAGCTCCTACCGGCACCGGTGACGATGAGTCCACCGCCCTCGGTGATCTGCGCGGAGAGGTGATCGATGAGGTGGGGCAGGCTGACCCAGCCTTCCTCCGGGTTGAACACCGCCGCCGAGTCCACGGCTACGGCGTTGAGCCCCGGAACCACCTCGGACAGCGACTGCGGGTCGAGGAGCTGGGAGGCGTAGTCCTTCGCCACCTCGGCATCGTGCCGATCCCGGGCCGCCTCAGCACCGGTTCCCCAGAAGACTCCGCCGCCGAATTCGAGCCAGTCGGAATCGGGGTGCGCAGCCTTGAGCTCGCGGTAGCGGTCGATTCCAGCCAGACGGAAGTCGTGGTATTCCTGGGACCGCTCTCCGGCCGAGTTCAGCCACGACAGGGAGCGGCCGGAGGCGCCGGAGGCAAGTTCCGCTTCGGTGACGACAGTGACGTCGACGCCTTTGCGGATGAGATGAGCGGCGGTCGAGATGCCGAGTGCTCCGCCGCCGAGGACGACGATGTGGCGGGTGTCAGTGGACAATTCCTGTTCTCCTTCAGGTTCAAATGGGTATCAGCGTTCAAGGATGTGCGGAGCCGACGGCCGCAGCTTCCCCAAGGCGGCCGGTCGCCACCGGAAAGCGAGTGTGGATTTCGTCGAGCAGTGCGAGCACATGGGCGGAATCCTGCGGATCGACCGGTAGTTCACCGTCTCCGCGGATCGCCGAACTCAGGAGCCGGTAGAACTCCGGATAGCATCCACGTTCCTGCTCGACCTCGACGGTCTCACCCGGGCGGTGCAGGAGCATGCCTCCCGCCGCTGAACCATAATCCGCCGAGGTGGGTGTGAGTCCTGCGGCGAGCTGAGCTTCCTGTGGGTCCTTGCCCCGGCTGCTCAGCCCCGCTTCGGAGCCGACGAGGTGGAACCGTTCGCCGTCCACCGGGGTCATCCGGTTCATCCACAATCGGGATCGCACGCCGTTGTCATGAACGAGCGTGACGAAGGAATCCTCGTCCGCGCCTTCGCCCGGAGAGTGACGGACCAAGTCGGCGCTCACCTCGGCGACGGGACCGAACAGTCCGATGGCCTGATCGACGAGGTGGGGGCCGAGGTCGAGGAGGATCCCCCCGCCTTCGGCGACCGGGGTGACATCCTTCCACCCGGGAGCGCCGTTCCGACTGCTCCACCATTCGAAGCGGGACTCGAAGCTGCGGACATCGCCGAGCGCGCCGGAATCGATGAGTTTCTTCACGCTCAGATAGTCGCCGTCCCACCGCCGGTTCTGGAACACGGTGAGGACGCCCTCGGAACGGGCAGCGGCGTCGATGATCGCCTGCGCGTCGGCCGCGCTCGGGGCGAACGGTTTGTCGACGACGACGCTGATGTTTCGTTCGAGCAGCGTGATCGCCTGTTCCCGGTGGAGGCCGGGAGGGGTGGCGAGGATGACGAGATCGATGTCCCCGGCCTCATCGATACGGTCAATGAGATCGTCGAAGGAGCCAAGCAGCGCGGCGTGCGGATGGGTCTGCTGCGCCTGAGACCTGCGATCCTCATTCGCCGTGACGATCGCCTCGAGTTCGTAGTCGTCATCGGCGGCGATGAGCGGCGCGTGGAAGACGCGCCCGGCGACGCCGAAGCCGACGATCGCAGTGGGGATCGGGTCTCGAGAGCCGTGGATCGGGCCGTCAAAGCCGTGGAGCGAGTTGCTGAGGGTCATTCAGAGCACCTCCGAGAGGAATCGGGAGAGTCGGTCGGTCTTCGGCGTCTCGAACAGGACTTCGGGCGGTCCCACTTCGACGACTTCGCCTTCGTCCATGAACACGACCTGGTCGGCGACCTTGCGTGCGAAACCCATTTCATGAGTGACGACGACCATGGTCATTCCTCCCTTGGCAAGACCGGCCATGAGTTCGAGGACCCCGTTGACGAGTTCCGGGTCGAGAGCGGAGGTCGCTTCATCGAAGAGCATCACCTCGGGGTCCATGGCCAACGCCCGGGCGATGGCGACCCGCTGCTGCTGACCGCCCGAAAGATCCCGGGGCCGGTGATCGGATCGGGAGTCGAGGCCGACTTCGCACAGACGGGCTCGGGCGATCTCTCTGGCACGCGCCTTCGGCATTCTCTTCACATGCTGCGGGGCGAGCGCCACGTTCTCCAGGGCGGTGTGGTCGGGGAACAGATTGAACTGCTGGAACACCATGCCGATGCGCAACCGCAGCGATTCCGGCTTGTCCCGCAGGACACTGCGACCGTCGAGGAGGATGTCCCCTCTGCGCGGTTCGTGGAGTCGGTTGATGCCCCGCAGGAGCGTCGACTTGCCCGAGCCGGAGGGGCCGATGACGCAGGTCGTGGTCCCGGCGGCCACCTTCAGGCTCATGTTCTTCACGACGTCGATGTCGCCGTGGGCGAGGAAGATGTCACGCAGCTCCAGTGCTCCGCCCTTGTACTCCGCGCCGTGGTCGGACTTCTTCTCCGCCTGTTCCGCGATTGTCATTGTCTCCTGCATGTCACTGTGCTCCTGTCGAAGTGCGGATGGGTGGCGTGGCGGCGCGGGAGCTCGAGAGCTCGCTGACTTCATCCAATCCGCTGCGAGGTGCGGCCGGCTTCCGCCGTCCGGTCCGGTATCTGTTGTCGATGTAGTTGACGACGTGGGTGAGGGGAATGGTGATGATGAGGTAGAAGATTCCTGCCATCACCAACGGCGAGAGGTTGCCTGTATTCACCGCAGCGTCCTGACCGACCCGGAAGAGCTCCCGTTCCGCCGTGAGCAGTCCGAGGAAGTACACCAGGGACGAGTCCTTGATGATCGAAATGAATTGGTTGACCAGGGCCGGCAGGACCCGGCGGATGCCCTGCGGAACGACGACGAGCGCCATCGCTCTCGGATAGCTCATTCCCAGCGCCTTGCACGCTTCCAGCTGACCCTTGTCGACGCTCTGGATTCCCGAGCGGAAGATCTCTCCGATGTAGGCGGCTGCGATGAGGCTGAGCGCGAAGATCCCCAGGGGGTACGGGCTCGCGCCGAAGAGGTCCCTCGACACCCGGGCCAGTCCCTGGCCGACGAGCAGGATCGTGACGATCGCCGGCAGGCCGCGGAAGATGTCGGTGTAGATTCTGGCGAGACTGCGGATGAACCACGAGCGGGAGATGCCCGCGATCGCAAGGATCATTCCGAAAACGGTGCCGATGACCGTCGCCCAGATCGAGATGACAAGTGTGTTCTTCAGCCCGGTCCCCAACAGCTGGGGCAGTACGTCGAGCATTGCCTGGCCGTCCAGGAACGTCTGGCGCAGCAGTTCCAAATTGTCCATTGTGTCTCCTCAGGGTCGAGCCTGCGGCTCAGCCCTCGTCTTCGGTCCGGGCTGCTTCGCTCGGTTCCGGTGTGGATGTCTGTCGGGTGGAGGGCTCATCGCCGGCCTCCGGCGGAAGGTACTGCTGGGGCATCGGGGAATCCGGGAACCACTTCTGGTAGAGCCGTTTCCACGTGCCGTCCGCGATCGCCTCGGCGATTCCCTTGTTCAGGGCCTCGCGGAGCTTGTCGTTTCCGTGTGCGATGGCGAATCCGGCTGGGGCGTCGAACGAGGGGACGTCGAAAGCGTTGATGAGGTCGAATCGCTTCGTGTAGTCTTTCGCCGCTTCGAAGTCGAGGAAGTGACCGACCACGCTGCCGGAGTTGAGGGCCGAGACAGCTGTGTTGTTGTCGGGGAAGCGGACGAGCTCGGCGCCGGGGAAGTTCTTCTTCGCGTACGCCTCCTGCAGCGAGCCCTGCACCACTCCGACCCGGTGCCCATCGGTGTCCTCGGGCTTCTCGACCCCGGCATCGGGAGCGGTCATCAGGGTGAGGTAGCCGGCGAGGTAGTCGTCGGTGAAGTCGACGGTCTCCTTCCGCTCGGGGGTGATGCCGATAGCGGCCACTCCGACGTCGAACTGGCCGTTCGCGACACCGGAGAGGATGGCAGCGAAGTCCTGACCCGCGAACTCGACGTGCTCGATGCCGATTTCGTGAGCCACAGCCGTGAAGAATTCGACGTCGAAGCCGGTGAACTGCCCGTCCTTGTTCGTGAAGGTGTAGGGCTTCGCATCGCCGATGCTGGCGACCCGGATGGTTCCGGGAGTGATGAGGCCGTAGGGGTCGTCCTTCGCTGCTGCTCCACCGCATGCCCCCAGAACGGCGGTCAATGCCAGTGCGCTCAGCACTGCGATCGTTGCTCTGATCCGGCGGGATATTCTCATGTCGGGTTCCGTTCTCGCGCCTTTGCGTGGTCTGCTGTCCGTCTGCTGTCATCCTGAGAGCGGTCTCTGAGACCGGTCTCAGTCGGAAGTACAATCGACTGTAGAGTCATGACACACGTCACGTCAACCCCTTGGAGGGCAATCCCATGACCCGAGAAGCTCGTCGCAGATCGGCCACTGTCGCCGATGTCGCGGCTGCCGCTGGAGTGTCGAAGGCCCAGGCGGCACGAGCGCTGGGATCATACGGCCAGGTCAGCCAGGCTGTGCGCGACAAAGTCCAGAAAGCTGCCAAAGACCTCGGATTCCGCCGCAACCGCCTGGCGGCGACAATGACGACGGGCCGGTCGAACATCCTCGGCGTCGTCGTCAGCGAGATCGAGAATCCGCATTTCGGCCTGGCCGTGCGCGGGATGAGCGACACGGCACGCGCCGCCGGCTACGATCTGATGCTGCTCAACACGGATGAGAACGTCGAGGCGGAGGTCGACGCCGTCCGCGTCCTCACAGAGAAGCAGGTCGATGGTCTCATTGTCACCCCTAGCTTCCCCGGGCGCACGGAGCATCTCCAAGAGGTCATCGACCTCGGCATCCCGCTCGTCCAGTTCGATCGTCAGATCAAGGACCTCGACGCCGAGGCGGTCACCGTCGACTTCTCCGCAGCGACGTCGGCGGCGATCGAGGAGCTCATCCGGACCGGCCATCGGCGAGTCGCATACCTCTCCAGCCTGGACTGGGACGAGCCGTTCGACTGGGACGCCGATCTCGATGGTGCGCCCGTCCGGCAGCGCATCCACGGTCTGCATCAGGCTTTCGTCATCCACGGTCTCGAGGCGGATCCCGCCCTCATCCGGTTCAACGCCCGCTCCTCCGCAGCCGTCTCCGCCATCGTCGACGATCTCCTCTCTGGCGATCCGCCGACGGCTTTCGTCGCCTCAGACAGCCTCATCGCCCAACGACTGCTCGGTGAGCTCGCTCGCCGAGCCGTCCGGATTCCCGATGACGTCTCATTCCTCATGTACGACGACTTCGAATGGACGACGCTCATCTCTCCGCGGCTGACCGTCATCGCCCAGCCGGTCTATGCTGCCGGCGCGCGAGCGGCCGCGAAACTGATCGCGCAGATCAGCGGAACCCCGGGCACCACTGAAGAGCCTCTCGAGGCGACGCTGATCAGACGCGACTCCATCGGGCCGGTCGCAGTGGCGGCACACTCCGGCTGAACACGACTGGCCCCTGCAGTCACGCCCCGCATCTCGGGCCGGCAGAGCTCGCACCACCGTTCCACATCATGGATTTCGCGCCACCGCCCTCTGCGGTCGGGCAATAATCGTGAGATGGACAACGGCCTCGGACCCGAGGATCTGGGTCGAATGAAGATGCGAGGGAAGATCCTCCGCCGCTCGGCCTCGTTCAACGTCGCCCACGCCGTCGACGATCTCGAACCCGGCACCGGCGCCCAGAGCATCCAACGCGCACTGACGCTGCTCAACCTCGTCGGCCTCATCGCCAGCGAGCGCCGCGGCGGAGCCAGCCTGTCGGAAGTCGCCTCGATCAGCGGCCGACCCAAGGCGAGCGTGCACCGGATGCTGCAGGCGCTCATCGCGATGGGCTACGTCGAACGGCTCGACGAAGGCGGCTACCGCCTCGGCGTGCAGTCGCAGATCCTCGGTCAGCTCGCGCAGAAGTCGGTCGATCCGCTGGTCACCGAGTCGGAGTCGAGTCTCCTCCGGCTCGCCGAGCTCAGCCAGGACACCGTCTTCCTCACCCTGCGCACCGGCAGCTACTCGATCTGCGCCCGCCGCGAAGAGGGCTTCGGCGAGATCTTCAACAACGCCCTGGCCGTGGGCGACCGCCATCCCTTGGGGATCGGCGCGGGCAGTCTCGCGATTCTCGCGGAGCTCCCCAGCGCCGAGGTGGACGCCCAGTTCGAGGCGAATGCGCAGATCCTCGCCGAGAAGTACCCGAAGGTCTCGATCGACCAGCTGCGCGACATCATCGACCAAGCGCGGCTGGACGGCTTCGTCCACAACCCGGGCCTCTTCGCCCAGGGCTCATGGGCGGTGGCGGTACCCCTGAGGATCCGCGGCAGCCGGCCCCGCGCCGCCCTGTCGATCGCGAGCATCGCCGATCGCATCACCGGCCCCCGGGTCGAACGCCTCGTCGCCCTCCTCCGCCACGAGGCGCGTGCCATCGCCGAGGCGCTCACCGCCGGCAGCGCCCCCTCGTGACGCCGCCATGCCTCATCACTTTTGGAACTATGCATCTGTTCCGGAACAGATGCATAGTTCTAGAAGTGATGGACTGCCGCGGACAGTCGCAGCAGTCACCATCAATACCGATCGATCTCGGGAGCTTCGGCACCGTCCGTACTTCCGAAGGCGTGCTCGAACGCCTGCTGCCAGGCCCCTGACTCCTTGGCGTCCTCAAGTGCGTCGTTGACGGCGTCGCGGAGCACCTCGTCGCCCTTCTTCACTCCGATCCCGAGCGGCTCCTCCGAGAAGGGCTCGCCCACCAACCGCAGTCCGCTGCCCTCACCCGCGAACCCTCTGAGGATAAGGTCATCGTTCGTCACCGCATCAACGGCACCGGACTGCAGGTCCGTCAGACATTTCGACACCGAGTCATACGTGACGAGTTCGGTCTCGGGAAAGTCCTTCTCGATCCTCTGGGCGGGCACGGAACCGATGGTCGCGCACGCCTTCTTCCCCTTGAGATCGCTCGTTCCCCGGATGTCGGAATCCTCCTGCACAAGAAGGTCCTGCCCGGCGATGTAGTAGGGGCCCGCGAAGTCGACGACCTTCTTCCTCTCGTCATTGATCGTGTAGGAAGCCGCGATGAGATCGACGGTCCCCTGCTGCAGGAAAGCCTCTCGGTTTGTCGCAGCAGCTTCGACCCATTCGATTTCCTCGGGTGCGAATCCCAAATGTGCGCTCACCATCTTCGCCAGTTCGATCTCGAAGCCCACTGGTGCATCGGAGCCTGGTTCGAGATTTCCGATGCCCGGCTGATCCAGCTTCACCCCGAACTTCAGGGTGCCGGAGTCCTTCGCCTCCTTCCACACAGATGATTCTGCGAAGTCTGCCGATTCGTTGACCTCGTATTCCGGTGCTGCTTGAGCAGCGTCCTCACCGGGAGCATTCGGCGTCCCCGACTGCCCGCAAGCGCTGAGCATCACCAGTCCCAAACCGATCGCGATCGCGGACCGCCAGAAAGTCTTTCGCATTGCATCTCTCCTTTGAGCATCACGGGAAAAGGGCAGCTGAACCGCCCAACCTCCCTTGCACCTTACCGAGAAACGCCTGCTCGTGGTCTTGGTGCCATCCTTCTGCAGCCAAGCTTGACAATGACGACGACGCAGAAGACGAGATCGGCCGCCACCAGCACCATCGCTCACCGATCAATGAGTCTCTCAGCCCGCACCTCGTTCTCGGACTCCTGCTCAGGTGCTCCTCCGGGGATCACCCCTTCACCACCGGTCGCGCGGCCTGCTGGATGAGCCCACCGTCGACCGGGATGACCGTGGCGTTGATGTACGCGGAGACGTCGGAGGCGAGGAAGACCGCGAGCTCGGCGATGTCCTCGGGTCGTCCCATCCGTCCCGTCGGTGAGAGCGCGTGCCGAGCGGCCAGCATCTCCTCGACCGACCCGTAGTGACCGGAGATCGACCCGTGAATGAGAGGCGTTTCGATGAGCCCGGGGGCGATGGAATTCGCGCGGATCCCCTCGTGGGCGTGCTGGAGTGCGGTGGCCTTGGTCAGTTCCATCAGCCCCGCCTTCGACGCCGCGTACGCGGGATAGTCGTAGCCCATGTGCCGCATCCCGCCGACCGAGGAGACCGTGATGATCGACCCGCCGCCGGCTTCGCGCATGTGCCTCAGCGCCAGCTTCATCGCACGGAACGCCCCGACGAGGTTGATGTCGAGAGCAGTCGTGAAAGCCGCCGCGTCAAGGGTATCGAGCCCGCCGTTGACGACGATGCCGACGTTGTAGTGGAGAACGGTGGGAGCAGCGAGGACGTCCGCGCAGTGCGCGAAAGCGGCAGCCAGCGAATTCTCGTCGCTGACGTCGGCGGCGATCGTCGTGAAATCCGGGCCATTCTCGCCGAGGTGGCCGTCGGCCTCCAGCGAAGCCTGCGCGCCGAGGTGGCCCTCGGTTTGCAGCGCGGACCGCGCGTGATCGAGGGCGGCCGGATCGCGGTCGACGATGCACACCCTGGCGCCGGCTGCGAGGAAGGCGCGAGCCGCAGCGAAGCCGTTGTTGACCTGCCCGTCCGGGGTGCCGCAACCGATCGCCATGACGATCTTGCCGGTCAGATCACTCATCGCGCGTTTCCCCATCCCTGTGTTCTCGATATCGTGCCGTTGTTCTCACTCACCGGCCAACGATAGTCCACGGCCTGGACCCGGGCTCGATCGCCGATGCCCCAGGACGGATTCCAGTTCTGATTGCGGACCTGGGAGCGTTCTGCCGCTACCCGGGGACACTGACGAGCCTGAACTCCTCAGGCCACCACCACCGCGGGATCCAAGCGTCGACCGCGTTGACAACGTGTCGCATCTTTTCCTGTAATCTGATATATCAGTTGTTGATTCACCGGTGCCGGTGGACTTTCATCGCCGCGGATGGACATTCCGCCGGCGACCCGAGCAGTCCAGAGAGCGCGTCGACTCGACAACACACGAACCAGCGAAACGTTCCCCTCAATGAAGAAGGACATCCATGACTGACAGCGTCGTCTCCACCACCGAAGTGCCCAAGGGAGAGAAGACCAGCTTCCTCCGCGTGTTCACCTATGCCGGGGCGATCATCGCATTCCTCATCGGCTCGGGTTTTGCGACCGGCCAGGAGATCCTCCAGTACTACGCCTCCTACGGATACTGGGGAGTCTTCGGCACCGGACTGCTCGTCCTCGTCCTCATCTCCTACGTGGCTGTCGAGTTCTTCCTCGTCGGCCGGGCGCAGCAGTTCGCCAAGCCCTCTGATGTGTTCTACCACTACTGTGGCAAGCATCTCGGTGTCTTCTTCGACTACTTCTCGATCCTCTTCGTCTTCCTCAGCTTCACCGTGATGATCGCGGGAGCCGGGGCGGTGTTCGAAGAGCACTATGGACTGTCGAAGTACATCGGTGGTGTCGCCCTGGCAGCCGCCGTCTGCCTCACCGTGTGGTTCGGTCTGAACAGCTTGGTCGACGTCATCGGCAAGATCGGACCGATCATCGTCGTCGTCGCCATCGCGCTCGGCCTCTTCGGCGTGCTCCGCGACCCCTCCGGGATTGCCGTCGGCAACGCCATCCTCCCCGACCTCGATGTCACTCGCGCGTCCTCCAACTGGTTCCTCTCGGGTCTGTCGTATGTCGGATTCTGCATGCTCTGGCTCGCGGCGTTCCTCGCCGCCCTCGGCAAGACGGTGAAGAGCCGGCGCGAGGCGACGGCCGGCGGGCTGACCGGTGGCGTGCTCTTCTCTCTGGCCTGCATCGTCGTCGGCCTGGGACTGCTGGCCAACATGGAACGTGTCTTCGACGCGGAGATTCCGATGCTCGTGCTCGCCGGCGACCTGGGCCCCTGGGTGGCGACAGCGATCTCGGTGATGATCCTCGCGGGCATCTACACCACGGCGATCCCGCTGCTGTGGACCGTGTCGTCACGGTTCTTCGAGGACAAGTCATCGAAGTTCAAGTACCTGACGATCGCACTGGCCGTTGTCGGCACGATCGTGGGCCTGCTGATTCCGTTCTCGCAGATGGTCAACATCGTCTATGTGATCAACGGGTACGTGGGAATCCTGCTGCTGGTGCTCATGATCGTCAAGACTGTCACCCGCATTGCCCGCCGCGAGAAGGTCTGAACGCTCCGCATCCCTTGCCAGTGAGGGCCGAGTCCGGCGACTCGGCCCTCACACTGCCTCCCCCGCCGACGGGCCCGCGGATCGGTGAACTCGAGTCGAAGAGTTGCCGAACAAGTCCCGATTCCCACCGATTTCGCACCCTTCGGTCCTCAAGTCAGGTCACAGTGAGCATGTGGATATCGAGATTCCTCTGGGTCGGCGCGACCGTCTGTATCGAGCCTGCGAGCTCGTCCCCGGAATCGTCAGCGGCCTCGCTCTCACGCTGCTGTTCATTCTGCCGTTCTTCAGCCCACTGCTCGCCGTGGGATTCGTGCTCGGGATCGCCGGACTCGTCTTCGTCCGCAGCGTGCGCGGCGCCGTCGACCTGACTCGGGGGTACCTGCGCTACCGGGCCGCGATCAGGGTCGACTACGCGGCCCGTCTCGTGGATCTGTCCCTGGCGAGGCGAGGACTGTCGGTTCCCGCCTCCCCGCATCAGTCGTACCGTGTCTCCCGGCACCGCGCGATGGTCGAGGAGGTGCAAGCCGATCCCTCCTCGATCCCCGATCCGCATTCGATCCGGCACGCAGTCATCATCGCCGCGTACAACGAACCGTTCGAGGTCGTGCAGGCGAGCCTGAGGTCTCTCGTCCAGTCCGCCCTGCCCGCCGAGCACCTGGCCGTGTTCTTCGCCTACGAGGAACGCGGCGGTCGCCCGATCGCGGAGACCGTCAGGCGGGTGAAGGAGGTCTTCGGAGAGTCCTTCGGTCACTTCGAGGTCGTCGAGCATCCCGCAGACCTGCCCGACGAGGTCGCCGGAAAGGGCGCGAACATCACCTACGCGGGACACCGGGTCTCCGCCTGGGCGGCCGCGCAAGGCCTCGACCCCTCGCTGGTCATCGTCACCACACTCGACTGCGACAACCGCGTCCATGAGAGCTACTTCGACGCCGTGAGCTACGAGTTCGCGCTCACCGCGAACCGGGGGCGGGCGAGCTATCAGCCCGTGAGCCTCTACACCAACAACATCTGGCAGGCGCCGGCGCCGACCCGGGTGATCGCCTCGGCGAACAGCTTCTGGAACCTTGTCAGCTCGGTCCGTCCCTTCGCCCTGCGGAACTTCGCCTCGCACTCCCAGCCCCTGGATGCGCTCGAGTCGATGGGCTACTGGTCGAAGCGCACCATCGTCGAGGACGGTCACCAGTACTGGCGCTCCTATCTGCACTTCGGCGGGGACTACACGGTCGTCCCGATCCACGTTCCCGTGCTGCAGGACGCGGTCGTCGCCGGAACCCTGGCGCAGACCCTGCGGGCGCAGTTCGCCCAATTGAGCCGGTGGTCGTACGGCGCCTCCGACGTCCCCTATGTCGCCGCCAACCTCATCCGGCACCGGCGCAGACTGCCGGTCCTCGACGGCTGGTTGCGTCTGCTCGTCCTGCTCGAGGGCCACGTGTCGCTCGCCGTGGTCTCGCTCATCATCGCGGTGGGCGGCTGGATTCCATTCCTCATCCTCTCGGGGACCGCCTCGGCGGAATTCGGATCCGCGCCCGTTCCCACGATCGTCGATCAGCTGCCCTTCATCGTGGGCGGTCTGCAGCAGATCGGCACGGTCTGCCTGCTCGTCGCGGTGGTCGTCCACGTCAAACTGCTCCCGCCGAGGCCGTTCAACTGCCCGAGGTCACGCACCCTCGGGATGTACCTGCAGTGGTTCCTCTACCCGGTCTCGATGCTCGTGTTCAATTCGTCCACGGCCCTGCACTCCCAGTCGCGGCTGCTCCTGGGACGGTATCGGGAGACCTTCGCCGTCACCGAGAAGGCTCGCGCGGAGTTCCGCTGACTCAGCACAAGGGCAAGGCACTGTGCCCCCGCGGCCTCGGACCCGCTAGTCTGGGATGACCGCGCAATCACGTCAGGAGCTTCCCTTGGCCTTCGACCTCGACGACATCGATCGCAGCATCATCGCCGCGCTCGTCGAGGACTCGCGCCTGAGCGTGCGGCAGCTGGCCGACCGCGTCCACATCTCCCGCTCTGCCGCGCACAAGCGCTTCACCGCCCTCGTCGAGTCGGGAGCGATCAGGAAGTTCACCGCCGAGGTGGACCGCTCCGCCCTCGGCATGTCCGTCATGGCCGTGGTCGTCGTCAAGATCGGCGAGCGCCCCTGGCCCGAGGTCCGGGACGACCTCGCGGAACTTCCGTTCGTCGAGAAGGTGCAGGCCGTCAGCGGCGACATCGATGCGCTCGTCACCGTCAATGCCCCGGACAACACGGCATTGTCCGAGGTGATCCTCCGCCGCATCCATGAGGTGCCCGGGGTCGTCTCGAGCCGTTCGCTGCTCATCCTCGACGAGGCGGAAGGCAGCCGGCCCGGCTCCTACAGCCACTGAGGCGGTTCAGTGTCGCTCGGCGGTGATGGTGGGGCCTCCGGCTCGGCCAAATGTCCGCCGCTCAGCGCGTGATCGGGTCCGTACGTCCACTCTTCGCGACACAGCCGGCCGCCCGTCCGGGAGCCCTGAAAAGGCCTGGAAACGTGACCTGAACCACTCCATCATGGGGGCATGAGCATCGACGTCCCCACGACTGGTCGCGCACTGCCCGAGTTGCAGCCGGTGAGATTCATCGGCGCGAACGGGCAGCCTGCGGACACCGACACCGCCGGCCTCACACCACCGAGTCTGAGCACGCTGCTCGGCCTCTATCGGCAGATGGTCCACGTCCGGCGCTTCGAAGCGCAGGTGACCGCGCTGACGAAGCAGGGTCGCTTGGCGACCTATCCCTCGGCTGCTGGACAGGAGGCGACCGAAGTCGGAGCGACGACCGCCCTCGGACCGACCGACTGGCTGTTCCCGACGTACCGCGACTCCGCCGCGCTGCTCACTCGCGGCGTTCCGGTGGCCGAGATTCTCGCGGCCTTCCGGGGAGACTGGCACTGCGGTTTCAATCCTTACGAATACCACATCTCACCTGCGGCGACGCCCCTGGCGACGCAGACCCTGCACGCTACCGGCTACGCGATGGCGTCGAAGCTGAAGAGGCGCGGCGAATGCACCCTGACCTTCTTCGGCGACGGCGCCAGCAGCGAGGGCGACGCCCATGAGGCGCTCAACTTCGCCTCGGTCTGGCAGACCCCCACGGTCTTCGTCCTCCAGAACAACCAGTACGCGATCTCCACTCCCCTGCGCGCCCAGTCGAACGCGACGATGTTCGCGGACCGCGCCGCCGGCTATGGCATCCCCGGCATCCGTGTCGACGGCAACGACGTCGCGGCCGTCTTCGCCGCAGTCAGCGCCGCCCTCGAGCGCGCCCGGGACGGTGAGGGACCGACCCTCATCGAATGCCTCACCTACCGGATCGAGTCCCACACGAACTCCGACGACCCGACCCGCTACCGGGATTCCGCGGAGGTCGACCACTGGAAGCAACTCGACCCCATCGACCGGGTGGAGAAGTACCTCCGCTCCCACGGCGCCCTCGACGACGTGGGCAATGAGGAGATCCTCGCCTCCGCCGAGGTGCTCGCCGCCTCCGTCCGTGACGCGATGAACACCGACTCCGAACTCGACCCGACCGAGATCTTCGCCCACGTCTACGCGAACCCGCGTACCCACCTGCGCGAACAGCAGGCGATCCTCGAAGCCGAACTCGCCGAGGCAGGCCGGCGATGACTGTCACCGCTCTCACCTCGACCGAGGAGGACCCTGCTCCCACCTCGGTGACCATGGCGAAGGCGCTCAACCGGGCGCTGCACGACAGCCTGGCCGAGGACGAGAACGTCGTCGTCTACGGCGAGGACGTCGGTCGCCTCGGAGGAGTCTTCCGTGTCACCGACGGTCTGCAGGCGGAGTTCGGGACCGAGCGGGTCTGGGACTCTCCGCTCGCGGAGTCGGGAATCGTCGGCACCGCCGTGGGCATGGCGATGGCGGGCATGCGGCCGGTCGTCGAGATGCAGTTCGACGCCTACGCGTACCCTGCGTTCGAGCAGATCGTGTCCCAGGTCGCGAAGATGCGCAATCGCACGAAGGGCCGGGTGAGCCTGCCGATCACCATCCGGATCCCATGCGCCGGCGACATCGGCGGCGTCGAGCACCACTCGGACTCCTCGGAGGCCTACTGGTGCGCGACCCCGGGCCTCACCGTCGTCACCCCCTCGAACCCGGCCGATGCGTACTCGATGCTGCGGGAGTCGATCGCCTCCGACGACCCCGTCATCTTCATGGAGCCGAAGTCCCGGTATTGGATGAAGGACCAGCTCAGCCTGCCCGTGACAACTGCCCCGATGGGCCGGGCGCAGGTCGTTCGCGCAGGCAACGACGTGAGTCTGCTGGCCTACGGATCGACTGTGCGCACAGCTCTCGCCGCCGCCGAGGTGGGTGCTGAGCACGGCCTGTCCGTCGAGGTCGTCGATCTGCGATCGCTCTCGCCCTTCGACGACGCAACCGTGTCCGCATCGGTGCGCAAGACCTCGCGCGCGGCCGTCATCCATGAGGCCGCGCAGTTCGGCGGATTCGGCGCCGAGGTGGCCGCCCGGGTCACCGAACGCAACTTCGTCCACCTCGCCGCCCCGATCCTGCGGATCACCGGCTTCGACACCCCGTATCCGCCCCCGAAGCTCGAGGAGCACTACTTGCCGACGCCCGAACGCGTGCTCGACGCCATCGAAACCTGGGACTGGGAGCTGTGATGAGCGCCGCCAGCCATGACGGCGACCGGGCACCGACCCGAGATTTCATCCTCCCGGACCTCGGTGAGGGGCTGACCGAGGCCGAACTCATCGCCTGGAAGGTCGGCGAGGGCGACGAAGTGCACGTCGATCAGTTGGTCGTCGAGGTCGAATCCGCCAAGAGCGTGGTCGAGCTGCCGTGTCCGTTCGCCGGCAAGATCGCGACTCTGCATGCTCGTCCCGGTGACACCGTCACCGCAGGCCAGGCCCTATTGACCGTCGCCGAGGTGGAGAGCGCTGATGCTGTTTCCGCTGACAGGTCTGTCCCCGCCGACGGTTCTGTGTCCGACGGCAGTTCTGTGTCCGGTGGCAGCGATGCACCTGTCGAGGAGTCTCAGGGACGCAGCGCGAACCTCATCGGATACGGCACGAGGGAGCGTCAGTCGCGGCCGACCAAAAGGCGGTCCTTCGGTTCGAGGACTGCGGGCCTGACGCCAGTCCCGGACCTCCCCGCCGAGGACGGCCTCGCGCACGCACCGGCCGCCTCGGCGCCCACCCCCGCGACCGCCTCGGCGAAGGCGGCTCCAGCCGGAAGCGACTCGTCTGCCGTGTCCCCGGTCGTCTCCCCCATCGTGCGCCGGCTCGCGAAGGAGCACGGTCTCGCCGCGAAGCACCTGCAGGGGTCCGGTCCCGGAGGAGTCGTCACCCGCGCGGACATCGCCGCCGCAATCGAAGAGAAGGCGGCCCCAGAAGAAGCGGCCCCGTCGGTTGAAGCCGGTGCTGATAACGTCACCCGCGATACCCGTACCCCGATCACCGGCCTGCGCAAGATCGTCGCCGAGCGCCTGACCAAATCCCGGCAGGAGATCCCCGAGGCAACGATCTGGCTCGACGTCGACGCCACCGAACTGCTCGCCACGAAGCGCGCCCTCGAAGCACGGACCGGTGAGAGGTACTCGCTGCTGTCCCTCGTCGCACGCTTCGTCGTCGCGGGCCTGAAGAAGCATCCGATCCTCAACTCGTCCATCGACACGGACGCCGGTGAGATCGTCACCCACTCGGACATCAATCTCGGTCTAGCCGCCCAGACTCCGCGCGGGCTCATGGTTCCCGTCGTCCATCAGGCGGGCGAGATGAGTCTGCGCCAGCTGCGCGACGCGATCTCGGACACCGTCGGCAAGTCGGCAACCGGCAAGTTCAGCACCCAGGAGCTCTCCGGCGGCACGTTCACACTCAACAACTACGGGGTGTTCGGCGTCGACGGCTCCGCCCCGATCATCAACCTCCCCGAGGTCGCGATGCTCGGCATGGGCCGGATCAAGGACCGGCCCTGGGTCGTCGACGGTCAGCTCACGGTGCGCAAGGTCATGTACCTGTCGTTCGTCTTCGACCATCGAGCCTGTGACGGCGCGGAGCCGAGCGAGTTCCTCACCTTCGTCGCCGACTGCATCGAGAATCCGATCGCCCTGCTGCCCGAGGTGTGAGGCCTGTACTCGCACGGGTCACTGGGCTCTGCAGCCGTCGATGTCGATCGCGACGTCCCGTCTATAGGCCTGCCCTAGTCGTCGAGCAGCATTGCCGCGTACATCGGGCGTGCGGCGTCGGCGCTCGGTGGGTGGAACAGGCTCGCGGTCGCGTCGCGATAGAGGCGGCTGAGCTCATGCGAGTTGTCGAATCCGCTGCCACCGGTGCACATGAGCGCAGTCTCCGCCGCCCGCCTGGCGGCGCCCGAGGCCTTGATCCTCGCCCCGACGAGGCGCAGCGGCCACCCAGCCCCATGATCGACGAGCTCGTCGAAGTCCCGGGTATAGGCGTCGAGCATCGCGGGCACGCTGAGGTAGTCGAGGTGCGCATCGGCCAGGCGCGTCCGCGCTTCGGGCACCTCGGCGAAGGTGGTCCCGGACTTCGCCGATTTCCGCTTGTGCAGACCAGCTGCTCCGAGCTCCAGGGCCCGCCGCGCCACACCGGCGTAGACCGAGGCGATGAGCAGCTGGAAGTTGCTGGTGATCGCGAAGGTCAGCAGGTCGGGGTGTTTGCCCGTGGGGATGCGCCGCGACACGTGCTCGGGGCGCATCTTGACCTTGTCGAGGATCGTCGCGCGCGACTGTGAGGCCCGCATCCCGAGCACATCCCACTGGTCGGAGATGGTGATGCCCTCCGCCGAGCGCTCGATGAAGCCGTAGACCAGTTCGTCCGCAGCCGTGTTCCCATCGTCTGCCCCGGCAAGGCCGCCGCTATCGCTGCCATCCCCGCCCGAGACGAGTCCGTGCACGATCAGCCGGGTCCACACCGGCGAGAGTGAGGTGAAGATCTTCACCCCCGAGAGCAGATAGCCGCCGCCGTCCATCGGTTCGGCGGTCGTGGTCGACCCCTGCAGCACCCAGTCGTTCGAGGGCTCCGAGATCCCGAACGCGAAGATCTCCCCCGCCATCACCTCGTCGAAGACCCAGTTGAGCGAGTCGTCGCCGCGATCGTTCATCGCCTTGACCACTCCGGTGCACATGAGGTGCATGTTGATCGCGAGCGCCGTCGCGGGTGCCGCCGAGGCCAGGCGCTGCTGCAGCCGCGAGACCTCGTGCAGGCTCAGCCCCGGCCCGCCATGCGAGGCCGGAACGAACAGTGTCAGGTACCGCAGGTCTTTGAGATCCTCGAGGTCTTCGTCGAAGAAGCGGTTCTCCCGGTCGTAGTCTCCGGCACGCTCACGGAACCGTTCGAGCACCTCGGCGGGCAGGTACTGCTCCGCCAACTCGGCATGGCGGACTTCACGGTCGGTCACTGGATCTCCTTGCTCGTGGCGGTCGTGGTCTGTCGGTGGCAGGCTCTGCGGCGCGGACGTCGTGGTCCTTGTCATCGACCGGCACTCCGGTCATCGATCGGCACCCGCACGGCGGAGCACGATCGCCCCATTGTGGCCGCCGAAACCGAACGACGTCGACAGCACGGTCTCGACACTGCTCCCGCGTCCGGGTCCGCGCGCCTCGGTGACGAAGTCCCATCCCTCGAACTCAGGATCGCCGAGGTTGATCGTCGGCGGCAGCGACTGCTCCCGCAGCGTCTGGGTGGCGATGATCGCCTCGACCACGCCCGAGGCGCCCAGAAGATGCCCGGTGCTCGACTTGGTGGCGGTGATGGAGATCGTGCGTGCCCGCTCCCCGAATGCGCTGTCGAAAGCGGCGAGTTCGGCGGCGTCTCCGGCGGGGGTTCCCGTCGCGTGCGCGTTGATGTGGTCGATGCCGCTCGCGTCCAGCCCTGCGTCGCGCAGGCATTCGCGGACGGCGGCTGCGGCACCGCGTCCCTCGGGGTGCGGGGTGGTCGGGTGGTGGGCGTCGCTGGCCGCACCGAATCCCGCGAGCTCGGCCAGCACCTCGGCGTCGCGGGCCCGGGCGGACTCGGCCGACTCGAGCAGGACCGCCGCCGCGCCCTGGCTCATCACGAACCCTGAGCGAGTCCGGTCGAACGGCCGGCAGGCGGTGTGCGGTTCGTCCTCGAACCCGGCGGCGAGCGCACGCATGTTCGCATTCGACGACAGGTTGACCGGATTGAGGCAGTCCTCCATCCCGACCACCAGCACGGCGTCGGCGTAGCCATGGCGGATGCGGCGCAGTCCTTCGCCCAAGGCGATCGCACCGCTCGCGCAGGTCGCGGACACTCCCTGAGCCGGACCCTGGATGCCGTAGCGCTGGCTGAGCAGGGCCGCGGCGGAGTCCGGGGCGCCATGGATGGCGAGCGTCAGCGGCACCGCGCGCGGTCCTCCCTCGAGGAGCGCGCGGGTCGCCTGCTGCATCGCGTCGACCGGACCGGATCCGGTGGCGGCGATGACCCCGATGCGACTGCTCTCCCAGGGCAGCTCAGTGGCCGCCGGGCCGCGGCCCCCGACGACACCGGAGCCCCCGCCGACGCCGGAGCCGCTCGGCCCCAGCCCTTGGGCCAACGCCTGGTCCGCGGCGGCGATCGCCCAGTGCTGGACGGGGCTGAGTCTGCGGGCGAGCGCCCGCGGAAGGACCGCCCCGGCGTCGAAGTCCCTGACCTGGCCGCCGATGCGCACCGCGAGGTCGGCGAACTCCTCACCGTCGAGACGCTCGATCGCGCTTCGGCCCGCGCTGACCGAGGCCCACAGTGCTGCGACGTCGTGCCCGCTCGGGGTGATCGCTCCCAGTCCTGTGATCACGACCGCCCGGTGCCGCTCGTCCTGGCGATACCCGGCATCGGCCGGCATCGCCGCGTCCTCCGCGCTTGCCGCGCTCATAGGCGCTCTCCTCGTCCCTGCATGATCAGGTCAACCGTTTCGGTCCGTCGGATCTTCCCGCCCACCGTGCGCGGCAGCCGCTCAAGGCGGTAGATGCGACGCGGGACGAACTGGGGCGCCAGATGCTCGCGGGCATGGGCGAGGAGTTCGTCCTTGACGACGTCCTGCTCGACGACGAGGGCGATGACGCTGCCGAGCCCGGCGTCCTCCAGTGCCACTGCGCAGACCTCGCCGAGGCTCTCGCAGCTGTCGAAGGCCCGCTCGACCTCCGGCAGCGAGACTTTGTGCCCGCCGGTGACGACGACGTCACCGGCCCGGCCGGCCAGCTGCAGCATGCCGCCCGCGATCCGCCCCTGATCGTGGACGGTCGCCCAACCGTCGGGTCCCTTGAGCTTCGCATCGGTGGTGCCGCTGACGTATCCGTCGGAACACGCGGCCGCCCGCACCCACAGAGTGCCGAGTTCGCTCTCCGCCGCAGGCGTTCCATCCTCCGCCCGGATCTCCACCTCGATGGTGTCGTAGACACTGATCCAGGTGCCGTCTCCCGCGCGGCTGTCACCGATGAATCCGATCTCTGCCGCGCCGTAGTAGCTGATGAGGCGGGTGTGCGGAAGAACCTCGCCGAGGCGGTCGCGGATGCTCGCGGGCAGGTTCGCCCCTCCGGTGACGACGAGTGCGAGGCCGGCGAATCTTTCCGGGCTGCGACGGGCGGCATCGGCGAGGGCGCGGACCACAGCGGGGACGGCCACGACCCGGGTGATCGACTCGTCCTCGATCCGTCGGCTCATCTCGAGCGGGGCGAAGGTGTCGGCGACGTGGACGCTGCCCCCGGTCGCCAGACATTCGATGACGGCGTAGAGGGTGAGGCTGTAGGAGATCGGGCCGGGGGCCAGGGTCGCGACGCCGGGCAGCGGCTCGAGATGCGCGGCGGAGACGCTGACGTTGGCGCGGTACTGGTCCCGGGACTTGAGGAACGCCTTCGGATTGCTCGTGGTGCCGGAGGAGAAGAGCATGAGGAAGGGTTC
The DNA here is from genome assembly GCF_031179145.1 of Brevibacterium sp. GTDB lineage: Bacteria > Actinomycetota > Actinomycetes > Actinomycetales > Brevibacteriaceae > Brevibacterium. Next base: position 52,485 of record NZ_JAPSIB010000003.1, read on the forward strand.
GGCTCCGTTCCGGACGCTCGGGCTCGGCGCCTGCGCCGGATCGATCGCGGTCTCCCTTTCACGGAACCGGGCGACGGAGATGACGGTGCCGGTCCACCCCTGGGCGGCGAGCGCCTCGGCGAGGGCATCCGAATCACTGATCACCACTCCGATTCCAGTGCTGATGGCGACCCCGACCTGATGGTCCAGCGGCCACCGCGGATCGATCGTCGCCGAGACCGCGCGGAAGCCCGCGAGGCCAGCAACGATCCGGGCTGTGTCGAAGGCCGAATCGAGGCTGATGGCGGTGATGGGGATGCCCTGGGTCTCAGACGCGGGTGTCGGGGGCTGTGCCTGATCGCCGTGCAGGGCAGTGACGACGGCGAACATCCTCGCGGAATCGGAGACCAGATCACGGTAGCTGAGCCGGTCATGCGACCCGACGATGGCGAGCTGATCGGGTCTGCGCTCGGCGACCTCGAGGATGCTCCGTGTGATCGGCAAACCAGACCTCCATACTCTCAATCCGCCCTCATCACATTCATGGATGACGACAATTGCATTTTCCGATGAGCCGGACAAAACTCGAGTCTTCATTGTAATCGTTCAATTCAAGACGCTCGCGAGGCGGCCCCGACGGAGAAATTCCCAAAACAATTCTGGATGCAGTGAAGAATGTCGACTTCGAGCAAAGAACGTCGCATCGCTCCAGACCAGGCGGCATGCTCGAAACCAAGGAAGCTCCAGGAGAATTGTTACCGAGCGGTTTTCCCCTACGTTGCATCCGACAATTCAAAAATGACGATTGACTTTCAGTCGTACACCGCTATAAATTTATCTCCTGCTTTACGGAATTGGGTTTCCGTATCGTGAAAGACTTAGCGAGAACCGGACACCTTCGAGAGGACTCAACGTGGAGACCCAGGCACAGCCAGACGACCCCGACATCACCAAAGCGGAGACGCTCACGGGCACCGACAAACTCAAGTTCACCCCCGTGGAGGTCCCGGAGCCGGGAGTGAAGCCCAACAGAAAGGGCATCGGCAAACTGCGCTGGGGAATCGCGACGCTGCTGTTCTTCGGCGTGCTCATCAACTATATCGACCGCAGTTCGATCGCCGTGGCCGAGGGCCACATCCGTGATGACTTCGGTCTCTCCGCAGCCGAGATGGGCGTCGTCCTCTCGAGCTTCGGCTGGTCGTACGTGCTCATGCAGATTCCCGCCGGCCTGCTGCTCGACAAGATCGGCATCAAGTGGGTCTTCCGCGTCGCCACCATCATGTGGAGCCTGTCCTGCTTCCTCACGGCGATCATCAGCGGCACAGGCCTGCTGATCCTCGCCCGCATCGTCCTCGGGATCGCCGAGGCTCCGATCTTCCCCGGCGCCATGAAGATGACCGGTTACTGGTTCCCGCGCTCGGAACGCGGGACGGCCACCGCCGTCTTCGACTCCGGTCAGCGATTGTCGAACGTCATCGGATTCCCGCTGGTCGCCGTCGCCGTCGTCTCCTTCGGCTGGCGCGGCGCCTTCGTCGCCATGGGCCTGCTCAGCCTCGCCTATGTCATCGTCTTCTTCTGGAAGTACCGGGACCCGAAGGAGTCCTACCGCAAGGGCCTGATGAAGCAGACAGAGCTCACCTACATCCGAGAGGGCGGCGCCCAGGACGAGGACGCCCCGCGCCCGAACCCGCTGTCCAACCTCGGCTACATCCTCAAGCAGCGCAAGGTCTGGGGGATGTCGATCGGCCTCGGCTGCGCCGGCTACACCCAGTGGATGCTGCTCACCTGGCTGCCCGGCTACCTCCAGTCCGAGATGGGCATGAACATCATGTCCTCGGGCATCTTCACCGCTCTGCCTTGGCTCATCGCCGTGGCCGTGGAGTTCATCTTCCCGGGCTGGCTGCTCGACCACCTCATGCGCATCGGAAAGTCCGGCACCTTCGTCCGCAAGACGTTCATCATCGTCGGCATGCTCATCGCGATGACGGTCATGGGTGCGGCGTTCACCGATAACGTCGCCTGGGCTCTGTTCTGGATCACCCTGGGCACCTGCGGGATCACAATCTCCTTCTGCGTGACGAACTCGCTGCCCGCCCTCATCGCTCCTGAGGGCGGAGTCGGTGCCACCGGCTCGGTGATGAACACGGTCAACAACCTCATCGGCACCTCGGCGCCGATCGTCACCGGATTCGTCGTCGACATCACCGGGGGATTCAACGGTGCGTTCATCATCTGCGGCATCCTCCTCGGCATCGGCATCTTCTTCTACACCGTGGTGCTCGGACCCATCGTCCAGATCCCCACCGCAGAAGAGCGGAAGGCCGCCGAGCTGGCAGCTGCCTCAGAGTGACCCTGTTGGAGGTGAGCCGCCCTCTCTGAGGTGGAGAGCGCGACTTCGCCGACGCGAGGTGAGCCACCCTCTCCGAGGTGACGGAGAGTCGCCCTGAACCGCTAAGTTCATACGGAAGAGGACCGCGATCGACCTGTTACGAGTCGACCGCGGTCCTCTACTATGTCTGCTCGGTTCGCCTTCTGCGTCTGTTCGGCCTTCCACGATCACTCAGAACGCTGGCCCTCTTCAGTCTGCCGGGGTTCACCGCGCTCCCTCAGGGCACCGGCATCCATCAGTCTGCAGGCACGGCGTACCTGAGCAGGACGCCGCCGGTGTCGATCGGTCGCGCCTCGACCAGATCGAGCGGTCGGGGCGTGGACGCCGGCTTGAACAGGGGCGTGCCCTCGCCGAGGATTACTGGCGCGACTCCGATGAGCAACTCGTCGACGAGGTCTGCCTGGAGCAGCGCATCGGTGAGCACAGCGCTGCCGAAGACGTAGATCGGCCGCTCATCGACCTCCTTGCGGCGCTGCAGCTCTCCGACGATATCGGCCGTCACCTCGGTGTTCTGCCAGCTCGCCTCTTTCAGCGAGCGCGAAGCGACGAGCTTCGGCGCGCTGTTCATATAAGCGGTGATCTCCGAGTCCTCGTCGGCTGTCGGCCAATAGGCGGCCATTCCCTCGTACGTGACCCGGCCGAAAACGAGCAGACCGAGCTCTTCGCCGAAGCGAATGCTCAGACGCCTGAGGTCTTCACCCCAGATATGTTCGTGGAGCGCGAGGTCCCATTTCTCAGCCCCCTCGAAGTACCCGTCGAGGGAGACGACATTCCATACGATCAGTTTTCCCATGACCACACCTTTCTGATTGCAATCTGCAACTGGATAATCAGCAGACTACTCCCAGCAGTTGCAAATTGCAATCAGTTTTCGAGAGAACCTCAAGTTGTCGGCACTTCGCTTTGATTTCACGTGCAGAATCGAAACGAACTGCAGACACTTTGGCCAGGCTCGCAGCGAAGTCCACACAACTCGCCGACCGCCGCGGGCGCGGGCCGTCCAACGTCGCCCACGCTGCCCACGCCGCCGGTCACTGCCTACCACCGTGGGCGCAGCTGACCGCCCGCACGCGCCACGGCCGCCCCGCACGCCGTGCCACCTCGGCGGAAGACACGAAACGCGGGTGCCGGGTCGAGAAGAATGGAGCTGCTTCTCGACGCGACACCCGCGCCCGGTTCGATCGACGTCAGTCGGCGACAGTCAGACTCTCAGCCCGCCACACCGACACCGGAAACGTCAGTCGGCGACGTAGTACATGCGCTTGTTGACGAACTCGTCCATGCCGTACGGGCCGAGTTCGCGGCCGAAGCCCGAGCGCTTGGTGCCGCCGAACGGGATCTCCGCGCCTTCGCCGGCAGGCGTGTTGACGTTCGACATGCCGACGTCGAGGTGACGGGCGATCTTCTCCGCGCGCTCCTTGTCCTTCGAGAACACGGCGCCGCCGAGCCCGAAGGGCGTGTCGTTGGCGAGCTTGACCGCTTCGTCGTCGCTGCTCACCTTGTAGACGGTGGCGACGGGACCGAACAGCTCTTCGCGGTAGGCGTCCATCTCCGGAGTCACTCCGGTCAGGACCGCCGGTGAGAGGTAGGCGGAGCCATCGTCGGCGAGTTCGCCGCCGACGAGGTCTGCCCCCTGCTCGACGGCCCGCTCGAGCTGCTTGCGCAGGTTCTCGGCGGCGCCGCGGGAGGACAGCGGCGTGTAGACCGTGCCGTCGCCTGCCTCCGCCGGCTTGCCGGGCTTGGCCGCCTGGGCGCGCTTGGTCAGTCCCTCGACGAAGTCGTCGTAGATGTCCTCCATGACGATCATCCGCTTGTTCGAGTTGCAGGCCTGGCCCGTGTTGTACATGCGGGTGCCCCAGGCGGTGTCCACGGCCTCCTCGAGGTCCTCGGTGTCGAGGACGATGTAGGGGTCGGAGCCGCCGAGCTCGAGCACGCACTTCTTCAGGTGCTTGCCGGCGAGCGCGGCCACGGCGGAACCGGCCCGCTCGGAACCGGTCAGGGAGACACCCTGGATCCGGTCGTCGGCGATGATCGTCTCGATCTGCTCATGAGTGGCGAAGATGTTGTTGTACACGCCCTCCGGGACGCCGGCTTCCTTCATGATGTCGGCGATCGCAGAGGCCGAACGGGGGCAGATCTCGGCGTGCTTGAGCACGATGGTGTTGCCGAGCACGAGGTTCGGGGCGGCGAACCGAGCAACCTGGTAGTAGGGGAAGTTCCACGGCATGATGCCGAGCAGAGGACCGATCGGACGGCGCTGGATGAAGGCCTTGCCACCGGAGTAGGTCTTGATCTCCTCGTCCTTGGCGAACTCGGGGCCGTTGTCGGCGTAGTAGTTGAAGATCGCCTCGCAGAACTCGGCCTCCTCGATGCCTTCGGGGACCGGCTTGCCCATCTCCTCGGCGATGATCTCGGCCAGCTGCTGCTTGCGCTCACCGAACAGGTCGGCGACCTTGTTGACGATCGCTCCCCGCTCCTCGATGGTCTTCTCGCTCCACGACGCAAACGCCTTGTCCGCGGCGTCGAGGACCTGGCTGACCTCCTCTTCGGTCGCGTTGTCGAAGCGTTCGATGATCTCCCCGGTCACGGGGCTCTCGACGCGGTAGCCGCCTGCAGCGCTTCCTACATTGCTCATTTACGACTCCTTCGGCTCGTGGGCGCCCGGGTGGCGCCGTCTTCAAGCGATTGCATGCTTCTTCACCGTCTCTGGCGACGGATTGCGCATGCTCAGGTCTCACGCTATCAACACAGTGACCCAGGCAACAAGTGGCGAAACCTGTGGGCTTCGTGAGTCCCGAGCCCCACCGGAGCACCTCGCCGAGGTGGTGCGGATTCCGCAGCGAGTGTTACGGATTCCGTATCTGCCTGTTCAACCCGGGGCTCTTTCCGTCCGCCGCTCACCGCCCCAGCAGGTCGAGGGCCGCATTCGCGATCGCGACCGCGTCGATGCCGTGGAGCTCGTAGGCTTGCGCCACCGAGGAGGCCTGACCGAAGTCGCTCACGCCGAGATTGCACGTCGCGTCCCCGCGGACGCCGGCGAGGAACGCGAGAGTGTGCGGATGACCGTCGAGCACGGTGACGAGCGGGGCCGGATGGGCAGCGGGGAAGAGCTCGTCGGCGATCGCCGAGCGGGTGCTCGCGGCGACCCGGCCTCTCTCCTGGACCGAGCGGAAGATCTTCGACGGGGAGCTCAGGCACACGATGCCCGCCCGCACTCCCAGGCTCGCAAGCCGGGCAGCGGCGTCGATGACCTCGGTCATGATCGCCCCCACGCCCACCAGGGTCACTTCGTCCTGGCTCGCCGGATGCGGGCTCAAGCGGTAACCGCCGGCGACGACCTGCTCCCGTCTGCGCTCCCGCAGCAGAGGATCGGCGGGCACCGCGGCCAGCTCCTGGACCACCGGCCGTGTCGTCAGCCGGAAGTACGCGGAATCGCCGTCGGGGTCGGCGAGCTCCCGCAGCGCCTCGAGCAGAGTCCATTCGAGATCCTGAGCGAAGGCCGGCTCCCAGCTCGTCAGTCGTGGGATCTCCAGGGTCACCGACGGCGTGTTGAACGACTGATGCGCCCCACCCTCCGGCGCCAGGGTCACTCCCGACGGGGTGCCGACCATGATCGAGCGGCCACCTGCATAGAGGGCGAAGGTCCAGGGTTCGAGCGCCCGATTGATGAAGGGATCGTAGATCGTCGCGATCGGCAGCAGGGGCTGACCCCAGCGCGCACCCGTGGATCCCAGCTCGCAAGCCAGGGACACCAGGTTGACCTCCGCGATGCCCATCTCGATGTGCTGACCGCTCGAGTCCTCGTGCCATTTGAGGATCCGCTCCCGATCGTCGGAGAACCAGTCCTCGCGTCCCGCCGGCGACCACACCCCGGTCTTGTTGATCCACCCGCCGAGGTTGGTCGACGTCGCGACGTCCGGGCTGATGGTGACCACGCGCCGGGCCACGGCGGGGGCGACGTGCTTGAGATCGGAGAGGAACCGGCCCGATGCCGCCTGGGTGGAGATCACGGACTTGGGAGTGAAGCCCAACTCCACGGGCACCTCGGCGACGGTGTGGGTCTCGAACTCCTCACGGGTGAGGCGCTCCGCGGTCTCCCGGCACAGCCTGCCCGCGGCAGAGTCGGGGGCGAAAGCCCGCCAGGGATCGTCGAGGTCCATCCCCGAAGCGGTGGCGAGGTCGCGCATCTGCGCTTCGGTGAGCTGGGCGGCGTGGTTGCCGGGGTGCCCCTCGGTGGCCAGGCCCTTGCCCTTGATCGTGTAGGCGAAGATGACGGTCGGGCGGGCATCGTCGATGCGGGAGAACGTGTCGACGAGCTGCCCGAGGTCGTGTCCGCCCAGGTCGCGGATGAGGGATGCGAGGGCGTCGGCGTCGAACTCGTCGAGCAGGGATCTCAGGGCGGCGGCGTCCGCCTCGGCGAGGCCGGACAGCAGGCGGTCACGGACCTCACTGGGGTGGGCGCGCAGGAGCCGTTGGTACTCCGGGTTCGACATCCCGACGAGGCGGTCCTTGAGCGCCTGACCGCCCGTGGAGGCGAACACCGCCTCGAGCCGGCGTCCCCACGGGCAGGTGAGGACCTGCCAGCCGGCGGCGGCGAACATCCCCTGCAGGCGCGCGATCTGCACGTCGGGGATGACGCGGTCGAGGGACTGCCGGTTGAGGTCGACGATCCACACGATCTCGCCCAGCTGGCGCACCTCGGGGTCGATGATGGCCTCCCACACGGCGCCCTCATCCATCTCCGCATCACCGAGCAGCGAGTAGAAACGACCGGCGCGTGGAGTGTCCGGGAACTGGTCGGACGCGTAGCGGTGGGCGAGCGCCGCCCACACCGGGGCGGTGGCCCCGATGCCGACGGATCCGGTCGAGAAGTCGACGGTGTCAGGGTCCTTCGTCCGCGAGGGGTAGGGCTGGAGCCCACCCAGGCTGCGCAGGGTGTCGAGGTGCTCCTCGGCGAGGTCGCCGAGGAGGTAGTTGATCGCGTGGAGCACCGGTGAGGCGTGCGGCTTCACCGAGACGCGATCGATCGACCGCAGCGTGGTGAACCACAGCGCCGTCATGATCGCCGTCATCGAGGCCGACGAGGACTGGTGCCCACCGACCTTGACCCCGTCCGGATTGGCCCGACCCCGGTTGGCCCGGTCGATGATCGACGTGGACAGCCAGAGAACACGCTGGGCGATCTCGTCGAGCACCGCCTCGTCCGCCGAGGAGGACGCCCGCAGCGGCCTGTCGTTCGTCGTCGGCGGGCTGACCTGGAGGGACGTCTCGAACTGGTGGAGCTCGTCGTCCCTGTGCACCGGATCGTCCCCGTACACCGGCTCGTCCCCGTGCATCGGACCGTCCTTGTGCACCGCGTCGTCCCGGTGCCGGGCGGCCCCCTGCTCATCGTTCGTCTGCTGGTGCACGTGCGCCTCGTTCCTGGGTCGGGTTCCTACGGTGAACTGTCGGGTCGGGTTCCTGGGTCGGTCGAGCAGTGGAACCGCTCGAGCTCAGGGGTCAACCGAGCTGCGGGTCAACCGAGCAGGGGTCAGAAGATCGAGCTGTAGGCGTTGAGCGCCAGCTGCCCGCCGAGGTGGGCGTAGAGGACCGTGGAGTCCTCGGCGATCGTGCCGTCGGCGACGAGGTCGATGAGTCCGGCCATCGACTTGCCTTCGTAGACGGGGTCGAGGATGACGCCTTCGAGTTCGGCGGTCTTCCGGATCGCGTTCACGGTGACCTCGTCGGGAATGCCGTAGGCCGGTCCTTCCCAGCCGGGCCGCACGTCGACGTCGGCGTCGGTGATCTCGCGGCCGAGTCCGATCAGTTCGGCGGTGTTCGCGGCGATGCGCTTGACCTGGTCCCGGGTCTTCTCAAGCGTCGCGGAGGCGTCGATGCCGATGACCTGACGCTTGCGCCCCCCGGCTTCCTCGAGCGCGGCGAATCCCGCGATCATGCCGGCATGGGTCGAGCCGGTGACGGTGCAGACGACGATGGTGTCGAAGAAGACGCCGAGCTCCTTCTCCTGCTCGGCGACCTCGTAGGCCCAGTTCGCGAAGCCGAGTCCGCCGAACTTGTGCTCGGAAGCGCCGGCCGGGATCGGGTACGGGGTGCCGCCCGAGGCCTCCACCTCGGCGATGGCGTTCTCCCAGCTCGAGCGGATGCCGATGTCGAATCCGGCGTCGTCGAGGCGGACATCGGCGCCCATGATCCGAGAGAGCTCGATGTTGCCGACCTTGTCGTTGACCGGGTCGTCCCAGTCGACCCAGCGCTCCTGCACCAGGCGGGCCTTCATCCCCAGATGGGCGGCGACGGCCGCAACCTGCCGGGTGTGGTTGGACTGGTAGCCGCCGATCGACACGAGCGTGTCGGCCCCGGAGGCGAGGATGTCCGGGACGATGTACTCGAGCTTGCGGGTCTTGTTGCCGCCGAAGGCGAGACCGGAGTTGACGTCCTCCCGCTTGGCCCAGACCCGGGCCCCGCCGAGGTGGTCGCCGAGTCGTCTCAGCTCGTGCACCGGGCTGGGTCCGAAGGTCAGTGGGTAGCGCTCGAAATCGGTGATTGCCATGTCGTCCTCTTCGTCGTTGGTGGTGACTGCCGAGGGAACTGACAGCCAACGGCCCGTGAAACCTGTGACCCAGATCGCCGTGCCAATATGCAATATATTGCATTCCGGGGCGGACTACAATGGCTTCGACACACTTTCGTCCTCGAGGAAGGATCCCGGTGCCGATTCCCACCACGGCCGCTCCGGCTCGGACGCTGCTGCGCGATGACGTCTATCAGGCGATTCGCGATGCCATCGTGCGGGGGCAGCTGGCTCCCGGCGAGCAGCTGCGCGACACCGAGCTCGGCGCCTGGCTGCAGGTCTCGCGGACACCGGTGCGAGAGGCCCTGCAGCGTTTGGCTCAGGCCGGCCTGGTCGTGGCGGAGCCGGGGAAGATGACCCGGGTCGCCGACGAGGATCCGCGGGCGATCGTGCATGCCCGGCAGATCGCCGCCGAGCTCCACGCCCTGGCGATGAGTCTGGCCATCGGGTCCCTCGACGAGGCGGATCTGACGACGATGGAAGCGGCGAATGCTCGCCTGCGCGCAGCCCTGCAGGGGTCGGACATCGATGCCGCGATCTCCGCCGACGACGACTTCCACGAAGTCGCTCTTCTCCGCAGCGGCAATCCCCTCATCCCCAGCCACCTCGAGGTCGTCACGGCAACGCTGCGCCGGGCGGAGTACCTGCACTTCGATTCGGTCAAGGGCTCGGCCTCACCGGAACAGCACGACGAGATCCTCGCCGCGATCAGATCCGGGGACCGGGAACGTGCGGTCGCTCTGACGCGGGCGAACTGGTCCGTGCTGACCGGCGAGGGGGACCAGAGCCCGAACGAGCGCTGAGTCCGGCGCCGCCTGCGCAGAACCGTCCGGCGTCGCCTGCGCAGAACCGACCGGCATCACCAGCGCAGAACGGTCCGGCGCAGCCTGCTCAGATCTTCGCGGCCCCCACCGCCAGCTGCGCGCCGAACGCGACGATGACTCCGCCGGCGATCCGGTCGATCCACTGTCCGAAGGCCTCGGACCTGAGCTTCTTCGACAGAGTGCGGCCGCCCACGACGACGAGGACGAACCACGACATCCCGATGACGCTGTGGACGAGTGCGAGCAGCACACCCATGAGCAGCGGCGAGACCCCCTCGGGGACGAACTGCGGGATCGTGGCCAGGTAGAAGACTCCGACCTTCGGGTTGAGAAGGTTGGTCATGAATCCGAGCCCCAGCCCCTGCCAGGCGTTGCCCCGGATCTGCGGGAGAGCCGCCTCGGCGTCCTCCTGGGCCTTCTTGAAGCCCTTGATGAGCATGAGGACGCCCATGATCACGAGGTAGGCGGCGCCGGCGACCGTGAGCATGCGGTACGCGAGGTCGGACGCTGCCAGGAGAAGAGTCGCACCGGTCGCGGTGGCGACGCCCCACACGATGGTGCCGAGCTGGATGCCGGCGGCGGTCGAGAACGAATAGGTCTTCGAGCGCGTGATGGAGCTGCGCAGGACCAGCGTCGTGTCGAGACCGGGAATGACGGTGAGCAGGACGGCGAAGGCGGCGAACCCGATGAGGGCGGAGGTGATCGTCACCGGTCAATCATGGAGCCTGGGACACTGCGGCGGCAACCGGGTCTCGGGCGGCGGAGAACGGTCCCAGCTTCAAGGTCACTTCCCAGGTTCGTCGGGCATTTCCCGACTTATTCTTTGAGTATGCGCAACTCCTCCGCTTTGAGGCAGGCCGGCCTCAGGGCGGCGGCCCTGCTCTCCTGCCTGGTTCTCCTCGCCCTGGTCGGTCCCATGCCCGCTCACGCCGCCTATCCGACGAGCGGCGCGATCGGCACCCTGTACCACTCGCTCGGCGGCAGTTCGGGTCGGCTCGGAGAGACGACGAGCCCCGTTCGGTGCACGCTCATCGAGAACGGGTGCTATCAGTCGTTCCAACGCGGCTCGATCCACTGGACGAAGGCCACCGGAGCGCAGGCGACCTGGGGCGCGATCCGCACCGCCTGGTCGAGGTCGGGATGGGAGAACGGGCCGCTCGGATACCCGACCAGCCCGGAACGCTGCACACTCATCCAGAACGGGTGCTATCAGTCGTTCCAACGCGGCTCGATCCACTGGACGAACGCGACCGGAGCGCATCCGACCTGGGGCGCGATCCGCACGGCATGGAAGAACTCCGGCTGGGAGACCGGGCCACTCGGATATCCGACGACCGATGAGTACCGATCAGGGTCCGAGACCCGGCAGAACTTCCAGAAGGGCTGGATCTCCTGGGCCAGCGGACGCGGCGCGACGGTGCACATCACGACCGCCCCGGCGTCGTTCTCGCTCAACGGGTCCGGATTCGGCCACGGCGTGGGGATGAGCCAGTACGGTGCCCGCGGGATGGCCGCGTCCGGGAAGACCGCGACCCAGATCCTCGAGCACTACTACTATCCGGCGAAGGCGACCTCGACCACGGCTCATGCCAACGAGGAGATCAAGGTGCAGCTGGTGGCCGGACGGAAGTCGGTGACCATCACTCCCGCCGCGGGCCGCCTGCGGGTGAAGGTCGGCTCGTCCGTCCTCGAATCAAGCTCCGCGATCACCGTCGAACGCACCTCGGCGGGCACAGTGAAGGCGATCGTGGGCGGGACGTCCCGGGAGGCGAGCTGGATCACCGTGGAGTGGCAGAACACCCGCTACTGGTCGGGCACAGGGGCGACGACGGTGGCGGTGAGCGGGACGCAGAACGGTGCGACCGGCACCTACCGGCACGGAAAGCTGGAGATCCGGCAGCTGTCGAGCGCGCTCAACGTGCTCGGCGTCATGCGCGTCAACACCGAATACCTGCCCGGGATCGCCGAGATGCCTGCGTCCTGGCATCAGGAAGCGCTGCGCACGCAGGCCATCGCGTCCCGCACCTACGCGTACCGGAACCTCGGCTCGGTCAAGTCCGCGTGCGGCTGCAATGTCTACGATGAGGTCGCCTCACAGCGGTTCCTCGGCTGGAACCATGAGAACGCCTCCGGCAGCTCACCCTGGCGCTCCGCCGTGCGCGCCACGCAGGGTATGTCGGGGTCCTCGGTCACGAACGCCCGGGTGGTCATGCACAGCGGTGCGCTGATCGACGCGGTGTACTCGTCCTCGTCCGGAGGCAAGACGAACACGGCGGCCGATGTGTGGGGATCCGCCGTGCCGTACCTCAACTCCCGCGACGATGCCGCCTCGAAGACCGCGGCGGCCGGCAACCCCTATGCCAGCTGGACCGTGTCCGTGAGCCAGTCCAGCATGGCGAAGGCCTTCGGGCTGAGCAATGTGGCGACGATCGAGCTCACCCGCGCCACCTCGGGGCTCGTGAAGACTGCGAAGGCCACCTCGACGCAGGGGGCGACCGCCACCCGGACCGGCGTTCAGCTGCGCAGTTCGCTGGGACTGAGATCGGCGACGTTCACGGTCAAGTGACGGCTCGCCGCGACGAGCAGCCGAATCAGCGGATGCGGCTGCCCTCGCCCACCGCGGGGATTTCCTCCGTATGGTCCGTGTGGTCGGTGAGGCGGTGCGAGGAGCGCAGGTAGGCGACGAAGCTGTGCGCCAGGCGACGATGGACCGCGATGAGCTCGCCATCCGCCGCCGCAGCCTCGGCGATGATCGACTCCTTCGTCTTGCCCTCCGGCAGCGGCAGAGAGTCCGAGTCCAGCCACCGAGCGATCTGCTCCGCATCGGTCTCGGGGTGGAACTGCGTGCCCCAGGCGCACTCGCCCACCCGGAACGCCTGCACCGGAGCGTCCGAGCCTGTGACGAGCAGCTGCGCCCCCTCGGGCAGGTCCATCTGCTCCTGGTGGAAGAGAACTGCGGGGAACGAAGGGGCTGCCGGATCGGATCCCGCGGAGGTCTCCCCCGCCCGGTTCGGCCCCGCCGAGCCGCCTCCCCCGAGCACCCCGAAGACCGGGTCCGCTTCTCCCGCCGAGGTGACGTGCAGCTGATAGACCCCGATCTGCGGGCGCGTGCGCCGGCCGATGGCCGCCGAGGTGGCCACGGCGAGCATCTCTCCGCCGAGGCAGATGTCGAAGCTGGCGAACTCCCCCGCCGCTGAGCGTCGAAGCAGATCCCTGACCTGCGGAAACCATGGATTCTCCGCATCGTCGCAGGGCCCGGACGCACCCCCGAGGACGATGAGTCCCGCATACCCGGCGAGATCGTCGGGAATGGGCTCGCCGAGGTGGGGACGGCGGATCTCGAGATCGGCCCCTGCTTCGATCAGCCAGTCGCCGAAGCGCTCGGGTCCGGTGCCGCGTTCGTGTTCGATCACCAGTATCCGAAGTTCGGTCATGGGATCATGATGGCGCATTCTCACTCGCCGAGGCCTCTACTCAGCGGTCACATAGGCGGCGGTGATCCCACCGTCGACGTTGAAGGCCGTGGCGTTGACGAAGGTCGAGTCGTCGCTGGCGAGGAAGGCCACTGCCGCGGCGATCTCCTCCGGCTCGCCGAAGCGACCGCCGGGCACGTGGACGAGTCGGCGCTGGGCCTGGACCGGGTCGGCGGCGAAGAGGTCGCGCAGGAGCGGGGTGTTGACGGGTCCAGGGCACAGGGCGTTGACGCGGATTCCCTGCTTGGCGAATTCCACCCCGAGTTCGCGGCTCATCGACAGCACCCCTCCCTTGGACGCGGAGTAGGAGATCTGCGAGGTGGCCGCCCCCATCAGCGCGACGAATGAGGCCGTGTTGATGACCGACCCCGCACCCTGCTTGACCATCTGCTCGATCGCGTACTTGCTGCACAGGTACACGGAGGTGAGGTTGACCGTCTGCACCCGCGACCAGGCTTCGATGTCGGTGTCGAGGATCGAACTGTCGTCGGTCGGGTTGATGCCCGCATTGTTGAAGGCCACATCGACCCGGCCGTAGTGCTCGACGGTGCGCGCGAAGAGGTTCTTCACGTCCTCTTCCTTGGCCACATTGACCTTGACGAAGAGTCCGCCCAGTTCCTCGGCCACCTGCGGGCCCTTGACCTCGTCGAGATCGGCGATGACGACATTGGCTCCCTCTTCGGCCAGACGGCGGGCGCTGGCCAGTCCGATCCCGGAGGCTCCCCCGGTGATCACGCAGACCTTGTCCTTGAGGCGAGTCGCTGCAGTGCTCATTGTTCTCCTTGTTGTTCAGTGCTGTGCGAAGTGTGGTGTGCGACGGCGTCATGTCGTCGGACGTCGAGCCCTTCCGGCCCGCGCCGGCCCTCAGGCGCCGCGGGTGGCGAAGAAGACGTTCTTCGTCTCGGTGAAGGCGGACACCGCGTCGGGGCCGAGTTCCCGGCCCAGACCCGATTGCTTGAAGCCGCCGAACGGCGTCCAGTACCGCACCGAGGAGTGCGAGTTCACGGACAGGTTTCCGGCCTCGACCCCGCGAGAGACTCTCATGGCCCGGTCGAGGCTGTTCGTCCAGATCGACCCGGACAGCCCGTATTCGGTGTTGTTGGCGATCGCCAGGGCCTCCTCCTCGGTGTCGAAGGGCACGACCGAGACGACGGGACCGAAGATCTCCTCGTTGAAGTCGGGCCGGTCCAGGTCACCGGGGGTGAGCACGGTGGGAGGGAACCAGAATCCTGGCCCGTCGGGGCAGGTGCCGGTGAAGGCCACCTCGGCGGCGTCGACGTATCCCGCCACCTTCTCCCGGTGAGCCGCGGTGACCAGGGGTCCCATGTCGGTATCCGACCGGCTCGGGTCGCCGCAGGTGAAGCCCGCCACCGACTCCTCGAGCGCGGCCATGAAGTCGGAATAGATCCCGCGCTGGACGAGCAGGCGGGAGCGCGAGCAGCAGTCCTGACCGGAGTTGTCGAACACTGAACCCGGGGCCGCGGCGACCGCCTCGGCGAGGTCCGCATCGTCGAAGACGATGTTCGCGTTCTTGCCGCCGAGCTCGAGGGTCACGTTCTTCACCTGCGCGGCGCAGCCGGACATGATCCGCTTCCCCACCTCGGTGGAGCCGGTGAACACGATCTTGCGCACATCGGGGTGGGTGACGAAACGCTCGCCCACGACGGAGCCGCGACCAGGGATGACGTTGAGCACTCCCTCCGGCAGCCCGGCCTCGAGGGCGAGTTCGCCGATCCGGATCGCCGTCAGCGGGGTGATCTCGGCGGGTTTGAGCACCACGGTGTTCCCGGCGGCGAGCGCGGGCGCGAATCCCCAGCCGGCGATCGGCATCGGGAAGTTCCACGGCACGATGACGCCGACGACGCCGAGCGGTTCGGCGAAGGTCACGTTCATCCCCCCGTCGACGGGGATCTGCCGGCCGAAGAGCCGCTCCGGCACTCCCGCGTAGTACTCGATGACGTCGCGGACGTTCCCCGCCTCCCAGGTCGCATTGGAGATCGTGTGCCCGGCATTGGCGACCTCGAGGGCGGCGAGCTCATCGATGTGGGCGTCGACGACATCCGCGAAGCGGCGCAGGAGCCGGGCCCGGTCCCCAGGCGCCACGGTCCGCCACGTCTCAAAGGCCGCACGGGCCTTGGCGATGACCCTGTCCGTGGTCTCGAGGTCGGCGAGCTCGACCTCTTCCAGGAATTCTTCCGTGGCCGGATTGATGACCCTGTAGGCAGTCAACGAAGTTCTCTCCTCATTCGTGGGTGTTCAGTGTCGTGGGGGTTGGGTGTCGTGGGGGTTGGGTGTCGTGGGGGTTGGGAGTCGTGAGGCTGTCGGGCTCCGGGTGGCGTCGACGAGGGCCTGCACGACCCGTTCGTCCTCCGTGTGGTGCTCGGGATGCCACTGGACCGCGAGCATCCACCCCGGCCAGTCCCCGGCGGACTCCGGCTCGAGGAGCTCCACCAGGCCCTCCGCATTGTGTCCGGAGGCCTTCAGACCTGCGCCGAGGCGGTCGATTCCCTGGTGGTGATAGCAGGGTGCCGTGAGCCGTGGGCCCAGAACCGCCTCGGCGAGGGTCCCGGGCACCGTGTCGACCTCGACCTCACCGTAGACTCCCGGCGCCGGCTGATACTCCGAGTGATCGATGACCTCGGGCAGGTGCTGGTGCAGAGTCCCGCCGGCGAAGACGTTGATGACCTGCATCCCCCGGCAGATTCCGAGCACCGGCAGCGCGCGAGCCCGCGCGGCCTCGAGCAGCATGAGCTCCGAGGCGTCCCGGTGAGGCTGCGAGGCCGTCCTCGGATGCGCCGGCTGCCCGTAGGCCCCGGCGTCGACGTCCGCGCCGCCGGCGAGGATGAGTCCGTCGACCCGGTCGAGGACCGCAGGCCTGAGCCCATGCGGCGGCAGCAGCACGGGGATCCCGCCGCATGCTGCGACCATCCGCACGTAGTCGGCCGGGATCAGGGCCGCCTCGGCGTCCCACACACCCCAGGCCGCCTGCTGCTGGTAACAGCTGATGGCGATGACAGGCGTGTCAGTGCTGACGGGCGCGTCAGTGCCGTGGGGCATGCTCTCAGAGTCGTTCGAAGCCACGGATCCTCTCCCAGTCGGTGACGGTCGCGTTGTAGGCCTCCAGCTCCACATCGGCGGCATGAACATAATGCCTGACGACATCTTCGCCGAGGGCCGAGTTCGCCACCTGGGACGAGGCCAGCCGATCGCGGGCGCCCTGGAGGGTGGTGGGCAAGCGCGCGGCATCCGAGGCATAGGCGTTGCCTGAGGTGATCTCGGGCATCTCGAGTTCGTTCTCGATTCCGTGCAGACCGGCCGCCACCAGGGCGGCGGTGGCGAGGTAGGGATTGAGGTCGGCCCCGCCCACACGGCACTCGACCCGCAGGGATTCACCGCTGCCGACGACCCGGAAGGCACAGGAGCGGTTGTCGAATCCCCAGGCCACCGCGGTGGGGGCGAAGGATCCCTCGACGAAGCGCTTGTAGGAGTTGATGTTGGGGGCGAAGAAGTAGGTGAAGTCCTCGATGCAGGCCAGCTGACCGGCGATGAAGTGCTCCATCAGCCTCGAGAATCCGTGCTCGCCGTCTCCGGCCATGACCATCTGCCCATCCGCGGACCGGAAGCTGAGATGGATGTGGCAGGACGAGCCCTCCTTCTGGTCGTACTTGGCCATGAAGGTGATCGACTTCCCGTGCTGGGCGGCGATCTCCTTCGCGCCGTTCTTGTACACCGCGTGGTCGTCGCAGGCCTTGAGCGCGGGCTGGTACTTGAAGGTGATCTCGTGCTGGCCGAAGTTGCACTCTCCTTTCGCCCCTTCGACGTAGAGTCCCGCTCCGGCCATGGAGTTGCGGATGTCGCGCAGCAGCGGTTCGACCCGCGCCGTGCCCAGCAGGGAGTAGTCGACGTTGTACTGGTTCGACGGGGTCATCCGGGTGTAGCCGGAGGCGAATCCCTCCTCATAGGTGGTGTCGAAGGTGATGAACTCGAGCTCGGTTCCGGCGAAGGCGCTCAGCCCGTGCTCGCCGAGGCGGTCGAGCTGTCTCTTGAGGATCTGACGTGGGGAGGCGCTCACCTCGGCGCCGGTCGTCCACAGGATGTCGCAGTTGACCATGGCGGTGCCCGGCTGCCACGGGATGAGGCGCAGGGTGGCGAGATCCGGCTTCATCACCATGTCCCCGTAGCCGGTCTCCCACGAGGACATCTCATAACCTGCGACGGTGTTCATCTCGACGTCGACGGCCAGCAGATAGTTGCAGCATTCCGAGCCGTGGCCTATCGACTCCTCGAGGAAGAACTGGGCGCCCAGCCGCTTTCCCTGCAGTCGCCCCAGGGAGTCGGTGACGGCGACCACGACGGTGTCGATCGTGCCCGCCGCGACGAGGTCGCGCAGCTCCTCGACGCTCAGCGGCGGGGCCTGGACCGATCCCTTCGTCGTTCTCTGCGGCGAGGTCGGCGTGGTCGGAACGGATGCTTCTCTCATGCGGGGGTCCTCTGTTCGGGAATCTGGACGGCAGTCTGGTCGGACGGTGGAGGCGGGCATGGGGTCGGTGAGCGCGCGATCGATCACTTGAGCTCCTCCTCGGCGGCCTGGATCTGGGCGAACTCCTCCTCCGGGGCGCTCGCGACGAGGTGGTGCCGCGAGTAGAGCCAGAAGTAGGCGAGCGCGACGAGGAAGACTCCGGCGGCGATGGCGGCCGCGGTGATGTCGACGAAGAAGGTCGCGATCACGGCGACCGAGGCCAGCACCAAGGCGATGGAGGTCGTGACGATGCCGCCCGGGGTGCGATAGCCGCGCGGCAGATCCGGTTCCTTGATCCGCAGGCGGATGTGGGAGAGATTGAGCAGGACGTACGACACCGTGGCGCCGAAGACGGCGACATTGAGCAGGATCCCGCCGTTGCCGTCGACGACGATCGCGAGGATGAAGCCGATGGTGCCCGGCACGATGAGGGCGAGCACCGGGGTCCGGCGGCCGCCCGTGAGCGACATCCACTTGGGCAGGTATCCCGCCCGGGACAGCGCGAAGAGCTGCCGGGAGTAGGCGAAGATGATGGAGAAGAAGCTCGCCACCAGTCCCGCGAGTCCGGCCCAGTTGACGAAGGTCGCCAGCGCCGAGTTCTCGCCGTAGGCCTGACGCAGCGCCTCAGGCAGGGGGTTGTCGGATTCGCCCATCGCCGTGGCCCCGGCGACCCCGGGGACGAGGATGAGCATGAGGGCGCCGAAGACGACGAGGACCGCCATCGCGGTGATGATCCCGCGTGGCATGTCCCGTTTGGGGTCGGCCGATTCCTCGGCGGCCAGGGGGACGCCCTCGACGGCGAGGAAGAACCAGATGCCGAAGACCAGGGAGGCGAGCAGACCGCTGAGGCCCATGGGCAGGAACGTGCTCGACCCGAGTGCCGCGGTGGGTTCGATGTCGAAGAGCTTGGAGGCGTCGAAGTGCGGTACGGCGGCGAAGACGAAGACGATGAGGGCGATCACGGCCACCGCGGTGATGACGAACATGAGGCGCAGCGCCTCGCCGACTCCCCACAGGTGGATGCCGATGAAGATCGCGTAGGCCGCCAGGTAGATCGTCCACACGGGGACGCTCTCGGGAAGGATCCCGAGGGCTTGGACGTAGCCGGCGATGAAGGTTGAGATGGCCGCGGGTGCCATGGTGTATTCGATGAGGATCGCCATTCCGGTGGCGAATCCGCCCAGCGGTCCCAGGGCCCGCCGGGCGAAGCCGTAGCCGGCACCCGCCGTGGGCAGGGTGGAGGACAGCTCCGCCAGGCCGAAGACCATGCACACGTACATGAGTCCCATGAGCAGGAACGCGATGAGGAGCCCGCCCCACCCGCCTGCCGCGAGTCCCAGGTTCCAGCCCGAGAAGTCGCCGGAGATGACATAGGCGACGCCGAGACCCGCGAGCAGGATCCACCCAGCCGCGCCCTTCTTCAGTTGTCGCTTCTCCAAATAGTTCTCGGCCACATTGCCGTATTCGATGTTCCGGCTCATATCCGCCCTCAACGTCGTTGCTGATTCGAAATTCTCGTACCCAGTCCACGTTCTGTGCTGGTTCCCGGTCCACTCAATGGATTGATTTCATACCATTGAGCTGTGTCGAATGTAATCCGGATAACATTGTGCTGTCAACTACATCAGCCACCTGTTCTCGACAGAGGGCGGGGAACTCGCGGCAGATGCGGAGTGCGCGGAGTGCATGATTCACAGCAGGAAGAGAGGTGAGCGGCAGTTGGCTCAGCCGACGACCGGACGTCCGAACAATGTCTTCGAGCAGACGATCGCCCGGCTGCTGCGTGCCATTCGCCTCGGTCAGTACCTGGTCGGGGACAAGCTCCCGGCCGAACGGGAACTCGCCGCCGATCTCGGCGTCTCCCGTGCCACCCTGCGGCAGGCACTGGGAGAGCTCCACACCGCGGGGATCGTCGAAGTCAGACGCGGGCGCTACGGCGGCACGTTCGTCACCGCCCTCCCCTCCGCCGAGGCGGGAGGCGGCGTCGATCCCACCGAGCTCTCGGACGCGCTGGCCTTTCGCCGGATCCTCGAATGCGCGGCGGCCCGGATCACGGCCGGGCGCGAGCTCGGAGCGGACGAGCGCTCACGACTACGGGCGGCGGAGGCCGCCTGCGCCGCCGAGAGGGACAGCACGAGCGCCGAGCACTTCCGCGCGCTCGACTCCCGCTTCCACCTCTGCATCGCGGAGCTCACCGGAATCCCGTCCCTGGTCCAGGCCGCAGCCACGACCCGCGACCGGGTGAATGCCTATCTCAATCAGATCCCATTCATCCACACGAACATCACCCACGCCTGCGCGCAGCACCACGAATTGATGGAGGCGATCCTGAAGGGGGACCCGGAGACTGCCGAGGCGCTGGCCGCGCAGCACGCCGAGGGCACGGAAGAACTCCTGCGCGGATTCCTCGAGCTGCAGTCGGAGTAGGATCCACCGCCGGCACTTCACCCCTTGAACCCGACACTTCGCCCTTTAACCTGACACTGTGGCAGGTGACTCAATCGAGATATCGACGGAGAGGATGCATCATGCGGATCGGCGATTTCGCCCGGCTCGGACAGGTCTCTGTTCGCATGCTCAGGCACTACGAATCATTGGGTCTGCTGCTGCCGGACGACGTGGACCGCTTCACCGGTCGCCGCAGCTATTCGGTGGCCCAGCTGTCCCGCCTCAACAGGATCATGGCGCTGAATACGCTGGGCATCCCGCTGAGGAAGCTGACGGCGATGCTCGATTCGGATCTCGACACCGAGCAGCTGGCCGAGATGCTCCGCCTTCGTCGCCATCAGCTGCGAGCCGACAGAGAGGACATCGCGGCGAAGCTGGCCGACGTCGACTTCCGACTGGCCCTCATCGAAAGGAACAAGTCCATGGAACATCTCGATTGCGTCGTCAAGGAGCTGCCTGCCGAACGGATCCTCGGCAGCACCGTCGTCCTCGGCGAACCGCCGTTCGACAGCTCCCAGATCGGCCCGCTCTTCCGCGGGGCGGCCGAGCAGATCGCCGAGGCGGGTGCGAAGCCGGGCGTCGGAGTCGGTCTCTACACCGGCGCGGACAGCACCGGCACCGAGGTGACGTGCGGCTTCCGCTGCACCGGGGCCGAGGAACTGGCGGCCCGACCGGAATGCGCCGGGCTCAGCGTGACGACCCTGCCCGCCTGCACTGCGGCCACTCTGGTTCACGAAGGACCGATGAGCCATATCGCGGTCGGCTGGCAGCACCTCACCCAGTGGTGCGCTGATCAGGGCTTCGACCTGGCCGGACCGTGTCGGGAGGTCTACCTCGAGACCGGCGACGGTTCCGACGATCCGGCCGACCAGTCAGGATGGGTCGTCGAACTCCAGCAGCCGATCGTCCGGAACCAGGCGGCGGACTAGGCATCGCACGGAGGGGCCGCCACCCGAGGCAGGACAGCGCCCACCTCGGCGAGGCCTCACCCGGCGACGAGCCGGCGGGCCTCCTCGCGGTGGGCGGCGATGAGGGCCTCCTTGTCGAGGCCGACGGCATGGCCGTCGAGGACCCGCCAGGCACCGGCGACCATCACCCGGTCGGCCTTCTCCGCTCCGCACAGGACGAGCGCGGGGATCGGATCGTGGGAACCGGAGAAGGCCAGGCCGTCGAGGCGGAACAACGCCAGGTCCGCCTGTTTGCCGACCTCGATACGGCCGATGTCGTCCCTGCCGAGCGCCGCCGCAGACCCCCGGGTCGCCCAGTCGAGGACCCGGGCGCAGGTGACCTCGGCCGATCCGTAGCGCAGACGCTGCAGGTAGAGCGCCTGCCGCACTTCGCGGATGAGGTTGGAGGCGTCGTTCGAGGCGGATCCGTCGACGCCGAGGCCCACGTTCACTCCGGCGTCCTCGAGTTCGACGGCCCGGGCGATCCCTGAGGCCAGTCGCATGTTCGAGGTCGGGCAGTGTGCGACGGACGCCCCGGCGGCGCCGAGGCGGGCGATCTCCTCGGTGTCGAAGTGGATTCCGTGCGCGATCCAGGCGCGCTCATTCAGCCAGCCCACGGATTCGAGGTAGTCGACGGTGCGCAGACCGAAGCGCTCTTTGCAGAACTCCTCCTCGTCGAGCGTCTCGGCGAGGTGGGTGTGAAGACGGACGTCGAGCTCCTCGGCGAGGACCGCGGAATCGCGCATGAGCTCGGTGGTGACGGAGAACGGGGAGCACGGCGCCAGTCCAATCTGCACCTGCGCGCCCTCCCCTCGTTCGTGATACGTCTCGACGAGCCGGCGTGAATCGGCGAGGATCACCTCGGCGTCCTGCACCGTGCTCTGCGGTGGGAGCCCGCCATCGTCGACGCCCAGGGACATGGAACCGCGGGTGAGCAGGGCCCGCATCCCCAGTCGTCGGACCACGTCGACCTGGACGTCGATCGCCTCGTCCATGCCAGTGGGGAACAGATAATGGTGGTCGGCGGCGGTGGTGCAGCCGGATTCGAGCAGTTCGGCCATCGCCACGGTGGTCGCGAGCTCGAGCGCCTTCGGGGTCAATCGGGCCCAGACGGGATAGAGGTTGATGAGCCAATCGAAGAGGGGCTTGTCGGCGACCGGCGCCCAAGCCCGCGTCAGAGTCTGATAGAAGTGGTGATGAGTGTTGATCAGACCCGGGGTGATGACGTGCTCACCCGCGTCGAAGACCTCGTCGACGGATCGTTCGCCGCCCGCCGGCTCCTCACCCGCGGCCACGAGCTCGAGGATGGTCCCGGAGTCGGTGTCGATGACGAGGCCGCGGCCGGCCGATGTCGGATCGATGTCGCGCCCGAGGTGGACGGCAAGGGGGTCGCGCAGCCATACAGTGGACATGTCGCCTCTTTCGCTCAAGTGCTGATGCGGCCGATGTCGACATCGGCCGCCGAGATGGCGACACCGGCTGGGGCGGATCGCCACCAGCTCAGGTTTCACGGCGTCTGCTGCTCCGCCGGTCGACCCAGGGTGGACCTGAAGCAGCTGAACCAGGAACTGAACCAGGATCTGAACCCGAGAGTCGACGGTTCGAGATCCTATCATGTGAGGCAGGGCACATTGGTCCGCACCGGATCGCACCGGCCGCGTGGCAGAGATCACGAAATGGACTTGCGGTGTCGTGAATATCCGCCTAGCATATTGCGATAAGGAAAAACTTTTTCACATTGTGGAAATGTTCGACGCAGAACCGCCCCACACAGCACATAACCTACCGCACAGTACCAACACCGCTTCGCACACTGGCGACGTTCCGGGCAGCAGGCCGATCAGGCCGGCCGCCCACAGGCCCGCAGTACGAAGAGCAACTCAACGGAGAGAAAAATGTCGGTATCCAAACAGTCGGAAACCACGAAGAATCAGATCCGCCCGGAGGATGAGAAGCTGCCTCTCGGCACGCTGATCGCCTATGGCTTCCAGCACGTGCTCACCATGTACGGCGGAATCATCGCCGTCCCGCTCATCATCGGCACCGCCGCCGGCCTGAGCCCGGGCGACATCAGCCTCCTCATCGCCTCCTGCCTGTTCATGGGCGGTCTGGCGACGGTCCTCCAGTCCTGGGGCGTGCCGTTCTTCGGCTCCCAGCTCCCCCTCGTCCAGGGTGTGTCCTTCGCGGGCGTCGCCACGATGACGGCGATCCTCGCCGGCGGAGAGGGACTGCAGGGCATCTTCGGCTCGGTCATCGTCGCCTCGGTGCTGGGTCTGATCATCGCCCCGTTCTTCGCGATGATCGTCCGCTTCTTCCCGCCGGTTGTCACGGGCACCGTGATCACCACGATCGGCCTCTCGCTCATGCCTGTGGCTGCGGGCTGGGCCATGGGAGGCAACCGTCAGGCCGAGGACTTCGGCAGCCTCCGGAACGTCCTCATCGCCATCGGCACGCTGGTCGTCGTCCTCCTCCTCAGCCGCGTCGGCTACGCCGTGATCTCGCGACTGTCGATTCTGCTCTCGATCGTCATCGGCACCGTCGTCTGTGCGATGTTCGGCTGGGCCGACTTCTCCAACATCGCCGATCGCGGCTACTTCGCGCTTCCCGAGCCCTTCGCGTTCGGCTGGCCCACTGTCTCCGTCGCCGCCGTCATCTCCATGTTCATTGTCATCATCGTGACCATGACCGAGACCACCGCCGACATCATCGCCGTCGGAGAGATCGTCGACACCAAGGTCGACAAGAAGCGCATCGCCGACGGACTCCGCGCCGACATGCTGTCCTCGGCTGTCGCCCCCATCTTCAACTCCTTCACCCAGTCCGCGTTCGCCCAGAACGTCGGCCTCGTCGCCATCACCGGTGTGAAGTCGCGCTACGTCGTCACCGCAGGCGGTTTCATCCTCGTCGTCCTCGGACTCCTGCCGGTGGTTGGCGGCCTGGTGGCAGCTGTTCCGTCGCCTGTCCTCGGCGGTGCCGGCATCGTGCTCTTCGGCTCGGTCGCCGCTTCGGGTGTCCGCACCCTGGCCAAGGTGAAGTACGAGGGCAACATGAACATGGTCATCGTGGCCGTGTCCCTGGCCTTCGGCATCATCCCGGTCGTCGAGCCCGACTTCTACCACTCGTTCCCGAACTGGGTCGGCATCATCCTCCACTCGGGCATCTCCTCGGCTGCGATCATGGCCGTGCTGCTCAACCTCCTGTTCAACCACATCGGCGCTAAGAAGGACCGTTCGGACCGCTCCGTCTTCGTCGCCGGCACCAACCGTGTGATCAAGGACGAAGACCTCAGGCGTCTGCTCAACGACGAGGCGATCCTCGCCGAGGGCGACACGATCAAGGACGGAAAGATCTACGACTGCAACGGTGAAGAGGTGCCGGTCGTGACCGCCGCCCAGCACCAGGTCGTCGCCGAGAAGCTCAAGAACGGCGAGGTCAAGACCCGCGAAGATCTCGAGCGAGCGATCAAGGAATGCGACAAGCCCTGACGATCCCCTCGCCGAGGTGATTCCCCGGTGACGATCGACAGCGCGGTCCCTGCCCCGTGAGGGGGTGGGGACCGCGCTGTTTTGCGTGGCGGGGGCGCTTCTCGCGCGGTCACCCCGGCGGGGGCGCTTACCCTGCTGCCACCTCGGCGGGGGCGCTTACCCTGCTGCCACCTCGGCGGGGGCGCTTACCTTGCTGCCACCTCGGCGATGGGAGCTTTCTTCGCTGCCACCTCGGCGGGGCCGTTTCAGTGGGACTGGGTCGCGCTGCTCTCGCGTGACTCGAACCGCCGATCACTGGTGGTGAGAAGCCCGGGCAGTTGCGTCATATCGGTGAAAGTCTCGTCGGCTCCGAGGCCGAGCAGGAGCTCCGGGCTCTGGTGCACAGGGGACGCCGGGCAGAATCCGAAGACATGAGCTCCGGCCGCCCGTCCCGCTTCGACGCCCGGAGGTGAATCCTCGATCACGGCCGATTCAGCCGGATCGACTCCCAGCGCCGCTGCCGCGACGAGGTAGACATCTGGGGCGGGCTTGCCGCGATCGAGCTCCACACCGGAGAAGATCCGGCCCTCGAACACGTCGAAGAGGCCGATCTTCTGCAGCTGCATGTTGATCTTGGGGCGGTCCGCGCTCGAGGCGCAGGCGAGTCGGCCGGGGTAGACCTGCTGCAGGGTGCGGACAGCGTCGACGACACCGGGGATCGCTTCCAGGGAATCGGCGATCTGCACATTGCGTCGGCGGCGGAACTCCATCAGCCAGTCTTCGTCGATGCGATAGCCGGTGTGCCCCTCGATCACGTCCGCCTCGTCGCGGAGCATGCGACCGACGAAGCGCGAGACGCATTCCTCGCTCGACATATGCCATCCCAGTTCGCCGAGCATCTCGCGCAGGACCTCGTTGGTGATCTTCTCCGAATCGACGAGGACGCCGTCACAATCGAACAGCACGGCGGCGAACTTGGGGCTCATCTTCATGACCTCATTCTTCCATTCGGCCATTCGGTGCCGAGTACGCGGGTAGCGGTGGTACAGCGATCCTTGCCACTTTCGGGTCTGTGCGGCTCCGCTTTCGCGGCTGCTCAGACCCGTGTATGGGTCTGTTCAGCCCGCCCACAACGCGGTGTAGAGGAGGTACCCCGAGGCAGCCGCACAGACGCCGATAACCAGGGTGAAAAGAGTCAGCCATGCCCCTGCCGGCAGGCTCGACCCCTGGCTGAGAATGTAGGCGTCGGACTGCTGGACATGCCGCCTCCGCGTGTGAACGCGGATGACCTTGACGAGGTCTTTGAGGGAGCCGATGGCCAGAGCGGTGCCGAGGCCTGCGACGAAGACCGTGACCCACTCGGCGGGCAGGAACACGACGACGAGCTGTGCGGCGATCGCAGTCGTCAGCTCAATGGCGATGCCGGCGAAGTTGCGAATGAAGATGAGGGCGATCAGCAGGATCAGCGCACCGACCGACATCGCCAACGGGGCCCACCCCGTGACCGCCGAGGCGATGAGCGCCAAACCGACGACCCCCGGAGCCGGATACCCCCAGAACCCCGACCAATGCGCCGAGAACCCGACTCGGCCGAAGGAGTTCATCTGTCCCGAGTGGTCGAAATTCAGCGAAATGCCCTTGACGATGCGACCGGTCATCAGAGCCGCAAAGGCGTGCCCGAGTTCATGGACGAAGGTGACGAAGAGACCGAAGAATCGCCAGATAACTGGGGTCAGGGTGACGACAAGTGGAACGCCGATGACAAGGAGAGTCTCGACGAGACCCGGCTCGAGCCCATCCTGCCGCCCGAAGCCCGCAGTGATGGCATCCCACCAGGTAGCAAATCCTTGTTGCGCGTCCATCATCGCCCTTCGTTCGCCTACCGAATCGCCCAGTCTAGGAACCGAAGCTGAACGGGGCTTTCAGCTCGGTCCAGAGACTTTCGAACGGTCTTCGCGAAGTTCGGTCATTCGACAACCTTCCTTAACTCTTATCACTCAAACGGAGTCAGTCTCTCGAAAGTCAGTCAAACTGCGGTCCGTTACCTTATTGTGAGGTTAAAATCATCTCCTTGCGATTAAAATAAGAATAAGGAGCACGAGGAGGTGACGGCAGTGAAGCGGACCGACGGCAACGATGCAGCAACTCCCCCGAGCGATGACGAGCCTCCGGATCCCCAGGACTCGGATCCTCGCGCTTCCTCCCAGCGTCTCCTCCGGGTCGATCCCGAATCCCCATTCGCTCCCGCTCTCGACTGCTTCCTCGCAAGCGACCGGGCCCAGCTTGCCTCGTTGGCGGCAATCGCGAACATCTTCCTCGCTGAAGTCATCGCCGCTCTCAATCCCATCGGTTACAACGCCGATGAAGCCTATTGCCACCGCACCATTCGTGATTCGGTCCTGGGCGGCACGACCCTCGCCGCCCAGGGTGAAGCCATCATCTCGTCCGCTGCTGACACGGAAGACTCTGAACGAGTCACTTCCTCCGACTCGTCAGCGCCTTCGCCCCAGCTGCCGAAGTTCCCCGGCTACCGTCCCACCCATTCGATCTACTCCTGGGTCCACGGGCACGCTCGCTCGGAGGACATGAGCGAACTTGCCGCCCTCACCGGCACCAGCATCACTCGCGCCTACGCTCTCGTGCGGACAGCGATCATGCTTGTCCACGCTCTGCCCCAGTTCCACGAGCGGTGCCTCAAAGGTGACTTCACGATCGAGCACTTGACCACAACGGCCCGCGCCTGTCAGGATCTTCCCTTCCCTGATCTCCCCGCCGTCGATGACTACTTGGCCGTTCGCCGAGCCGACACCACCATCGAGACCTTCAAGAAGGGGCTCTACCTCAAGGTCGTCACCCTCCAGCCGATGGAGGAGACCATCGAGCGCACGGCTGTGCGTCGTCGCGTCGATTTCGGCACCGACGGCAACGGCACCGGGTTCCTCACTCTCACCGGCCCTGCCCCGGAGCTCTATGCCTGCTATCGCCGCATCGAAGGCTTCGCACGGGCTGTCCATTCGGGCAATACCAGTGCCTTCGGCATTCAGCTCCGCCCCGATGAGAAGCTCAATGATGAACGTGGAGTCAAGGTTCTGATGTACGACATCATGAGCCGAACATCGCCCGAGGTGACCGTGACTGTCACCCGCACCAACAGAAGAACCGGAACCGTTCGCACCTCCGATGTCTCCGCCGGCAGCCTCCTAGGATTCATCCACAAGTCCCAATCGGCGGTCAACGCGAACGGCGCCACGGGCATAGAGGCGTTCGGCGTCCCATCCGCCTTCAGCACCGACGCAGCCTTCGGCACCGCAGCGGACCCGGGCCCAGCAAACAGCTCCGCTTCTCCGAGCCTGAGCGACCTCCTCCGCGGGTTCGAACAGGCCGGCCCCGACGACGACGTCAGTTACGACGTCCGGCTGTCCATGCCCACTCACGCCCAATGGCTGAATTCTCAAGCCGACGTCACGGTCACCGTGCCTGCTCTGACGCTCCTCGGCAAGGCCGACCTGCCCGGCACCCTGCCCGACGGGTCGCCGATCCCCGCCGACATGGCTCGCGATCTCGCCGCCCACTCCTCCACATGGTCGAGGATCCTCACCGATCCCGCTGTCGGCACACCGCTCGACGCGAAATCCACCACCTACGCGATACCCCGAAACGTGCGGCGGACACTGACAGCTCAGTGGGTCACGTGCACGATCCCCGGGTGCACCCTCAGAGCCGAGAACTCCGAAATCGACCACATCATCCCGTTCAACCATGAGGATCCCGACCACGGAGGACGCACTCTGTTCGGAAATCTTCACCCGCTGTGCAAAGCACATCACCAATCGAAGACCGACCGAAAGTTCTTCGTCCGTTCCGCGGGACCGCTGTGTCTCGAATACGTGTTCCGACACGGCACCAACGTGAGAGTGCACGCCCCAGACAACCCGATCAACATTGCTCAAGCCCTGCTCTTCGCCGACCTGGGCTCGAACTCCTCGGTCCCCCGCCAGCAGATCGTCGGCAGATTCCACTATCGCGGCGAGCGCACAACCTCCGCCGAGAGACCAGGGCCCGCGCCCAACGAGGGTCGCCCGGGATGGGTGGAAGGCCCTCCCGACCCGTGGTCGGAATATCCCAACACCACAGACCTCAACACCGAGCTCAGGGAGTGGCATTGGGAATCGGACGATCCGCCCCCATTCTGATCTCGGTTCTCTGATCCCGTCTGATCCCGTCTGATCTCGGTTCTCTGTTCTCGCCTGGTCCCGGTTCCGCCATAGGGACGGATGTCGAGCCCGGTATTCACCGGCACTAAACTGTGCCGGTGCCAACTCCTGAAGCCCTCATCTCCTTCTTACTGGCGTCCCTCATCATCATCGTGATCCCGGGACCCACTGTGCTCTTCGTCGTCGGCCAATCACTGTCCCACGGCAGACGCGGTGGACTGACCAGTGTTCTGGGCGGCTGCGCCGGGATCATCCCGCTGATTGTGGCGGTGTCCTTCGGCGTCGGCACGATCGTCGCCCAGTCGGTGGTCATCTTCACGATCGTCAAGATCCTCGGGGCCGCCTACCTCATATACCTCGGTGTCCAAGGCATCCGCCACCGGAGAGCTGGCAACGAAGTCCCCGAAGCCGAGCAGGCTATCGCGCAGGATCCGCCGCCCGACTTCTCGCACACCATCCCCGCACACGGCTGGACCGAGCTCTCAGAAGATGACGAACCCATGCTTTCCCCGACTGTGCGCGACTTCCGCTATCGGTCGATGTTCACACAGGGCTTCATCGTCGGCATCTCGAACCCGAAGACGATCGTCTTCTTCGTCGCCGTCCTCCCGCAGTTCGTCTCACTCGAGGCGGGTCACGTGCCCTTGCAGATGATCGTTCTCGGTCTGGCCTTCCAGACACTGGCGCTGCTCTCCGACGGTTCGTGGGCGTTCATCGCCGGCACCACCCGCAGTTGGTTCGCCCGCTCGCCGAGGCGGATGTCCCGCATCCGTGGAATCGGCGGTGGCATGCTCATCGGCCTCGGCGGAACGATGGCCTTCGCGAGCCAGTAGCCATAGCGCGGCAGCCGGGGTGCTGCGCCACACCGTGCCAGTCAGTGATCGCGCCGGCGGTCGATCCAACAGGCAGACGATCGAGCACCCGACGTTCGGCTCTATTGTCGCGTCGCGCCAGTACAGTGGGAGCAACCACCTCGTCGAAGGAGCACTCATGCCACGGAACCGACCATTCGCACAGGTCGACGTCTTCTCCGCCGACCCCTTCCTGGGCAATCCCGTCGCCGTCATCCTCGACGCCGACGGTCTGTCCGGTGAGGACATGGCCCGGATCGCGAACTGGACGAACCTGTCGGAGACGACCTTCGTCCTGCCGCCCACCGACCCCTCGGCCGACTACCGGCTGCGGATCTTCACCCCCTCCAGTGAACTGCCCTTCGCCGGCCACCCGACCCTGGGTTCGGCTGCCGCCTGGCTGAATGCGGGCGGCACCCCGCACAGCGAAGGCGCTCTGATCCAGGAATGCGATGCCGGCCTGGTGGAGTTGCGCCGGAGCGCCTCCGATGTCCTCTCCTTCGCCGCCCCCGAAGTCATCCGGTCAGGTGAGCTCGACGAGGATGACGTGCAGGCCGTCGCGACGGCACTCGGCGTCGACCGCAGCGACATCCTCGGCCATCAATGGGTCGACAACGGTCCCGGCTGGGCCGCGGTCCGCCTCGCCACGGCCCAGCAGGTCCTCGACCTCAACCCGGACTTCACCGCGCTCCCGGACGCGAAGATCGGCGTCATCGGCGCCCACACCGAGGACTCGGACCACGAATACGAGATCCGCGCCTTCGCGCCCGGCATGGGCATCGTCGAAGATCCCGTCACCGGCAGCCTCAACGCCTCGGTCGCGCAGTGGCTGATCCGCGAAGGGCTGGCCCCCGACAAGTACACCGCCACCCAGGGCACGGCCATCGGCCGCGCCGGCGTCATCTCGATCACCCGCGAGGGAGACCAGGTGTGGGTCGGCGGAGCGACGACGATCTGCTTCAGCGGCACCGCCTTCGCCTGAGCCGCACCCTGAGCTCCACCGTGCTCCGACACCGCTGTGCGCGGGACTGATTCACGCTCGGTCGTGCACCGTGACAGCGTATCCGTCTACATCGGCGAAGGTGAACGTCAGCCCGAAGGGACTCGGAGCCGGTGGGCGAATGATCTCGACCCCGTCGGCGACAAGTGTGTCATGCAGCGCCTGAGCGTCGTCGCAGTGGAACCACAGGGCGACGCCCGTGCCCGGTCGCGCCATGTCATCGAGAACGACCCCCGGCAGGGGCGATCGGACCGCGAATGGTATCGGTGCGGTTGCGAAGACAACTGCTCCGTGAGGCGCCGTGGGAACCCGCTCGAGTCCGATCCGCTGCTCGTAGAACTCCGCTGCCCGCTCAACGTCTCGCACCTGCAGTGCGACGAAATCCGGTCCGGTGACAGTCATGAATTTCCCTCTCTTTCGATATGTCAGTGTCCTGACATGTTTCAAGTTATGTCAGAATACTGACATGATTCAAGACAATGCCGCGCTCGAGTCCCGAATCGGCTATCAGCTCAAGCAAGTGCAATCGGTGCTCCGATCGCGGATGGACGAAGCACTGCGGCCGCTGAACCTGTCGATGCCGCAATATGCCTGCCTCGAGCTGCTCCGGCGGACGCCGGGGGCATCGAATGCCGAGCTCGCTCGCGGAGCCTTCGTGACGCGTCAGACCATGAACACGCTGCTGCGTGGACTCGAGGAACGTGGATTGGTGGTGCGCGCCGAGAGAGCAGAGAGCGGACGCGCACTTCCGACGACCCTCACCGAAGCGGGCGAAGCACTGCTCACCCAAGCGTCAGAACGCGCGATGAGGATCGAGGCCCACATGGTGAGCACTCTCGACACGGACCAGCGGAAGAGCTTGATCCGGGCATTGGAGAAGTGCATCGACGCCCTCCTCACTCCCTGACCGCACTCACTCCTTGACCGCGCGTTCCGCGATCGTGAGGTCCAGGGGGAAGTCGACGGGCGCATCTCCGAACAGGAGACGACCCGCCGATGCGGCCGCCGCCCTGATCGCCTCCGCCGCGTCCTCGGCCTGATCGAGCGGGGAGTGCACGATCACCTCGTCGTGGAGGAAGAAGACCAGGTGCGCCCGCGAGTCGAAGACGGGACCGGAGGGCGATGCCGGCACCGAGGTGGTCGCCGGCAGTCGTGACAGCCGCAGTCTGAGGTCTGCGAGCCAGGCCAGCGCCCACTCCGCGGCGGTTCCCTGGACCACGAAGTTGCGGGTGAACCGGCCCTGATCCCCGGCGGCCCGCCGCGCGATCGCCTCGTCCTGGGCCGTGGCGTCGAAACGGTTGGCACGCGCCTGCAGCTGCCTCCACCCCTCACTCGGCACCGGGGACGTCCGCCCGAGCCACGTCGACACGACTCCGCCCGCGGCCCCCACCTCGGCGGCGGAGTCGACGAGGGCCATCGCCTGCGGGAAGCTCGTCCGCAGCCGGGGAACGAGACGACCACTGTCGCCGGTGGTGCCGCCGTACATGGCGCCGAGCACCGCGATCTTCGCCTCCTGCCTGGTGGCGACGATGCCGGAATCGACGATGCCCGAATAGAGGTCCTTCTCCCGGCCGGCCTCCGCCATCGCCCGGTCGCCGGACATCGCGGCGAGCGCCCGGGGTTCCAGCTGAGCGACGTCGGCGGAGATGAGCGTCCAGCCCGGGTCGGCTCGCAGCGCCGGTCGCAGCTGTCGCGGGATCTGCAGAGCTCCGCCGCCGCTGGCCGCCCACCGGCCGGTGACGACTCCCCCGGGAACGTACACGGGCCGGTACCGTCCGCTCTCGATCCATTCGTCGAGCCAGTGCCAGCCGTTGGCCGACAGCAGTCGGGCGAGCTTCTTGTAGCGCAGCAGCGGCTCGATCGCGGGATGGTCGCTCTCGGCCAGCTCCCATTTCGAGGTCGAGGCGACATTGATGCCGGCCCGGTGCAGGGCGGACAGGAGCTTCGCGTGCGAGTCGAGGTTCGCGCGGGGATCCTCGAGCGCAACCCGGACCTCCTCGGCGACGGCTTGCATCTTCGCCGGCTTCGCACCCAGCGGAGGGCGCGGGCCGAGGACCTCGGTGAGGATCCGGTCGTGTTCGGCCACGTCCCAAGGCGCTCCGGCCGCGTGCATCTCAGCGGCGACCAGTGCGCCTGCGGATTCGGCGGCGAGCAGCAGACGCAGCCGGCCCGGATCCGCGGCGGTGGCGAGGGCCGAGTGCTGGCGCGCGAATTCGGCGAGCGCGGAGTCGATGTCGTGCGGGACCTCCTTGGCCCGATCCCGCCCGCCCTCGACGTCGAAGAGCGCGACCGCATCGGATTCGGCAGCTGCGGTCACGGGGCCCGCGTCCCAGTCGGCCGCCTCCCTCAGCGGCCCCGGTTCGGTGACGAGCTCGGAGCGCATGAGGATCGCATGCGCCAGCCGCAGGTCGTGGCAGCGGCCGATGCGCACTCCGGCCGCCAGCCACGCGGGGTACCAGCGCGGCGCGTCGCTGAAGACCCACCTCGGCCGGAGTGCAGCCGCTTCACGGTCGCGCACGAAGTCGGCCAGCTCATCCTCGCCGAGGCGGACGCCGCCGACCTTCTCACCAGCGGAATCGAGGTCGACCGCAGCGACTTCGTCGGGTCGGTCAGGATTCCGGGTGCGGCCGATCACGCACCAGTGCGTGGATTCGGGCGGGCCAACGGTCATTGTCCAACGGTACTGGCTTCTCCCGCGCGGAGGGGTGCCGAGTCCCCGATTCGGGGGAAGTCCCGGCGCCGGCGGCAGGCCATGCTCGAAGCATGACAACCTCAGCCCGTCCGTACCGCATCGCCCTCGCCTCGGCGACTGTGCTGTCGGCCATCGCCGCGGTCGCCGGCCTCGTCTGGCTGGTCGATCCGACCGCCATCGTCTTCGGGGTGGACACAGTCCCGCCTCTCATCATCGCGCTGTTCGGGATGGGCCCTGCCACCCTCGTGCTCGCGCTCTCCTCCGTCGTCGGCGTCGCGGCCGGCGCTGCGGCCCTCACCGGTTCCGGTCGCGGCCGCCCAGCGGGCATCGGTCTCGTCGCCGCCGTCGGAGCCGCCCAGGCCCTGGTGTTCGGAGTGGGATTCGGCAGCATCTCCAATCTCTCGACCGCCGGCTACCTCGTCGCCATGGCGATTCCGGTGCTCCTGCTCATCGTCATCGTCCAAGTGATCCGCAGATATCCCGCCGCCCGATGGACGATCGGAGTCCCCCTCCTCCTCGCCTCAGGCATCGGGCTCCTCCTCGGTCGAGAACCTCTGGGCGTGCTCGTCTCCAATCTGGGGCCCGCACTCGCACGCCAGGCCGGCTTCCTCCTCGTCACCCTGCTCATGATCGCGATCGGCTTCGCCTGGGCCGCGGCCGCGGTGCTCGCCGTCGTCGACACTGACGCGGCGAAGCGCACCACCCGCTGGGTCACGCGACACCGCACGCTGTTCACCCTCCTCGCAGCGCTCGGACCCGTGCCCTATGGCCTGGCCCGGCTGACCTGGCTCACCCCGTGGCCGATCTTCGGCGCCGAGGCGGCGGCGGATATGCCCACCCGAATCCTCGGACTGGCCCTGTCGAGCGGCAGCTGGTTCGCTCTCGTCCTGACGATCGGCCTGATCCGGCCCTGGGGCGAGGTGTTCCCGCGGTGGATCCCCTTCCTCGCGGGGCGTCGGGTGCCCGTGGCCGCGGCCGCAGTACCCGGCGGAATCGTCGCAGCGATGCTGTGCTTCGCCGCCGTCCCCTTCCTCATGCAGGCGGCCCTCGGCGGGAGCATCGAGATGACGCTCATCTTCCCCTGCTGGCTCTGGGGTCCCGCCCTGGCCCTGGCCGTGTGGGGCTACATCGGACATCGGAGCTCGGGCGATCGCCGAGGCGGAGGCGAGTCGATCGAGCAGCCGGTGAAGCCGTCCCCCACTGATTCACGGGCCTGAAGCGATCACGGTGCCTGCACGGCATGAATGCAGAAGCTCCCGAACCGGATTCAACCGATTCGGGAGCCTGTGTCCGCTGTGCGCGAGGGGGGACTTGAACCCCCACGACCTTTCGATCACTGGCACCTGAAGCCAGCGCGTCTACCAATTCCGCCACTCGCGCGAACAAGAGAAAACTCTAGCAGGGACGAAGCGGAAACAGGAAACCGATTCAGCCGGTTTCCCCCAAACGTGTCCACCCTCACATCGACGAGGACCGGGCACTCCGTTGCTCACCCCGGTCGGGAGCCGGATTCATCGATTACTCAGCACTGACCCCTAAGCTGGGCGACCGCGGGGAATCCGGACCCAACTGCGCCCCGAGAATCCGCGGGACGTGAGTTGAGAGGCTCACCGCGTTAGGATTGAGTGTTGGTGCGCCCGATCCCGGAATCAGCGTCCGGGGCAGAGGGCACCGGCATTGACAAGTGCAGACCGACACTTCGACACGACAGCAACACCCAGCGAAGGAGGTGCCATGGGGATTCTCGATCGATTCGAGAAGGGACTGGAAAACGTCGTCAATGGTGCCTTCGCCAAAGCATTCAGATCTCAGGTCGAACCCGTCGAGCTCGCCGGCGCCCTGCGCCGCGAAGCGGACAACAAGGCAGCAGTCGTCTCCCGCGGGAGGACACTGACCGCCAATCACTACACGATCGAACTCTCGCCGACGGACTTCGAGCGGCTCTCGGGCATCGAGACCGAACTGAGGTCCGACCTGCGCCAGGTCATCGGCGATCATGCCATCGAACAGGCGTACAGCTTCGTCGGACCCGTCTCAGTCGAGTTCGTCGAAGCCGATGACCTCGACACCGGGATGTACCGGGTCGTCTCGAGCACGGAACGCCCCGACGGCTCACCTGCGGCTCAGCCCGCCAACCGCGGCGGCTACGACCCGCCCTCACGCGCCAACAGCATCGTCCATGAGCCATCGATCGGCTCCGGCTCGCGCCCGGCCGCACCGCGGCGGACCTCCGAACCGACCCCCGCCCGCTCGGCCGGCCATGCCCGGCCCGTGCCGGTCCGGCCGGCACCCGCCGCCAAGCCCCGCGCCATCAGCGCCAGTGTGACCATCAACGGACAGACGTACCCCCTGGAGATGGGCAGCAATATCTTCGGCCGCTCCTCGAACAGCTCCGACCTGGTCATCGACGACCCCGGAGTCTCCCGGCGACACTTTGAGATCGTCGTCGAGCGCGACCATGCCGTCGCCAACGATCTCGGGTCCACGAACGGAACCATCCTGCACGGGCGCAGGCTGACCAGCGCGAACCTCGCCGACGGAGACGTGCTCACGGCCGGTGACGCAGAGGTGAAGTATCACGAAACCGAACAGGACTCTCTGTGAGCGAATTTACTGTGACCGTCTTCCGGTTCGCCTTCTTCATCCTCCTCTGGCTCTTCGTCCTCGGTGTGGCAGGCGTTCTGAAACGGGACATCTTCGGCGCCAAGCGCGGACCGCGCAAGTCGCGTCGCAAGTCCCGGAAGTCTGGTCCCGCGGCGAACCCGCCTCCCGCTCCCGCACCCGCTCCACCGACAGCACCGCCGTCGCGGGCACCCGATCGGGCCC
Organism: Brevibacterium sp.; assembly: GCF_031179145.1. Lineage (GTDB taxonomy): Bacteria > Actinomycetota > Actinomycetes > Actinomycetales > Brevibacteriaceae > Brevibacterium. The sequence goes on from NZ_JAPSIB010000003.1 coordinate 88,679, forward strand.
ATCCCGGCTCGATCAGGGTCACCGCCGGCCCCCTGGCCGGAACCTCGCTCATCCTGTCCGGAGCGCCCGTGACCTTCGGTCGCGCCCCGGACAACACGATCGTCATCAACGATGACTTCGCCTCCAGCCGTCATGCCCGCATCGTCGCGCAGAACGGCGCCCAGGTCCTCGAGGACCTGGGCTCGACGAACGGCACGTTCGTCGACGGCTCTCGCATCACTTCCCCGGTCTCTCTGAGCATCGGCACCCAGATCACCATCGGCCATACGACGCTGGAGACCCAATCGTGACCACCGTGGGTACCATTTCGCTCCGCTCAGCAGCCCGGTCTCACACCGGGCTGGTGCGTAAGAACAACCAGGACTCCGGGTACGCGGGTCCGAACTTCTTACTCATCGCAGACGGAATGGGCGGTCATGCCGGCGGTGACGTCGCCTCGGCGATCACCGTGGCCCGGCTCGCCGAACTCGACCACGAGCCCAGCGGCGACGACGCCCTGGAACTGCTGCGCACCTCCATCCTCGACGCCAACGACCGCATCTGCCGCGGCGTCGTCGAGCAGCCGGAGCTCGCCGGAATGGGCACCACCGTCACCGCCCTGCTGCGCGCCCCGGGCAACCGCTTCGCCCTCGCCCACATCGGCGACTCACGCGGTTACGTGCTCCGCGACGGCGAACTGCAGATGGTCACCCACGACCACACGTTCGTCCAGATGCTCGTCGACGAGGGCCGCATCACCGCCGATGAGGCCGAGACGCACCCTCAGCGCTCCGTCGTGATGAAGGTCCTCGGCGACGTCGGGGCCTCCCCCGACCTCGATCTGTCCCTGCGCGAGGCCCAGGTCGGCGACCGCTGGATGCTCTGCTCCGATGGATTGACCGGGTTCGCCGAGATGTCGGACATCACCCGGATCCTCGCCGAGGTGGACGACCCCGATGAATGCTGCCGCCAGCTCGTCGACCTCGCTCTCGCCGGCGGCGGCGCCGACAACGTCACCGTGGTCATCGGCGACGTCCTCGAAGGCACCGTCGAGACCCCGATCGGAATCGCGGTCGGCTCCGTCCAGATCAACCCGCAGTACGCCCAGATCGGCACGAACGGCTCCACCGACGCACCCACGGAGTCGCTGCAGCACTTCGGCGAGGGCGACGTCCCCACCGACACCGTTCCCATGCACACGGTGCCCGAATCCGAAGGTCAGGAGCCCTCCGCCGAGGCGACCCCCTCCTCCCAGCAGGACGACGCGGACCACGGGACGGCGAAGACCAAAGAGATCGAGACCCGTGCGGTCGACACCGCCGACACCGCCGAAGGAGATGACCTCGACGCCGACGACGACGAGGTGGAAAAACGCTCCTACCTCGGCTGGATCATCACCGCCATCGTCATCATCGCCCTGGCCGTGGGCGGGTTCTTCGCCTACAACTACGTGAGCAACCACTACTTCCTCACCGCCGTCGACGGCAAGGTCGCCCTCTACCGCGGCCTCGACACGACCCTGGGCCCGATCGAGCTCAGCCGTCTCGAGGACACGACCGAGATCGACGTCGACACCCTCAACAGCTTCTCCCAGGACCGTCTGCGCGGCTCCATCCAGGCCGACTCCCGCGATGAGGCCAATCGCATCCTCGAGAACCTGCGCAACGAATCACGGCAGGTCGGCGGGGTCAGCGGCAATGCCGCGGACGGCACTAACCCGAGCGATCCCGCTCCCTCACCGCCGAGCAGTCAGCCCGTGAGTCCGAGTGATTCCATCACCAGGGAGACACAATGATGTCCGCTCCCTCCGATCAGGTCGGGCGGCCGCGGCCGTACCGCCTGGCCGAGCTCGCCCTGCTCATCCTCGCCATCGCAGTGGCGACGAGCGCCTATGCCCTGGTGGGCCTGGGCACCGAGGGAACGATTCCCGCCAACGTCTACGGCTATGCCGGGTGGCTGGCGGCTCTCGGTCTCGTCGTCCACATCGTCATCTGGTGGAAGGCGAAGTACGCCGATCCGGTGCTGCTTCCCATCGCGGTCCTGCTCAACGGCCTCGGCCTGGCGATGATCTATCGCATCGACTACGCCCAGGAGCGCACCGGCACCGACGCTGTCGCTGTCTCGCAGCTGATCTGGATGACCCTGGGGGTCGGTCTGGCCGTCGGTGTCATCATTTTCCTCAAGGACCACCGCTGGCTCCGCCGCTACACCTTCCTCTCCGGGTTGGCCGCGCTCGTCTTCCTCCTCCTACCGCTCCTGCCCGGCCTGGGCAAGACCGTCAATGGCGCCCGAATCTGGATCGGGGTCGGCGGATTCTCCTTCCAGCCCGGAGAGATCGCGAAGATCCTCCTGGCGATCTTCTTCGCCGGCTATCTCGTCAGCTACCGCGACCAGCTCGTGCTGGCCGGCCCCAAGATCCTCGGCATCCGCTTCCCGCGCCTGCGCGACTTCGGCCCCATCGTCATCGCCTGGATCGCCAGCGTCTGCATCCTCGTCCTCGAGCGCGATCTCGGCACCTCGCTGCTGTTCTTCGGGCTGTTCGTGGCCATGCTCTACGTCGCCACCAGCCGCAAGTCCTGGATCCTGCTCGGCCTCGGCTTCTTCAGCATCGGCGCCGTCGCCGCCACCTTCCTCTTCTCCCACGTCGGTCAGCGCGTCGACGGATGGCTCCACGCCCTGACTCCCGAGGAGTACAACAAGACCCCTGGCGGCTCCTATCAGCTGGTCCAGGGTCTGTTCGGGATGGCCAACGGCGGTCTCGTCGGCACCGGCCTCGGCGAAGGCCGTCCGAGCATGGTCCCCTTCGCGGACTCGGACTTCATCTACGCCAGCCTCGGCGAGGAGCTGGGGATGGCGGGTCTGTTCGTCATCCTGCTGTGCTACCTCTTCATCTTCCAGCGCGGCATGAAGACCGCGAGTGAGCTGCGCGACGGCTTCGGCACCCTGCTCGCCACGGGCCTGTCCTTCACGATCGCCCTGCAGGTCTTCGTCGTCGTCGGCGGCGTCACCCGGCTGATCCCCCTCACGGGTCTCACCACCCCGTTCCTCGCCGCCGGCGGATCGTCCCTGGTGGCGAACTGGGTGATCATCGCTCTCCTGCTGCGGATCTCCGACAATGCGAGGCGGCCCGTCGAGGAGTTCCACACCGGAGTCCTGCGGATCACGGAGGACCCGGAGGACGCAGGTTCCCCCAAGCGGCAGGGGGCCGCAGGCTCCCCCAAGCAGAGGGCCGCAGCGAAGAGCCACGGAGCGGCACCGCACGACTTGGACGATGACGCACCCACCACGAATCTGGGAACGACCGGAGGTGAACGATGAAGAAGGCCCTGACCCACGTCTCCGTCGTCGGATTCGTCATGTTCGCACTCCTCTTCGGATCGACGAGCTGGGTGCAGTTCGTGCGCGCCGACGCGCTCAACAACAACTCCCTGAACAACCGGAAGATCCTCGAGCAGCTCTCCCGCGATCGTGGCCCGATCCTCGTCGACGGCACTCCTGTCGCCTACTCCGAACCCGTCGACGACCGCTACAAGTACCAGCGGAAATACGGGTCCGAAGACCTCGACCCGCGCGCTTACGCAGCGCTGACCGGCTACTACTCGATCACCTCTGGCGCCTCGGGCATGGAGCGCTATGCCAACGACTACCTGTCCGGGGACTCCGATGCCCTGTTCTACGACAAGATCGGCAGCATCTTCACCGGCGAACAGCCGCGCGGCGCCGCCGTTGAGCTGACCATCGACCCCGAGGTGCAGGAAGCGGCCTGGAAGGGTCTGGGCAACCAGAACGGAGCCGCCGTCGCCATCGACCCGAAGACCGGGAAGATCCTCGCGATGGCCTCGACCCCGGGCTGGAACCCGAACCGGCTCGCCACCCATGACCCGGAGAAGGCGGCCAGCTCCTACCAGTCTCTGCTCGACGCAGAGGACAACCCCGCCTACAACCGCGCCATCGGCGGCAACCTCTACCCGCCCGGTTCGACCTTCAAGGTCATCGTCGCCGCGGCGGCGCTCGAATCCGGCGACTACACACCGAACTCAACGCTCAAGGGACCCGGCACGCTCGACCTGCCGCAGACGACCGCGACGATCAGCAATTCCCATCCGGGGCCCTGCCGCAACGGCGGGCGCCCATCACTGGCGGATTCCCTCGCCGAGTCCTGCAACACCTCGTTCGCCTCCCTCGGGATGGACCTGGGAGAGGACGCGGTCCGCGAACAGGCGGAGAAGTTCGGATTCGGCCAGGATCTCGACATCCCGCTGCCTGTCTCCCCGTCGTCGTTCCCCAGCGGTCTCAACCCGCCCCAGCTTGCCCAGTCCTCCCTCGGGCAGTACGAGGTCCGCGCGACTCCTCTGCAGATGGCCATGATGACCGCGGGGATCGCCAACGGAGGCTCGATGATGAAGCCGCAGCTCGTCAACCGCGTGCTCAACGCGGGCACTCTGGAGCCGATCGAGGAGACCCGGCCGCAGGAGATGTCGCGCCCGGTCTCCGAGGACACCGCCGGTGAGCTGACGTCGATGATGGAAGGCGTCGTCACCGACGGCACCGCCTCGGTGGCCAAGATCCCCGGGGTCAAGGTCGCCGCGAAGACCGGCACCGCCCAGCACGCACAGGGTGCTGCACCCCACGCCTGGTTCGTCTCCTTCGCCCCCGCAGAGGATCCCCAGATCGCGGTGGCCGTGGTCGTGGAGAACGGCGGAAACGCCGGCAGCGAAGCTTATGGTGCGACGGTCGCCGGGCCGATCGCCAAGGACATGATGGAAGCGGTGGTCAGGAAATGAGACCAGTCGAAGGCACGCTGCTGGGCAATCGCTACAAGCTGACCTCCCGGATCGCCGTGGGCGGCATGGGTGAGGTCTGGAAGGGCACCGACTCGGTGCTCGGCCGCGAAGTCGCCGCGAAGATCCTCAAGGACGAATACCTCTCCGATCCCTCCTTCCTCGCCCGCTTCCAGGCCGAGGCCCAGAACATGGGCCGCGTCTCCGATCCGGGCATCGCCGGCGTCTACGACTACGGCGACGAAGCGGGCTCCCCCTACCTGGTCATGGAGTACGTCCCGGGTGACCCCCTGTCGACCATCATCGAACGGAGCGCACCGCTGTCCGAGGCGGACACCCTGAGCATCGTCTCGCAAGCCGCGCAGGCCCTCGGAGCCGCACACCGGGTGGGAGTCATCCACCGCGACATCAAACCCGGCAACATCCTCATCACCCCGGACTTCCGGGTGAAGATCACCGACTTCGGCATCGCCCGCGTCGCCGATCAGGCGCCGCTGACGAAGACCGGCCAGGTCATGGGCACCGCCCAGTACCTCGCGCCCGAACAGGCCACCGGGAAGGGATCGGGGCCCGGCTCCGACCTCTACGCCCTCGGCATCATCGCCTACGAGGCGTTGGCTGGTCAGCGTCCCTTCACCGGGGACTCGCAGGTCGCCATCGCCATCGCCCAGGTCAACCAGCAGCATCCCCCGCTGCCCGACACTGTGTCCGAACCCCTGCGCCGCCTCGTCGACTGCCTGCTCGAGAAGAAACCCGACCGCCGACCCTCCGACGCCACCGCAGTCGCACGGGCCGCCAACGCCCTGGCCGTCGGCGATGTCGCCGGCGCCGAGGCGATCCTGCCCCAGATGCGTCTGGGCAATTCCGCCACCGAGGCCCTGACCCAGGCATTCAACTCGCCCGAGACCGCCGCCTCGACCCAGGTGATGCCCGTGACCGCGTCCAATGACGCCACCCGGGTCTATTCTGCAGATCAGGCGGGAGCCGCCGGGGCCGCAGGCGCGGCCGGCGCCGGGGCCGGGCTCCTGGCGGCCGATGCCGATGATCGCGGCGGTGTCGACGGCACGAAGAACGACGAAGTCGATGAGAAGCAGAAGAAGAAGGGCCGGACCCTGATCTGGATCCTCGCGCTGCTCGCCCTCATCGCGGTCGGCGCCCTGCTCTGGTTCTTCCTCGGCGGCGCCGGCGATGACCCGGCTCCTGCCCCGACCACGACGAAGGCCACCCCGTCGGAGACGAAGCAGTCGATCACGATCGATCCGGACGACTACATCGGCCTCTCGGAATCCTCGGCGGTCGACAACCTCGAACAACAGGACCTCAAGGCCGAGACCCGCAGCGTCGCTTCGCAGCAGCCGGCCGGCACCGTGGCCGAGGTCCGCGAGGGCGAGAACGGGTACACCTTCCTCGAGGGGGACACCGTCGTCCTCGAGATCTCCTCGGGTCCCGCTCCGGAACCCGAACCCGAACCGGAACCGAAGCGGACGCAGGAACCGAGCAGCCCCGGCAGCGATTCGGGATCGAACTCCGGTTCCGGGTCCGGGTCGGACTCCGGCCGCAACGCCGAGGACGAGTCCGACACCGCCACCGACAGCGGTGCGGAGGAGAACTCGCAGGACAATGCGAACAGCGGCTCGAACGCGAACTCCGGCAGCGGCTCGAACTCCGGCAGCGGCTCGAACTCCGGCAGCGGCTCGAATGCGAATTCCGGCACCGGCTCTGAGGCGAACCAGGACACGGGCTCGAACACCGGCGCCGGGAACGGTCAGGGCGGTCAGGACAACGCCGGGGGCCAGGGCAACGGCGGCGGACTCGACGGCGTGGCGTCGACCGATGTCACCGGCAATGACGGCTAGCAGTGAGCAGCGGCATCGATGACGACGACCAATGATCGGACCAGCAGACAAGTGCGCACGAACTTTCGCCCGACGCGGGTGGACAAAAGCGGAGGACAAGAATGACTGAACCCAAGGTGCTGTCGGGGCGGTACGAAGTTCGTGCGCTCCTCGGCCGTGGGGGCATGGCAGAAGTGCACGAGGGCGTCGACACCCGTCTGGGCCGACGTATCGCGATCAAGCTTCTGCGGTCCGACCTCGCCCGCGACCCCTCGTTCCACACCCGTCTCAAGCGGGAGGCGCAGTCCGCCGCCGGTCTCAACCACCCCGGCATCGTCGCCGTCTACGACTCCGGTGAAGAGGAGTTCGCGGAGACCGGAGGGTCCTCCGTCTCCGTTCCCTTCATCGTCATGGAATACGTCGAGGGCCAGACCCTGCGCGAGGTGCTCAACGACCACGGCACACTGACGATCGAGGAGGCCCTCAACGTCATCGCCGGGGTGCTGGCGCCGCTGGAGTACAGCCACCGCAACGGGATCGTCCACCGCGACATCAAGCCGGCAAACGTCATGCTCACCCCCGAGGGCGACATCAAGGTGATGGACTTCGGCATCGCTCGGGCGCTCAAGGACAACAGCGGTCTGACCCAGACGCAGTCTGTCGTCGGCACCGCGCAGTACCTCTCCCCCGAACAGGCCCGCGGCGAGGTCGTCGACGCCCGCTCCGACCTCTACTCAACCGCGTGCCTGCTCTACGAGCTCCTCGTCGGCAGGCCCCCGTTCGTCGGCGATTCGCAGCTCGCGGTCGCCTACCAGCACGTGGGAGAGACTCCGAAGCCGCCGAGCTTCTACAATCCGAACGTCCCGCCCGAGGTCGACCGGCTGCTCCTCCATGCCCTCCTCAAGGACCGCGACGAACGCTACCAGGACGCCTACACGTTCCGGGAGGACGTGCTCGCCGCCCGCGACGGCAGACCGCTGAGCTTCGACGACGATGCCGATCGCACACAGGCCTTCCCGCTGGCCCCGACGATGGTCGGCCCCAGCCCGCATCCCCAGGGCGCCGAGGCGGCCCCGGAGACGGGTGCTGTCGCGACGATCCTCGATCACGACGAGAAGCCCCCGCAGAAGCGCTCCCGCGCGTGGGTGTGGATCGGCAGCATCTTCGTGCTGCTCGCCCTGGCCGCCGTCGCCCTGTGGGTCTACGAGATCAACAAACCACCGCCGATCGTCCAGGTCCAGATCACCGATGTGGCCGGGATGAGCGCCGATGACGCCGAGGCGGCCCTGATCAAGTCCGGGCTCACCGTCGACCGGGAGGAGGAGGCGAACGCGGACGTCGATGAGGGCGATGCGATCAGAACCGACCCTGCCAGCGGGCAGAGGGCGCCCGAAGGCACCCTCGTCAAGCTCTTCGTGTCCACCGGACCCTCGAGCGTGGACGTGCCCGACGTCTCGGGAGAGACGGAGGCCAAGGCTCGCGAGGTCCTCAGCGATGCGAAGCTGCGCGCCGGCACCCACATCTCGCAGAACTCACCCGATGTGGAGAAGGGCGTCGTCATCGAGACCAAGCCCGGCGCCGGCACCAAGGTCGACGTCGACTCGAATGTCGACCTCGTCGTGTCCTCGGGCATGGTCCAGGTGCCCGACGTCCTCGGCAAGACCGGGGATGAGGCGTGCAAGATCCTCGAGGCCGACGACTATCAGCTGGGATGCAAGGTCGAAGAGGTGGAGACCGCAGACGAGGACGCCGGCAAGGTCTTCGAGCAGTCGGCGACCGGAGGCAGCGAGGTCCAGCAGGGATCGGAGATCACGGTCCGGGTGGCCAAGAAGCCGCCGGAGCCGACTCCGACCACGCCGTCGATCCCCGGCGGAATCCCCACCGGACCGGCCTCACCCAGCCCCACGAAGTCGAGCGATGACCCCAGCGGTGGGGGCCTCGAGGGCATGCAGGACTGGATAGAAGGCAACTGAGATCAAGGAAGCGGGGCGGCACATGTGCCGCCCCGCTTCCTTGATCTCAGGACAGGCAGACGAAGAGGTCGGTCCGCAGTGTCGCGGGATCGACGTCCGGGCCCGGCTCACTCACGTAGACCTCGAAGAAGGGCAGCCCGGGGTGGAGGCCTGCGGCGTGGATCTCGTCCGTGAACGCCTCCCAGGCGCCCGCCAGGCCGTCGAAGCTCCCGATGTGACTGGTGGCCGCGACGGACCCGCCGGGCAGTTCGGCAGGCACGGCTCGCAGATCTCCGCCGAGGTCGAGGGACCGGGTCAGACCGGCGGAGACGGGCACCCCGATCTGAATGTCGACGGTGTCGCTCGGCTGCCGGGTGTAGAGGGAGAACGCCGGACCCACGATGTCGACGGCGGCGGATTCCAGGGCGGGGAACAGGCCGGTGAAGGTGCGATCGAACAGGCTGGGCAGGTCCGCCATCGGGTGGTTCTTCGCCTCGACGACCACAGTGGGCACCGAGGCCGCCTCGAAGACGGTGAGATCGGTGAATGGGTTCGGCGGGAAGTAGCTGGGCTCTTCCATGAGCAGTCCTCTCGGTGAGTGGGAACTGCTACCGATCCTAGTGCCTCACTCGGAGTGAGCGGAAGAGCCCGTCGTCGAGGAGATCGCGCTGGCCAGGGGTGACATCGATGCCGCCTGCTGCGCGGCTCCGGCGACTCCGCACACCTCCAGCCAGTTGCCGAGCATCATGTACCCGCATTCGGTGAGCACGGACTCGGGATGGAACTGGACTCCGAACAGGGGCCGGGACCGGTGCTCGATCGCCATCACCACCCCATCCTCGGTGCGGGCAGTGACCTTGAACTTCTCGAGGTCCAGCGTCTCATCGACGATGGCCAGGGAGTGATAGCGGGTGACGGTGAGCGGGCTCGGGCAACCGGCGAAGATGCCCTCGCCATCGTGGGTGATCGTCGAGGTCTTGCCGTGCATGAGCACGGGCGAATGGGTGACGGTGGCGCCGTAGACCTCACCGAGGGCCTGATGCCCCAGGCAGACGCCGAAGACGGGCGCGCCAGCGGTCTCCGCCCAGTCGATGAGGACGGGGCACAGCCCTGATTCGGACGGTGTGCCGGGACCCGGGGACAGCAGGATCCCGTCGTAGTCGCGGGCTCTGGCCACGGCCGCCTCGGCGCTGAGATCGTCGTTGCGGATGACGTCGACCTCCGCGCCGAGCTCACGCACATAGGCGACGAGCGTGTAGACGAAGCTGTCGTAGTTGTCGATGACGAGGATCTTGGTCATTGGCCACCATCGGTCACTGTTGCGTTGTTGAACGGCATGTACGGGGCGACGACCGGGAACACGTACTGCATGAGCAGGTAGACGACCGCCGCGATGAGGATCAGGCTGAGGATGAGTTTGACGAACCAGTTTCCGGGCAGACTGCGCCAGATGAATCCGTACATGCTCATGCACCGCCCTTCTTGGAGACCTTCTTGTACGCCTCCGAGTCCTTGATCGACCCGGGAGCGCCTTCGTTCGCCGGGGTCCAGTCGGTGAGCTCGGCGTAGGCGACGTAGCGCTCACGCGCCGAGAACATCGGGTTGCACGCCGTCATCGTCAGGATCCGGTCCTTGCCCTTGGAGTCGGGCATATCCGGTACCGGGGCCAGGACCTCGATGGCGTCGGGGAGGATGATGTCGAAGTTGCGGAAGGTGTAGGTGTAGAACCCGTCCTTCGTCTGGACGACGATCTCGTCACCGGGGCGCAGCTCCGCGATCTGGTTGAGCGGCTTGCCGTAGGTCACGCGGTGGCCGGCGATCGAGAAGTTGCCGACGTCGCCGGGCATCGCCGAATTGGGGTACCGGCCCAGGCCCATCCGGTTGAGCACCGGTTCGAGGTCGACGCCCTCGGCCACCGTGCGGTAGTAGTCCCCGCCGAAGCGCGGGATGTAGAAGATCCCGAACGCCTCGTTCTTGCCGACCGGGTCGGCCACGACCGGTTCGTCCGGGTCCTCCGGCAGTTCGTTGGGGTCCTGGTTCTGCCAGTCCTGGGCGAGTTCGTCGGCGAGGACCTCGTTGTCGCGGTTGGCCGCGAGGTCCGTCCACCACAGCTGCCAGACGACGAACAGGATGAGGACGAGGCCGGCCGTGATGCACAGTTCCCCGAACGTGCGGATGGTCCCGCGGACCGGCCCCAGCGGCTCCCGCTCGACAGGCCCGCGACCGCGGGGGCGGTCCCCACGGCCGCCGTCACCGGCATGCGCGCGGCCGATGTCACCACCGGCGCCGAGGTGGCCGCCGCCGTGCTCGTGGCCGCTGTTGTGCTCGTGGCCCCTGTTGTACGGGTGGCCGGCCGCTGACCCGACAGCGGAGTCCTGACGGATCGGTGGCGCATCGGAGTAGACGGCCGTCGGAGCACCCGTGGCCGCCGCTGCTTCCCGCTGACGCAGTTCACGCCGACTGGGCAGGGGCTGCGAATAGGACGCGGGGTCCGGCCGGGAGGAGGTGCTGTCATCGGAGGGAGGGGTGACATGGCGACGCTGGGCAGGACGAATGGTGGGTCGAGACGACGCCTCTGCGTCGGCCTCGTCACCCGAGTAGGGACTATTCACCACTGCTCCACCGTGCCTATTGCTTCTAATCCAAACGGCCTGCCGGTCGGGGGCAGGCGGGACATTCCCCTGCACTTTATCGTATGCAGATGCCATGCAGTTGCGTCCTGTGCCGCTTTCAGGGTAGTCGGAGCATCTGCGGAGCCCCGATTTTTTCAACGAGCATGCGGTGACGAGTAGACTGGTCGCGATTGTCCCTACCCGAGCAAACGGTCACCATTCAGCGGTCGGCCATAGAAGGAGTACCCGTGGCCAAGTCCAACGGACGGACCCAGCGCCCTGCGCGCACTTCTCGCAACACCGCGCAGCCAGCACCCGACACCACTGATGACATCGAGGTCACCGAGGTCGTCGAGGTGGATTCCCCGGACCAGGATGCCGACGTCGAGGCGGCTGAGAAGTCGGACGCGAAGCCGGCTGCTGCGCAGAAGGCCGTGACCTCGGATGAGGCTGTGACTTCCGATGAGGCTGTGGGCGCCGACGAGGTCTCCGACCCCGAAACAGGCGAAGAGAAGTCCGGTGCGACGGCGGTCGGCAAGGCCCCGAAGGACTCCGCCGCCAAGAGCGCAACGGGCAAGTCCGCCGACACGAAGACCTCCGACGCGAAGGCCTCCGACAAGAAGAAGGACGCGAAGAAGACCGGTGCCGCAAAGCGCACCACCCGCTCGGGCAATCCGGCCAAGCGCGCACAGGGACGCAAGACCGCGACCTACACCTCGCAGTCCGGTCAGCAGACCATCAAGCCCAACCCGCGCTGGTTCCTCCCGGTGCTCGTCGGTCTGCTGCTCGTCGGACTGATCTGGCTCGTCGCCTTCTACATCACCCAGGGCGCCTTCCCCGTTGAGGCCTGGGGCAACTGGAACATCCTCATCGGCTTCACCTTCTTCGTGGCGGGGCTGATCATGTCGACCCGCTGGCGGTAGCCGACCGGCTGGCGAGGAGAGACTGCAGAGGGCGATGCCGACGAACTGTCGGCATCGCCCTCTGTGCATTGTCCACGGGGCCAGTCAGAAGCCATACCCGGAAGAAGCCATCCCCGAAAGCAGCCTCAATCGAAGCAGTCTTATCCGCGAGAAGTTATACCCAAGCGGCACAGCGTTCCTGTGGATAAACGAAAGCAAGCCTATGACCAGTAGAAATACACTGATGTAAGTTATCCACCTTGTGGACAAAGGCTGTGGACAGAGCTCAGGCAGTGAGCACGCGCCAGACGTCGCCGCCCACCATCGCGGCCAGCCACGCGATCGCGACCAGGGCGAAGACGATCATCGTACGCCGTTCGCGGACGAGCAGCGCCGCGGCGCCGAGCACGAAGCCCGTCACCAGTCCACCCAGGTGCGCCTGCCAGGAGACACCGGCGACGAGGAATCCGTACCCGAAGTTGAGGGCCACGAACAGCACCGCCCCGCCGATGTTGCGGTCGAGCTCTCGGGTCGGCACCAACAGCACCCCGACGATCGCGAACACCGCTCCGGAGGCACCGATGTTCAGCGTCACCCAATCACGGCTGAAGGGATCGGCGAGGAGGAGCACCGCCGTTGAGCCGCCGATCGCACCGAGGAAGTAGACGACGAAGAACCGGGCATGGCCGAGCGCCCGCTCGACGAAGGAGCCGAAGAAGTACAGCCCGATCATGTTCGCGAGCAGATGCACGGGAGAGGGCTGGTCGTGGACGAGAGCCACGGTCAGGGTCCGCCACGGCTGCTCCAGGGCCAGGGCCGGAACGAATCCCAGACGATGGATCAGGTCGAGGCCGGGAACCAGCTGGAGCAGGAACATGACACCGGTCAGGCCGAGGATCGACCAGGTCACGATGGGACGGAACAGGGAAGGGGCCCGGCCAGTCTCCTGTGCCGAGCCCCCCTCAGGTGTGTCCATCACACCATGGTACTCAGTCGAAGGCCACTGTTCCTCACGCGCAAGGGCGCCTGTCGATCAGCAGTCGATGAGCATCCGATGATCAGGAGATGTCGACCTTCTCGACGATGACCGGTTCCTTGGGCTTGTCCATCGCACCGGTCGGCACGCCCTCGATCTCGTCGACGACCTTCTTCGACTCCTCGTCGGCGACCTCACCGAAGATGGTGTGCTTGCCGTTGAGCCACGGAGTCTCGGCGGTGGTGATGAAGAACTGCGAGCCGTTGGTGCCGCGGCCCATCTGCTTGCCGGCATTGGCCATGGCGAGCAGATACTTGCGATCGAACTGGAGCTCCGGGTGGATCTCGTCGTCGAAGGTGTAGCCGGGTCCGCCGGTGCCGGTGCCCAGCGGGCAGCCGCCCTGGATCATGAAGTCGGTGATGATGCGGTGGAAGCCGAGTCCGTCATAGAAGGGACGCTTGGTCTTCTCACCCGTGGCGGGGTCGGTGAATTCGCGCTCACCCTGGGCCAGTTCCACGAAGTTCGCGACGGTCTTCGGGGCGTGATGGCCGAAGAGGTTGATCGTGATGTCGCCGTGGTTGGTGTGCAGGACCGCTGTGTGTGTTGAAGCTGTAGTCATGCTCTCATTCTTCCACGGCGTCTGCGCTTGTGGAGATTCGCAGGGACCCATGTGCCGACTCTGCCAGCGTTTGCGCAGGCAATTTCCGGATAAGCCTGCGCGCTGGAGTCTGCGGTAACGTCGTAGACTGGAGATTGGTCAATTGAACTCGGCACGGAGGATTTTCAATGTTCATGTCTAAGAAGTCACGTCGGGATCCCGTCGCGTCGAAGCTCGATTCCGCGAAGAAGTCCTCGATCAAGGTTCTCTCAGGTGCCAGCGATTACGCGGCCCCGAAGCTGCGCGAAGCCGCCGACAAGGCGAATCAGCAGGTCGAGTCGCTCGCGGAGAAGGCTCGTCCTCAGGTGGAGGCACTGACCGAGAAGGCACGCCCCCAGGTGGAGGCTTGGGCCGACAAGGCCAACCAGCAGGTGCATGCTCTCGCCGACAGGCTTGACACCTACCGTCCGCAGGCCACCGAAAGGGCCGGGAAGGTCGCGTCCACCGCAGCAGCATCCCTTGCCGCTTACGAGACCCCGCAGATCCTTGACGACCTCGCCGTGCGTCTGACGGGCGACAAGAAGGCGATGAAGAAGGCCCGCAAGGCGCTCACCAATGCCAGCAAGCGCATCTCCAAGGAGACGGCGATCAAGAAGAGCTCGGGCGGCCGCAAGGCTCTCGTCTGGACACTGCTCGCCGGTTCGGCCGCAGGAATCGGCTACTACGTGTGGAAGAAGGCCCAGCCGGTCGAAGACCCCTGGTCGACCCCGCTGCCCAACAACCGGCCCGCCGATGCCCGTCCCGTCGGGTCGACCCCTGCCTCCCGGCAGGGCACCGCTCCGCAGGTGACGCAGACGACTGTCCCCGCCGGCAAGGACGACGCCGACCCCAAGCACTGAGGACTCGGGGTCCTTCCGGCTCCCCTGGGCGAGAAGGACCCCGAGCAGTCAGCTCTGCCCAGTCAGCTCTGCGCACAGAAATGATCACTCTGCTCTGAGACGATCACCCTTTTCGGTGAACATCTCAGAGCACGGTGATCATTGTCGTGTCTGGGTCCGACATTCGCTGTGTCTGGGCCCGACATTCGCTGTGTCTGCGCCCGGCGACCGCTGTCCTACATCCGCTCGGGAACGCGGATGCCGAGGATGCCGAGCCCCTTCTCCAGGGTCGCGAGCACGATCTGGCTCAGGCGCAGTCGTGAGGCGCGCTTCTCCGCCGTGTCGGCGATGAGCACCGGGCACTGCTCGTAGAACGTCGTGAACGCTTGCGCCAGGTCGAAGAGGTACGTGCACAGTTTGTGCGGCTGGGACCCGGCGGCCACCTCGGCGACGACATCGTCGAAGCCGAGGATCGCGAGCGCGAGATCGCGCTCGGCCGCCTCACCGAGGTGTATCGGCGCATCCTGCCACGCTGCCGCCGACTCACCCGGGGTCGCGTCCCCACCGGTCGCCGCAGCGCCCTCCGCCTTGCGCAGGATCGAGCGGATGCGGGCGCCGGCGTACTGCAGGTATGGGGCGGTGTTGCCGATGGGGGCGAGCATCCGGTCGAGGTCGAAGGTGTAGCTCGTGTCGTGGGCGACGGACAGGTCAGCATACTTCACCGCGCCGATGCCGACGATCGCCGCCACCTCGGCCTCCTCCGCGGCGCTGAATTCTGCGCTCGACTCCTGCAGAGTGACCTTGGCACGCTCGATCGCCTCGTCGAGGAGCTCGGCCAGGCGCAGGGGCGCTCCGGACCGGGTGCGCAGTATCTTGCCGTCGGAGCCGAGGACGTTGCCGATCTTCACATGCTCGGGCCTCAGGTGATCCGGCAGCCAGCCGGCGGCGCGGGCGATCGCGAAGACCATCTCGAAATGCAGCGCCTGGGGGGCGCCGACGACGTAGAGGGCGCGGTCGGCGCCGAGCGTCTGCGCCCGGTAGCGGACGGCGGCGAGGTCTGTCGTGGCGTAGCCGTACCCGCCGTCGGACTTGCGGATGATGAGCGGCAGCGGCTCGCCCTCCCGACCGGTGAAGCCTTCGGGGAACACGCACAGGGCGCCGTCGCTGATCCGGGCCAGACCCTTCTCCTCGAGCTCGGCGCAGACCTCGGCGAGGTAGTCGTTGTACATGCTCTCACCAGCGAGGTCGGCATCGGTGAGGCTGACGTCGAGGGTCGAGTAGATGCGATTGAAGTAGGTGCGGGAGAAGCCGACGAGGGTCTCCCAGAGCTCGAGGGTCGGGGCGTCGCCCGACTGCAGGGCGACGACGCGGGCGCGGGACCGGGTCGCGAACTCCTCGTCGCTGTCGAACTTCACCCGCGCAGCCTGGTAGAACGCATTCGGGTTGTCGGAGATCTCCTCCGCCGTGCTCGACTCGATGCCGACGTCGAGGAGGTGTTCGATGAGCATGCCGAACGGCGTGCCCCAGTCGCCGATGTGGTTCTGGCGGATCACCGTGTTGCCGACGAACTCATGGGTGCGGGCGAGAGCGTCGCCGACGACTGTCGTGCGCAGGTGCCCGACGTGCATCTCCTTGGCGACGTTCGGGGCCGAGTAGTCGATGACGACGGTCCGTCCGGCTTCCGACCCGGCTGCGGCTGAGTCGGCGGCCTCGGCACCGGCCGCCAGGTTCTCGGCGAGCCACTCCGGGGTGAAGGTGAGGTTGATGAAGCCGGGGCCGGAGATCTCGGGGGTCTCGCAGACGCCCGCGAGGTCGAGGTGCTCCACGATCGTGGCGGCGACGTCGCGGGGCTTGGACTTCAGCTCTTTGGCCAGTGGCAGAGCGACATTGGCCTGGAGGTCGGCGAACTGACTGCTCCTGATGACCGGGTCGCGTCGCTTGAATTCCTCACCGAAGGCCTGTTCGAGGGCGTGGGCGAAACGAGCGTGGAGAACCGAAGTCAGAGATGGCATGGACCTATTCTATTGGTCGCGCGCTCGGCCCGCCGCGACGCGGCGGATGAATGTAATCTGGAACACGTGACCTATCTTCGCTATCCCCACCTTCACGGTGATCTGATCACGTTCGTCGCCGACGCCGACATCTGGCTCGCGGGCACCGAAGGCGGCCGCGCGTGGCGGCTGACCTCCGACCATGCCCCGGTCCGGAGCCCGCGGTTCTCCCCCGACGGCTCCCACATCGCGTTCGTGTCCCACCGCGACGGCCATCCCGAGCTCATGCTCGCCGAGGTGGCCACCGGTTCCCTGCGCCGGCTGAGCTGGCTCGGCGGCACGGCGACGACCATGCTCGGCTGGGCCGATGACGAACACATCCTCATCGCCTCGAACGCCGGCGAGTTCGAGGTCCGCAGCCTCGTCGTGAAATCGGTGGGCACCGACGGCACCGTCTCGCAGCTGGGTTGGGGCAGAGCCTCGGGGCTGGCCCGGCACCACTCGGGGGCGACCGTGCTGTCGACCCCGTTCTCCCGGCCTCCCGCGCACTGGAAGCGCTACCGCGGAGGCACCGCGCCGAGGCTGTGGCTCGATCGCTCCGCCGACGCCGCCGGCACCGGTGCTCAGTGGCAGCGGCTGCTGCCGGACGAGCCCGCACCGCTGACCGACCCGATGTGGGTCGGTGATTCGCTCCTCTTCGTCTCGGACCGAGCTGCGACCTTCCCCGACCAGGCCCATGAGCAGGCGAACCTGTGGATCTGGGACGGACTGGCGACCCGCACCGACCCGCACGCGGGCGCGCCCCGTCAGCTCACCCACCAGTCCGCAGCCGAAGGATACGTGCGGGACGCCACGACCGATGGCACCCGCATCATCTGGCACAGCCACGGCCGGATCCAGATTCTCGAGCGCCTCGACGCCCCGGTGAGAACCATCGACGTGCAGCTGCCGGGGACGCAGGTGCAGCCGCTCGTCCTCGATTCGAGCTCCGGCTTCGGCGACCTCGCCCCCGACCACGGAGGCAATGCCTCCCTCGTCGAATGGCGCGGGAAGGCGTTCTGGCTGACCCACCGGGAGGGACCCGCCCGCGCCCTGTGCGCGGATTCCTCGATCCGCACCCGCGAGCCCGTCGTCCTCGGGCAGACGGGGAAGGCCGCCTACATCACTGACATCGAAGGGGAGGACGCGATCGAGGTCCGTTCCGTCGACGGCCAGGACCCACCTCGGCGCATCGGGGCAGGGGCTCTGGGCCGGGTTCTGCACATGGTCTCGGACCCGGCCGGGAAGACCGTGGCCACGATCTCCCACGATGGGAACATCCGCCTGATCGACCTCGGCCATGGGAAGGTCCGGGTCATCGGCCACTCGGGGTACGGGGAGGCGCGGACGCCGCGGTTCTCCCCCGACGGTCGCTATCTCGTGTGGTCGCAGCCGACCCGCGGCGAAGAGCTGCTCAGCCAGCTCATCCTCACCGACACCAAGACCGACCACGCCGGCCGGGCCCTGACGAGCGGGAAGTACAACGACTTCTCCCCGGCGTTCACCGCCGACGGGAAGTACATCGCGTTCCTCTCCGACCGCACGTTCGACCCTTCCTACAATCAGCATGCCTTCGACCTGTCCTTCCACGGCACGACCCGGCCCTGGCTGCTGCCTCTGAGCGCCACGGAGGCCGCCCCCTTCGGTCCCAGCGCGAGTGGCTGGGCGATCAGCGAGCCAGATGAGGATGCGAAGTCGGAGAAGTCCAAGCCCGCCACCACCGCCGAGGTGGACCTGGAGGGAGCGGAGGAGCGCATCGTCGCGTTCCCCGTCGTCTCCGGGACTTACCGCGACCTCGAGGCCGCCCACGGCGGCGTGCTGTGGATGCGCTCGGGCGACGAGGGTGAGCTCGGCGCGAAGACCGCCGGCGTCAAGGACGCCAAGCCGGCGGAGTCGATCGAGTTCTTCGACTTCTCCAAGCGGAAGCTCGAGACTCTCGTCGAGAAGGCCGAACGCTACTGGGTCTCCGGGGACGGAAAGCAGATCGTGGTCCTCGAGGACGGCGACCTCACGGTGGCGCCGGCGACCCGGAAGGTCGAGGCCGATGATGACGACGCGGTGTCCGTGGACCTGGGCCGCCTGCGGTTCGAACTCGACCGGCGCGCCGAATGGCTGCAGATGTTCGACGAGAACTCCCGCATCATGCGCGACCACTACTGGCGCTCCGACATGAACGGCGTGGACTGGGCGGGCGTGACCCTGCGCTGGCGCGGGATCGCTGCCAGGGCGCTGACCCATGACGATCTCGTCGACATCCTGTGGGAGACCGTGGGTGAGCTCAACACCTCCCATGCCTATGTCACCCCGCCCGATCCGCTCGGCGAGACGTCGAGGCGGCTCGGATTCCTCGGCACCGACCTCGAACGGACCGCGCAGGGCTGGCGGATCACCCGCATCCTGCCCGGCGAGAGCAGCGAACCCGATGCCCGCTCCCCGCTGCGTCAGGCGGGGGTCGGGGCCCGGGAGGGCGATCTCATCGTCGCCGTCAATGGTCAACCGGTCGACCCGGTGCGCGGGCCGGCTGCGCACCTGCAGGGGGCGGCCGATACGATCGTCGAGCTGACCCTGCGGCGGGGCAGGAAGGATCGGACGGTGGCGATCATCCCGCTCGCCTCCGAGGAGAAGCTGCGCTATCAGGACTGGGTGCGCTCCCGCCGCGACTACGTCGCCGAGAAGTCGGCCGGACGCATCGGCTACGTCCATGTCCCCGACATGATGGCCTACGGCTGGGCGCAGCTGCACCGTGACCTGCGGCAGGCGATGGAATGCGAGGGCGTCGTGGTCGACGTCCGCTACAACCGCGGCGGTCACACGAGTGCGTTGGTCGCCGAGCGCTTCTCCGACCGGGTCGTCGCCTGGAACGCGGCCCGCAGCTACGACGCGATGATCGCCGACCCCGAGGATGCCCGGCGCGGACCGGTCGCCTTCGTCGCGAACGAGTTCTCGGGCTCCGACGGCGACATCATCAACGCCCGCGTCCAGGCCAAGGGCATCGGACCGGTCATCGGCGTGAGAACCTGGGGCGGCGTCGTCGGCATCGACGGCCGCTACGACCTCGTCGACGGCACGTCGGTCACCCAGCCGCGCTACGCGTTCTGGTTCGAGGGCAAGGGGTGGGACGTGGAGAACCACGGCGTCGACCCCGACATCGTGGTCGAGCACGACCCCTCGCAGCACTTCGCCGCCGACGATCCGCAGCTCGACCGCGCCATCGCCGAGGTGCTCTCCGCCTTGGAGGTCAGCCCTGCGGCCACGCCGCCCGAGCTTCCGGTCCCGCGCGTGCGGGGCGGGCAGGAGCAGAAGGGGTAGAGCCGGGCGTGGAACCGTGGTTGAGTGGTGGAGAACGATCGATGCCACCGATGCTCGCCGGGGAGAACCATGGCTGCCACGTACACCTTCGATGTCTTCTGCAGCCTCGACGGGTTCGGATCGTTCGGGCCCGAAGGTGATTGGGGTGGGTACTGGGGCAAGCAGGGTCCCGAGTTCCTCGACCGGCGCGCGGCCCAGTACAAGGAGGCCATGCACCTCGTCCTCGGCGCGAACACCTTCCGCATGTTCCAGATGTACCTCGGCACCCTCACGGCGGAATCCGAAGCGGAGGATCCCGTGAATACGCGCATGAAGCATCTGCCGACCACGGTGGTGTCCTCGACCCTGGAGGAACCCCTCGACTGGCCCGATGCGGCTCTCGTCTCCGGTGATGCGGCCGAGGTGGTGGCAGCGCTCAAGCGCGAATCCGAGGTTCCGCTGCGCTCGCACGGCAGCCTGTCGCTCAACCGGGCGCTGATGGCTGCCGGGCTCGTCGACGCCGTCCAGGTCACGGTCTTCCCCGTCATCACGGGTCGGACCGGAACTCAGCGGATCTTCGAGGACGCCGAGGACTTCGACCTCGAACTCATCGAGCACCGAACCCTCGACGGTCGGATCCAGGAGCTGACCTACCGCCCCACGCTGCACTGATGAGCGCGGTCGCTGTGTTCCTGCGCGCTCTCAGCGACTACACCGCCACGCGGATCCCGGCCCGGGAGGAACGACTCGCACCGTGGCGGATGGCAGTGGCTCGAACCTTCGCCTGGCCGCAATCCTCGCGGCCGAGCTCGCCGCGTTCGAGGGACCACGCATTTGACTGGCGCTCGGCACGACGGCGCTGTTCCAAACCTCGGTGTTCGCCGCCTTCTCCTACTTCTCGCCGTTGCTCACACAGGTTGCAGGAATCTCCCACCAGTTCGTGCCCGGCGTCCTCACGGCCTTCGGCATCGGAGCTCTCATCGGAGTCGTCGTGGGCGGCCGCTTCGCGGACCGGAGCGTGTTCGCCAACATCGTCGGCAGCCTCACCGCTCTCACGTTGAGCCTGCTCGCGCTGTGGGCGGTCGCCGGCATCGGCTGAGCGGCCATCGCCATGATCGTGCTCATCGGCGGGCGATTCGGCCGCTGCCGAGGCCGACACGAATGCAGGAGCCGCCTGCTGAACTGGGCTGTGGCCTCATGACCGCTGTGGCCTCGGTGCACGGGTCTCGGGGGCGTCGTCTTGCCGCATTAAATGTTATCGACTAACATTTGGCTGGTGGTCACCATTCGAGCTCTCCGCACCAGGGCCCGCATCCTCGATGCCGCGCTCGACCTCTTCGAGCGCCAGGGGTATGACGCGACCACGGTGAATGAGATCGCCGAAGCTGCGGGCATCACGCCGATGACGTTCTTCCGCCACTTCCCCACGAAGGACGCCGTCCTCGTCACCGATCCGTACGACCCACTCATCGCCGAGGCGATCGGCACCCAGCCCGTCGACCTTGCACCTCTTGAGCGCACCCGCCGGGGGCTGTTGGCGGCCCTCGGCGACATCTCCGCGCTCGAGGACGCCACAGCCAAGCGCCGGGTCGCCCTCGTCGCCGAGTCGCCGGCCCTGCGCGCCGCCGCAGCCGTCGGCACGGAGGCAACGCAGCAGGCGATCGTCGAGCGCCTGGTCTCCGACGGGGCAGAGCGCCTTGACGCCACCGTCGCCGCCGCCGTCTGCCTGGCCGCAGCCACCGCGGCCCTTCTGGCCTGGGGAACCGCGCCCGATGACACCACCTTGGCCGGCCTCGTCCGCCACGCTCTGACCCAGCTCGCTCCGGATCCCTCATGACTGCGGTCGGTCTCCGATGATCGGTCTCCACATCGATGACGTCTCGCACAGCTTCGCCGGTCGCGTCGCACTCGATCACCTCACCGTGGTGATCCCGCCGGGTCAGGTCACCGCTCTGATCGGCCTCAACGGTGCAGGCAAGACGACGGCCATGCGGACGCTCGCCGGCCGCCTGCACCCCACCGCCGGACAGGTGAGGGTGCTCGGGCACGATCCGGCGAGACTTCCTCCCCGGATCGCCTCCCGGTTCGGTCACCTCGTCGACGCCCCGTTGGTCTACCCGGAACTCACGGTTGCTGAAAACCTCGGCTGTGCCGCCCGCCTCCACGGTGCGGTCAAACGGGATGCTGCGCTCATGGCGAGCGCCACTGTCGAGGCAATGGGCCTGGCTTCGTGGCGACACCGCCCGGCGCGATCTCTGTCCATGGGAAATCGCCAGCGCCTCGGCATCGGCTCTGCCACCCTCCATCGACCGTCCGCACTGATTCTCGACGAACCGACCAGCGCGCTGGATCCGAAAGGCGTGGTCCTCGTTCGCGAACTGATCCGCAACCTGTCCGCCGAGGGGGCGGCGGTCCTCGTCTCGAGTCACCACCTCGACGAGGTCGCACGCATCGCCGATGAGATCGTCGTGCTGCACGACGGACGGGAGATCGGGCGACTGGAACCCGGCGGCACCGACCTGGAACAGAGGTTCTTCGCCATGGTGCTCGACGCCGACGTCAGGGCCACCGATGCCAGAGGCCGGAGGAGGTCTTGAGCTCGGTCTCCGCACTGGCCGCGGCACTGTCGGTCGAATCCCTCAAGCTTCGCCGCTCCCTGATCGCGCGGGTGGCAGGACTGCTGCTCATCGTGCTGGTGCCGACGGTCAGCGTCGGCGCCGTGGCTCTGGCTCGGTCCCCGCTCGCGGTGGGGGCGGCGTCGGCCAAGCTGGCTCCGTACTCCACGGGTGATCTCGTCGCCACTCATCTCTTGGTCTGCGGCCAGGTGCTGTCGATCGGGTCACTGTTCGCCGCCGGATTCGTCCTCGCCTGGTCGTTCGGACGGGAATTCGAGAGTGGGAGTGCGGGAGCACTGTTCGCGCTGACGGTGCCTCGAGCCACGATCGCTCTGGCCAAGGCGCTCGTCGTGCTGGCTTGGTCAGGACTCTGCGTACTCGTGACCGTGGCACTGACCCTGGCTGCCTCGGCCGCGGTCGCGGCGAGTGCCGGGGCATCGTTCGCCGGAGCGTGGAGCGGGGCCGGAATCGCGCTTGCCTCCGGGCTTCTCGGCACCGGCCTGGCCCTGCCGTTCGGATGGCTGGCCACGATCACCCGCAGTCAGCTCGGAACTGTCGGGTGTCTGGTCGGAGTCGTCGCACTTACCCAGATCGTTGTCCTCCTCGGAGGTGGTCCCTGGTTCCCCTATGCGGTGCCCTCGCTGTGGACCGGAATGGGCGGGGCCGCCTCCGCGGCAGCGATCGGGCTGCCCCATCTGCTGACAGCGGCGGCTGTGACTCCCGTGTCACTCTTCCTCATCGTCCACTCGTGGCGTCGCCTGACGAACGTGTGAGCCGTCTGAGGAACCAGGCTCGCTCAGCAGAGGGCGCCTCAGGCCCGCCGGGTCTAGGTTTCAGACCCGCCGGTAGAGGAGGTAGAGGTAGCTGTCATCGGTGGCGTAGGCGCGCTCGAGGTCGAGGTCCAGGGGTGTGGCGAATTCGGCGCCGCTGAGGATGCCTGTCTCATAGCCGGCGACCAGAGTGGGACTGCGAGTCAAGCACACTTCGTCGACCTGATCGGCGCGCAGCAGGTCGGTGAACAGCCGGGGCCCGCCTTCGCACACGATCCGTGAGTGGCCGCGCTCGCGCAGCGCACGGATCACTGCCGGGAGGTCGACGGTCAGCTCTCCGGCGACGATCACCTCGGCGACCTCAGCCGCTTGCTCACGGGCACGCTTCGGAGCCTGGGCGGAGGTGACGATGATGGTCCGGGCATCCTCGGGGGCCTCGGTGAAGAGCGGTGAGTCGAAGTCGAAGCCCAGCCCGTGTGAGACGACCGCCAGCGACGCGGTGGCGCTGCGGCCCTGCCGCAGGTGGCGCCACTGCGGGTCATCCTCGGCGGGACCATAGCCCTCGGTCCGCGCCGTCCCGGCCCCGACGAGGATCACGTCGGCCAGGGCCCGGTTGAGGGAGAAGAGCTGCCTGTCCCACGAATTGGCCAGACCACCGGCTCTCCCCAAGAGGCTCGCGGCGCCGTCGACGGCGGCGATGAACACCGCGCGCACGGTCTCCTCTGCACTGAAGGCGAACGCCTCGTCGAGTGTGACGCCGGTCTGCGGCACCGGAAGCAGCTGAGTCAGTCCCATGGTTCGACGATACCGTCTCGCCCAGCGATCACCTCGGCGACGCCAGTTGATCGTTCAACTAAGGTGGGCCGGTCGTTCACCGTCCACCAGTCAGGAGCCCCCGTGCCATCCGACGCCGCTCTCTCGGAGATCCTCGATCTCCTCGCCTTCGACACCACCAGCCGGGAGACGAACCTGCCTCTCATCGAGCACATCGAGTCCCGCCTCGGCGCATCTGGGATCACATCGGAGCGGGTGACGAACCCGGAAGGCACGAAGGCCAACCTCCTCGCGACGATTCCCGCCCGCGACGGTTCGACGACCGGCGGCATCGTCCTGTCCGGCCACACCGACGTCGTGCCGGTCGACGGTCAGGACTGGAGCAGCGAACCGTTCACCCCTGAGATCCGCAAGGGACGGCTCTACGCCCGGGGCAGCGCCGACATGAAGTCCTTCATCGGCATCATCCTCTCCCGCCTGCCCCAACTCGTCTCCACCGAACTCGCAGAGCCCGTCCACTTGGCGTTCTCCTACGACGAGGAAGTCGGCTGCGTCGGCGCGATCGGCCTCGTCGAGGCGTTCTCCGAGAAGGGCCTCGCACCCCGCGGCTGCGTGGTCGGGGAGCCGACCAGCATGCGCGTCGTCCGCGGGCACAAGTCGATGAACGTCTTCCGAGTCGACTTCCACGGAGTCGCCGCGCATTCCTCGCTGACGCCGGAGGGAGTCAACTCGATCGCCGCAGCCGCGGAATTCGTGAGCTTCGTCCACTCGGTGGCCGCGGAATTCAGAGCCGACGGCCCATTCGACTCGGCCTACGTCGTCCCGTTCACCACGGTCACGGCGAACACGATCGACGGCGGGATCGCCGTCAACACGATCCCCGCGGAATGCACCCTGCGCTTCGAATTCCGGTCCCTGGGAGACGTCGACCGCGAAGCGCTGGTCGAGCGATTCCGCGCGGAGGCCCGGCGGATTGAGTCAGCGATGCAGGCGGAGAACGAAGCCGCGCGAGTCGACTTCCACATCGAGGCCGCAGCACCCGGGCTCGAAACCCCCGCCTCGGCGGACATCGTCGACCTCGCCCGCCGCTGGGGCGGAATCGCTAGTGACGACAAGGTGACCTACGGAACGGAAGCGGGACTCTTCGCCGAAGCCGGCATTCCCACGGTGGTCTGCGGACCCGGCGACATCGCGCAGGCCCACGCTCCCGACGAATTCATCGAACTCGAACAGATCGCGGCGTGCGAGTCGTTCCTCGACTCCCTCATCGCTGATCTGGGCGACGAAGCAGAACAGAGACTTGCATGACCACTTCACTCACCGTCCAGGCCACCCCAGCGCAGCTCGTCGCCGCCCGCAAGGCCGTAATCAGCTCGTCGATCGGCGCCGCTCTCGAGTGGTTCGACATCATCGTCTTCGCGTCGTTCGCAGTCGTGATCTCGGAGCTCTTCTACCCCGAGGGCGACCCCGTCTTCGCACTCATCCTCACCTTCGCCACGTTCGCGATCTCCTACGTCATCCGCCCCTTCGGCGGACTCGTGCTCGGCAGCCTCGCCGACCGGCGGGGGCGGAAGGCCGCGCTCACGCTCACCCTGATGCTGATGATGGTCGGCACCTTGCTCATGGCCGTCGCCCCGACCTACGCCCAGGTGGGGATCTGGGGTGCTCTGATCATCCTCGTCTCGCGCCTCATCCAGGGATTCTCCGCCGGCGGGGAGTTCGGCACCGCCACGACTTTCCTCGTCGAGACCGCGCCGCACAAGAAGATGTTCTACGCCTCCTGGCAGATCGCCAGCCAGGGCGCGTCGATGCTGCTCGCCTCGGCGTTCGGGTTCGCCCTCAACACGATGCTCACCCACGATCAGCTCTACTCGTGGGGTTGGCGGGTGCCCTTCATCATCGGTCTGCTCGTCGGCCCCGTCGGACTCTACATCCGTGCTCGCCTCGACGAGACAGAGGAGTTCAGCTCCAGGGCTCCGGAGAAATCCCCGCTGCTGACCACCTTCGGCCGCCACGGCGGTCGGGTGGCTGCCGGAGCCGCGGCGGTGGGCGTGGCGACGATCTCGGTCTACCTCATCCTCTACATGCCGACCTTCGCCACGAGCAATCTCGGCCTCTCGCCGAACTCCGCCTACCTCGGCGGTGTGGTGGCCGGTCTCATCGCCCTCGTCGGTTCGCCGCTGGTCGGCCGACTCGCGGATCGGGTCGGACCCGCCACCATCATGACGTACACGGCAATGGCTGCCCTGGTGCTCGCGTGGCCGCTGTTCCAGCTCATCGTCACTCAGCGCAGCGTCCCCGTCTTCGTCCTCGTCATCGCCATCCTCGGTCTGCTGATGACGTTCTACTTCGCGCCGCTGCCCGGTCTGATGTCGATGCTCTTCCCCGCCGAAGTGCGTGGAACGGGCCTCTCGGCCTCCTACAACATCGGGGTCACCCTGCTCGGGGGAATCGCACCCCTGGTGCTGACCTGGCTGCTCGACGTCACGGGTTCGCTCAACTCTCCGAGCCTGTACTACATGGGAATCGCAGTCATCTCCCTGCTCGGACTGTTCGTCATCCGCCGGCACTACGGTCTGCGCTGATCGCCGCAGGCAGCCCCTGCCCCACGAGCGCCCCGCCGGTCATCCGGTGGGGCGCTCGTGTCCGTTCCGGACTCAGTGCTCCGCGCGCTGACGCCACAAGTCCGGGGCCGGAGCGGAAGTCCTACACTGGCCTCAACGACGAGGGGAGCATACGATGACCGACATCCGCGTCCGCCGGGTCTATGACGATCCCGCACCGAGCGACGTGACTCGTGTCCTCGTCGATCGTCTCTGGCCGCGGGGAGTGAGCAAGGACCGTGCCGAGCTCACCGAGTGGTGCAAGGACGTGGCACCATCGACCGAACTGCGGAAGTGGTACTCCCATGATCCCGAGAAGTTCGAGGAGTTCTCCCGCAGGTACCGCACGGAGCTCGCGGATGAGGACCGCGCCGAGGCACTGGCCACGCTGCGCAGGTATGCGGAGAAGGGCAGGCTGACGCTGCTCACGGCATCGAAGCGTGACGACATCAGTGAGGCGACCGTGATCGCCGAGGTGCTCGCTGAGACTTGATTCCGATTCGGACCCGGCTGTCGAAGACCGTGCTCAGAGTCCACTGCTCCTGATGCGCTCAAACGCGGTCGCCACGAGTTCGACGTTGTCCCGCGCCCGTCGTCCGTCGGGGAGGATCAGAGTGTCCTCGAGGCCGATGCGGGTGTCGAAGCCCCATCGGACGGCCAGATCGAGGGCGGGCCAAGTCGATCGTTCCTCTCCGTGAAGGAGGATCGGCAGCTCCGGCTCCGCCGCCCGCACCGATTCGACCAGCTCCGTCGCCATCGTGGTGATCTCGTCGACCCCGGCGAGATCGGGCAGTTCGATCAGGACTCGCAGGCAGCGGGATCGCGACGGTGAGTTCCTCCAGCGGCTGAGCCCCTCGAGATGCCAGAGTCCCGCCTCGACGCCGACCCCCATGCCGATGAGCAGCTCGGCGACCTCATCCGCCCCCTCCTCGTGCCAGTTCACCGAGACGAAGTCGGGTATGACCGTCCACGTCCTGATCGCCTCCAGCCTGTCCGCCGGCGAAGACGTCGCCCACGCTCCCGACGTCACTCCGATCGGCACCCGAGGGCACGCCGCTCGGATCGCTGTGACGAATCGATCGACATCGGCCCCGATCAGGCTGTCGTGACCGGTGGGAGACTTGGGATGGACATGCACAGCCGCGGCGCCCGCCGTGATCGACGCCCGGGCCTCCTCGGCGATGGCTGTCGGATCGGCGGTCAGTCGGGGATGCTCGGTCGGGAGGCGGGCACCGTTGACGCAGACTTTGAGCATGCTCCCACGGTAGCCAATGCTCCGGACATGGGAGCGGTCGCGCGACCGTCATTTCGGCACCGGGTGCGCAATACACTGACCTCATGACTGATCAATCGCCCTCGGATTTCTTCGCCCTGCATGTCCCGGGAGACCCGTTCGTGCTTCCGAACGCCTGGGATGTCGCTTCGGCCCTCGCCCTCGCCGAGGCGGGGTTTCCCGCCGTGGGAACGACGAGCCTCGGCGTCGCGGCGTCCGCCGGTCTCCCCGATGAACTCGCGCTGACCAGGCGGAACAACCTCGACCTCCTGAGCAGGATCAGCGACTTCGACGCGGCGCCGATGCTGTCGTGCGATATGGAGAACGGGTACAGTCAGGACCCTGCAGCGGTCGTGGCCGCAGTCGATGAGCTGGTGGAAGTCATGGAAGTCACTTCGCCGATTCGCGGCATCAACCTCGAGGACTCGGCCCACGGCGAGGTCACCGATCCCGGCATTCACGCCGCGAAGATCAGGGCCGTCAAGGATCGCCACCCGGAACTGTTCGTCAATGCCCGCACCGATATCTTCTGGACCGGGGTGAACGACCTCGCCGAGGCACTCGATCGCATCGATCGCTACGCCGTCGCCGGTGCCGACGGGATCTTCGTCCCCGGAAACCTCGACCGTGGCACGATCGCGACGATCACCGAGCGCACCTCGCTGCCCGTCAACGTCCTTGCGATCCCGGGGTCGACCAAGTCTGAGCTGGCGGAGGTCGGGGTGGCGCGGATCAGCACCGGATCACTGCTCTATCGCACCGCCCTGACCGCAGCCGTTAATGCAGCCTGCGGTTTCGCCGATCCGGATGCGAGACCCAGATCGACGTATTCCTACCCCGAAATCTGCGATATGGTCGCAGAAAGCCCGGGGCGCTGACCCGTGTTCGGCCTCCACGCCCGGGCCGCCCGGAACGTGAGGAGCAGCCATGTCGCATCGTTTCAAGGTCGGTGACCACGTGAAATGGAACTCCGAGGCCGGAATGGTCTCTGGGACGATCACCAAGATCCACACCGAGGACTTCGACTACAAGGGCCACAACCGGCGGGCGTCGCAGGACGATCCCCAGTACGAGATCAAGAGTGACAAGACCGATCACGTGGCCGCTCACAAGGAATCGGCGCTGAGCCCGGCCGACGATGACTGATGGCTGAATCCGCGAGCGCATTCTTCACCATCGGTCACTCCAATCGCTCCATCGAAGAATTCATCGAGCTGCTCCGGGAGAGCGACATCGATCTGGTCGTCGATGTCCGCAGGCTCCCAGGCTCGAAGAAGTACCCGCAGTTCAACGAGGACTCCCTCGCACAGTCACTCACCGAGGCGGACATCGGGCTGCGCCGAGCCCAAGGACTGACCGGTCGACGCAACGTCAGCAAGGAGATTCCCTTCGAGGTCAACGCATGGTGGAAGAACCGCAGCTTCCACAACTACGCCGACCATGCCCTCTCGGACGAGTTCCGCGCGAGCCTCGACGAACTCCGCACATGGGGCGAGTCCGCACGGCCGGCGGTGATGTGCTCGGAAGCTGTGTGGTGGAGGTGCCATCGCCGGCTGATCGCCGACAACCTGCTGGCCCGCGAGCTCTCGGTCGAGCACATTCTCGGCAAGGGCCAGGTCAAGCCGGCAGAGCTGAGCGCAGGCGCGGTCATCGACGATGACGGCAGCGTCACCTATCCGCCGACGGAGGACCAGGAGGATTGACGGCCACTCACCCGCGCAGGTCCACGCTGAGGTTGCCCTTGACCGTGGCATAGACCCGACACCAGTCCGCACTCAGGGGCAGCTCATCCGCGTCAGCCCGGAGTCGCCGAGGCGGCCCGTCGATCCCATTCGCTCGCAGTTCGACGAACAGATCGGCGACAACCGGACCCAGTCCCGCGAGATCGGCCCGCGGCAGCACGAACCGGTGAGCAGCGTCGGCGCACTGGACTGCGAATGTGGCCGCCGCCTCGGCGCCGGCATCGCGTGCCCGGGCCACGATCCGGACGATCTCGACATCGCCGCTCGGCTCCAGTTCCAGCTCGAAGCGCACCATCTCCTCGTCGGCAACGACCCGCACCGCATGCGGATTCTGGTCGAGCAGCTCCTGCGTCTCGGCCAGGGACAGCAGCCCTGCGACGTCACGGGAACGGATGAGCTGCGAGCGCTCCCGGAAGGGGAACTCCAGCTCAGCGTCCAACCGT
This sequence comes from Brevibacterium sp., assembly GCF_031179145.1. Lineage (GTDB taxonomy): Bacteria > Actinomycetota > Actinomycetes > Actinomycetales > Brevibacteriaceae > Brevibacterium. The sequence continues at coordinate 118,730 of NZ_JAPSIB010000003.1, forward strand.
TCGGGGATGAACCGCTCCATGAACAGGGAGTGGGCCTTCACCCACCTGCGCCGGGTCAGTGACGACATCAGGCTCAAACGCTCGGGCTCGTAGAAGCGCAGCACCTTGCGTTGGTGGAGGTCGAGCACCATGAGCTCCGCGAGATCGGGATCGGGCTCCAGCTCCTCGATGATGGTCGCGAGTTCGACCACGGACTTCGTATAGTCTCGCGGCCTCACACCCTGGGAGCTGATGTTCCTCCCGTCATCGCGCCGACGGAGGTAGTAGTAGTCGTAGTCGGCGAGGATCGCGGTCTGGCGGGAATGCAGATAGCACCGGGTCAGCATCATCCCGTCCTCGAGGCGGACCCTCCCCTCCGGAAACCGGATCCCGTGCTTCTCGAGCAGCTCGCGGCGGATCAGCTTCTGCGGCGACAGAGTGGCCAGCACCGTGCGCGCATCGACGTCGACGACGGTGTCGGTGAAGAGAGAAGAACGGACTCTGCGGCCACCGAGTGCCACGAGGCGAGGCGCGAGAACGTCCACGCCGTGCTCATCGGCGAATGCCACCATCCGACGCAGCGCCTCGGGACCGAGCCTGTCATCGGCATCGCAGAAGAAGACATAGTCACCGGCAGCGACGTCGATGCCGACATTGCGCGGTTGGCCCGGCCACCCGCTGTTCTTCTGATGGATGACCCGCCAATTGGAATGCCGGGAGGCGAACTCGTCGAGGAGATTGCCACCGCCATCGGTCGAACCGTCGTCGACAGCAATGACTTCGAAGAGCGCAGGGTCCATGTCCTGTGCGGCCAGCGAGTCGAGCAGTTCGACCAGATACGGCATGGCATTGAACAGAGGGATGATCACCGACACCCGTGCGGTGGAGTCACTGGCTGTGGGACCTGAATCGCTTGCGTTGACCCGGAACTGAGCCAACCGGGCCGCAAACCGCGTGAGCCTGCGCCGCACACCGGCGAATCTGCTGATGGCAGCCACACGGTCCCCTTTGATCTCTCGCGTCAACCTGCATTGTCACAATACAGCTGCGAGAGCAGCAAACGGCGCGCCCGGGTTCCGGGCGCGCCGCAGATGTCGGTCTCAGAGGAGACAGCGTTCAGAAGCGGTTGAGCAGCTCCTGCTCGGCGTCGGGATGGATTTCGCCCGTGTCCTTGTCCACGACAGATTCGACGCGCCCCTGCTGCTCCCATTCGGCCGCGATGACTCCCAGCTCCGCCTGAACGGCTTCCTGGCTGGCGCCGAAATGCTCGGAGTCGGAGATCTTAGCCATGGAGATCCTTCGTCGGGGTCTGTCCTGGCCTGTCGTCGTCGCCGGACATCTTCGACTTCATGTCTCCGCCGGCCTTCTTCGCTTCATGGCCTGCGGTCTTCAGTGCCTCCTCGGCCTTCTCCTGCACGACCGGCGCCTTCTCCTTCACGGTCTCCTGCATGTCGGAAACCCGGTCCTGAACCTTGGGGTCGTTCCACAGTTCCTGTGCCCGTGCTTTGAGCGATTCATAGCTCTGCCGTCCCGCTCGTGAACCGAGAACATAGCCGATCCCCATCCCTGCTGCCAGCAGAAGTTTGCCCTTCATGTTGCCTCCTTCTCTCGGATTTCCAATGGTGCTGTGAAGTCTCGCCCGGGTGCCGTGACTCTGATGTTGATCATCCCAGCGAGGGGATGTCCGCGCGCGATTCCGATTCCTCGGCTTCGGCCAGGGCCTCCCGCACTGCGGCGAGCATCTCGGTCGCCGACGCCTTCTCGGATTCGGAGCTCGTGTCGACGCGCACGACTGGACCGAATTCGAGCGGCGCACTGGTCCGCCACAGCTCGATGTCATTCGGATCGTCCTCGTGGATGCCGTGGCGGTCACGATTCTCATAGCGTTCGACGGCCTCTTCCAGCGGGGCATCACACCACACCTCGACAACCGCCCGGGCACCCGCCGTGCGCAGTCCTTCCCGGACACTGTCGCGATCACGCTCGATTGCCCAGAACGACTCGATCACCACCGTGTCGTCGACCAGAGAGGCAAGTTCCCATGCCACTCTGTGGGCCAGGTTGTGAGCGGGATCGCGGGGAAACCGATAGTTCACGGAATCCACCAGTCGTTCGAGCACCTCGTCGACGGACAGGAACGGAACGTCGGCCGCCTCGGCGAGTTCGGAGGCGAGTGTCGACTTGCCAGAGGCGGGAAGCCCATTGACCAGGATCACGGTTTCTGCCATCGTTCCATCCCTTTCCTACCGAATTCTGCTCTCACCGGTTGTCGATGAGGCTCGCTCGGTCGACCTTGCGATGGAACCGCATACCGGCCAGTCCGCCGAGGATCGCACCGACGAGTGTCACAACCAGGGCCACGAGGGCCGCGATGATGCTCCCGGTCGTCAGCTTGCTGAGGTCGGGGACCTGGGGAAAGCTGCTCAGCTGGGACATGACGTCGAATCGCGATCCCGTGATGAGGCCGATGACCGCCACGACGACGGCGATGACGACAGCCCACAGCCAGACGGCCACGCCCTGTTTGGCACCGTTGAACCGCGCCATTCGCCCGGCCACGTACCCGCCGCAATAATAGGCGATGAACAGGATCACGGCGACCACGATGGCCCCGATGATCCCCGCGGACTGAGGGTCACGCATGGCCTGGCCCACCGCATCGGTGCCGGTCGCTCCTCCGATGAGGGCACCCACCGCGCCGGCCAGCGCGGTCAGCAGGACCGCAGAGCCGACGGCGGTGAGCCAGCCGAAGAATGCCGAGCCGATCTTGACCCCTCCGAACGCCTCCTTCTCCCGCTCCACGAGGTGATCGCGCGGATCCCGCGCGGCCTCGCGGTCGGTGCCCCGATCCGGATCGTGGGCACCGTCGCGGTTGCGGTCGACGCCGTGGGCACCGAGGTGGTCACCGCGGTCCCTCCCGTAGCCGAGGTCGTTGCCGAATGCAGGGTCGTCCGACCCGTCGCGGGCCGGTCCTGGGTTCGTGCTCATGATGGCTCCCTCTTCAGGACTCGTGCAGTGTCATCCTCGACGTTCGCGGGGATCGATCCCTTCTCCGTCGGTCTCGATTCGCTCCTTCCGGACCTCGTCGCTGACGGTCTCCTCGTCGGTGACCCTCTCCTTGTCGAGGCGCACGCGTTCGACGGGGACCGTCTCCTTGTCGACGACCGGCCGCTCCTCGTGCAGGGTGACCTCGTGCTCTTCCTCGCTGATGGCGGGGCCGTCCAGGGCTTCGTCACGGTTGGCGTCCGTGATCGGCTCCCTCTCGACACGGACCTCTTCGCGCTCCACCGGCACAGTTCTGGTCTCGTTCTCCGTCACGACGTACTTGCGGAGGCGGGCCCGGCCGGTTTCGCGGGATTCCTTGCCGACGTGGAGCTCCTCTTCGGAGCGGGTCATCGCCTCATCCGTGGTCGGTCCCGAGGTGTCGTGTCCGACCGCACCACGGTCGGTGTCCCCGAGACCGCGGTCGGTTTGCCCTCCGGCAACGCCGCCCGCGGGGCCGCCGTCGGAGACGCTGTAGTACCGATACAGCTCCGCCTGCTCCTGCTCGCTGAGGTGACCCTCGGGATCGATGCTGGGAGCATCCTTGACCGTGTCCTTGTCGAATGCGATGCGGATGTCGTCACCGTCGATAGTCGCGCCGTCCAGGGGAGCGAAGGATTCCTTGGTTCCGAACAGTCCGGTGTTCGCAGTCACCCAGCTGGGCTCTCCCGTCCGGTCGTCGACGTAGACCTGGCCGATCGAGCCGATCTTGTCACCGTCGGGTCCGAGTACCTTGCCGCCGTTGTCGAGGATCTGCGCGATGTTCTGTTTGGTGATCATGGTGTTCTCCCTTGCAGTTGCGTTTGGTTCGGTGCTGCTGGAGCTGCGCCCCGGTCCGCGATCGGAAGTCCGCGGGACCGTTGCGCGTGGCCCCACCGTAACCACAGGCGGCAGTCAGCAGGAAGACCCGCGCGTTGACTCAGCGAAAACCACCGCGAAGTGACAAGTTCGTTTGCACCGGGGCACGAATTGCCCTGCTCAATCGTCCAGCACCGGCGGATCTTCCTCGGGCGAGCGCTCCGTCACGGTCCCACTGGGCTCCTCGCCTTCGAACAGGGCCACGGCAGCGTCGGCGACGGCAGAACCCGCTCCCGCATAGATGTTGACGATGGCTTCGACTCCTTCCTCTTCGAGGTGGTCAACCTGGTCAGGCCGCTGGACCACAGCGGCGATGTGCCCGTCGAAACCGGCTGCGCGCAGCTGGTCGAGAGCGAAGGCATTGGAGTCGTGGATGGCCATGGCCAGGATGACCGTGGGCACGAACCCGCCTGCCACAAGGCGCTGCCAGAACTCATGATCGGTCGCATCCCCTTCGAGGACATCGTAGCCCTGCTCCTTGAGGCGCGAGACCACCGCATGGTCGTTGTCGATGCCGATGACCCTGAGCCCACGATGGTCGACGAGCCGCGAATATGCCGCTCTGCCCACTCGCCCCATGCCGAGCACCACGACGTCGGCGCCGCTGGTGTCGATCGGGCGATCCTGTGGGCGCAGTTTCGTCGGCTTCTCATCCGGCATCAGGTCTTCGAAGAAGGCCGCGATCGCCAAGCTGTGAGCGTTGGCGACGGAGGAGATGATCATGCTCAGCGCCACTGCGAGCGAGATCGGGGAGATCCAGTGCTCGGCGAAGAGTCCGCCGGCCACCCCGACAACCACGACGATGATCGAGAACTCCGAGAAATTGCTCAGTGCCAGGCTGCTCCTGATGCTCGTCCGATTGCGAAGACCGAACAGGCGACCGAGCAGGACGAAGCCGATGAAGGTGAGGGGGATGAGGATGAGACAGAGCAGGCCGGCGAGCTCGAGGTCCTCCCAGGTCGGCGTCGACTCGATGCCGATGACGATGAAGAAGCCGACGAGGAAGAGCTCCTTGACGCTGAACAGCGCCTTCGAGAGTTCTATCGCTCGCGAGTGCGTGGCGAGGAGGGCACCCATGATGAGAGCGCCCAGGTCCCCGTGAATCCCGACGCTCTCGAAAGCGTAATAGCCGGGTCCCAGTGCGATGACCACCCCGAAGAGCACGAGCAGTTCCCCGTGCCCGATTCGATCGAGCACCCTGCGGACGACCCACATCACGGGAATCACCAGGATCAGTGCGAACGCCCACAAACTCGGTGGTTCGTCTCCCGTCAGCGTGAAGAACACGACTGCGGCGAGATCCTGGATGACGAGGATCGCGATCGCCGTCTGCCCGTAGTAGGAGCCGTCGTCGGAACGCTCCTCGAGAACTTTGACACAGAGCACGGTCGAGGAGAACGACAGGGCGAAGCCGAGCAGAGCCAGGGTCCGCCAGTCACCGTCGAGGTCGGCGATTCCGATGGTGACCGCCAATGCGACGGTGACGCCGCCGAGGATGACACTGGCGAACATATGGATCAGCGCAGTTCCGTACGCTTCCGGATGCAGCAGTGAGCGCAGGTCGAACTTGAGACCGATGGTGAACAGGAGAAGGGTCACCCCGAGGTTGGCCAGTTCTTCCAATCCGGGGAAGAGCGCGACGTCCAGCGCGCCGAGGAGGAAGCCGGCACCGAGGAACCCGACGAGGGCGGGCACTTTGATCTCGTGGGCAAGCACGCCGAAGACCGCGGCGACGACGATGGTCAGGACGATGTCATGCACGTGCATCCCCTCTTCCGCGACAGCGGCGATTCGACCTCACGGCCGAACCGCGGGCAAGAGGTACTGGCTTCTCTCACCAAGCTACCGTGAGAAGCCGCTTCACGGGTCCATCTGTGCACAACGAATTGGGGTCAATGATCCTGACGTCACTCGGGGCCCGAACCTCTGCGAGCTGATGTCGGAGGTTGAAGGGCATCTCGCGAGCCGCGGCTCATCCCGTACGTGGGAAGTCACCATTCCGCCGCTCCACGGCTTCTCGCAGGTGGGACATGTTGGCATTCTCCTGGTGGCGGACTCGGTGAATGAACCACATCGACTGGAACCACCTCTCCGCGCAGGGCCGACGCGGTGGACACGACGAAGGCCTCGGACCAAATCGGTCCGAGGCCTGTGCCGCGAGTGCTGTCTCAATGCTTCTCGAGTGGAGGTAAGGGGACTCGAACCCCTAACCCCCTGCTTGCAAAGCAGGTGCGCTACCAATTGCGCCATACCCCCGGAGGCGACAGTGCATCGCTCCAGCAGTGTTCATCCTACTCGCTCGGTCACTGAGGGGACAATCGCCGCCTCTCAGCCTGCGAAGGTCTCGTCCAGCGCGCAGGAGATGTCAGCGATGAGGTCAGCCGGATCCTCGAGGCCGACGGACAGACGCAAGTGGCCGAATCGACGGAATTCCTCGGGGTAGCTCTCAGATCCTCCGCGAGCGTCACCGCCGACATGGACGATGAGGCTCTCATCGTGTCCCAGTGAGAACGCCGAGGTGATGACGCGCAGGCGGGACACGAATCGGTTCTGAGTGTCCGTGTCGCCGGCGACGGCGAACGCCATCATCGCACCGAATCCTCGAGCGCCGAACTGACGGAGGGCGAGATCGTGCTGCGGGTGGGACCTCAGTCCCGGGTAACGGACATAGGCAATGCGTGGATCCTGTTCGATGAATCGTGCCACTGCCATCGCGGAATCCATGTGCTGGCGCAAGCGCAGCGGCAGAGTCACCGAGCCCCTCATGATCAGCCAGGCATTGAATGGGGAGATCGTTCCACCGACATCGACCATCGCCTCCGACTTGAGCCTCGAGATCAGAGATGAGGCACCAATCACTGCTCCGCCCATGGAGTCTCCATGGCCGTTGATGAATTTCGTCAGCGAATGGATGACGAGGTCGGCCCCATGGTCGAGCGGTCGGAACAGGGGCGGGGGCGTGAAAGTCGAATCGATCGACAGCAGAGCCCCCGCAGAGTGTGCGAGATCTGCGAGCGCCGAGATGTCGACGACTTTCGTGGTCGGATTGGCGATGGCCTCGGCGTGGATGAGCTGCGTGTTCGGCCGAATGGCCGCGCGCACGGCGTCCATATCGGTGAGATCGACGAAACTCGCCTCGATCCCGTACTTCCTCGGCAGCAGATCGGTCAGCAGCTTCCACACGGCTTCATATGTGACGTCTCCGACGACGACGTGATCGCCCGAATTGAGGAAGGTGAAGAAGACGCTGTGGATCGCGGCCACTCCGCTGGCGAGCACAGCCGCCTCCTCGCCTCCCTCAAGAGCTGCGAGCTTCTTCTGCAGACCGATCTGGTTGAGTCCCGAGTTGCGGGTGTAGGCGAGCACCTCGGTACCCGACCAATCCATGTCGGAAGGATCCTCGGGCAAGCGGTAGGAATTGCCCATCACTATGGGAGTTCGGATGGCAGCCGTCCCGTCGGCCTCGTTTCCGCCGTGGACGGATTGGGTGGCGAAGGCGAGGGAGCCGGGATTGCGTTTGTCGGGGCGCCGCGATTCTTCGCGACCGGCGATGAGATTCTCCAACTGCGACTCAGACGGTCTTGCGGATGCCGTCGAGCAGCGGCTTGAAGACCAATCCGCCGAGCAGCGCGCCGACGATTGGGAAGACCAGGAACGCCCACAGCTGGATGAGGGATTCGCTTCCGCCGTAGATTGCGGCCGCGATCGAGCGGGCGGGGTTGACCGAAGTGTTCGATACGGGGATCGAGACGAGGTGGATCAGTGTCAGGCTGAGCCCGATCGTCAGGCCGGCGGCGGCGGGCGTCGACCGGGGTGCGGTGGCTCCGAGGATGACGATGACGAACACCGCGGTGAGAACGATCTCGACGAGGGCCACGGACAGCAGCCCATAGCCGTCGGGGGAAGCCGCCCCATAGCCGTTGGACGCGAAGTTCTTCAGGTCCGCACCATCGCGTCCGGTGGCGATGAGGAAGAGCAGGGTGCTCGCGATGAGGCCGCCGATGATCTGAGCGCCGATGTAACCGGGCACGTCTCTCCACGCGAACCGGCCGGCGGTGGCCAGGCCGACGGTGACGGCGGGGTTGAAGTGGCCGCCGGAGATCGGGCCGAAGGAATAGGCGCCGACGACCACTGTGAGTCCGAAGGCAAGGGCGACTCCGAGGAAGCCGACGTGCTCACCGGCGAGAACCGCGGTGCCGACACCTCCGAGGACCAGGAGGAATGTGCCCAGCGCCTCGGCGCCCCAACGGGCTCCCGTGCTCGGCAATTGCGATTCGATGTCCACTGCGTGTGCTTCGGTATCCACGTGTCTGTCCTTCTCAGAGGGGAGCAGTGAACGGACACCCTCACTCAGACCAAGGCACTCCGCTGTCCTGCAGGTTCACTTCAACGTAGCACCGAACTGACGCTTTCAGCGGCTCGTTCACCGGATATTTACAGAAACGTTCTTTGCGAGTGCTCGCACTCAGTGCTCATCTCTCCGTCTTCAGCGATTGCGGATCCTCAGATCCGGGCGCCGCCTTCCCGCCGAGAGTCTCGATCTGCTGAGTCAGCGCCGCGATCGTGGCCTCGAGGGCATGGATGTGGGCGACGGTGGCCGATTGGTTCTCCTCCGCATCCGTCGACACCTTCTCGACAATCCAGGACGCCAGCGTTCCGGTGACGACACCGAGGAGTGCGATTCCTCCCAGCATCAGGCACACCGCGAGCATCCGCCCCACCCCGCTCACCGGTGCCATGTCCCCGTAGCCGACGGTGGTCACGGTGACGAAGGCCCACCAGATGGCGTCGCCGAACGTGTTGATCGCCGATTCGGTCCCGCGTTCGGCGTCGAGGACGGCAAGCGCTGCGGCATAGACGAGCAGTGCCGACGCCGAGGCGGTGTAGATGAGGATCCGACCGCGCACAGCTGTGCCGACGGTCCGGTTGAGGATGTGGATGACCGTGATCGCGCGCAGCACGCGCAGGGGCCGCAGCAGCGGCAGGACGATGACGGCGAGGTCGAAGAGATGGTGACGGAACCACGCCCACCTGTCGTCGGCGAGATACAGGCTGACAACATAATCGGCGACGAAGACGAACCACGGGATGATGACCAGGGCCACGGCGATGTCGGCACGCGTACTGGTCGGCTGTCCGATCACCTGCCAGCTGTAAGCGCCGAGGAAGATGAGCGCAGCCACCACAAGTGGCCATTCCATGATGTGCTGCCAACGGTCTGAGTTCACGACGACGACTCTAGTTCAGTTCGCTCCGATCGAGGTCTCCATCACAGGTTCTGAAAATCTCTGCGCGATCCTGTCCGATTGCGGCTCAACTTTCATGTTAATACCCATTGACACGAATACTCCGGGCTCCCATACTGAGAAGCATGACCAGCCGTGCCTACCGGATGACCGCGCGAGCCGAGGCTGTGGAAAGCACTCGGCGCGGCATTCAGGATGCGTACGTGGAACTCACCTCCGAACGCCTGTTCGCCACGATCTCGCTCAACGATGTTGCTCAGCGAGCAGGTGTCAGCGTGCAGACGATTCTGCGACACTTCGGGACCAAGGAACGACTGCGTGAGGAGACTGTCGCCTACATGGCCGCGGTTGTCACCTCCGAACGGAGAGCTTCCGACAGCACCATCGACGATGCTGTTGCTGTCCTCGTCGACCACTATGAGAAACGCGGGGCCATGATGCTGATGCTCCTCGCTCAGGAACGCACTGATGACTTCGCGGCCCAGATCGCGAAGACAGGACGTGATCTGCACCGGCGCTGGGTCAGAAACTCCTTGGCTCCCGACGACGATGCAGATCTCCTCGACCTTCTCATCGTTGCCACTGACCTCTCCACGTGGAAACTGCTCCGCCATGATCATGGCCGGAGCGTCGAAGCCACCCAATCTCGGATCAAGCATCTGGTCACAGCGATCCTCGCCATGGCCGGGAAGGACTGACCATGTCCAGCATCGTCTTCGTCACGTGGGATGGCGGAGGCAATCTGCCGCCCATGCTCGCTGTCGCCGGTGAGCTGTCGGCACGCGGGCACTTCATCACCTTCCTCGCCCATCCGGGGCAAGAGCGAACCATCAGAGATGCAGGCCTGGCGTTCTCCGCGTACTCCGAGGCGAACACCGGGCTCCGCGAGCTCAGTCTCTTCGCTGATCGCGGACATGGGACAGACGTCCTCCGGTGGGTCGAGCAGAACCGTCCCGATCTCGTCATCGTCGACTGCTTCCTCTTCGGCGTCATGGAGACGCTGATGAGCGCCGGCAGGCAATATGCCGTGTTCGTCCATCTCTTCGACGGCTATCTCAGGCCGGCGCTGCGCGGGCCGTTCGGAATCGTCCTCCGTCTCAAAGGCGTTCGTGGACTTCGCGTTCTCAACTGGTCCATCGGGACGGTGGCGACGAGTTGGGAGCGCCTCGATCCCCAGCGCGACCATGTCGTCCACGTCGGTCCCGTCACCGGAGGCGTCCCGTCGATTCCGTCGAGCCCTCCGACTGTGCTCCTCAGCCTGAGCACCTATCCCTACAGACACCTCACTGACCTGTGGCAGGAGCTGTTCGATGCAGTCGAAGGCATGCCCATTCGAGCCATTGCCACGCTCGGACCGCACGTGACACCGGAGCAGCTCACCATTCCGGACTCGGTGGAGGTCCATGAATGGCTGCCTCACCACGCCGTGATGCCGAGCGCGTCCCTGGTGGTCACACACGGCGGTCACGGCACAGCAATGACGGCGCTGGCCCATGGTGTTCCGGTTCTCATCCTGCCGCTGGACCTGCGCACGGACCAGTCCGCTGTGGGTCGGGCAATACAGGCAGCCGGAGCCGGTCGATTGATCAGCCGACGTTCGACTCCCGATCGGATCCGCCTCGCAATCACCGACCTCCTCACGGACGGTTTCGCACAGGCTGCGGCGAATCTGGGTGCAGAACTCCGAGCGCTCGACGGCCCCAGGGCAGGAGCAGACGCCTACGAGTCGATGCTCGATCCTTCTGTCCCCTGAGCCTCGACAGGATCACGGCATCGTCGCGAGCAGATCCCGGCAGGCCTGCTCGCAGGTCCGGCAGGCTTCGGCGCAGATGCGGCAGTGCTCATGGTGGTCCGCGTGTCGCTCACACTCATCGCCACAGGAGCGGCACGCCTGGACACAGGCCTCGAGCTGGGCACGGGCGACCTCGGCATTGTCACCGGTATGACGGGACAGCACGCGAGCGGTGGTCGCGCAGATATCGGCGCAGTTGAGATCGGTCCGAATGCACTCTCCCATTCGGGCATCCTGCTCCTCGCCGCTCAGGCAGGCGTCTGCGCAGACGGTGCAGGCCTGCGCACAGGAAAGGAGAGCGTCGACCGTGCGCGTCAGGAGCTCTCGGTCAAGCCTGGTCTCGGACGGATGGGAGTTGAACATCTCGGCAGTCGTCATGGCTACCTCCCTTGTCGGTCGGTGGCGACGCCGCGCTGACCGCGACGCCGCGGTTGCTGTTTCGATCGTTACGCATCATGATCCGGAGCGCAACCGGTGCAGTCCATTCCCCGTGCTCTTCCGGTGCCTCACCGTTGCCCGACGTCGAGGCGCATCACGACTCGCCTGACTCCGCCCACCTCAGACAGGGTGTCCGCGACCTTCGTGAAGCCGGCTGCCTCGAACATAGACCGCAGTCCCGGGTAGGTGAAGATCGGGGGCATCTTCTCCGAGGTGTCGAGAGGGTAGCCTTCGACCACCTCGGCGCCGTTGTCACGGGCGAAGCCGATCGCCCCGCGCAGCAGCTCCCGGCCCATACCCCTGCGGCGGCGCCTGGCCCTGGCCCGCAGGCAGAGAATCGACCACGGCTCGATATCGTCGATCCGCGGGAATCGACCGGAGTCGGCCAGTTCGGCGAACTCGGACCGGGGCGCCACGGCTGCCCAGCCGATCACCTCGTCGTCGAGGTAGCCGAGGACTCCGGGAGGTGGGGTGCGTGCACACAGCTCGCTCATGGTCTCGTCTTTTCCAGCTGTGAGAGGGAGGGGAGGCGAGTGGGATCGGCCAGCACGTCGAGGGAGACGATCGTCCCATCGACGATGGTGAACGCCATAACGGCGACCACCCGCGAGCTGTGGATCGCGGCAAGTCCGGGACGACCGTCGATGAGGACCGGGATCGACCGGGCGGCGAGGCTGCCCAGCATCACTGCCTGCGCCGCGATGTCGCCGGCACCGGCGATCACCTCGCTCCGTTCGCCGTAGTCGGCACGCAGAACCGCGTTGTCATCGAGCAGCTCGAGGAGGACGCGGAGATCCCCGTCCTCGACTGCGCGCCGCCAGGCGTGGACGAGGCGCATTCCGCGGCGGCTCTCCGCCTCCCTCGGTCCCTCATGCTCGCGGAGGCGACGCCTGGCGCGGGAGGCGAGCTGACGTGCGGCCTGCGGCGAACGGTCGACCACCTCGGCAATGGAATCGAAGGACTGGGCGAACACGTCGTGCAGGATGAAGGCGATTCTCTCCGCCGGCGACAGAGTGTCCAGGACCATGAGCAGGGCGACGCCGATCCGGTCGGCTTCGATGACGGCCTCGGCAGGATCCGGAGCGGGGTCGACCGGTTCTGTCCAGGACTCCACCTGCCACGAGCTCTCGCGGGTGCGCCGCGGCGCGCGCAGCAGATCGAGACAGACCCGGGAGGTCACCGTGGTCAGCCAAGCGTTCAGGTTCTCGATCGTCGAGGGGTCGCTGCGGGTCAGGCGCAGCCACGTCTCCTGGACGGCATCCTCGGCATCGACGGTCCCGCCGAGCAGCTGAACGGCAAGTGCGCGCAGCCGGGGCCGCTGCTCCTCGAACGTCTCCGCCAGTTCCATGTCACATCTCCTCGTCCTCGCTCGTCATGGTGATGACGGTCGAACAGGCCGTGGTGTGACGAAGGAAGGACGATCATGACCAAACCGATTCTGGTGACCGGTGGCACGGGGAACATCGGCAGCCGCGTGGTGCGGATGCTGCGTGAGGCCGACCGTGAGGTACGCATCCTCACTCGTCGTCCCCACTCTAACTCTCCCGGCGTCGACTATGTGAGCGGCGACACAGTGAAGAACCGAGCCCTCGCCGAGGCGGTGGCGGGAGTGGACACGATCATTCACCTCGCCGGTGGTCCCCGGGGAGACGAGGTGGCGGCCGCCAATCTCGTCGCTGCGGCGCAGGGTGCCGGGGTCGAGCACGTGGTGCTCATCTCCGTCATCGGGGCCGATCGAATGCCCATCGGCTATTTCCGGCGCAAAGCCGAGGCTGAGGGCATCGTCATGGGCTCGGGGATGCCGTGGACGATACTTCGGGCCGCCCAACTCCACGACTTCGTCCTGCCGATCGTCCGGACCCTGTCGACTCTCCGTGTGGTCCCGCGCGATCTGCGGTTCGAGCCCGTCGACGGCGACCAGGTGGCGGCCCGGCTGACCGCTCTCGCGCTGGGAGAACCTTCCGGGCATGTCCCGGACATCGCCGGTCCACACGTGGAAGAGGCGCGGGACCTGGTCAAGACCTACAACCAGGCCCAGGGTCGTCGGCGGCCGCTGCTGACAGTTCCCCTCATCGGCGTGATCGGTCGGGCGTATCGCAGTGGCGCCAACCTCGGCGATGCCTCCACCATGCGTGGAAGCCTCTCATGGGAGGAGTATCTGATGAGGCAGACCGGTGCTCTGCTCGCAGGACGTGATTGATCAGCGGAAGACGGTTCCCGTTCCGCAGGCACAGACCCGGAGACGAGAACTGCCCCGCCGGATGACGGGGCAGTTCTCGATATTCTGTGGAGGTAAGGGGACTCGAACCCCTAACCCCCTGCTTGCAAAGCAGGTGCGCTACCAATTGCGCCATACCCCCTGAAACGGGCGATCACCCTACACCGAGTCGGTGTATTTGGACCATTCGGCCTGGGCACTCTGGTTCCTGTGCCGCCACCGGAAGAACACTCCCAATCCCACCAAGGTGAGACTGCTGAGAATCCACTTCTTCATGATCCTCCTCGAAAGGGTGTGGGCCTACCTGGACTTGAACCAGGGACCTCTTCGTTATCAGCGAAGCGCTCTAACCGCCTGAGCTATAGGCCCTTTCGGGGGTGAACCCGAAGTAAAAATATACCGGTCGCGCCTCGGCAAACACAAATCCGGCGGCAGTGACTCCAGTCACAGGCCGCTGGATCGGTGAGATCCGCAAGAGATCAGTCGTCGGTGAGGGTCAGGTGGAAACCGCCGGCGATGAGCGAACCGATGTTGTAGAGGAACGCCGCCAGGGTCGACAGCGCGGTCAGCAGCACGATGTTGATGACGGCGATGATGAACCCTGCGGCCACGACCCGGCCGAACGCGAAGATGCCGAGGAGCCTCTCGGCGGACTCAGCACCTGCCAGCTCGGTCATCGTGGCTTCCATCGAACTCATCACACCGGTCGCCTGGAGCACGATCCAGAGGACGATGAAGGCGACGATCGTGGCGATGCCGATGGCCACGGAGATGAGGAAGGACATCTTCATCACCGACCAGGGGTCGATGGCGGAGACGGTGAGGCGAACGGTCCGCGGACCCTTCTTCTTCTTGCCCTTACCGCTCTCGACCATGTTCTTGACGCCCATCTTGACGCCGCCGGAGCTGGCCCGCACGGTATTGGCCGCGGCGGCCATCTTCGAGGTGGCCGCGTTGCCGCCGGATCCGGTCTGCTGGCCTCCGCTCGGCTGTGAGCCGGTGGTCTGCGCACCGCCGCCAGTGGCTGAACCCGCACCTGTGGTCGGGCCGGAGCCGGTGGTCGAGCCCGAACCGGAGGCCGGGCCGGACCCGGACTGCGGTGCCGCTTTGGGCGCAGGAGGCGCGACGACCGTGGGAGGACCACTCGTCTTCGCGGACTTCGCCCCAGCAGAGGGGGTCGGGGACTGACCACCCGAGGACTGACGCGGCGCCGGTGACTGCCGGGGTCCGGCAGGCTGGCCGTTGGGCGAACCTCCCGGGGTCTCCGGCTTGTCCTCAGTCGTCGCCGATCCCGCGGTCAAGCGAGTCGAGCCGCTCGAAGTCCTGATGATCTTGCCTGAGCCTGGCTTCTTGTTCTCGCTCACTCTTCCACATCCTCGCTGCCGGCCTGAGGCACTGCGACCTCACCCTCCGGTACGTCGGCTTCGTCTTCAACTACGGTCTCGGGTCCACGGGTTACTGCGATGATACGGTCATTCTTCCCCGGCTTCGCGAACACCACACCCATGGTGTTGCGTCCCTTCGCAGGAACTTCGTCGATATTCGACCGGACAACCTTACCGCGTTCCATCACGACCAGGACTTCTTCACCCTGTTCGACGATGAGCCCGCCCACCAAGTCTCCGCGTTCCTCCGTGATCTTGGCAACTCGGATGCCGAGCCCGCCGCGGCCCTGCAGCCGGTATTCGTCGACCGGAGTCCGCTTGGCGTAGCCGCCCTCGGTGACGATGAAGACGTACCTGTCGGGCTGGACGACGTCCATCGTCAGCAGCTCATCGTCGTCACGGAACTTCATTCCCGTGACCCCCGAGGTGACGCGGCCGAGAGGCCGGATCGTCTCGTCGTCGGCGGCGAACCGGATCGACATGCCCTTGCGGGAGATGAGCAGCAGGTGGTCCTCGGGACCGACGATCCGCGCCGAGACCAGTTCGTCGGGCTGACCGTTGTACTCACGCAGGTTGATGGCGATGACGCCACCGGTGCGGTTCGAGTCGTACTCACTCAGGCGGGTCTTCTTCACGACGCCGGAGCGGGTGGCGAGGATGAGGAACTCGGCATCGTCGTAGTCGCGGATCGACAGCACCTTGGCAATCGTCTCACCCGGCTGCAGAGCGAGGAGGTTCGCAACATGCTGGCCCTTGGCGTCGCGGGAACCCTCGGGGATCTCGTAGGCCTTGGCGCGGTAGACGCGACCGGTGTTGGTGAAGAACAGCAGCCAGTTGTGTGTGGAGGTGACGAAGAACTGTTCGACGACATCGTCACCGCGCAGCTGCGCCCCCCTGATTCCCTTGCCCCCACGATGCTGGGCCCGGTAGAGCGAGGTCTGCGTGCGCTTGGCATAGCCGCCGCGGGTGATCGTGACCACGACCTCCTCCTCGGGGATGAGGTCCTCCATGGAGACGTCGCCGTCGAATCCGGCCAGGATCTTCGTCCGGCGGTCATCGCCGAAGCGTTCGACGACCTCGTCGAGCTCCTCGGACACGATCTCCCGCTGGCGGGCTGGAGTTTCGAGGATGTGCTTGTACTCGGCGATCTGCGTCTCGATCTTGTCGGCCTCTTCCTGGATCTTCAAGCGTTCCAGGGCGGCCAGACGACGCAGCTGCAGATCGAGGATCGCATTCGCCTGCAGCTCGTCGACGTCAAGCAGCTCCATCAGACCCGACCTCGCCTCATCGGAGGAGGGCGAGCGGCGGATCAGGGCGATGACGGCGTCGAGGGCGTCGAGGGCCTTGAGGTAGCCGCGCAGGATGTGGGCGCGTTCCTCGGCCTTGCGCAGCCGGAACTTGGTGCGCCGGACGATGACTTCGATCTGATGCTTGACCCACAGGCGCAGGAACGAATCGAGGCTGAGCGTGCGCGGAACGTTGTCGACGAGCGCAAGCATGTTCGCGGAGAAGTTCTCCTGCAGCGAGGTGTGCTTGTAGAGGTTGTTGAGCACGACCTTCGCGACGGCGTCACGCTTGAGGACGATGACGAGGCGCTGGCCGGTGCGGCCCGAGGACTCGTCGCGCAGGTCGGCGATACCGGCCACCTTGCCGTCCTTGACGTAGGAGGCGATCTTCGCGGCGAGGGTGTCGGGGTTGACCATGTACGGCAGCTGGGTGACGACCAGGCAGGTGCGTCCCTGGATCTCCTCAACCTCGACGACGGCGCGCTGGGTGATGGAGCCGCGGCCCGTGCGGTAGGTGTCCTCGATGCCCTTGCGCCCGAGGATCGTGGCTCCCATGGGGAAGTCGGGACCCTTGACGAGACCGAGGAGCGCTTCGAGGGCCTCTTCCTTGCTCGCCTCGGGGTGGGAGAGCAGCCACTGGGCGCCGGCGGCGACCTCCCGCAGGTTGTGCGGCGGGATGTTCGTGGCCATGCCCACGGCGATGCCGGCGGAGCCGTTGACGAGAAGGTTGGGGAACCGCGAGGGCAGGACCACCGGCTCCTGGTTGCGGCCGTCGTAGTTGTCCTGGAAGTCGACGGTGTCTTCCTCGATGTCGCGGACCATCTCCATGGCCAGAGGCGCCATCTTGCACTCGGTGTAACGAGGGGCGGCGGCGCCGTCGTCGCCGGGCGAACCGAAGTTGCCCTGACCGGAGATGAGCGGGTAGCGCATCGTCCACGGCTGCACCAGACGCACCAGCGCATCGTAGATCGCCGTGTCGCCGTGCGGGTGGTACTGACCCATGACGTCACCGACGACGCGGGAGCACTTCGAGAAGTTGCGGTCCGGCCGGTAGCCGCCGTCGAACATCGCGTAGAGGACGCGACGGTGGACGGGTTTGAGACCGTCGCGCACGTCGGGCAGCGCGCGCCCGACGATGACGCTCATCGCATAGTCGAGGTACGACCTCTGCATCTCGAGATTGAGGTCGACCTGTTCGACCCGGTTGATCTCGGTTCCGGTTCCGGTTTCGTTCTCGTCAGCCAATCTGGGCTCTTTCCTTGCTTCTGCTCCGACGCAGCTCTCTCATCGGCAGCGGTTGAGTTCGTGAGGATTCGAATCACCCTCGCCGAGGCGGTCGCTGGGACTCGCGGTCACCTCGGCGGGGTGCGGGGATCAGATGTCGAGGAAGCGGACGTCCTTCGCATTCTCCTGAATGAACCGGCGGCGGGAGTCGACGTCGTCGCCCATGAGCACGGTGAAGATCTCGTCGGCGACGATCGCGTCGTCGAGCGACACCTGCTTGAGCAGCCGATGGTCGGGGTCCATCGTGGTCTCCCACAGCTCCTCGTAGTTCATTTCACCCAGACCCTTGTAGCGCTGGATCGCGAGGTCCTTCGGCAGTCTCTTGCCGGCGGCCTTGCCCTCCGTCAGCAGTCCGTCTCGCTCCTTGTCCGTGTAGGCGAACTGGTGCGGAGAGTTCGACCACTTGATCCGGTACAGGGGCGGGGTGGCCAGGTATACGTAGCCGTGCTCGATGAGGGGCTTCATGTACCGGAAGATCAGCGTCAGCAGCAGGGTGGTGATGTGCTGGCCGTCGACGTCGGCGTCGGCCATGAGCACGATCTTGTGATAGCGGAGCTTGTCGAGGTCGAACTCCTCGCCGATGCCGGTGCCGAAGGCGGTGATCATCGCCTGGACCTCGTTGTTGCCCAGCGCCCGGTCGAGGCGGGCCTTCTCCACGTTGAGGATCTTGCCGCGCAGCGGCAGAATCGCCTGCGTGTTGGGATTGCGGCCCTGCGCGGCGGAACCGCCGGCGGAGTCACCCTCGACGATGAAGACCTCAGAGATCTCCGGGTCCTTCGACTGGCAGTCCTTGAGCTTGCCGGGCATGCCCGAGGACTCGAGCAGGCCCTTGCGGCGGGTGGCTTCGCGTGCCTTCCGGGCCGCCAACCTGGCCTGCGAGGCCTGCAGCGACTTGCGGACGACGTCCTTGGCCTGGGCCGGATTGGACTCCAGCCAGTGCCCGAGCTCATCGCGGACGACTCTCTGCACGAAGCCCTTGACCTCGGAGTTGCCGAGCTTCGTCTTCGTCTGACCCTCGAACTGGGGATCGCCGAGCTTGACGGAGATGACCGCGGTCAGACCCTCGCGGATGTCATCGCCGGTGAGGTTCGGATCCTTCTCGCGCAGCAGCTTCTGATCGCGGGCATAGGCATTGATCAGCGAGGTCAGCGCGGTGCGGAAGCCCTCTTCGTGGGTGCCGCCCTCATGCGTGTTGATGACGTTGGCGTAGGTGTGCACGGACTCGTTGTACGCCGTCGTCCACTGCATCGCGATCTCGAGCGCCAGCGTCTCCTCCGCCTCCTCGGCCTCGAAGACGATGACGTCGGGATGGACGACCTCGGCCTTCTTCGTCGAGTTGAGGTACTGCACGTAGTCGAGCAGGCCGTGCTCGTAGAGGTACGTGGCCTCGCGCGGCTTGGCCTCGGCCGCCTCGTCCTCATCGATCTGCGGGTTGTCGTCGTCGACCTGCAGGTGCCGTTCGTCTCGCAGGCTGATCTGCAGTCCCTTGTTGAGGAACGCCATCTGCTGGAAGCGGGCCCGCAGGTACTCATAGGAGAACTCGGTGGACTCGAAGATGTCGGCGTCGGGCCAGAAGGTGACCGTGGTGCCGGTCTCGTCCGTCGGCGCCCCACGAGTCAGCTCACCGGTGGGGACGCCTCGGCGGAAGTCCATCGTCCAGACGTAGCCGTCGCGCTTGACCTCGACGTCGAGGCGCTCGGACAGGGCGTTGACGACGGTCGAACCGACGCCGTGGAGGCCACCGGCGACCGCATAGCCGCCACCGCCGAACTTGCCGCCGGCATGGAGGATCGTGAGGATCACCTCGACGGTGGGCTTGTTCTCCGTCGGGTGGATGGCCACGGGCATGCCGCGTCCGTTGTCGACGACGCGAACGCCGCCGTCGGCGAGGATCGTCACCTCGATGTGATCGCAGTGACCGGCCATCGCTTCGTCGACGGAGTTGTCGACGATTTCCTGCACGAGGTGGTGGAGACCGCGTTCCGAGGTCGATCCGATGTACATGCCAGGACGCTTGCGAACTGCTTCGAGACCTTCGAGTACCGTGATATCCCCGGCATCGTAATGGGACTGATCCTCGGTCGTCATGTGACTCCTTGTCCAAGTGAACGCTAACAGCCTCCTATTCTACCGCGCCGAGGCGTGAAATGCCCGTAAGCGGCCCCAGAGGGCCTATGTGCGGATATTTGGGCCGTCCGCAGTACCCCCGGACAGCAGAGGGTCGCGCTATCGCCGTTTAAGGCATTCTGTCGTTTTCGCCGAGGTGGTCCGGACACCGGCCGATCCACCGCGGAGCTCGGGTGGAGAACTGGGACGCGGATTCGTCGTATCCGTCCGGCCGCTCAGCCGTAGGTGTCGCGCGGACCGCGCCCCGACACACTGCGCCGGCCCTTCTTGAAGCTGCGGCCCTGCGGCCCGCGGATTTCGATCTCGGTGATCGTCCGCGACCCCAGCCCCGCCTCGAGGGCGGAGAGGATCGTGGGCTTGAGGACGCGCAGCTGCGTCGCCCACGTCGTCGAATCCGCGGCGATGACCAGGAGGGGAGGAGAGAAGTCGACCGGCTTGCAGTGCATGGCGACCTGGGTGCCGACGAGCTCCGGCCAGCGACCGAGGACTTTGCCGATGTCGATCGACGAACTCCACCCGCGTGAGGAGATGAGGTTGCCGAGCGCCGATGAGATCGTCGCCGGGTCCCGTTTGTCCTTGCCCGCCGAGGTGTAGGTGACGTCTCCGCGGATGCGGGTCCGGCGCCGGTGGGCGAAGATCCGCGCCTGGGTCACCTCCATCCGACGCACTCGGTCGAGGGCTTCGAGGGCGGCGACCGGAGTCGCCTCGTCGGGGATGATCCCGCTCATGTCGACTCCACCGGGAGCAGACGGGACTGACCGATTCTGGTCCCCTCGAGACCGGAGGGAAGGTCGGCGTCGACGGCAGCGGTGATGAGGACCTGTTCGGCTTCGGTGATCCGGGCGGCCAGCCGGTTCCGCCGCCCGGTGTCGAGTTCCGCGAAGACGTCGTCGAGGATGAGGATCGGCTGCTCTGCGGTCGATCCCGCGTCGGAGCTGAGCAGGTCCCACCCGGCCAGCTGCATCGCCAGCGCCAATGACCAGGTCTCCCCGTGAGAGGCGTAGCCCTTCGCGGGGTGATCTCCGATGGTGAGTGCGAGATCATCGCGGCCGGGGCCGTGCAGGGTCAGCCCGCGGTCGATCTCGGTGCTGCGCCTGCGCTCGAGTGCGGCGAGGAGGAGCTCCTGGCACTCACCGGCGGAGTCGGCCTGCGCGTAGTCGATCCGGGAGTCGTAGCGGGCCTGGATCCCCTGTCGTTCCAGCCGGGCATCGGCGGCGATGTAGGCGAAGTTCTCCTGGAGTGGGGCGACGATGTCGGCGAGGACCTTGATCCGGCCGAACACCAGCTCCGCCGCAGCCTCCGCGTATGCGATGTTCCAGATGTCCAGGGTCGCCTCCAGGCCGGGGTCGCGCTCTTCCCGCAGGCGTTTGAGGAGGGCGTTGCGCTGTTTGAGAGCCCGTTCGAAGTCAGCGATGACCGAGGCGTAGCGAGGATTCCGGGCGACGACCAGGGTGTCGATCCAGTTCCGGCGTTCGGCCGGCTCTCCGCGCACCAGGCTAAGGTCCTCGGGGGCGAAGACGACACAGGAGACGAGTCCGAGGATCTCCTTGAGCTTGACCGGAGACCGATTCACCCGCGCCCGGTTGGCTCCCTTCGCCTGGATCGACACGTCGACCACGGCATGGCGCTGCCCGCGGTTGACCAGCGCTGAGATCGACGCCATCTGCGCATCCTCATGGACGAGCGGGGCGTCGAAGGCGACCCGATGAGAGCGCAGATGCGCGAGATAGCCGATCGCCTCGACGATGTTGGTCTTGCCCGTGCCGTTGTCGGCGACGAAGGTGGTGACCCCCGGCTCGAACTCGAGATCGAGCTCGCGGTACGAGCGATAGTCACGAAGTGAGAGGCGGGATATCCACATTCAGATACGGGTGGGCATGAGCAAGTACCGGTACGACTCGTCGGCGGGGGAATCGAGGTCCTTCTGCCCGGAGATGATGACCGGCTTCATCGGCTGCGTGAATGAGAAGTTCACGTATGGGCTCTCCACAGCTGCCAGACCCTCGGCGATGTAATGCGGATTGAACCCGACGGTGATCGACTCACCCTGGAGAACCGCCTCGACGGCTTCCGACGCCTGCGCATCGTCGCCGGTTCCGGCGTGCAGCGTGAGCAGGCCGTCACTGACCTCGAAGCGCAGCGGAGTGTTGCGTTCGGCGACCAGGGACACACGACGCACGGCCTCACGCAGAACTCCGGTTTCGACGATCGCGTGGATCGGCACGGAGTCGGGGAACAGCGAGCGGACCTTCGGGTATTCGCCTTCGACGAGCAGCGAGGTGGTGACCCGTCCGGCCGAGGTGAAGGAGATGAGGTCCTTGCCGGAGTCGGTGCTCAGTCCGATCGTGACGTCACCGCCGAGGGACTTCGAGACATCGGACAGTGTGCGACCGCGCAGCAGCGCCACTGCGGAGACATCGGGACGGCCGGGATTCCACGTGAACTCACGCACCGCCAGACGGTAGCGGTCCGTGGCCAGGAGGGTGACCTTCTCGCCCTCGATCTCGACCCGCACGCTGGTGAGAATCGGCAGGGTGTCGTCCTTCGACGTCGCGATCGTCACCTGGGAGACCGAGTTCTGGAATTCGCCGGCGGACACGGTTCCGGAAGCATCGGGAACCTGTGGGAGCGAAGGATACTCCGCAACGGGCATCGTCATCAGGGAGAACCGGGAGGATCCACAGGTGACTTCGACCTTGGAGCCGATCTGCTCGAGGGTCACCTCCTGGTTGGGCAGGGCCTTGGAGATGTCGGCGAGGAGACGACCGGAGACGAGCACAGTCCCCGCGGATGCGACATCGGCGGAGATGTCCACCCGGGAGGAGACTTCGTAGTCGAAGACAGCCAGGCGGACAGTGCCGCCGGCTTCGGCTGTGATGAGGATTCCGGTGAGGACCGGAGCGGATGGGCGATTGGGGAGAGTCTTCGTGGCCCAGGTGACAGCGTCAGCGAGGACATCACGGTTGACTTTGAACTTCAGGGGCGATGCTTCGGCGTTCACTTTACTCCTTGGGGGTGTCCACCCGATGTACTCACGACTTCCCGGCTTCACGCTGCTCGGAAGACTCTACACAGCCTAGCCGAATTCCGGGTAACAGCGCAGGACAGGCCCGTTCCTCCCAGTTCCGCGTGAATCCGCCTCTGACAGCGATCGGCGGTGGGCAGATCTCGTATCCGAGAAACGCTCGTGACGTCATGTTCGAATATCCGGGACCCGCTCCAACCGCAGCTTGAGCGCTTTTCTCAGCTCCCCGAGGTTCTCCCCGGCAGTCGGTGGCGCCGACCCTCCTATGACATGAATTCACTCAGTAGAAGTATCAGCACCTGTGGACACTGTGGACAACTCCCTCTTACGCGCCGGTAGCCAGGGCAGATGGACCTCTCCAGGGTGTGGACCACGTGTGCACCCGGAGCGGTGCCTCCGGGTCCGCCTGGGTAAGCACATGCATGTAGTTCACATCCGTCCACCCGATCGTCTTCACTTGTCCACCAGTTTATCCCCAGTGTGGTCCTGTTGTCCCCAACCTTATCCACAGCTGTGCATAGACGGTTCTATAGACGGTGCTGTTGTTTGATGCGGTTTGTTAATTCGGTGACCTGGGTATAGACAGCCCGACGTTCGGCCATCTGGGTTCGAATCTTCTTGTTCGCATGCATGACTGTGGTGTGGTCGCGGCCGCCGAATGCCTGGCCGATCTTCGGCAGCGACAGATCGGTGAGTTCCCGGCACAGGTACATCGCGATCTGGCGTGCGGTGGTCAGAGTCCGCGAACGCGAGGTGCCGCACAGGTCGTCAAGGGTGAGGCTGAAGTAGGCCGCAGTCTGACCCATGATGTCGGCAGCCGTGATGGTCGGCGTCTCGTCCTGGGTGATGAAGTCCTTGAGGACGGTCTCGGCGAGGCTGACGTCGACGAGCTGGTCGTTGAGGTTGGCGAAGGCGGTGACGCGGATGAGTGCGCCTTCGAGCTCGCGGATGTTCGACGACACTCGCGAGGCGATGTATTCGAGGACGTCGTCGGGAACGTCGAGCTGTTCGCCGGCGGCCTTGCGCCGCAGGATGGCGAATCGGGTCTCCATGTCAGGAGGCTGGACGTCAGTGAGCAGACCCCATTCGAAACGAGAGCGGAGCCGTTCCTCGAAGCCCTTGAGCATCTTCGGCGGCTGATCGGAGGTGATGACGACCTGTTTGGCCTCGTTGTGCAGAGCATTGAACGTGTGGAAGAACTCCTCGACGGTTGCGTCCTTGCCCTGGAGGAACTGGATGTCGTCGATCATCAGGATGTCGACCTCCCGGTAGCGGCGTTGGAAGGCCGGCCGGAGGGAGTTCGAAGTGCGCGACGAGCCGATCGTGTTGATGAAGTCGTTGACGAACTCTTCGCTCGAGACGTACTTGACCCGGATCTCCGGGAACAGCTGCGTCGCGTAGTAGCCGATCGCGTGGAGCAGGTGGGTCTTGCCCAGCCCGGAGTCCCCGTAGATGAAGAGGGGGTTGTAGGCCTTGGCCGGGGCTTCGGCCACGGCGAAGGCGGCAGCATGGGCGAAGCGGTTGGAGGCGCCGATGACGAAGGTGTCGAAGGTGTACTTCGGGTTGAGCTGAGCCACGCCGGGGACTTCCGCGCTCGGAGCCTCCGGAGCGACCGCCTCGGTGGTCATGGTTCCTCCACCGAAGTTATCCACAGCTGTGGGAGAAGAGGCTGCAGCCGCGGGAGTGTGGCGTGAAGTGGGACGGATGGTGCGATCGCGCGTGATGTCCACAGGCTCGAACGCCGACGGCTGGGGACGATCCCACTCCTGTGGCTGACCCGGCGCATTCGAACCGTTCTGCCCCGGACCGGGAGTCGGGGACGGCAGAGCCGCCGCTGGAGTCTCATGGCTGAGGGCGGAGTGGGGGGTGGGCTCCCCGATGAGCTCTTCGAATCGAATGGGGACGTCGAGGTCCGGCTCGACGACGAACCCGAAGGTCACATCGAAACCTAACACTCGTGAGAACTCCCTGGTGAGAGGCTCACGTAAGCGAGTTTCGATGGTGCGGCGAGTGTGCTCGTCACGCACCGCAAGGAGGACGAGCGCGTTGTCGATGAGGGCTTTGGGGAGTGCGAGGAACAGGAATCCCTTCTGGTGGGCCGTCAGGCCGGCGTCCTGCTCCAGGGTCGAGACCACCGTCCGCCATTGGCTGATGAGCTCATTCTTGGAATTCGGCAATCTTCCTCCACGTTCGCACTGCGTCACTGGTGCAATCCACACCTGTGCATGACATCCACATAGTTTTCCACAGTTTGTGGAACAGTGGCGAGCCGGCGCAGTGATGCTCCACATATCGTGGATAAGGATGTGGAAAACTACACTGTTGTGACTTGTGGACACGGGAGCGTCGCCTCCCGACAGTTGTCCGGAAGACGTCCCGGCGGGCACTCCGACGGGTGACCGGAGCCATGAGGCGACGGTTTGACCATCAACTTCGGCATTCGCTAAGATGGAGTGTCCTGTGTGCTGGGCTTCATTCGCTTCTCTTTAAGCTCTAATGCACAGGAGTGCTCGGCGGTCGAGACTCGTACCGCCGTTTTTTGTGAGAACGCACTGTCGTTCACCGGCGACCTAGATATCGGAGACTTGAAGTGAGTAAGCGTACTTTCCAGCCCAACAACCGCAAGCGTGCCAAGAAGCACGGTTTCCGTCTGCGGATGCGCACCCGTGCCGGTCGCGCCATCCTGGCTTCGCGTCGTCGTAAGGGACGTACCGAAGTCTCGGCATAAGACGTGATCCCCGCAGCGCATCGGATCAGGATCGGCGAGGACTTCAAGAGAGTCTTCAAAGCCGGAGTCCGTGTGCGCTCGGAGCACCTGATGGCGCATTGCCTGTCAGACACTGATGATTCCCACGCTGCTCGCGTGGGTTTCATCGTATCCAAGGCCGTTGGCAATGCCGTCAGGCGCAACCGTGTGAAGAGACGACTGCGGGAGATCATGCACAGCCGGCTCGAGGAGCTGGAACCTGGATGCCTGTTCGTCATCCGGGCTCAGCCGAACGCCACCGAGGCGGACTTCGCTCAGCTCGAATCCGAAGTGACCATGCTGCTGACCAAAGCGCGCAGAAAGCTCCTGGACCGTGGACGCCGAGCATGATCTGAAACACGAATCGGAGGTCCCGCGCCGTCCGCATGGATTCTGGCCCAGCCTCTGGTGGTTGATCCGGATCGGTCCGCGGTTTCCGTTCGTCTGGTTCATCCGGGCCTACCGCAAAGTGATCTCGCCCCTCTATGGGCAGGTCTGCCGGTACTACCCGAGCTGCTCGATGTACGGCCTCGAGGCCTTCGAGATACACGGAGTTCTCAAGGGGATGGTGTTGACTGGGTGGCGGATACTGCGGTGCAACCCCTTCTCACACGGCGGGGTGGACCATGTTCCCGGTTCGGCCCGTCAGGCACGGTCGGAGACGATGCGCTTCTGAACGGGAATCCTCGCAGAGACCCGGTGAGAGGCTGCTTCTCTCTGGTCGGTGATGCGGTCGCTCGTCCCCGGCGGCATGCTTCGGATCGCGCTGAATTGCGGGGTCATCGGCGAAACCGGGTGCAGCGAACCGGTGTCGCAACGGACAGACAAGAATGGCAAAATGAACGATCGTGAAGAATCGTTGTAACGAGGAGATCTGAATGGACTGGTTTGACAAGCTGCTCTACCCCCTGCAGTGGGTGGTTGCTTGGATCCTCGCGATCTTCCACGAGATCTTCACATCGATCGGTCTGCCGGCGGACAACGGGTGGACCTGGGTGCTCTCCATCGCGGGACTGACTCTCGTCATCCGCGCCGTGCTGATCCCTCTGTTCGTCTACCAGATCAAAGCTCAGCGCAAGATGCAGCTGCTCCAGCCGGAGATCCAGCGTCTGCAGGCCAAGTACAAGGGTAAGAAGGACCAGTACTCGCGTCAGGCGATGGCCGAAGAGCAGATGGCCCTGTTCAAGGACAACAAGACGAGTCCGTGGGCTTCCTGTCTGCCGCTGCTCGTGCAGATGCCGATCTTCTTCTCGCTCTTCCGCGTCATCCACAACATGCCGAAGGTCGCCAACGGCGACATCGGAAACATCGGAGGCTTCACCCAGAACCTGGCGATCCAGGCTGAGCAGTCCTCGGTGTTCGGGATCTCCCTGTCGGCTGTCTTCACCGATCCCGGCATCGGCGTCAAGCTGCTCACCGGTGTCCTCATCGTCATCATGGCGGCCACCATGTTCGTCACCCAGAAGCAGATGATGGCGAAGAACATGTCGGAAGCCGCGATGGCGAACCCGATGATGCAGTCGCAGAAGATGCTTCTCTACATCATGCCGATCGTCTTCGGCGTCGGCGGCATCTACTTCCCGCTCGGTGTTCTCTTCTACTGGCTGGTCTCCAACACCTGGACCATGGTTCAGCAGCACATCGTCATCCGCAATATGCCGGCTCCCGGTTCCAAGGCTGAGAAGGAGATGCTCGAGCGCAAGGCGCGCAAGGGCAAGGCCATCAAGCAGCCTGAGGTCAACGGATCTGTCGCGGAGAAGGCACCAGAGGTTACGAAGCCCACTGGGCAGCGGCCGCAGCCGGTGAGCAAGAATCGTAAGAAGAACAAGAAGCGCTGAGGAAGAACATGACTGAAGAGATCGTGGAAGACACGGCTGCGAAGCCGACCAGGGCGGAGCTCCTCGAAGAAGAGGGCGAGATCGCAGCGGACTACCTCGAAGAGTTGATGGACCTCGCAGACATCGATGGTGACATCGACATCGACGTCGCTGACGGTCGCGCCCAGCTCTCGATCGTGTGCGAAGACCAGGACGACTCGAACCTGCGCACTCTCGTCGGGCGCGACGGCAAGACGTTGAGCGCGCTCCAGGAGCTCTGCCGTCTGGCCGTGCAGACCAGCACCGGCCAGCGGTCGTGGCTGATGCTCGACATCGACGGCTTCCGGTCCAGTCGCCGTGATGAGCTGATCAAGAAGGCTCAGAAGGCGATCGAGGATGTGAAGGAGACCGGCGAGACCTTCGTGTTCCCGCCGATGAACAGCTTCGAGCGGAAGATCATCCACGATCAGGTCGCACACTCGGGACTGATTTCCGAATCCGAAGGTGAAGGAGACGGTCGCCACGTGATCGTCCGTTCCGCCGATGACTGATTTGTCCGCGCTCGAGGTTCCTCCAAACGGAACGAAAGAGTACTTCGGGGATGCGTTCGGCAGGGCCGAGCGTTACGCCGAGCACCTTGCGACGACCGGGATCGAATGGGGTCTGATCGGTCCTCGCGAAGTCGACAGGCTGTGGACGAGGCACATTCTCAACTGCGCCGTCGTCGCCGAGTTCATCCACGATGGTGACGTCGTCGGGGATGTGGGCAGCGGCGCCGGACTACCGGGCATTCCCATTGCACTGCTTCGCCCTCAGGCGCAGGTCGTGCTGATCGAGCCCATGGAACGACGCGTCGAATGGCTGAAGATGGTCGTCGACGATCTTGGCCTGGACAATGTCCGCATCGTCCGCGCCAGGGTGGAAGAGCTCATCGACGAGGAGATGTTCACCGTCGTGACCGCTCGG
Organism: Brevibacterium sp.; assembly: GCF_031179145.1. GTDB lineage: Bacteria > Actinomycetota > Actinomycetes > Actinomycetales > Brevibacteriaceae > Brevibacterium. The sequence goes on from NZ_JAPSIB010000003.1 coordinate 146,939, forward strand.
GCTGTCAAGGCGATGACGACGCTGATCGAATGGACCCATGAGGTCGTGGGTCCTCAGGGCCGGATACTGGCGCTCAAGGGAGCGTCGGTGGAGGCTGAGCTGGCGAAGACGAAGAAGCTGCTGAAACGGTATCGTTTTGGTCAGCCGACGATCCATGTCGTGGATGGGGGCGGAATCCTTGATGTGCCGAGCCGCGTAGTGGAAATCGTAAAGAAATAGATCAAAGCAAATCTGGTTTAGGCTGAGTAGAGCTTTGTGAACCCAATGGATGATGGAGTGCGCCGAATGCCGATCATGGACGAGTCGTCTCCCATAGGTGCTGCTATTGCGCGCGACAACCGCCGTGCCGACCGCCTGTCGCAGGTGGATTTTCCGAAGCCGGATACGACTCGAGTGTTCACGATCGCCAATCAGAAGGGCGGCGTCGGCAAGACCACTACCGCGGTGAACATCGCTGCCGCACTGGCGAAGCAGAACCTCAACGTCCTGGTCATCGACATCGACCCGCAGGGAAACGCCAGCACTGCGTTGGGCATCGACCATTATTCGGAAGTCACCAGCATCTACGACGTCATCATCGATGACGTGCCGATGTGTGAGGCCGTGGCGCAGTGTCCAGATTTCGAGTCCCTGAAATGTGTGCCCGCGACGATCGATCTGGCGGGCGCCGAGATCGAGCTGGTGTCGTTGGTAGCGCGCGAACAGCGCCTCCACCGGTCCCTGGGCCAATACCTCGATGAAGAGGCCGCGGACGGAGCTCGAGTGGACTATGTCATCATCGACTGCCCGCCCAGCCTCGGCCTGTTGACCGTCAACGCCTTCGTCGCGGCTCGAGAGGTGCTCATCCCCATCCAGTGCGAGTACTACGCGCTGGAGGGCCTGAGCCAGCTGCTGAAGAACATCCAGCTGATCCAGAAGCACCTCAATCCGAGTCTGTCGATCTCGACGATCCTGTTGACGATGTACGACGGCAGGACCAACCTGAGTGCGCAGGTCGCCGACGACGTCCGCACCCATTTCCCCGAACAGGTTCTGCGAACCTCCATCCCCCGATCGGTGCGAATCTCCGAGGCTCCCAGCTATGGGCAGACCGTGATCTCGTACGATCCTCATTCCAGTGGCGCTTTGTCTTATCGGGAAGCTGCCGAAGAAATCGCTATTCGAGGAGTAAAGCGTGGCTGAACGCAGGAAGCGCGGTCTGGGACGGGGTCTGGGCGCGTTGATCCCGGATGCGGCCGCGAGTGAACGTCCGGTGGACGTGTTCTTCTCCGGTGGTGAGGCAGAAGAGCCCAAAGCCGGCGCTGAAGACGCAAAACCGGCTCGCAGTGCGCGGACTGATCCAGCAGCGTCGATGCAGTCCTCGCGACGCCGGAAGGCCAAGAACGGCTCCAGCACCAAGGTGGCAGCCGGCGAGTCGACGACGAACAAGGCAGACTCCTCCAAAGAGACTTCCAAGGCAACCACCTCCAAGACGACGACTTCGAAGTCATCGACTGCTGAGTCAGCTGGGGGGAAGTCGCGGAGCTCCAAGGCCGCTACTGGTCAATCCACGACGTCCAAGTCCTCCGGGACCAAGTCGAAGACGGGGACCGATGGCACCGAATCCAAGAAGCGACCGGCGACTGGCTCGGCACTGAATGCCGCATCCAGCGAGACGGCGGCCGACAAGGCCACGGCCGGCGAGACTGTGGCCGAAAACGCTATGACCGCCGAGGCTGCGGCCGGCGAGACTGTGAAGACGTCCTCAGGGGCGGCAACGAGTCCCGAGGTGTCTGACAGCTCAATATCAGCCCCGGAATCGGACAGAACTGATTCGACTGACGAGGGGGGCACCGCGAGCCGGAAGGACGCTTCTGAGCCTGGTGTCGAATCACCCGTGGCCGATACAGCTGTTGAGTCTGGTGACGGCGATGGGAAGCCTGGTGAAAGCGATGAACCCGCCACGACGTCGGCTCGCGAAGCCGATTTCGACGCTGAGGTTCTCGAGACTCATCCCGGCGTATACCGTTCGGCGTCGGAGGCCCCTACTCACGCAGCTACTGAAAATCGCGGTGGTACTACGGAAGTTGTACCACCTGCTGACTCGACCGACGACGTATCGGATCTCGGGTCGGCATCGGCAGACCCTGCCGACGGAGTTGCGGCCGCTGCCGACGGAGTTGCAGACGCTGCTGTTGCTTCTTCGAGAATCGAGTCCTCCCGCGGCAGCGCTGTGGACACCGAGGTTACGGGTGATGCAACGAACCCGGTGAGTTCGGAGTCGACGGAATTGGGTTCTGACTCCTCTCTGCAGTCTTCCGAGGACAGCAGCGACGATGGCGACGACGACGATGGCCACGGCGACGATGGGGAGGACGCCGATGGCGACGACGATGGCGTCGCATCGATCGCAGACACTGAATACGGCGAAGTCGATGTCGAACTCATCGACCCGAACCCACGTCAGCCGCGTACGGTGTTCGACGAGGACCAGCTGGCAGAACTCGTCCACAGCATCCGCGAAATCGGGGTGCTGCAGCCTGTCGTGGTACGTCAGAAGCCCGGAGAGTCTCCACGTTATGAGCTCATCATGGGTGAGCGGCGACTTCGAGCGACGAAAGAAGCCGGCCTCGCGACGATTCCCGCTATCATCCGGCATGTCGATGACACCGACCTCCTGCGGGATGCTCTCCTGGAGAACCTGCATCGAGCTGAACTGAATCCTTTGGAGGAGGCAGCGGCGTATGGTCAGCTGCTGGAAGACTTCGGATGTACACAGGAAGAACTGTCCGAGCGGATCGGACGTTCGCGCCCTCAGATCTCGAACACTCTGCGTCTCCTGCGTCTCCCACCTCTCGTGCAACGGCGAGTGGCTGCGGGAGTCATCTCCGCTGGTCACGCCCGCGCTATCCTCGGGCTCAAGAACCCGGAGCACATGGAAGTTCTTGCTCAGCGCATCGTGGCTGAGGGAATGTCTGTCAGGGCGTCCGAAGAGGCAGTGGTGCTTCTCAACCGTGGCGACGCCGTTAACGTTTCACGTGGAACGTCCCGGGTGGCGCCCGAGTTCATTGAAGTTGCAGAACGCTTGGGCGACAGGCTGGAGACGAAGGTCAACATCACAGTGGGTAAGCGCAAGGGAAAGCTGAGCGTGGAATTCGCTAATCAGGAAGATTTGGACAGGATCCTGTCCATCCTGGGAATCGATCACTCCGAACGCTGACTCACGTCGTAGCGCTGCAGCTGCGGATAGCCCCTTATCCTTGGCGGATGAGGGGCTTTTTGCACGCGTCTGGAACTCGCTTCCGCTTCGACGGCGAGAGTGCACGGATACATTTTCGAGCGCCTAAAAGGTCGACGTTGCTGCCTGCGGACCTGGCGCGCGTAGTTGTCGTTCCGGATTCTTGTATCTCCCGCTCCCGTTCCACGTGAAACATCGTGATCCGCTTCTCACTCCACCTAGTTCGACGAGGATGGTGATCGGAGGTGCGTTCCTATTCCTTCACCTGGCCACCTCGGCATTTTCTCGAAGGCCCCGGCCGTCATTTCCTCTGTCGCGCGTCTGCAAAACCGCATGCGGTATTTTCGGACGTGCGTCATCTCTGGCCTGACCGGTACGAATCTTCCTGCTGGTATCCGATTCCCACGACGTTCGATCACCGAACGGCGGCGTTAATCCGGATCCTTTAGACTCCATTCCACGGCCAGGCGTAGCATTGCAAATACGGGGTCCTAGTGCGCTTGCCCGTTTGTCTTCTGGATACCGAAGGAAGCGCGCGCACCGCTTCATTTGCAAGGGCCACCGAATGGAGGTTCACCAGACTCCAGACGCGCCGTTTCACGTGGAACATGGACGTGCTTGGAGGTTCACCAGGCCCCCGGCGCGGCGTTCCAGGTGGAACATGGGGTTTCGCCATCTCGGCAAGGATTTTAGCTATTACCGGTGATTGTAGAGACCGGACGCTACGAGCCGCTTGAGTCGCGTTTTCGTTCTCAGCGATGCGGGTCCACTGGGCACTCCAAAAAGGAGAGAACGTCAGGCTCAATTGCGTCGCTTGAACGCTGATTCCCAAGCCTCCCTTCGCGTACCCCAATCGGCTCGTGGTCTTAGTTGCTACCGATTTCACGTGTTACATGGACCACCCCCGATGCTCGGCTTAGTGGGCCAAATATGGCAACCCCTTCCGGTAGAGCGAGTTCGCTGCTTTTCCGCCCCGCCCGCCCCGTACTGGGCTGTTTCACGTGAAACAAATGGGGGTTGCAGTCATGGCGACGCGGGCTCCGTTGGAGCTGGACGAAACGCCGTTGAACTAGCTGCTACGCTCTCCGTGGGCGCATCTGCGTCTGAGGAGTCCAGTTGGGTTTTTGTGGGGTCGGATGCGAACCCGGACTCGTTGCAGTCCCGGATGGTTCCTGTGGTGGCACTTGAATAGTATTTGGTCAACAGCGTGTAGATAATGCTGTGGACCTTACTGCTCGTGTTTCGCTATGTATTCTCTTGAATTTGAGCCGGTTAGACGTGGGCTAGTTCAACTAGCGCCCGGTGTTTCACGTGAAACGGCCGCCGTGTTTCACGCGAAGTTGTGGGGCCGAGGGCCAAATTGGCGCTCTGCTCTTGTTTCAACCAGGATACGCCGTCTCGGTTCACGCGAAACACTCGTTTCACGGGAAACCCCCGTTTCAAGCGAAAGACTCGCTTCACGCGCAACGCTCGCTTCACTCGAAAACTTGGGTCACGTTTATCGACAACGCCAACCGGCGCGTCTTCTACGGCACCCTGCCGGCGGGGAGACTAACTGGTAGGCCTGGGTTATCGTCAGCCAAATGATTCTACCGGGCGGCGACGGCTGTCTCCTGGCAGCTTTACTGAGTGCAACCGCCGCCCGGTGATCATTTCGTCCGTCCTGCGGGTTTGTCGCTTTGGGCATATTCTGAGCGCCGGCTAGGAAGTTTCACGTGGAACATCCGATGGTATTGAGAAGCAGCTGCTACTGGATCTGGGTGGCCTATTCTCTCAACTGCGACCACGGCCCTGTTTAGGACGTCTGTTTCCCTGACTGATGGTGTCAATCGCCGGCGAGAGCGGATACCGCCCGTCCCTAGCAAAGTTCGTGATTTGGTCAGCGAAGTTGGAATCTTGGCTCCTCCGTCCGCCGCGGTACCTCGTTACGCCTCGCTCGAGTTATCAAAACGGACTTGACCCTTCCAGCTGATTGATTTCGTTTAAACACAGAGCTGTCATCGCCGACTCAAGGGTTCTGGCAACGGCATGCATCGACTTCTACAACGATGGGTCGGCTGCTGGTCCTCTGGGGATGGGGATTTCCGGAACTAATACTATACCGCCACCCTCGCTTTCAACTTTCCAGTAGGTCTCTGCCACCTGTGAGCCGAGGCGTTACGTCTTCCTGTCAGCCATTCACCCTCTCGGACTTCTCGAACAATTCGTATAAACACCGATACCCCGGGTTCTCCCCGGCGGCGTTTCACGTGAAACACTCACATCAGGGACAGGAAAGGAGGATTGAGTGGTTCGCGTTTGTTGCTGTAGGTTTATGAGACCGCAGTAGCTACATGTTGGTGTATTTGACGGTTACGCGTAGGCTGACCGTCTTCCCTAATCGGGCCGGTGGTATCGAGCTCATTAGGACCTGTTATTGGTCTACTGCTGTGGGCAGTCGCGGATCGGGCGAACTGGCTGCCGGAATTCCCATTACGGGGTGGCGCTTCACGTGAAACACTGCTTTCAGAGGTGGACCTCTTCGCTGGTGGAGGCTTGCAGATATACCTGTCTCCGTGGGTTATAGGCATGTACTCCGGTACGGAGCTTGGGGAGGGGCGGCTGTTTGTGTTTCCGCGGCTGGCATGCGGCCCTGCGGTGCTCCTCCTGAGGTTGCAAGTCGTGAGCAGTGTTGGAGTACCACTTGGTCCTGTCGGTCCTGGGTAGCTGATCAAGTCAGTTTCGGCGTAGGTCGTGTTCCACGTGAAACGGGAAGACTCCTTCTCGTGGACGCGCCGCCAGACGGGTTCATACTGTGAGCGGCGGATAGCCGTTCCTCCTTGCCTACATCTCTCAGTTACCGGACGCTTCCTTCGGAGTGTTAGTTGTCCTTAGGTATTCAGCTTGCGTCCTTACGTGAGCTCGGACCTCGTGCCAATTGGGTCGCTTTCGCTACTCGCTTGTAATGCAGGATCCGGATCCGGCATTATCCAATCTGTGGAGCCTATGGCTGCTCAGCTTTTGTTTCACGTGAAACGGCTCCTGTCTCCTCTTCTGCGCCCGTCAACGCGCGTAGCCGGTCACTCCGCGCAAGTGAGTCACGTAACCGTTGGTGCGTACGTGGGGTACTAGTTTCAGGACGTGGTGGTCATGCGCAGCGGAAGCTGATGAGGGCATCATGGTATGCGCCGTAGCTTAGCAGGATCTATAAGCGCGTGAGGCAACCCGCTGTTGGTGTGGATCGCGTGCCTCATGTCACGGTCGTAAGGCTAGTAGAGTTCCCCACTCGTCAGTGCTTCACGTGGAACGTGGCAGCTCCGACGGCGCTGAAAAAAGGCAAATAGCGGCCTATACAACAACCCACTTCCGTAGCAGCGCGGCAGTAGGCCCTGTACTACTTCTCACAATTCTGAACTGGCTACAACGTGAACATCGGCTCTCTTAGTCGTTGTGGGTCTATTTCACAGCACCGGGCTCGCTGGCATCCGCTAATTGGTATTGCTGGGTGCCTGCCGCACGGCGCAGAGGAGAAACACGCATATCGGCGTGTACGGTTCTGGGGACCGCCAAGGGTTTGACGTGGCGCAGCTATACCTGCCGATCGGCGTGATCGACGTCGCAGCGATTCGCCCGTCTCGATTGTCAACGGGTGAGCGAAACCAGATGGAATGCCCCTGCGAGAGGGAGCAAGTTGCCTCTGACAAACCTTTGGGCGTTCTGCGACGAAGTATTATCGGAGCCCCAAGGTTGCGAGACTAACTGGTGTCGAGTTGGGAGTGCGTTCGTCGCGCATTCTGCGTTGCTACGGGATGGAACAGTGGGCTTCAGTGTGGCTCGTACTTAGTGCGTTTCACGTGAAACGGTCGATGCAGGACGACCGTCCTGTTTCACGTGGAACAGGACGCGAACTAGTCACTAGCCCGCGCGGCCATCTGTGCCGCTGAGCGCTGGGCGCGAGTATTCAACTGTGCCCGGCTCGAGGCCTGACTACAATGCGGTGGGTCCAGGCCGAACGGAGCCGGCGCACTCCACGCTCAGTTGTAGGCCTTGATCGCTTCAATGCTGAGCGTGCCGGTCTCCGGATCGGCATCTTCTTTGACGTGGAGCCGCTGCAGTGCCGCGGCGATTCCTACTGCCATCGCATCTCTGACCTGGGCGTCCTCAAGGTTCTGGAGATCATCCGGGTTAGTCAGGTAGCCCGCCACGACATGCACTTTTGGAGTCCTGAGTCGCTTCAATGAAGCCCAGGATCGTGCGTGTGTGCGGCAGTCTCGCATACCCGTCCGCACAGTGATCTCGCTCTGGATGAGCGAGGCCAGGCGCGCACCGATCGGTGAGTTCACGTTGGGGTGTTTCTCGTGCCCGAAGTAGAAGGAAGATACTCCATTGGCCTGCGGAGAGCGATTGACGTCGGCAGAAATCGTGATGACTGCCGAAGCACCGAGCTGATCAGCCTTGCTGACTTCAACAGATTTGCCGGAGACGACGATCGCTCCGGCACCGACGGCCTCCAAGCGGCCTGCCAATCGGCGGGCGATATCCTTGGTGATCTCCTCCTCCTTGGCCGACTGAGCCGGAGTCATCGGAAGAGCCACGAAATCTACAACTGTAGTTGCAGCTTCGATGACAAAGGTGCGTCCGACGAGCGATGTGCCTGAAGCAGCGACTCGGGCGGCTTCTTCGAGTGCGAACAGGTTGCCGGTGTCCTGCTGCCTGTCAATGGCTGAGAGCCCGCGCAGCGTCTGTGGCCCTGCCACCCCGTCCGCCTTCGCGCCCAAACTCTTCTGAAGCTCTTTGACGGCCGCTTCGGTCACATTGCGATATTCGGCATCGATGAGTCCCGCGTAGAAGCCGAGAGCGGCGAGACGCTGCTGAAGCTTCAGCACATCGTCGCCGGCGTACGGCTTGACGGGGTCGTAGCGGAGCACACGGTCTCCGAGCTGGTACCGGGCCCGTTCGAGTTCAGCGAATGTCTCTGAACCGAGCACGCCGTCACAGAGTATTCCCCGCATCTGCTGGAACTCCCGCAGGGCGAGCTCGAATTCTCTATCGAACGCTCCTGTTCCGGATTGGCCGACATTCAGACCCATGCGGGCCATCTGAGACTTGACGGTCGTCAGGACTTCAGAGGAATCGCCACGCATCAGGTGAGGGTGAGGTCGGTGTGTCAATTGCTTGCCAATCTGCTGTTCTGATCAGGAGGTCCGAGAACGCGGAAGGCGCCTGTTGAAGGTACAACAGGCGCCTGAGCGTTGGATCAGATGAATTCGGAGAGTTCATCCTCGAGGGCGGGCTTCGGCCGAGCCCCGATGATGGTCTTGGCGACCTCACCGTTCTTGAAGACATAGAGCGCGGGAATCGAGGTGATCCCGTAGGCGCTGGCGGTCTCCAGGTTCTCATCGGTGTTGACCTTGACGACTGTGAGCTTCTCAGCGTTCTCTTCAGCGATCTGGTCGACGATGGGGCTGACCATACGGCACGGTCCGCACCATGGGGCCCAGAAGTCGACCAGAACTGGCTTGTCGGACTTGAGCACGGTCTCTTCGAATGTGGCGTCGGTGACTTCGGTCGTCATGGCCTACCTTTCTTCAATCAATGTTCCCCCAAGGGAACAGCTGCGGAAGGGGTTTCATTCCCTCGCTCAGGAGCCTACAGGCGCCGTGACTGCCGCGTCGGTGACGTCGGCAGCTTGAGACTGCTTGGCTGCCGACTCCAGGTCGGCGAGGTAGTGCTCTGCGTCCAATGCTGCGGCACAGCCGGAGCCGGCGGCAGTGATGGCCTGACGGTACACCGAATCGATGACGTCACCCGCAGCGAAGACACCTTCGATTGAGGTCTTCGAGCTGCGGCCTTCGACCTTGAGGTATCCGTCGTCTCGCATGGGCAGCTGGTCAGCGAACAGGCTGGTGCGGGGATCGGAACCGATTGCCACGAACAGCCCGGTGACCGGAAGCTCGGAAGTCTCTCCGGTGACGGTGTTGCGAACCGTGATTCCGGTCAGTGACTCCTCACCATGGATCTCAGCCACCTCGCTGTCGAGGAGGAACTCAAGCTTCTCGTCGGCGCGGGCACGGTCCTGCATCGCCTGTGAAGCGCGCAGTTCCTGACGGCGGTGGATCAGTGTCACCTTGGAGGCGAAACGGGTGAGGAACGTGGCCTCCTCGAGTGCGGAGTCGCCGCCGCCGATCACAGCGATGTGCTGGTTGCGGAAGAAGAAGCCGTCGCAGGTGGCGCACCAGCTCACTCCGTGGCCGGAGAGCTTCTTCTCGTTGGGAAGGTTGAGCTCACGGTAGGCCGACCCTGTCGCGAGGATGACTGCCTTGGCCGTGTAGCGAGCCCCGAGCGCCGTTTCGATCTCGTGGGCACCGGGATTGAGCTTGAGGGTCTCGACATCGTCGTAGACCACCTCGGCGCCGAACCTCTCGGCCTGGGCGCGCATGTTCTCCATGAGCTCAGGACCCTGCACGCCTTCCGGGAACCCCGGGAAGTTCTCGACGTCGGTCGTGTTCATGAGCTCACCACCGGCAGTCACCGATCCGGCGATGATCACCGGTGAGAGATTGGCACGGGCCGCGTAGACGGCGGCCGTGTAACCGGCCGGACCCGACCCGATGATCACCAATTGAGTTTCAGTCATGTGCAGATGTCCTGTTCAGCTTCGTTCTCGATGCGCCGCCGGCGGAGCGGACGCGGATTGTCTGTCGTATATCTAACCGCCGTGCGGGTGGGGCTATTCCTCACGCGCACAGCGGTGAACTTGTCCGACTACTTGAATTCGACGGTGCTGATCGAGGCGCGGTAGCCACCCTCACCTTTTGGCAGCTTGGTGATCCAGAGGATCAGATTCTCCGTCTCCACACCATCGTCGAGCTCGACGGTGACTCCGTCCTTGTCGAATTCTCCCTCGCCCACCTTCTTGGCGTCCTCAGGGTCCGAGCCGTCGCGGATCTCGAAGGCACCGCCTGACGAGGACGACTTCACCTCGACCTCCTTGACCGTGGTCTTGTCCTTGAGCTCAAAATGCAGGCCGAGCCCCGATTTCAGGTTTCCGAAATCGGCGCTGTTGTAACGGTCGGTGCGCCACGATCCCTTTTCACCCGGGACGACTTTGTCGGCATTGCCGTCATTCTCACTGTTGTCCCCCTCGGGATCAAGGGCGGAGACCTTGTCGATCTCCGGAGGCGCCGCCTGGGGTTCCTCGGCGGGCTGTTCGGTTTCCTGGTCCGCTGGCTGCGCCGGCGACGGGGAATCCGCGACTGTGCCCGAATCGTCGCCCGAGTTCTGGTTGAACACGACGATCCCGATCACGAGCGCGGCGACGAGGATGACTGCCAGGAGGATCCACAGGAACGGCTTCTTCCGCCGCTCAGATGCGTCCGAGTCGGGTCCGGGTCCGCGCGTTCCGGTTCCTGCTGCACCGGGAGCTGCCCCGGTTCCTCCTGGGCCGGCACCAGCCGGAGTTGCACCTGTCGCGGCTGCTCCGACCCCGACCGCCGTTGCGCCGACGCCTGCCGCACCGACCGCAGCGGCCACTCGGGGCCGAGTGTCGCCACTCTGCTGCTCGGCAGCTCCTTGTGTCGAGACAGGCTGCGTCGACGCTCCTTGCGTCGAGGCTTGTGAGCCGGCCGCCGTTCGGTTCGTCACCGGGGCCTGTGGGGACATGGGTGCGGTGGACACGTCGTCGATGTCGCCGGGAGAGAGCCTGCGGACCTGTTTCGGTGGGGTGTGAGCGGTCTCCGCTCGCTTGCCCGCCGAGGCTGCTTCGAGGGCGGCGATGCGACGTCGAGCTTCCTCCTCCTTGGCCCGGGCGATGCGTCGTTCGCGCTCGTACTCACGCAGCTGGTGCTCACGCTGCTGCTCGTAGGTTTCGAACATGCCTCCGAGGAACCACGAACCGTCGTCCTCGTCATCCATGATCACCCGCGTGTCATTGTCGTCGTCCTCGGCGACGATGTCGAGCGCCTGGGTGTCCGGATCATTGGGATCCTGGGCGTCACGGTTCATGATCGGGGTCGTCATGTTGTCGTCATACTCGCGGTCGGCATAGCCGGAGTAGTCGGAATACGTCTGCTCCGGCTCCCATTCGTCCCATTCCTGGGCGGCGTTGTCGATCTGCGAGGCGCCGACGGGGAAACTCGAGGCCTCACGCATCTGCATCCGGTCCGCGTAGCGTCCGGTGGTCCTGCCCACCACTCCTGCGGCCAGACCGCGGGTGCCGGGGCGGGTGATGCCGATCCGCACCAGCGCCGCTTTGACCTGGTCCTCGCTGGCTGTGGCCTGCGAGCCGACCTCACCGATGGATTTCGACCTCGGGGTGGGAAGCCGAGTCGCCTCGTCGAAGCTTCGCGGAGCCTGGTTGAACAGGTTCTCGTTCTCGCGCACAGGCGCGGTGCTGACGTAGCGCAGGATCTGGGGGTCCCACTCGGCGAGGTATCCCAGGACCTCGGCCACCGAGCCCGGGCCCGGATCGACGCCGGTGAGGATCCCGGTGACGAAGTCGTCGACCGTTGTGGGCAGCGCCGGGTTGAGGGAACTCGCGCGGGCGATCCGCGAGTTCTCCCGGCCCGAGGGCGGAATCCCGCTGACCGCCTCGTCGCCGGGCCAATAGCCGGTCAGAGCCGCATAGAAGAGCCGGACCAGGTCAAGGGCGTCCTGCCGGGAGGCCTTCGTCGGAGTCCAGTCCTCGGCCTGGATCACTCCGGTGCCCAGCGCCAGGGCGGTGTCGATGCCAATGCCGGAGACGAGGACACTGCCCTTGGAGGTGATGCCGACGGTGCTCGGGCGCAGGAACATATGGAACAGTCCGCGACGGGCAGCCGCGACGAGGACAGTGCCGATCTCACCGATCAGGGCTCGGGCGGCATCGAGGGACATCGGTGTGCGCGGGATGATCTCCCCGAGCGGTGCGGCCGCGATGCGTTCGACGACGACGTAGTCGAGGCCGTTGGCCTGTCCGACGTCGAGCGTCGGGGCGATGCGGTGATCGCCGAGGATCGACACCCGCCTGGCCGCATCGAGCATGTCTCCGGACTTCTCGGCATCGGCGACGTGGATGAGAACGGGCTCGTCGAGAATGGCGTCGAGCGCGGTGCAGACAGCACCTGCCTCCGGGGCTTCCTCAATCCATGGACGGTCGATCGTCGATACAACATAACGACCGGCCACGACCATGCCGGGTTCGATATGGATCAGGGTGATCACCTCCGTGGGGACTGAGTGCGGCTATCGTCTTATTTTTCCAGCAACGACGCCAATAATCGAATGCAGTTCTCGCACCTTGAGCAGATAGCACACGCCGAGGTAGACGACGAGCATGACCAGACCAAGCACGAGGACCTCGAGCAGAGCCGCGATCCGTCCGACCGGGAACCAGTCATTGATGAGGTAGAGACCGAGGAATCCGATGACCATCGTCACCGCCCCGGCCGCCAGGTACTTGAGGTGGGCCTTGACGATGTTCGGGATGTCGATCCCGCCGAGGCGTCTGTGCAGGATCGAGAACGAGAGGATCATCGCGAGGAGGTAGCCGAGGCTCATCGCCGCTCCGATCGCCATGACCGTGAATTCCTTGGGAATGTACGCGACCGCCCACACGGCGAGGGATGTGAAGATCACCTGGGGCAGCTGGATGAGGAACGGGGTCTTCGCGTCCTCGTAGGCGTAGAACACCCGTTGCGCCAGGTAGTTGGCGCTGAAGGGGATCAGCCCGATCACCATCGTCACGATGACCGCTCCGATCGCCTGCGCCTGCTCGACGTTGGCGTCACCGGCGATCACCAATGCCACCTGGGTGGAGAGGACGAAGAAGGCGACGGTCGCGAAGAGGTTGATCATCCCCACCATCCGCACACCGGTGGAGAATCCCTCCCGCACTGCCGCGGTGTCCTGATTCGCGGCGTCCGTGCTCATCGAGGTGAACAGGGCCGTGGCCAGGGACACTGCGATGAGCGAGTGCGGAAGCATGAAGACGAGGTAGGCCATCGAGTACGCGGCGTTCGAGGCGTTGTCGGCCCCTTCGACCGAGGCTCCGGCAGCGACGCGGGAGATGACGAGGAAACCGAGCTGGCCGATCAGCATCGCCGCGAAGGTCCAGCTGGCGACCTTGCCCGCGGTGCCGAGTCCGACCCCGCGGAAGCCGAACGTGGGACGGTAGGAGAACCCGATCCGTTTGAGCGGCCAGATGAGGATGAGCGCCTGGGCGGCGACGCCGAGAGTGGCGGAGCCGCCCAGCAGGGCGATGCTCTGCGGCGTCCACGTCTCGATGGCATGCGAGGTGGTCTTCTCGGCGCCGAACATGACGATGAAGATGACGAGTCCGATGATCGCCACGACGTTGTTGAGCACCGGGGCCCACATGTAGGGGCCGAACGAGGACTTCGCGTTGAGCACCTGTCCGAGCAGCGTGTAGAGGCCATAGAAGAACAGCTGCGGGAGGCACCAGTAGGCGAATGCGGTGGCCAGAGCCATCTGCCCGGGACTCCACCCCGAGGAGTAGAGCCAGACGAGCACCGGCGCGGCGAGCGTCGCGACGACGCTGACCCCGGCCAGGATCAGGAAGGACAGGGTGAGCAGGCGGTTCGTGTAGTCCTTGCCCCCGTCTTTCATCTTCGCGGCCCGCACCAGCTGCGGCACGAGCACGGCGTTGACCACACCCCCGGCGAGCAGCATGTACAGGGTGTTGGGGACCTTGTTGGCGACGTCGAACGCGTCGGCCTGGACCGCGGTCACGCCGATCGCAGCAGCCAGGAGGGCGGCTTTGACGAAGCCGAGGATGCGGGATGTGAACGTTCCGGCCGTCATCACGGCCGAGGATCTGGCCAGAGCTGTCAGCTTGGACAAGTCCTACCTCTTTTCCGGTTCGTCGTTCTGGGCGCGGGCGACCGCGGCGGCCAGCTGTTGTTCGGGGATCTTCCGGCGTCCGCGGGAGACGGACTTGATCAGGCCGATGATGAACACACCCGCCAGGCCGAGCCCGATCACCGCGGTCCCGATGTTCTCCCAATCAGCCCGGACTCTGACCAGCAGCGAGGTGTCCTGGGGCAGGACGACGTCGGAGGCGGTGACCATCTCGATCGTGGTCGGAACGTCGGCATTGGCCAACCCTTCGACGGGCACGTCGACGCGCGTCGTCGCCTCCGGCGGCACCACGACGGTCTCGGTGGTCTGGGCCTTCAGCTGCGGGGTCTGCGGTCGCATGCGCACCCGCAGCTTCGCCTCGGCGATGGAGTCGTTGACGATCGTCACCGGGATCGTCGTCTTCTCCCCGGTGACGAGGAGGACCGAGGAGCCCTTCTCGAGGTGGATGCTGTCCATCTGTCCCCGGCTCGTCTCCCGCGCGTGCTCGAGGCATCTGTTGGCGTTGCCTCCCGTCGTCCACGCCACCGAGGTGCAGGTGAGCAGCGACCGGTCGAGCGTCGTGTTCGCCGCGGCCACATCGCTGTACACGGTGTTGAACCGGCTCTCGCTCCGGCGGACGTCGGCGATGCCTTCGAAGGTGCGCCGCGCGATGTGCTGGTGGTCGGTGTCGGTGCGCAGCGCGCCGCGGGGCGAGAGTTCGGCGGCGAGGAGATCGTCGAGGCTCGGGGTGTCGGTCCACGGGGCGCTGTCGACGGCACCGACGACCTTGCCCCAGTTCGGTGAGGCCGCCGATCGCGGCAGAGGCAGCAGCAGGTGACGCGTCCGGTAGGGGGCTTCGGCTTGGATGGCCGCAGTGACGGCGACGAGTTCGCTGATGCCGGCCGCAGATCGGTCGGATTCGATGGCGCTGCGGCTGAGCTCCGTGAGAGCTGAATCGGTGATGAGCGTCTCGATCGAGGAGTCGTCGTTCGCCGAGGTGCCGACCTGCGAATGAGCGCTGTCACGCGTGCCGGTTGTCGAGGGCTGCTGCCGGTCATCGAGGATCACCGTCTGCGTTCCCGACTCGGCCAATCCCCGCAGATCACTGCTTTCGGCGCTGCCGGCGATGGGCCAGGCGATCTCCGTCTTCGCGTTCGGCAGCGCCTGCTTGACCAGGTCCTTCTGCGATTCGGAGAAGGCGGAGAGCCCGCTCAGCTGATCCGATCGCAGTCCGATCTGATCGGGGTCGCCGTAGGGCAGCGCCACGACCGTGTGGGACTTGGCCTTGGTGATGAAGTCGCGGTACCAGGCTTCGAGCCGGTCCCGCTGCTCCTGCTGGGCCTGGGCGTCATCGCCCTCGGTGGGTGATTCGGGTTCGGTGTTGCGGGGATCGCTGCCGTCGGGCTCCGGGGCCTTCGTCGGCTCGTCCGTGGTGGGTGGGCTCGCCCCGTCAGTCGGGCTCGGCTCGGAATCCTGGTCCTGACCGTCCTCGACCGCCTCTCCCTCGGCGGGGGCCGCGGGTGCGGACAGCGCCTTGTCGAAGGAGGCGATGATCCGCGGATCGAGGGCGATGGCCACACCCGGGGTGTCGAGGATCTTGGAGATCGACGCCAGGGAGCCTCCCTCGCGGATCGCGGCATCGAGTTCGTCGGAGCTGCTCAGCCCGTTCTCGGAGTATCCGGGCAGGGTGACGGGAGCGAGGAAAGTGATGGAGGTCTTGTCGAACTTCGGGTCGGGGTACCAGGTGGTGAATCCGATGCCGGAGGCGCGCAGACCGGTCGCGTCACGCAGCTGCACGGCCAATCCGCGCGGGCCCCAGGAGGAGACGGGTGAGGACTTCTGCAGGCCGAGGTCCTCGGCGGGGACGGTGATGGAGAATTCCTGTGAACTGCCCGGTGCGATCGTGTCGCCGAATTTCGTGTCGACGACCGGCTTCGGGTCGGACTTCTCATCGTCGTTGTCCTTCTCCGCCTTCTTCCGCGCCTCGGGACCATCGGTGTCGAGGTCGGCGATCGTGCGGTTCTGCGACTGGTCGCTCTTCCACGCGGCGATCCGGTGTTCGGCGTCGAGGTTCTGCGTCGACATCCGCAGCTCGAGGTCGGGGCGGCTCACCGCCTCGTCGGTGGAATTGGTGATCAGCCCCCGCACCGTCAGCGTGCCGTCGGGATCGACCCAGGGCGTCACCTCGTCGAGGGTGATGGCGACACCGGACGAATCGCGATCACCCTCCGCTGCCGGCGATGCCTGGGCGAGGACGGGGAATGCGAGAACCGACCCTGTGAGCAAGAGGGTCGAGCTCAGCAGGGCGAAGAGGAAACGCGCGCGGCTAATGGGCTTCACTGTTCCTTTTCGTCACTCGTCCTGGTCATCGCTGATCCGTCCGCTCACTGATCCTGCCGGATCACCATGGGTCGGGCAGCGGCGACGATACGGCGTTCATTGGCGAACGACAACTTCGATCGCAGCTGATTGAACGGGATCCAAGCCGCTTCGATCGCCTCTTGGTCAGGATCATTATCCACCGTCAGGGTCCCCGATCGGGCACGCAGAAGGAAGTGGTGGACGAGTTTATGGACGCGGATGCCGGCGACCGTGAACCAGTAGTCGACCGTGCCCAACGGCCGGATGACCTCACCGGAGATCCCGGTCTCCTCCTCCACCTCACGGCGAGCCGCCTCGGCAGGGGTCTCCGCTCCCTCCAGGTGGCCTTTCGGCAGACACCATTCGATCCGGCCCGCGCGGTTGAGCCGGGCGATCACGGCGACGGGCAGGTCTGACCTGGTGAAGTCGACGACGATGCCCCCGGCGGAAATCTCCTCAACCGTGGTGCGACGGGACGCTCTGGGTCCCGGCTTGGGCATCGGTGTGGTCATTCTCCTACCTTAATAGGCGATTCTTGGAAGTTTCGTCGAACCGCCCCCGGTAGGCTGGAGGACGCTCGACGAGCCGCCGGAGCGGCAAGCGACCGCAGGGATGAGCCCGCGGCCGCACGGATGAGAAGGAGTTCGGTGGATCCACAGAGTGCACAGGCCCGCCTGCACGACAAGCTCGAGGAGCTCGACCACATCCTCGGGCCGCTGGGACAGCGCTTCGCCGACGCGGGGTTCGAACTCGCGCTCGTCGGCGGATCGGTCCGGGACGCACTGCTGGGCAGACCGATGCCCGACCTCGATTTCACCACCGATGCCCGTCCCGATGACATCCTCGCGCTGATCTCCGGCTGGGTCGACACCCACTGGGACATCGGGCGCGAATTCGGAACGATCGGCGCGATGAAGTCCGGGGCGCAGATCGAGATCACGACTTACCGCGCCGAGGCCTACGACCCCGATTCCCGCAAACCCGTCGTCTCCTTCGGCTCCGAACTCGACGCCGACCTCGTGCGCCGGGACTTCACGATCGGTGCGATGGCCGTCCGCCTGCCCTCGAAGACCTTCGTCGACCCGTTCGGCGGTTTCGCCGACCTCACCGAGGGTGCCATCCGGACCCCCGGGGCCGCCGCGGACTCCTTCTCCGACGATCCCCTGCGGATGATGCGCGCCGCCCGCTTCACCTCCCAGCTCGGACTGCGCGCCGTCGCCGAGGTGGAGGCCGCGATGAGCGACATGGCCGATCGCATCGCCATCGTCTCCGCCGAGCGCGTGCAGGTCGAACTGCGCAAACTCATCACCGGGGTGGACCCCGCCGCCGGCATCGACCTCCTGGTCCGCACTTCGGTCGCCGACCACGTCCTGCCCGAGGTGGCAGGGCTGCGGCTCGAGACCGATGAGCATCACCGGCACAAGGACGTCTACCAGCACAGCCTGACCGTGCTGCGCCAGGCCGTCGAGCTCGAACACGATTACGCCGCGAAGCAGCGCGAGGCGGGACTGAGCCCCGAGGATCCGCAGCGGCTCGAGGAACCCGACTTCACCGTCCGCTTCGCAGCGCTCATGCACGATATCGGCAAGCCGGCGACCCGGAAGTTCCTGCCCGGCGGTGCGGTGACCTTCTATCACCACGACGCGGTCGGTGCGAAGCTGACCGCCAAGCGGATGAAAGCCCTGCGCTTCGACAAGGACACGACCAAAGCGGTCGCGCGCCTCGTCGAGCTGCATCTGCGGTTCTACGGATACGGCGACGCCGGCTGGACCGACTCCGCCGTCCGTCGCTACATCACCGACGCCGGGCCCCTGCTGACCCGGCTGCACATTCTCACCCGCGCCGATGTCACGACTCGGAACAAGAAGAAGGCGGATCGGCTCGCCTTCGCCTACGACGATCTCGAGCAGCGCATCGAGAAGCTGGCCGAGCAGGAGGAGCTCGCCGCGATTCGACCGGACCTCGACGGTCGGCAGATCATGGCCATCCTCGACATCCCACCCTCGCCCTTGGTCGGCAAGGCCTACAAGTACCTGCTCGAGATGCGCCTCGAACACGGTCCGCTCGAACCGGAACGCGCCGAAGAGCTGCTGCGGCAGTGGTGGGCTGAGAACGCCCCGAGCGAGTCCGCGGGAGACGAAGGCCCCGCCGCGGGCTGACTTCACAGGGCTGTTCTCGAGAGAGGATCCACCCCCGCCTGCCGATCCACGTTGACCGGCTGGTAACTTCGTTGTCGTGGACAATGTGTTCGTCGTCACACGCTATGGTGCAGGCAACGATGTGAGGAGACCTCTATGACCGTGACAGAAGAATTCCGTGCCGCCAGGGATCGTCTGATCGAACTGCGCAACGACCGGGAAACTGCGTGCGAGGCCTTCGAATGGCCCCGATTCACCCATTTCAACTTCGGCCTCGACTGGTTCGACCCGATCGCTGTCGGCAACGACGCCCCGGCGCTGTGGATCGTCGAGCAGGACGGCAGTGAGGGCAGGTGGAGCTTCGCCGAGCTCTCTCGCCGGTCCAACCAGGTGGCCAACTTCCTCCGCCGGGCCGGCGTCAGACGGGGCGACCACGTGATGGTGATGCTCGGCAACCAGGTCGAGCTGTGGGAGACGATGCTCGCCGGCATCAAGCTCGGCGCTGTTCTCCTGCCCACGACAACCCAGTTGGGCCCCATCGACCTCACCGACCGGGTGGAGCGCGGACAGGCGCAGTTCGTCGTCGCCGGGCCGGCGGACGCGGCCAAGTTCGACGAGGTCGAGACCGAGGTCGTGCGCATCGTCGTCGGTGGCGAGTCGACCCGCGACCAGGACTACGACTACGCGGACGCCGCCGAGGAGAGCGTCGAGTTCGACCCCCAGGGCAGGTCCCGAGCCGACGACCTGCTGCTGCTCTACTTCACCTCGGGCACCACGTCGAAGGCGAAGATGGTCGCCCACTCCCACGTCTCCTACCCCGTCGGGCACCTGTCGACGATGTACTGGATGGGTCTGACCCCCGGCGACGTCCACCTCAACGTCGCCTCTCCCGGCTGGGCCAAGCATGCCTGGTCGAACATCTTCACCCCCTGGATCGCCGAGTCCTGCGTCTTCCTCTACAACTACACCCGCTTCGACGCGAACGCGCTGATGGAGACCATGGACCGGGTGGGAGTGACGAGCTTCTGCGCCCCACCCACCGTCTGGCGGATGCTCATCCAGGCCGACCTCGGTCATCTGCAGAATCCGCCGAGCAAGGCCCTGGGCGCCGGCGAACCGCTCAACCCCGAGGTCATCGATCAGGTGAAGAGGGACTGGGGCGTGCTCATCCGCGACGGCTACGGCCAGACGGAGACGACTCTGCAGATCGGGAACTCGCCCGGTCAGGAGCTCAGATCCGGTTCGATGGGCAAGCCCCTGCCCGGCTACGATGTGGTGCTCGTCGACCCCGCGACCGGCGAGGAGGGCAACGAGGGTGAGATCTGCCTCCGGCTCGACCCGCGACCGGTCGGTCTGACCAGCGGGTACTGGAACAACGAGGAGAAGACCGCCGAGGCGTTCGCCGACGGCATCTATCACACCGGTGACGTGGCCGAGAGGGACGCGGACGGCTACATCACCTACGTCGGCCGCGCCGACGACGTGTTCAAGGCCAGCGACTACCGCCTGTCCCCGTTCGAGCTCGAGAGCGTGCTCATCGAGCACGAAGCCGTCGCCGAGGCGGCGGTGGTCCCCTCGCCCGATCCCGTGCGTCTCGCGGTTCCCAAGGCCTATGTCGTCGTGGGCAACGGCTATGAGGCAAGCGCGGACACAGCCCGCGACATCCTCGCCTACTGCCGGAAGCATCTGGCACCGTACAAGCGCATCCGCAGGCTCGAATTCGCAGAGCTGCCCAAGACCATCTCCGGCAAGATCCGGCGGGTGGAGCTGCGGGCTCGCGAGAACGAGCTGCATCCCTTCACCGGGGAACCGCGGATCGAAGGTCAGGAGTACGCGGACACGGACTTCGATCTCAAGGGGTGAGGTCACCTCGGCGCGGGTGCGCGGGTTCCCGGTGTTCGCCGCGGCGATCGCACGGGTTCCCGGCGATCGCACGGGCGCCTGCGCCCACCTCGGTGAGGGAATGTGAGCAACGACGCACCAGTTGCGGCGTGTTGAGTGGACATGGTGCATCAGTGCAGGTCAGTGGGAATGTTCGGCGGCCGGGTTTCTTCTTCGCTCGAAGGTCCTGACCTGGGACGGGCCACCCGGCTCAGGCGTCTTTCACTATGTTCCAAAGATTGCGTGTCACACTGAAAATCACGTGTGACCTTTTTTCGAACCTCGTCGCCGACTCATTGCGGCAGGCTGACTGACCTGGAGGACCTTGGGTGGCTAAGGGACAATCCGTTTCCACGACCAGAGGAAACAGCATCAAGAACATACTCAACTACCCGCGCGCTGGAGTGAGCGGGTGGAAGCGTTTCCTCCCCAGCCTTCGCCTGATGGTCACGGGCGGGTTGAGCCTCATCATCCTCGGCTGCATCGGATTCATCATCGGATATGCGGTGACGGACATTCCTGAGCCCAACATCGAGGCAACGGGTCAGACGTCGACGGTCTACTACTCCGATGGCAAGACACCGATCGGGCAGTACAAGGTCGAGGACCGCAAATCTGTCCCGATCGACGAGATCTCCAAGCCGATGCAGCTGGCCGCCATCGCGGCGGAGGACACCACGTTCTATGAGAACCGCGGAATCTCGATCAAGGGTCTGTCCCGAGCGGTCGTGGGCGTGGCGACGAACAATTACGCCGGTGGCGGATCGACGATCACGCAGCAGTACGTGAAGAACTTCTACCTCACGAACGAGCACTCCATGGGCCGCAAGGTCAAGGAGATGTTCATCGCCCTGAAGATCGATCAGGAGCAGAGCAAGGACGAGATCCTCGCCAACTACCTCAACACCATCTACCTCGGTCGCCGCTCCTACGGCATCGAGGTCGCCAGCGAGAACTACTTCGACAAGCCCGCGAAGGACCTCAACCTGAGCGAGTCCGCACTCCTGGCCGCGATGATCCAGCGTCCCGGTGCAGCTGATCCGGCGGACAATCCGGAAGCCTACGAAGACCGCTTCAATTACGTCATCAAGTCGATGGTCGACGAGGGCTTCATCACCCAGGAGCAGGCCGATGAGGTCGAGATGCCGAAGGTGAAGGAGGCCAACAAGGAGAACTCCCTGTCCGGGCAGAAGGGCTACATGTGGGAGTTCGTCCGCCGCGAGGTGATGGCGAAGCTCAACATTGATGAATCACAGCTCGACCGTGGCGGCTACGAGATCGTCACCACCTTCGACAAGGATCGGATGAAGGACGCCGAGAAGGCCATCGAGTCCTTGCCGAAGGACAAGCCGAAAGGTCTGCAGGCTGGGCTCGTCTCCATCAACCCCAAGTCCGGAGCGATCGAGGCATTCTACGGCGGCGAGGACTACCTGGACCAGGCTTTCAACGCCTCGACCCAGGCCGCCGCCCAGGCAGGATCGACATTCAAGCCCTTCGCCTTGGTCGCGGGTCTCGAGAACGGGGTCCGCCTGACGGACAGGTATGTCGGAAGCCCCACAACGCTGCAGCTGCCCGAAGGCGGGACGTGGAGGCCGAAGAACTTCGGCGGGGCGAGCTATGGCCCGGTGACTCTGCTCAAGGCGACTCAGAGTTCGATCAACACCGCATACGCCCAGCTCAACGTTCAGGTCGGCCCTGAGAAGACCGTCGATGTGGCCGAGCGGGCCGGTTTCCGTCCCGGCTGCACCAAGGAACAGGAAAAGCAGGGTGAGATCGCCGCGTGCACTCGGGGGCTCGAGGCGAATTCGGGTAACGTGCTCGGCACCGCCAGCCCGCGGGTCATCGACATGGCCACGGCCTATGCGACCTTCGCCTCGAACGGGGTCCGGCACGAGACCCACGCCATCGACCATGTCACCGACGCCGAAGGCACCGAGATCTACAAGGCGAAGAACAAGGGCAAGCGCGTCTTCGACAAGGCCGTGGCCGCAGAGACCTCCTACGCCCTGCGTCAGGTCGTCAACGGCGGGTCGGGAAGCTACGCTCAGAACCTCGGGCGGCCGGCGGCCGGCAAGACCGGTACCTCGTCGGACAACTACTCCGCATGGTTCGCCGGCTACACCCCGAACCTGTCGACCGTCGTCGCTCTCTACCGCCAAGGCGAGAAGGGACCCGTGCCCATCGGGTCGTACGGTGGTCGCAGCGAAGTCACCGGTGGCTCGTTCCCCATCCAGGTGTGGACCGAGTACATGCAGGACGCTCTCAAGGGTGAGCCGATCGAGAAGTTCCCCGAGCGCGGTCAACTGCCGCAGGTGAAGAAGCCCGTGAACCCGGGCGAGCCGGCGCCTCCGCGGCCGAGCAGGCAGCCGCGCGACAACGATGACAACGATCGTCCGAAGAAGACCAAGGCACCCATCGAGGAGCCCAAGGAGAAGCCGACCGAGGATCCCAAGGACAAGGACAAGGAGTCCGAGGGTGAGAAGGACGGTTCGAAGGACGCCAGGGAAGAGAAGGACGGCTCGAAGGACGGTGGGGACAAGAGCCCCGCGCCTGAGCCGAAGGACCCACCGAAGGAAGATCCTCCGCCAACGAAACCGCCGAAGAACGATAAAGACGCTGACGGAGGCGACGGCCTACTGGAAGGGGAAGTCCCAGCTCAATAGGGTTTGCTTAGTCCCAACCGCTAACCTCTAGCCATGCCTTCGAACTCCAGCACCCGGATCGCCGAGCCCCTGCTCGGCGGTCCGGGCGGCATTCATCTCGGTTTCGCCGGGGCACGCTTCCGGCGCTTCCAGGCCTACATCCTCACCTCCCTGCTCGGTGTCACGACGTTCCTCGCGCTCGCCCTGCAGGCTCCCTGCCTGAGCTCGGGCTACGCCCAGCCCTCCGCCTCGGCGAGGATGTGCGCCGGACCGCTGGCGACCGCATTCCTCGGCCAGCTCAATCCCGACGTGCCGGGACGAGCCGGTGGAGGCGAAGCCGGGTTGTCCGTCCTCGACGCACGCCTGGTCACTGCGATGCAGGGCGTGACCGATGATGTGTCGGTCTTCATGCCGTTCGTCCTCATCCTCAACGTCCTCGGCATCGCGGCGCTCGGAGTCGGACTCCTGGTCCTCGCCCGCGAGAGGGCGTGGCTGGTCGCCGTCTTCGCCTCGCCGGTCATCCTCTTCACTCTCGGTTCGACCCTCGATCCAGTCGCGGTGGCCCTGAGCGTTTGGGCTCTCATTCTGTTCATCGGCGCCCCGCCCGTCCGGTCGCGACCGTGGGCGTCCGGGATGCTGGTCGGGATCGCGACGTTCATCAACCCCCTCGCGCTGCTCGTCGGGCTCGCCCTGTGCTTGGCAGGGCCCCATCCGACCCGAGCCGCACCGCACCGGGATCCGCGGATGATGATCGCCGCGGCGGCGGTCACCTCGGCGCTCATCCTCATCCTCGACGGCAGCGCCGTCGACCGGGTCATGCATTGGTTCTCCGACGCCGTCGACGGTGGTTCCTTCGCCTCGATCCTCGTCCTGGCGAGGATTGGCGACGCCGAGGTGTGGGGTCCGGTGTGGGCCACCGCGGCCCTCGGCGTAGTGGCGGCGGTGTCGATCGCGATGATTCTCGTGCGCAGGAACGGTCTCGACCCCGCGGTTGCGGCCTGTCTGCTCATCGGCGGGTATCTTCTGCTCGCGCCGGGAATGATGACGTGGGACAGCCTGTGGCTGCTGCCCTTTCTGGTCCTCGCCGTCCACCGCTGGTGGGTGCTCATCGTCTGGGCACTGGCGGAGGCGAGCTTCGCCGTGTCGATCCACCTCGGCGATGTCAGCGGCTACGACAGCGACCACGGACTCGAACCGGCATGGGTTGCCCTCTTCACCCTGCTGCGTCTGTTCGCACTCGTGGCGGCAATCATCTTCGCCGGCGAGAATCTCCACCGGCAGCGGATCAGGGCCCCACGGCGAATCACGGTGGCGGCTGCCGGGGTGCCGCCTCGGCGTGGCTGAGGGCACTGTCCGCAAACATGACAGCGGTCGCCCGCGTCCTCTAGAATGGTGAGGTCTGTTCCCAATTCGCGCCTATCGCGGAAGCCGGAACCGATATGCATAGATACCCTCCTGCCATGGAACGACCATGGCCGTGAAGACCAGAGGAGGTGGGTGACACATGCGTCATTACGAGCTCATGCTCATTCTTGACAACGAACTCGAAGAGCGGACGTTGGCTGACACCGTGGACAACTTGCTGAAGGTTGTTCCGGCTGAGAACGGAACCGTCGACAACGTGGACATCTGGGGACGCAGGCGCTTCGCCTACGAGATCCAGAAGAAGTCCGAAGGCTTCTACGTCGTGGTGGACTTCCACGCCGAGCCTGCAACGACCAAGGAACTCGATCGTCAGCTCGGACTCAACGAGTCCGTTCTGCGCACCAAGATCCTCCGCCCAGACGCCAAGTAAGCGTCAAGCTACCTCGCTTCAAGGAGCATTCAATGGCAGGCGAAACAGTCATCACGGTTGTCGGGAATCTGACAAGTGATCCCGAATTGCGATTCACACCCAATGGTGCGGCCGTCGCAAACTTCACCGTGGCCTCGACGCCACGCGTCTTCGACCGCGCGTCCAATGAGTTCAAAGACGGAGAGACACTGTTCCTCCGTTGCTCAGTGTGGCGCGAAATGGGCGAGAACGTAGCCGAAAGCCTCCAGCGAGGGACTCGGGTCATCGTGCAGGGCCGGCTCAAGTCGCGTTCCTTCGAGACCAAAGAGGGCGAGAAGCGCACCGTCATGGAACTGGACGTCGACGAAGTCGGCCCCAGCCTGCGGCGCGCCACCGCTCAGGTGTCGAAGAACGAACGCAGCGGCGGCGGATTCTCCGGCGGTGGCAACCCCGGCGGCCAGCAGGGAGGCGCCCAGCAGGGCGGCTTCGGGCAGCAATCGGGATGGGGCAGCAACCCGCAGCAGGGCGCGCCCCAGGGCAATCCTGGCCAGGGCAACCCGCAGCAGGGTGGTCAGCGCCAGGGCGGCTACAGCCAGGGGAACAACGGACCGGCGAATGATCCATGGGCATCATCGAGTCCACAGGGCGGCAACGGCGGCTGGGGCAATCCGGGCGCCGATGAACCACCGTTCTAACCACGTCTGACGACATTTCGTAAATCAGGAGATACTCATGGCAAAGCCAGAGATCCGGAAGCCTATCAAGAAGAAGGCGAATCCGCTCAAAAAAGGCGAAGCGGCCAAGATCAACTACAAGGACACCGCTACGCTTCGTAAGTTCATTTCTGACCGTGGCAAGATCCGCGCACGTCGCGTCACCGGCGTGACCGTGCAGGAACAGCGCGTCATCGCGAAGGCCGTGAAGAACGCCCGCGAGATGGCACTTCTGCCCTACTCGAGCTCTGCTCGCTGATCGGAGAGAAGAAACATGCCAAACCGCAAAGTGATTCTGAATCAGGAAGTCGACGGCCTCGGAGCCGCCGGCGACATCGTCGAGGTGCGTGCCGGTTACGCCCGTAACCTGCTCCTGCCTCGTGGCTGGGCAAGCGTCTGGAGCGAGGGCGCGGAGAAGCACATCGAGGCTCTCCGCAAGGCTCGCCAGTCGAAGCAGATCGCCGACCACGATGAAGCAGTCAAGGTCAAGGCACAGCTGGAAGCCTCCAGCGCTCGCATCGAGCTCAAGGCCGGAAAGAACGGTCGCCTCTTCGGCGCCGTCACCCCTGCCCTGGTGGCCGAAGCCCTGCAGGCTGCAACCGGACATGACTTCGACCGCCGTCAGGTTGCCCTGGCCGGTCACGTCAAGACCCCGGGCACCTACACGGCCACGGTGCGCGTCAACGACGCGATCACCGCCAACGCCAAGTTCGAGGTCGTCGGCAAGGCCTGAGACCAGGCCTGACCGCTGAGGTCGATTCTGTTCAGCGCGTCGTCAGGGCGCGCGGCCGTGAAGGTTCGCAGCAGACGATTTGGTGGTCACAGACCCGAGGGAAACCACGATATTTCACGGTTTCCCCTCGGGTCTGTGACCACCAATTCTGCATTCACGGCCGACCGAGAGTGCGGTTACACGGGTGGTGCCTCTCAGGCGCGATCAGCTGGCTCTATCGGCGGCTCGACCTGGACGACGATCTTGCCGGACTGCTGATTCGACAGCATGTGCTCGTAGGCCCCTGCGAAGTCCGCGAACTCGAAGACCCGGTCCACCAGAGGCGAGAGCTGACCCCCATTCAGCGCGGCCGAGATTGCGGCGACGGCGCGTTCACGTTGGTGGGGATCGCCGACATGGTTGTACATCGAGTACGGGTGGAAACGAGCCCGCACACGTGCCATTGCCGCGACCGGCACAACGGGTTGGGCATCGCTGAGCGTCCCGTAGCCGAGAACGATGGCATCCGGACCCAGTAGATGCGCGTAGTCGAAGAGCGAGTCCCCGGCGATCGGATCGAAGGAAGCCGCGAATCCGCGCCCGAGCGAAATCTCCTGGCTGACGGCATCGAGATCGTCGACTCCGTCGATGACGACGGCATTGGCGCCGTGTTCGAGGACCAGGTCTCGTTTGGCGGCGGTGCGAATCGTCGCCACCGTCTTCAGTCCCAGCAACTGCGCGATCTGCAGGGCGCCGAGGCCGGCGCTGCTGGCCGCAGCCCTCACGAGGACGGTGTCACCCCACTTCAGGTCAGCCGCTTCGGTGAAGGCGAACCAGGCGGTGAGGTACTGCATCCAGATGGAAGTGCCGTGGATGAAGTCGATCCCGTCGGTAAGCGGCGCCAAGTAGTCCTCGGGAGTCACTGCAGTCCTGCCCTGGTTGCCGTGACACAACGTGTGAAACGGCAGCGCCGATACCCGGTCGCCGATCTGGAAGCGGCTCACTGCGCTGCCGACCTCGGTGACGACGCCGGCAGCCTCCTGCCCGATCCGGGTGGGGAACTGCGGGACCGTGTAGTGTTCGCCCGCCAGGAACATGAGATCCGCCCGATTGAGGGCGAAGGCTCTGACTTCGTAGCGGACCTCGTCGGGCGCCAAGGGCGGGTCATCGACGTCGACGACCCGGAGGCGTTCGGGACCGCCGAACTCGCTGAACTGCAGGACTTCGGCCATGATGTGCCCTTTCGATACGCGGTGGGTGGGCGGTGTCAGCGACGGACGCGGTCCGCTGCCGCCAAACCGACTGCCGCCAGGATGATGAAGCCGGTGACCAGGTCCTTCAGCTGCGGATTGAGGCTGAGCAGGTCGAAGCCATTGCCGATGAGTGCGATGAGGAAGACTCCGGCGACGGATCGCCAGACGGCTCCGACCCCTCCGTAGATGCTTGTGCCGCCCAGGATGACGGCGGCGATGGCCTGCAGCTCCATACCGGTCCCCGCCAAGGGCTGTCCTGAGGCGATGCGGGAGACTCCGATGGCGCCGGCAATGCCTGCGGCCAGACCGCTCAGCGCCATCACAGCCACTCTCACCCTGATCACCCGCACCCCCGACATCTCGGCCGCCTCGGGGTTCCCACCGACGGCGAACACATGCCGGCCGAAGACCGATCTGCGCAGAACGAACCACAGGGCAGCGACCACGGCGATCATGACGAACACGGAGATGAAGATCCCTCCGATCCTCTCTCGGCCGAGCGCCGAGAACCCTTCGGTGGTGACGGTGATGAGGCTTCCACCGGTGATCAGGACGGCGATGGTCGTGAAGATCATCGATGAGGCGAGAGTGGCGAGGAAGGAATGGACTCGGAGCCGAGTGATGACAAGCCCGTTGAAGGTGCCCAGCAGGATTCCGATGACGGGTGCGGCGAGCAGAGCGGGCCAGACGGTGTCGAAGGCCATGGAGATCGACGCCGCCAGCACACCTGCGAGGCTGTACATCGCGCCGGTGGAGAGGTCGAAGTTGCCCGAGATGATGACGAACGTTCCGGTGGCGGCGATGATGACGAGTGGAGCGTTCTGACTGAGGATGTTGACAAGGTTGCCGAAAGTGAAGAACGACGGGGACAGGATGGCGAGGGCGACGATGACGACGCCCAACAGGATGAGGACCGCGTATTCGATGGTCACCTGGCGGATCGATGGTCTGGTCCTGGCGGCCGGAACACGGTTGTTGAACAGCTGTTTCATGCTGCGGGCTCCTCTCCGGAAGCGACGTGGAAGAGTCGGAACAGGACGTTCTCCATGGTCGACTCGCTCGGTTCGATGTGATCGATGGTGCGACCGCCTGCGACGAGATAGGCGCGGTGCGCCAATTCCATGATCTCCTCGTGTTCGGAGGAGATCAGGAGCACCCCGTAGCCGTCGGCGGCGAGTCGGCTGATGAGGTCGTAGATCGTGCGTTTTGCACCGACGTCGACCCCACGGGTCGGCTCATCGAGGATGACCAGATCGGGTTTCGCGGCCAGCGCCTTGGCGAGCAGGGCCTTCTGCTGGTTGCCGCCGGAGAATTGCCCCACCGGGCGTTCGATGTCCAGGGGTCGGATCTCGAGCGAATCGGCGAGCTCGCGGGCTGTGCCGATCTCAGCGGACGTGCGCACGATCCCCGAGGTGGCGCGAGCTGCCAGGCTGGACAGGGCAATGTTCTCCCGGACAGAGCGTTCGAGGACGAGTCCGTCCTTGTGCCGATCCTCCGGGACCAGGAAAACTCCTTCGGAGATCATCCGATGCGGAGGGGCCCCGGTCCGGTCGAAGCCTTTGACCTCCACGGTTCCGCCCGTGATCGCATCGACGCCGATCAACGCGCGCAGGCATTCGGAGCGACCGCTGCCGACGAGTCCGAGCAGGCCCACGATCTCGCCGCGATGCACCTCGAAGGACATATCCTTGACCCCTGTGTCCGTTGCCAGGTTCGACACCTTGAGCAGAGGGACGTCGCCTGGTTCAGGTGCCTCGGTGCGGTCCGGAAACGCCTGATCCAGTTCACGGCCGAGCATGGCGGTGACCAGATCGCGTTTGCCGACATCCTCGGCGGGCACGGTCATGATGTGCCGGCCGTCGCGCATGACCGTGACGGTGTCGGAGACTCGCAGCACGGAGTCGAGGAAGTGCGACACGTAGATGATGCTGCAACCGCGTTCGGACAGACTGCGCATGAGGGTCTCGAGCTGGCCCATCTCATGTGCGGTCAGCGAGGACGTCGGTTCATCCATGACGATGACGTTCGCATTGCGTGCCAGTGAGCGCAGGATCTCCGTCTTCTGCTGGTCCGCGATCCTGAGATCGCGGACCAGTGCTCGTGGGTTCAGGCCGAAGCCCACTTCCGCGTCGAGAGCGGCGAAGCGTTCGTTCAGCCCGCGTTTGAGGAACCCGAGTCGATGTCGTTCGGCCCCCAGGTACACGTTCTCGGCAACGGTGAGGTCCGGCACGAGGGCGAGTTCCTGGGCGATCATGGCGATTCCGGCGGTCTGGGCCGTGCCGGGGTTCCAGTGTCTGACCGGGTCCCCGTCGATGAGAAGGTCCCCGTCATCGGGAGAATAGACTCCGGCGATGATCTTGCCGAGAGTTGACTTCCCGGCGCCGTTCTCGCCCACGATCGAATGAACCTGGCCGGGACGGATCGTCACGGACACGTCATCGAGAGCCTGGGTGGCGCCGAACCGCTTGCTGATGTGGCTCAGCTCGACCGGCAGTCGGTCCGCATCACTGTTCGACATGGCTCAGCCATTCCACTGACCGGTGAAGTCGGGATTCGCCTCGAGGTCTTCCTTGGTGGCGATGGGCCCGATGTCGAGGAGCGTGTCGGAGTCGATGACGGTCTCAACGGGTTCGTCCCGCACCGCATTGACCGCCTGCTCCACGGCTCTTTCGCCCATCGTGACGGGGAAGCTCATGAGATCGTTGGTCCACTTTCCCTCACGGACGGCTTTGATGGCCTCGGTGGTGCCGCCGCCTCCGTTGAGGAAGATGCTTGACGGTTCGATGCCGGCATTCTCCAGGGCGATCTGCGCTCCCATGGTCTGCTGATCGGCGATGCTGAGGATGCCGTTGATGTCCTTGTTCCCCTGCAGGAGATTGGCGACCGCGGTCAGCGACTTGTCGCGGTCGTAGCCGCCTTCGAGGGTGGCAACGATCTCGATGTTGTCATGCTCGCCGAGCACCTCCTTCCAGACCTTGACCCGCTCGATGTCCAGGGGTGAGTTGAGCAGGCCGGCCAGGAGGCCGATCTTGCACGGATCGATGTCGGCGCAGTAGTCGACCACCGTTTCGGCCTGCAGCTTCGCGCTGTTCTTCGGCGGGGACGCGACTGTTGAGACCACGCCTTCGACCTGGGGCTCCATCTTGTTGATGTCGGGGCCGATCGGGTTGAGCACGGCGACGACCGGGACGTCCTGTCCCAGGGGGAAGGCGGCGCCCAGCCCGGGTCCGTCATGCGGTTGGACGATGATGGAGTCGAACTGGCCGTTCGTCCCCGCGTTCTGCATCTGGGACAGTTGGGTGTTCGCGTCGAACTGTCCGTCCTGGATCTCGGTGGAGATCTCGACCCCGAGCTCCTCGGACAGTTCGGCCGCACGTCCTTCGATGCCTTCGTACACGGCTTGGTTGTAGCCGTTCTGCGACGAGGACGCGAGGAACACGAGTGAGAGCGAATCGTCGCCGGCTGTGGAGGAGCTGCAGGCGCTGAGGCCGGCGGTCAACGCCATGGTGCCGAGGACGGCGATGGTCTTGGTGACATGCTTCATTGCATTCATCCTTCTGTTCGGACCCGTCGTCGGTGGATCCGAGGACTTAGGTCGGTGGTGCAAGCCGAGTTGCGCGGTACTGCGTTCACCTCGGCGTGGGACGGAGGCCCTGCGGAGCCGGCATCTGTGTCGACGCCGCAGGAGCTGTGGGTCGTGGAGCTGCGGATCGTGGAAACTGCCGGCAGGTTCGGTCGGCGGCGAGTCTTCTCAGCGCAGAGCTCTGCCCTCCGTCTCCGGGATGCCGAAGGTGCCGATGACGGCGACGACCATGAAGACGGCGATCGATCCCACGACGGCGGCGGCCCCCATGCCCTGGTCCATCATCCAGCCGACGACCGGGACGGAGACGGCTTGGGCCGCCAGCAGCGAGGCGTTCGACAGTGAGTAGCCGGCGCCGCGGATCTTCGTCGGCATGGCCTCACCGCGCCAGGTGTTCCAGATTCCCCACGATCCCAGGATGAAGAAGGCGAACATGAAGTTGCCGAGGTAGAGCTGGAAGGTGTCGGAGGCATTGCCGAAGATCAGCCCGCCGATGCTGGCGCAGAGCGCGAAGATCACGAAGACCCAGCGGCGCCCGTAGCGGCGGGTCGCCCATGCCGCCAGCAGGTAGCCGGGGATGGCGACGACCTGGCTGATGGCGACGAAGCCGAGAGAGGTCGAGATGCTCAGGCCCTTGTCCTGCAGCAGCACGGGCAGCCAGGCCTGCAGTCCCCAGTAGGCCCAGTTGTAGGTGAAGGAGATGAAGATGATGAGCGTCATCAGCGGCAGGGTGCGCACCTTCTTGATCGAGGCGACGAGGTGGTTCTCACCCGTCTCGGGATCGAGGGTGAGATCGCAGTCAGGTCCGAGATCGAGCCCGAAGTCGCGGATGACGGCCTTCGCCTCCCCCGTCCGTCCCCGCTTGACGAGCCAGTACGGCGATTCGGGGACGAACTTCCAGATCGCGAACGCCCAGACAGCCGCGAAGGCGGCGATGATGGCGACGACCCTCCAGCTGATCTCACCGAAGAGCGCGCTGGTGCCGATGCACATGAGCACGCCGATGGGGAAGCCCATCGACAGGGCGACAGTCGCCTGACCGCGCCGCTTGGTGGGCAGCAGCTCCATGAAGTAGGGAACGGTGATCGCATAGACTCCGGCGAAGGCGATGCCGGAGACGAACCTCAGCGCCACGAAGAAGGTGAAGTTCGCGGCCAGGGCGGCGACCGTGGCGACCACTCCGTACAGGAGGAGGCTGATGATCGCGACGTTCTTCTTGCCCATCTTCTCGATCAGGGCCGCCCACATGATGGTGCCCGGGACCATGCCGAGGGCCACTGCTCCCAGGGCCGTGCCCACTTGGGCCATTCCGACTCCGAAGTCCTCGGAGAGGAGGTGGCTGACGTAGACCAGTCCCACCTGTTCCCAGGCGTCGATGACGAAGGTGATGAAGAGGACGGAGCCGACGAGGATGTGCGAGCGTTCGAGCTTCATCTCGCTGAATGCTTCGCCGACCGTCATGGTCTGCTGATTCCTCATCGTGTCCGAGTGTGATTGACTCATCGGTCTCTCCTGTTTCTCGAGTCGGTGAAATCGGTGGCGAGTTCGTGGACGGTGCGTACGCCCCACCCCGTCGCCTCAGGTCCGCCCCTGACGGTTCTGACCGCGGGTCCTGCGAAGTCGATGTGAGCGAAGGGGACCGTGTCCGCGACGA
This sequence comes from Brevibacterium sp., assembly GCF_031179145.1. GTDB lineage: Bacteria > Actinomycetota > Actinomycetes > Actinomycetales > Brevibacteriaceae > Brevibacterium. The sequence goes on from NZ_JAPSIB010000003.1 coordinate 179,682, forward strand.
ACTCCCCGAGCAGCAGGGCAGCGGTGATGGCGCGTCCGGTGTCGGTCCGCGGATGATTGCGCAGAGTGGCACCGGGTGCGTCGGACCGGATCTGGTCCGCGTACCGCTGGGCCCAGGGCAGCCGCCACATCTCCTCCCCGGTCGTCGCCGAGGTGGTGAGGAGCCGGTTTCCGAGTTCGTCGTCGCGGGCGAGCACGGCGGCGATCTCCGGACCCAGGGCGACCATCGCCTGGTAGGTCAGGGTGGCGAGAGTGACGACTGCGGCGGGTTCGTGTTCGCCGATGAGGGCGAGGGCGTCGGCGAGCACGACGCGTCCTTCGAAGTCCGTGTCGACGATCTCGAGGCCGGCCCCGCTGCGCATCGTCACGACGTCACCCGGCAGCACGGATTCCGGACCCGGAACGTTCTCCGCGAGGGGAAGTACGGCATGGATGGGGCAGGGGGAACCGGTCATGGCCAATGCCACCAGGCCCCCGAGCACCGCTGCCGCTCCGGCGCAGTCGGTGTGCATCGAATACATCGCGTCAGGGGACTTCAGTGAGTGGCCGCCCGTGTCGAAGGTGATTCCCTTGCCGGCGAAGGCCAGGGCCCCCGTGGGCGGTGCGGCTGTCCCGGCGCTTTTCGCCGAGGTGTCGGCAGCGTCCGAAGTGTTGGCAGCCTCCGAGCCGCCCGGCAGCCAGAGCTCGACCAGTGCAGGGGGTCTCTTCGAGCCCTGGCCGATGGCGATGATTCCGCCGAAGCCGCCTTCCTCGAGTTCAGGGGCGTCCCACACCCGGATGCCGAGTCCATGTTCGGCGGCGAGTTCCTCGGCGCGCCGGGCGAACTCCGCGGGTCCGAGCTGATTGGCGCGGGCGTTGGTGAGTTCGCGGGCGATCTCCGTTCCCCGGCGCAGAGCGAGCTCGATCTCGATGGCGCTCGTCACCTCGGCGGGGGTGAGCCCGGTCCCGGTGCCGAGGACGATGTCGATCGTTCCCAGAGGTTCGAGACCTCCGATGCCGTCGAGGATTCCCGCAAGCAGAGGACGCAGATCGCGCGACTCGATCGGATCGAGTCCGAGGAGCACGGAGGACTCCCCGACGGCTGTGAGGAGGTGGCCGAGGTCGCGTCCCCAGTCGATCAGCGATGAGGCTGCCCCTGAGGAGGGGAACGGTGAGAGCCGGAGGATGCGCGGAGAATCGGACGCGATCAGCGACCCATCCCATATCTCATCGGCGCCGATGACCAGCCGAGGGTGTTCGGCTCGGTCGCGCACATCCAGGAACGGCATCGTTCTGCTCCTCTCGGGAGTCTCAAGCGGTCGGCCACATCGGCGACCTCGGACGAGAGAGAAGCTACCAGTGGCTGAGATCACAATGGGTTGCGATCTGCACATTGTCAGAGGGACGAATAGGCGATCTGCCCAAATTTTCGACGGCGGCTGTCTGTAGGTTGACCGCAACGATCCGAGACTGCCAAAGGAGGCCACTTGTGAGTTCGTACAAAGTGTCCATGGACATCGGTGGCACTTTCACCGATATCGTCACTTACGACAACCAGGCGAAGAGGTACCGCGCGACGAAATCCTCGACCACGCCGGGAGAGCTGAGCCGGGGCGTGATCTCCGGACTCGATTCCGTCATCGATGACCTCTCCGACATCGACTTCACCGTCCATGGGACCACACAGGGCCTCAACGCGTTCCTCGAACGCCGAGGCGTCGGCGTCCTGCTGCTCGCCACCGACGGCGTCGAGGACAGCTACCACATCGCCCGCGGACCACGGCTCGAACTCTACAATGCCCAATACCGGAAACCGGAACCGCTCATCGAACGCAAGGACGTCGTCGGGATCCGGGGGCGCCTTGCCTATGACGGGTCCGAACTCGTTCCCCTCGACGAGGAGGCCGTCCGGGACGCTGCCCGTCGGGTGCGCGACGGCGGCTACGGTGCCGTGGCCGTGGCGTACCTCTTCAGCTACAAGAACCCGGACCACGAACGGCGGACCCGGGAGATCCTGCGCGAGGAACTCGGCTCCGATTTCACGGTGGCCCTGTCCCACGAGTCGGCGAAGGAATGGCGAGAGTACGAACGCACCTCCTCGGCCGTCGTTGAAGCCTATACCGGCCCTGTGGTCAGGGACTACCTGCGCAACCTCGAGGATGAGCTGAGCACCCGCGGGGTCGAGGCGCCGCTGCACATCATGCAGTCCTCAGGGGGCATCCTCACCGCCGCCTCGGCACGCGAACACCCTCTGCAGACCCTCTTCTCCGGACCGGTGGGTGGAGCGATCGGCGGGGCGAAGCTGGCCGAGTCGCTCGAGTCGGGCAACCTCATCGGCGTCGACATGGGTGGGACGTCGTTCGACGTGTCCCTGGTCATCGACGGAGTGCCGGATGTTTCCACCGAGGCGGTGCTCGAAGGCCAGCCGATGCTGATGAGCGTCGTCAACATCCACACGATCGGCGCCGGCGGAGGCTCCGTGGCCTGGATCGAAGCGGGAGGACTCCGTGTGGGGCCGCGCTCAGCCGGCGCCAGTCCGGGGCCCGCCTGCTATGGGCGCGACGGGACGGAGCCGACCGTCACGGATGCCAACCTCGCACTCGGCCGGGTGTCTGCGGAGGGCTTCGCGGCCGGGCACATGTCCCTCGACATCGAGGCGGCGAGGACGGCCCTCGCGACCGTCGGTGAACCGCTGGGACTCGGTCCGGTCGACATCGCCGAGGGGATCTGCGATGTCGCGAACACCCAGATGGCGCAGGCGATCCGGACGATCACGATCTCGCGCGGGATCGAACCCCGCGACTTCACTCTCGTCGCCTTCGGCGGCGCCGGCCCGATGCACGCGGTCTTCCTCGCCAAGGAGCTCGGCATCCCGGAGACCGTCGTCCCGCGCTTCCCCGGGGCATTCTCTGCCTGGGGCATGCTCCAGGGCGATGTCCGCAAGGACTTCACCCAGCCGTACTTCCACCTCGACGAGGACATCGACCCTGCGGACATGTCCCGGACCCTGCGTGGGATCGAGGCCGAGGCGCTCGCCTCGCTCGCCGAGGAGGGCGTGCCCGAGGACAAACGACATGCCCAGCACTCCGTTGACGTCCGCTATCAGCTCCAAGAGTTCTTCCTCACCGTGCCGCTGACCTCGGCGGACGAACCGCTCGACCCGGACTTCGGGCGGCGTCTGGCCGAGCGCTTCGCCCGCCAGTACGAAGATCGCTACGGTCACGCCAACCTCGGTGCCCCGATCGAGATCGTCACTCTGCGGACCCGGGTGACCGGAGTCCTCGAGAGCGCTGAGGAACGACGCAGCGAACCCGCCGAGGGTGCAGACTTCCCGCACCGGACGAAGCCCGTCGTCTTCGATCGGGAGCCCAGGGACACGATGATCGTCGAGCGAGACGATCTCCGGTCCGGTCACACCTTCGCCGGACCCGCCATCGTGCTCGAGGACACAGCGACGACCGTGGTTCCGCCGGGATTCTCGGTCCGGGTGGACGACCAGGGCGCACTCATCATCCGTAATCTCGAAGTCGAAGGGAATGACTGACATGACTCTGCTCGATCATGCCGAACCACCCGTGCACCGGGCCGATCCGGTCACCGTCGAAATCATCCGCAACGCCCTGACCAGTGCGGCCAACGACATGAACGCGACGCTCATCCGCTCCGCCTACTCGCCGATCCTCTATGAGGGAGGGGACTGCGTCGTGGCCCTCCTCGACACGGATCACCAGGTGCTCGGCCAGTCCGCTGGTCTGCCCCTGTTCCTCGGGAACCTCGAAACCTGTTCGAAGGCCGTCGAGGAGAAGTACGGCAGTGAAGTCTGGCAGCCCGACGATGTCTGGATCCTCAACGACTCCTACCTCGGCGGGACCCACCTCAACGATGTGACGATCTTCGCCCCGGTCTTCGTCGACGGCACCCACGTCGGATTCTCAGCGACCCGCGCCCACTGGATGGATATGGGGTCGAAGGACGTGGGCGGGTCGATGGACTCCGTGGACATCTTCCAGGAGGGCCTGCGGATGGGGCCCGTCAAACTTCACGAAGCGGGCAGAGAGACCTTCATCGTGGACATCATCTCGACGAACGTGCGATTTCCCTATCAGACGATCGGCGACATGAATGCGATGATCGCGGCGCTGCGGATGGGGACGATCCGGATGCAGGAGCTCGTCGCCCGCTATGGGATCGCGACGATCGAAGCCGCCCGGGACGAGATCTTCCGGCAGACCGAGGCGCTCGAGCGCAAGACCGTGGCGGACATCCCCGATGGGGTCTACGAGGCCGAAGGCGTACTCGACAATGACGGGATCGACCTCGACACCCCGATCCCGATCACGCTCAAGGTCACCGTCAGCGGCGACACCATCGACTTCGACGTCACGGGATCCGCCGATCAGACCCGGGGACCGGTGAACTGCGGTGTGGCTCAGGCCGTCTCGGCGCTGCGGGTCGGGTACAAGCTGCTCATCAGCCCCGAGACGAACTCGAACGGAGGATCCTTCCGGCCGCTGAGCACGCAGGTCCGCGAGGGTTCGGTCCTGGGCGCGGTGGCACCGGCGGCCTGCCAGTGGTACTTCTCCCACCTCGGCCTGCTCATCGACCTGGTGTCGAAGGCGCTCGCCCCTGCCCTGCCGGACCGTGTGGTCGCCGCCTCACACGGCGACTCGATGATCATCAACACCGCCGGCACGGATCCCCGCACCGGTCGTGACTGGGTGACCATGGAGGCGACCTTGGGCGGCTGGGGAGGCTGGGACGGATCAGACGGCGAATCGGCCCTCATCAACAGTGTCAACGGGTCGATCAAGGACCTGCCGATCGAAATGGTCGAGACGAAGTACCCCTTCCGGATCACCGCCTACCGGATCGAGAAGGACACCGGAGCGCCGGGCAGGTGGCGCGGCGGCAACGGGGCGACGCGGGAATACGAGTTCCTCGCCGACTGCGCCGTCGGACTGTGGTTCGAACGGTCGCGGACCAAGCCGTGGGGACTCTTCGGTGGCGAGACAGGCAGGGGCCCCGAGGTCATCATCAACCCGGGCCGGGACGACGAGGAGCGTCTGCTCAAGGCCAATGCGCGGCCGATGAAGGCCGGCGACGTGATCAGGTTGACCGCCAGCGGAGGCGGAGGCTACGGGAACGTCGCGGACCGGGATCCGCAGGCTGTCGCCTCCGACGTCGAGAACGGCTATGTCTCCGTCGACCATGCTCGCCGCCACTATGGCTACGAGGGCTGAGTTCCCTGTTCACAGGGTCGATTAGGGAGGGATGAACTATCATCGCCTACGGGTCGACCCGGTGATCGGAGCCGATGCTCGACCAGTGGTGGGGCAGCGGTCCGGCGACATCACGCGGCGCCCAGCTCTCGAGACGACGGCGAGGTCAGATATGCGAATCGGGGTGTGCGTGCACAGCACCGAGATCCGTGCCGTCACTGTGCGAGACGATGGAGCCATCGCCTCCCACGTCGTTCCCCTCGCGGACGAAGCAGGCATCGGCGGATTCGCCCAAGCCCTCGAGCAGCTGCTCGACCTCGAGCGTCACGACGAGGCGGTCACCTCGGTGACTTTCGATGTCGGTGCGGTTCTCCGGCGGAAGGCGGCAGGGAGGACGACCTTCGTGCGAATCGCTCCGCGGGCACCTGTCGACATCGTCCATGAGCACCCCGCCGAGGCGGTGGATGGGGAGGACGTCGACATCGTCCACATCGCCGGCGGCCACTCCAATTCCGGTGAGGAGCTCGTGCCATTGGACGCCGAGGCGCTGGTCCGGTGGTGCTCCCAGGCTCCGCGCGGCAGTCGGTACGTGATCACGGCGGTCGGATCGCCGATCAACGAATCTCACGAAGTGCGGGCCGGACAGATTCTCCTCGATCATGCTCACCCAGGAAGCGTCGAGTACTCGCACTCGTTCCACAGCAGTTCGGTGGCGGTGCGCGAGCGCACTGCCGCGGTCAACAGCTCCCTCATCGACAGCGCCGAGGAGATCGTGGGCGCTCTGCATCCGGTGCTCGGCCGGGCGGTGCCGGGCGCTCGTCTCTACGTGACGACGAACGAGGGCGGGTGCCACCCTTTGGCCCGGCTGGCGGTGATGCCGGTGCACTCCCTGTTCGCCGAGGCGAGCAGCGCTCTCGTCGGAGCGGCCGCCCTGGCCGCGTGCCGGGAAGGGTTCGTGGCCGTCCGGCGCGGCGAAGGCACCTTCATGGGCCAGTTCGTGCGGACCTGTCCGGCGGTGTTCCCCCAGTTCCGGACGAGTTCCGGGGCGGCGCTGGCAACCCAGGTGGCCAACCTCGTCGAGATCTCGCCGGAGGGCCACGGCCTTCCCGCCGCTGCGGTGATCGTCGAGGAGACCGAACTCGGAGACGACGAAGCCGAGCCTGATCGCCCGGTGCTGCGGACGGCGCTGAGTCTGTGCGCCCTCGGTGCGGTCGTCACGCCCCTTGCGGACTGGGCACATCGGGTGGTCCCCGGCACGACCGAAGGCGAGGTCAATGCGTCGATCATCGCCCTCGAGTCTCGGGTCCGCGCCCGGCTGGTGTCATTCGGAGCGCACGACCGCCGGATCGACCTGCTCGAGTCCGGGGTGGAGGCCAGCAGCTATGACAACTCGAGCACAGTGACGGTTCGAGTCCGGGGAGTCTCCCTCGACCCCATCGCCCTCGACAGGGAGTCCGTGGTCGACCTCGTGCCCGCCCGGCCTCCGGGGCGCACATCCTCACGTGAGGGCAGGAGGAGCGACCATGTACCTCGACTCTGAGGATGTGAGGAATCTCAGCGCCGGAGCGCTGTTCAATGCGTGCGCCGCGGAACCCGAATGGACAGAGGACGGGATGAGGCGGGTGCTCGCCCACATGGACATGACCGGGCTGCGACCCGAACTCAAACAGGTCACGGATCTCGATCCGGACGCGCTCGTCGTCTGCGTCGGCTTCGTCAACAACGGGCTCTCCCTGTCCGAGCTAAGGCCCGTCGGCGACGAATTCATCGCAGCGATCGAGCTCATCGCCGAAGCCCACGGTCGTGAAGTCGCCGGTCTGATTCCTCTTGCGGCGGGCAGCGCCAACGCCGTCGTGCCGTTCCTCGCCGGGATGCAGTGCGGAATCCCCGTCATCGACGCCGATCCGATGGGACGGATCTTCCCTCTCGTGTCCCAGACAGTCTTCGCCCTCAACTCCCTGCCGATCGGTCCGATCGCGGCGGTGAGCGCGCTCGGCGAGTCCGCGCTTCTGCGAGTGGACGAGCCTGCGCGCGGAGAGCGGCTGCTGCGGGCCCTGGCCGAGGAGTTCGGCGGTTGGGCGGCGACCGCGAGCTATCCGATGACGGCAGATGCCTTGGGCTCCGCCGGGATCCTCGGAAGTCTGTCGAATCTCATCGCGATCGGACGGGTCCTCGAATCGTCGCGGGGTACGGACCACAAGCACAGTGAGCTGCGGCGGTCCTGCGGAGTCCGGCAGATCGTGCGGGCTCGCGTGAGCGAGGACTCCTGGGTGGCCCGACCGTGGGCGCCGAGCAGAGTCGGGATCCCTGCCAGCGTCGTCCTCGAAGAGGAGGCGGGCGGGCAGATCATCCAGCTGGAGGTGCAGAGCGAGATCCTCATGATGCTCTCCGACGGCGCGGTCAGGGCGGTTTCGCCCGATATCATCACGCTTCTGCGTCCTGCGGACTGCAGTGTGGCCTCTCTCGACGACCTGTGGACGGGGAATGTCCTCGACATCTGTGTCCTCCGGGCAGCGAGTGCCTGGTACACACCCGCTGGAAGGAAGCTGGGACGCCGGCCCTCGCTGGCGATGATGGAGGAGACCCGATGACCAAGGACACACGTCGGAGCCCGGGAGCGGGAGAGGTCAGACTGGCGGACTTCGTCTCTGCGTATGCGGCCGAGCTCACCCAGGTCCATCATCTCGCGCCTGTGGGGGGCGTGATCAGGGATCTGGCCCTGATCTCCGACATCGAAGAGATCATCGGAGTCGGGCCCGACACCCTCGTCGTCCTCTCTGACACGGCTTCGCAGGGCGACTGGATGGTTTCGGCGGGACTGCGCTATGCCTGGGAACGTCGCGCCGCCGGGCTCGTGGTCCCGCACAGCTCGGTGACGAAGACGGCGGTGCGATTGGCCGAGCGCCTCGGCGTCTCCCTGTTGTCGACCGAATACGACGCCACCCGGACCGCGCTCGATCTCGCTCTGCGAATCGGACTCACTCGGTCGGGTCAGGTCGCCCGGCTGCAGCAGTTCACCTCTGCGGCTGCGCGGGCGAACGGCCTGCGGGAGCTCCTCGGCCTCGTCTCCACGGAGGTCGGCGGACGGCGGGTGCGGGTCGAAACCGCGGGATCGATCGTCTTCTCCGTCACCGCTGACGAGGTCGAACTCGACATCTCGAATGACCAGATGTCCGAGGGGGTGATCGACGGGGAGGCCATCGATGGTCTCGTCGAAGTGTCGGCCGAGGTCACGGGCGGGAAGATGGATTCGGATGTGCTCAGGATCTTCGTCTCCCCCGACGAGCGGGAATATGCCGGGCGCGTCCTGGAGGCCGTGGCACCGAGCGTGCGGGCACTGACGGCGGAGTTCCGGCTGTCCTCACTCACCTCGTCGTTGCCCTCATTGACGATCGCGGCACTGACGGGTTCATCGCGCTTCGACCTCATCGGTGAGGTCTCGTGGAATGCGTCGGAAGCGGCCGGTCGCTGGCCGCTCACCGGATCGTTCGTCTCCGTCTGCGTGCTCGCCGAGGAACGGGACTCATCCGCCGTCCACCAGGTGTGGCATGCGACGTTCCCCGACGTTCCGCTGGCTCGGATCGACTCGGGATGGTTGGCGCTCGTCCCGGTCCGGGCGAAGGAGGGGAAGGCTGCGGTGCTCGCCGCAGTCCGGGCAGGTTTCACCGTGTTCGCCGATCTCGACCTCGGGGTCGGGATGTCCGACCCCGGGATGGGCCCCGAGCGAGTCGCCGCGGCGGTGCAGGAGGCCTGGCTGGCCGCCCGCCTGGCTCGCAGCTCGGACAGGACTCGCAGCAAGGGGTCGGGTCCCGTCCTCGAGTTCGCGGCGATCCCTCTCGGACTCGCACAGGGTGCTCTGCCGCGGGAACTCGCGGTCGAACTCGCTCGGGCGATGTTCCCCGAGCTTCTCGCCGACGTCGAGGCTCACGTGATCATCGAGACGATCGTCGCCCTGCTCGACTGCCGCGGTTCGGTTTCCAAGGCGGCGCAGCGCCTCGGCGTCCACCGCAACACCCTTCATGCCAGACTTCGGAGGGCCGGGGAACTCGGGGTGCCTCTGGGAGATCCGGATTCGACCCTGTCCCTTCACCTGATCTTGACCGGCCTTCTCTCTGCCCGTGGCTTCAGATCCGGTACGACGCCCTCGGCAGAAGGCGAAGAAAGCCGGACAGACCGCGACAGCGCGTGACGGTGCCCGCTTGCGACAGCGGCTGACGACGGTGCCCGCTCGCGGCAGCGGCTGACGACGGTGCCCGCTCGCGGCAGCGGCTGACTGCACAGTTCTGTCCTTTACGCCAGTGCAGACTGCCCAGGGTGGCCGAGGTGGCCCCCGGTAGTGTCTCGGACAGCAGATGTGACGTGGATCAAGTCCCCCATCTCCATGTCCGCCGGCCGTGCGCCGGATCCTGACCAGCGACCGGCCCTGCCGGTGCGAGAGACAACGACGTTAGGCAATCATGTTCCGATCAGTTCTCACCCTCCGTGCGCAGCCCGAGCAGGTCGACGCCGTGCTGCAGCTCTTCCGGGACGAAGGAATCCTGCAGGAGTCCTTCGACAAGACCCGTCAGATCAGCTCCGACATCGCCGTCGCCGCAGACGGTTCCGGCGAAGTCGTCATCACCGCGGACTGGCCCGACGAAGACGGCTACCAGGAATGGCTCGACCACCCCGACCGGAATCGCGCCAGCCCGCAGCTCGAGGAGATCCTCGCCGGAGCGGAGGTCGGTGTCGGAAAGCTCTACCGCATCGACCAGCGCGTCCAGTCCGGCTCCTCGACCGGCGATCCTTCCCGTTCATGATCATGAACCGGAACCAGAAACCACAGCCCAAGGAAAGCAGAACCATGTCGAACAATGTTCGCGTCGCCGTCGACGTCGGCGGAACCTTCACCGATGTCGTCAAACTCGTCCCCGAAACCGGCGAGCTCCGCTTCGAGAAGGTCCCCACCGATTCCGCACAGCCCACCGCCGGTGTCCTCGCCTCCTTCGACAAGGCCGAGGTCGATCCGACAGGGGTGACGATGTTCAACCACGGCAGCACGCTGGGCCTCAACGCGCTTCTCACCCGCACGGGAGCGAGGATCGCCACGATTGCGACCCGCGGATTCCGCGATGTCTACCTGCTCGGACGCACCAACCGGATTCCGATGTACGATCTGGCCTATCGCAAGCCCGAGGCTTTGCTCGAGCGCTTCGACACCTTCGAAGTGACAGAGCGCAGCAAGGCCGACGGCAGCGTCCACGCACCACTCGACGAGGAGGACGCTCGGAGCATCGCCCGCGAGATCCGCGAGCGCGGATACGAGGCGGTGGCCGTGACCTTCCTCCACTCCTACGCCAATCCTGCGCATGAGCAGCGGATGGGCGAGATCATCAGGGAAGTCGCCCCGGAGGTCGAGGTGACCCTGTCCCACGAACTCTCCCGCGAATACCGCGAGTACGAGCGGACGAGCACTACGGTGCTCGACGCCTACATCAAACCGATCATGCGCAGCTATCTCAAGGAACTCGAGAAGGAGTTGGAGGCACGCGGATTCGATGGCCAGTTCCTCATGTCCCGTTCCGGCGGTGGCGCCATGACCGCGGTGGCAGCCCGGGAACAGCCCGTCAACCTCATCCTCTCCGGTCCCGCCGGCGGAGTGATCGGGGCGGCAGGGTTCGCGAAGCTCATCGGGCGGAAGAATGCGATCACGATCGACATGGGAGGAACCAGCCTCGACGCCTCCCTTGTCCTCGACGGAGCTCCCGTCCACTATCACGGAGCCGAGTTCGAAGGCCTGCCGATCAACACTCCCTCGCTCTACATCCACACCATCGGCGCCGGCGGCGGATCGCTGGGCTACCTCGACGAGGCTGGTGCCCTGCAGGTGGGGCCGAAGAGCGCCGGAGCGGTTCCCGGCCCGGCCGCCTACGGGCGGGGTGGAACCGAGCCGACTTTCACTGATGCCGCTTTGGCCATCGGCTACCTCGGCACGGACACGCCGCTCGGCGGCGAGCTCGTCCTCGATGCCGAGAAGTCAATACAGGCACTGGCCCCCATCGCCGAGACCCTCGACATGTCGGTGACCGAGCTCGCTCGCGGGATGGTCCGGATCTCGAACACGAAGATCACCGGTGCCGTGCGTGCGATCACCATCGAGCTCGGGCACGATCCGAAGGACTTCTCACTGTTCTCGTTCGGCGGGGGCGGCGGTCTCGTCGCCGTCGACGTCGCACGCGAACTCGGGATCCCCGAGGTCGTCGTTCCGCCGGGCCAGGGCGCCTTCTCAGCGTTGGGGATGCTCATGGCCGACGTCCAGCACGAATACTCCCGCACCCAGGTGTCGCTGCTCGAATCGGTGGACATGACGATCATCGAGGACATCTTCGCCGCGATGGAGTCCGAGGCCGCGCAGGCTCTGGCAGCCGAGGGCTTCGCGCCCGACCGGAGGGTCTTCCATCGCTCCTACGACGTGAGGTACCAGGGCCAGGAGCACACGGTCTCCGTCCACTTCGACGAATCCGCCGATGTTCGGGATCACATCCGAGCCGAGTTCGAGGATCTGCACCGGAGGCAGTACGGGCACGTGATGGACGATGCGATCGAGGTCACCACCCTGCGGGTGACGGCGATCGGACTCGTCGACAAGCCCAGCCTGCCGACCATCGGACGCCGGGACGGCGAGTCCATTCCGACGCGGACTCGCACCGTGACCCTGCCCGGCGATGCCGAAGTCGAATACGCGCTCATCGCCCGAGAGGATCTGCTCGCCGGCGATGCCATCGACGGCCCCGCCGTCGTCACCGAGCACACAGCCACGACGGTGCTCCACTCCGGCGACCGACTCACCGTCGGCGAATACGGAGAGCTCATCATCTCGATTCACACCGAAGGCAAGGAGGCCTGACATGGTCGACGCGATCACCACCGAGATCATCCGCCACGGACTGCTGGCCGCAGCCGAGGAGATCGCCCGCAATCTCTGCCGCACGGCCTACAACACCGTCGTCTACGAGATCCACGACTACGGCATCGGCATCCATGATGTGAATGGAGACGTCGTCGCCGACACCCCGGGCGTGGCCGTGTTCACCCGCGGCAACGATCTCGGGCTGAAGAAGGCCGTCGAGTTCCTCGGCCCCGAGGCGATGGAACCCGACGACGTCTTCATCCTCAACTATCCGTACTGGTCGAGTGCGCACGTCCTCGACCCGCTCGTCTTCGCCCCCGTCCACCATGGGGAGAGACTGATCGGCTTCGTCACCTGTCGCGTCCACGTCGTCGACCTCAACCAGAAGGACCCGGGCTACGTCCTCGACTCGACGGACCTGTCCCAGGAAGGTCTGATCCTCCCCGTCTCGAAGCTCTACCGGCGAGGTGTGCAGAACGACGACGTCTTCAACATCATCCGGTTCAACAGCAGACGTCCCGCCGCGACGATCGGAGACATCCAGTCCCAGGTTTCGGCCTGCTTCACGGGTGTCAAGCGGACCCGGGAGCTTGCCGAGAAGTACGGCGCGGACACCCTCGTCGAGGCGATGGACGCGATCAACGCGCACGGTGAGAAGCTGGCACGGGCAGCGCTGGCGAAACTGCCGAAGGGCACCTGGACGGCCGTGGACTATGTCGACGAAGACGGCATCGACGTCGGGGAACTCGTCCGGCTGCAGTGCACCGTGACCGTGACCGACGATGAGTTCATCATCGACTGGACCGGCAGCGCGAAGGGCGTCAAAGGACCCGTGAACGTCCCGATCGGACTCACCACGGCTGCAGCGAGCCTCGTCTTCAAATCCGTCACCACGCCGGACTCACCTGTGGTCGCCGGGAACTTCGCGCCGATGCGGCTGATCACGGAGCCGGGATCGGTCATGCACGCCCTGCCGCCGATGCCCACGTTCACTCTGTGGACGGGAATCCTCTGCGGCGAGGTCATCCTCAAGGCACTGGCGCAGGGAATGCCGGATCGCATCCCGGCTTGCTCCGGCGGCGACGTCGGCGCCTTCATCGGTCTCGGAACCCATCCGGAGACCGGTGAGCCGTGGCAGGACGGGAGCAACGAAGCCATCGGCTTCGGCGGCACCGCTGCCCACGACGGCGAGGACGGGATCATGCACCTGTCGGAACCCGGGTGCCGGAACACGCCGATCGAGGTGTTCGAGATGCGCACACCGCTCTTCCTCGAACACTACGGCTATCGTGAGGACAGCTGTGGGGCCGGCGAGCACCGCGGCGGGGTCGGCATCTCCCGTCGATACCGATTCACCGCTCCGGGAACCGGAATCATGATCGCCTACAAGACCCGGACCAAGCCCTGGGCGATCGCCGGAGGTCAGGAGGCCACACCCAACGCGGTGATCCTCAACCCCGGAACCCCGGAGGAGGAGTGGAAGGGCGGAAGCTACAACCATCTCGACGCCGGCGAGGTGCTGGTCAACGCCACGGGCGGCGGCGGAGGATACGGCGACCCGCTCAAGCGCGACTTCGCCGCCATCGTCAAGGACGTCCGCAACGGCTTCGTCTCCCGGGAAGCCGCGGAGCGCGACTACCGGGTCGCTGTCACCGAGGAGTTCGAGATCGACGAGGAGCGGACCGCTCAGCTGCGAGCAGCAGTACGCAGCTGAACCGCCGCCTCGGCGAGAATGAGTTCACCACACCCCAGGATAGGAAGTTGCACATGAACCGGACAGGCTCCCTCGTACTCACCGGCGCGAAGATCTGGGAGGGCCGGGAAACCGGCTTCGTCGATCGTGATCTTGTCATCGTCGACGGGGAGGTGATGGCGGGGTCCGTGACCGGTCAGACGCCGGAGACCCTCGACGTCTCGGGCTCCTGGATCATTCCCGGCCTCAGCGACGCCCACTTCCATGCCTACGGACTGAGCATGGACGGGTTCGAGAACGAGAGGGGACCGCTGAGCTACGCCGCGCTCAATGGTGCCAAACGCCTCTCCGGCGCCCTCGCTCGCGGCTTCACCACGGTACGGGATGTGGCCGGAGGTGACATCGGGTTGAGCCGGGCGGTCGATTCCGGCGTCATCGATGCGCCGCGTTACCTCTTCACGGGTCCCGCGCTCAGCCAGACGGGCGGTCATGGCGATCCGCGGTCGGAGCACATCGACATCTGCTTCGGCCACGGTCACATGTGCGAGGTCGTCGATGGCGTCGACAACCTCCGCCTCGCCGTCCGCAGCCGCCTGCGCACCGGCGCCCACGCGATCAAGGTGATGACCTCCGGCGGCGTGTTCTCGCTGACCGATCCGGTGCGGATTCCCCAGTACTCGGCGGAGGAGCTGCGCGCGGTCAGTGATGAGGCGAACCGGCGGGGCACCTATGTCACCGCGCATTCCTATTCGGTTGAATCCGTCATGCACTCGATCGAGAACGGCATCACGTGCATCGAGCACGGAAACCTCATCGACTCGGCCACGGCCGCACAGATGCACCGCCGAGGTGTGTCCTTGGTGCCGACACTGGCCACCTACGATGCGATGAGCAGGCGCGGACCCGAGCTTGGCCTCAACCCGGTCTCGCTGGCAAAGAACGAAGAGGTGCTGTCGAAGGGCATGGAGGCGGCGCAGATGGCGCTCGCCGCCGGGGTCCGCGTCGGCTTCGGCACCGATCTCATGGGAGACATGGAGGACGAGCAGCTGGCCGGAGTGCGGCTGCAGGTCGAGGCCTTGGGGGCCGAGACGGCACTGCATTCGATGACCATGGGCAACGCGGGGATCTTCGGGAGCTCACAGCTCGGTCACCTCGGCGCAGGCGCCTGGGGCGATGCCGTCGTCCTCACTGGCGACCCGCTGGAGGAACCGGAGGCGCTGTGGGAGATGGACGCCCGGAGGATGATCGTCCAGGGCGGATGCGTCGTGGGCTCAGGCGCGGGAGAATCCGGATCTGTCGGAGTGCCTCGGTGACTGTGATGCGGATGGGCAGAATGCCTATTCCCTCGGGGAATCGGCCACCTACGATGAGCTCATGACAGCAGAATCGAGTGTGAGCAGCTTTGGATCGGCACGAGTGGCCAACGGCCTCGTCTTCACCTCCGGGAAAGTCGGGGTGGACGAGCACGGCAGGCGCCCCGAGGCTTTCGGGGACGAGGTGAAGGCCGCGATCGCGGATCTGGAGGACACGTTGAGGGCGCACGGTTCCCAGCTCAGCGCTCTGCTCCAGGTTCACTGCATCCTCAGCGATATGAGCCGATTCGCCGAGTTCGACGAGATCTACAGGGAGAGGATTCCCGCTCCCATGCCGCCCCGATTCACGCATGGCGGTGAACTCGTGGAGGACTTCCGCTTCGAGATCGTCGCGATCGCGAGCGTCCTCGGATGACCGGGCCGACTGTCATGGAAACCTATTCGGTCTCCCGGCTACGTGCGCAGTTTCCGTCACTGAGCGCAGGGGGCGCCCTCTTCGACGGACCCGGGGGCACTCAGACACCCGAGCCCGTCGCACGAGCAGTCCGCGACGCACTCGTCGCTCCGGTGTCGCAGCGCGGAACCCATAACCGTTACTCCCGAGGTGCCGATGGCATCGTGAATGCCGCACGGTCGGCCATGGGCGATTTCCTGAACGTGGCACCGGAGGCGGTCGTCTTCGGACGCAGCGCCACGCAGCTCACATTCGACTTCGCAAGGGCGATCGGGGATCTGCTCGAACCGGGAGACGAGATCGTGGTGTCCCGCCTCGATCATGACGCGAATGTCGCACCGTGGCTCGACGTGGCGGCGGACCGGGGCGTCACGATCAGATGGGTCGACTTCGACCGCCGAACAGGCGACCTGGACGCCGAGGATGTGGCTCGGGTGATCACTTCCCGGACCCGGCTGGTCGCTCTCACCGCGGCGTCGAACCTGTTCGGCACCTGCCCCGACATCCCGGCGATCAGTGAGCTCGTCCACGAAGCCGGCGCCCTCTTCTATGTGGACGCCGTGGCCTACGCCGCGCATCACCTGGTCGATCTCGAGGAGATGGGCGCGGATTTCGTCGTCTGCTCGGCGTACAAGTTCTGCGGTCCGCACCTCGGCGTCCTGGGCTCCCGGAGGCAGACGCTTGAGCGCCTGCAGCCGCGCAAGCTGCGCCCGTCCACCGACAACGTGCCGGAGCGCTTCGAGTTGGGCACTCTGCCGTACGAACTCCTGGCGGGCACCACCGCGACGATTGACTTCCTCGCCGATCTCGCACCGACCGAAGGCACCCGACGTGATCGTCTGGCCCGTTCCTACGAAGCGCTGCACCGGCACGAATCGGAGCTGTTCGAGGTCCTGCTCACCGGGCTGCTTGAGATCCCGGCAGTCAAACGCGTCGGTTCGCCTGCGGTGGGAACGCCCACCGTCCTGTTCACGATCGACGGCGTCCCGGTCGACGAGGCTTGCCGCCTGCTCGGAGACAGAGGCATCGCGGTGGGCGGAGGACTGTTCTACGCGCACGAAGCGGGTGCCTGGGCCGACCTCGGTGAAGGCGGGATCCGCGCTGGCCTCGCACCGTACACGACGAGCGACGACGTCCGCCGACTCCTCGACGCGGTGCGCGAATTGGCCGATCGCTGATCCAGCCGTCGCTTCAGGGCTCGGAATGCGGCCCGGTCGGGAGCGACGCCGCGGTCATCATCGTGCTTGGCCCTGAGGGCGCGTGGCAGACGAATCGGTGGCCACAGACCTGGGGGAGATCGTGAGAACTCACGGTTTCCCCTCGGGTCTGTGACCACCGATTCTGCATTCACGGCCGCATTCGTCGGGAACCGGAGCGGATTGCCTCATCAAGGTCGCCGCGGCGGCCGAGCGCGGTGAGCAGCAGGCCGACGAAGGCCCAGCTCGCGAGAACCAGCCAGGGGAAGAGCATGGCCGCATCCGGGAAGTAGGACAGTTCCCGGACCAGCGTGCCGGCCGCCCCGACGGGCATCCATTGGCCGACTTGGCCCCATGGCCAGACGATGAATTCCGGCGGGAGACCAGTCCCGCTCAACGGATTGGCCACGAGAATCATGAGGACCGCGCCGACGCCTATTCCTGCCGGGCCGACCATCCCCGCAAGTCCGGTGATCGTTCCGGAAATCGCTGCCAGACCGAGGCCGATCGCCAGAGCATTGAGCATGAAGTCGCCCTGGAGGACCCCATACCAGCCCTGGAGGATGCCGGTGAGCACGCATCCGGCGAAGGCCGCGTACACGATGATCGCTGCGGCCCGCTTCGGACCTGATCCTCTGACGGTCAGCGCAGTGATCGCCCCGCCGATGAGACCGCCGATGACGAGAGGGAACACCGAGGTGGCGAGCCCGGCGCCTTTGCGGTCATCGTCGCTGAAGGGCACCACGTCCGTCACCGTCACCTCAATGGCCGGTTGCGCGGGAGAGGCCGGGGCCGTCGAGTCCGCCGGTGCGGAAGTGTCTCCGGCGCCCGTGGGCCGGCCCGACGCCAGCGCCTCGGCGATCTGCTCATTCGCTTTCTGCTCGAGGTGATGAGCCAAGCCAGCCAACATCTGTGCGACGGGTGGGCCGGCCGCCGAGGCGGTGAGGACTTCGGGTGGATTCGACGGTGAGGAGCCCAGGACGACGGCTCCATAGACCTTTCTCTCTCGGATCGCCTCCACAGCTGAGTGCCGATCGTCGTACGTGACCGGATCGAACGCGTCATCCGCGGATTCGGACAGCTCGGCTGCGACGGCGGTGGCCTGGGGGCCGGATCCGACGATGCCGATGGGAAGATCCCTGGGTGATGCGGTGACGGTGGGCCAGGAGAAGGCGAGCAGGACGATTCCGACAGCGAGTGAGAGGCCCAAGCCCACTAGGATCACGCGTGACCACGGGGCCTGGGCTCGCGCTGGTGAAGGGACAGGTCGCTCGCCATCCGGTGGGCGAGTTCGCTCGGTGAGCACCGTTGACATGATTCCTCCTAAAAAACAGAAAGTTCGTTCTTTTAGGATAGGTCCCGCGATAGGATTGTCAAGGGAGGAATGATGCCGAAAATCAGCGAGGAGCGTCGTGCCGAACGACGCGAGGAGATCATCACTGCAGCGATCGCCTGCTTCGGTCGGTCCGGATATCAGCGAACCTCGATGACGGACATCATCCGGGAGTCGGGGCTGTCAGCGGGTGCCATCTACGGCTATTTCAGCGGCAAGCAGGAAATCGTGCATGCGGCGGCTCAACGGGTGATGGAGGGTCGACGCGAGGACTTGGAAGCGAAGGGCCACGATCATCTCCTCGCCCCGGCCGAGATCGTCACCACGATCATCACCGGCCTGCGGGCCGTGGCCCCGATTCATATGGTCCTCCAGGTCTGGTCGGAAGCGACGGTCGACGACCGCCTGCGAACGATGGTCGACTCGGTGATCGCGAAGATGCGCGGGACGATCGAGGACCATCTGGGTCGCTGGGCGTCGGCCCAGGGCACTGATATCTATGAGTCCCCGGAGGCATGGGCTCGGTCGACCGCCCCACTCCTCATGTCCCTGGTGGCGGGTTTCATGGTGCAGAGAACCCTGATTGATGGCTTCGTCGACGAAGCTTATCTGTCTGCGCTTCCGGGACTCCTGCCGGGCGCCGATCCACCGCTGTGAGCAGCTGCCGTGGGGTGCCGTCGCTTCAGGGCTCGGAATGCGGCCCGGTCGGGAGCTGTCGACCCATCGCTCAGAAGACCATCGACTCGATGCTCGGGAACTCGTCGACTCCGCCGGCGTTGAATGGCGGGACCAGTTCGAGGTAGACGGGGACGTCGTTCTCGATGAACAGGACGATGATCGCGGAATCGGCGACGGCGTCGAGGATGAAGCTGCTCCTCTCCGCGTCGTAGGCGTAGCGGGGTGTATCTCCGGGCAGGGCCAGGGCGATGGACGGGCACGTTCCGCACGCGCACGCTGCGGAGACGACTGTGTTGGCGAGATTGGCCGCCCAGACCGTTCGTCTGTCCGTTCGCGCGCGCAGCTGGTACGCGGACGCGTTCTTCCGGGTGGCCGGACCTCGGTTGCGGTTGAGGTCGGGGAGCTTCGCGGACGGCCCGTTGAGGCCGGCGGAGACCTGAGCGCGTCGGATCATCTCGACGGCCACTTCCAGTTCTCTGTCGCTGAGTGCGCGGCTCATGCTTCGATCGTACGCGGCTGCCCGGCAGCTTCCCGGGAAGGACGCAGAAGATGTTGCGAAATCGTGAACTCGCCGTCCCTGCGGACACCGAGCCTTCCCAGCCTGGCGGTGAGAGCCTATGCCACCACAGTTCGCTAAAGTCGGGGCAGGGGGTAATCATGGCGATCGAAAGAGCACTGTCCGTGCCGCGACTCGGCGGCCCGGGCGAACTGACCGTTGAGGATCACGAGCGGGCCGCCGGGCTGCGGAAGATGCGCACGCTGGCTCTGTCGTTGCTCATCCTCGCGACGCTGACCTTCCTCGCCACCCACGTCTTCACCGACTTGTCCGGGGTCTGGGGATTCGTCTCCCGCGCCTCGGAGGCGGCGATGATCGGCGCGATCGCGGACTGGTTCGCGGTCACCGCCCTGTTCCGGCACCCGCTGGGCCTGCCGATTCCGCACACCGCGATCATCCCGCGCAAGAAGGACACGCTCGGCGCGAGCCTGTCCGCGTTCGTGGCCACGAACTTCCTCCACGCCGAGGCGGTGTCGACGAAGATCCGGTCCGCTCAGGTCTCCCGCCGAGGTGGGGCCTGGTTGAGTCGGGCAGCCAACCGCGACCTCGTCGTCGACCGCGCCGCCGCCGGCCTCGAGTACGTCCTTGACCGGATCAACGACGAATCGATCGTCGCCCTGACGAACAACGTCATCGTCCCGCGGCTCGTCGCCACCCGGAAGACTCCCGTGCTCGGGCAGCTGCTGAGCCAGATCGTCCTCGACGGTGCCCATCACAAGCTCGTCGATCTCGTCGTCGCCGAGGCGCACACCTGGCTCAGCGACAATCCGCAGGTCATCGACGAGATCGTCCACAACCGCGCCCCTGCCTGGGTGCCCGACTTCGTCAACGAGCAACTGGCCGGACGGCTGCAGCGCGAAGTGCTCGGCTGGATCGCCGACGTCCGCGACAACCCGTATCACAAGGCCCGGCAGGCCCTCGATGCCTGGCTCGTCGATCTGTCTGCGGACCTGTCCTCCGACACGGCGCTCGCGGACAAGGCCGAGGTCGTCGTCAACGACCTGCTCAGCCAGCATGGGGTCGTCGACTCCGTGCTCGAGGTCTGGGGTTCGCTCAAGCACCTCCTCCGCCAGGCCATCATCGATCCCCAGGGTGAGGTCCGGGATCGGATCACCGACCTCATCGGCGAGTTCGCCGAACGCCTTCAGACCGACACCGAGTTCGCGGCCCGGATCGACGATCGCATCGCCACCACCGCCGGTGACCTCGCGGAGAGCTTCGGCCCCGAGATCGCCAGCGTCATCTCGGACACCATCGAGAGGTGGGACGCGAAGGAGGCCGCCGACCGGATCGAGCTCTATGTCGGCCGCGACCTCCAGTACATCCGCATCAACGGAACGGTGATCGGAGCCCTGGTCGGGCTCGCGATCCACACCGTCATCGTGCTCCTGCCGGGGTGATCGCCCGTCAGCTGGCACCGGGCCCTATCGTCACTCGGCCGCTGCCTCGGCCTGGTGGACGATCGAGATGAGGTTGCCGACGCTGTCGTCGAACACCGCCGAGGTGACCGCCCCCATCTCCAGCGGCTGTTGGGTGAACGTCACGCCCAGGCCGGTCAGACGTTCGTACTCCGCGTGGACGTCGTCGACGGCGAACTGGGTGAACGGGATTCCGTCTGCGACGAGCGCCTCGGTGAAGGGCGCCGCAGCCGGGTGGCCCTTGGGTTCGAGCAGCAGCTCGACCCCGTCGGGATCCTGGGGTGAGACCACGGTCAGCCAGCGGTGCTCACCGAGGGGGATGTCGACCTTCTTCGTGAAGCCGAGCTTCTCCGTGTAGAACTGCAGGGCGCGCTCCTGATCGTCGACCATCACGCTCGTCCATTGAATCTTCATGACTCCTCCATCGTCAGCTGTTCCCGGGTGGGACCGAGTCGGGCCCGGTGCCCGTCTCGGTGGTGGAACTCGGCCTCCACCGGGTGACGATGGCGTCAAGCGGTGTGGTGTCGATCCGGTGGAACTTGTAGCGGCCTTCGCGTCGGGTGCGGACCAGACCCGCTGATTCGAGGATCTCCAGATGCTGGGAGATCGCCTGTCGTGACGAGCTCAAACCGTGCTTGTTGATGAGCCGTGAGCAGATCTCGAACAGCGTCTGCTCGTCACGATCGGTGAGTTCGTCGAGGATCGTGCGTCGGGTGGGGTCGGCCAGGGCCTTGAACACATCAGCCACATGACCACGATAGGCAAGTGTTCAGTTGCATGTCAATGGGCAAGCGGAGACTTGCGTTTGTAGATGTCTGAGAATGAGGAACCCCGATCGGCGAACCTCGGGTTTTCCGTGTCCCTGTGTCGGGACCACTCCATGTCGCAGCGCTCGGATCGACGACAGGATGGAATCATGACTGAGCTTCCTCCGATCCTCACCGCGACGCAGGTGGGCAAACACTATGGACAGACTGCCGCGCTCGCCGACATCGACATGAACCTCGCCCTCGGCGAATCACTGGCGATCATGGGACCATCGGGCTCCGGCAAGACGACCCTGCTCCACTGCCTCGCCGGAATCATCGCACCAGACTCCGGCACCATCCGACTTCAGCCGACCGACCGGAACCCAGCTGCCGAGATCACCTCTCTGAAGGAATCCGGGCGCACCGCGCTGCGCCGGGAGGTCTTCGGCTTCGTCTTCCAGCAGGGCCTCCTCCTGCCGGAACTCTCCGCAGTCGACAACGTGGCATTGGCCGCCATGCTGGCGGGGATGAGCCGCCAGGAGGCCACGGCGCACGCGCGCGGATGGCTCCAGCGACTGGGCTTGGCCACGCATATGGGGCGCAGGATCGGGCAGCTCTCCGGCGGGCAGGCTCAGCGAGTGGCGATCGCCCGCGCCCAGGTCACCCAGCCAGTGGTGACCTTCGCCGACGAAC
The DNA here is from genome assembly GCF_031179145.1 of Brevibacterium sp. Lineage (GTDB taxonomy): Bacteria > Actinomycetota > Actinomycetes > Actinomycetales > Brevibacteriaceae > Brevibacterium. The sequence continues at coordinate 201,851 of NZ_JAPSIB010000003.1, forward strand.
CGACCGGGGCACTGGACTCCCACACCTCCGCCGAGGTGCTCTCCGAACTGCTCGCCTCGACGACCGGACGGGGATCGACCCTGGTCGTGGTCACCCACGACGAGACAGTGGCCGCTCGGTGCTCGAGGATCGTGCGCCTGGCGGACGGACGCATCGTCTCCGACACGGGACGACGGGTGGAGGCACGATGAGCGGCGTTCGTGTCCTTCCCCTCGTCCTCGGCCGCAGGACGATGTTGTCCTCGAGCTCACTGCTCGTGATGAGTTCCTTCCTGGCGTGCGCAGCCCTGTTCCTCACCGTGGCCGCCGGCGCCTGGAGCTTCTTCCAGATCCCGCCCAACCCGGATCCGAGCCAAGCGGACATCGGCATGATCTACAAGGTGCTCGCCTCACTGGCGACCGTCCTCCTCGTGATTCCGGCGAGCACATTGGCGTCCGCCTCGGCGACTCTCTCCGCCCGGCGCCAGGACGAGCGTCTGTCCACGATGTCACTGCTCGGCGCCCGGAGGTCGGCAATCGTGGCGCTCGCCGTCGTCGAGCCACTGGTCCCGGCGATCGCCGGAATCGTCCTCGGAGTGTTCGGATATCTGGCGCTGGCCTGGCCCGTGAGCCGGATTCACTTCCTCGGCGCGCCCATCGGCTACGAGAATCTCCTCATGCCCGCCTGGCTGTTGACCGTGGTCGTCATCTTCCTCGTCCTCGTCTGCCTCGGCTCTGCGCTGCTCGGCCTGCGACGGGTCACGGTCTCTCCGCTGGGCGTGCGGACGAGGTCCGTGGACCGGAAGTTCCCCTGGGCGCGGGTGGCCACCGCGGTCGTCGTGCTGCTGGCACTGCCCGTGCTCGTGGCGCTGTCGAAGGCCGGAAGCCTCGGGGTCGGGGTCATCGTGTCGGTGATCGTCGCCGTCTTCGCTCTCGGCCTCGTCGCCGTCGACCTCATCGGCGGGCTGCTGATCAGGTGGTTCGCCCATCTCAGCGGAAACAGGGCACAAACTCCCGCCCGGCTAATCGCGGCGCGCCTTGTCTCGGATGAGCCGAAGAGGTTCTGGAGGCGGGTATCGGGGCTGGCGATGACGGCATTCGTCGCCGCCGTCGGCGGGACCGGCGTGGCGTTGATGCAGACGGGGCTCGACTTTGCCGAGAACTCCGAGTCCGAGACGGCACCGGAGGAGGTCGTCCTGTTCCATGACATCTTCACAGGCGTCCTGGTGGTGCTGGGGATCTCGATCCTGCTCATCGCCGTGTCCGCCCTGATCAATCAGGTCGCCGATGTCTACGACAGGGCTGACACCTTCCAAGATCTCTACGCGGCCGGCATGGATCCGGGCACAATGCATCAGGCTTTGGTGCGGGCCGTGCTCGGCCCGACCATCTGGATATCGCTGGTGGCCGCCGGGTTGGGGCTGCTGCTCGTGCTGCCGTTGGCCGGTGCCGCCTTGGTGCTCAGTCCCGTCACGTTCCTCACGATTCTCGCGTCAGTGGTCGCGGGTATCGTCGTCATCAGGGGCGGGCTGCAGGTGGCCGAGCCGATCCTCGTCCAGGTGGCGACCGCGGGCCGCGCTCGGGAGTGAGTAGAGACACCTCGGCGTGGGTGGTCAGGAGCTGCGGTCGTAGATCTCCCGACGGTGACCCAATGCCACCACGACGACGAGCAGCCGATCGTCTTCGATCGTGTAGATGATGCGGTAGTCCCCGACCCGAATCCGCAACCCTGACCGGCCTTTGAGCATGGTCGCTCCCGGCGGTCGAGGGTCGGTGGCGAGGAGCGCGATGGCGCCTCGGATGCGGGTTTGGTCTTTGTGATCAATGCGTTTGAGCGCGCGAACGGCAGCCGGCCGCAGTTCGATCTCGTAGGACATGCTCAGGTCCAGCCGAGATCCTCCTTGACCTGATCCCACGGGATGTTGGGGCCCTCTTCTGCCATGGCGGCGTCGAAGGCGGCGACGTCGTCGGTTTCCTCGGCGGCGGAAACCAGGCGATCGTACTCGGAGGCACTGAGAACGACCGCCTGGCGTTCTCCTCGGCGTTCAATGACGACGGGTTCGGTCTGAGCGGTCTCGAGGACGGCCGCGAAGGACTTGCGCGCGTCGGAAGCGGTGATTGTCGACATGGTTCAATTGTACAATTCAAGGTCTGAAGTGTACATATGTTGGTTTTCGGGCTAACTGTCTAATCCTTGGGCTAAATCGCTCCGGATGAGTTGGCCAGGATTGGTCGGCCAACAGCGTGCCGGACACTTTAATGGTTTCCGCCTGCGCCGAGTCGATTTTGAACTAAGGCGGTTCTTCACCATAATGTCGGTCAAAAGACCCCGGCTGCTGCTTGAGAATTAATATAACGAGCAGCGTGACCCCCGAAGAGGGCCTACCTCCGCCTGCGCGGAGCGGATCTCCTCGCAGACGATGAGGACGGTCTGGGTGGGGGCTTACCCCCGCGTGCGCGGAGCCGATGAGCGTCTGGTCGAATCCGAGGATGTGGCGGGCGGGCCTACCTCCGCGTGCGCGGAGCGGATGCCGAAACCCTCGTCGAGGGCGCGAAGGGCTACGGCCTACCCCCGCGTGCGCGGAGCGGATACCCCAGTCATAGTGGTGTGCGCTTCCCCCGATCCCGAGCGGGCCTACCCCCGTGTGCGCGGAGCGGATTTCGGCGCCGTCATCGACTCGTCCAGGATCGCGGGCCTACCCCCGCGTGCGCGGAGCGGATGTTTCGTGTGTGTCGACGGCGAGCTGCCAATGGGGCCTACCCCCGTGTGCGCGGAGCGGATGCCCGGTCCCTCACCTTAACGGGCAACGCCAGCGGCCTACCCCCGCGTGCGCAGAGCGGATCTCAACGACACCCTGACGTGGAACACCGGCCGGGGCCTACCCCCGCGTGCGCGGAGCGGATAGCACATCACGCACATCACCAAGACGATACAGCGGCCTACCCCCGCGTGCGCGGAGCGGATAGACCGATGCCCCGGCGCCGTTCAGGATCAAGGGGCCTACCCCCGCATGCGCGGAGCGGATTACGTGACCGTCAACAGTGGCAGGTCGATGCCGGGCCTACCTCCGCGTGCGCAGAGCGGATCTCAACGACACCCTGACGTGGAACACCGGCCGGGGCCTACCCCCGCGTGCGCGGAGCGGATCGTGCTCGTGTGCGATCACGCTGGATCGGGAGCGGGCCTACCCCCGCGTGCGCGGAGCGAATAGCACATCACGAACATCACCAAGACGATAAAGCGGCCTACCTCCGCGTGCGCGGATCGGATAGCTGCACCGCCGATGGCGACTGGCTGTTCCAGGGCTTACCCCCGCGTGCGCGGAGCGGATGATGTCCGTCCAGTCGGAGGGGCCGGCGCCATGGGCCTACCCCCGCGTGCGCGGAGCGGATTGCTCTTGGCCTCAGCCAGCAGCTCCTTCAACGGGCCTACCCCGCGTGCGCGGAGCGGATGCGTGCGCCCACCCACCCGGTGCCCAGGCGGGGGGCCTACCCCCCCGTGTGCGCGGAGCGGATGAGAAGGGATACCCCGTCCCCTACGCTGGGACGGGCCTACCCCCGCGTGCGCGGAGCGGATTCGCTTCAGTCTGTCATCTCAGCGCCGGGTTCGGGCCTACCCCCGCGTGCGCGGAGCGGATTCGCCAACGCCGACCTGTCGTTCGTGGCGAAGGGGCCTACCCCCGCGTGCGCGGAGCGGATGTGACACCGGAAGTTCTCGAGGACCGGCTGCGGGGCCTACCCCCGCGTGCGCGGAGCGGATAAGGTCGAACTCCTCGATCAGTGCCTTGCAGAGGGCCTACCCCCGCGTGCGCGGAGCGGATCCCAGGTTGAGCTCACGCAGCAGCTGCTCCACCGGCCTACCCCCGCGTGCGCGGAGCGGATAGGTTGTGCTCCCACCGCATCTGAGACGTGGACGGCCTACCCCCGCGTGCGCGGAGCGGATCTCGACTCCCCTCGAGGACTTGTCCCAGGCATCGGCCTACCCCCGCGTGCGCGGAGCGGATTTCGGCTGCGCTCATGCCGTAGTCGTCCACGGAGGCCTACCCCCGCGTGCGCGGAGCGGATACCGACATCCTCGACGGCACGCATGAAGCCACGGGCCTACCCCCGCGTGCGCGGAGCGGATCCTACGGCGCGGAACTCGGCGGACTCACAGCGAGGCCTACCCCCGCGTGCGCGGAGCGGATTTGAGCTCACAGGACACCGCCCTGCGGCCGTGCGGCCTACCCCCGCGTGCGCGGAGCGGATTCAGAACATCGCGCTCACGCCGGACACTTCGCCGGCCTACCCCCGCGTGCGCGGAGCGGATTGTGGATGCGGTGCGGTCCTGCTGCTTCCACCGGGCCTACCCCCGCGTGCGCGGAGCGGATCTTGCGCCTCCTGGCCGTCTCGAGCAGGCCGAGGGCCTACCCCCGCGTGCGCGGAGCGGATACGAACCGGGCCACAATGTCAGAAACTTCGCGGGGCCTACCCCCGCGTGCGCGGAGCGGATAAATCAGACATGCCAACATGCCCGTGCGTGGCCGGCCTACCCCCGCGTGCGCGGAGCGGATCGTGGAGACCACACACTCCCCGACCGTCATCGCGGCCTACCCCCGCGTGCGCGGAGCGGATCTAGTCGCAGATCCCATTTCCGCATTCACGGGCGGCCTACCCCCGCGTGCGCGGAGCGGATCTAGTGGTGCGACCGCCGCGCACGCTGCGGCAGGGCCTACCCCCGCGTGCGCGGAGCGGATGTCAGCGGTCGCGCTCAGGTACGGAAGAAAACCGGCCTACCCCCGCGTGCGCGGAGCGGATTCCGCAGACTCGGCAAGTTCTGCGTGCACGGCGGGCCTACCCCCGCGTGCGCGGAGCGGATAAGCTCGAGAACATCGACACCGGTGAAGCGTTGGGCCTACCCCCGCGTGCGCGGAGCGGATCCTGACAACCAGTCCGGGGCGTTCACGATCAGGGGCCTACCCCCGCGTGCGCGGAGCGGATACTTCCTGACCTGTAGCGTTACTCGCAAGGGGGTCCGTTTTCATTCGGTTTGACGTCGATGCTGCACCCCACCTCTCCAGATCGATTCGTACTTTGTGGGCTTTTGATGACGCGCCATATAAACCCATTGCAGACCAACGCCCGCCCAGTCCCAGTTGACTCGTCCTCGACCTATGAATGTCAGTGCCTGGAGCTCGTGGAAAGTCAGAGCCTCGGTGGGCATTGGCAGGATGAGTTCTCTGGTTCGGTCGCTGACTCCAATACCTCTGACTGGGCCAGCACCTATTTTTGCGATGCCGTAGAGAACGAGGGGAGCGAGTGCCGATCGAGTCTGGCGGGTCATGACGTCACCGAGGCCATTCACCACGGGGCTCTCCGCTAAACTTCGATCCATTCCGCCATCACAAGGATTATTGCCAAACCCAGCAGTCATGGTAGTCAACGTCAGGTATGCTTCCTCGGCGGATCCTTCACGTCTCTTCTCAGAGATCCGGTCGATTGCGATCTTCGGATACGAGGCATTGTTAGCGATTGGCACCAGAGGCATGACGACCTTTTCGCCCTCCGATGCCACGAGATCATTACCGAGAGTGAGGACGATCTCGTTTTCAGCGGCTTCCGATTCGGACAAGAGGCCCCGCAGGTTTCTCGCGGGATGAAGCTTCTGACTCTTGACTCCCAGGCTGCGACCGGTCGTATGCAGACCCAACAGCTTCTCCGCTTCGTCCCACTGAGGATCGGAGTGTATTCGGTCGACGAGTTCGGCCACGGGCACAGCGGAGCGAAGCACCGGTACGACCGGCAAGGCGTACTGGCTCGCATACAGGGTAGACCAATGGAGCCTTGCGTAAGGGTCATCTTCCTGCGTCGCGGCCAAGAGTCCGACTGCTGCGAACCAGCCGGTCAACGGATGGGTATGCAGCCCTGTCAGCGCTGTAGTCGTGGGCTCAGCCAGCAATTCAGGCACCTGGTTCTTGACCTGAGACCGCGATTCGTTCGTCTTGGCAGTGAATGCCTCAGGTGCCTCAAAACCGTTGCTCGGTCGCGCGGAAGCACGCCAATCGGCCAAGCGTAAGATCGCTTCCAAGTAAGCCAGTCCCCATACGCCATACAGCCGATTGAGTTCGGCGAACTCGTCAGCATGTTCAAGTGCCCCTGGGTATATAGGTTCGTCCGGTGGAACAACGCGCCGAATCGGTCGAAGCACGGGCCGGAACCACCCGTGGTGGGAACCGACCAGGTGCCGTTCGAGGAGAGGCAGATTCGCCATCATCACGGACTCAGCTTCGTGCCGCCATCCATCCTCGATTCCCACCAGACGCAGACGACGCAATTCCTCTGCACGGGACAGCCTCCGTCCCGATTTGGCCAGGACCACTGCACTCGAGCTCCCTTCGAAGGCACCAAGGTGCAGCTGGAACTCTCGACGGCGTTTGCCCTCGTCGTGGTGTAGCGCCGCGGTTGCCACTGAGCCGACGAGACCGGACTCAAGTCCGACGTTGCGGGCATCGGCGCTCGCCCACGACGCCGTCTGACGCTGGTGGGCAACGAGTTCGTGCGAATTCTGCACTTCGATTCTGCGCGCGCTCTGAATCCGAACGACAACAACTGACGGATGACAGGTTAACACTGTGACCTGTCGAACTTGCTCGCGATCGGAGGCACCCTTCTGCGCCAGTGCCTCCGCAAAGTCACTTGCCGCTTCGATCAGCAATGAGACATCGAGATCGTCCACCGGTATGCCACCTTCTGATTTCCTCTTGAGGACAGAGAATTCAGCGCGAAGTGGAGAGACATCGAAATCGTCGGTAAGTACCTCCAGTTGATCGAGGGATGACGGGCTCAGGACGAGGTCAACTTTGGTTGGCAGTCGGCTCCTTCCCATGTGGGAAATCGCCTTGACGGCAACAGATATCGAGATATCCAGGTTGGAACCCTCATCGGTCCGATTTCCTGTCCAGCCGAGTACCTTGTCGTAGCCACCAAGTGCAGGCTTCATCACCACACGTACTGCTGTAACAACGTCACGAATCGACCGGGGGATCTCCCAGGTCTCGCTTGAACTTCTCCATGTCCGGAATTGGTCAAGTGCGAATGGCAGTGGACCCGATTCTCGACCGATTTCCACATCGCCAACCCCATCGTGCATGGTCGCCGTCGCTTTGGCTTTACCCTGCAAGAAGAGTGCCAGTGCGCTGCGTGGAACGGCAACGACTTCCATCGGATCAATCCGAGGAGCATCTGTGCGGGAATCGAAGACGTCGAGTCGTTCCCGCCAGGCAATGGACACCTCGTTGGCGATGGGCGCGTCGGGGCCGGTGATGAGTGCATCGATGGGGACGTCTGGCTCGGGAATCGGACGAGTTTGGGCCAGAATGGGAAGCATCGCCGAGGTGAGCGTGCCGATGCGATTCTGATTGCCGACCAACTCTTCATGATCAATGTCGGGTCGCGCCCTGAGTTCTCTCAGTCCTGTGAAGCCGAGATCGATGAGGCCGTCATCCGATTCTTCGTCAAGTTTGCGCATGAGTCGAGTAGCCGCAAGAATGCGTTCTTCGCCGTACACTGCGTTTGTGGCCTTGCGTGAAGCAGGAGAATCGGTGTTTTCGTCCCAGCCTGCGATGACGGTGGCCGTGCCGTGATCGGAGTGGCCGTCTCGATTGAGTCGTCCCAGCCTCTGCACGAGAGCGTCCCACGGGCACACTTCAGTGATGAGTGCATCGAAGCTGATATCGACACCGACCTCGAGAGTCTGCGTGGCGACCACGATCCCCACATTCGGTAGAATGGGTTTGTCGTGAGGTCTGAAGCGCGAAGTGAGCAGAGTGACAGGCGCGTCCTCGTTTGCTGACTTGCTCAGTTTGCGATGGATCGCTTGTGCCATTCCGACAGTGTTGGTGAAGACCACTATGCGCTCTGCACCGGACCGTCGTGCTTCTTGGGTCGCAGCCACCATCAGCTTCTCGACGTTGGCATCGGTGTCACCGGACCAGTCGATGCGGGCAATGCGTTGCGTCTCGAGCCGTCTTCGTGCTGCTTCTGCTGTTTCCCGACAGGGGTCCAACGACAGAATGGTACCGCCGAGGTCGGTCAGCTTCGTATCGACAGTGGCCCCCAACAGGGAGGTCTGTGACTGGGGCACGCCGAGGTCTCGAATGGCCCGGGCCTGCAGCCGCTCCGTGGCAAGGATGGTGTGAACACTCTGCGCCGAGAGATGGGGTTCGTCGAACAGCACGAGTCGGTCAATGGCGCAGAGGCCGGCTGCGATGGAACGGACACCCGGGTTCACCCCGTAACCGCGTAGAAGCAGTCGAGAGACGAATTGATGACTGGAGAGCGACACAATGGAGCAACCTGCGGCGCGCAGCCATCTGCGGTCATCCGCACTGTCTCCATGAATGCTGTCGGTGACCAGTGCGAAGTCGTCCCCCGGGCCGAGGAGTGAGCCAAGAGCATCGCGGACAGTCCGCAGAGGGCCCTCTGGTGCCAAATTGATCTGTTCCGCGATGTGCTCGGCATATTCTGCGGTCGAGTCGATGATGGTGCGGCGATCGACGACATGGAAGATGCGTTGGGGTGCTGTTCGCGGTACTCCTTCATGGCATTGTCTGGCGAGTTCGTAAACGGCATTGGCAATCGTAGCTGTCTTGCCGAGCCCGGTGGGCACGTCGATATGCCAAGGCCAGGTTCCGTGCACCGCAAGTTTGGTGGCCAGGTCCTTCTGCCATTCGTAGGGCTCGTTGCCGTCATGCAGGGCAGCAAAGAATAATGTGAAGGTCGGGTAGCCGGTCATCGGTTCTCCTTGTGCGGCAGAAACATGCCGAATCCATGATCGGTCGAGGCTCCCAGAGCCAGTGGACCTTCAACCGGGCCGTCGAATTCGATCTCGAGCCACCATTGGGCGAGACCGTCGGAGTAGGCAGAACTCGGCCAACGGTGCTCGCCACGACGGTGCGGTTCAGAGTGCGCCTCGGTGATCGTCACGCCGGTGCCGAAGTGTTCCTGAGTCTCCTGACAGAGGTTATAGGAGAGAACTCGAATATCTGGGAAACCTCGGAGCGGCGTGGTGGATGTCCAGCGAATGGCAGATCGAGTCCACGTGCTTGGATCGAGCGTTCGCACGGCCCCAGAGGTAACGGCTGCGCGATCGTAAACGCATCTATTGATCACCGCGTTGACGGCGGCAAGCGGAGGTGGGACCTCCGCGATTTCGAGTGGGAGCAGTCCGATTCCAGCCAACCGCCCATCGCTCTGCGGATGAAGGCTTGCGGTCAGAGGCAGCGCCCGCCACTGAGGTGGCAGCACCTCGGCGATTTCCCGCATCAGAGCCGGCGCCCTCGGTTGGGGTACAGATGTAGGCAGTTCGAGGACATGCATCCGCTCCTGCCGAGGGACCGCTCGGGAGTAGCTCAGTGGCTGAGTGTACGCATCAGGCGGCAAGGTCGGCAGAACATTGATCGACCCATCCTCGGAGAATCGGCGACGATGATTCTCGTCCATCCAGGCGATGGTGTTCGGTTGCCATCCGAGCAGATGGCCCATGGGGCGTTTGCTGGGATGCCATGCAATGAGGTGTCTGGATGCAGCATACGTATCGTCAATGCTGAGTACGTTGAGCATCGCTGGATCGTTCGAGCGCCCGAAATACGGCACCAGCCGAGCGGCGGCATCAAGCGCTTCGATGTGCTCGGGTTCTAGTTCGATTTCGATGCGAAATTCAAGACGTCGTCCGGCTAACGCCACGGCGCCTTGAGGTTTGGCGACACGGTTGTGCGAGTCCATGCCGAAGTGTTCGAGACCCAGGTACTCGACGGCGGTCTCACCATGTGTGGCTGACAAGCGAGATGGCAGCCAAGTGCGGTCGGTGTAGGTGTCGGGAATCGCGAGATCACGATGATCGGATGTGTGGATGATCGGCGGCGGTGCAGCGACCAGACGGTTCAGGGCATCATGGGCACGCCGAGCCGTGTCGCTGGATTCCAACGAGTGTGCTCCCTGCTTGAGCGCGCCGAGGAGACGGATGGGCGAGGGCGGCCACTGCACCTCGCCAGTGCGTCCATGCCCGTGGAATGTCGGACGGAACAGGGTCACCGTGACGAGGAGTGACATCAGTTCTCCCGAGTCTGCTTGCTGCGTTCGTTCTCGACACGTTCGGCGATCAGTTTCCGTTGTGCCTCGGAGAAGTTGAGGCGGATGGGTTCCGCGAATCTCAGGCCAAGTGATTCGGCATCGGTGATGGCCTCCTGCAGAGCCCCGACGAGATCGTCGAGACCACCGACATCCAAGGTGATGGGATCGGCTTGTCCCTGTCTCATCGATCCCCACCTTTGAACGGTGGCGAGCAGCGAGCAATGGCTGCGCAGGAAGCCGTCCTCGGCAGCGAGCTCATGCCCGGTCATCGCCAGTAGCGTCAGAACTGTCAGTGCTGCATCTTTGATCTCTCGATTCTCGAAGCTGATCGAGCGCAGGACGGCCAGGGAGATGCTGGCCTGCTGCAGTATCAGCTCACAGATGTAGCCCGTGGTCATGGGTTGGCCCGGAATCTGACCGAACCCGGCCTTGGAGGGTTCGACTCCGGTCTTTCCGACAACGAGTTCGCCGTTCTTGAAACCGACGCGGCTCTTCTCGGACGCACCACCAGTGGGATCGAGTTTGGTCGCTCCCGTGACATTCGGGACAGCGCCGTACCCGATGATTTCCGAGGAGTAGGAACGTGGCAACTTGTGCCGTGCGGCAACTCCTGAGGAGAGCCAGAAGCCGAAGATCGCCGAATTCGGGAAGTATCGATAGAGCTGTTCTCCGGTGGCGGCACTCGTCGTAGTGATCAATTCCCTGATCTGCCCATTCTGCTGCCAGACCTGCTTGCCGCCGTCGGTTTCTGCGAATCGAGCCCAAGCATCAGCATGCCGATGTGCCGCAGTCCAAGAAGAGACCTCAGCTCGAAGCGCGCTGACGATCTCGGGGTCCCTTTCTGCTGACAGGACGTCGTCGGGGACGGTGATGCTGATCCCGGGGAGTCGGGCACCGAGGCGGTCCTGTGAATTCCAGAGTCCGGCTTCGTTGCGTCCACTTTGAGATCCGACACTGTCGATGATCACCCGTGCAGCTGTGCAGGGTCGGCAGTTCTCGTCGCGCGCGATATCAACGAGCCACCCGTCGCGGTTCCGCGCGGGTACGAATGCATTCTCAGACACTGCATGCTGGGGAGTACGGTCGTTGTCACCTTGCTGCCGCGCATAGGTGGGCGGGGCGACCGCGACATTGCGACCGCCGAGAGGCTGGTACTCGGTCTCGACGACAATACCGGCGACGGCAGGATCGCGGACAAGTTCGAGGACAGATTGCTTGAGCTGTGATGGCATGACTGTTTACCTTCCGAGGTCGTTGGTGAGTTCAGTCGGTCCGGACTCGGAGGAGGCCGAGACCGTAGTTTTTCGCCTTTCCGACTCCTTTGGTGATTGAGGCGGACAGTTGTTCGGCTTCGGCCACGATGCATTGCGCCGTGATCTCGACTGCTGGGACCTTCTGGCGACGACCTCCGAGACGAGCGCTGACGAGGGGACCGAGCTTCAATGAACCGGGATCGGCGATGAGACCAATAGCAGAGAGTCGCTTGGCCGCCCACTCAGTGCGCTCCTCCTCGGGAACGATGATCATGCGGGAACGGTAGGCCTTCCCTTGTTTGAGCAGGGACCGGAGTTCTTCCGGGGTGCGAGACGGCGGAGTCTTCTGACAATTGCGGAAGACGGAGATAGTGAGATGGTCTCCTTGGCGGGGCATTTCGATGGATCCGAAGGACTCAACCTCCCCGAGGAGGCCCGGAGAAGTCGGTGGTGCGGCCGACTGCACAGTGAGCCGCTGGGCCCGATCGTCGAGATACCAGAGGATCGACATGGCTGCACGAGGAGAGTCCGTTCCGTCCACTCGCGGGAACGCCGACATGATGTGGGTATGGGCTCGTTCCCTGTTCTCGCGAAGTGCATCGCGTACGTAGGGACTGACGGTGGTGTGGACCTGATGCAGCATAGATCAACCTCTTTGTTGATGGTAAATGCAGGAATGGTAGGTATCCTAGATGTGACATAACTCACTGTCAACATCCGTAGTTTGCGGGATGATCCTCTCTTCGTTGACGGTACGGAGGGATTCCTTTTTCGGCCTTGCGCATGCAGGGGTGGCAAGACTGAAGCACCCAGTCCCGTCACGTTCCTCACGATTCTCGCGTCAGTGGTCGCGGCTATCGTCCTTATCAGAGCCGGGTTGCAGGTGTCCAAGCCGATCCTCGTCCAGGTGGCGACCGCGGTCCGCACGCGGGAGTGAGGACTGCCACCTCGGCGCCTGTGGTGGACACCGAATCCGGGTGAAGGAAGGGGGCTCGAACCCGGTTACAGTTGAGAGGCACTGATTTCTGGTGCGCGGTACTGGAGAGGGAAGCAGTTGTTGAGCAACGATCAGGGTTACGACGGTCTGAGGACTCCTCCACAGGATATCGAGGCGGAGCAGAGCGTGCTCGGCGCGATGCTCCTGTCCAAGGACGCGATCGCCGACTGCGTCGAGTCGATGGCCGGCGATGACTTCTACAAACCCGCACACGAGACAATTTATGAAGCCGTCCTCGACCTCTATTCGCGAGGCGAACCCGCGGACTCGGTGACGGTGGCGAACTACCTGACGAAGACCGGCGACCTTTCGCGCATCGGTGGTCCCGCCTATCTACACACCCTCATCTCCTCCGTGCCGACCGCCGCGAACGCCGGCTACTACGCCGCGATCGTCCGTGAGCAGGCTGTGCTCCGTCGCCTCGTCGAGGCCGGCACCCGGATCGTGCAGATGGGCTATGACGCGGAGGGCGACACGGACGATGTCGTCAACCTCGCCCAGGCCGAGATCTATCAGGTCACCGAGCGGCACACGACCGAGGACTACGTGGTCCTGTCCGAGATCCTCGGCGAAGTGGCGCAGGAGATCGAGCGCAACGGCGACACCGACGGGCAGACATCCGGGGTGCCGACCGGGTTCGTCGAGTTCGACCAGCTGACCAACGGCCTCCACCCGGGCCAGATGATCGTCATCGCTGCCCGTCCCGGTGTCGGAAAGTCGACGCTGGCGCTGGACTTCGTCCGTTCCGCCGCGATCCACCACCACCAGGCCGCCGTGTTCTTCTCCCTGGAGATGGGAAAGAACGAACTCGTCATGAGGCTGCTGTCCGCAGAGTCGGAGATTCCCCTGCAGAACCTCCGCCGAGGTGAGCTCAGCCCCCATGACTGGACGACCCTGGCCGCGACGGAGGCCCGGATCAACGACGCGCCGCTGTTCGTCGACGATTCCCCGAACATGGCGCTGACCGAGATCCGCGCGAAGTGCCGCCGCCTCAAGCAACAACATGACCTGAAGATGGTGTGCGTCGACTACCTGCAGCTGATGAGCTCCGGTAAGCGCGTCGAATCGCGTCAGCAGGAGGTCTCCGAGTTCTCCCGTTCCCTCAAGCTGCTCGCCAAGGAGCTCGAGGTCCCGGTGATCGCTCTGTCGCAGCTCAACCGCGGCAGTGAGCAGCGTACGGATAAGCGCCCGATGATCTCGGATCTGCGTGAGTCCGGGTCGATCGAGCAGGACGCGGACATGGTGCTCCTGATCCACCGTGAGGACATGTACGACAAGGAGCACGAACGCGCCGGTGAGGCGGACATCATCGTCGCCAAGCACCGTGCGGGGCCGACCGGTGACATCCCGGTGGCGTTCCAGGGTGCGAAGTCCCGCTTCGTCAACATGCCGCAATAGGGGTTCCGTAGCAAGGGCCACGTGGCCGGGGCCGCGGCCTAGGATGCGCTGACTTGGGCCGCTTCGCGGCCTGGTTCAGGCCGCTGACTCAGGCCGCTGAAGCCCCAATGGTCCTCTGCGTACGATTGCACCTATGGACCCCAACCCGAATGACCTGCTGGTGCTGCTCGCCGTCTCCCGGTCGGCGAGGTACGCAGTTGCGGCACGCACTCTGGGCGTGAACCACACGACGATCTCCCGTCGAATCGCCTCCCTCGAGACGGCTCTCGGCGGTCGAGTCCTCTCGCGGACCGACAGCGGGTGGGAGCTGACCGAGTTGGGTGAACAGGCGGTGCGCGCAGCTGAGAAGGTGGAGAGTGCGGTGGGCAGCCTCGGCGAGTGGGGGCAGACTCCCGACCCGGTGACCGGGGTGGTCCGGATGACCGCGACCGATGGATTCAGCGCCTATGTCGCGTCTCCTGCTGTGGCAAAGCTGCGGCGCACACATCCGGGGCTCAGCGTGGAGATCGTGACCGTAACCCGTCAGGCCTTGCAGCAGCGATCCGGACTGGATATCGAGGTCGTCGTCGGCGAGCCTCGAGTCCACCGCGCCGAGGCCTTGTTTCTCGGTGAATACGAACTCGGTATGTACGCTTCTCAGGACTACCTGGCTGAGAACGGAATGCCGTCGACCGTCGACGACCTCATGGCACATCACCTCGTGTACTTCATCGACTCCATGCTTCAGGTCGACGACCTCGATGCTCCGCGCCGGCTGTTCCCCGAGATCAAGGATGCCCTGACCTCGACCAATGTCTTCGTTCATGTCGAAGCCACTCGATCCGGTGCGGGAATCGGGTTCCTCCCGACGTTTATGGCGGACCTCCACCCCGACCTGATTCGGCTCTTCCCCCGCGAGGTCGCCGAACGTCTCCCGTACTGGATGGTGCTGAGACCCGAGTCCCTGCGACGACCTGCGGTCGCGGCCGTCGTGCAGGCGCTGCGGGAACAGGTGGTTGCGCACCAAGAAGCGCTCCTCGGTCGAGGTCGTGCCGAACGCCCGAAGCCGGATGCCAAAAGTGAAAACTGCAAGGACTTATCGCTGTCGGAATGATCTGCACCTGCCGGACCGAGCGGTCGTCGGACTTCTTCCTGCGGAAACCACTTCTACCGCGCAGCCACGCCCACACCATCGCCGTTCGATCGTGGCCATGGGACTGGAGGCTTCGGGTGTCCCGTGCCTGCTCACAGTGGATGCTGCGGACCCGGGAAATCGCGATGGAGCAGGTCGGTGATGCGACTGAGGGCCTGCGCCGAGGTGAGGACGGACCAGCCGCGGGCGATCGTGTGGACGACAGCTGCCCGGTCCATCTGGTGGAGAGGCAGGCGTTCGCGTGCGGGATTGGAGACGCGTCCGAGTGCGAAGAGGATGCAGGCGTAGCTCACGCCGAGGAAGATCAGGGGCAGGGTCGACATGCTCTCATAGTCGAATGTCCCCAGTCCGAATACAAGCAAACGTTGCTCAACGATCGTGTGGACGAAATGTACACGGACAAGGCGCGCGAAACCGCGGACGAGGTGTCCCCGCCTGTCTCCGAGGATAGAGCAGGCGCCCGCCGCGACGGGCGCCCGAAGACGATTGCCGGTAGCCCCACGCCAGAAGCCCGCCGCCCAAAGTGAGAACTGCAAGGACTTATCGCTGTCCGAATGATCTCTGCCTGCCGGACCGAGCGGTCGTCGGACTTCTTCCTGCGGAAACCACTTCTACCGCGCAGCCACGCCCACACCATCGCGGTTCCGCAGCCGCGCAGCCACGCCCACACCATCGCGGTTCCGCAGCCGCGCAGCCACGCCCACACCATCGCGGGTTTCGTGGCCGCGCAGCCACACCCACACCATCGCGGTTTCACGGCCCGGCGACCACGTCACACCATCGCACTCCGCGGACGGGCGCCAACGCTCGTCCACGACCATTGCAGTTTCGCCCCTGCAAGCTTAGGTTGGAGCCATGTTGGACTACGCGCCTTTGCAGATCCGGGTGGTCACGCCCCGGCTTGAGCTGGTCGGAGCCACGGATGAGATGCTGGCGAAACTGGCGCCCCTGGTTTATGAGGGGAAGACCTTCGCGGAGCCTGCGCCCTACGACGATCCGATGCCGTTCTACGAATCCGACCCCGAGGCGCGAGTCCACGAATGGCTGCGCGGCCGCTGGCGCGGACGGAGCATACTTGATCCCACGCAGTTCCGGCTCAGCTTCGCCGTCGTCGTCGACGGAGAGGCGGTCGGGATGCAGGACCTCATCGCGGAGAAGTTCGACACCTGCGGCACGGTCCTGACATTCTCATGGCTGTCGACCGACGTGCGGCGACGTGGGTTGGGCACGGAGATGCGCAGCGCCATCCTCCACCTCGCGTTCGCCGGCCTCGACGCGCGGGAGGCGAGTTCTGATGCCTTCGTGGATAATCTCGGTTCGAATCGCGTGTCCGAGCTGTTGGGCTACGAGAAGAACGGCGTCGAATGGGACACGCGGAGGGGCGAACCCGCACTGCTCCAGCGGTGGCGATTGACCCGGATGAATTGGGAAGGACACCGCAGAGGCGATATTCGTCTCCACGGTGTCCCGGCAGTGCGTCAGCTGATCGGCTGCGACTAGGCTGATCGGGCTGCGACTAGGCGCGCCGGAACTCAGCCATCATGGGGCAGTCGAACGGATCCCTGGCCGAAAGCCCGACGCGGTTGAGATAGTCGATGACGATCGCGTAGGAGCGCACCAGGCTCGTCTCGGTATAAGGAACGCCCTGTTCCTCGCACTTGGCGATGACGAACTCACGGGCCTTGGCCAGATGCGGTCGGGACATGCTCGGGAACAGATGGTGTTCGATCTGGTAGTTGAGGCCGCCCATCAGCCAGGTGGCCCACCAGCCGCCGCGGATGTTCCGCGATGTGCGGACCTGCTTGGAGAAGAAGTCGATCTTGGCATCACGGGCGATGACGGGCATGCCCTTGTGGTTGGGGGCGAACGAGGCTCCCATGTAGACGCCGAAGACTGCGAGCTGAACGCCGAGGAAGGCGAACGCCATTCCCAGCGGCAGGAACATGAACAGGGGCACGAGCAGGGCGATGAACCGGACGGTGATGAGCGTCAGCTCGGTCCAGCGGTTCTTGACCTTGCCCCTCGACATCAAGTGCGCGAGGCTCTGGTAGTGCAGATTGAGGCCCTCAAGCGTGAGGAGCGGGAAGAACGCCCAGCCCTGGTACTTCGTGATGAGCTTCCAGATGCCACGGTCCTTGCCGGCGTCCTCCTCGAGGAAGACGATGGCACCGGTGGCGATGTCGGGATCCTTGTCCACTTTGTTCGGATTGGCGTGGTGGCGGGAGTGCTTGGAGTCCCACCACGAATAGCTCATCCCGACGATTCCGACGCCCAGGATGAGGGACAGACGGTCGTTGCCCTTCTTGGTGGCGAGGATCTGTCGATGGGCGGCCTCGTGGGAGAGGAAGGCGACCTGCGTGAAGATGATTCCGAGGCCGGCGGCGATGAGGAGCTGGAACCAGCTGTCTCCCAGGAGTACGAATCCGGCGACGCAGCCCGCGAAGGCGACGGTCAGAGCCAGGCCGACCGTGAGATAGAACCAGGGGGTGCGCTCCAGCAGGCCGAGGTTGCGAACCTTCTGCGACACCTCGGCGAAAGATTTGATCTGAGGGGGGAAGGAATCGACGCCGAGGTGTTTCTGTTTCCGGCGTGTCACAGGCCTGACAGGTTCAGCAATCGTCGGTGTGGTGGTCATGAACTTCTCCGGCATCGTTGGGCGAATCGTCCAATGTCGTGGGGTGGACTCCCCGGTGCCAATGAGGCCCGGTACGCATTGGTACCGGGCCTCATTGAGCGATCGTCAGCTCCGAATATCAGAGAGGACGCACGCTGGTGGCCTGCAGGCCCTTGGCGCCCATTTCGGTCGAGAATTCGACCTTCTGGCCTTCGGTCAGCTCACGATAGCCGGTGCTCTCGATTGCAGAGAAGTGGGTGAAGACGTCGGCAGAACCGTCGTCGGGCTGGATGAATCCGAAGCCTTTTTCAGAATTGAACCACTTCACGGTACCTGTGCTCATGCTTTTTCCTTTGTTTCGATCGACCGCACTCGCGGCCGATGTGATAATGCAGTTTATTCGGTTATCCCGGCGGGAGTGGAAATTCAGACAATTCTTCCGAAAGAATTCGGAGGAATAGCTCGCTGTGATTCCGAGCACCTGGAAGGTGCAGGAGAGAAGCTTGCAAACGAATGAATAGTCCCGATCGGGTTGCGCGGATGGTAGACACGCGCCTAGAGGCAGTGGCATGGCGTCAAGTGGATCTACCTACACTTACTTAGCCATATATCTTCCGCACCTGATCGTGCGGCAACAATTCAACAATAACAGACTTCGGGCCGAATGCACACATTCACGTCCCGAACCTGCGATTCGCGGTGCTCCTTGGCAAATTGCCTTGCCACTCGGATTCGTTGCGGCAGCAAGACCGGTCTAGCCTGCATCCATGAGCTGTCGCATCGCGTTGCCCAGTCCCACCGACGCGGAGGGGATCGCCCGGATCCACATCGAGGCGTGGAAGGAGACCTACGGGCACCTGTTGCCCGCGGGCTTCTTCAGCCGCGAATGGGAGCAGGGGCGCGAGAGGCTGTGGAGAGAGGTCCTCGGCACCGAGAATCCGCACAGAAGGGTTCGCGTGGCGAGGGGCGACCCTGGAGGGGAGGAGGCGATCATCGGCTTCGCACTCGCCGGCCCACCGCAGGATGCTCAGACGTCTCCCCGTCCGCTGCTGCTCTATTCGCTCTACGTCCTGGCCGCACACCACACAAAGGGAGTCGGTCAGAGACTGCTCGAATCAGTGCTCGGCAACGAGCCGGCATTCCTGTGGGTGGAGAAGACCAACGTCCGGGCGATCGCGTTCTACCGCCGCAACGGATTCGGACTCGCTGGTGCGGAGCAGGTCGAAGACTCGTTCCCCGGAATCGTCGAGGCGCGGATGGTGCGCTGAGCCATCACGGCGGGCGGATCACCTCGGTGACGGCGTGCCTCTGACCAGGCGTCCGAAGGATCGCATCGCCACGGCGCCGAGGAGTGGGCCGAGAGCAAGGACGATGAAGGCGAACTGCCAGCCGAGCAACCGCGCCAGCACCGGCACGAGGTTGATCGTGACGAGGGTGAGCAGGAACCCGATCGCCGTCTGCGCGGTGAGCGCAGTGCCCGTGTACCGATGGTCGACGACCTCGCTGAGCGCGGTCGAGAACACTCCCGAGTCGGCGATGACCGCCGCTCCCCACACGGCGAGCATGATGAGGGCCAGCGGCCAGGGCGCGACGAACACCAGAGGCGAGGCAAGACAGCATGCACCGCTGACGATCATGGCGAGGCCGGCCGCTCGCGCTCGCCCGAACCTGCCCGAGGCCCACCCACCGAGCAGGCAGCCGATGACGCCGGCTCCTCCGATGGTGAGGAATGAGATCAGTCCGATCGGCGCGGAGGGATGGGCCGCGAGGAGGAAGGCGGGCAGCCAGGTCCACAGGGCGTAGAGCTCCCACATGTGACCGAAATAGCCGAGATTGGCCAGCCGCGGACCCCGCTCACGGAACATCTCCAGCGCATAGCGAGGCCGATGGGTGCCCCCACGTCCACCCAGCTGCGGTCCGCGGCGGACACACAGGAACGCGAGTGCCGCAGCGACCGCAGCCAGCGCTGATGCGGAGAGGAGAACCCCCTGCCAGGGAAGCTCCTCGAGACCGGTGAGCAGGTGGGGAAGTGCCGAACCCAGGGTGAGGGCACCGATGAGGACACCGATCGCCAGCCCGCGGTGGGCGGGTGCGAACCACGAGGCCATGAGCGCCATCCCCACCGGATAGACACCGGCGAGGAAAAGGCCGGTGGCCAGGCGCAGGACGATGACCGCGGCGAAGCTTTCGGCGAGGAACGGAAGCGCGGCTGTGGCCAGGCCGGCGCCGACGGCGGAGCAGGCCATCACCCGCTGCGGCGGGAATCGGTCGGGAAGGTTGAGAGCCGCCGAGGCGATCGCCCCGCCCACGAAGCCCAGCTGAACCGATCCGGTGAGCCAGATCGCCTGCGCATCGGAGATGCCCCAGGACGTCCGCAGGGCCGGCACCACTGCCGAGGCCGAGAACCAGGTCGCCATCGCGAGGATCTGCACCGTGGCGATGAGCGCGAGCTGCGCCAGCGGCGAGGGCGCTGGGCGCCGTTTCGGGTCGGCACCGTCTGGGCTGCCCCCTGGTGCAGGAGCCTCGCCCCGGCACCCGAGTTCGTCTGCCATGATGACCGCCCCTCCTCGCCCCCTGCAGCGGTGCAGGGGTCAGGAGAATTCAATCACCTTCTGCCCGGGATCTACACTGAGGAGCGTGTCGATCCCGGAGCTGCTTCCCTTCCTGCTCGGAACCGCCGTCATCGTCGGCGGCGCGATGGTCGTCCTCAGGACCGCCGAGGCAGGTCTCGGGTGGTTGCCCGTCGTCGCGGTCGTCCGTGCCCTCGTCCAGCTCGGGCTCGTGGCCCTTCTGCTCCAGGGCGCACTGACGACCTGGTGGACCGTGGTCGCCTTCGTGGCGCTGATGGCCACGACCGCCTCGGTGACGTCATTCCGGCGAGCCCGGGAGCTGCCGCTGGGACCCCGGGGTGCGGTGATCGGTGTGCTGGTCGGCTCGTCTGTCACGATCTCCCTCGTCTTCGCCTTCGGACTCGTCGCCGGGGACTACGAGAAGGTCATCGCCGTCGCGGGCATCGTGATCGGGAACTCGATGATGATCGCGACCCTGGCGATGCGCAGGTTCGCCTCGAACATCAGCTCCCACACCGGTGAGGTGGAGGCGTGGCTGTCGCTCGGGGCCAGACCCAGACGCGCCGTGCAGCGCCTGCGCCAGGACGCGATCAGGGAAGCGCTGATCCCGAGCCTCGATCAGACGAAGAACACGGGACTGGTGACGCTGCCGGGAGCGTTCGTCGGTGCACTGTTCGGCGGTGCGTCGCCGATCGAGGCCGCCCAGTTCCAGATCGTGGTGCTGGCGTCGCTGGTCCTGGCGGGTGCGCTGACCTCCGTGCTGGGCACCCTCATCGCTGCGAACATCCGGGCGCTGCCGGCGACCGCGCGAGACTGAACTCCGCGCTCGCCGGTCTGCGGACGCTGGCGTCTCCATCCTCAACTCCTCTGCGGCGAGTTCTTCGGTTCTCCGGCCGTCAGCGGGCGGGCGATGTCCTCGAGCTTCCTCCCTTCGGCCTTGACGCCGAAGATGAGCTCGCAGATCCCGCCCAGCGCCATCACGCCGGCGCTGATGTAGAAGCCGAGAGCCACCAGGCCGACGTCGCCGGACTCGATGAAGCGGCCGAACAGCAGGGGCCCGATGATGCCGCCGAGGCCCGTGCCGATCGCGTAGAAGAAGGCGATGGCCAGGGCGCGGGTCTCCATCGGGAAGATCTCGCTGACCGTGAGGTAGGCGGAGCTCGCTCCCGCGGACGCGAGGAAGAAGCACACCATGAGAACCGTCAGGAACAGCCAGGCATTGTCGCTGCCGGTCAGGATCAGGGCGAGGACGACCGCGACGGCTGCCGAACCGAGGTAGGTGATCGAGATCATCGGCTTGCGGCCGACGGTGTCGAACAGCCGTCCGAGGATGACCGGTCCGAGGAAGTTCGAGATCGCCCAGAGGACGAGGAAGATCGGGACTGTGGCCGCAGCGACGCCGAAGAAGCCGGTCATCAGGGTTCCGAGGTTGAACGTGATCCCGTTGTAGAGGAACGCCTGCCCGACGAACAGGGCCAAGCCCAGGACAGCGCGCTTGGGGTACTGCGTGAAGGCGACCTTCGCGATCTCCCGGAACGGGATCGTGTGACGCTGATGAATGGTCAGCGAGTCCTTGTCGTCGACCTCCTCGAGGTGGTGCTCACCGGATTCGTCCTCGACCTCGCGTTCGATGGACTCGATGATCGCTTCCGCCTCGTCTTCCCGGCCGTGGATGAACAGCCAGCGCGGGCTCTCGGGAACGTGACGGCGGACGATGAAGATGAGCAGACCGAGCAGGGCGCCGAGGCCGAAGGCCAGCCGCCAGCCGAGGTCCTTGGCGAAGAAGTCCTCATTGAGCAGCAGCAGGGCGAGGGCCGAACCACCGGCAGCGCCCAGCCAATACGAGCCGTTGATGACGAGGTCGACCTGACCCCGCTTGCGGGCTGGGATCAGCTCGTCGATGGCGGAGTTGATCGCCGCGTATTCACCGCCGATGCCGGCACCGGTGACGAACCGTGCCAGATAGAAGTACCACGGGGAGAAGGAGAACGCCGTCGCGACGGTGGCGACGACATAGACGGCGAGAGTGAGGATGAAGAGCTTCTTGCGGCCGAATCGGTCGGTGAGCTGACCGAAGAACAGGGCTCCCAGACAGGCGCCGAGGATGTAGACCGCTGCGGCGATGCCGATCTGTGCCGCACCGAGTTCGATTCCGCTGCCTTCTTCGGTCAGCCGCGCCGCGACGCTGCCGACCATCGTCACCTCGAGCCCGTCGAGGATCCACACCGTTCCCAGACCGATGACGACACGCCAGTGGAACTTCGTCCACGGCAGCCGGTCGAGCCTGGCAGGCACCTTCGTCGTGATGGTGCCGAGATCTCCTTGTGCCATCGTTCACCCTTCCAACCGAACGCCGGCCCCGGGGTCTACGAGCGGTCGTTGAACTTCCGCCACAGCCGCAGGGGCAACAGCCCAATCAGTGGTGCACGGCGCCCGAGGGATTCCGAGTCGTCGCGGTCGAATGCCGTCGCGTACCGGGCGGCGCGGTCGGCAGTGGGATAGGTCTTCGTCCCCCCGGCGCCGCAGCCGCGCTCGCATTCCCAGACCATCGTGCGGCCCTCGGAGCGGAAGCGGAACCGGTGCCCGAGCATTCGACAAGTCACCATGGCTCAGAGGCTAACACTCAGGCGTAGTTTGCGGGCAGGTGATCTTTCTGTGCCGGTTGCGCTGCCGGTGCCTCAGTGCTTGAACCCGGGCAGGTCGACGCTGAGCCGCGGGGCGATCGCGCCGGCGAACGCGGTGAACAGCGACAGGAACGTGAGCATGGCGGCGGCGGGCCACCAATGGCCGTGTGCTGCGGAGACGAAGCCGGTGGCGAGCAGGGGAATGAACCCGGAGAGCATCCCCGCTGCGTTCTGCGCCATCCCCACCCCGGTGTACCTGGTGGCGGCAGGGAAGAGGCCGGTGAGCACGGTGCCCGAGGCCGCGTAGGGCAGGGACAGCGTGGACACCGCGAGCACCATGGCCAGCACGATGAGGACCGGCCGGTCCGAGGAGAAGAGCAGGAACGAGGGAACGGCCATGATCGCCGAGGCGACCCCTCCCCAGAGGATGACTCTGCTCGCCCCGTACCTGGCCCCCAGCATGCCACCCCAGATGAGGATGAAGATCTCCACGGCGGCGGCGACCATGCTGCCGAGCAGGAGGAGGGAGTCGTCGTAGCCGAGGACATTGACGCCGTACCAGACGCAGAAGGCCGTGACGAGGTAGAACCCGCCGACGCCGAGCAGGGCCGCGGCCATTCCGACGATGATCTGCCTCCAGCTCTGACGCAGGGTGGTCCGCACCGGGCTCTTGGAGACCTCGCCGGACTCCTCGAGCTGGCGGAACACCGGTGACTCCTCGAGGCGGCTGCGGATCCAGACGGCCACGAGGAGGAGCGGGAGGGCGATGAGGAAGGGAATCCTCCAGCCCCAGGAGTCGAAGTTGTCCTGAGAGAAGAGCAGCGTCATGACGAAGAACCCGCCGGAGGACAGGATCGTGCCGATGGGGGATCCGATCTGCGGGATCGCGGCGTAGCGAGCCCGCAGGTGCAGTGGAGCGTTCTCCACGACGATCGTCATCGCTCCCGACCATTCGCCGCCGACGAACAGCCCCTGCAGGATCCGCAGGAGCACGAGCAGGACCGGGGCGGCGAATCCGATGGCGGCGTAGGTGGGGAGCATCCCGATGAGGCCGGTGACGAGACCGATGCCGACGATCGTGATCATGAGGACCCGGCGCCGTCCGATCTGATCGCCCATCCGGCCGAAGATGATTCCGCCGATCGGACGGGCCGCGAGGCCGACGCCGAAGGTGGCGAAGGAGGCCAGAGCGGCTGCGGTGGCGTTCTCACTGGTGAAGTACTGGACGTTGAAGATCAGGGCCGCCGCGGCGCTGAACAGGAAGAAGTCATACCATTCGAGGGCGGTGCCGATGAGCGCCCCGAGCGCGACCTTGTTGGCGTCCTTGATGCTCAGTTCCTGGGTGGCGTCGTACTCGAGTGCTGCGGGGGTGGCTCTCTCGCTCATGGTCTCTCTCCGTTGAGGGTGGGAACAGGTCCGAGGGTGGGGCTGTGCTGAGGATCGAAGCAGGTCCGCGGGTGGGAACAGGGCCGCCTGCTGAGTTCGGCCCACAACCGACAATACCGAGTGGCGTCGATCACAGCGAAAAGCAGCCCACCCGTGAAGCGCCGACGCACGGGCAGGCGGACAGTCCTGCGCACGAGCCGGCGGACAGACCGATCAGCTGTCCGGTTGCACGGAATCGGACGAGGACTCGGGGACCCGATGCTGGCCCCTGGCCAGGGCATTGGCTAAGGTGTGCACATGGCTCGGTTCAGTTTCCTCGAGTGGCCGGTGATACGGCAGCTCCGCACGTCCGACAAGTCCGGACGGGGCGAATCCGTGGTGTCCCAGCGCACGCGTGAGACCACGCCTCGGACCACGACCGCGGACAAGGTCGTGCAGTCCGTCTGCCCGTACTGCGCCGTCGGCTGTGGCCAGCGGATCTTCGTCAAGGACGACAAAGTCGTCCAGATCGAAGGCGATCCCGACTCCCCGATCTCCCGCGGGAGACTGT
This sequence comes from Brevibacterium sp., assembly GCF_031179145.1. Taxonomy (GTDB): domain Bacteria; phylum Actinomycetota; class Actinomycetes; order Actinomycetales; family Brevibacteriaceae; genus Brevibacterium. Next base: position 226,463 of record NZ_JAPSIB010000003.1, read on the forward strand.
GCCCCAAGGGCGCTGCCAGCGAACAGCTGGTCAACGCTCCCGGGCGGCAGACCGAAGTCCTCTATCGAGCGCCCAAGGCCAAGGACTGGCAGAAGCTCGATCTGGGCACAGCGATCGACATGATCGCCGACCGCTTCCTCGCAGCCCGCCGCAACCACTGGGAGGACTTCGACGACAAGGGCCACCCGCTGCGGCGGACGATGGGGATCGCCAGCCTCGGCGGGGCGACCATCGACAACGAGGAGAACTACCTCGCCAAGAAGCTGTTCACCGCAGCCGGGGCGATACAGATCGAGAACCAAGCTCGCATTTGACACTCCGCCACGGTTCCCAGTTTGGGAACCTCGTTCGGGCGCGGCGGCGCCACCCAACCGCTCCAGGACATGGCGAATGCGGACTGCATCGTCATCCAGGGATCGAACATGGCCGAGTGCCACCCAGTGGGCTTCCAATGGGTGACCGAGGCCAAGGCTCGTGGTGCCCGGATCATCCACGTCGATCCCCGCTTCACGCGCACCTCGGCGCTCGCGGACAAGCATGTCCCGATCCGCGCAGGGTCGGACATCGTGCTCCTCGGCGCGCTCATCAACCGCATCCTCGATGAGGGGCTGTACTTCGATGAGTACGTGCGCGCCTACACGAACGCGACGAACCTGATCAGCGACGAATACCTGGACACGGAGGACCTCGACGGGCTGTTCTCGGGCTATGACCCGAAGACGAACACCTACGACAACTCGACCTGGGCCTATCAGACCGATGAAGCCGGGAATGCTGTGACGGATCCGGCGCTGGCCGATCAGCGGACGGTGTTCCAGATCCTCAAGCGCCACTATGCCCGCTACACCTCGGAGATGGTGGCCGAGAACTGCGGCATCGGGCCGGAGGACTTCGATTACCTGCTCGAGTCGATCACCTCGAACTCGGGACGGGAGCGCACGACCTGCTTCGCCTACGCGGTCGGGTGGACCCAGCATTCGCTGGGCGCCCAGTTCATCCGCACGGCCTCGATCCTGCAGCTGCTGCTGGGCAACATGGGCCGTCCGGGCGGCGGCATCATGGCTCTGCGCGGCCACGCCACGATCCAGGGATCGACCGACATCCCGACCCTGTTCAACCTGCTGCCGGGCTATCTGCCGATGCCGCGGGCCGGCGTTCACGACACGTTCGACGACTTCGTCGCCGCCATCGGCACACCCGAGACCCACCGCGGATACTGGGCCAACGGACGCTCCTACGCCGTCAGCCTGCTCAAGGCCTGGTGGGGAGACGCAGCCACAGCCGAGAACAACTGGGCGTACGACTACCTGCCCCGTCTCACCGGTGCCCACGGCACCTACCAGACACAGGTGCGGATGCTCGAGGACGGTGTCGACGGGTACTTCCTGCTCGGCCAGAACCCCGCGGTGGGCTCCGCGAACGGCAAGATGCAGCGAATGGCGATGAGCCATCTCAAGTGGATGGTCGTGCGCGACTTCAACCTCATCGAATCCGCCACCTGGTGGAAGGACGGTCCGGAGATCGCGACCGGTGAGCTGCGCACCGAGGACATCGACACCGAGGTGTTCTTCCTCCCCGCCGCCAACCACACCGAGAAGGCCGGCACGTTCACTCAGACCCAGCGTCTTGTGCAATGGCGGCACAAGGCCGTGAACCCGCCGGGAGACGCCCAGAGCGAGCTCGAGTTCTTCTACGAGCTCGGTGAGCGCATCCGGGAGAAGCTCAAGGACTCCGAGGACCCCCGCGACCGGCCGCTCCTGGACCTGACGTGGGACTACCCGCTCGACGATGATCAGGAGATCGACGCCGAGGCGGTGCTCAAGGAGATCAACGGCTACCACCTCGGCGGGGAGAGGGACGGAGAACCGCTGACCTCCTATACGGAGATGACCGACGACGGAACCACGCTGGGCGGTTGCTGGATCTACGCCGGCGTCTATGCCGGGGGCGTCAACATGGCAGCCCGGCGCAAGCCGGGCGCGGAGCAGGACGAGATGGCCTCCGAATGGGCCTGGGCCTGGCCGGCGAACCGGCGCATCCTGTACAACCGGGCCTCCGCCGACCCTGACGGCAAGCCCTGGTCTGAGCGGAAGAAGCTCGTGTGGTGGGATGAGAAGGCAGATCGGTGGGCCGGGACTGACAGTCCCGACTTCCCGATCGACCGCGCGCCGAGCGCCCGGTCGGACGAGCCGTACGGCGGTCCGAGCCAGCTCGACGGGGACGATCCGTTCATCATGCAGGCCGATGGCAAGGGCTGGCTCTTCGCTCCGAGCGGAATGATCGACGGTCCGATGCCTGCGCACTACGAGCCGCAGGAATCGACCGTGCGCAATCCGCTCTACGATCAGCAGAACAGTCCCACACGACTGACGATGAAGCGTGACGACAACCTCTCCGCACCCGGGTCCGGCTACCCCGGTTCCGAGGTCTACCCCTACGTCTTCACGACCTACCGGCTGACCGAGCACCACACGGCCGGCGGCATGTCGCGCTGGCTGCCGTATCTGTCCGAGCTGCAGCCGGAGATGTTCTGCGAGGTCTCGCCGGAACTCGCCGAGGAGCTGGGGCTCGAACCCTACGGGTGGGCCACCCTCGTCTCGCCGCGCTCGGCCATCGAGGCACGGGTGCTCGTGACGAACCGGATGACCCCCCTGACCATCGGGGGCAGAACGGTCCATCAGATCGGCCTGCCCTACCACTGGGGAGTGGGCGGAAACGCCGTCGTCGAAGGCGATTCGGCCAACGACCTCCTCGGCGTGACGATGGATCCGAACGTGTTCATCCAGAACAGCAAGTACGTCGCCGGTGCCGTCCTGCCCGGGCGGAGGCCGCGCGGCGAGGATCTCGTCGACTTCGTCGCGAAGTTCCAGGCCAACGCGGGACTGACCACCGAGTCCGGAAACCAGTCGCTGACAGTCTCCGAGGAGGTCGTGGCCGCCTCGGCGGCAGCGCGCACGGACGCGGACTCCGGAGGACACGTCGGCCGCGAAGGACACTCCGCGGTCGGAACGGTTCCTGCCCGGACCTACGGGTCGAGCGGCGGAGGCCGAAGCGGAAAGAGTCAGGGCGAAGGATCCGACGGCAGCTGGGACTCCGAGACCGCCGAGTCGAAGTCGCCGATGGCGGGTGAGGCCAGTGAGAACGGACATGCCAATGCCGACGACAGGACCGGACAGGTGAACGTCACTCCCGGTCGCCAGACAGGGAAGGCCGAGGACAGCAGGAACGCGGAAGGTTCCGATGCGCCTGAGGGCGCACCGGACGGAGCAGACGAGAAAGAGGAGGACCGATGACGACGTCGACGTTCGGACACGACGCCATTGCCGACGGGCACTGGGACCACTCGGCGCACGGTCGCAAAGGGTTCTTCACCGACACCTCGATCTGCATCGGCTGCAAAGCCTGCGAGGTCGCGTGCAAGGAATGGAACCGCAACCCGCAGGACGGCACCTACGAGCTGCTCGGGTCCTCCTACGACAACACGGGCAGTCTCGGTGCCAACACCTGGCGGCACGTCGCGTTCATCGAGCAGGACAGCGAGCGGATCGAGAAGGCGCGTGAGTCAGGGCGCAAGCTCGTCAGCCTCGGCATGCCCAGCATCCGTCCCCGCACGGACGAGACCGCCGCCGCCCAACCGGTGTCGACCCTGCCGAGCTCACCTGAGATGAATATCGACCTCCTCGCTCCGGGGGCCCTGCAGCCCTCCGACCCCGAGGACTTCGCCGGACTCGACACCGCGCCCCCGGACACCGCTGACTTCCGGTGGCTGATGTCCTCCGACGTGTGCAAGCACTGCACCCACGCCGGCTGCCTCGACGTCTGCCCCACCGGTGCCCTGTTCCGGACCGAGTTCGACACCGTCGTGGTGCAGAACGACGTCTGCAACGGATGCGGCACCTGTGTGGCCGGCTGTCCCTTCGGCGTCATCGAACGCCGCGATGACGGGACCATCAACACGCCCACCGACCGTGGCCGGAGCGCCACGGAGATGGATGTGCCCGACAAGGGGACCGCGAACAAGTGCACCCTGTGCTACGACCGACTCGTCGAGGGGCAGACTCCGGCCTGCGCCCAGACCTGCCCCACCACCTCGATCAAGTTCGGCGATCACGAGGACATGGTCGCCCAGGCCCACGAGCGTGTCGCCGAACTCCATGCGAAGGGCCTGACCGAAGCGCGCCTCTACGGCGCCAACCCGAATGACGGAGTCGGCGGAATCGGATCGGTCTTCCTCATCCTCGACGAACCGGAGGTCTACGGCCTGCCGCCGGACCCACGGGTCGCCACCAAGGACCTGCCGCACATGTACGCCACCGCCGGAATGGCGGCACTCGGCATGGTCGTCGCCGCCGGTCTCGCATTCTTCGGGAGCCATCGTTCATGAGCAGATCTGAATTCGATTCCTACCGTCCGCCGGAGCTTGCCGAGGGTCGGAGGAAACGCCGCCGAGGTGACCGCGATGGTCGTCCGGGCAAGGGCGGTGGCCGTGGTTGGCAGAACCGGGGCGCCGACGGCGGTCGGGAGATGCCGATGGTCGAGGACGTCGAGTTCTCCTCCTACTACGGCAGGTCGATCGTCAAGGCTCCACCGTGGGGTCACGAGATCTCGCTCTACCTGTTCCTCGGCGGGCTTGCCGGCGGGTCGACTCTGCTGGGCCTCGGCGCCCAGCTCACCGAGCGCCCGGGCCTGCGCTCCGCGACCCGGCTGACGGCGATCACGGCGACCGGAGTGGGCGGCGCCGCGCTGGTGGCCGACCTCGGCCGGCCCGAGCGGTTCCTCAACATGATGCGCACGGTCAAGGTCACGTCGCCGATGAGCCTGGGCACGTGGATCCTCTCCGGCTTCGGCGTCGGTGCAGGTGTCACCGCTGCGATCGAGGTCGACCGGCTCACGGGTGAGAAGCTCCTGCCGCTGGGGCCCCTGCGCAGGCCGCTGCACGCCATGGAGACCCTTGCCGCGGTCGAATCCGCAGTCTTCGCCACTCCACTCGCCGCGTACACCGCGGTGCTCCTCGGCGCCACTGCGGTGCCGACCTGGAATGCCGCTGGGCGCAACGGTCTGCCGTATGTGTTCGTGTCCTCCGCCTCGATGGCCGCCGGCGGAGCCGCGATGGCCCTGGCCCCGGTGCGTGAGACGGGTCCGGCTCGCCTGCTCGCTCTCGCCGGTGCGGCAGGAGACCTGGTCGCCATGCAGGGGATGAGGAAGCGCATGCACCCCGTCGAGGTGGAGCCGATGGACGAGGGCGAACCCGGCGAGAAGCTGCATCGCTCGGAAAAGCTCCTCATCGCCGGTGCCGTCGGCGCCGCCGCCGTCGAGGTGGGCGCCCGCTTCCTGTCGAGGAAGCTCCGGGAGTCGAAATCGACGAAGACCCGTACGATCCTGCGCGCCGTTTCCGCAGTCAGCGGCGTTGCCCTGGCCGCGGCCTCGGCGTACACCCGGTTCGGGATGCTCGAGGCCGGTATCGAATCAACGAAGGACCCGCGTCACGTCGTCGAGCCGCAGCGCGCTCGACTCGCGGAGCGCCGGGCCCGGGGCATCGTCGACGATTCGATCACGACCGGTCGCTGAGGCGGAGTAGTCCGGATGGGGACGTAACCGTTTCGGGGAGCGGGTGCACCGCGCGATGCGTCGCAGACGGTTCAGCGCACCCGGATGCCCGAACCGGGGACGGTCTCTCCGATGACCGGATGGCCCGGCAGTTCGCCGACGACGAGGAGACCGCCCGAGGTCTGAGCGTCGGCCAGCAGCACGAGCTCCTCCTCGGAGATGCCGTCATCGGCACGCAGATGCGGACGGACCCAATCGAGGTTGCGGCGCGAGCCGCCGGTGACATTTCCGTCGGCGATGAAACCACGGACACCATCGAGCACGGGAACCTTGGAATGGTCGATGACGGCGCCGACCCCCGAGGCGCGGCACATCTTGAACAGGTGCCCGAGCAGACCGAACCCGGTGACGTCGGTGGCGGCCCTGATCCCCGCGGCGACGGCGGCGCGCGAGGCATCGGCGTTGAGCTCCGTCATCGTCGCGATCGCCTCGTCGAAGACTTCCCCGGTGAGTTTGTGGCGGTTGTTGAGGACACCCACCCCGATCGGCTTCGTCAGCGTCAGGGGCAGTCCCACCTCGGCGGAGTCGTTGCGCATCAGCTCATCCGGGTGGGCGACGCCGGTCACGGCCATGCCGTACTTCGGCTCCGGATCATCGATCGAATGGCCGCCGGCAACAGGGCAGTTCGCCTGCGCGGCGACGTCGAGACCCCCGCGCAGCACCTCGGTGAGCAGCTCCATCGGCAGCAGCTCACGCGGCCACCCGACGAGGTTGATCGCCGTCACCGGCGTCCCGCCCATCGCGTAGATGTCCGAGAGCGCATTCGCCGCAGCGATCCGGCCCCAGTCATAGGCGCTGTCGACGACGGGAGTGAAGAAATCCGCGGTCGACAGCACCGCGAGGCCGTCGCGCACGAGCACGGCGGAGGCATCATCACCGTCGTCGAGACCGACGAGGATGGTCTCCGACTTCTGTCCCACGAGTCCGCGCACCGCATCCTCGAGCTCGCCCGGCGGGATCTTGCATGCGCATCCTCCGCCGTGGGCGTACGAGGTCAGCCGTTCGGTGCTCACAGTCATACGGCGAGACTAACATCGAGGCGCGGGCGAGCATCGAGCACGTTCGTCGAGGCGCCCCGGACAAGGCGCCCAGGTCGAGGCGCACCGGACGAGGCGCGTCGGGAAGCACCGAGCGGGCCGGGTAGGATTCTCGGTGGAGGCGTCCGGGTCCTGGTGGGCCCCCCGGTCTTCAAAACCGGTGAGACCGAGCATCTCGGTCTGGCGGGTTCGATTCCCGTCCGTCTCCGCCACACTTCACGACTCCGGGAGGAAGCAGCAATGACCGGTGCGGATCCTCGCCGCCACATCCCGCGCACTGATCATCTGCTCTCCCTCCCCGCGGTCGTCGACGCAGGCCAGCGCCTCACCGAAGCGACCGTCCGCGCCGTCATCACCCAGGTGCAGACCGCCGCCCGGGAGGGGTCTGTCCCCGCCGCCGAGGTGGAGGACCGCGTCATTTCCGCCCTTGAGTCCCGGCGCCCCTCCAGCCTGAATCCCGTGCTCAACGGCACCGGCATCATCGTCCACACCAATCTCGGCCGTGCCCCGCTGTCGCCCGCAGCGCAGGCCGCTGTCGCCGCGGCGGGCGGGTACGTCGACGTCGAGATGGACCTCGGATCAGGCAAGCGCAGCCGCCGCGGGACCGGGGCCAGGGACGCTCTGCTGCGCGCCTGCCCCGCGGCCGAGGACGCCCTGGTCGTCAACAACGGGGCGGCTGCTCTGCTGCTGGCTGTCACCGCCCTGGCGACGAACACCTCCGGCCGGATCGGAGAGATCATCGTCAGCCGTGGCGAACTCGTGGAGATCGGCGCCGGGTTCCGCCTGCCCGACCTCATGCAGACGACCGGCGCCGCACTCCGCGAAGTCGGCACGACGAACCGCACACACCTCGACGACTATGCCCGAGCCATCTCACCCACCAGCGGGTGCCTGCTCAAAGTCCACACGAGCAACTTCCGCGTCGAGGGCTTCACCGCCGAAGCCGATATCTCGAGCCTGCGCGCCCTCGCCGACGAGCAGGGACTGCCGCTCATCGCCGACCTCGGAAGCGGGCTCTTCGTCCCCGACCCGGCTCTGCCGGACGAACCCGACATCACGACCGCCCTGGAGGCGGGAGCAGACGTCGTCATCGTCAGCGGGGACAAGCTCCTCGGCGGCCCCCAGGCAGGACTGGTCCTCGGTCGCAGCGACGCCGTGCAGCGGATCGCCAAGCACCCCCTGGCTCGGGCGATGCGCACGGACAAACTCACCCTCGCCGCGATCGAGGCGACGGTGACGAGCCCCGGCAACCCGGTCCACGAGGCACTCCACATCGACCTCGACCACCTGGGGGACCGCACCGCACGTGTCGCGAAGTCCGTCGGCGCCGCGGTCGTCGCCCACGACGGTCGAGTCGGAGGCGGAGGAGCGCCGGGCGTGCCTCTGCCCGGCTGGGCCGTGGAACTGCCCGAAGACCTGGCCGCTGCCCTGCGCCTCGGCGACCCAGCCATCGTCGCCCGATCCCACCAGGGCCGATGCCTGCTCGACCTCCGCTGCATCCCGGAGACCGAGGACGAACGGGTGGCCGCCGCCGTCCGTGCCGCGCAGGAGAGTGTGCGTACGGGACGGCAGGGTGAGCATGCCGCCCCGCACGAGCCGAGGACCTGAGAATGGACGTCGTCGCCACCGCCGGTCACGTCGACCACGGCAAGTCCACCCTGGTCCGCGCCCTGACCGGCATGGAACCGGACCGCTGGGCCGAGGAGAGGAAGCGCGGACTCACCATCGACCTCGGCTTCGCTTGGACCACGCTGCCCTCCGGCCGGGAACTCGCCTTCGTCGACGTCCCGGGACACGAACGCTTCCTCGCCAACATGCTCGCCGGCGTCGGACCGGCGCCGGTCGTCTGCTTCGTCATCGCCGCTGACAAGGGTTGGCAGGCGCAGTCGAGTGACCACAGGGACGCCATCACCGCGCTCGGCATCACCCGCGGAATCGTCGTCATCACCCGAGCCGACCTCGCCCCCGACTCCGTCGCCGCCACCTCGGCGCAGGTCCGGGCACAGCTGAGGGGCACACCGCTCGAGAACGCTCCGACCATCGCCGTCTCCGCGACCACCGGGGAAGGGATCGATGAACTTGTTCATCAGCTCGACGAGGTGCTGGCGGAGACGCCGGCTCCCGACGCGAGTGCCCGCCTGCGCCTGTGGGTCGACCGCGGGTTCTCGATCACCGGTGCCGGAACCGTCGTGACCGGCACTCTCACCGCCGGCACCCTGCACCGGGACCAGCGCCTCCAGCTCGTCGGGGAGACGAGCCCGCGCACGGTCACCGTGCGCGGGCTGCAGAGCCGCAATTCGTCGGTCGGAACCGTCACCCCGACCGCCCGCGTGGCCGTCAATCTCCGCGATGTCCCAGCCGACGACGTCCACCGCGGCGCTGCCCTCATCACCCCGGGGACCTGGCCGGTTGTCCACGTCATCGACGTGCGTCGGAGCATGGGAGAGGACCTCGACTCCGGCGTGCGACAGCTCATGCTCCACATCGGCACCGCCGCGGTCCAGGTCCATGTGCGGCCCTTCGACGCCGATCATGCTCGCCTCACCCTCGAGCATGCGCTGCCCCTGCAGGTCACCGATCGGCTCGTCCTGCGCAATCCCGGCAGCCGCAACGTCTTCGCCGGTGCGATCGTCCTCGACGTCGATCCGCCGGAGCTGGACCGCCGAGGTGCCGGAGCCCGGCGGACGGCTGAGCTCACCGGCCGCCCGGAGACGGGAGACATCCGCGCCGAGGTGGCTCGCCGCGGTGCCGTCGAACGTGAGCGACTGTCGGGCTTCGGGCTCGCGGTGCCCGAGGCGCTGCCGGAGGATGTCGTGGAGCCGGTTGCCGGCTGGCTGGTCCATCGCCCGACGCTGGAGACCTGGACTGCCGCCGCGCGGATCTTCGTGACGAAGACCCTGGCGGCGCAGCCCCTGATCGCCGGCGTGCCGGAGAAGGCGGTCGCCGAAGAGCTGCGACGGACCCGACCGCCGCTGCCCTCGGCGACGTCGGGCGGTGAGGCGGCACGACCGGTCGCGGATCTCGTCTCCGTGGTCATCGCCGCGTCGGGTCTCGAGATCGTCAAAGGCATGGCGCGACCTCCTGGCCATTCAGCGAATCTGGGTCCCGCCGAGGCCGGGGTCGCCGAGGTGGAACGCCGATTGGCGGCAAACCCCTTCGCGGCCCCGGAGGCCGACGACCTGCGCGAGCTCGGTCTGGGAGTGCGGGAGCTCGCGGTGGCAGAGGGCGCGGGACGACTCCTGCGCCTCGGCGACGGGGTGGTCGTCTCTCCGCGCACGCCGGCGCAGGCGATGCGGCTGCTTGCCGGGTTGGACCAGCCGTTCACGACGAGCGAGGCGAGGAAGGCACTGGGCACGACCCGCCGGGTCGTCATCCCGCTGCTCGAACACCTCGATTCCCGTGGCTGGACGCGGCGCATCGACAACATCCGGCGGGAAGTCGTCCGCTAGGAGCGATTGCACCTGAGCCGGGCGCACTTGGATTCGGAGGGGTTCTGCTGGGCCGTCGTCGAACCCCGACCACTGTCGAACCCCGATTACTATCGCCGTCGTGGACTGCCCGGCTGATACTGGTACGTGGACGACGTCGTCCGAAATCGCAGAGGCAATCGAGAGGTGAACGACATGGCGATCAACGCATATGTCTTCTACAGCAACGGTCAATGTGCTGAGGCATTCGACATGTACCAGGGCATCTTCGGAGGTGAGGTCTCAATCATGCGGATGAAGGACGCCCCCGAGGACCACCGGATGCCCGGTGCTCCGGACGACAGCGTGATGCACGCTGTGCTGAAGTTCGGCGACACCCTGCTCATGGGATCCGACGACCCCACCGGCGACGGAGGACCGAAGACCGGGGTGGCCCTGTCCTACACCGCTCCCGACACGCAGACCGCCCGGTCGGTGTTCGGCGCACTCTCCGACGGAGGAGAGGTTCAGATGCCGCTGGAGAAGACATTCTGGGCAGAGGCGTTCGGAGCCTGTGTCGACCGCTTCGGAGTGTCCTGGATGGTCGACACAGAAGAGCAGCCGAGCTGACCGGGTCGGAGGTCGTTCACGGCCGCTTGGATCGCCCAACAATGTTCGGCGGTTGGAGTCAGCCGCGCGACAGCGGGACCGTGGTGAACATGACGGATTCGGACCGGCAGGAGGCGATCCCGGCGGAAATCTGCGAAAGTTGAGTGGTGACATCCGATTCCTCCGCCGCCCCCGCACTGTTGAGCGATTCAGCGCCGACCTCCCAGACCTTCGACGCCGTGATCGTCGGCGGTGGCCCGCGAGGAGTGGCCACCCTCATCCGGGTGGCCGCGCGCCTCGGCGCTGACGAGCGACAGAACCCGGGCCGCACCGGGACGCCGCTTCGGATCGCCATCGTCGACGCCCTGGAGGTGGGCCCGGGGGCGACGTGGATGACGTCTCAGCCGGGACAGTACCTCAACAACACCACTGCCTCGGCGACGACCATCTACCCGGACGAATCCACCGAACTCAGCGGCCCACCCTCACCGGGGCCCTCCCTTGTCGACTGGATGGACGACGTCGCGCGTGCCGGCGAGCATCCGGCAGGGGACTGGGTCGCCGCCGAAGCCGGCGCCCTGCGCGCCCTCGACTTCACCTCCCGGCGCCTCCAGGGCGTCTACTACCGCGATCAGCTCGACGCCGCGGCAGCGCACCCTCTCATCGAACTGGCCGAGTTCACCGCCCTCGCCGTCGACCTCGATCGCGTCGATCACGTCGAATCGGTGAACGTCGAATCCACCGACGGCGGCACCGAGGCGACGAGCGTCGTCCTCGCCGATGGGCGCCGGCTCGCAGCTCCGACCGTGGTCCTTGCTCAGGGCATGGTCCAGTCGGTGCCGGACGCCCATGTGCGTGCCTGCATCGACTTCGCCGACGCGCACGGGCTGCGCTACGTTCGACCGGGGATGCCGGCCGAACGCGATTTCTCCGGACTGCCCGCCGGTGAGACCGTGCTGGTGCGCGGCCTCGGTGCGAACTTCTTCGACGTCATCGGCGGCCTCGTCGAGGAGTGGGGCGGCCGGTTCGAATCGGTGGCAGGCGACCCGCACGGCAGGTTGCGCTACCTCCCCTCGGGATGGGAGCCGCGGATCGTCGCCGGATCGGGCCGGGGGATGCCGTACCGGTCCAAACCCGTCCCCTACAGCCCACAGCGAGACTATCGTCCGCGCTGGGCGACGTCCGAGTGGTTCGCCGAGCTGCGGGGACGCAGGAATCTCGACTTCGCCGCCGAGGTGTGGCCGACGATCGCCAAGGAGATCGCCGATCAGTACCTCGCCTCTCTGTCCGCATGGGCACCGGAGGCGCTTCGCGCCGACCTGCGGGCAGAGCGATCCACCCCCGCCGCTGCTCCGGGTCCGGCCTGGATCCCGCTGTTGGAAGGCTGCGGCACGGGCGAGGAAGTCGATCGGGTGCTCGCCGAGGCGGTCGTCGATCCGCGCTGGAACTGGACCATCGCCGATCTGCGCCGCCCCACCCGCGGACAGAGTGTCAGCGCCGAGGAGTGGGCGGAGTTCGTCGATCGCCTCATCACCGACGAACTCGGCTCCATGAGTGAAGCCGCCACCCACCCCCGTGCCGCCGTCAATCGGGTGATGAGCGTGCTGCGCAACGCCGCTCAGGACCTCGGAGCCATCGGCGCCGTCGCGGGGGAGTCCCTCGTGCGTGACCTGCACGGATGGTTCGACGCCGACGGACTCTTCCTCGCCTCCGGACCGCCCTCGGAGCGAGTGAGGCGAGTCCTCGCGCTCATCGAATCCGGCGTCGTCGACCTGTTGGGGCCCGAAACCATCATCGAGCTCGACGATGACAAGGCCTGCTTCCGCGCCACCTCCGCGATCACCGGCCGCGTCGCGGAGTCGCGGGTGCTGCTCGAGACCCGGATGTCGAAGGGGAAGGTGACCGCGACCGACGACCCGCTGCTCCAGTCGCTGCTGACGAGTGGGCGTGCCCGCATCCATGCCGTTGACGGAGTGAGAACCGACTACATCGAGGCCACCGGCGCTCTCGTCAGCGAAGACGCCGATCTCGGCCACAACCTCGTCGACGCCTCCGGACAGGTCGACTCCAGCGTCGTCGTGCTCGGGATCCCCGCCTCGACCACCCAGCCCGGAAGCGCGATCGGTGCGACGCCGCACAAATCGTCTCCGCTGCTGGCCGGGGCGGACATCGCCGCGAAGCAGATCCTCCGACGAGCTGCCCGGGCACGGATCGAGCATGCCGACGCCGCCTGTGCCCGGGCAGCGGCCCTGAGCTGAGGCGCGCCCACCCTCACCCCGTGTCGTGGTTCACTGCGGGGCTGCGGAATAACTCGGGACGACAGGCGGTTGCCTGAAGTGTCCGCGCGTACTCCCCTCTGCGGCAGACCCCGAATCGACGACGCACCGGCGTCCGGCTCGGAGTCATCGACTCGACCATGTGATCGGAGCACACCCTTGTCCAGCGACAGCTCACCCCCAACCACGCACACCGACACCATCGACCCGGCGGGAATGCGGGTGATCTGGCTGCTGCTGGTCGCTGCCTTCGTTGCCATCCTCAACGAGACGACGATGGCCATCGCGATCCCGGAACTCAACGCCACACTGGGCATCCCACCGGAACTCGGTCAGTGGCTGACCAGCGCATTCATGCTCACGATGGCGGTCGTGATCCCCACGACCGGATTCCTCATCCAGCGCTTCACCACCCGCCAGGTGTTCCTCGCGGCGATGATCCTCTTCTCCGCGGGCACCCTCATCTGCCTCGTCGCCCCCGGATTCCCGGCATTGCTCGTCGGTCGAGTGGTCCAGGCATCGGGCACCGGAATCATGATGCCGCTGCTGATGACCACCATGATGAACGTGGTCCCGGCGCATCTGCGCGGGCGGATGATGGGTCGCGTCGGCCTCGTCATCTCCCTGGCTCCGGCCATCGGTCCGACGATGTCCGGCATCGTCCTCGACTCCCTGGGCTGGCGCTGGCTCTTCGCCATCGTCCTGCCCGTCGCCCTCGTCGCCCTCGCACTGGGAGCGAAATGGATGACCAACCTCGGCGAGACCACGCGCGCCCCGATCGACGTCCTCTCGATCGTCGTCTCCGCGCTCGCCTTCGGCGGCATCGTCTTCGGGCTCAGCCAGTTCGGCGGCCACGGAGACTCCGGAGGCTCCTCGGCGGGCCTGGCCTGGGGTTCGATCACCACAGGCGTCATCTTCCTCGCTCTCTTCGTGTGGCGACAGCTGGTCCTCATCAAGCGCGACGGCGCACTGCTCGACCTGCGCGTCTTCACCTCGCGGAACTATGTGATCTCCGTGGTCATCATGGCAGTGGTCGCCCTGTCGATGTTCGGCACCTTCTCCCTCCTGCCGCTGTATCTGCAGAACGTCATCGGTCTCAACGCCACCCAGTCGGGGCTCGTCCTGCTGCCGGGATCGATCCTCATGGGACTGCTCGGGCCGGTGATGGGACGCGTCTACGATGCCAGCGGACCGCGCGTGCTCCTCGTGCCCGGAGCGACGATGATCATGGTGGCGATGTTCGCGTATTCGATCGTGGGCATCGGCACCCCCGCGTGGGTGTTCGTCTGCATCCAGACCGTCATGTCCCTGGGCCTGGCCGCGTCGTTCACCCCACTGTTCTCCGCCTCCCTCGGTTCGCTCGACCGCAAGCTGTACTCCCACGGTTCGGCGGCGCTCAACACCCTGCAGCAGGTGGCCGGCGCCGCCGGCACAGCGCTGCTCATCTCCATCTACTCCTCGGCCCTGCACGCGGGACAGGCCTCCGGCCGCAGCATCGCCGAGGCGGGTGCACCGGGAGCGCAATCGGCCTTCCTGCTCGCGGGGTTCATCGCCCTCGTTCCGGTGGTGCTCGCGTTCTTCATCCGCAAGCCGGAGGAGCAGGAAGCACGGCAGCCCGAGACAGTGGACATCGCGGCGGAGTGAGCTGACGCTCCCGCCCGGACCCCGATCCCAACTACCGGAAATCGGAGCGGATATCGGCGACAGGGGACCTGGCCGGGCGTAATGTGATCCCGTAGTGCACCGGGGCAGAGGAGCGCGCCCGGTCCTGATCGAGGGAGATCACATGTCATCCGAGGTGAACTCGTCCATGAGTGGGCAATCGCCGGCCGACGCCGCGATGGAGAAGCGGACGCTGAAGAAGGTCACTCTGCGACTCATCCCCTTCATCATCGTCATGTACTTCATCAACTACCTCGACCGCACGAATCTCGGCATCGCGGGTCCCGGTGGGATGAATGAGGAGCTCGGGCTGACGGCCACCCAGTTCGGGTTCGCGGCAGGAATCTTCTTCTTCGGGTATCTGCTGCTCGAGGTTCCCTCGAACCTCGCCCTCCACAGGTTCGGGGCGCGCAAATGGCTCGCTCGCATCCTCGTCAGCTGGGGACTCGTCGCCGCCCTCATGGCCTTCGTCCCCAGTGCGGGATGGCTCTACGTGCTCCGCTTCCTGCTCGGCGTCGCCGAGGCGGGGTTCTTCCCCGGCATCATCCTCTACCTCACGTACTGGTTCCCCTCCAGCGTGCGCGCCCGTGCCACGGCGCTCTTCATGCTCGCGATCCCCATGTCGAGTGTGATCGGAACGCCGCTGTCCTCGTGGATCATCGCCGGCGGCGACGAGATGTTCGCGAACTTCTCGGGCTGGCGCTTCATGTTCCTCGTCGAGGGTCTGCCGGCCGTGGTGCTCGGCATCATCTGCCTCTTCTATCTCACCGATCGCCCGCGGGATGCCAAATGGCTGACTCCGGAGGAGCGGGAGTGGCTGCAGACACGGATGGATTCGGAGGATCAGCAGAAGTCCGAGACCTTCCACTACCCCGTGCGCCGCGCCCTCCTGCAGCCGCGGGTGCTGGCGATGTCGTTCGTCTACTTCGGCATGGTCTACGGTCTGTATGCCCTGAGCTTCTTCCTGCCCACGATCATCGCTGGATTCAAGGAGAGCTTCGGCACCGACTTCTCCATCGTGCAGATCGGGCTCATCACCGCGATCCCCTGGGGCTTCGGCGCCCTGACCATGTACTTCTGGTCCAGGCACGGAGACAGGACGAATGAGCGGGTCTGGCATGTGGCGCTGCCGCTGTTCGTCGGCGGAATCTCCATCCCCGTCGCGCTGTACATGAGCTCACCGTTCACCACGATGGTGGCCGTCACCATCACCTGCATGGCGATCTGTGCCGCTCTGCCCTCGTTCTGGCCCCTGCCCCAGACGTTCCTCGCCGGCGCGGCAGCGGCCGCAGGCCTGGCCCTCATCAACTCACTCGGCAACTCGGCGGGATTCTTCGCCCCCTACATCACCGGTTGGCTGGCCGAGCTCACCGGCACCCAGAACGCCGGCATGTGGGTCGTCGGCGCCACCATGGTCGCGGCCGGCATCGTCACCCTCATCCTCAAGGCCGCCCCGGCTCCCGATAAGGTGGATTCCTCGGCGGCCAAGTAGGACGACAGCCGACCGCACCGCAGGCGCGCTCAAGACGCAGTACAGGGGGAGACACATGACAGGAGACCAGGGGGCGAGCGAGCAGTCCTCCGCACTCCGGCAACCGGCCGAACAGCCGATCGCCGCGCAGCAGCCGGCGACCATCGATCAGTCCGCGATCGACGGATTGGCCGCGCGGCTGAGTCCGGGCGCGCTGACCACGGACCCTGACATCGTCGCCGCCCATGCCCGCGACGAAGCGCTCTTCTGCCCCCATGAGGGTGCGATCGCACTGGTCAGGGCCGCCTCGGTGGACGACGTCGCGGAGGTCATGCGGTTCGCCACCGCGAACCGCGTGCCCGTCGTCCCGCAGGGCGCTCGCTCGGGGATCTCCGGCGGGGCCAACGGCTCCCAGGGCGCGATCCTGCTCAACGTCTCGCGGATGAATCAGGTCGTCGCCGTCAATGAGGCCGAACGCCTCGTCACCGTCCAACCGGGGATCATCAACCAGGACCTCAAGAACCACCTGGCCCCGTACGGGTTGTCCTACCCACCGGATCCCGGCTCGGTGGCCCTGTCCTCGATCGGGGGCAACATCGCCACCAACGCGGGCGGGCTGTGCTGTGTGAAGTACGGGGTGACCCGGGACTACGTCCGCAGCCTGAGGGTGGTTCTCGCTGATGGGACGGTCACGACCCTGGGTCCGCAGACGGCCAAGGGGGTGGCCGGGCTCGACCTGCGCCACCTGTTCATCGGGTCGGAGGGCACCCTGGGCATCATCGTCGAGGCGACGCTGCGCCTCGTCCCGGCATTGCCGGATCCCCTCACCGCCGTCGCGACCTTCCCTGATGAGCGCACCGGGCTGCAGACGGTCGCTGACTTCATGGCCGCCGGGGGAGTCCCCAGCCTGCTCGAGTTCCTCGATGCCTCCAGCCTGTCCATGCTCAACGAGTTCGGCGACTTCGGCCTCGACGCCGAGGCCGGATCGATGCTCATCATGCAGGTCGACGAGAATCCTTTCGATTCGCAGTCGACCATGGAGATGTTCGCCGAGGTGGCTCAGCGCTGCGGCGCACTCGACGTCGCGTACTCCGATGATCCTGCCGACAGCGCCGCACTCGTCGCGGCCAGGCGGATGATCCAGCCCGCGTACGAGAGGTTCGCCCATGCCCACGGGGGTGGCCAGCTGCTCGACGATGTGTGCCTGCCGCGCATGGCGATGCCCGAATTCTGCGACCGCTTGAACGAGCTGCGCTCACGATCAGGGCTGACGATCGCCTTGGTCGCGCACGCCGGTGACGGAAACACCCACCCTTCCGTGTTCTTCGATGCCTCGGACGCCGACGAGACGGCGAAGGCTCAGGAGGTCTTCGGCGACATCATGCGCGCCGGTTTGGAACTGGGCGGAACGATCACGGGTGAGCACGGAATCGGCTATCTCAAACGCGAGTGGCTGAGTGAGGAGCTCGACGCCGGCGCTCAGCGGATCCAGCTCGCCGTCAAGACCGCCCTCGATCCGCTCGGCATCCTCAATCCCGGGAAGATGTTCGCACGCGTTCAGCCCTCGGCGCGGCCCTGACGCCAGTAGCCCATGAATGCGACCTGTCGGCGGGCGACGCCGACTTCCTGGACGAGGTAGCGGCGCAGCCGTTTGACCGGTCCGGCCTCTCCCGCGATCCAGGCGTAGAAGGGCCGCGCGTCCTCCGAGGTGCCATTGGAGCTGCCCTGTGCGGCCTGGGTCAGGGCCGCCGGTACGTCCCAGAGGATCTCGGCGTCGATGTCGACGTCCTCGAGGTCGACTCCGGAACTCCTGCGGACCGATTCCGGCGCACCCACCTCGGCGAGGACTCGCGATTCCGCCCGGACGGCCGCGCGCACCGCGGGTTCGAGGAGCTCACCATGAGCGGCCGAACCGCGAGGCAGCCACTGGACCTCGATCCCGGGGGGAGCGTCGATCTCGAGGAAGTCGGCGGGGGACGGGACTTCGAGGATCGCCCGCCCGGCCACCTCGGCGGCGCGAAGGGAGTCGAGGATCGACGCGATCGCAGGAACTGCGGTCTCGTCTCCGGCCAGGAGGATCTGCCGGGCGTCGCCGGGCGCGAACTCCACCCCGCCGTATTCTGGGCCAGCCAGGCGTGAGGGTCCGATGATGTGCAGCCGGTGTCCGACCTCGGCGGTCTGTGCCCAACTCGCCGCGGGGCCCGAATGGCCGTCGGCATCGGTGTGGAGGACCATGTCGACGACGAGTTCGCGGGCATCATCGCGCCATTCCCGCACCGTGTAGGTGCGCATGCACCCGCGCACGGCCGGATCGAGCTGGAGCC
Organism: Brevibacterium sp.; assembly: GCF_031179145.1. GTDB lineage: Bacteria > Actinomycetota > Actinomycetes > Actinomycetales > Brevibacteriaceae > Brevibacterium. Next base: position 244,856 of record NZ_JAPSIB010000003.1, read on the forward strand.
AGGACTGGTACCAGGACATGCCGGGCTCATGGTCGGCGGAGAGGAATCCGAGCAGGTCGAACGTGGGCTCGGTCGCGCCGGCCGGCGGAATGACGAGTTTGAAGCGCAGATCGCGGGGATGTCCGGCCACGCCGAAGTCCTCGAGGCCCGGACCGCCGAGAGTGACCCGCCGGAATGAGGGGCTGAGGTCCTCGATCGCGACGACGGTGGCTTCGAAAGCGAGAGGTGTTCGTGACACGGGTGCTCCTTCGTTCCTCGCGGGAACTCGGTCGTCGGCGACAGTGGTCAGGGTGGGGTCCGGGCCGCCTGGAGGGCTTTTCACGATCGAGTCTACTGCAGTTTTCTAAGGTTAGCCTTGCCAAAGCGAAAGAACCTCGAACGCGTGTGCGCTGAGCCATGGTCGCGGCATCGGCGCCTCTTCTGAGTCGACCGCATCGGCGTTAGAGTCAAGACAGTACGATGCGACCGCTTCGGTGCGGTCGGAGCCCGATCTCTGTGGAGGAACCGCGATCATGAACTCCGAACACACAGACGCCCAACCGGTCTCCCCGTCCGAGGACGAGGTGATCCGCTCACTGGCCGCGGAGGTCCCGACCACCTGGTTCCGTCCCGCGCTTCCCGGAACCGACGAGGTCATGCGCGACATTGCCGTCGATGACAGCTTGATGGAGGCGGCCGCTGAGAGGTTCGAGCGCTTCGCGCCCTGGTTCGCGTCCGCATTCCCGGAGACCGCCGAGGCGGGAGGGATCATCGAGTCCCCTCTCGTCGAAGCCCCCGCAGCCAAGACCGAACTCGACGAGCTCCTCGGCGTCGAACTGCCCGGCCGGCTGTGGCTCAAACGCGACGACGCCCTGCCCGTGAGCGGATCGATCAAGGCGCGCGGAGGCTTCCACGAGGTCCTCGAATACGCCGAGGCGGTCGCCGCGGAGTACGGAATGGACCCCGCTGATCCCGCCACGTACAGCAGCGAGGAGTTCCAGGAGAGGGCCCGCACCCACCACATCGTCGTCGGGTCGACGGGGAACCTGGGGCTGTCGATCGGGATCCTCAGCGCCACTCTCGGGTTCGCCGCGACGGTCCACATGTCCGCCGACGCCCGGGAGTGGAAGAAGGAGAAGCTGCGCAGTCACGGCGTGGAGGTGATCGAATACGAAGGGGACTTCGTCGCAGCGGTCGAAGCCGGACGTGCCTCCGCCGAAGGAGCCCCGCGCACCCATTTCGTCGACGATGAGGACTCGGTGAGTCTGTTCGCCGGCTATTCGGTGGCGGGGCTGCGACTGAAGGAGCAGCTCGCCGATCTCGGCGTTCCGGTCGACGCCGGCCACCACCTCGTCGTCTACCTTCCCTGCGGGATCGGAGGAAGCCCCGGCGGGGTGACCTACGGACTCAAACGCATGTTCGGCGACAATGTGCACTGCGTGTTCGTCGAACCCAGCACTGTTCCCGCGATGTTCGCGGGAGTCAGGACTGGTCTGCACAATGACATCGCCGTCCAGGACATCGGCCTCAGCGGCGCCACGGCGGCCGACGGCCTGGCCGTCGCCCGGCCGTCCCGCTTCATCGGACCGGTCATCAACCCGCTCATCTCGGCATTCGCGACCGTCAGTGACGACGTGATCAAAGCGGGTGTCGGCATCCTCCACGAGCGAGAAGGAATCGACGTCGAACCCTCAGCCACAGCGGGACTGACGATCCCCTGGCGCGCGGTCGCAGCCGCATCCCAGACGGCCGGAGCGGAGACCGGCGCAGAGTCAGTCGAGGACGCAACCGGGGCCAGGGTTCCGTGGCCGCTGGACGCATCGACGATTCATCTCATCTGGCTGACCGGGGGCGCGATGGTCCCCGCCGAGGAACTCGAGCGCTATGCAACCGAGGGCGCCGGGCTCAAGCACGTCATCGGCAGTCCCCACGAGGCCTCGGCGAGCTTCTTCGAGTAACCAGGGTGCCCCGCTCCGGTAAGCTGACGGCGTCATCGCTGTGTACACGACAAAGGAGCCGTCATGCAGCACTACGACATGGTTGTCATCGGAAGTGGTCCATCGGGTCGTCGCGCTGCGGTTCAGGCGGCGAAGTTCGGCAGAAGAGTGCTCGTCGTCGACCGGGGCAGCCGGGTCGGAGGAGTGTCGGTGCATACGGGGACGATCCCCTCGAAGACGCTGCGTGAAACCGTGCTCAATCTTTCGGGCTGGCGAGAGCGCGGATTCTACGGCAGGGGATACCGCGTCAAACAGGAGATCGGCATCAGCGACCTCATCCGTCGGCTGCACAAGACCCTCGACCATGAGGTCGAGGTGCTCCAGCACCAGTTCATGCGCAACGCGATCCGGCACATCAGAGCATCGGCGAAGTTCCTGTCGAAACACCTGCTGCAGCTGACCGGGGAGCACGGCGAGGTGACGGAGATCGGCTTCGACCATGCGCTCATCGCCGTCGGCACACGTCCGCACCGCCCGCAGCATGTGCCTTTCGACCGCGACCACGTCTTCGACAGCGACGAGATCCTCGAGCTCGGCCGACTGCCGCGCACTCTCACAGTCATCGGAGGCGGGGTGATCGGAGTCGAATACGCCACCATCTTCTCTGCGCTCGACGTTCCCGTGACCCTCGTCGAACCCCGCCAGAGCATTCTCGACTTCGTCGACCATGAGATCGTCGACGATTTCGTCCATCAGATGCGTGACCGGGGCATGCAGCTGCGGCTGGGAGCGTCGGTCTCCGACATCGAGAAGGTCGAGGACGGGACGCGGGTGACCCTGTCCGACGGTCGGATCGTCCACAGCGAGATGGTGCTCTACGCTGCGGGACGTGCCGGCAACGTCACCGGCCTGGGCCTTGACGCCGTCGGCATCGAACCCGATTCGCGCGGTCGGATCAAGGTCGATCCGGAGACGTTCCAGACTGCGGCTGAGAACATCTATGCGGCCGGGGACGTGATCGGCTTCCCGAGCCTGGCCTCGACATCGATGGAACAAGGACGTGTCGCAGCGTGCCACGCATTCGGCGCACCGGTGCCCAAGCCTCCCGAGAGCTTCCCCTACGGAATCTATGCCGTCCCCGAGATCTCGACTGTGGGCAGATCGGAGGAGCAGGTGCGCTCGAGCGGGACGCCCTACGAAGTCGGGGTGGCCCGGTTCCGGGAGACGTCGCGCGGACACATCATGGGCGTGGACGCCGGCTTCCTCAAGCTGGTCTTCGACCGTCGGACGCGTCGCCTTCTCGGAGCCCACATCATCGGCGAGGGCGCGACCGAACTCATCCACATCGGGCAGGCGGTCATCAACCTCGGCGGAACCGTCGACTTCTTCGTCGAGAACACCTTCAACTATCCGACATTGGCCGAAGCCTACAAGATCGCGGGACTCGACGCCTGGAACCGGATGGGGGCAGGGGAGACGGAGACGATCCCCGCCGCTGCCGGCTGAGCGACCGGGTCATTCACTCCACCGCCAGAGCGCCTCGGCGACGCTGCACCAGGTAGACGAGCACCCCGATGACCAGCCACACGACTCCGATGAGCAGAGCCAGCGGTCTGGCGTTGGCGAGCACGAGGATGAGCAGCACGCCCCCGATGACGGGGATGAGTCCGTGATGGAACCAGCTGGGATTCTCGCTGCCGAGGCGCTTGACGAGGAAGTAACCGACGACCGAGGCCTGGACGAAGACGAAGGCGGTCAGCGCCCCGACGTCGACGATCGAGGTGAGCTGGTCGAGTCCGTCCGCGCGTGAAGCCGCCCACCCGGCGACGATGACGTTGCCTCCGGCGGCGAGGAGGATCCCCTTCCACGGAACCCCGGAACGAGGAGACACCTCGGCGAGGAATCGCGGCACCCGCCCCTGTCGGCCCATGTCCATGAGGATCCGGGATCCGGCCGCCTGACCGATCATCGCGGAGAAAGCGGCACCGGCGCCTTTGGCGAACGCGAGCAGCCAATGCAGCCACGTGCCCAGAGTGGCGTCGACCGCGCTGTAGTAGGCCGCGCCCTCCAGCTCGGGTGCCATCCGCAGCTCTGCAGGTGTCACGGGGGAGAGAAGCGACCCGACCCAGGTCTGGGCGACGAAGAAGAGGCCGGCGATGACGAGGCAGATGAGCGTGGCTCGGCCGACGATCCGCGGACCGCCCTTGGCCTCCTCGGCGAAAGTCGCCAAGGAGTCGAATCCGAGGTAGGAGAGGATGGCGACGGACACGGCGCCGAGGATCGCGGTCATGGAGAACGCGTCGACTCCGGTCAGCGGGGACAGCCAGTCGCGTGCCGGTCCGTGCGCGGCCAGATGCGCGACTCCGAACGCCAGGACCAGTCCCAGCACGATGACCTCAAGGATCACCACCAGCGTGATCACCCGGGAAGCGACCTTGACCCCCGCGAGATTGAGTCCTGTGGTCAGGACGACGGCGGCCGCGGTGAAGACCCAGACGGGGACTGCGGGGAAGATCGAATTGAGGGCGATCCCGGTGAAGAGGTAGGCGACCGAGGGGATGAAGAGGTAGTCGAGAAGGATCATCCACCCGGCCACGAAACCTGTCCGAGGGCCGATGCCCGCCGAGGCGTAGGCGAAGACCGTGCCTGCGCGCGGGATCTCCCGCGACATGCGCATGTAGCTGATCGCGGTGAATGACATGACGATGGTCGCGATGACGTAGACGAGGGCAACCGCTCCGCCCGAGCGGGCGTCCAGGGTGCCGAAGACGCCGACCGCCGCGGCCGGCCCGATGAAGACCAGCCCGATGAAGATGAGTTCGGTCAGGCCGATCGTGCGGCGCAGACCGCTTCCCGTCGCCGAGGTGTCTGAGTCCATGTCGTTCCTCCGTCAGTCGTCAGCGTTGCCCGGGCAGGTCAGCCCGCGCTCGCCGGTTTCGACTGTTGAACAATACCGCTTCCGGTGGGCAAGTCGAACCCGGTGGGTGGCATGGACTCGTCGCGTGCAGACGGCTCAGGTTCGAGCCGGGTTCACTTCGGCTTCGTCATCGCCCTCTCCAGCCCCTCCCGGCTCGGGTCGGCTGTCGGGCCACGGCGATGTACGGTGCGAGCGCATCCCGCAGGTCATCGGCATTCCGATGGCTGAGGTCGATCGCGTATTCGATGCCGTCCAAGGAGAAAGAGACCTCGCCTCCTTGGTCCGTCGGAACTGACCGACCGTCGAGGTCGTCGGTGATGTGCTCGATGATTTTGCGTGCCATAGCGTCAAGTTTAGGACTCGATAACGTGCTCGATCCACAGAAAGCTGGAAGCCCAGATGTTTCCACTTTCTTCCAAGTCTCTCCGACGTCGGCGTTGTATTCGCCTAGACTGGCCCATATCTGGCTGACAGCACTTGATGAGAGGACGCTTGTGTTCGACAATCCACAAGGCGGTGTGACGCCTCAGCCTGTCGCGGTGTTCCCGTCCAGGAACGCTCATTTCCTGGTGCTGACTGTGCGTGAAGGCGCCGAAGGAGCGGTTCGCGACTTCCTCACCGATGTCGCGGGCATCATCCGCGCGGTCGACTTCCGAGCCACGGACGAGCGGCTCACCTGTGTGGTGGGAATCGGTGCCGTCCTCTGGGATCGTCTGTTCGACGCCCCCAGGCCCGCGTCCCTCCGCTCGTTCACGCCGGTCGTCGGCCGAGTGCACACCGCCGTGTCGACACCCGGTGACCTTCTCTTCCACATTCGAGCGGATCGCCCGGACCTGTGCTTCGAACTGGCCAGGCAGATCATGGATGCGCTGTCGGGCTGCGTCGACGTCGCCGACGAAGTTCAGGGCTTCAAGTACTTCGACAACAGGGATCTGCTCGGATTCGTCGACGGGACCGAGAATCCGCGCAATCAGCCTGCTCTCGAGGCAGCACTGGTGGGCAGTGATGAAGCGCCGCTGACGGGTTCGAGCTATGTCATCGTGCAGAAGTACATCCACGACATGACCAGCTGGGACTCGCTGAGCGTCGAGGAGCAGTCGCAGGCGATGGGACGCCACAAGCTCTCCGACATCGAGATCCCGGATGCCGAGAAGGCCGACAATGCCCATGTCGTGCTCAACACCATCGAGGCTCCCGACGGCACCGAACTGAAGATCGTCCGAGAGAACATGCCATTCGGGAGACCGGGATCCGAGGAGTACGGAACGTATTACATCGGCTACGCGTCGGATCCCGCGGTGACCGAGCGAATGCTGGAGAACATGTTCATCGGCGATCCGCCTGGCAATCACGATCGGATCCTCGACTTCTCGACTGCCGTGACCGGCAGCCTCTTCTTCGTTCCCACCATCGACTTCCTCGACGATCCGACCGACGCCCTCGAGGCTCTGCGCAGGCAGGATCCCGTGGCGCGGATGAAGGATGAGGACAGGCATGAGCCGGGACCCACCTCGGCGAGCGAATATGTCAACGACGGAAGCCTGCGAATCGGCAGTCTCAAAGGAGCGGACCATGAATAACCTGCATCGTGAACTGGCACCGGTCTCCGAACCGGCTTGGGCGCAGATCGCCGAGGAGGCGACCAGGACCTTCAGACGCAACATCGCCGGACGGCGGGTGGTCGATGTCGAAGGGCCGAAGGGCTGCGAACTCTCTGCGATCGGAACCGGACACGTGCGGGCCCTGCGATCAGACGAGAACTCTCTCATCGTCTCCCAGCGGGAGGTGCAGCCGGTCATCGAACTGCGCGTTCCCTTCCGCGTCACACGAGCCGCAGTCGACGACGTCGAACGCGGAGCAGGAGACTCGGACTGGCAGCCGGTCAAGGACGCGGCCCGGGCCATCGCCATCGCCGAGGACCGGGCGATCTTCAGCGGAATGGGAATGGCGGGGATCGGAGGAGTGATCCCGCAGAGTTCGAACACTCCCATCAACCTGCCGGCACGGGCGGAGGACATCCCCGACACGGTCGCCCATGCGCTCAGTTCGTTGCGCCTGGCGGGCGTGGACGGACCCTACAGCCTCCTGCTGTCGTCGGACGAGTACACGAAGATCATGGAGTCCACCGACCACGGATACCCCATCCGCGACCACGTGGCGCGACTCCTGCCCGAAGGTGCCATCATCTGGGCTCCCGCGCTCGAGGGCGGTCTCCTCATCTCCACGCGCGGCGGCGACTACGAGCTGCACCTCGGCCAGGATCTGTCGATCGGTTACAGCAGCCACGACTCGGAGTTCGTCGAACTCTACCTGCAGGAGACATTCGGCTTCCTCGCACTGACCGCTGAGTCGAGTGTGCCGCTGAGCTCGATTCCCGACGGCGGCGTACACACGTGAGAGAACATCACGGGAATTCTCGGACGACTATGAGAAGGGAATCGGAGTGAAGCCGTCGATCCTCATCAGCGCCACGAAGCGACTTCTCATCTCTGTCGGCGCGGGAGTCGCTGCCGGAGTCGTCGCCGGGCTCCTCACCGGCGCGGGTCTGGGGGCGCTGATCGGCGTCACCGTCGCGACGACGCTCTTCGTCGTTCTCGGTACGGTCGTCCTGTGGCCGATGACATCGGCCGAGACGCAGGCCAATGCCAGCCGGCAGGACTTCCGCCCCTTCGTCGACGAGGTGATCGTCGCCGGTGGGCAGCTGTGCGGGATCGGGGGAATCATCACCCTGCTGGTCATGGGTGGCTCCGACGCGGGGCCGATTCCGGCCGCGGTCGCACTTCTCGGGGTGTTCATGTCCTGGGCGGGCCTGCAGATCCTCTATGCAGTCCGGTACGCCTACATGTACTTCGGGGACGGGACACCCGGCGGGATCGACTTCAACACCGGGGACACCCCGAACTTTCAGGACTTCTTCTACTTCGGCTTCGCCGTGGGAATGACCTTCGGCGTCACCGACACGGGAGTCTCCGACCGGGCGATCCGCGCTGTGGTGCTGCGCCACAGCCTGCTGTCCTACGTCTTCAACGCCGTCATCCTCGCCACCGCGATCAACCTCGTCGTCGGGGTCTTCTCGTGAGAATCATCGGTGATACTCTCCAGTGGAATTGACCCGCCGTTCAAGAAGGCGCCAAGTTGAGTTCACCAAAACATAGCTACCGTGTTCAACATGGATTCAACACCATCAAATAGCACAGAATATTCTCCAGCTGGTTCTGCAACCGGAGCGACTCGGCGGCAGGTGCTGAGAACCGCAGGAGCCGTCGCCGGAGTCGCAGCGCTGAGCTCTCTTCTGCCGCCATCGGTGAGTCGGGCGCTCGCAGAACCGATGAAGTCCGGTGGTATGGGTGCGATCGAGCATGTGGTCCTGCTGATGCAGGAGAATCGATCCTTCGATCACTACTACGGGACGTTGCGCGGTGTGCGTGGGTATGGGGATCGGGATCCTCTGCGTCGACGAGGAGGGGACACGATCCTCCATCAGCCGGGGGTGAAGGGCGATGTACTCCCGTTCTCCCTCCGCGAGGCCGCGGCGGCGGAAGGCCGGCCGGCGGGCGACATTCAGTACCTCAGTGCTCTGCCGCATGGTTTTCGCGATGCCACGGGTGCATGGGCGGATGGCTGGTACGACCAGTGGGTGCCGAACAAGGGCGAGGGGTCGATGACGTACTACGATCGTCGCGACATCGCACTGCAGTACGAGCTTGCCGACACCTTCACGATCCTCGACGCCTACCACTGTTCGGTCTTCGGGTCGACGAATCCGAACCGGATGTACTTCTGGACCGGAAAGGTCGGCGAGGAGCCGACCGGTGGGCGCGCAGTGACCAACGACGCCTACGACAAGGATCACCCAGGGTATGACTGGGGCACCTACCCGGAGCGGTTGGAGGACGCGGGGATCTCCTGGCAGATCTACCAGGAGTGGGATAACTTCACCGACAACTCGATCGAGTACTTCAAGCCGTTCAAGGAGATCGGCCGAAAAGCGCTGCGGAAGGTCGACGGCTCGTACCGGACGACCGAGGAGTTCTACGAGGCTCTGCCCGGAAAGCCTGCCGCAGAGCAGGACCGGCTGCTCAGCCAGCTTGACGAAGGGCGAAAGGCTCTGACACGGGCCGAGCGCAGCCTGTTCGACCGCGCGATCTACCGCAGTCGTCCGGGGACGTTGGTCAAGCGGATCGAAGAGGATATCGCGAACGGCACCTTGCCGCAGGTGGTCTGGGTGGTTCCGACTGCGGCCCTGTCGGAACACCCGAGTTCGTCGACGCCGGTGGGCAGCGCGAACCTGATCTACGACCTCCTCGATGTCGTTGCCTCGGACCTCGACACATGGTCGAGCACCGTCACGTTCATCAATTTCGATGAGAACGACGGGTACTTCGACCATGTCCCCCCCGCCGGTGCCTCCTCGCCCGTCGAGCAGGAACTCCGACGACTGGTACGACGGACAGCCGATCGGCTTCGGTCCGCGCGTGCCGATGACTGTCGTCTCGCCGTGGACTGTCGGCGGATACGTCGATTCCAGGCTTGCCGACCACACGTCAGCGCTCCGGTTCCTCGAGCGGTGGACGGGTGTGCAGGAACCGAACATCTCGAGCTGGAGACGTCAGGTCGCAGGCGATCTGACGTCGGCGTTCGACTTCAAACATGCGGGCAAACCGCCGACTCTCCAGCAGCCCGACTCGGTCCCAGCCCCGATCAAGCGGTGGCAGCCGAACCCGCCCGCGGATCAGACGATCCCGGAGCAGGAGGCCGGGAGGAAGGATTCCCGGCGAACTCCCTACGCGACCAGTGTGTCTGCCCGGTTCGACGATGGAGAGATCGAGGTGTCGATCTCCAATCGTGGAACGGTTGCCGCGCCTTATGCGGTCTATCCGTTCGCAGCAGCCGAGACCGAGTCCAAGCCCCAACACCTGACGATCGAACCGGGTGGGACGAAGCGGGTGAGTGTGCCGGTCGGGGAGACCTGGGATGTTGTGGTGCAGGGACCGGACCGATTCTGGTACGAAGCGCGAGGGTCGCAGTCAGGATCCGCTGCAGGGGTGGACGTGACGCCTTTGATCGATCGGCACAAGCTGCGGATCACCGTGGGTAACGACGCCGAGAGGACAGCCAAGGTTCAGCTGATCTCGCGGGCCTACGAGGGAGGCAAGCGCTCGGTGAAGGTCCGCGCCGGAAGCGAGGCGGAGGTCCCTTGGCCGCTGGATCACGGTTGGTTCGATGTAGAAGTCACCTGCGAGGACGACCCGACGTTCATTCGTCGGGTGACCGGGCGGATCGACCATCCGTCCAAACCGTTGACCGCCTGACGGGCCCTTCTGACGGATAGCCCGCCCAGCGCCTCGGCAGGACATCTGCCGGTGCGCTGAGCGGGCAATCGTGCTCCTATCCGGCCTGTCTCATTCCGGTGCGGCTGGCAGAGATCACGGCGTCGAAGGCCTTCAGCGAATCCTTGAGGACAGTGATCCTGTGCACGAGTCCTTCTCGCTCGGCAATGACCTCACCCAGCACGTCCGGTGAGCACGTCAGTTCGACGCCTTCTTCGAAGTTGGTCAGGAACGGCAGGATCTGCTTGATCTTCGCCGAGGTGAAGCCGGCTTCGATCAGTGCCTGGATATGTGAGACCAGGACGACGTCGGATTCCTCATAGATCCGGTAGCCGCTGGGCAGCCGCGTCGGAGTCAGAAGGTCATTCTCTTCGTAGTAGCGCAGAGAGCGGATGCTTGCGCCGGTGCGATTGGACAATTCGCCGATCTTCATGGGTGCACTCCAGTCTTTGCCGAAGATCGTGGTTCGACGAGGGCAGGGACTGATCGATTCCTCTGCCCGGTCTCCGTGACCTTCACACCTTGTCTTCGTCGAGAGTGAGGAGCCGTGCAGGATCTTCACGCGAAGCTTTCCCGACGAATGTACCACGTTGGGCTTCCAGAATCCTCAATAGCGCATGGCTCACCCCATAGATTGCGATTCGCAAATCTGCCGGGACGGGCGAGATGATCTTTATGGGCTTCCAGGTGGTGGGGTCAGGGCATAGAGGCGGCGAGAGGGGCGTCCACTGTTATGTGGGAGATCTCGCCAAGGTCGACGATCGCGGAATCGCGATGGTCGCGCGTGAGGATGGGGCCGTTGCTCAGCAGAGTGCCTGCATTGACTCCGGGTCCGATGACTATGCCCCCTGCGATCAGATCTCCAGCGCGCTCGGGGATGCCTCCGTCAACCACGACCGCATTCGTCGACAGCTTCTCGACTCCGACCTGGCAAGACCGTGGGCAGGTACCTCCGGACAGCAGAATTCCGGTGCCTCGCACGGGAGCGTCAATCGTGCCGACGGTGATCTGAGCCAGGGACGCGAAAAGCTTTGACGCTGAGCTTCGCTGGCGATTCCACACAGTCAGGGCGCCTTGGAGGATCTCCATTTCGCCGGTTCGCGGTCGGTGTGCTCGTCCCCGTGTGTCGGCATACGTGATCGTGAGGCTGTCCACGATCGCCGTTCCCTCCGACAGCACGTCTTCCATGATCAGTGCCACTTGGCCGCAGACCACCACATTGGTCAGCGTGATTCGCCCCATGCTCAGCAGGGAGGTGTCGGTGCCGATTGCCACGTCGCTCGGGTTTGCCGCGATGGTGAGATCGGAGATCGAGTTGTCGATGGTGACAGTGATTCCCTTGCTTCCGAACTCCAAGACGGCTTCCTCTCGGCCTTGGAGCGCTGTGCCCGGGGGAAGGGTGATGCCGGTGAGCCCGGGGATTTGGCCTTCGACGATGATGGCGTCCACGCCTTCACAGAGCGCCTGTTCCAATTCGAACTTGTCGGTCACAGTTCTCTTCGACATGGAACAGTTCCCTTCTCGTCAACGATGCCGACTCGAACCTGAGGCAACTGCGATCGGAGAGGGCTCTATTGGGAGCCGACGCCGGGGATGGTGGCCTCGGTAGGCCTACCGATTCGAGGGGTTTCAGCGGATGGTTTCTGGTAGCCCGTAGTGCTTTTCATCATACTGAGCGCGGCTTGAGAAAGGAACTTCGAACCCTGGCAAGATATTCAGCTTTCGTTGCGATCTCTTGGAGAAGGGATAAACCCGGAGGCATAGGGCTGCGGGAACTGGGCTGTGAGCGATTGTCGATACTTCAAACTGGAAGCCCGCAGTGCTGTATTGCTCTCGTGGGAGCGGGACCCGAGCAGGATCTGATCGGACCTCCTGTTCAGTACTCGTGGAAAGCTGATGCCTGGGCGCGCTGCGTACTCGCGGCTTGCGCGTTCAAACTCTCACACCAACTCGGGTACACCCGGCGACTAACTCGTAGTCGCTTACGGAGCAGAATTCCGCCAAGCACTTCTGAATGTCAACGGGACTGCCACGCAGAAGGGAGTCAGCTGATCCCCTCACGCTCTAAGCGCTGGTCACCTGCGAGACCATAGTGTGTTTGCGTTCGGTGTTGAGGAGCTTGGGCAGGACTGCCTCAGCCATCAGGGGGTTCCTCAGCGCAATCGCCTCGAAGGTGAGTTGATGGGCACGAACCAGCTCCTTGGAGAACGGCAACGCGGTGACCAGGAGTCTCATTCGAGACTTCAGTATCCCGTTGATTTCGTGAACCAGTTCATTCTCGGCCATTCTGTGCAGGACCTCGCGCCATTCGAATGCGGCCTCAAGCAGACCCTCGTTGTCTTCAGCCTGAGTGAATTCCTCTTCCTGAGCCACAATCCGCCTCATTTGTCGGAGATGGTCGGATGAGGCCCGCTCAGCAGCGAGTCGAGCCGCCGTTGAATCGAGCTGAGTACACACATCGATGAGAGCGATCCCGTCGATGTCGCTGAGGGGACGCACTCGAGAGGCAGCGCGGTCGCTTCCCTCAGTGACGAGCCCTTCACGGACAAGCACCTCGATCGCTTGCCGTACGGGGTAGCGGCTGACATCGAACTCAAGCGAAATATTGCGCTCCGACAGCACATCTCCGGGTTGTCTTACACCGATGATGATCTGTCTGCGCAGAGTATCGGCTACTCGGACAAAGTGGGGAGCAGTGTGCTGAACCGACTCGGCTTCTCCGTGTTCCACACGGTGCTGTTTATCGTCTGAGTCGTCAGTGAACTCGGAATCGAGAGTGCTCAACATCCCTTCATGCCAAGCCCGCTGCCATTTCCGTGTGGACTCCACAAACACTTCCACCGCGGCTTCCGAGTCACGCTCAGCGATAGCCTCGGCCGCGCGACCGAACATAGTCGGATCGATGCCGAGCTTCAGGCTGAGCGAGTTGTTGAAGAGCAGCTCCAAACGGCTCTGGATCAGGTGCCTGACTTCGTCAAGCACCGTGTTCTTGGCTGAAGAGAATACCGCCTCGCGAAACTTGAGGCCCTGGCGGATGAGCTCCTCTGGGTCACCCGAAACCTTCTCAGAACGACACACTTCGGCCAATCGGCGCAGTTGTGCCAAGTCCTGGTCATCTCTGCGCTGAGCGGCGAGGTTCAAGGATAGGGAATCGAAGGCAAGATACATTTCGGCCAGATTGGCGCGTTCTCTCGGTGTGAGTTCGTGGACCCGAGCTCGCCGTCGCGGTTCGTGGTCGATGAGGCCCTGGGCCTTCAACCGCCGCAATGCCTCACGGATGGGAACCCGACTGGAGAGACCGAAGCGTTCGCTCAGAAGTCGTTCGACGAGAAGCTCGCCGGCAGGCAGTCGGCCCGTGACGATCTCATCTCGCAATCCTGCGTAGACTCTGTCGACCTCGCTCTCCGGGGCGGGGAGAGGAGCAACTCCAGAGGATGCTGATTCGCGGCGATCCATAGCTTTCAGCTCCCTTACCGGCTGTTTCGAACTGCTAGCCAATAGTACACTTTCGCTCCAGCTATTAAGCCCTCATCGGGTCGGAGATGAGAACTGCACTCTTGCGCATAGAGCTGGGGCCCGAAGCCTCACTTTGGTGAGAGGCTTCGGGCCCCAGGTACCCGCTACAGCTTACTGGCCGAATCGGTTCCTACTGCGGCGTGCAACGAGAACCGCTGCTGCGCCGAGGACGATCAGGAGAGCTCCGGCGATGCTGGCAACACCGACGAATGCATCCATTCCAGTCCTTGGAAGGTCGCCACTTGGCCTGTCCGAGTTCCCAGAGCTGTCGCCGCCGTCGGTACCGGCGGAGGCATCAGCATTGGAATTCGGATCGGCGTTGGCACCGGGTGTTCCGGGATCGGACGATGCGTTTGCATCGGCGTCACTCGGATCAGCCGAAGCATCCGCGCTACCGGGATCGGCCGAGGCATCGGCGTCACTCGGATCCGTGGAGGCATCGGCATCACCGGGGTCAGCGGATGCATTCGCATCGTTGCCGGTCGAATCGTCATCGACGTAGGTGATGGTGACCTTGGCGCCGGTGTCGTTGCCGTTGGTGTCCTTCACGGTGTAGTCGATGGGTGTGGGGTTGCCGTTGAAGCCGTCGGCCGGGGTGAACGTGATGTCACCGGTGTT
>NZ_JAPSIB010000003.1:259252-266500 GCF_031179145.1 Brevibacterium sp.
TGCCGCCCGGGTCGGTGATGTTGACGGTGGTGGGGTCGAGGCCTTCGGAGTCGTTGTCCAGCACCGGGACGGTGGTGGGGTCGCCGATCTTGTTGCCATCGGAGGTGTCATCGGCAGCCTTCGGCGCATCGACGTAGGTGATGGTGACCTTGGCGCCGGTGTCGTTGCCGTTGGTGTCCTTCACGGTGTAGTCGATGGGTGTGGGGTTGCCGTTGAAGCCGTCGGCCGGGGTGAACGTGATGTCACCGGTGTTGGGGTCGACGGTCCACTTGCCTTCGCCGTCAACGGTGAGTTCCTTCACGGGGTTGCCGTTGGGGTCGGTGATGTTGACGGTGGTGGGGTCGAGGTCGCCCTTGTCGTTGCCCAGGGTGGGAACGGTCACGGCGGTGCCGCGCTTGTTGTTGAGCGACTCGTCGTCGGTGGCTTCGGGCAGGTAGGTGATGGTCACCTTGGCACCGGTCTGCTGTCCGTCTTTGTCTTCGACGGTGTAGTCGATCGGTGTTGGGTTGCCGTCGAATCCATCGGCGGGGGTGAAGGTGATCTTTCCGTCGTCGCCAACGGTCCACTTGCCTTCGCCGTCAACGGTCAGTTCCTTCACGGGGTTGCCGCCCGGGTCGGTGATGTTGACGGTGGTGGGGTCGAGGCCTTCGGAGTCGTTGTCCAGCACCGGGACGGTGGTGGGGTCGCCGATCTTGTTGCCATCGGAGGTGTCATCGGCAGCCTTCGGCGCTACCTCAGCCGGTGCGAAACCAGCGTCGACGGAGTCGGTGGTCGGAACATCGGTGTTGAGGTCGATGACTCCTGTGACTCCGCTCGAATCGATGTCGGAATCCTTAGCCGCATCGTCGCCGGCACCGCTGACCGTAGGCGTTGAGCCATCGGGAACGTTGGAGAACCGGACCTTGTACTTACCCAGGGGCAGGTTGTCGAACTTGTAAGCGCCATTGGAATCCGATGTTGTGGTGATCGGATTGCCGTCGGCGTCGAGTACGGGTTCGCCGTTCTCGGTGAGCAGCTCAACGGTGGCACCTTCGATTCCGGATTCGCCCTCGTCCTGAATGCCGTCGCGATTGGCATCCTGCCATACACGATCACCGATCACGCCGGTCTGAGGCACTCGTACGGAATAGTGGGCCTGGTCGTTCTGCACCTGCCAAGTGTTGTAGGGCAGTTTCGGCGACTCGCCATAGGTGGAGTTCAGGCCGTTGATGCCGTCGGCCCACTGCGAGTCGTCATCCTGGAAGTAGAGGTCTCCGGTCCCGTGGCTGCTCTGTGGGAAAGCGCTGAAAGGCGCGACATCGTTGTCAACTCGGAACTTGACAGTGTCGAACGTTCCGCGCAGGACCACTGAGCCACAGCCTGCAGTGTCGGTCTGCGGAGTCTGGTAGTCGGTTCCCTGTGCATCCTGGGAGCCGGTATCGCAGAAGCCTCCGGCGTTCCGACTCGAAGGCTTGAATCCGGTGGACGTGATGTCCAGATCTGTCGGACTCGTCCCTTCCGCCTTCTGAATTGTCACGCCGGCGGTGTCGACAGTCCACTGCTGTTGCAGGAAGCCACCGCGGGCGTACCACTTGCCGGTGTCCTCATCCTGTGCGCGTGCCCAAATGTAACCGCCGAGTCCGCTGACATCGAGAATCGGGTCAGTGACAGTCTTGTCAAATGTGAGGGTGACTTCGTCAGTGCCCTTGCAGACACCATCGAAGTTGACCTTCTCCATTGAATCGAACGTGCCGCAGTTCGAGGGATTGGTCTCAACGGCAACTGCAGGAAGATCTGAGGTCGTGGGCGAACCGGCGAACATACTGGGTGAAGCGTTCCACGCCGACTGATCCCCGGTGTCACTGAGATAGTTGGTGCCCTTGACCGTATTGTCGGACTCGGCCAGCTGCATGCGAAGGCCGACATTGCCGGTACGCAGGGCCAGGTTCGAGGTCGCGGAGTATGTGACGTTATCTCGTGCGTTCGGGAGCGTATTCTCAGTCGCCGCCGAGCCGGGGTCTTCGAGTGTCCACGCATCATTGAACACATACCCGTTCTGTTCTGCCGCAGAAGCTGCATCGACTCCAGCCAAAGTCATCGCAGCTGCGCTCGAGGCTGCCAGGACCAGAGCGGTCCCAGCAGAGATCACACGCCTGCCGGCGTGGTTCCCGCGTCGCTGCGATGAATGCGGCAATATGCGCCGTTTCATCCATTTCCCTTTCTTCAAGAAGAGCACTTCCAGTTGAGTGATGATTCAAAGTGCTGCTGCGAGTCTCGTGATTCGCTGTGATGGACTCACAACGGAAACCATCCAGTCTGGAAGCCCAGAACACGCAGCCTCTCACAGAGTACACGGAGGCGTTTCAGCTGGCTACCAGAATTACGAGGCATAGCCCGTTCGGTCAGCCTTTAGGCCCTGAAAAACAGCGGTCATTTTCTCAGCACCCCTACCTGCGTCTGAAGAATGGACTGCAAGTGAACTTCCAGGTCGCTGCCGCAAGTGGTAGCCCAAACTGATAGCATGCTGAGAGGAACAGGGAATTGCTCTCAAGACAGATCGGCTTGGTCTTGAGTGCGCACCAGCTGAGGACCATATGTATCTTCTGGGTCCACTAAGAACGCGGAGTGCATCAGCGCACCTGTCCGGGCTGCTCAGAGTCAGATCCAGGCCCGGCGCCACTTTCAAGGAGGAATACCGTTGTCGGAGCGATCACCACTCTCGTTGTGGAGACCCAGTGCGGAGAAGAGTCTTCGCCTTCTGTCGATGTTCGTCGTCATTGCGCTTCTGGCCGCGGTGAGTCTGTTCGCGCAGTCGTATTCAGCTGCCACTCCGGCAAAGGCCGCCAGCGGTTTCGACTGCAATGCAATCTACGCCGAGCAGGGTCAAGGCAATCGCAGCATCTGGAAGATCGACCAAGCCACTGGTCAGCAGACGGCCGAAGGTCGATTCAACGTCTCTGATGAGCCGACCTTGAATATGAACAGCTTGGGAATTGAAGACCGTGACGGGGACGGCCTCGGCGATGTGGCGATCAGTGTGCTTCCGAGGAGCGACGGATCCCGGACCATCTATGAATACTCAGCAGCCGACGGCTCGACGAAGCGGTTGGGCACGGGGGCAGCAAATGCTCCGGTGACCCATGGCGGCATCAACCCTGCCAACCACAACTATTACTACGGTGGTTTCAGCAACGGCGAGCTTCTGATCTACGGTTTCGACACGAAGAACAACGTCTCGATGGGATTGGTCGCCCGGGGCCGGGTGCCCTCGGGAAACAATGGGGCCAACGGCGACTGGGCCTTCGACTCGGCCGGGAATCTCTACGTTGTCGGTGGAGTCAACGGGCAGAACATCATCTCGCGTGTGGACCAGGAGATTCCGAGCTCAGGTGGAAGCACGGTCACCATCACTGCAACCCAACTGGCGACGATCACTACGCCAGCGGACAAGCCCCTGAACGGAATCGCGTTCGCGGGAAGTGGTTATCTCCACGTCGGCAGCAGCGACACGATCTTCAAAGTCAACCCCTCCACCGGCGCTGTGGTGGGACGGGTCTCTTTGGGGACCAGCGGTTCGGTGGACATGGCCTCTTGTGCTTCTCCGAGCACTGTCGAAGTGCAGAAGAACTTCCCTGAAGGCAGGCATACTGCCGGAGACCAGGTCGATCTGTCCGTCACCGGCGGGGGAATCACCCGGGGAAACACCGCGACCACCGCGGGCGACAAGACCGGTGTTCAGGACCAGTCGGCAGGGCCTGTGCTCGTGCTGTCGGGCGAGCAGTACACAGTCTCGGAAAAGGGGTCGGGCACCGGTGCGCCGAACTATGACAGTTCCTGGGAATGCGTCGACCAAAACTCCGGACGTCAGCTCGCGCAAGGTTCAGGAACCTCGGGAACATTCACCATGCCCGATGGCGGTGCCAAAGGCATCGCTGCTCTCTGTACCTTCACCAACAAGGCGAATCTGCCGGATCTCGAGCTGAAGAAGTCGGCGGACAAGACCGAGCTGGTCGCCGGTGAGACAGTGAACTACTCCTTCACCGTGACCAACACCGGTAACGTCACGCTGAGCGATGTCGGAATCGATGAAGGTGACTTCACGGGGTCGGGTGACATGTCCGACGTGGTCTGTCCTGATGGGGCGAAGTCGTTGGCACCGGGTGACTCGGTGACATGCACGGCGACGTACGAGGTGACCCAGGCTGACGTGGATCGGGGCTCGGTCGAGAACTCGGCGACAGCTGCGGGTCGGGATCCGCAGGGTGGGAATGTTGCATCGGATCCCTCCGACGCGCGGATTCCCCAGGACCCGAAACCTGGTATCGAGCTGAAGAAGACGTCCGACACCGAAGAGATCACGAAGGCCGGGCAGAAGATCACCTATTCGTTCGCGGTGACCAACACCGGCAACGTCACCCTGAGTGATGTCGGAGTCGATGAGGGTGATTTCACCGGTACGGGTGACATGTCCGATGTCAGCTGCCCCGAGGCGGCGAAGTCGTTGGCGCCGGGCAAGAGCGTGACGTGCACGGCGACGTATGAGGTGACTCAGGCTGATGTGGATCGGGGTTCGGTTGAGAACTCCGCGACGGCGACGGGCACTCCGCCGGGTGGTGGGGATTCGGTGAGATCGGATGACTCGACTGTCACGGTGCCGATGAAGCCTGCGCCTGGTATCGAGTTGGTGAAGTCGGCGGATAAGACTGATCTGGTGGCTGGTGAGACGGTGAACTATTCGTTCGTGGTGACCAATACGGGCAACGTCACGCTGACTGATGTGAGTGTTACCGAGGGTGACTTCACTGGTTCGGGTGACATGTCGGATGTGGTCTGTCCGGATGATGCGAAGTCGTTGGCGCCGGGTGATTCGGTGACGTGTACGGCGACGTATGAGGTGACTCAGGCTGATGTGGATCGGGGTTCGGTTGAGAACTCGGCGACGGCTTCGGGTCAGGACCCGCAGGGTGGGGATGTTGCCTCGGATCCGTCGGATGTGAAGCTTCCGCAGGATCCGAAGCCGGGCCTGGACCTGAAGAAAACAGCCGATAAGACCGAGCTCGTTGCCGGCGACACGGTGACGTATTCGTTCACGGTCACGAACACGGGCAATGTCACGGTGAAGGACGTCAATATTGCCGAGGGTGACTTCACCGGTTCCGGTGAGTTGTCGGAGATCAGCTGCCCCGAAGATGCGAAGTCGTTGCTGCCGGGGGAGAGGGTCACTTGCACAGCCACGTACGAGGTGACTCAGGCCGATGTCGACCGAGGTTCCGTTGAGAACTCCGCGACCGCCTCGGGCAAGGATCCGCAGGGTGGGGACGTCACCACGGGCCCATCGGACGTGAAGATCCCCCAGGACCCGAAGCCGGGTCTGAAGCTGGAGAAGTCAGCGGACACCGACACTGTCACCCAGGCGGGGCAGACGATCACCTACTCGTTCACGGTCACGAACACCGGAAACGTGACGTTGGCGGACGTCGGAATCGACGAGGGTGATTTCACCGGAACCGGCAGGATGTCGGACATCAGTTGCCCCGAGGCGGCGAAGTCGTTGGCGCCGGGCAAAAGCGTGACCTGCACCGCGACCTATGAGGTGACTCAGGCCGATGTGGACCGCGGCGGGAATCTGTCCAATACCGCGGCCGCCACGGGCACCCCGCCGGGCGGTGGCGACCCGGTGAAATCGGATGACTCCTCTGTCGACGTGCCGGTGAAGCCGGCACCCGGTATCGAGCTGAAGAAGTCGGCCGACAAGACCGAGCTGGTCGCCGGTGAGACGGTGAACTATTCGTTCACGGTCACGAACACGGGCAACGTCACGCTGACTGACGTGAGTGTGGCCGAGGGTGACTTCTCGGGATCGGGTGACCTGTCCGATATCAGCTGCCCCGAGGCGGCGAAGTCGTTGGCACCGGGCAAGAGCGTCACCTGCACCGCTGCCTACCAAGTGACCCAGGCCGATGTGGACCGGGGGTCGATTGAGAACTCCGCGACCGCCTCGGGGAAGGACCCGCAGGGCAAGGACGTACCATCGGATCCGTCCACGGTGAAGATTCCCCAGGATCCGAAGCCAGGACTGGAGCTGAAGAAGACGTCTGATACCGATGAGGTCACGAAGGCCGGACAGAGAATCACCTATTCCTTCACGGCCACGAACACCGGCAATGTCACGTTGACCGATGTCGGAGTCACCGAGGGTGACTTCACCGGTTCGGGCGACATGTCGGAGATCAGCTGCCCCGAGGCGGCGAAGTCACTGGCGCCGGGCAAGAGCGTCACCTGCACGGCCACCTACGAGGTGACCCAGGCCGATGTGGACCACGGCGGCGTTCTGTCCAATACCGCGACCGCCACGGGCACCCCACCAGGCGGTGGGGACCCGGTGAAATCGGACGACTCCTCTGTCGACGTGCCGGTGAAGCCGGCGCCGGCTCTGGAGCTGAAGAAGTCGGCGGACAAGACCGAGCTGGTCGCCGGGGACACGGTGAAGTACTCCTTCGCCGTCACCAACACCGGCAACGTCACGCTGACCGATGTCGGGATCGATGAAGGTGACTTCACCGGGTCCGGCGACTTGTCCGACATCAGCTGCCCCGAGGAAGCCAAATCTTTGGCACCCGGTGACTCGGTGACGTGCACGGCCGCCTATGAGGTGACTCAGGCTGATGTGGACCGAGGTTCAGTTGAGAACTCGGCGACTGCTTCGGGTCAGGACCCGCAGGGTGGAGACGTCACGTCGGGCCCGTCGGATGTGAAGATCCCGCAGGATCCGAAGCCGGGTCTGGGTCTGAAGAAGACGTCCGATACCGAAGAGATCACAAAAGCCGGGCAGAAGATCACCTACTCGTTCGAGGTGACCAACACGGGTAACGTCACGCTGACGGATGTCGGGGTCGACGAGGGTCACTTCACGGGGTCGGGTGACATGTCGGACGTGGTCTGTCCTGATGCGGCGAAGTCGTTGGCACCGGGTGACTCGGTGACGTGTACCGCCACATATGAGGCGACCCAGGCCGATGTTGATCGGGGTTCGATCGAGAACACCGCCGCTGCGACGGGCAACCCGCCGGGTGGTGGAGATCCCGTGAAGTCGGGTGACTCCAGTGTCACGGTGCCGGCGAAACCTGCGCCTGGTATCGAGTTGAAGAAGACGTCCGATACCGAAGAGATCACGAAGGCCGGGCAGAAGGTCACGTACTCGTTCGAGGTGACGAACACCGGAAACGTCACCCTGAGTGATGTCGGGGTCGATGAGGGTGATTTCACCGG
>NZ_JAPSIB010000036.1 GCF_031179145.1 Brevibacterium sp.
AGGGCGTCAAGCACAAGATCCCGGAGAAGTACTCCTGGATGTGCGCGTTCTCCCTCATGGTCACCCTGGTGTGGCTCTACATCGAAATCCTGCGCCTGATCTCCTACTTCCGACAGTAGGAGACCTGATTGAGAGGGCGGATTCCGGAGACGGGATCCGCCCTCTTGCATATCCGCAGCGCCTTTCCGAGAGGAGTTCGGCGCAGTTTGCGTTCCGTGCTGAGTCTGTTCATCCTGCCCAACCCACATGAGCCTTGATCTGCAATGTTCCAGATCGCCCTGCAATTTCGACCATTGTAAAATGTCACATGTCTAAATAGGCTCGCCACTGTGAATACCTGCATACGACAGGAAAGTGGGGGCAGATGCGAACGCTCAAATATGCAGCGCTGGGGTTGACACTGATGTTGACCACCGGGTGCAGCACAGGTTTGCTCAATCAGAAGGCCGAAGACGGTGAGGACCTGCACTGGCGCATCGTCACACATCAAGTTCCAGGAACATCGCGATACGACAGCACGATTCCGTTGTTCGTCGAAACCGTCGCTGAGGAAACTGACGGCAAATTCATCATCGAACCTTTCGGCGGCGGAACTCTGTTCCCGATCACCGAAACATATGACAACGTTTCGACCGGCACTGTCCAAGGCGCTGCGATCTTCTCCGGGTACTGGACCAACAAGGATCCGGTGTTCAATCTCGCCAGCATCCCCGGCGACCCCCTGCAGTCCGCTGACGAACATTACCTCCGCAGCGAGGCAGTGGAGCCGATATTCGCCTCAGCGTACGAGGGGGCCGGTATCAAGTACCTCGGTGCATTCGACTATGGGCCGTCAGAGATCTTCATGACCACATCGAAGATCGAAACGCTCGGCGACTTCGCCGGTCTCAGCTTGCGCGCCACCGGCGTCGCGGGACTCTACTTCGACCAGTTGGGGGCCAATTCGATCTCCATCGCCGGTCCCGAACTGTATACGGCAATGCAACTCGGCACTGTCGACGGCGCAGAGTTCAACGACTATTTGGTCAACTCCGAAATGGGTCTCCACGAGGTGACCGATTACCTCATCGAACCCGTGCTGCACACTGGTCCGGTATCCGACAAAGACCTCATCTTCAATGAAGAAGCTTGGGACTCGCTTCCCGAGACGTACAAGGATGCGATCCGCACGGCACAGGAAGCCACGAAAAGGGCGTCCGCCGGCGACTACGCCGAATCCAACGAAGAGGCGAAGAAGATCTGGGACGATGCCGGGGTCGAAACCGTCGTTCTCCCTGATGCCGAAGCGGATGAAGCTCGACGCATTGCCTACGAATGGTTGGGCGAGTTCGCCCACGAGAACAATCGGACACTCGAATACGTGAAGAAGTACATCGCAGTGCTGCGCGAACTCGGATACGTCGAGGAAGCCGACACCATCGAAGCCGAGATGAAGAAGGCGGAGTGATTCGATGAAGAAGCTGCAGTCCATTGCCGCCGGGATCAGCGCATGGCTGATGCCTGCGCTCGTCATCGTCGTGCTCCTCAACGTCATCGCCCGGGCGCTCGCCGGACAGGCACTGAGTTGGCCGTTTGAAGTGTCGATCTTCATCTTCGGCATCTCTGCGCTGCTCGCGGGTGGACAGGTGCTCAAAGATCGCGAACATGTCGCGGTTGACATTCTTCCCCGCAAACTCGGTGTTCGGGGGCGGACCGCGCTCAAGGCGGTGGCGTTGGCGGTCATCGCCATCGTCGCAGTGGTCCTCATCATTCAGGGGTCTGTCACGGCCATCGAATCCACCAGAATCCGGGAGCGCTCCATCTTCCAGACCACATTCAATCCCGAGATCTGGTGGTTCCGGTGGATGATTCCTCTGGGAGGCCTGCTTCTGCTGCTTGAATCCCTGCGACAGCTGTTCCGCCTGCGGGAGACAGTTGCAGAGGACATGGCCATGGATTCGGAGGAAGTCCTGCCTGGGGTCCCACTGGCCGAGGACTCCGATTCAGCTGATGGGAACGATGCCAAATGACTTTCATCATCGAAATGCTGCCAGTCGGCATGTTCTTGGCTCTCTTCGTCCTCCTCGCCCTGGGCGTGCCAGTGGCATTCTCCCTGTTCGGCATCTCGATAGGGTTCTGTCTGCTGGCCTGGGGCACCAGTGGAATGCCGATCATAGTCTCGAGCGTGTTCGGTTCGATCAACAACTTCACCCTCGTCGCGATTCCTCTATTCATCCTCATGTCTGTGCTGTTGGAGAAGTCGAAGATCGTTGAAGAGCTCTTCGACGTCCTCTACCGGGTGAGCTGGAAGCTGCGGGGAGGACTGGCCATCGCCGCCATCGTCGTCGGAGCCATTCTCGGTGCGATCTCCGGAGTCGTCGCTGCCGGAGTCATCGGTCTCGGACTCATCGCACTGCCTCAGATGCTGAAGTACAAGTACAACCGAGAACTCTCATTGGGAGCGGTCATGGCAGGAGGAACCCTGGGGCAGCTCATTCCCCCGAGCCTCAACATGGTCGTCTTCGGCGCGATCACGGGTGTGTCGGTGGCCAGTCTCTTCGCCGGTGGCCTGTCTGCTGGCATTCTGCTGGCTGCTCTCTACGTGATCTTCATCGCAGCGGTCGGGATCTTCAAGCCCAGGACGTTCCCCAAACCGGTTGGTCTGGAGGCGAAGCCCGAGGTGAGTATCGGACGGGTGGTACGAGGACTCGTCCTTCCCGCCATTCTGATTGCCGTGGTCCTCGGCTCGATCCTCTCCGGTGCGGCGACTCCAACGGAAGGCGCAGTGATCGGTGTCGTCGGCACTCTGGGTCTGGCCGTGTTCTCAGGTGGCCTCAACTGGCGGATGCTCAAGGATTCGTGCTGGTCCTCGACGAAGACCACCGGCATGATCATCTGGATTCTTGCCGGCGCGGCCGCTTTCAGCGCGGTGTTCGCCGGCATCGGCGGGCTGGCTTTGGTCGGAGAGGCGGCGGAGTTGGCTCCCGGTGGCCGCTGGGGCGTACTGATCTTCGCCGTCGTGTTCCTGTTCGTGCTCGGTATGTTCCTGGAGACAATGGCTGTGATTCTGCTGTCGGCGCCTATCCTGACACCGATAATCACCGCTCAGGGATTCGACGATCTGTGGTGGGCGCTGCTGTTCATGGTGGTCTTGCAGACTGCTTACCTGACTCCACCGTTCGGCTTTGCGATCTTCTATCTCAAGAGTGTGACGGAGAAGGCCATCAGGATAGGACACATCTACCGAGCCACTTTGCCCTTCATCGGTATGCAGATTCTGTTCGTCATCCTGTGCATCGTGTTCCCAGGCATCCTCACTTGGCTGCCGGACTTGCTTGAGTAGTACAAGCGAGGAGCCACAATCCTGTGGTCGGAAAGCAGTTCGACCACGACTGAACCCAACAATCAAGAAGAGGACTTTTTCATGACGTATCAGCACACCATGCGCGGGGTCTTCGCCGTGCCGACGACTCCGTTCCGTGAGGACGGGTCTCAGAACTTAGACGAGCTTCGGCGCGGAGTCGACAATGCACTGAAGGCGGGCATCGGAGGGATACTCTGCCTCGGCGCCACCGGTGAGGCATTAGCGCTGACCGGACCGGAGCGCGAAGAGCACATCCAGACAGTCGTGGAGGCCGCTGCCGGGCGGGCCAAAGTCGTCGTCGGGTGCATGGGCTATTCGCCCACCGAGGTATCCGAGAACATCGCGAAGGCCAAGTCGCTGGGAGCTGATGCGGCGATGATCACCCCGCCCTACTATGGTGGGCTCGAGCCCGAGGCGGCTGTGGCCGCGCTCCACACGATCATGGTGAATTCCCAACTGCCCGTCATGGTCTACAACAACCCCCACTCGACCGGAACGGATCTTCTGCCTGAGCATCTTGCCAAGCTCATCGATACCGGATCATTCTGGAGTGTCAAGGAGACATCGGGCGCTGCGACCAGGATTCGAGAGCTGCGGGCGGCACTCGGCGATGACGTTGAGGTGTTCGTCGGTGCCGATGGAATTGCTCTGGAAGGCTTCACCCAGGGTGCCAGCGGCTGGGTCGCCGCATCCGCATGGCTTCTGCCGGGCCCCTGCCAGCAGCTGTGGGAGTTTGTGCGGGATGGGAATTGGAATGGTGCGGTCGAGCTGTGGAACCGGCTCGCCACACCGCTCGGCCAGATCGAGGACAATCCGGCATTCATCTCGCTGATCAAGCAGGCACTCAGCCGCCGAGGATCGGAGCAGGGCGCGGTTCGGGCACCGTTGCCCACCGCCTCGACGAAGTCCCTCGAGACGCTGCTCGCCACAATCGATGCCATGGAAAGGAGCAACGCACATGTTTGAGAACGGCAGAACGGCGCTCGAGAGCCTGCTGGACGGCGACCGAGGAGTCTTCATCGACGGTCGGCGCCTGAGCGGGCGAGGCGAATCGATCGATCTGGTGTCACCGGCGACAGGGGAGCTTCTGGGTTCGCTGTCCGAGACATCACCGGAGCAGCTGGACGAAGCAGTGGCAGCCGCGCGACGTGCGTTCTCGGCGGGTGACTGGGCAGAGGACAAGTCCTACCGCGCCGAGGTGCTCCGCCGGCTCGCCGATCTCGTAGAGCAACATGCCCAGGAGATCGCCTACCTCGACGCCGTCGAGGCCGGGAAGGTCTTCATCGGCAGCGTGGAGGAGGACGTGCCCGACGTGGTGGCCAATCTCCGTTTCCACGCAGACCTCATCTCCCGCGACGATGGTCGCTTCCTCCAGGACTCGAGCGGATGGGGATGGGTGCGTAAGGTGCCGATCGGCGTCGTCGGCGCCGTGCTCCCATGGAACTACCCGATAGCGATGCTGGGATGGAAGGTCGCGCCGGCGCTCGCAGCCGGCAACGCCGTCGTTCTCAAGCCGTCCGAGGACTCCGCCCTCAGTGCCCTGCATTTCGCTGAACTCGCAACAGAAGCAGGGATTCCTGACGGGATCCTCAATGTGCTCACGGGAACGGGGGCGAACGTCGGCCGGCTGATGGGGCTGCACCAGGACATCGACGTGCTGACGTTCACGGGTTCCGGACCAGTCGGCAAGTCGTTCCTCGAGTCGTCTGCCCGTTCGAACCTCAAAAAGGTCTCCCTCGAGCTCGGCGGTCGGGCCGGTTACATCATCGACGATGAGCACGCCACAGACTTTGCCTCGATCGCCGTCGATGTCGCAGGGGCAGCCTTCGGCACGAGCGGGCAGAACTGCACCGCCTCGTCGCGGGTGATCTTCGTCGGGGGCGAGGATCGCTTCGCGCAGTTCCGTGACGCTCTGGTGGCAGCGGCGAGCGACATCACTGTCGGCGACCCCTTGGCCGACGACACTGACATGGGGCCGGTGATCACGGCGAAGGCTCGTGATCGCGTCGTCCGTTGGGTTGACGAGGCGGTCACGAAGGGAGCTAAAGTGGTCTACGCGACTCCGCAGGTTCCGGCGCATGGCAACTGGCACCCGGTGACGATTCTGCAGAACGTGCCTTCCGACAGCGAGTTGGGAAGGGGGGAGGTATTCGGCCCTGTCACGCAGCTGGTGAGACTGTCCTCACGGGATGAAGCGGTCAGCGCAATCAATGACGAACCATACGGTCTCGCTTCCACCGTGTGGTGTGAGGACCTGGCCATGGTGAAATGGTGGGCAGACCGAGTCAGGGTCGGAACCTTGGCAATCAACGGTTACAGTGAAGGGACTGTGGCGACCCCGTTCGGGGGGATGCGCCAGTCAGGTTTCTGGGGTCGGGATAATGGCCCGGAGGCATTGGACACATACCAAGAGGCGATGTCTGTGTGGGTGGCGCAGAGCTGAACCGGAGCCGTAGAGACAGCACTGCTCTGACGGCAGATTCCGCGGAGAAGAGGGTTGAGGATGAAGGCGGACGCGGAGGACGTGCGGTATTTCCACGTCTTGGCGAACGCCGGCACCCTTGCGCGGGCAGGCCAGGAGCTGGGCGTGGACCATACGACTGTGAGTCGTCGCGTGCAACGCCTCGAACAAGCTCTGGGTATGCGTCTTTTCGCGCGGAAGCGCACGGGGTGGACCCTCAACTCGAACGGGGAGGGTCTGCTCCCGGCCGCTCGCACAGTCGCACTGGGATACGAGGTCTTCACCGAAGGTGATCCATCGCGAATCGGGCCCGAGGAATGGACCCTGCTCACGTCGGACGGGTTCGCGGCCCACGTACTGGCACCCAGATGCGGCGACCTGTTCTCAGACGGGCGAATCATCCTTCGCATCATCTCAGCGCCTTCACTGGCCAGTCGGGATGGGATCTCCTTTGACGTGGCGATCATGCGGACGCGGCCGAGTTCGTCTGCGGTGAGTTCAAAGCTCCTGGCGAAGTACGAGGTGGGCTTGTACGCCGCCGAGGAGTATCTGATCCAACATGGTCCGATCCGGAGCTTGAGCGATTTGGAGGACCATGTCCTCAGTTGGTATGCCGAGGACCCGATGGCCGCGATTCCGGAGTACGAGGCTCTTCGAGACAAGCTGCCTAGCTGCATTCAGCTGCAGTCGAACAACCTCAATGTCCACGAGCGCGCTGTGCTTGCCGGGGTCGGCCTGGCCGTGATGCCTACGTACACTGCCGACCGGAACGATTCGCTTGTCCGTGTGCTGCCAGAGGAGGTCAGCTTCCAAGGCCAATACTGGACCGTGCTCCCTTCAGCACAGCTGAGGTGGCGCACCACGACTAGCATGTTGGAATTCCTTACCGACGCCGTTCGAGACGCAGGGCTGATCGTTGCCACCCACCCGAACTGAAGCTCCTGACATCGAGGGGAAAGCGGTGGGCCTCGCGCGCGGGACGAACTGCCTGCGCAGCCATGCCAAGCATCATTCGGAGTCTATGATTGTGGCATGACTGACCTGACGGCGGACCTCGACACCGAGGTCCGCCGTCTGCGTATCCGGATCATCGGACTGACGTCGCGACAGCTCGCCGAGGCGATCGACGGTGACGCGACCGGTGAGGTGACGGAAACCGGACCTTCCCCGGAACCTGCAACTCGGCGGGAGATCATCGTCCGCGCGCTCGCTGAGTTCTCCGCCCTCGGTTCGAACGGCCGCTCCGTGCCGTCCTTGGGCGATCAGAGTCTCGCCGACCAAGTGGTCGTCCTTCTCAATCACGGCGCGCAGGTCGCGGCCGAGCTGCCGCCCGATGAACGCGATCTGCTGCTCTCACGGCTGCTGAGGGCAGCGACAGACCTGCGTCGAGCATTGGCCTGAGAATGGTCACCGCCGAACATCGATCACCCCGCAGCGCAGCAGCGGGCGTGGTCGCAACGGCGGTGTACTTCGGTTCGGCAGAGTTCATCGCCAGTGCCCTCCGCTCCTCCGGAGCACCCCTGCTCGTCCTCGGGCAGACGATCATCCCCGCCGTTCCGACACCGCTGATCAAGGCCGCGATCGCTGTGTTCGGGACCCACGACAAACTCGCGCTCGTCATCACGATCCTGATCGTCGGGGTGATGGTCGGCGGGCTCATCGGCTGGTTCAACGCGGACAGCCAGTCGTCGGCACTGGTCCTGTTCGCAGGGCTGGGACTGCTGCCGGTGGTTCTCGTTCTCATCTCCGGTGGGTCGGCGACCGACGTCCTTCCCGGCCTCGGCGGGGTCATCCTCGGGATCGGGATCTACGTCGGGCTGACCCACCTCGGCGGTGGTCGTCGGAGTGTCGGTGACGCAGGGGAGCAGCCGCCGGCGCGACCTGACCGGCGGCTCTTCCTGACACTCGCCGGCCTCTGCGCGGCCCTTGGCGTCGCCGGGGTGGCGTTGGGCAGATCGGCTGCCGTCCTGGCCCGGAGCGCGGCAGGCGCGCTGACGAACCTGGTCCTGCCTGCACCGGCCACCTCGGCGCCGGAGGTCCCGGCCGGAGCCGAACTGCGGGTGCCGGGTCTGGCCCCACTGATCACCGGCAACGACGACTTCTACCGCATCGACACCCTGCTCGTCCCGCCTGTCGTCGACGCCTCTGCCTGGTCGCTGCGCATCCACGGGATGGTCGAGCGCGAAGTGAGGATTTCGATGGCCGAACTGCTCGAGCTGCCCCTCGAAGAACATCGCGTCAGTCTCACCTGTGTCTCGAACCCGGTCGGCGGCGACCTTGTCGGCACCGCGAAGTGGCTGGGGTATCCCGTGCGTGAGCTTCTCGCCCGGGCCCGCCCGACCGCGGACGCCGACATGGTGCTGTCCCACTCCGACGACGGGTTCACGGCGTCGACGCCGCTCGAGGTGCTCAGCGACGACCGCGCCGCGCTGGTCGTCGTGGGCATGAACGACGCCTCGCTGCCCCGCGAGCACGGGTTTCCCGCCCGCCTCGTCGTGCCCGGTCTCTACGGATACGTCTCGGCGACGAAGTGGGTGACTGAACTCGAGGTGACGAGGTTCGCGGACAAGCAGGCCTACTGGACGAGGCGGGGATGGAGCAGCCACGGACCCGTGCTCGTCGCCTCCCGCATCGACGTGCCGAGAGCCGGCGCCCGGATCAGTGCCGGGGACGGTGGGGGAGTCGTGATCGCCGGAATGGCCTGGGCCCAGCACACCGGAATCGAGAAGGTGGAGGTCCGGATCGACAATGGCGACTGGCAGAGTGCTCAGCTCAGCGAAGAGCTCACCGTCGACATCTGGCGGCAATGGCGCCACGAGTTCGCAGGAGTCGGGCCCGGCACCCACACCGCGACCGTCCGAGCCACGGATCGTCGGGGCAAGGTTCAGATCTCCGCCCGGCGGCCCGCGATCCCGGGCAGCGCGACCGGACTGCACGACCGGCAGTTCAGCGTGGAGTAGAAGCAGTTCGGGGTGGGGAAGCACCCACTGCAGGGTCTGCAGCACCACTGCTGACCCTGCAGACTCTGCCGACAGGTTGTCAGGGCAACCTGACAGGGTGTCAGCCAAACTCAGACCACGTCTTCGGCCCGGGAGGACACCCTGTATCCTCACGAAAGCGAAAGTAAACGAGGACAGGGGCAGCTGACCTCTCCGATCTCATGCAAAATGAGACAACAGCACGGTCAACGCACCAATCAAGCGCATCACAACGAGGTGGTCTCCATGTTCGGCCTACCAGCCGTAACCGTCGCCGTCATCTTCGGCATACCCGCGATCTGGGTCATCTATACGGTCGTCTTCGTGTTCCTCTCCCGCCACTGGAGCGCGGAGGACATCGAGGGCGACGATTCGAGCCTGTCGGGCCCCGAGGGCACGGGACTCGTCGATCCCAGCATCCAGCCCCGCACCGAGAACGGGGGACTGGCATGAACATCGAAACCTGGTTCCTCATCATCTACTTCATCGCCATGGCCGGCATCGGGATGTGGACTCTCAAGATCGGCACCAAGAACAGCGAAGGCTTCCTGCTCGGCGGACGCAGCCTCGGCCCTGCGGTCACGGCTCTGCGCCTGCAGTCCTCGTCGATGTCGGGATACATGTTCCTCGGAGCGGGCTCGCTCGCCTACACCAAGGGCTATTTCTCCCTCTGGTACGCGATGGGCGACATCGGCGGCGGCGTCCTCAACCTGTCGATCCTCGGACGACGGATGCGCAAACTCTCCCAGATCCTCGGCTCCCTGACCTCGATCGAATACCTCGAGCACCGGTACCCGTCGAAATGGATCCGGGCGATCGCGGCCCCGATCGCGCTCTTCTGCATCTTCTTCTACGTCCTCGCCCAGTTCATCGCCGGCGGACGCGGACTTGAGATGGTCACCGGCGTGCCCTACGGCTGGGCGCTGTTCATCGCCGTCGGCGTCATCGTCTTCTACACCTTCCTCGGCGGGTACCTGGCAGTGGCCTACACCGACTTCGTGCAGGCGATCATCATGCTCATCGGCATGGTGTGGATCCTCATCGGCACCCTCCAGGCGGTGGGCGGCTGGACGGCCGGCAACCAGGCCGTGGGTGAGATCAACCCGAACCTGCTGACCATGTGGGGTCCCGACGGCTACGACTCCGTGCAATGGGGCGTCATCATCGGCGCGGTGCTCGTGTTCTCCATCGGCTACATGGGCTGGCCGCACGTCAACGTCAGTCACATGGCGATGAAGAAGCCCTCCGTCGCCCGTGCCGCGAGCATGTACGCCACCGGCTTCAACCTGCTCTTCATCCCGGCGCCCTACATCGTCGGCATCATGGCGCTGGTCATCCTGCCGACCCTGGACAACCCCGAACTCGCCGTCTTCGCCGTCGCCGACACGGTGCTGCCCGACTTCGCCGTCGGCATCGTCATGGCCGGCATCATGGCCGCGATCATGTCCACCGCCGACGCGCTGCTGCTCCAGTCGGGCACGATCGCCAGCCAGGACCTGATGCAGAGGTTCTTCTTCAGGAATCTCTCCGACCGGCAGTCGGTGTGGGTCTCCCGGATCACCGTGCTCCTCCTCGCCGCGATCGGCTACCTCGTCGCCGTCAACGATCCTCCGGCCGTCGCCGAGGTGGTCATCTTCTCCACGACCGTGCTCGGAGCCGCCTTCGTCCCCGTCTACATCGCCGCCGCCTGGTGGAAGAAGGCGAACGTTCCCGGGGCCATCGCTTCGATGCTGCTCGGCACCGTGTCCTCCGTCGTCTGGCAGCTCGCCGGTCTCGTCGACGTCACCGGTGTCGACCCGATGGGCATTGGCATCGTCTGCTCGACCGTGGGCATCATCGTCGTCTCTCTGGCCACCCAGAAATCGCATCCGGTGCCCGAGCACGTAGTCGCCGCCCTGACCGAGACCGACAAGATCGGGCCCATCCCGGCCCACATGCTCACCGGCCAGAACGACGCCCTGGCCGCGCAGGTCCCGAAGAATGCGTGATTCGCTCGGCGCCGGTGGTGAGCCCGCCGGTGCCGGCCGGGAGCCCGCCGGTGCCGAGCGTGAGTCCGACGACTTCGGTGGGCTCACGGCTCTCCGGATGGCCCCGAACATCACCGCCGCCGAGGCGACTGCGGTGTTCCGCCGCAAGCTCCCCGGAGCTCACGTCGACGTCCACGAGGTGCTCCACCCGTTCTGGTGGACCGTGCTCGCCGTGGAGACACGGGGAATCTTCGGCCGCCGACGGGCGAAGGGCAGCGGGCAGAGGATCAACGTCCTCGTCAACGCGCAGTCAGGCAAAGGGTTCCTGGCCGACTTCGAGCCGCGCGGGACGAACGTCGATGCAGTCCAGTGGCGGCAGTCGCTCGACTCCCAGTCCCGGCCGAGCCCGGTCCTCGATCCCGCCGACGTGACACGTGCAGCGCGATCGCTCGTCAGGGCGAAGGTTCTGAAGACGGTGAAGCTGGGGATGGGAATTTCGATCGCCGAGGTGGCTGGCCCACGCGGCGTCCTCAAACCCAATTGGCTCGTCTCCGGGGCCAACGCCAAGTACTCGGCGACGATCCTCGTCGACGGGCTCGACTCCTCCCACTACATCGTCCGGGTCGAAAAGACCAGCGCAGACTGACTCGTCGGACATCGTGGCCTGAGCTGGAGATACGCCCCGCACCATGCTTACGGAATGATACGGGACATACGAAAGATACGGGAAATACGGTAGGATACGAGTCATGGTTGCGACAGCGACCGGCACCGACACCTGGGAGTCACTATGAATCTCGAGATCCCGCCGCCGACACCCAAGGATCGGCTGTCGCCGTTTCGGCCCGGATTCGGCTCGACTCCGCCGGTGATGGTCGGTCGGCAACCCGAAGTCACCTCCTTCGCCCGAGCACTCGACGGCACCGGGAGCACCGGCCGAACGGTCTTCGTGACAGGACAGCGCGGAGTGGGTAAGACGGTCCTGCTCAACATCTTCCAGGAAGTCGCCGACACCAGGCAGTGGTTCACGATTCGAGAGCAGGCTTCGGTTGGGTTCGTCGACCGACTCGCCCACGCGCGCCTGCCCGAGGTCCTCGAATCCCACGACGCCCATGAGAGTTCGAAGTCGAAGGTCGTCGGCCTCACCCTGCCCATGAGCGCCGGCGGCCTCACCGTCCGCTCCGAGACGACGAGTGCCCTGGTGCCGGACCTGCGCTCGCATCTGATGAAGGTCCTCGATCTGCTCGACTCCCATGAGACGGGCCTGCTCATCGCGCTCGACGAAGTGCACCGTTCGAATCTCGACGAGTTCAGGCAGATGACCGACGCGCTGGCCTATGCGATGTCGCAGGAGGCGCCGTTGGCATTCGTGGCCGCAGGGCTTCCCGCCAGCATCGACAACATCGTCAACGACGACGTCTCGACCTTCCTCAGGCGAGCCGAACGCATCAACCTCGGCAGCCTCTCTGCAGCGGAGACGAGTGAAGCCCTGAAGACACCGGTGGAGCAGGCAGGGAAGGCGTTCGCCGCCGACGCGGTGGAGTTCGGCGTCGAACTCTCCCAGGGGTATCCCTACCTCGTTCAGATCGTCGGAGATCTGTCATGGAATGAAGCGATCGACTCGGATGAGATCACGAAGGCGCACGTGGCAGAGATCGAGCAGGAAGCCAGACTGGTCCTGGGACGGCAGATCCACGAGCCGACCCTGGCCGCCCTCAGCCAGGGAGCACGCCGCTACCTCAAGGCGATGACACTCGACGATGGGGTTTCGAGCACGGGGGAGATCGCCGACCGGCTGGGAATCAAGAAGCAGACCGCGAACGACTATCGACGCCAGCTCATCGCCCACGGAGTCGTCGAGGTGCCGAGCTTCGGCCACCTCCGGATGGTGATCCCGTATCTGCGTGAGCATCTGCTCGAGCGCGACGATGAAATGCAGTGAGCCCGAGGCTCAGCCCCAGTTCTTGGCGTCGGTGATACAGAACGGGTGACCGGCTGGGTCGAGGAGCACGACCCAGGTGTCTCCTGGCTGCGGGTCGGCCCGGATTGCTCCGAGCTCCACGCAGCGCGCTGCGGCAGCCTCGATGTCGTCGGCGGCCAGGTCGAAATGGAACTGCTTGTGCCCGTCGTCGGGCCACTGCGGTTTCCGGTAGTCGGCGCTGGTGCCGATGCCCAGAGCGTGCGTGGGGCCGGCCAGCATCGCGTAGTTCTCATCGGAGTACGTCACCGGCCAGCCGAGAACCTGTGACCAGAACTCTCCCAGCGCTGCGGCATCCGGGGCGTCGAGGGTGACCATCGCGAGGCGCGCGACCGGAGGGCTCGCCGCGGCCGGTTCATCGGTGGACGGGGCATTGTTCATCTGTGTGTCAGTCATGTCAGACAGTCTGGACTCGATCGCGAGGTGGAGATAGGAAATTTCCGTCACCGGTGGACTGATGCGCTGCTCGGAAGCGTGAGGGGCTGATCCCGTAGCGGGCGACGAAGGTTTGCCGCAGAGTCTCGGCAGACGCGAAGCCGCAGGCGCGGGCGACGGCAGTGAGCGGTTCGGCCGAATCGGTGAGAAGGCGGGTGACGGCGTCGAGCCGAGCGAGACGGACGAACCGGGCCGGACTGAGACCGATGTGCTCCAGGCACAGCCGGCTCAGCTGCCGTTCGCTCACCCCGAGTGCTGTGGCCAGGGGCGCCCCCGACAGATCCTCCCCGAGGTGGGTGACCACATGGTCGATCATCCGGCGCACGGTGCGATTCTCCGGACTCGGAAGGCGCAGGTACATGCTCATCTGAGCCTGATTCGCGGGTCGCTGCAGATACGTGACCAGACCCAGAGCGACCTCACGGGCCACCCGGGCGCCGTGATCCTCCTCGATGAACGCCAGAGTGAGGTCGAGGGCGGCCGTGACTCCTCCGGAGGTCGCGACCGGGCCGTCGCGGACATAGACCGGCGCTGCGTCGACCCGGACCGCGGGGAAGCGGCGGGCGAGCTCGTCGGCGTAGAACCAATGGGTCGTCGCCCGGCGACCGTCGAGGAGACCGGCGGCGGCGAGGACGGTGGCGCCTGTGCACACGGAAGCGACTCGCCGGGACCGCGGGGCCAGACGCCGCAGGTGCGCGACGAGGCGGTCGTCGGCGGCAGCTTCCACGTAGCCCAGCCCGCCTGACACGATGAGCGTGTCGACGGCTCCGGTGATCGAGTCGAGCCGCGACTGCGCTCGGATCTCGAGGCCGGTGTCGCAGCGAATCGGGCGCCCGATGGGACTGGCCAGAGTCACCTCGTAGGGCGGAGAGATGCCGCGGCGATTGGCGTGGTCGAATCCGCTCGTCACGCACGCGACGTCGAGAAGTTCCACTCCGTCGTAACCGACGACGACCACCGAGCGACCAGGCATGGCACCAGTATGACGGCGCAACCATGCCATGACGCCATGATTCCCAGAATTCCGGACAAACTCGCAATCACCTCCTTCCCCGATCGGGGAAGGAGGTCGACAGTGGAGACCATGACAACGACGACACGCTCTCTCCTCCACACCCCGATCGCTCAGTTCCTCCTGCACTACCTCGAGATGGTCATCGCCATGCTGGCGGGCATGATGATCCTCGGTCCTGTGGAATCATTCCTGTTCGACCCTCTCGGTTGGGCGGGGCTCCGGGCGATACCTGAGCTCGACGTGCTCATCATGGCGACCAATATGACCATACCGATGGTCGGGCTCATGATCCTGCACCGGCACGGCGCAGCGGCCACGGCGGCGATGGCTGCCGCGATGTATCTGCCGTTCCTCGTCCTGTTCCCCTTCGACTGGATGGGGCTGATGTCCTACGGCACTGTGCTGGCCCTCGGCCACGTGCTGATGTTCGTGGCCATGTTCGCAGCCATGTGGATGTATCGCCACGAGTACATCCACGCCGGCCGGCACTCGCCGCGACTCGATGCACAGACGGCAGAGGAGGCGGCACAATGAGCAGGATCGTGCTCTACATGTGGATGTCCCTCGACGGGTTCATCACCGGACCTGACGACGGACCCGGACTGGGACTCGGCAGAGGGGGCGAGCGCCTGCACCAGGCCCTGGCGCTCGACGACGGGGCGGATCCGACATCGATTCGCGCTGCGGACGAGGTCAGCGCCCAGGTGCTTGCCGAGGCGATGGACACCGGGGCGGTTCTCACCGGCCGGCGCACCTTCGATCACGGCGGCCGGTGGAACGGCGACCACCATGACGGTGTCCCGATCTTCGTGCTCACACGATCGACACCTGCGGAGCCGGCGCCCGGCCATGCGCGGTGGGTCACCGATGTCCGCGAGGCGGCGGCGCTGGCGAGGAACGCGGCAGGGGATCGGGACGTCCTGCTTCACGGGGCGGAGGCGGCTCGGGCATTCCTCGCAGCCGGAGAGCTCGACGAGCTGTCCCTGCAGATCGTTCCGGTGCTGCTCGGGCAGGGCCGGAGGTTGTTCGACGGCATGCCTCCCGAGCACGTCGAACTCGAATTGGTCCGGGTGCTCGAGCATCCCGAGGTGCTGCACACGCGTTACCGGGTGCGGAAGGCTGACGCCCGAGAGGTGCCGCTGTGACCGACAATGCCGAAGTCAGCGCCCTACCGATCGTCGACAGGGACGTGTTGCTCGCGGAGCGCACGATCGCGCCGACCGAGCAGTGAGAGGAACTCCCATGCGAAAGATCATCAACTCCACCTATGTCACCCTTGACGGAATCATCCAGAATCCGCAGAACTGGCCGTCGCTGGGAAGCTTCGACGAGGCAGGGTACGCGGTCCAGAACGAACTCTTGGAGCACTGCGACGCCATCTTGATGGGGCGCCTGAACCCCCGATGACCTGCTCTATCGCTCGGGTTCAGCCGGGTCGTTCGAGCTGACCGACACGACATCGCTGCCTAACGGGGTCATCATTCTCCGGTACTCGGCGACGGGACACGATGGCACCGCGGAGGATGACTGAGTTCGGTCGGCTCCATGTCCGTGGTCTCTGACATGCTGGTTCCATGGACGATGCCGTCGACAGGAGCAAATCACCGCCGGATCACATGTACGGTCGCGTGCTGCGCCCGCACGAGATGCTCACCCGCACCCGCTATGCGGCAGCAGAACCCGCGGAGGAGCTGAGCCCCTGGGTGCTCCGCTACTGGTCGGTGGCCTGGGATCTGGCCGCAGGGGAGCAGTACCAGCAGACGACCCTGTCCGAGCCGAGCATCCATCTCACGGTCGAGCGCGGCGACCTGCGTCGAGCCAACACCAGCGGTGCCGGAATCTGGCTCACCGGACCGGTCACCGAGGAGCGCTTCGACGTCACCATCTTCGGCGCGGGCGGCGTCATCGGAGTGAACTTCCGCCTCGGCGGGACGCTCGCCTTCTCCGCACGGCGGCCCGCCGAGATCCGCGACACGACGATCCCCGCCGCCGCCTGGTTCCCCACATCCGATGACCTGGCCGGCCTGGACGATCTCACCACCGCCGCCGAGGCGCTCGACCGGTGGCTGCTGGCGTACGAGCCGGAGATGACCGAAAGCTACTGCCGGTTCCGGCGCACCCTCGAGGTGATGGAGGATCCGGAGGTGGCCCACCTCGGCGAGCTGGCGCAGCGGACCGGGATGGGTGAGCGAACGCTGCAGAGGATGTTTCAGGAGCACTGCGGAGTCGGCGTCAAACGACTCCTCGTGCGGGCCCGGGTGAGGGACGCCGTCGCGGCCCTCGACCGCGGGTGGGACGGAACATTGGCCGAACTCGGGGTGAGCCTCGGCTGGTTCGACCAGTCGCACTTCATCAATGACTTCCGCCGGGTCACCGGGTACCGGCCGGGGGAGTACGTCAGCAGGGGAGAGTGAGACGCGGCAGGCCAACCTGCGATCGTCTCAGTAGGAGTACATCAGCCGGGGAGAGTGAGACGCCTACGCCGGTGGCGCTCCCAAGCCCGCGGCCGCCGCACGCATCGCGGACTCCGCCGCGGCGACGTTGATGAGACTGTTGCCGCCGACGATGTGCAGACCGTACGCGTCCTCGAGTGCGACGAGATTCATCGCCAGCTGTTCGAGCGGGATCGTCGGGGTGAACGCCCCTGCCGCGACTCCCGATTCGAGTACTTCGCGGTAGATCCGCAGCTGCCGGGTGTAGAGGTTCTCGACCAACTCGTCATGGATCTGCGACGTGCCGGCGAGGACGTCGAACTCGTAGAGCAGACGCATGAGGGCATCGTCAGGACCGCTCGGCAGCCCCTCCCGGATCGCGGCCCGCAGCTGCTCGCGCGGATCCGCGAGGGCGGCGATCACCTCGTCGCGGCGGTCGCAGAACCGGGCCACACCCGCGCGGTGCGTCTCGACGAGCAGATCGTCGAGGTCGTCGTAGTAGTAGAGGATCGCGCCCCTGGTCAGCCCGGCTC
>NZ_JAPSIB010000022.1 GCF_031179145.1 Brevibacterium sp.
ATGATCGTTATAGGCTAGGTCTCGTTGCCTCACGAGGGTGTTCGGTAACGGGCTATGGCGCAGCTTGGTAGCGCGCTTCACTGGGGGTGAAGAGGTCGTGGGTTCAAATCCCGCTAGCCCGACTTTTCATGGAAGTGCCGGAACGATGTTCCGGCGCTTTTTCATTGCCCGAATGCGGCTGAGGCCGAACTGTGATCGAGAGCCTGACCCGCCTGCCATCCGTGATGTTCGCGGCTCCGTGACGTTCAGGGCTCCGTGACGTTCAGCGCTTGAGGTGACGGGCGAAGACCACGGTCACCAAGCCGATGACGACGATTAGCGACAGTCCCCAGCGCAGGCCTCCTCCGGCGGCGATGAGTCCGACGAGTGGGCTGGTGCCGAGGAAGCCGAGACGCATGACCCAATTGACGAGGGTGACGCCCGCCGCGCGGTCGACTCCGGGCAGATGAGCCGCGGCCCCCAGGGCTCCCGGTACCAAGGTCGCCGAACCGCAGCCCATCGCAGCCAGTCCCACCAGGAGCTGCGCGGGATGCACGGCGCTGATGATCGCCGCTCCGCCGAGGGCGATGAGGATGCCGCCCGCGCCTGCGATGCGGTCGGCTCCGAACCGGTTGCTGAGGAGGTCCCCGCTGAACCTGCCGAGGCATTGGGCTCCGATGGCCACGCTGAAGGCGATTCCCGCGCCGGAGACGGGGATGCCGCTCAGCTGCACGGCGGCCAGGCCCGACCAGTTGTTGGCGATGTCCTCGACCATGATGCCGCAGACCGCGATCACGGCCAGGGGCACGACGGCGCGGAGGAACGATCGTCGGGCCGACGACTGCCCGGCGTCAGCGGTGGCCGCGTCAGCGGAGGATTCACCGAGGTCGTCGATGCCGAGCACGGTTCTTGGGGAGGGCGGGTCGGCAGCCTCTCCCCCGACGAGACGCGCACCGAGCAGGACCAGACCGACGCAGACGACCGCGACCACGGCCAGATGTGCTCGGAGCTCGAGGCCGGCCGCGGCGACGGCGGTCGATGCCGCACCCCCGAGCAGGCCCCCGAGACTCCAGACCGCGTGCATGGAGGACAGAATCGTCCGCCCGCCGCGGTCCTGCACCAGCGTGCCGGCGACATTCTGCGCCGCGTCCACGGTGGCGTCGCAGGCGCCGAGGAGGAAGAGGCAGCCGGCGAGCATCCAGGGAGTCGTCGACCAACCGGCGAGCGCGGCGAAGAAGGCCGTCCCGACGGTGCCGACGACCGTGACCGACACTGACCCGAATCTCGCGATCAGTCGCGCTGGGAGGATTGACGAGGCGACAGCTCCGGCCGCGAAGCAGGCGACGACCAGTCCGAACTCCCAGGGACTGAGATCAAGGCGCTCGATGAGGAGCGGATACCACGGCAGCAGAGAGGCATAGAGGAGTCCGTTGCTGCTGAAGAAGACACCGATACCGGCGACGGCCTTCACATGGGAGCCTGGAGTCTCTCTCATCATCGCGGGGCCACAGTCTCCTGACGAGCGGTGCGGAAGTACTCGATCAGTGCGTGGGTGACGGAATCGCCCTCTCCGGCGAGGACGAACCACACCACGATGGGCACGCCGCGGATGAGGGAGCTGACGAGCTTGACGAGGCTGCTCTCCCTGCTCTTCTCCGTGGCAGGGACCAGCGGCAGGACCGCCAGCAGGAGCACGAACGGGAGAAGGGTCCACCAAGCGACGACCATGCGAACCATCCTCCTCACCGTCGGCGCACGGTGTGCGATCGACCGTCGACGTCGACAGCCCTACTCTAAGCCGCAGTCGACCGACTCCTGCAGACTCCCCGATGCCGCCGAGGCGCGACCCCCTTTGACCTCGAGCCGTCGCCCCAGCGCCGTCACCCAGGAGCCGCCGAGGCGGGACCCCGTCGACCTCCGATCGCCGCTCCCCGGTGACGACGCACCGCAACGGCTGAGTAACCTGTCCGACGAAATCGGTGGAAATGGGCTTAGACTCATTCCCACCTGATCACACCCGGATGCCGACCCGATCGATTGCACGCACTCGACCGTCACGCACTCGGAAGACACATGCGAGCAAGGAGGCCGACATGTCGGAACACGAGCAGCCGGAGGACACCCGTCTTCACGGGATGCAGAGAGTCAGCGGACGGATGATCGGGATCTCGATCGCCGCCGCCCTGGGCGGATTCCTGTTCGGCTTCGACACCGCCGTCATCAACGGCGCCGTCGACGCCATGGCCGACCAGTTCGCCCTCACCGCGGCGATCAAGGGCTTTGCCGTCTCCTCGGCACTGCTCGCCTGTGCGCTCGGCGCCTGGTTCGCGGGCAGCCTGGCGAACCGGTTCGGTCGCCTGCCGGTCATGGTCGTCGCGGCGATCCTGTTCCTCGTCTCCGCGATCGGATCCGGACTGGCCTTCGGCGTCCTCGACCTCATCATCTGGCGGATGATCGGCGGAGTCGGCGTCGGTGCTGCATCGGTGATCGCTCCCGCCTACATCGCCGAGGTGTCTCCCGCCCGGGTGCGCGGACGCCTCGGTTCCCTGCAGCAGCTGGCCATCGTCAGCGGTATCTTCGCGGCCCTGCTGTCGAACGCTCTGCTCGCCTCCATCTCCGGCGGCGCCGCGGAGCAGTTCTGGTTCGGCATCGAGACCTGGCGCTGGATGTTCATGGTCGAAGCGATCCCGGCGCTCGTTTACGGGCTCATGGCCCTGGGCCTTCCTGAGTCGCCGAGGTTCCTCGTCGCGCGCGGCAAGGAGGACGAAGCCGCCCGTGTGCTGCGGCACTTCACCGGTGAGACGAACACCGACCGCCTCATCGAGCGCATCCGGATCTCGATCCAGAGGGAGGATCGGGAGTCGTTCAAGGACCTCCTCGGCAACCGCCTCGGTCTCAAGCCGATCGTCTGGATCGGCATCCTGCTGTCGGTGTTCCAGCAGTTCGTCGGCATCAACGTCATCTTCTACTACTCCACGACACTGTGGAAGTCGGTCGGGTTCGACGAATCGAGTGCCCTGTTGACGTCGGTGATCACCTCGGTGACGAACATCGCCGTCACGATCGTCGCCATCCTCCTCGTCGACAAGGTCGGCCGGAGGAAGATGCTGCTGGCCGGTTCCCTGCTCATGGGCGTCTCTTTGGCGATGATGGCGATCGCGTTCTCGTTCGCCGAGCTCGTCACCGCC
The DNA here is from genome assembly GCF_031179145.1 of Brevibacterium sp. Lineage (GTDB taxonomy): Bacteria > Actinomycetota > Actinomycetes > Actinomycetales > Brevibacteriaceae > Brevibacterium. Next base: position 3,168 of record NZ_JAPSIB010000022.1, read on the forward strand.
CCCGACGGCACCACCAGCGCCGAATTGGGAGCTCCGTGGTCGATCATCGCGCTCATCGCCGCCAACACGTTCGTCGTCGGATTCGGCGCCACCTGGGGTCCCCTGGTGTGGGTGCTGCTGGGCGAGATGTTCCCCAACCGGATCCGCGCCGGAGCTCTGGCCGTCGCCGCGGCGGCTCAGTGGCTCGCCAACTTCTTCATCTCGACGACGTTCCCGGTCTTCTCCGAGATCAGTCTGACCTTCGCCTACGGCTTCTACGCGTTCTTCGCCTTCCTCTCGTTCGTCTTCGTCTGGTGGAAGGTGCCGGAGACGAAGGGAGTCGAACTCGAGGACATGGTCGAGGACTTCTCGTCGCATGGGCGCCCCAGGGCAGAGGGCACCGAGGCGAGTTCTCCCCGAAGCTGAGCCGAGGGGTGGAGCGAAGCCATCAGGCAGAGGCGACCCTTCAGAGTTCGTGCTGAGCCCTCAGGCGGTGCCCGGGACCGGGGTCTCGGGCACGTCGCCCTCCTTCTTCAGGCCGATGAGCAGGCCGCCGATCGCGAGGACGACGCAGGCGCCCAGTCCCACGGTCAGGCCAGGAGCGGCCTCGTACGCGTGAGCCAGCGCCCGGAAGCCGATGAAGCCGACGGTCGAATAGATGAGCGCCCACAGGGAGCCGCCGATCACCAGCGCCGGAACATAGCGCCGATAGCTCATCCCGGTGGTGCCTGCGGCGAGGTTGAGCACCGTCTGCACTCCGATCATGAGGAAGCTGAGCACGATCACGGGCGCACCGTAGCGCTCGATCATCCGTTCGGCCTTCCGGTACTTGGGCCCGGACATGATCTTCTCCACCCGCTGGATCCGGCGCATTCCCTTCCGGGCCAGACGCCCGAGCAGGAAGGTGCCTCCGGCACGCGCGAGGATGATGCCGAACAGGATCAGCCAGGTGACGAAGACCGGCAGCGACCAGTTCAAGGGGTTCATCGCCGGTTGTTCCTCATTCTCTCAGTCCTCTCGCCGTCTCACGCACCGATTCTAGCGACCCCACCCGAGTCGGGCGCAGGGAGACGGTGGATATGATCGGAACACTCCTCGCACCGAGGACGCTCTCCTCAGCACATCGGATGCCGTCCTCACCTCCGGGGACGGATCCACACCGACGATGGGACCTCGAATGACCCGACTGCGCACCGAAGCCACCGCCCTCCTCCCCGAACTCGTCGCCCTCCGCCGGGACCTCCACCGCCAACCCGAGATCGGCCTCGACCTGCCCGAAACCCAGGCCACGGTCCTCAGAGCCCTCGACGGACTGCCCCTGGAGATCACCCTGGGCACCGCAACCACCTCGGTGGTCGCCGTCCTGCGCGGGGCGCACCCGGGTCCGGCCGTGCTGCTGCGCGGGGACATGGACGGACTGCCCGTCGCCGAGGAGACCGGAATCGACTTCGCCGCCGCGAACGGGAACATGCACGCCTGCGGCCACGACCTCCACACCGCCGGCCTCGTCGGCGCCGCGAAGCTGCTGGCCGCCAAGCGCGAGTCCATCCACGGGTCCGTGATCTTCATGTTCCAGCCCGGCGAGGAAGGCTACAAGGGCGCGAAGGTGATGCTCGACGAAGGCGTCCTCGAGGCTGCCGGCGAGCGCCCGATCGCCGCCTACGGCATCCACGTCGCCCCAGGACCGCGCGGGACGTTCAGCATCAAGTCCGGCCCTGCACTGGCGGGATCGAACACTCTGCAGGTCACCGTCCACGGGAAAGGCGGGCACGGCTCCCAGCCGCAGACCGCTACCGACCCGGTCCCCGCCCTGCTCGCCATCGCCTCCGAGCTGCAGACCATGGTCACGCGCCGGTTCTCCGTATTCGATCCGGTCGTGCTCTCGGTGACGCAGCTCCAGGCCGGGGACGCGATCAACGTGATCCCGCCGCAGGCATCACTGGGGGCGACCGTGCGCACCCTGTCCCCCGAATCGGTCGAGACGATGCGGACCGAAACGAATCGCCTCGCCTCCGGCATCGCGGCCGCTCACGGCTGCACCGCCGAGGTGGACTTCGAGGTCCAGTACCCCGTGACGATCAACACCCCGGACCAGACCGAATGGGTCGTCTCCGAGCTCCGCGGACTGTTCGGGGAGGAACGGATCAACACGGTCGAGCAGCCGCTGATGGGCTCGGAGGACTTCTCCTTCGTCCTCGAGGAGGTGCCGGGCACGTTCTTCTTCCTCCACTGCTCACCCGAGGGCATCGATCCCGACACCGTGGCGTGGAATCACTCCCCGCATGTCCTCTTCGACGACGCGGTGCTCGCCGATCAGGCGGCCGCGCTCGCGCACCTCGCACTCACCCGGCTCGCAGACTGAGCGGCTGAGCCGGGCACCCCTCAGACCAACGTGCCGTCGAGGTACACGGAGTCGACGCGGTTCTCGATGCCGCGCACATCCTCGACGCTGAGGTCCCCGTCGATGACGACGAGGTCGGCGAGTGCCCCTTCGGCCACCCGACCGACGTCCTCCAGGCCGAGGAGCTCGGCGGCGACCGAGGTGCCGGCGGCCAGCGCCTCGGCGGTCGACATTCCGGTGTCGGCGAGCAGGCTGATCTCCTCGAGGTTCTCCCCGTGCGGTCCGACTCCGGCGTCGGTGCCCATCGCGATTCGCACCCCCGCCTCATGCGCGCGGGAGATCGACACGAGGTGATGCTCGACGACGGCATGGGCCTTCGCGACGACGGGCAGCGGCAGGGGGAACCCCGCCTCGGCGGCCTTGATCACCGCCTGTGGCGCCTGCAGCGTCGGCACGAGGAAGGTGCCGTGCTCGAGCATGAGGTCGAGGCACTCCTCGTCGAGGTAGATCCCGTGCTCGATGGACCGCACACCCGCGCGGACGGCGTTCTTGATCCCGGCCGCTCCCTGGGCGTGGGACATGACATGAGCTCCCTGAGCTGCCGCCTCGGCGACGATGACGGCGATCTCGGCCTCGGTGAACTGCGAGTGGCGGGGATCGTCGCGCGGTGAGAGCACACCTCCGGTGGAACAGATCTTGATGTGGTCGGCGCCGGCGCGCAGCAGCTCGCGCACCTTGCGCTGGACCCCTTCGAGTCCGTCGGCGACGCCCGAGGGTCGGCCGGGATGCTCGGCGAGCATCGGGGCCTGGCTGCCCGACACCAGGTGGAAGTCCCCATGGCCGCCGGTCTGGGACATGATGTTGACGGCGATCGTCAGCCGGGGGCCGCGCACGACGCCGGTCTCCACGGCGACCTTCGCGCCGAGATCGGTCCCTCCCGCGTCGCGGACCGTCGTCACTCCCCCTCGCAGGGTCTTCTCCATATGGTTGACGGAGTTGTAGAACTGCAGCGAGAAGGGGTCGTGGAACGCCGAGGCGTTGCCCGCCCCGGTGCTCGTCAGGTGGACGTGGCAGTCGATGAACCCGGGGACGACGGTGCGGCCGGAGCAGTCGACGAAGGTGTCGGAGGCGTTGTGCGAGCCCTGGCCGTCCTCGGTGATCGCGCTGATGAGCGTGCCGTCGATGACGACGTCGCGCAGCCCGGGCAGGAACCGTGTCCCGTCGAACACCTTGGCATGAGTGAGAACTGTGACCATTGACCCTCCTCGACGATGGACTCCGATCCCTGTGACCGGCGTCCCATGTCACACCTATCACAGCAGTCCGGACCCGGCATAACCGCATCACCCTCGCCGAGGTGGCCCGACGCCGGCGTCCACGGCGATGCGATGCGGAGGCGCGGCCGAGTTCACCTGCCCGACACCTGCGGCCAGTATCATTCCTAGTCGACACTGCGTCCTGTTCGGCGGCATTCCGCCGGGCGGCGCACCTTTCGACCCGGAAGCCCTGTGACTGCACACCCGCCGCAATTTCCCGCCGCCGCTCGCCCCCGCCACGACTGCACGCTCATCGACGTGCTCCTCGAGACCACCGGGGCGCATCCCGACCAGCCGGCGCTCGACGATGGACGCACCTCACTGACCTACCGTGAGCTCCTCGGCGCGACGCGGGATCTGGCTCTGCAGCTGGCAGACGCCGGGATCGGCCCTGGGGACAAGGTCGGCGTGCGCGTCCCCTCGGGTTCGGTCGATCTCTACGTCTCGATCCTCGCCGTCCTCATGCTCGGCGCCGCCTACGTCCCCGTCGACGTCGACGACCCCGAGGAGCGAGCTCGCACCGTCTTCACCGAGGCGGCCGTGACCGGAGTCATCACCGCAGGCCCGACGATCGAGTCGCGCACGAATCGCGGGCCGCTGGCCCGGTCCGAACTGCGTCAGCCGACCCCCGACGACGACTGCTGGGTGATCTTCACCTCGGGCTCGACCGGCACCCCGAAAGGTGTGGCAGTCTCCCATCGCTCCGCTGCGGCCTTCGTCGACGCCGAGGCGGCCCTGTTCTGCACCGAGGAGCCGCTGGGACCCGGGGACCGGGTTCTCGCCGGCCTGTCCGTGGCCTTCGACGCCAGCTGTGAGGAGATGTGGCTGGCCTGGCGTCACGGTGCCTGCCTGGTGCCCGCCCCGCGCGCGCTCGTGAAGTCCGGAATGGATCTCGGCCCATGGCTGTCCTCGCGCGGCATCACGGTGGTCTCGACCGTTCCCACCCTGGCCGCCCTGTGGCCCGCGGACAGCCTCGACGCTGTCCGCCTGCTCATCTTCGGCGGGGAGGCCTGTCCCCCTGAACTCGGCCGACGGCTCAGCGACGAGGGACGCGAGGTGTGGAACACCTACGGCCCCACCGAGGCGACGGTCGTCGCCTGCGCGGCGCGGCTCGACGGATCGGAGCCCGTCCGCATCGGCCTCCCGCTCGACGGATGGGCCCTCGCCGTCGTCGACGCCGAGGGCATGCCGGTCGCCGCCGGCGAGACGGGTGAGCTCATCATCTCCGGCGTCGGCCTGGCCCGCTATCTCGACCCCGCCAAGGACGCCGAGAAGTACGCGCCGATGCCGAGCCTCGGCTGGGACCGGGCATATCGCTCCGGTGACCTCGTCATCAATGACCCGCAGGGACTGATCTTCGTCGGACGCGCCGACGAGCAGATCAAGCTCGGCGGGCGGCGGATCGAACTCGGCGAGATCGACGCTGCCATGCAGTCCCTGTCCGACGTCGAAGGAGCCGCGGCGGCGGTGAAGCGGACACCGGCCGGCACGGACATCCTCGTCGGCTACATCGCCTCTCACGACCCGAACGCCGCATCGCGGCTGGCGGAATGGGACGAAGCCCTGCGGACCGAACTGCCGGCGGCACTGGTGCCCCGGCTGACGCTCATCGACGAACTGCCCACGAAGACCTCGGGCAAGGTCGACCGCAACGCCCTGCCCTGGCCGACGTCAGATGCGGCCGAGACGGGGACCGAGGACGGCCTCGCCGAGCTCGATCCCGAGTCGGCCTGGATCGCCGACCAATGGACGGCGGTCCTCGGCACCCGTCCGAGCCCGGACGCGGACTTCTTCACCTCCGGCGGCGGATCCCTGGCTGCGGCGCAGCTCGTCTCCCGGCTGCGGACCCGGCACCCCAGCGTCACCGTCGGCGATGTCTACGCCCACCCGCGCTTCGGCGCCCTGAGCACCCTCTGCGTCGGCGAGTCGGGAGCCGCAGCGACCGCGCGTCCTCGGCGCCGGATCGGGCGCACCTCGAAGGGCATGCAGGCGTTCCAGACTCTGCTCGGCATTCCCGTGCACATCCTCGGCGGGGTCCGGTGGGTCGTCATCGCGATGGTGCTCGCGAATCTCGGCACCCTCCTCGGCGCCCGTCTCCCGTTCACCCCGTGGCCGGTCGTGGCCGTTCTCTTCCTCGTCTTCGTCACCGCCTGGGGACGGATGCTCATCTCGGCGGCGGCCGCCAGGCTCCTGCTGCTCGGAGTCACCCCCGGCGTCTATCCGCGCTCGGGCTGGGTGCACAAACGCCTGTGGCTCGCCGAGCACATCGCCGATCTCGCGGCCGCCGTCTCGGTGGCGAGCGCCCCGTGGGTGAGCTGGTACGCGAAGCTGCTGGGCAACAGGATCGGGCCCGGCGCCGACCTCCACTCGGTTCCGCCGGTGACGGGGTTCCTCTCGCTTGCCGAGGGAGCGGCCATCGAGCCCGAGGTCGATCTCAAGGGTTGGTGGGTCGATGGCGACCTGCTGCGCATCGGCACCATCGAGGTCGGTGAGCACGCCACGGTCGGCGCCCGCTCGACCCTGATGCCGGGCACGAGCATCGGCGCCGGCGCGCTGATCGAGGCAGGGTCGGCGGTGACCGGGAAGGTGCGGAAGAATCAGATCCACTCGGGCTCTCCTGCCGTGCGGATCGGCAAAGCGAAGAAGAGTTGGCCCGCCCCACCGGTACGACGCAAGCTTCCCTTCCTGTTCTATGCGCTCGGCTCCCAGGTCAATGCGACGCTGCCGTATCTCGCGGCGGTGCCCGGGCTGGCGCTGATGATCGCCGTGTCCGGCGTCGAGGTCCTCGAATCGCCCTGGCTCGTCCTCGCCTGGTCGCCGCTCATCGCCTGTGTCTGGTTCCTCTGCACTGCCCTGCTCATCCTCATCTCCGTGCGGCTGCTGGCGATCGGGATGGAGGAGGGCGAGTTCCCCGTCCGGTCCGCCCGCGGCTACCGGATCTGGGCCACCGAACGTCTCCTCGACCTGGCCAGGGATCTGCTCTTCCCCCTCTATGCGTCGATGCTCACGCCCTGGTGGCTGCGGCTGCTGGGGGCGAAGGTCGGCCCCGGAACCGAGATCTCCACCCTGGTCTTCGTCCCCAAGATGACGACGATCGCGGCGGGGGCGTTCCTCGCCGACGACACGATGGTGGCCAGCTACGAACTCGGCCACGGGTGGATGCGCGCCGGCCGGGCCAAAGTGGGCAAACGGGCCTTCCTCGGCAATTCGGGCATCGCCTCCCAGGGTCGCCGCGTGCCGAAGAATGCACTCGTGGCCGTGCTCTCGGCAGCCCCGGCGAAGGCGAAGAAGGGCTCCTCCTGGCTCGGCTCTCCCCCGGTCCAGCTCCGCCGGGCAACCGTCGCTGCCGACGAATCGCTGACCTACGCACCGAAGTTCGGCGTGAGGGCGGCCCGCGGTTTCTGGGAGACCCTGCGCATCACCTCGGTGATGGTGGGCGGGGCGCTCATCGCCGCGGTCATCCTCACGATCCAGTTCCTGCTCGAACTCCCCGCCGAGGCGAGCGCGGGGCTGACGACGGCCGGCCCCGGAATCGCCCCCGCGGGCTCCGGGTTCGCGCTGTCCGGCGGCAGCGCGACGACGACGGCGGGCTCCGGGTTCGCGCAGTCGTTCCTCGTGCCCGTCGGACTCGCACTGCTCACCTCGGGGATCGTGATGATGGCGGCGGGAGCGATGGCCGCGGGCATCGCAGTCGCGGCGAAGTGGGTCTTCGTCGGTCGCATCAACCCCGGCGAGCATCCACTGTGGTCCTCGTTCATCTGGCGCAACGAAGTCGCCGACTGCTTCGTCGAACTCGTCGCCGCACCCTGGTTCACGCGCAATGCGGTGGGCACCCCGGCCATCGTCTGGTACCTGCGGGCGATGGGTGCGAGGATCGGCCGCGGCGTCTGGTGCGAGAGCTACTGGCTGCCCGAGGCGGACCTCGTGACACTGGGTGACAACTCGACGATCAACCGCGGCTGCGTGGTCCAGACCCACCTGTTCCACGACCGGGTGATGAGCCTCGACACCGTCGAGCTCGAGAAGGGTGCGTCCCTGGGGCCCAACAGCGTCATCCTGCCCGCCTCGACTCTGGGGGCCAATGCGACGGTGGGAGCGACGTCACTGGTGATGCGCGGGGAGTTCGTGCCGGCCCACGCCTACTTCAGCGGCAATCCTGTCATACCCTGGGTGGATGCCCCGGAACTTCCCACCACCGCTGCCGCAGACTCAGATGAACTCGCGCACCAGCATGCCTGATCCCTACACCCCCGGAGCCGGGAACCCGGATCTGCACATCGACCACTACGATCTCGATCTCGACTACCGGATCGGCCCCAACCGGCTCTCGGCCCGAGCGCGGCTGACCGGCCGGGTGCTCACCGAGACCAGGGCCATCGCCCTCGACCTCACGGGGATGCGGGTGACGAAGGCCGCCGTCAATGGCCGCAAGATCCGCTTCTCCGCTCGCGACGGAAAGCTGAATCTGGTCACCGAACCGCTGCCGAGCAACCAGCCGGTGCGCATCGACATCGCCTATGTCGGGAATCCGCAGCCGGCCATCGGCGCCTGGGGCGACATCGGCTGGGAGGAGCTCGAGGACGGTGTCCTCGTCGCCGGCCAGCCTGTCGGCGCCTCCACCTGGTTCCCCTGCAACGACCACCCGTCGAACAAGGCCACCTATCGGATCAAGGTGCTCACCGAGTCCGAGTACACGGTCGTGTCCAACGGCCGGCTCATCGATAGGGTGCGCAAGGCCGGGCGCACGGCATGGACCTGGGAATCGGATGTGCCGCTGGCGACCTACCTGGCGACCGTTCAGATCGGCCGCTACCGGCAGGGCCGCATCGACGCCGAGGCGCACACCCCCGTCGCGCCCGTCCCCCTGGGTCTCCACGCGGGAGAGCACTGGCACGAGGCCTCGGCCCGGCTGCGCGTGCAGCACCCGATGATGGATCTGTTCGCCGAGCGCTTCGGCCCCTACCCCTTCGACCGCTACGACGTCGTCGTCACCGACGACGAACTCGACATCCCTCTCGAGTCCCAGCCGCTGTCGGTGCTGGGACCGAACCACCTGGGCCCGGAGTGGGAGGCCGAGCGCCTCATCGCCCACGAGATGGCGCATCAGTGGTTCGGGAACTCACTGACACCTCGGCGCTGGTCCGACATCTGGCTCAACGAGGGCTTCGCCTGCTACGCGGAATGGCTGTGGTCGGAAGCGAGCGGCCGCATGAGCGCGGACGCCTGCGCCCGCCAGTGGTGGGAGACGCTGGCGGGCCTGCCGCAGGACATCCTGCTCGGCGATCCCGGTGGACCGTCGATGTTCGACGACCGCGTGTACAAGCGCGGCGCGCTGTGCCTGCATGCCCTGCGCCTCCACCTCGGCGACGAGGTGTTCTTCGCGGCACTGCGGGAGTGGACGGTCCAGCACCGGCACGCCTCGGTCGACACGACCGCGTTCGTCGACTGCGTCTCGAAGGTCGCAGCGACCGACATCGCCGAGGTGGTCCGCCCGTGGCTGACCGAGACGGCGCTGCCGGAGCTGCCGACGCCGCGCGGATAGGCGCTGGCGGAGCCTTCTTCAGCCGAGCTGGCGGACGAGGATGTCCGAGTCGCCGTTGCGGCCGACGGCGACGAAGCCGCGCTTGTGGAAGAGATCAGCCGCGGTGTTGCCGTCCTCGATGGCGAGGCTGACGGCGTGATGGCCGCTCATCCTGGCCAGTGAGCACGCCGCTTCGAGAAGCCTGGTGCCGACCCCGTGGGCCTGGTACTCGGGACGCACGGCCAGCGAGAGCTCGGGGATGTCGGCGGCGACCCAGCCGAAGCCGGTCGATTCCTCGGTGCTCAACCGCAGCCAGGCCAGGCCGATGATGTCGCGCTCCCGGCTGGTGCCGATCGCGTCGTCCGATCTGTCGGCCGGCGCTGCTGATTCGTCCGCTGAGCGTGCCGATTTCGATGCGGACATGGCGTTCGCGAAGCTCGTGTCCTCGGGCACTCTGTCCCAGGCGGCGACGGCGATGTCACCGGTCCGGCCCCAGTCCTCGAAGTAGAACTTCGCATCGTCGCGTTCGAGGATCTCGTCGAGGTCGATATGTGGCTTGTCCATCGACCAGTTGATGCACAGGTCGAGGAACGGCGGGATCGCCTTCTTGGCCGAGTCCGCCGACAGCGGCAGGATCCAGAAGTTCGCGCCCCCATCGGCCGCTGTGACGTCGGTGTCAGCGGCCCCGGCCCCCACCTCGGCGGGGGCGATCGTCTTGTCTTCGTTCATGAGATTCCTTTCTCGACTGCACGGTGGATCCAATTGCGGTTGCGCACTCTCCACCCCAGGGTCAGACCACGGAGTCCGATGAACCCCACGCAGAATGACGCCCACAGCCCCAGTGCTCCGGGCCATTGCGTGGTGACCGGGATGAGCAGCAGTGCGTAACCGGCAACGGCTACCAATTGTGCCAGAGCCAGGTACCGAGCGTCCTCCGCGCCCATCAGCACCCCGTCGAGCACGAACACATAGCCCGCGATCGGCATGCTCAGCGCGAGGACCGGAAGCAGGGTCCGCAGTGTTTCGACCACCTCGGGGTCGGAGGAGAATGCGCGGGGAATGAAGCCGGTGCCGGCGAGAAGAACGGCCCCGACGAGGACTCCGAACATCAGCGCCCACAGGCACAGGCGCCGGTTGATCGCGGCCACCGCCTCGGCGTCCTTCCTCCCCAGCTGCAGACCGATCATCGCCTGGCCCGCGATCGCGAGAGAGTCGAGGGCGAGCGCCAGGGCGAAGAAGATGCTCTGGGCAACCTGGATAGCGGCAAGTTCAGTTGTTCCCAATGCGGTTGCCAGGAAGACGAGGATGATGAGGGACGCCCGCAGTGACGCGTTGCGCAGAAGCAACCACCCGGAAGTCTTCGCCGAGGTGAGAACGCCGGCCCAGTGCGGCCTGAGGCTCGCGTCGAATCGTTTCGCCGCCCGGATCGCGATGAGCACGTAGATCGAGCACATCCCGGCCTGCGCGATGACCGTCCCGAGCGCGGAGCCCGCGACTCCCATGTCCAAGCCGTAGATGAAGAAGGCGTTGAGGCCGATGTTCGCGATACAGCCTGCGGCGGCCACGATCAAGGGAGTGCGGGTGTCCTGGAGTCCGCGCAGGAGTCCGGTGGCGGCGATGACGACGAGCATGAAGGGCAGGCCCCACCAGGAGATCGCGAGATAGGCCTGTGCGCCTCCCGTGATTCCCGGAGTCGGATCAAAGGCTGCGATCGCGCGGCCGAGCAGTGGCAGGCCGATGGCGAGCAGGATGACCGAGGTGCACAGGGCCAGCCAGATGCCGTCGAATCCCGCCGTGATGGCTCCCGACCGGTCGCCGGCGCCCATTCGCTTCGCCACCCGCGGAGTCGTGGCATAGGCGAGGAAGATCATCAGACCGAGGACCGTCTGCAGGATCGTCGAGGCGATCGCGAGCGACCCGAGGGCATCCGCGCCGAGGTGACCGACCATGGCCGTGTCCGAGAGCAGGAAAATGGGTTCGGCGATCAGAGCTCCGAGGGCGGGAAGGGCCAAACGGAGAATGTCCTTGTCGATCGCTGCCACGCGGTTGAGTCTAACGAACCCGACGAGGAGTCCGGCGTCCCCGGCCAAGAGTCGGGCGAGCCCGGCTATGGATCTGATGTATCCGGTGAACGGGGCTGAGCACACCGGTGGATACGGGCGACGGCCGAGAGCTCACGCCGGTCGTGATCTCGTGTCAGTGGCGGATGCGACGATCAGAGGACTAACGAACGGAGAGTGCGTCGACGATGGATTCCAAGGAAGCAAGCATTACTCCTCACGCAGTAGACAAGCGACCCTCGCCTGGCCCGAGCATTACAGATCTTCCGTTCTATATTTAATCGAATTGTTATACGCAACAGTAGCCTACTGCACTAGAATAGAAACAGGAACCACGGAGAAGTGGGAAGGAGGCGGCACTCGTGAAGTACTCTCCGAATCGCGGAATCGAGGCTCTCTCTTCCCTGGTGCCCTCTGTCGAATCATGCATCGCGGTTCGGGGATTGGAAGTCGATGGGGATTCGCCCTTCCACGAACTCCTCACCATGTACTCCATCAGCGATCAGGCTCAACTCGCTGCTCTCGCGGGGACCAGCACCCTGTTCATCCAGGACGTCGTCCACCACCTCGGCCTCGTGCACCCCAGCGATGAAGAGCTGTACGAGTTCACGTCGCTGGCAGAGACCGTTGAGAACCACAGGACAGCGCAGGAAGCATCTGCACGCTCCCTCTCCCCTGCTTCAAGCGAAGCCACGGCCCCCGAAATCGCAGCCTCCGCGTCCGAGCGCGATACGACGAACTCCTTCTCCGCTGCCGGTCCTCATCCCGCTGCCGGTCCTCATCCCGCTGCCGGTTCTCATCCCTCGGCGGTATCCCGCCCCACCGGTTCTCAGCACAGCACGAATGCGAAGAAGGGCAAACGGCGGATCTCGAAGGGCAAGCAGAAGCTCGGACGCAAAGAACGTCGCATTCTCCGGCGGCAGCAGAAGTCGGCGCCGGAGACCAATGTTCAGCGCCCTCCTGTGCCGCTGCCCCTCTTCCCCGACTTTCGGCCCTCCAGCACCTTCAACAGCTGGGTTCATCAGAACGCCGGTGCCGATGACATCTGTGAATTCGCCACGCTGCTCGGAGCGAGTATCTCAAACACATACAGGCACATCACCTCGGCCCTGACGCTCGTCCATGGGCTGCCGAAGTTCCACCAGCGGTGCCTCAACGGTGAGTTCACCATCGAACACGTCAATGTCGCCACCCGCCGCTGCCGAGACGTCGCCTTCACGTACCTTCCCGCCCTCGACGATTACCTGGCCGAGCGCCGAGCCGACATCACCATCGAGTCGTTCGCGCGTTCGCTCGCTCTGAAGATCGCCGCTGTGCAACCTGCCATCGAGACTCTCGAGAAGGTTTCCGCTCGCCGCCGCGTCGATATCAGCACTGGCGACGACGGTACGGCTTACCTGACGCTGACCGGGCCGGCACCTGAGCTCTACGCCTACTACCGGCGCATCGAAGCTTTCGCCCGCGCTGTTCGCTCAGGCAACACGAGCGCATTCGTGGACCAACTGAAGCCCGGCGACGAGTTCGCTGACACCCGCGGCATCGATTCTCTGATGTTCGACATCGCGACCCGCACGCGTCCCCAGTTGAAACTGCGGATCACTGCTCACGACACATCCACGGGAGAGACCACCAGCACCGACTTCCCCATCGACGATCTCGTCGCTCGGCCCGACGGTGCGCCGTGCCCGACTCTGGAGAGCCTCGCGGACTACATCAACCGGACTTTCGGCGGCGCAGACGCAGCCTCCGATGCACCTGAGGCGGCAGCGACTTCTCCACACTCCGCGGTCGAGGAGGCCTCCCCACGCTCCCCTGCCGATGCGTCGCCCGCCACTGAAACTTCCATGGACAGCAGCGCCGGCGACGCGGATCCCTGCATTCAGGAACTGGGAGCGAGGACTCGCATTCCAGGGACAGGTGGGTCCTGTAGCTATCAGATCCTCCTCGAGCTGCCGACCCACGACTACTGGCTCTCCCACCAGGCGACGACGGTCGTCACCGTCCCCTTCCTCACCCTGATGACGGACTCCTCGCAAGTCACCGATAGTGAGAACACCGGCGAGACCGAGACCATGGATGTCTGTGACCTGGCGGGAATGCTGCCCGACGGGTCCCCACTGCCGGCTGACATGGCACGCAAGATCGCGTCCCACTCGAAAACCTGGATGCGAATTCTCACTGACCCCGCCACCGGCACCCCACTCGATGCCAAAGCCACCAGCTATGCCATCCCGGCTGAGGTTCGCCGCACCATCGTCGCTCAGTGGATGAACTGCACTGCGCCAGGATGCACCCGCAACGCTCTGACCTCGGAGATCGACCACATCGATCCCTACAATCATGACTCTCCGGAGAACGGCGGCCTCACCCGCTTCGGCAACCTCATGCCCCTGTGCCGCAAGCATCACCAGGCAAAGACAGACAGGAAATTCTCGGTCGAGATGACATCGCCGGGCTGTGTTGAGTACGTGTTCAGCCACGGCACCAGCACCGAGGTCGTCTCACCCGACAACCCGACCAACACTGAGCATGCTCGGATGCTGCTCAAGCTGTTCGACACGCTCAGACACTTCGCGCCAGCGACCGAAGATTCGATCCAACGCCCTGGTTCGCCACCCATCGGTCAGCTGCGCCCTGTTCGCAGATCAGCCGGCGGCGCACGGGATGCTATCAACGATGCACATGGCTCAGTCGATGCCCGCGGTTCGACCGATGACGACTGCAACTCGGGCAATGGCGCGCATGACCGGGTCACCGACCTCGACGGTTCGGCCACAGACAAACACACCTCAGTGGCTGACGGCACGCCAGTCGTCGGCACAGCCAAGGCAACCGCTGCCAACAACACACCACGAACCGGCGAGCGCCGGATAGCGCCCACTCGCCCTGGCCCCGCGCCGGAGAATGGTGCACCGGGGTGGACGGAATACGTGAACCCGTTCAAGGATCCTGTCGGCGGCGAACTCAAGGAATGGTTCTGGGACACCGGAGAGTCCCCACCCTTCTGAGGCGGCGACACGGCGAGCCGCTATTCATCCCGCAGACCTCGATCGGTCCCGCCGACATAGATCAGTCCCGCATCCCAGCCGACCTCAGTCCGCCGCATGGCTCAGCGGACTTCAACCGGTCCTGCATCCCAGCGGACCTCAATCGGACGCGAATTCCAGCCGACCTCAGTCCACCGCACGGCTCAGCGGACTTCAACCGGTCCTGCAGTTCACCAGACCTGTCCCGTCCCAAGCTCAGCAGACCTCGAACAGTCCTGCGGCTCCCTGCCCGCCGCCGATGCACATGGTCACAACGACGTACTTGACTCCTCGACGGCGTCCTTCGATCAGCGCGTGACCGACCAGACGAGCACCGGTCATTCCATAGGGGTGACCGATCGAGATTCCGCCACCGTTGACGTTGTACTTCTCCGGGTCAATGCCCAGCCGATCACGGCAGTACAGCGCCTGCACTGCAAACGCCTCGTTCAGTTCCAACAGACCGATATCGTCGATGCTCAACCCGTGTGTCTTCAGGAGCTTCGGGATCGCGAAGACGGGGCCGATGCCCATCTCATCGGGTGCGCAACCAGCAACTGCCATGCCGCGGTAGATCCCCAACGGTGACAATCCACGACGGCTCGCCTCGTCGCCCGACATGAGCACAGAGGCCGACGCACCGTCGGAAAGTTGGGAGGCGTTGCCCGCAGTGATGCTCGGCACCTTGGACGCGGCCCCGGGTTCGAGCACGGGATTGAGGCCGGCGAGGCTCTCCAACGTGGTCGACGGACGGTTGCCCTCGTCCTTGGTAAGCGTGACCTCCTGCTGCGAGGACTCCTTCGTCTCCTTGTCGACGACGACCTTCGTCGACGGCAGCGGAACGATCTCGTCGTCGAAGCGACCGGCTTCCTGCGCGGCCGCAGTCCGCTGCTGCGAGGACAGAGCATACTCGTCCTGCGCCTCTCGGCTGATTCCGTAGCGCTCTGCCACCACCTCGGCGGTGGCGAGCATCGGGTAGTAGATTCCGGGGACATTCTCGACGAGCCACGGATCCTTGGCACGGTAGGTGTTCATCTTGTCGTTCTGCACCAGCGAAACCGACTCCACGCCACCGCCCACGGCGATCTCCTGACCGTCCATCACGATCTGCTTCGCGGCGGTGGCGATCGCCATCAGGCCCGACGAGCACTGACGATCAATGGACATCCCTGGAACAGTGACAGGAAGTCCGGCCCGCAATGCGCCCTGTCGTGCGATGTTTGTGGACTGGCTTCCCTGCTGCAGCGCGGCGCCAAGGATCACATCCTCGACTTCACCGCCTTCGAGTCCAGCGCGTTCAACGGCGTGGGCAACGACATGGCCGGCCAGTTCCTGGGCCTGCGTGTCATTGAACGCACCCCGGTAGGCCTTGCCGATAGGTGTCCTGGCAGTGGACACGATGACTGCTTCTCGCATGATTTCCTCTCAAGTTCTCAAAGTGCAGGGGTTCTGCTGCGGATGCTCAAAGTGCAGGAGTCCTGCTGCGGATGCTCCAAGTGCAGGGTTGCGCTGCAGACTCAGTCCCGCGGTCCACCGGCAACGTAGATGACCTGGCCGGAGACGAAGCCCGCCCCCTCGGAGGCGAGGAACGACGCCGTGTGCGCGATGTCCTCGGGACGGCCGGTCCTGGCCACAGGAATCTGCTTGGCCGCGGCCGCGACGAACTCCTCATAGCCCACGCCCATCCGCTCGGCCGTCGCCCTGGTCATTTCGGTCTCGATGAGACCGGGGGCGATCGCGTTCGCCGTGACCCCGAACTTGCCCAGCTCGATCGCCCAGGTCTTCGTCATGCCCTGGATGCCGGCTTTGGCCGCGGAATAGTTCGTCTGCCCCCGGTTCCCCAGCGCCGAGGTGGATGACATCGACACGATGCGACCGTACTTCTCCTCGACCATGTAGGACTGCACGGCTTTGGCCATGAGGAATGCGCCGCCCAGATGGACGGAGAGGACCTTCTGGAACTCCTCATAGCTCATCTTGAACAGCAGATTGTCGCGCAGGATCCCGGCGTTGTTGATGAGGACCGTCGGTGGGCCGAGCTTCTCCGCCACCTGTTCCACCGCAGACTGCACCGACACCTCGTCGGAGACATCAGCCTCGAGTCCGATCGCCTCACCACCGGCCGACTTGATCTCCGCGACGGTCGCCTCGGTCGGCCCCATGTCGAGCACTGCGACTTTCATGCCGTCCGAGCTCAATCGCCCAGCGATCGCCGCTCCGATGCCGCGGCCGCCGCCTGTGATGATTGCTGTGCGTGACATACTCCCCGTCCTTCGTTTTCGGCTTCATCTCGATCCACCGGCAAGAGGCCCGAGAAGTGATGTCGGTCTCCTTGCCATTGACTCAAGAGTAGACCAATTCCACCGCTGAACGATTGATTGATCAGACTTTGGGGAAACGGAAAAGCCCGGAACCGCGATTCGATCGATCGCTGTTCCGGGCTCGAGTGTTGTGACTCAACCGCCGAGGCGGTCGCCACGACTCATCGCAGTCGTGCGCCTCCTACCGCCCGCCTCAGCCTACCGCCCGCCTCAGCCTTCGAAGCGCGAGACGTCGCCGGCACCGACGCGTGCGACATCGGGCTCACCGCCGGTGAAGTCGATGACCGAGGTGGGAACGAGTCCGGGAACTCCGGACTCGATGACGATGTCGACGTCATTGGCAAGACGGTCCATCACGTCCTCGGCCCGGTTGAGCGGATCCTCGTCGCCGGGCATGAGCAGAGTCGATGACAGGATGGGCTCCCCCATCGCCTGGACGAGGGCCAGTGCCGTCGCGTTCTGCGGAATCCGTGCGCCCACCGAGTGCTTCTTCGGGTGCATCATCCGCCGTGGAACTTCTTTCGTGGCTTTCATGATGAATGTGTAGGGGCCGGGGGTCATCGACTTGATGGTGCGGAAGTGGGAGTTGCCGACGTTGACGAACTGCCCCAGCTGGGCGAAGTCATGGCACATGAGGGTGTAGTGGTGCTTGGAATCCAGCTGACGGATGCGGGCGATCCTCTCGATCCCCGCCTTGTTGTCCAGCGCACAGCCCAACGCGTAACAGGAGTCGGTGGGATAGGCGATCAGTCCGCCGTCCCTCAAGGCCTGCGCAGCCTGCTCGATCAAACGGTTCTGTGGGTTCTCAGGATGAATGTTCAGTAGAGTCGCCATACCTCATGCTATCGAGTCTGTGCTTGAGTGGCGAGGGTTTGCCCGGTGAACTCATGCGAGTTCCCGAGCCTCACTGAAAAGCCCTACGATCCGCACCCGTGCCGCCGTCCTTCGAACCCGGATCGTCGCCATCAGCTCCCTCGGGCTCATCGGGCGTCAGCGGCTCGTCCTTCATCCCCGCCGGACTCGGGAACTCGGCCTTCGAGGTCCTCGGATCCGAGGCCAACAGGATGTTCATCCATCGCGCATGCGGGTCGACGTCGACGAGGAGAGCTTTGAGCAGCAATGTCGCCGGCAGTGCCAGCAGCGCCCCCAGCCAGCCGAGCACCCACACCCAGAACAGCAGCGACAGGAAGGAGACCAGCGGGGTGACGCCGACGGATTCGCCGGTGAACTTCGGTTGGATGATCGCCTGAATGACGAAGTTGAGCACCGAGTAGGCGACGACGACCCAGAGAGCGGACTGCCACCCGCCGTCGACGAGCGCCAGCAGGGCCGGTGGAACCAGACCGATGAAGAACCCGATGTTCGGGATGTAGTTGGTCAGGAACGCCAACACGCCCCAGACCCAGATGAGGGGAACACCGATGATCGCCAGGGCGACGACGTCGAGGACTGCGACGATCAGCCCGAAGATCGTCGCAACCACCCAGTAGCGTCTGACCCCGGAGGCGAATTCGAGCAGAGACGTGGTCAGCTCGGGCTTGGCGTCGAACAGCATCCGGAAGCGGTCATCGGCGCGCAGGGAGTCCATAGCGATGAAGAACACCGCCATCACCACCGTCGTCAGCAGCCCGGCGATCAGCGACACGTTCGTCAGCACCGGATAGGCCGCCTCGATGAGAGACCGGATGTTGAACTGCCGGAACTGCTCCTCGAGAACGGTTGAGGTCAGGCCCAGATCGGAGAGGAACGCGAGGCTGCTGCGGTACATGGCGTTGAGCTCATCGCCGTAGTTCGGGATCGTGATCACGAGCTCGGTGATCGACCAGGCGGTGAGCCCGAAGAAGCCGAACAGCAGGCACAGCACCAGCAGCACCGAGACGCAGGCGCCGATGAACCGCGGAACCTTCAGCCTGACCAGCTGCCGTTGCAGCGGGTAGACGACGATGTAGAAGTTCAGCGCCAGGAACACCGGCGCGATGATGCCCTGAAGTCCCTTGAAGAACGTCAGTGCGAAGGCCAGACCAGCCATCGTGAGCACCACCATCAGCACTCGCGCCGACGGCAGCGACTGATTCGCCGTCTGCCCGCCGGCCTGGCCCTCGTGGCTCATCTGGTGCGCTTCCGCTTCTCCCTGATGCGCATCGACACCTCGATGGGGGTTCCCTGGAACCCGAAGGTCTCGCGCAGGCGCCGAGTGATGAACCGGCGGTACCCCGGCTCGAGGAACCCGGAGGTGAAGAGCACGAACTTGGGCGGACGCGACTGCACCTGGGTGCCGAACAGGATCCGCGGCTGCTTACCTCCGCGCACCGGGTGCGGGTTGGCCGCGACGAGCTCACCGAGGAACGCATTGAGCCGTCCCGTCGGGATGCGCGTGTCCCAGCCGGCCAGCGCGGTCTCCATCGCAGGCACGAGCTTCTCCGCATGCCGACCGGTCTTGGCCGAGATGTTCACGCGCGGCGCCCAAGCGACGTGCGCGAGCTCCTTCTCGATCTCGCGCTCCAGGTAGTAGCGGCGCTCCTCGTCGAGGAGATCCCACTTGTTGAACGCCAGCACCACAGCACGACCCGCCTCGGCGGCAGTCGTGACGATGCGGACGTCCTGCTCGCTCAGCGGATCCTGAGCCTCGAACAGGACGAGAGCCACCTCGGCTCGTTCCAGAGCGGTCTGCGTCCGCAGGGCCGCGTAGAAGTCGGCGCCGCTGGCCTGGTGGGCGCGGCGGCGGATGCCGGCCGTGTCCACGAACCGCCACTGCTTTCCACCGAGCTCGATGAGCTCGTCGACGGGGTCGCGAGTGGTCCCGGCGACGTTGTCGACGAGCACGCGCTCAGTGCCGATCAGCTGATTGAGCAGGGAGGACTTGCCGACATTCGGCCGCCCGACGAGTGCGACCCGGCGCGGACCCCCCTCCTCGATGCGGGTCTCGACCGCGGAGACCTCGGGCAGGACCGTCAGCGCCTCGTCGAGGAGGTCGGCGACTCCACGACCGTGCAGGGCCGAAACCGCCCAGGGCTGCCCCATCCCCAAGCCCCACAGCTCGGCGGCCATGAGCTCACCGCGCTCGTCGTCGACCTTGTTCGCGGCGAGGATCACCGGCTTCTTCTTGCGCCGCAGCATCCGCACGATCATCTCGTCGGTGGCGGTCGGTCCGGTGGTGGCGTCGACGACGAGCACCACGGCGTCGGCCATGTCGACGGCGACCTCGGACTGGATCGCGATCCGCGAGGCCATGCCCTTCGAATCGGAGTCCCAGCCTCCGGTGTCGACGAGGGTGAACGTCTTCGTGTTCCACTCCGCGCGGTAGCTGACCCGGTCGCGGGTGACGCCGGGAACGTCCTCGACGACCGCTTCACGGCGGCCGAGGATGCGGTTGACCAGCGTCGATTTGCCGACATTGGGCCGCCCGACGACCGCCAGCACCGGATCGGCACCGCGGATCTCCTCGTCGTCGTCCTCGAATCCGAGGCCGGACAGCAGCGCCCGGTCCTCGTCCTCGAGGTCATAGCTCTCGAGGCCGGCTTCGAGAGCGGCTGCCCGCTGCTCCGCCTCTTCCTCGCTGATGCTCTGCAGACGCTCGACGAGGCTCTCGTCGGGGGTCTCGCTGAAATCGCTGAATTCGGGTTCTGTCATTGTGTGTCCTTCACCAGACTCAGCACCGTCTCGACCACTCGGTCGAAGTCGATGTCGCTGGTATCGAGAGTGTGCACACCGTCCGCAGCCTCGAGGAACTGGGTCGTCTGTGCGTCCTTGGCGTCACGGCCGGTGACATTGGATGCAGTGGCGGCGAGCGCCTCGGCGTCGGCACTGCCGTGCAGCTCCTTGGCGCGGCGGGCCACCCGGACCTCATCGCGGGCGGTCATGAGGATCCGCACCGGCGCATCCGGCGCGACCACGGTGGTGATGTCCCGCCCCTCGACGACGATGCCGTCGGGAGCGGCCTTGATGATGTCGCGTTGCATCTCGATGAGCTCGGAACGGGCGTCGACGACGGCGGAGACCGTCTGCACGTTCGCCGAGACCTCGGGTTCGCGGATCTCCTCGGTCACGTCGATGCCGTCGACGGAGATGGAGAAGTCGGACGGATCGGTCGAGATCTCGAGGTCGACTCCGCGCACCTGCTCGAGCACGTCGACGGGATCGGTGACCCCACGGTTGAGGCACAGCCAGGCCATCGCCCGGTACATGGCTCCCGTGTCGAGATAGCGGTAGCCCAGCCGGCGGGCCACTTCCTTGGCCGTGCTGGACTTGCCGACTCCGCTGGGCCCGTCAATTGCTACGACGCTCATGCATTTCCTTCTTTCTCGATGGCGGACTCCGGGATCTGCCATCCCTTCGACGACAATCCGATTTCCAGTTCCTGTTGGGCGGCCGGCACGACCGAGACGTCGACGATGCCGAGCCTGCGCCCGGGCGCATGGTCCATCCGGAAGTCCTCGACGTTGATGCCGAGGTCGCCGATGTCCTTGAACAGTCGGGCCAAGGTTCCGGGGGTGTCGGGGATCAGGACGGTGACGACGGCGTACTTCGTCGGGGCCTGCCCGTGCTTGCCCGGGATCCGGTCGTAGCCCTCATTGCCCAGGGCGATCGCGCGGGCGAGCACTCCCGTGGACCCGGGGCCCAGATCAAGCGCGGTGATGACCTCGTCGAGTTCGCTCCGCAGCTCGGTGAGCACGCCCCGGACCTCCTCGGCGTTGCCCGCGAGGATCTGCGTCCACAGCCGCGGATCCGAGGCCGCGATCCGGGTGACGTCGCGCAGGCCCTGACCGGCCAGAGCGACCTCCTCGAGCGGGGCGTGCCGCAGCTGCGAGGCGACCAGGGACGCGATCACCTGCGGAACATGGGACACCTTCGCGACCGCCGCATCGTGGATGCGCGGATCGAGGTGGGTCACCGAGGCACCGGTGGCCTCGGCCATCGCGACGACCTCGCCGAGGCGGTCGGCCGGCGTGTCCTCGTCCGAGCAGATCACCCATGGCCGGGCCGTGAACAGGTCCGGGCGGGCGGCGATGGCCCCCGACTTCTCCCGCCCGGCCATCGGATGGCAGCCGATGTAGCGGTCGAGTTCGTCGCGGGTGACCATGGCGCGCACCGACTCGAGCAGTCGGGTCTTGATGCTCGCGACGTCGGTGACGGTGGCGTTCGGGTACTTCCGCAGTGCTGTGGCGATGACCTGCGCGGCGACGTCGGGCGGGGTCGCGACGACGACGATGTCCGGGTCGCCCGGTCTGCTCAGCTCCCCCGCGCCGAGGTCCGCGGCCAGCTGCTGCGCAGTCGGGGACGTGTCCTCGAGGCTGACCCGGTAGTTCTGTGCGCTCAGCGCCTGACCCAGGCTCGCGCCCAGGAGCCCGGTGCCGATGATGTGGACTCTCACAAGCCGACGGCCTCGAAGAGTTCTCCGACCTCGTCGGGGCGCAGCGAACGCATCTTGCCCTGCCTCTGCTCAGCCAGGGCGATCGGACCGAACTGGAGGCGGACGAGGCGCTCGACCGGGTGGCCGATCTCCTTGAGCAGTCGACGCACGACCCGGTTGCGACCCGAGTGCAGGGTGAGCTCAACGACGGAGCGGCCCGGGGTCGAGTCGACAAGCTTGAAGTCATCGACTTTGACGAACCCGTCGTCGAGTTCGATGCCGGCCTTGAGACGTGCGCTGACGTCCCTGGCCAGCTGCCCCTTGACCTGCGCCAGGTACGTCTTCGGGATCTCGTAACGCGGGTGGGCCAGACGGTTGGCGAGCTCCCCGTCGTTGGTGAGCAGGATCAGACCCTCGGTGTCGGTGTCGAGACGACCGACGTGGAACAGCCGCTCCGTGCGGTCGCCGAGGTAGTCCGTCAGGCACTTGCGGCCGTCGGGATCCTTCATCGTCGACACGACTCCGGCGGGCTTGTTGAACGCCAGGTACACCTTGGTCTTCTGTGTCGAAATTCTCAAAGTGTCGACGTAGACGGACTGCTTTTCGGGGTCGATCCGCGTCCCCAGCTCGGTGACGAGCTTACCGTCGACCTCGACGCGTCCGTCGAGGATGAGGTGCTCGCAGGCACGACGTGAGCCGAGTCCCGCCTCGGCGAGGACCTTCTGCAGTCGCATTCCCCCGCTGACATGGGCGTCCGATGCCTCTCCTGGTGCGGAGGCATGCCGCTGGGTGGCCTTCGATCCGGTGTTCGCACGCTGTTTTCGATTCGGACGATTCTGGCGCCCGCCGGGCGCTCTGGGATCACGGTAGGGACTCATAGCCCCATTGTCTCAAATCAATCGTCGTCTCGTGACATCTCGGACTCGTCCTGGGCGAGAACTTCGGCCGTCTCGGCACCGAATTCGTCGACGCCGGAGTCCTCCGGCAGGTACGGCGCGATGTCCGGGAGGTCGTCGAGGCTGTCAAGGCCGAGCACATCGAGGAACTGATGCGTCGTGGCGTAGAGCAGCGCCGAGGTGGTCGCCTCCTTCCCTGCTTCGACGATGAGTCCGCGCAGCAGCAGGGTCCGGATCACGCCGTCGACGCTGACTCCGCGGATGGCGGCGATGCGGGGGCGCGAGATGGGCTGCCGGTAGGCGATGACGGCGAGGGTCTCGAGCGCGGCCTGCGACAGCTTCGCGCTCTGGCCGGTGGTGAGGAAGTCGCTGACGATGTCGCGGTAGTCCCCGCGGGAGAAGATGCGGAAGCCGCCCGCGACCCTGCGGATCTCGAATCCGCGCTGACGGCGGTTCTCGTCGCCGTCGTAGTCGGCTTTGAGTGCGGCGATCGCCGAGGTGACCGTGTCCTCATCGATGCCCAGCGCGGAGGCGAGGTCGGCAGTCGAGACCGCGGAATCACTGACCATGAGGACCGCCTCGATGCCTGCGAGGATCTCATCGTCGATCATGGTGCTTCCGTCGATCATGGAGCCTCCTCCGAGAGCGATGGGTCGGCCGACCGCCCGGCGGGAGCCTCCTCATGTGCGGGAGCCTCCTCCTCGGCGCTCCAGGCTCCCTCGGTGCGCAGGTCGACGCCGTCCTCGGAGTTCTCGGTGCGGGAGATGATGAGGCGTCCCAGAGGTTCGTCCTGCGTGAAGTCACACAGCCCGACCTTGAACAGTTCGAGGAGGGCGAGGAACCGCGCGACCACGACGAGAGGGTTCTCCGCGGTGTCGACGAGGTGCTGGAACTCGACGTCGCCGGAGCGCAGCAGCCCGAGGATGTGTCCGCGCTGCTCGGAGACGCTGACGAGCGGCAGGTGGATGTGGTCGACGGCGACGGCCGGCGGGGTGTGGTCGCGCTGGAGGACGGTGGCGTAGAGGCCGGCGAGTTCGCCGGCGGTGACCCGGATGTCGAGGGGCGGGAGTACATCGACGAACTCGGGCTCCAGCGAGACGCTGCGCGGGATGCGGACCTGGGTCGCAGACAGCGCCTCGGCGAAGTAGCGGCTCACGGACTTGTACGCCCGGTATTGGAGCAGCCGGGCGAACAGCAGGTCACGGGCCTCGAGGAGTTCGAGGTCGACCTCCTCCTCGCCCTCCTCATGCGGCAGGAGACGAGAGGTCTTGAGGTCGAGCAGGGTGGCCGCGACGAGCAGGAACTGGGAGATCTCCGCGAGATCCGCCTTGTCCTTGAGCGCGGTGGTGTACGCGATGAACTCATCGGTCACCTCGGCGAGGGCGATCTCAGTGACGTCGAGGCGACGCTTCGAGATCAGCCCGAGCAGCAGATCGAAGGGGCCGGAGAAGTTCTCCAGCTCCACCTGGAATCCCCGTGGCGCCTCGGAGGCAGTGGCGGGTGGCACCTCGTCCGCCGAGGCGGGTCCGGAGACCTCGAGCCCGGCGGTCTCACTGCCGAGAGCAACCGTCTCGCTCAGGGGGCGCCTCCACGGGCGATGAGCTCCCGGGCGAGTCGGCGGTAGGCCTCTGACCCGGCGTGCTTGGGGGCGAAGCTGGTGATCGGCTCGGCCGCCACGGAGGCGTCCGGGAACTTCACGGTGCGGTTGATGACGGTGTCGAAGACCCGGTCCCCGAAGGCCTCGGTGACGCGGGTCATCACCTCTTTCGAGTGCAGCGTGCGCGAGTCGAACATCGTGGCGAGGATGCCGTCGATCTCCAGCGAGGGGTTGAGCCGGTCCTGGACCTTCTCGATCGTCTCCACGAGCAGCGCGACACCGCGCAGGGCGAAGAACTCGGTCTCGAGCGGGATGATGACGCCATGGGCCGCGGTCAGCGCGTTGACCGTCAGCAGGCCCAGCGACGGCTGGCAGTCGATGAGGACGACGTCGTATTCGTCGGCCACCTTCGCCAGCGCCCGCGACAGCACCTGCTCACGGGCGACTTCGCCCACGAGCTGGACCTCGGCGGCGGACAGGTCGATGTTGGCCGGCAGGATGTCGATGTTCTCGAAGTCGGTCTCCACGATGACCTCGTGGGGATCCAGCCGCGGGTTCATCAGGAGGTTGTAGACGCTGATCTCGAGTTCATAGGGGTTGACTCCCAGCCCGACCGACAAGGCGCCCTGCGGATCGAAGTCGACAAGCAGCATTTTGCGACCGTAGGCCGCCAGGGCCGCGCCGAGGTTGATCGACGACGTCGTCTTCCCGACCCCGCCCTTCTGGTTGACCATCGCAATGATGCGGGCAGGCCCATGGGTGTCCAGAGCTTCTGGCTCCGGGAAGTCGAGCCGTTCGGGCTCGGTGGATGCTGGAAGATCGAACGCCTGTTGCATATTGGTCACTCGGCCGGCCACCTTTCGTTACTCGCTGTCTCCAACACTACCGCGCTCGGGGGTGCGAGGTCGCGTACACCTCGCGCAGTGTCTCCTCCGAGACCTTCGTGTATATCTGGGTCGTCGTCACCGAGGCGTGCCCGAGCAGCTCCTGCACGACGCGGATGTCAGCGCCTCCCTCGAGCAGGTGGGTGGCGAAGGAATGCCGGAACGTGTGCGGGGAGACTTCGACGGTCAGACCCGCGCGATCGCTCGCGTCCTTGACGATCTGCCACGCGCTCTGCCGCGACAGCCGGGTCCCGCGCGCGTTGAGGAACAGCGCCCCTGCGTGGTCACGTCCGGTTGCCGCCCGTGCTGTCGTCGTGCGTGCTGTCGTCGTGCGTGCTGACGCGGGTCCGCGTCCGGGCGATTTCGCCTTCGCCGCCATGGTCGGGCGCACCCGCGACACCCAGGCGCCCAGCGCGGTCCTGGCGTGGGATCCCAGGGGCACGATCCTCTCCTTGCCGCCCTTGCCGTAGAGGCGCACGAGGGACGCGTCGAGGTCGAGGTCGTCGAGGTCGACGCCCACCGCCTCGGAGATGCGGGCACCCGTGGCGTAGAGGAGTTCGAGCAGGGCCGCGGCGCGGATCTGGGTGGGCTCCTCGCCCGCCGTGGTGGCGAGCATCGCTTCGATGTCGGTCAGCGAGAGCGCCTTCGGCAGCCGCAGCCCCTCCTGGGGTGGGCTGACCTCGGAGGCGGGGTCGATGGTGCTCAGTCCCTCGGCGGAGGCGAAGGAGTGGAAGCGGCGGACCGCGACGAGAGCCCGCGCCCGGGTGCGCGGAGCCAGAGAAGAGTCGGTGAGGTCGAGGGCGTAGGCTTCGATGTCGCTGCGATCGACGTCGCCGATCTCGCCGGTCCCCCGCTCGTGCAGCCAGTGACCGTAGCGTCCGAGGTCGCGGGCGTAGGCGTCGATGGAGTTCAGTGACAGCCCGCGCTCGAAGCGCAGGGAGTTCAGGTACGACTCGAAGGCGCGCACCAGGGAAGGCGGCAGTTCGGGGAGGAGTTCGGCGCCGTGCCGGGCCATGGGGCTGCCCTCAGTCGATCAGCAGCCGAGGCGCCTCGGCGTCGCGCGTGGGGGCGGGCTTGCCCTCGGCCTCACAGCGCAGGACATTGGCGACCTGGAGCACGGCCAGCTGGGCGACCGCGTTCGCCATGTCACCGGCGGCGATCGCGGCCAGAGCCTCGTCGATCGTCGTCCACCGGAATTCGAAGCCGGCTTCCTCGTCGCTGCGCTCGTGCAGATCCGCCTCGGCGACGGGGTGGAGGTCCCGGGCCAGGTAGAGACGGATCGATTCGCTGCTTCCCCCGGGGGTCAGGCAGGAGTCGCTGAGGAGCTCCCAGCGTCCGGCCCGCAGGTCGGCCTCCTCGGCGAGCTCCCGCTGCGCGGCGGCGAGGGGATCCTCCCCGTCCACGTCGAGCAGTCCGGCGGGGACCTCCCACAGCCGGGCCCGGACGGGATGGCGGTACTGCTTGACCAGCAGGATCCGATCCTGCTCATCGACGCAGGCCACCGCCACGGCGCCCGTGTGGTCCATCATGTCGCGGACGAGACCCTTCGCCTCGGGCAGGTCGAAGGTCTCGCGCCGGATGTCCCACACGGCCCCGCGGTAGACGACCTCGGATGCGGTGATCTCGGGGACGTAGGCCTCGTCGCGCAGTTCGCTCGTCCGCCTCTGCTCAGACACCGGGTCGCTCATGCGAACAGGCTCACTTGAGCTTGAGGGCCGCCGCCACCAGGCCGGCGAACAGCGGGTGCGGGCGGGTCGGACGCGACTTCAGCTCAGGGTGCGCCTGGGTCGAGACGTAGTACGGGTGGACCGACTCCGGCAGCTCGACGAATTCGACGAGCTCACCGTTGGGGGAGGTTCCCGAGAACACGAGCCCTGCCTCGCCCAGCTGGTCGCGGTAGGAGTTGTTGACCTCATAGCGGTGGCGGTGGCGTTCGCTGATGACGGTCGACCCGTAGGCCTTCGCCGTCACACTGTCCTCGAGGAGGTGCGCCTCATAGGTGCCCAAGCGCATGGTTCCGCCCAGGTCGCCCTCGCCCTCGAGGATGGACAGCTGCTCGGCCATCGTGGCGATGACGGCCACGGGGGTCTCCGGGTCGAACTCGGACGAGGAGGCTTCGTCGATACCGGCGACGTTCCGGGCGTACTCGATGACCATGCACTGCAGGCCCAAGCACAGGCCCAGCGTCGGGATGCCCTTCGTGCGGGTGTATTCGAGCGCTCCGAGCTTGCCCTCGATGCCGCGGATGCCGAAGCCGCCGGGGACGCAGATCGCGTCGAGGCCGGACAGTGCCTCGGCGGCGCCCTCCTCGGTCTCGCACTTGTCGGACTGGATCCAGTGGATCTTCACCCGGGCGTCGTTGGCGAATCCGCCGTGGCGCAGGGCCTCGGTCACCGACAGGTAGGCGTCGGGCAGGTCGATGTATTTGCCGACGATGCCGATGTTGACCTCGTGAGCCGGGTTGTGGACGCGTTCGAGCACCCAGTCCCACTTGTCCCAGTCGACGTCGCGGAAGGGCAGATTGAGCCGGCGGATGACGTAGACGTCGAGGCCGCCGTCGTGGAGGACCTTGGGGATGTCGTAGATGCTGCGGGCGTCGACGCAGGACACGACCGCCTCGGCGTCGACGTCGCAGGAGGACGCGATCTTCGTCCGGATCGAATCGGGCAGCTCACGGTCCGAGCGCAGGACGATGGCGTCGGGCTGGATGCCGATGGACCGCAGGGCGGCCACGGAGTGCTGAGTCGGCTTGGTCTTCAGCTCGCCCGAGGGTCCGAGGTAGGGCACCAGGGAGACGTGGATGAAGAACACGTTCTCGCGACCGACGTCGTGCCGGACCTGGCGAGCAGCTTCGAGGAACGGCTGGGACTCGATGTCGCCGACGGTGCCGCCGATCTCGGTGATGATCACGTCGGGGCGATCGGCGACAGGGCGTTCGGCCTGGGCACGCATGCGCGACTTGATCTCATCGGTGATGTGCGGGATGACCTGCACGGTGTCGCCGAGGTAGGCGCCGCGGCGCTCCTTGGCGATGACCGAGGAGTACACCTGGCCGGTGGTGACGTTGGCCGCACCGTCGAGGTCGATGTCGAGGAAGCGTTCGTAGTGACCGATGTCGAGGTCGGTCTCGGCTCCGTCTTCGGTGACGAAGACCTCGCCGTGCTGGAAGGGGTTCATGGTTCCCGGATCCACATTGAGGTAGGGATCCAGCTTCTGCATGGCCACTTTGAGTCCGCGCTCCGTGAGCAGATGGCCGAGGCTCGAGGCCGTCAGTCCCTTGCCCAACGAGGAGGCCACGCCTCCGGTGACGAAGATGTGCTTTGCCGTATTTGTGCCGCCTGGGCCGGTTCGATTCACCACGGGGTTTGATTCTATCAAAGTTCGCTCCGCCCGGTTCCGGTCTCGGCGACTTCTGCGTAGAGATCGAGCAGCGTCGAGGAGATCGCGGCGCCGTTGGCGACGTCGATGACCCGCTTCTTCGCGGCGACCGCCCGCGACCCGCGTCCGGAGGGGTTGTCGAGAAGATGATTGATCTCACGCAGCAGCTCGTCGGTGCTGTCGGGGGCGACGGCGTTGGCCGCACTCCCCCAGATGCCTGCCCGGCGGGCGCTGCCGATGAACACGGCCGGGCGCGAGAGCTGCATGAGGTCCTCGTGGCTGAGTCCGGTCATCTGCTCGCCGGCGATGATGACGTCGGCGGCCGCAATCACGTCGACGAGGTCGTCGGCCGGGGCGACGATGACGTCGCGGTCGGCGAATGCCCGGGCGATGGTTCGGCGGTCCCGGCCGGTGCCGGTCAGCACGGTCACGACCTTGCGGTCGGGGCGGCGGGTGTTGATCTGGGAGGCGGCGTCGAGGACCGTGGCCAGGGCGGTGTGATCGCGCAGGGCGATGGGGCTGGCGACCATCCAGGTGCCGACCTCGATGCCGAGGCTCTCGCGCACCTCGGCGCGCGGGGTCCGTACGGTGAGGTCGATGTCGATGTCGGGGTGGACCAGTTCGGCCCGCTCCACGACCGGCACCGTGTCGCCGAAGTAGTCGACGACGGGTTCCGTGGTGCCGAGCACCGCGGTGGCGGTGCGGGTGACGATCTCGGCCCCGGTGCGTTCGATGGCGTTGTTGGAGTCGAAGGACTCGACGGTGGCGACCAGCCGCGGCTGGTGCCGGGCCGGCAGTCCGGTGAAGGCCAGCCCGGCCAGGGTCGCGGCGTGGAGGCCATGGGCGTGGACGAGGTCGACGTGCTGGTAGTACTTGTGCAGTCGGAAGGCGGTGCTGGGATCGGCCGCCGACAGTCGGCGGCGCGCGGTCAGCGGGATCTCGCGGAAGTTCTCCGCCAGCTCCGGCGGGACCCCGAAGGTGCCGAGCAGGGACCGGTGGGCTGCGACAGCCACCTTGTAGCCGGCGCGAAGGTGGCCGAGCACGGCCAGCTTGGCGACTTCGACGACGGGGCCGGTGGTCTCGGCGAGCACATGCAGAATCCGTGTGTCTGCACTCAGTGGCTGGATCTCGCCGGGTTCGCTCATTTCCTCATCCTTTTCATTCGATCAACGCTCCGCTCAGCCTACCTGGGCGGACTTGAGTTCGGAGTACACGCCCAGGAGAACTTCGGCGACTTCCGTCTCATCGGGAAGGCGGGCTCCGGCAGCGGCGGCCCGGGAGCCGAGTTCGGTCCGCAGGGCGGGATCGGCGGCCAGTTTCGTGACGACGGTGGCCAGCGCGAGGTCGTCGTCGGAGTCGATGAGCACCCCGGCGTCTCCGATGAGCTCCTCGGTGCCGCCGCCGCGGGTCGCGACGATCGCCTTGCCGGCGATGAGCGCTTCCTGCAGGACCAGGGCGCGTGCCTCCCAGACGCTGGTGAGCACGTAGACATCCGCCGCGGCGAGGAGTTCGGCGACGTCGTCGCGGGGTCCGAGGAAGTGCAGTTCTGGCACCGCCGAGGTGGTTCCCAGGTCCCGGTGCTGCGCGCGGACCTCTTCGAGCACGGCATCGTCGGCGGCGCCGGCGACGAGGAACACGAGTTCCGGCCGCTCGTGTCGAGCGCCCGCGGTGCCGTCAGTGTCGTCAGCGCTCGTGGTGAGGTGAGCGCGTGCAGTGCCCGCAGTGCCCGCAGTGCCCGCAGCGTTGACCTCAGCTCCTGCGGCCTCATCGACGGGAGTAAGGCCGTGGCGCGCGGTGAGTCTTCCGAGGGCCCTGACGAGCATCGGGTAGTTCTTCTGCGGGGCGACCCGACCGACCGAGAGCACGATGACGGCATCCGGGTCGAAGTCGTACTCGACGGCCAATTCCTCGCGGGTCCGTCTCGCCGCCTCGGGCGGGATTCGACGGACCTGGGGCGCGGCGGCAGGCGCGAACCGGGCGCCTGAGGCGCCGAGTGAGCGTGCCCGCTCGACCAGGTCGGCGCTCGCTCCGAGCGTGAGGTCCGCGCCCTTGGCGAGCAGGATCTCGATCCCGGACTCGACCCGGCCGCGCAGCCCCTGTCCCCCGGCCTGGTTGTGGAGGCTGACGATGAACAGGGGACGGTCGGGCAGCGACCGGGTGGCCAGGAAGGTGACGAGTCCGGCGCGGAACCCGTGGGCGTGGACGATGTCGGCGCCGAAGGAGTCGAGCAGGGCGCGCAGCCTGATGACGAGCGCGGCGTCACGGGGGCCGATGCCCGTGCCCATCTCGAGGGCGGCGAAGCGGACCCCAGGCAGGTGGGAGAAGCCGAAGTGCTCGTCGGTGGCACGCGGCCCGATGACGCCGACCTCGTGCCCGGCGGCGGCCACGTCCCGGGCCAGGGCCCGCACGTGCGTGCCGACTCCGCCGGTGGACGTGCCGATCACATAGACGATCCTCATCGTTCCTCCTCATTCCCGTGCGAGCCGTTCCCGTGCGAGCCGTTCCCGTGCGAGCCGTTCCCGACCGGGCCGTTCCCGACCGAGTTCTGCTCCTGTGACTTTCTGACACCCGCGGCGACGGAGGTCTCCTCGCTCTCACCTCGGCGGCCGATGAGGATCTCGCGCACCTCGGCGATGTAGCGGCGGTCGAGGAGCAGGATGACGCCGAAGACGAGGCAGGCCAGCAGCGCAGACAGCACCCCGGTCAGCACCGACGGCAGTGCCGCGGTGCCCAGCGCCGCGGACAGACCGCGCGAGGTCAGCATCCCGGCGACGGCGGCGAGGGTCGCGGCGAGCAGGGACAGCGCGCTGCGGCGCAGCACATGCCTCAATGCCCCGTGGCCGAGGCTGCGGCGCACGGAGATGAGCAGGGACAGCGCCGCGACGCTCATGCCGAGGACGTAGCCGCTGCAGATCGCCACGAGAGTGAGTCCCGGGTCATTGTTCGCATTCGTGAGGATGATCGCGGCGACCATTCCCACAATGACGAGGATCCACCCCAGGGTGGTGGCGATCGAGGAGTGGCGGGAGCGCTCCATCGCATAGAAGATGCGGGTGCCCCAGGCGACGAAGGACCAGCCGGGAACGGCGAGGGCCATCACCGTGATCGCCTCGGTCATCGCATCGAACGGCACGCTCGAGCGTCCGCTCGCGGCGTCGATGGCGGTGAAGAACGTCTGCAGGGGCCCCGCCGCGCTCATCAGGATCACCGTTCCGAGCAGACCGATGGTGAGGATGAACGCCGAGGTGGTGGCGGTGGTGTGTCGCAGCGCCTCGGCGGCCTCTTGGCGCTTGCTCGGTGAGGACTCGGGATCCTGGCTGCGCGCGACCTGATGCGACAGGGCCGGGAACATCACCGTGGCGACGGGCACAGCCAGCACCGCATAGGGCAGGAGGTAGACGGCGTTGATGTAGCTGAAGAGGACGAACGTGCCGGTGCCCCCGGACTGGTTCGACAGTCTCATCGTCGCGAGCACCGCAGCCTGCTGGGCGAGCAGGGCGACCATTCCTGCCCCGGCCAGGCGCAGCGCCCGGTGGGCGACTCCGGGTGGGAAGGACCAGGTGGGACGCAGCCGCAGTCCGGTCGAGCGGGTCGGCAGGGCCAGGGGCAGGGCCAGCGCCGCGACTCCCGCGGTGGTGCCCCAGCCGAGCCAGCCGATCGTCGACTCCCACGTGGAGTCCGTGCCGCCGACCATCCGGTAGGTGATGTAGCAGCCGATGACGACGGCGCTTGAGAGCAGGGGCGCGAAGGCCGGCCAGAGGAACTTCCGATGCGCCTGCAGAACCCCGGTGAGCACGGCGCCGATGCCGTAGAGGACGAGCTGGGGGGCGAACATCACGAGGAACGCCGTCGTCTGCGCGTGGGCGCCGGTCTGGATGTGCGCGCCGGTGTGCGAGCCGAGGAGGAGGGTCGCGATGGGATCGGCGAAGACGACGAGCAGCACGCTCAACGGCAGCGTCAGGCTCACCGCCCAGGTCAGCAGCGCCGAGGCGATCCTCGACGCCGATTCCCTGTCCGCCCGCGCCAGGGGAATGGCGAGCAGAGGGATGACGGCCCCGGCCAATGCACCGCCGGCGACGACCTCGAAGAGGATGTTGGGAGCCTGGTTCGCCGACTGGTAGGCGGTGCCCACCGTGCCGGCGCCGACGGTGGGCGAGAACACGAGCCACCGGAGGAACCCGACGAGCCGGGTGACGAGCGTGATCAGCGAGACGAGCAGCGCCGCGGAGGCGAAGACTCGAACCAGCCTATTCACACGTGTCACGCCCGAATGCGTCGAGTTGCCGGAGTCCAGGAGTGGCTTCGATGACGCTCGTGAACGACACCTTCTCACTGAGCAGGGTCAGAGCCACGAGGACGGCGAGCATCCCCGCCCGCTGCCCAGGACTGCTGTGCGCGGCCAGCATCGTGCCCAGCGCCGCACCGAGGGCATTGGCCCCGGTGTCCCCGAGCATCGCCGCGCCCTTGAGGTCGTCGTCCCAGGCGCCGGCTCCGGCGCCGGCGACCGCGGCGGCGGGCACCCACGTCACCCCGTGATGGTGCTCCATGCAGGCCACGGCGAGGAATCCGGCCTTGAGCGCGCGCCCGGGCCGCAGGTCGAGGAGGTTGAATAGGTTCGCAGTCCCGGCGATGACTCCCCCGGCGACGACGACGTCGACGGCCGTGCCGAGCGCATTCCGCGCCGCCGAGTTGGACCCCGCCGAAGAGCTCGCACCGAAGGACAGCCTCCTCGCCGAGGCGTTCGTCTCCGATCCGAGGATCGCCGCCGAGGCGATGGCCGCAATGGGGATCCCGGTGACCTTGATCGCCCCGGTGGTGATCTCACCGCGGGCCAGAGCGCCGAGGTGACCGCGCAGTCCCTTCGAGCTGCCGGCCTCGCAGAAGTCGTCGACTCCCCCGAGGACACCGGAGACGGAGGTCGCGAGCAGTGTCGCGGCCCGCTGCCTGGGGTCCTCGATGAGGACGCTTCCGGCTAGCAGTCCCGCGGCCAGGGCCGGACCCTCGATGAGGGAGACCTCTGCGCCCGCGTGGTTGGTCCTCAGCACCTTGTCGTGACGGCGCAGCTGCGAGCGCATGACGGCTCGGGTCACGGCGAAGGACGCCAGACCCGCGACGCCCGCGCTGACCAGTGAACGGATCATCTCACTCCTTCTTCGGCAGGATGGTGTCGGCATTCGAGGCGAAGCCGTAGTGGCCGTGCCCGCCGGCGCTGCCCGCGGCCAGGGCCCGCACCGTGATCACGGGTCCCGCGCCCAGCGAGAGTCCGTCGACCGTGCTGGCCTTGGACCGTTCGGTGCGCAGGACGGAGATGAGGCCGGTCTGGGCGGATCCGGCGTCGCCGGCGGCGACGACCGATTTCGATTCCGTGGTCAGGGCGTTGACGAAGTCGGTGATGACGGTGCGCTTGGCCTGGCCTTCGCTCGCCTCGGCCGTCGGCTTGTCCTGTTCGGCCAGTTGGGAGTTCTTGTTGTCGACCACGAGGAAGAGATCGCTCGTGGCGTGGTCGGAGTCGGTGCGCAGGCGGCCGGCGTCGACGAACGCGTCGAAGAGGGCGCCCGCCTGCTTGGCCGCATCGTCGCGCTCCTTGCCCTCCGGCAGCGCCGAGGCCTTTCCGGTGAGCGCGATGACGAGTGCGGACCGGATCGCGGTGGCGTCGTCCTCGGGCAGAGCGGGCACGAGTGTGC
Organism: Brevibacterium sp.; assembly: GCF_031179145.1. Taxonomy (GTDB): domain Bacteria; phylum Actinomycetota; class Actinomycetes; order Actinomycetales; family Brevibacteriaceae; genus Brevibacterium. The sequence goes on from NZ_JAPSIB010000022.1 coordinate 37,521, forward strand.
GCAGGGTCTTGAGGAACTCGGTCGAATCGGCCAGGGACAGAGTGTTCTCGACGAAGGAGGCGTCGACGGCCACAGTGCCGCCCGCTTCGGTGATCCGGTTGACGACGGCCTCGACCTGCTCGGGGTCGGCGTGCGGACCGGTGACGATGCTGATCGTCTTGTCATTGAGGATCCCGCTGGTGAGTTCGGGAGCCGCCTCGGTGATGAACTCGTTCTGCTTCTCGATGTTGCCGCCGGCCGCGTCGAGCTTAGCGCGCAGATCGTCGCGATCGGTGCGCAGCGAGTCGACCTGGCTCTGCAGCGACGCCCCGATCGGCTCCTTCAGCGGGCCGGCCCCGAGGACGATTCCCACCGCCAGGGCGAGGAACACCGAGACGAGGGAGACGAGATGGTAACGGAAATCAATCACTGGTCAATCCTTGCGCCGAAGACTGCTGATTCGGGGGTGACGGCCGGGTCGCCGCCGAAGAGCGAACCGATCCAGCCGAACACTCCGTCGAGCTGGGCGCCGATGAGGCCGAGGAACGTCTGCCCCGCGGCGGTGGCGAAGAGGGCCACCCCGAGGGCGACGAGTCCGGCGAGGATGAGCACGCTGAGCTGGATGCTCGAGATCCTCTGCCGGTAGAGCAGGGAGACGCCCTTGGCATCGATGAGCTTCGAGCCCACGCGCAGGCGGGTGAGGAAGGTCGAGGCCATTCCCTTGCGGCCCTTGTCGAGGAATTCGATCAGGGTGTCATGCGTGCCGACGGCGACGATGAGGCTGGCCCCCTTGTCGTCGGCGAGCAGCATCGCGATGTCCTCGCTGGTGCCCGAGGCTGGGAAGGGCACGCAGTCGACGCCGAGCGAATGCACGCGTTCGACTCCGGGGGCGTGTCCGTCGCGGTAGGCGTGGACGACGATCTCGGCGCCCGAGGTCAGGGCGGAGTCGGAGACGGAGTCCATGTCGCCGACGATCATGTCCGGTCTGTGCCCGGCCTCGAGGATCGCATCGGCGCCGCCGTCGACGCCGATGAGGATCGGCCGGTATTCGCGGATGTAGGAGGCCAGCATCGCCAGGTCCTCCTTGTAGTGGTATCCGCGGACGACGATGAGGACGTGACGGTCCTTGAAGTTCGTCCGCACCGTGGGCACGACGAGTTCGGCCGAGAGCAGGTCGGAGTCCTTGCGGATGTACTCGATCGTGTTCTCGACGAAGTCGACGAGCACCGAGTTCATCCCGGCTTCGGCCCGGTGCATGTCCTCGGCGATGGTCTCGGCGGTCTGGAGGAGGCCGGTGGCGATCACCTCGTCGCCACGGAGCACGTTCTCACCCTCGACGACGATCTCGTCCTCTTCGGCCAGCGCCTCGAAGATCTCCGCACCGGTGTCGTCGATGAGCGGGATGCCCGCCTCGACGATGATTCCCGGCCCGAGGTTGGGGTAGCGTCCGGAGATCGATTTGTCCGCGTTGATGACGGCGGCGGGGCGGCAGGCGACGAGGGCCTCGGCGGAGACTCGGTCGATGTCGGAGTGCTTGATGACGGCGATGTCGCCGGAGTTCAAGCGTTTCGTCAGGTCCTTCGTCCGCCGGTCGAGCCTGGCAGGAGCCGGGCCAGTGCGGGGCACAACCGTGGGTGTCTCCCGAGTTCTACGCGATTTCATGGTGCGGCCATTCTCTCATGCAAGCGTCTCGGCTCCCGCCTTGACCTGCCGTGCGGAGTCCAGGAGTTCGGCGGCATGGGCCTTCGCCGAGGCGGATTCCTCCATCCCCGCCAGCATCCGTGAGAGCTCGACGACGCGTTCGTCCTCGCTCAGTTCCCGGACCCCTGAGGACACCGTCTCCGCGTCGTCGTCCTTGACGATCGTCACGTGCGTGTCGGCCCAGGCCGCGACCTGGGGCAGGTGGGTGACGACGATGACCTGGGCGTGTTCGGCCAGCTTCGCAAGCCGGCGGCCGATCTCGACGGCGGCGCGACCGCCCACTCCCGAGTCGACCTCGTCGAAGACGTAGGTGGGGATCCGGTCCCCGGCGGCGCGGACGACCTCGATGGCCAGCATCACACGGGAGAGCTCACCGCCGCTGGCGATCTTGCCGATGTCGTCACCGGTCGAGGAGTCGTGCGGGGCGAAGAGCAGGCGCACGTCATCGCAGCCGTGCGGGGCCGGTTCGCGGTCGGTGAGCTCGAACCGCACCTGCGCCTTCGGCATGGACAGGGCTGCGAGCTCCGCGCTGACGGCGGCCGAGAACCGCTCGGCTGTGCGGGTGCGGATCTCGGTCAGCGCGGTCGCCTGCGTGCGCATCGCCTCCTCGGCGGCGACGAGTTCGGCGTCGAGCTGGTCGAGGTCACGGTCCTCGGCCTCGAGTTCGGCGAGCTCCTGGGCGGCGCGGGTCTCGAAGTCGAGCACCTCGGCGACGTTCTGCCCGTACGGTGCCAGCGTCCCCAGTTCGGCCCGCCTCGCTTCGGTCTCCTCGAGGGAGGTCTCCCCCAGTTCGTCGAAGCCGGAGAGGTAGGAGCTCAGTTCGGCCGCGGAGTCGCTGAGCCGCAGCACCGCGTCGTTGAGCGTTTCTCTGATCCGCGTCAGCTCCGTGTCGGAGGATTCGACGTCGGAGAGCATGCTGATGGCCTGGTGCACGCCGTCGACCGCGGCGGGGGCGTCGTCCATCTCGGAGCCGACGATGAGGTCGTGGGCCAGCCCCACGGCGCGGGTGATCTCCGCGGCGGCGCCGAGCTTCGCGGCCAGCGCCTGCAGCGCTTCGTCCTCGCCGGGGACCGGGCGGACATTGTCGATCGTCTCGAGGCAGCCGCGCAGCCACAGGATGCGTTCGCGCCGGGCTGCGGTGGAGTCCTTGATCCGCGCCACGCGCTCGACGGTCTCACGCCAGTGCTCGTAGGCCCCGGAGTAGTCGGCGGCGACCCGGGCCAGCTCCGCACCCCCGGCGGCGTCGAGGAGCTGCCGCTGCTGGGCGGGGCTGCGCAGTCCCAACTGCTCGGACTGACCGTGCAGGGCGATGAGCTCCTCGGAGACCTCGGAGAGCACGGAGATCGGGACGGTGCGACCGCCGGCGGTGGCGCGGGCGCGCCCTTTGACGGCGACGGTGCGGGTGACGATGGCCTCGTCGTCGACGCTGCCGCCGGCTTCCTCGATGCGGGCGCGCACGGCCTCGGAGACCTCGGAGAAGATGCCCTCGACCTCGGCCTTCTCCGCGCCTCGGCGCACGACCCCGGAGCCGACCTTGCGTCCCATCAGCAGGGTCAGTGCGGACACGAACATGGTCTTGCCGGCGCCGGTCTCACCGGTGACGACGGTCAGGCCCGGGGACAGTTCGACCGCGGCCTCGGCGATGACGCCGAGGTGGGAGATCCTCAGTTCGGAGATCATCGGTTCCTCCTCGGCATCTACGCCTCCTCGACGGGTCCCCGCCAGCCGGAGACGGGCAGACGGAATTTGGCCACCAGCCGGTCGGTGAAGGGGCCGGTATGGAGGCGGGCGAACTTGATCGGCGACTCCGAGCGCTTGGCCTCGATCCTCGCACCGGCCGGCAGTTCGAGCGCACGCCGGCCATCGCACCACATCACCGCGGAGAAGTCTGGGTTGGACGAGCTGATCTCCACGCCGAGGCGGGAGTTGGGGTTGACGACGAGCGGTTCGGTGAAGAGCGCGTGGGCGGAGATCGGCACGAGGAGCAGGGCCTCGACCTCGGGCCAGACGATGGGCCCGCCGGCGGAGAAGGAGTAGGCGGTCGATCCGGTCGGGGTGGCGAGGATGACTCCGTCACAGCCGAAGGCGGACACGGGGCGGGAGTCGACGCCGAGGACGACGTCGATCATCCGCGACTTCGAGGTCTTCTCCACGGTCGCCTCGTTGAGCGCCCAGGCGCTGTAGATGTTCTCCCCCTCGTGCCACACGGACACGTCGAGGGCGAGTCTCTCCTCCACGAGGTAGTCGCGTTGGGACGCCCGGTGGACCGCCTCGGCGAGGTCCTCCCTCTCACTCTCGGCGAGGAATCCGACGTGGCCCAGGTTGATGCCCATGAGGGGCACTCCGGAGCCGTGGAAGCGTTCGGCCGCGCGCAGGATCGTGCCGTCGCCGCCGAGGACGATGACGAGTTCGCACCGGGACTTCCAGGTGGCGAGCTGGTTGGGGCTGATGACCTCGCAGCGGCGCAGCAGGTCCTGGTGCACGTCGGGGTAGGAGCTGCGCCGGGCGATGTCGAGGATCTCCTCGTCGAGCACGACGGGGATGATGCCGTCCTCGAGGAGTGCCTTCCACACGCGCACCGCCGCCACCGCCGAATCCTCGCGGTGGGGGTGCAGGAGCACCATGATGTTTCGCCTCACGACTCTCCTCTCATGATCGCGTCCACGGTCTCGGGCACGTCCGCCTCATTGAGCCTATCGGAAGCGGCGGTGGTTCTTCCTGGTCGAACACGCAGGAAGTACTCCCGGTTTCCGCTCGGACCGGGCAGGACGGAGGGTGCGATGTCGGTGACGCGGGCGTCGAGGGCGGTGATCGCCTCGACGACGGAGAGCACGGCGCGTCGACGGTTCGCGGGGCTCGTCACGACTCCGTGCTTGTCGAGGGAGCTGCGCGCGAGTTCGAACTGGGGTTTGACCATGAGCAGGAGCTCACCCTCGGGCCGGGTGGCCGCGAGGAGCGGTTCGAGCAGCAGGCGCAGGGAGATGAAGGAGACGTCGGCGACGACGAGGTCGACGGCAGGGACGTCGGAGGCGGAGAGTTCGCGCAGGTTGAGTCCTTCGCGGACGCGGACTCTGGGGTCGGTGCGCAGGGAGACGTCGAGCTGATCGTGGCCGACGTCGACCGCCCACACCTCGGCGGCGTCGCGGCTGAGCAGCACCTGGGTGAAGCCGCCGGTCGAGGCACCGGCGTCGAGGGCGCTGATGCCGGACAGCGTCTCGATGCCGAAGGCGTCGAGGGCGCCGAGGAGTTTGTGGGCGCTGCGGGCCACCCAGGGGTCGGGTTCGTGCACGGTGACCTCATCCGCCTCTCCCACCTCGGCGGAGGGTTTGGAGGCGGTCGCGGAGTTGACGCTGACCCTCCCGGCCGCGATCTCGCGGGCGGCGCGGGATCGGGACCGGATGAGTCCCCGCTCGACCAGAGCCCGGTCGAGCCGGGTCACAACGAGCCCACCTGCGCATCGAGTTCGTCGAGCAGTTCGCCGAGCTGCGCGTGGCGTTCGCGGGAGGGGACCTCGGCCAGCGCCTCGAGGTCGCGGCGCCATTTCTCGGCCGGAACGTCGCCGCTGAGGGCGGCAGGGGTCATCTCAGTCATGGATCCTCCGCGGCAGGTTCCCGGGACGCACTGGCTCTCCCCGGTCGATCGCCTCCCATGCTAACCGCAGCGCCGCTTCGACGCCGTGGGCGCCGGTGCGCGCGGCATCGTCGAGGATCAGCTCACCGTCGACGATCAGCTCACCGTCGACGAGGCGGCAGGAGGTGGTCGCAGGGACGCCACCGGGTCCGGGGCTGGGTGCGGCGGCACTCGTCGCGGCCTGGATGTCTGCCTTCGTGGCAGCGATGAGTTCGGGGAGCGCGCGCAGACTCGGCAGCACGAAGTCCGGCCGCCGTCCCGCAGGGGCGTGCAGGGCGTCGTGGATGTCATGGACGCCGGTGAGGACGAGTGCGGTCTCGAAACCGGCGGCGTTCCCGCCCTCGATGTCGGTGTCGAGACGGTCACCGATCATCAGTGGCCGCACGGCGCCGAGGCGGTGGGCGGCGTGTTCGAGCATGTGCGGTGAGGGTTTGCCGACGATGGTCGGCTGCGTACCGGTGAGCCGAGCGATCATCTCGACGAACGCGCCGTTGCCGGGCACCTCACCGTGGGGTCCGGGCATCGAGAAGTCGGGGTTGGACGCCCACCAGTCGATCCCGGAGCGGACCACTTCGCAGGTGGTCACGATCGTCGCGTAGTCGATCTCCGGGTCGAGCCCCTGGGCGATGGCGACGACGTCGTCATCGAGGGAGCGAGTGATCCGCAGGCCCTCGGACTCAAGTGCCGCGGCCAGCCCGGCCGCGCCGACGAGGTGGATGAGCGCCCCGGCTCCGTACTTCTCGGCCAGCCGTGCGGCGAGCACCTGCGCCGAGGTGGTCACCTCGGCGGCGGTGGTGCTGATGCCGTGCGCGGTGATCCGCTCGGCCACGGCCTCGGGGGTGCGCACCGCGTTGTTCGTCACGAAGCTGAGCGGGATCGAGTGATCCCGCAGGAAGCCGATTCCCTCCACGGCTCCGGGGACCGCTTCGGGGCCGCGGTAGACGACTCCGTCGAGGTCGAACAGAACGCAGTCGATCGGTGCTCCCGGCTGCCCGGGAGCACCATGATCAGTGCTCGGACTCACCGATCGTCTTCCTCGGGGTTCGAGTCGTCGGCGTCCTCCGTCGATCCTTTGGAGGCCGCTTCGCTGTCCGCAGCTGCGGACTCGGTGTCGACGGGCTCAGTGTCGACAGACTCTGTGTCAGCAGACTCGGTGTCAGCAGACTCTGCGTCGGACTCGGCCTCGACGGGCTCAGTGTCGACAGACTCTGTGTCAGCAGACTCGGTGTCAGCAGACTCGGTGTCGTCCTCACCGAGGAGCTCGGCGAGTTCGGCCTCGATCTCGGCCTCGGAGACCTTGATCTTCTTCAGCTCCTTCTCGGAGACGTGCGTCTTCGACTTCGCCGGAGCGGGTGCAGCCTCTTCGTGCTCGAGTTCCTCGTCGTCGGAGTCGACGTCCGTGAACCCATCATCGTCGGAATTGACGTCGGCGAACTCGTCGCCGTCGGAATCGTCATCCGCAGGTTCCTCGTCGTCGGATTCCTCCTCGGCAAACGAAACGTCCGCGAAGGCGTCTTCGGCGAAATCATCGTGCTCGGAGTCGTCATCCGTGAACTCATCGCCGTCGGAATCGACAGTCCCGTGCACATCGCTCTCGACGGCTGCGGTCGGGACCACGCGGTTGCCGGACACACCGGCGCCGAGCTCGTCGTCATCCCGGTCGTCTTCGTCGTCCCGGTCGTCTTCGTCATCCGCGGAATCGAACTCGTCGGACTCGAACTCGGGTTCGTCCTCGTCGGCCTCGAAGTCCTCGTCGGGCAGCTCTTCGACGGTTTCGATCTCGACGCCGGCGTTCGGATCCGGCTCCTCGTCACCGAAGAGGGTGCCTGTGGCCTTCGCCGTGCGGCGGGAGAGCTCTTCGTACTTGTCGGCCATCTCGGACTCACCGTGCAGGCGGAGAACCTCCGAGTACGCGGCGAGCAGGCGAACCAGTGCGCCGCCCGGACGCTGGGTGAAGTCCTCGGCCTCGATCAGTGCACGCGCACCCTTGAGGTCGCCGCGGTCCGATTTCGCTCCGGCCGCCACGATGACCAGTTCGGTGCGAGTCTCATTGTCGAGTTCGAGCTCCTTCGACTGTTCGAGGAGTTCGATCGCCTTCTCCGGCTTGCCGCGTCCACGCTCGGCATCAGCGATGAGAGCGATGTTGTCGTTCGAGCCCGAGATGCGACGGTGGGTGCGCAGCTCGCGCACTGCCTCGTCGTACTGTTCGACGTGGTAGGCCGCGATGCCGAGGGCTTCGCGGACGAGGCCGACTCGACCGGCTCGCGCCATAGCCGCCTTGGCATGCTGGTGCGCACGCTCGGGGTCGACGTCGAGGAATCCGCCGGCTGCGACGAGGTGCTTCGCGACCATGTCGGCGTTCTCCTTGTCGAGAGAGCGCAGCTGACCCCGAATCTCCTTGTCGAGCTCGAAACCGGTGACCTCTGCCGGGATCTCGGGCTCCTGGACGCGGGGTCGACGAGAACGCTGCTCACGTGCGTAGTCGCCCGAGTCGGTCGGACGCGACGCCCGACGATCGTTGTTGTTGCGGCCACGGTCGCCCTGGTCACGGTCGGACCGTCGGTCATTGCCGAAGCCTCCGCGACGGTCGCCGTCTCGCTTGCCCTGATAGCCGCCGCGCTTGTCGTCTCGACGGTCGCCGCCGAAACCACCGCGACGGTCGCCGTCTTCACGACGGTTCCCCTGGTAGCCACCACGGCGGTCGTCACCACGGTCGCTCTGGCCGCCTCGGCGATCATCGTTGCGACGGTCGCCGCCGAAACCGCCGCTGCGGTCGCCGTCTTCACGACGGTTCCCCTGGTAGCCGCCACGGCTGCCCTGGTTTCCACCGCGGTTGTCGCCGTCTTCACGACGATTGCCCTGGTAGCCGCCACGGTTCCCTTGGTAGCCGCCACGGTTGTCGTCTCGGCGGTCGCCGTCTTCACGACGGTTCCCCTGGTAGCCACCTGGGCGATCATCGTTGCGTCGATCGGAGTTGAAGTCGCGGCGCTCGCCATCGTTCCGGCGATCACCCTGGAAGCCACCTCGGTTCCCCTGGTAGCCACCGCGACGGTCGTCCCGACGGTCGCCGCCGAAACCTCCACGCCGGTCGCCGTCCTCACGACGGTTCCCCTGGTAACCGCCTCGGCGGTCGTCACCACGGTCGCCCTGGCCGCCTCGGCGATCATCATTGCGACGGTCACCGCCGAAACCGCCGCGTTTGTCACCGTCTTCACGACGGTTCCCCTGGTAACCACCACGGTTGCCCTGGTAGCCACCGCGACGATCGTCCAGACGGTCGCCGCCGAAACCTTCACGGCGGTCGCCGTCCTCACGACGATTGCCCTGGTAACCACCACGGTTACCCTGGTAGCCACCGCGGCTGTCCTCGCGTCGGTCGCCGCTGGAACCTCCGCGGCGGTCTCCGTCCTTGCGGCTGCCCTGGTAGCCGCCACGGTTGCCCTGGTAGCCACCGCGACTGTCGTCCCGACGCTCGCCGCCGAAACCTCCGCGACGTTCCCCGTCCTCACGACGGTTCCCCTGATAGCCACCTCGACGATCGTCGCTGCGACGATCGGAGTTGAAACCTTGGCGTTCGCCGTCGTTGCGGTTGCCCTGGTAACCGCCGCGGTTGCCCTGGTAGCCACCACGGTTGTCGTCCCGACGCTCGCCGCCGAAACCTCCGCGACGCTCTCCGTCCTCACGACGGTTCCCCTGATAGCCACCTCGACGATCGTCGCTGCGACGATCGGAGTTGAAACCACCGCGGCGTTCCCCGTCCTCGCGACGATTCCCCTGGTATCCACCGCGCCGGTCCGAGTGACCCCGCTCATCCCGAGCGGAGTGAGAATTCCGATTGTTGTTCCCGCGGTCTGGGCGGTGTCCGCCTTCAGATCGGCGGTTCTGCTGATGGTCTCGCGAATCCCCTTGGGCCACGATTCTCCCTATAAAGTCTTTTGATGATTCCGTACCATTCTAGTGCACCAGCCGGTCCGCGCCCCCTGTTCCAGCCACCTCACACGGGAGTCTTTCCCCACTCGAAACCGCACAGCAGCGGGCACGCGCCGGACCCGATACCACTGTCCATGGACGCCCCGGAGGTCCGGTCTGACATACCAATTGTCTGTTAATATGGCCCGGTGCCGGTCCGCCAGCTGAGGTTCGTCGAGAAGCAACGATGCTTCACGCCACCAGTGAGGGATGTGCCGCGTGTCGACGGAACCGTTGGCATGCTCGCACAGCGGAACTCCAAGGTTCTCACCAGGACACCACGAGCCGCTTCCGTCATGCCGTCACCACCACACCGTTTCGCGGTGCGACGACACTCCGCGCACGAGAAATTGTTCGACGCCCGAAATCGGCTCATCGCCTGTCTTCCCGCTGATTTTGAGCAATGCCGAATCACATATGTCCCACTCTCAGCCTGCGGCTCGGCTCATTCCGGTGAGAAAACATTGAGCGTAGGCTGGCCAGACGACTTCGCCCCCAAGGAATAGGAGATAACCGTGCCCAACACGCTTTTCATCGACGGAAACTGGGTCTCGGCCCAAGAGGGCGGAACCAGCGAGATCCGCAACCCTGCCGACGGCAGCATCGTCGTCGAGGTGGACGAGGCCACTGCCGCGGACACCGAACTGGCGATCGCCGCCGCCCGTCGTGCCTTCGACTCGGGGGTCTGGTCGACCACACCCGCCGCCGAGCGCGGCAACCTGCTGCTGAGGTTCGCCGACACGCTGCGGGAGCGCAAGGATGAGTTCGCGCGCGCCGAATCGCTCGACACCGGCAAGCGCTTCGTCGAGTCGCAGATCGACATGGACGACATCGCCAACTGCTTCGAATACTTCGGCAAGCTCGCCGCCAACGACGCCGGTCGCATCGTCGATGCGGGCAGCGAATCCGTGGTCAGCCGCATCGTCCACGAGCCGGTGGGCGTCTGCGCTCTCATCACTCCGTGGAACTACCCGCTGCTCCAGGCAGCGTGGAAGATCGCACCGTGCCTGGCCGCGGGCAACTCGTTCGTCTTCAAACCGGCCGAGCTGACTCCGAGCACTGCGATCCTCGCGATGCAGCTGCTCGAGGAGCTGGGCCTGCCTGCCGGCGTGGGCAACCTCATCCTCGGCCGCGGTCGCGTCGCCGGCGCACCGCTGTCGACCCACGACGACATCGACATGGTCTCCTTCACCGGTGGACTTGCCACCGGACGCCTGATCGGCGCCAACGCGGCCGCGACGGTGAAGAAGGTCGCCCTGGAACTCGGCGGGAAGAACCCGAACGTCGTCTTCGCCGATGCCGACATCGACGCCGCCCTCGACAATGCGCTCAACGCCGCCTTCGTCCACTCCGGACAGGTGTGCTCGGCCGGAGCTCGGCTCATCGTCGAGGATTCCATCGCCGAGGAGTTCACCGATCGCCTCGTCGCCCGTGCCGAGAAGATCCGCCTCGGCGGACCCTTCGACGAGAACGCCGAGACCGGACCGCTCATCTCCGCCGAGCACCGCGACAAGGTCACCGAGTATGTCGAGAACGGTGTGGCCGAGGGCGCGCGTCTGCGCTGCGGCGGCAAGTGGGGCGAGGGCGATCTGGAGAAGGGCTTCTACTACCTGCCAACCGTCCTCGACCAGGTCAAGCGCGGAATGTCCGTCGTCACCGATGAGGCCTTCGGTCCTGTTGTCACTGTCGAGACCTTCTCCACCGAGGAAGACGCGATCGCCACCGCCAACGACACGATCTACGGTCTGGCCGGCGCCGTGTGGACCCAGGACGCCGGCAAATGCCAGCGGGTCGCTGCGAAGCTGCGCCACGGCACCATCTGGATCAACGACTTCCACCCCTACCTCCCGCAGGCCGAGTGGGGCGGATTCGGACAGTCCGGATTCGGCCGGGAGCTCGGGCCCACCGGACTCGCCGAATATCAGGAGGCGAAGCACATCTACCACAACCTCGAACCCGCCGTCACCGGTTGGTTCCGCGAGCACAGCGAATGATCCCCGGCCACTGCCACTAAGGAGATGAGAATTGGAAACCACTCACAGCTTTGACTATGTCGTCGTCGGCGGCGGGTCCGCGGGAGCCGCCGTCGCAGCTCGACTCAGCGAGGACCCCGAGGTCACCGTCGGTCTGCTCGAGGCAGGCCCGACCGACGTCAACGAAGACGTCATCCTCCGCCTCAACCGCTGGATGGAACTGCTCGAATCGGGCTTCGACTGGGACTACCCCATCGAAGCCCAGGAACACGGAAACTCCCACATGCGCCATGCCCGCGCAAAGGTCCTCGGCGGATGCTCCTCGCACAACTCGTGCATCGCGTTCTGGGCTCCGAAGGAAGACCTCGACGAATGGGAGTCGAAGTACGGCGCGACCGGGTGGGGCTCGAAGGACACCTTCGGACTCTACAAGAAGCTCGAGAACAATGAGCTTCCCGGCGACCACCACGGTCACGACGGACCGGTGCGGCTGATGAACGTGCCAGCGGTCGACCCGTGTGGCATCGCGCTCCTCGACGCCTGCGAACAGGCCGGCATTCCCCGGGTTCAGTTCAATGACGGTGAAACCATCATCAGCGGGGCGAACTTCTTCCAGATCAACCGGAAGGAAGACGGCACCCGGTCGTCCTCCTCGGTGTCCTACCTGCACCCGATCCTCGATCGCGAGAACCTCACGATCCTCACGGACACGCAGGCCAAGGAACTCGAGTTCGACGCCGAAGACAACTGCACCGGCGTCCTCGTGGTCAACAACGCCTTCGGTCGGACGAAGCGCATCGAGGCGAAGAGGGAGGTCATCGTCTCCGCGGGTGCGATCAACACCCCGCAGCTGCTGATGCTCTCCGGCATCGGCCCGGCAGAGCACCTCGCCGAGGTGGGCGTCGACGTCCGCGTCGATTCGCCGGGAGTCGGTGAGAACCTTCAGGACCACCCCGAAGGTGTGATCTCCTGGGAGGCCAAGAAGCCGATGGTCGAGGATTCGACGCAGTGGTGGGAGATCGGCATCTTCTCCCCCACACAGGACGGGCTCGATCGCCCCGACCTGATGATGCACTACGGATCGGTGCCCTTCGACATGCACACCCTGCGCCAGGGCTACCCGACGTCGGAGAACTCGTTCTGCCTGACGCCGAACGTCACCCACGCCCGCTCACGCGGCACGGTGCGCCTGCGCTCCCGCGACTTCCGCGACAAGCCGCATGTCGACCCGCGCTACTTCACCGATCCCGAAGGTCACGACATGCGGGTGATGATCGCCGGCATCCGCAAGGCCCGTGAGATCGTCTCCCAGGACGCGATGTCCGAATGGGCCGGCCAGGAGCTGTTCCCCGGTGCCGACGTGCAGACGGATGAGCAGATCGAGGACTACATCACCCGCACTCACAACACCGTCTACCACCCCGCCGGCACCGTGCGCATGGGTGCCGTCGACGACGAGTCGGCACCGCTGGATCCGCAGCTGCGGGTCAAGGGTGTGGGACGCCTGCGCGTGGTGGACGCCTCGGCGATGCCGGAGATCACCACGGTCAACCCCAACATCACAGTGATGATGATGGGCGAGAAGTGCGCCGAGCTGATCAAGTCCGGAAACTGATCACTCTGCTCGCCTGAGTCGCTCAGAGGCTGCTTCTGCAGCCTGAATGGCTTGGGCGTGCGAGAGGGGCCCTGCAGTTCGTGAACTGCAGGGCCCCTCTTCTGTGCCGGCGTGTCAGCCGTGGTCGTAGTGCCGCGCTTTGCTGCCGGTCCTGGACGCGAGGGTTCCCTCGCGGTGGTGCTTGTGCGCGTGTGTGTCGACATAGGGGTCGGCGAACTCCGGGGCCGGCTCGATGGCCTCCGGCACGACGACGATCTCCTCCGCCTCGTCGTAATGCTCGTTGAACGCGTCGTTGCCGTCCTCACGGCGTTCGACTTCCTCGGGTGGCAGCACCTTCTTCCAGCGCCTGACGCGGACTCGGGGCAGAATGCCGGCGTCCTCGCGCAGGGCACGCATGAGCGCGTACATCTGGAAGTACGCCATGACGAAGAAGGGCAGACCGACGAGGATGATCGTCGACTGCAGCGCTTCGAGGCCTCCGCTGCCGGAGAACACGAGCAGGGTGGCGGTGACGAGTCCGACCGCCACGGCCCAGAAGATGCGCTGGCCGAGCGGATTGAAGTCCTCGTGTCCGTTGTTCATCGTGTCGAGGACCAGTGCAGCGGAGTCCACCGAGGTGACGAAGAAGATCACGACGAGCGCGATGGCGATCACCGACATCGGGCCCGCCAGCGGATAGTGCTCGAGGAACGCGAAGAGCGCTCCGGGCACATCGCCCTGCTCCACGACCCGATCGACGAGCCCTCCGCCCTGATTGAACTCGATGTCGAAGGACGCATAGCCGAAGACGCCGAACCAGATGATGGAGAACGCCGAGGGAATCGCGAGCACGCCGATGACGAATTGGCGGATGGTGCGCCCGCGTGAGATCCGGGCGATGAAGATGCCGACGAACGGTGACCAGGTGATGGTCCAGGCCCAGTAGAACACGGTCCAGCTGTTCTGCCAGCCGGTGTTGGCGAAGGTGTCGTTCCACAGTGCCAGCTTGGGCAGCTCCTGGATGTAGGTGCCGAGGGACTCGAAGACGCCGCGCGTCATGAACAGGGTCGGTCCCAGCGCCAAGACGAAGATCAGCAGCAGCACGGCGATGACGATGTTGATGTTCGACAGGACCTTGATCCCCTTGTCCAGGCCCAGAGCGACGGAAATCGTGGCCAGACCGCACACGACTCCGATGATGACAAGCTGCCAGAGTGCGCTCTCCGGGATTCCGATGGTCTGCGCGAGGCCGCTGTTGATCTGGAGCGTGCCGAGTCCGATCGACACGGCCACACCGAACACGGTGCCGATGATGGCGACGACGTCGATGAGCTTTCCGATCGGACCGTGGATCCGCTCACCGAGGATCGGCTGGAAGATCGAGCTCACGCGCGGCGGCAGATTGCGTTTGTGGATGAAGTACGCGAAGCACAGCGCCGGCAGGGTGAAGATCGTCCACGTGTGCAGGGTGAAGTGGTAGTAGGTGAAGTTCATGGCATCGGTGGCCGCTGCCACGGTGCCCGGTTCGATGCCCAGCGACGCCCGTGGAGGATCGCCGAGGTGACTGACGGGTTCCGCGACACCCCAGAACATAAGAATCGATCCGATGCCCGCCGCGAACAGCATCGCGAACCAGGCGCCCCGGGAGTGCTCCGGCTCCTCGTCCTCCGGGCCGAGCTTCACTCTGCCGTACCGGGAGGCGGCGATATAGATGAGGAAGACGAGGAAGACGGTCACACCGAGGATGTAGAACCAGCCCAGGTTCGTCAGGAGCCATTCCGAGGCTGCTGAGACGCCGGTGTCCAGAGCGTCGGTGAAGAAGATCGTCCCGAGGACGAAGAGGATGATGACCAGTGCCGAGGCGAAGAAGATCGATGGGGTCGTTCTGAGTCTGAGTGTATCGTGCAGTCTCACGAGCATGACGGATACCTTCCATTGAGTGACGCGCACCAGACTACCGATCGTTAAGCGAATTACAAGCGATCTTGGTGCCGGTATCAGCCCACGTGGGAGGATCAGCCATGAGAAGAAGTCACATCGAGAGGGCGCAGAAACCCCGTCGAGCGGAGTCCGTCGGAGCGCGAGAACGCCCGTGGGGCACGACCGAGGTCATGCCCCACGGGCGGTCAGCGATGGCGAGCGGACACTTCACGCCGCGGGCGAGATGTCGCAGTGCTCATCCCGACGCGCGTGCGCTCACTCGTGATTCCGACCGTTCGAACTGTCGTTGATGTAGAGGAACTCCACGTGACGCTCATACTTGTCGAGGACATCATCGATGATCTGGTCCTTGGTGTAGTCCATGATGTCGTAGCCCTGGCTGGCTCCGCCGTCGAAGTAGACCTCCATCCGCACGTATTCCTCGGCGCCCTTGGGCACCCGGCCTCCGAACGACGGCACACCGACCTTGCGCGGCCAGACCTGGTAGTGGAAGGGGTACTCCCCCTCGCCGTCGACTTCGAGCTGGATCAGCGCGCCCTCTTCGTCGGCGTGGCCCTCCGAGTTCGCCCGGCAGGCACGAGCGCCGATGCCGCGCGACTGCATCTCCTCAGCGATCTCCTGCAGGGTCGGCAGCAGCACGTTGTTCTCGAAGTCGAGGGCCTTGGAGCGGCCGGGGAAGGCGAGGACACGGGTGAGCTGCTGTTTGAGATTGTCCCGACTCGAGCCCGAACGGCGAATCCGGGAGTACGGCAGGCCTTGGTCGGCGCTGTTCGAGCGGTAGGAATCGATCCGCAGAGCTCTGTGCAGGCCGATCATGACGAGAATGATGACGAACGCAAACGGCAGCCCCATGATCACCGTCGCGGCCTGCAATGCCCCGACTCCCCCGACGATGAGCATGCCCACGGTCAACGCGCCGGTGAGAACGGCCCAGAAGACGCGCAGTGCCGGTCGACCGTCGTCCTGCGGGTTGGGCAGGAACGAGGACAGGTTCGCCATCACCAGTGCCGCGGAGTCCGCCGAGGTGACATAGAACAGGAGCGCTGTCATCGTCGCCAGCGCGGCGATGATGACGAAGGCCGGGTACTGGGCGAGCAGTTCGTAGAACCCGCCTTCCGGGCTGGCCATGGTCCGTTCGCCGAACTCCTTGTTTCCGTTGCGGATCAGGTCGAGGGCAGAGTTCCCGTAGATCGAGATCCACATGAAGATGTAGATGAACGGGATGGTCAAGGTTCCGATGACGAACTGACGAATGGTACGGCCGCGGGAGATGCGGGCGAGGAACAGTCCGACGAAGGATGCCCACGCGATCCACCAGGCCCAGAAGAACAGGGTCCAGTCGGTCATCCATGTGCCGGTGTCTTCGAAGGCGAAGGTCTGGCCGACCATGTCCGGGAACAGCCGCGCGAAGTCAGTGACGTTGAGGACGAAGGCATCGAGGAGGAACTTGGTGTTGCCGGCCACGAGAACCCAGAAGGCCAGCGCGATGGCGAGGAAGACATTGAGCAGGGACAGGAACTTGATGCCCTTGTCTACTCCGGAGATCGCGGACAGGGTCGCCACGGCCACACCGACGATGACGATGCCGACCTGGGACGCGGTGGTGACCGGCAACCCGAAGACGGCGTTGAGTCCGACGTTGACCATGACGACGCCGATGCCCAATGAGGTGGCGACGCCGAAGATCGTCCCCAGCAGAGCCGCGAAGTCGACACTGTCACCGATGGGACCGTGGATGCGTTTGCCGAAGATAGGAGCGAGAGCCGAACGGATGGCCAACGGCATGTTCGCCCGGTAGGCGAAGTAGGCCAGAGCGAGACCCATCAGAGCGTAGAGTCCCCATCCGCTGAGTCCGTAGTGGAACAGCGTCCACACGGTGGCCTCACGGGCGGCCTCCACGGTTTCGGGCTCGGTGCTCGGCGGCGCCAGGTAGTGGGTCACCGGTTCTGCGACTGCGAAGAACATCAGGTCGGTGCTGATGCCTGCGGCGAAGAGCATGGACGCCCATGAGAGCAGACCGAATTCAGGCTTGGAGTGCTCGGGCCCCAGCTTGGTCAATCCGTGCCGCGAAGCAGCGAGATAGATGACGAACACCAGGACGACGGCGACGAGGAGGACGTAGAACCAGCCGAACCAATCCGATATCCAGCTGACCGCCGCACCGAGTACGCCTTCGGCGCTCGTCGGGGAGATCAGCGCCCACAGGGTGATGGCGATGGTGCCGATCGCTGCGGCGAAGAACACCTTCTTGTTGACCTTGGGAAGGGATCTGGACACCTTGTCCGGTTTGGCTTGTGGATCTATTACGTCGGTCATCTCGATATTCCTTTGTCGGATGGACGGTCGAATGGATGGGAGGGCCTGGTCGCTCGACGCTGAGGACCTGTGCGCTCACATGGACATCTGGATCTTCGTCTCGTCTTTTCTATCAGCACTCCATCACCGTACCCGAGGTGATGCGAGATCATACGGGTTCTGAACTGGGCGTCGACTGCTGATGGACGATCTGCCACAACAGCAGGAGGATCGCTCCTGCGCGTCCGCGGCATCCCCTAGCGTACACGCTGATATGCCAATTGTGTGTTACAACACAGAAACACAGTCCGACGCATCGGAAAACCAAAAAAGCCCTCCGGCGAGGCCGAAGGGCTGGAGCAGATGAATACGCGTGTGGGGCGCAACCCCTGAAAGGTCATGCCCCACACACTTCAAATCAATTTGCGGCGGTCACTTACTCTCCCACAACCACCAAGTTGCAGTACCATCAGCGCGAATGGGCTTAGCTACCGGGATCGGAACGGTTAACCGGGCGTTT
>NZ_JAPSIB010000004.1 GCF_031179145.1 Brevibacterium sp.
GGGCCTTGAATTCACTGAAGATGTCAGTCACTGCATTCCTTTCACGCTGTGTTGCCACAGTTCACACATTGGCGGCTTCGATTCTACTGTGTCGGCAGGGGCGACCGAGCATCGCCGAGGCGGGCCGACATCGCCGCGCGTCGAGGCAGTCCACGGCCATCGCCGAGGCGGGCCGCCCTTCACGCTCCACAATCCGCCGTAGACCGTCGGCACACCGCGGCTGCCCGCAGATGGCAGGACACGCAGCACTTGCAATGTTCTCGCTGACGGACCACTGTCGAAGAAGGCGAATCGGTTCCGATGTTCCAGTGGAACGGCCGAGAAGCGGCTCTCGACGAAAGGCACTCCGATGAAGTATGTGATCCTCATCCACTCGAATCCTCAGCCCTGGGGTCACCCCACTGGTGACTATCTTGCGGAGCACCAAGCGCTGCCGCAGGAGGAACGCGAGGCCATGAACTCCAACTTCGAAAAACTGTTGGGCGAACTCCAGGACCGCGGCGAACTGCTGGGCGGCGAGGCGTTGGGTGATCCGGCGTCCTCCAAGCTCTATCGCTGGAAAGCTGGAGAGCCGACATCGAGTGATGGCCCGTATGCGGAGACCAAGGAGCATCTCGCCGGCTTCTTCATCATCGACGTCGACTCACCGGAACGCGCCGAAGAGATCGCCGACGGATTCGCGGGACCGGGCGAAACAGTGGAGCTGCGACCCATCATGTGGTTCCGAGCCGCCGGCAGCCTATGGTGGAGGCGATCGGCGGGGAGGTGTGGCGACGCGAGAGGTGCTGGAGGCTCTCGGCGATCGTGCTGCAGCGCTGGTGGCCTACCGGATGGCCAGCAGTCTGTGCACGTAACCTGACCTGGCCATCGCCGAGGTGGCTCGTCGTCACTGCGCTTCCGCCGTCACTGCGACCCGTCGAACGCCTTGGATTCAGACGCTGCGCGGGGACTCCGCGAACTCCCGGAGCCGGGCCACCTCGGCGCGTGCGTTGTCGAGCTGAGTCGCGACAGCGCTGCGGGCGGTTCCGCCCTTGCCGTTGCGTGAGTCGATCGACCCGAGGGTGGTGAGCACCTCGCGCACCTGCGGAGTCAGGTGCTCCGAGATCCCGGCGTAGTCCTCATCGCTGAGATCCCACAGCTCGACGCCCTTCGACTCGGCCAGTTGCACCGCAGCGCCGGAGAGTTCGTGGGCGATGCGGAATGGAACGCCTTCCCGCACCAGCCATTCGGCGATGTCAGTGGCCAGGGCGAATCCGCGCGGGGCCAAGTACGCCATCCGTTCGGTGTCGAACTTCAGGGTGGCAACCATTCCAGTGAACGCCGGCAGCAGGAGCTCGAGCGTGTCTGTGGCGTCGAAGACCGGTTCTTTGTCCTCCTGCAGGTCCCGGTTGTAGGCCAGGGGCAGGGCCTTGAGAGTGGCGAGCAGACCGGTGAGGTCGCCGATGAGCCGACCGGACTTGCCGCGGGCGAGTTCGGCGATGTCGGGGTTCTTCTTCTGCGGCATAATCGACGACCCGGTCGAGTATGCGTCGTGGAGGGTGACGAACGAGAACTCCTTCGTCGCCCAGGCGATGACCTCTTCGCTCAGCCGGGACAGGTTGATGCCGACCATCGTGGTGACGAACAGGTACTCGGCGAACACGTCGCGGCTGGCGGTGCCGTCAATGGAGTTCTCCACCGAGTCATTGAACCCGAGGTCCGCGGCAACCGCCTGCGGGTCGAGCCCCAGTGACGAACCGGCGAGCGCACCGGAACCGTAGGCGGAGACGCCGGCCCGCTGGTCGAAATCGACGAAGCGCTGGACATCGCGCAGCAGCGGCCAGGCGTGGGCGAGGAGATGGTGGGCCAGGAGCACCGGCTGGGCGTGCTGGAGGTGGGTGCGGCCGGGCATCGGCGCCTCCCGGTGGGCATCGGCCTGTTCGATGAGGACCTCGACGGTGTCGAGGACGAGTCCGGCGATCTCCCGGGAGTGATCGCGCAGGTACATCCGCCCCAGGGTCGCGATCTGGTCGTTGCGGGAGCGTCCGGCGCGCAGCTTTCCACCGAGTTCCGGTCCGGCGATCTCAATGAGGCCGCGCTCGAGGGAGGAGTGGATGTCCTCATCCGACTCCGCCGCCACGTACTCACCGGTCTCGACCCGGCGGGCGAGTTCGTCGAGGGCATCGGTCATCCCGGACAGTTCGGCGTCGTCGAGGAGGCCTGCCCGGTGGAGGACCTTCGCGTGGGCCTTGGACCCGGCGATGTCGTAGTGGGCCAGTCGCCAGTCGAAGTCCGTCGATTTGCTCAGTGCGGCCAGTGCATCGGCCGGGCCGTCGGAGAATCGTCCGCCCCACAGACTCAGTCGTTCGCTCACAGGGTGTCCTTCCGCGCCTTCAGAGAGGCAGTTGGTGTCGTTCGTTCAGTTCGTGCGTACAGTGCGCGATCAATCGTCAATGCCCAGTCAATCACTCGCCCGCGCCTCCCGCGGCGCGCTCGAGGAAACTCTGGGCCAGGGCCGCTCCCCCGACGGCGGCATCGGCAATGACGAGCACGGTGTCGTCACCGGCGATCGTGCCGAAGATCCCGGCCATCGAGGACCGGTCGATCGCCGAGGCGAGGTATTGTGCCGCTCCCGGTGGCGTCCGCAGCACGACCATGTTGTCCTGCGCCGAGGCGGAGACGAGGAGTTCCTCGAGCAGCCTCGGCAGCTTCGCGTCGAGGGTGTCCCCCGTCGACTGCTGCAGGCTCCGATCACCGCCCTCACCGGGGACGGCGTAGACGGATCCGGAGGTGGAGCGGATCTTCACGGCCCCCACCTCGGCGAGGTCGCGGGACAGCGTGGCCTGGGTGACGGTGATGCCGAGTTTCGCCAGCGCCTCGGCGAGCTCGATCTGCGAGTGCACTGACTCACGGGTGATGAGGTCGATGATCCGCTGCTGCCGCGCGGTCTTCGTCAGTGGGGCCGAACCCTCGGTCATCGTCGCGCCCGCCGTTCAGGGGAACCCGTGCGAACCATCATCGCTGACCCACGAAGTCTGCTCATCGCTGGTCCAGGAGGAACGTGAGCAGTGCCTTCTGCGCGTGGAGGCGGTTCTCGGCTTCGTCGAAGACCACCGAGGCGGGGCCGTCGATGACCGCGGCGGCGACCTCCTTGCCGCGGTAGGCGGGCAGGCAGTGGAGGAAGATCGGGTCGTTGCCGAGGCCCATCAGCTCCTCGGTGATCTGGTACTTGACGAACGGGGAGTCCTCGCCGTCGCGGCCGCCCGCGTCCTGGCCCATCGACACCCAGGTGTCGGTGACGAGGACGTCGGCGTCCTGAGCGGCGGCGACCGGGTCGTCGGTGACCTCGACGGATCCGCCGGTGAGTTTGCCGAGTTCGGTCGCCTCGGCGATGATCCGCTCATCCGGCTGGTAGCCGGCGGGGGCGGCGATGCGCACCCGCATGCCGGCGTTGACGCCGCCGAGGACGTAGGAGTTGGCCATGTTGTTGGCCCCGTCGCCGTAGTAGCTCATGATCTGGCCGGCCGGGTCGCCGCGGTGTTCGCGGATCGTGAGCAGGTCGGCCAGGATCTGGCAGGGGTGGAAGTCGTCGGAGAGCGCGTTGACGACAGGCACTACGGAGTGCTCGGCCATCTCTTCGAGGCCGGACTGGGCGTAGGTGCGCCAGATGATCGCCGAGACCATCCGCGACATCACCTGGGCGGTGTCGGCGATCGACTCCTTGTGGCCCAGCTGCGCCTCACCCGGGTTGATGATGAGCGGCTGCCCGCCGAGGGCCGCGATCCCTGCGGCGAAGGACACGCGGGTCCGGGTCGAGGTCTTGTCGAAGATGATGGCTGCCGTCTGCGGGCCGGCGAGCGGGGTGCGCAGGTACGGCTGCGCCTTGAGCGTCACGGCCAGGTCGAGGACCTCGGTGAGCTCGGCTGGGCTGAGGTCCGTGTCCTTGAGGAAATGGCGAGTCATGGTCGTCCTTCGAACGTCGTGGGAGGTGCTGGGTAGGCCCGCGTGGGGCCCGGTGCGTGATGCTGGCTGAGCGTGGGTGCTGCCTCAGCCGGCGATGAGGCCGGGCAGTGCGGTGAGGAACGGCTGAAGCTCCTCGCGCGTGATGGTCAGTGGCGGAGCCAGGCGCAGGCGCTCAGGCGTGACCGGGTTGATGATGAACCCGGCCTCGAGGGCGCGCGCTGCGGCTGCCTTCGCGTCGCCGTCGATTTCGACGCCGAGGAGGAGGCCGGCTCCACTCACCGACTTCACTACCGCGACCTGTTCGAGCTCCCCGCGCAGCCACTGCCCGGTGTCCCGGACATGGGTGAGCAGGTCCTCGGTCTCGATCGTGTCGATGACGGCGAGCGCCGCGGCACTGGCGAGCGGGTTCCCGCCGAACGTGGTGCCGTGCTGGCCGGCTTCGAGCAGCTTCGTGTTCTCAGCGCCGACGGTGATCGTCGCGCCGATCGGCATGCCACCGCCCAGTCCCTTCGCCGAGCTGATGATGTCGGGCACGACGCCCTCGCCGATCTCCGGGTCCTGGTGGGCGTACCAGTGCCCGGTCCGGCCCATCCCGGACTGGACCTCGTCGAGGACGAGGAGGGCCCCGGCGGAACGGGTGAGTTCGCGGGCCTTCTGCAGGTAACCGGCAGGGTGGGTGCGCACGCCCACTTCACCTTGGACGGGTTCGATGAACACGGCCGCGCAGGTGTCGTTGATGGCGGCAGCGAGCGCGTCGACGTCGCCGTAGGGCACGTGGACGACCCCGGGCACACCGGGAGCGAAGGGTTCACGGTAGGCGGCCTTCGCTGTCAGGGCCAGCGACCCCATGGTCCGGCCGTGGAAGGCGCCTTCGACGGCGATGACGAACGGGCGTCCCCCTCCCCCGGCGCGGCGGGCCATCTTGAAGGCGGCTTCGTTCGCCTCGGTGCCGGAGTTCGACAGGAACACGGCGGAGCCGGCCGGCAGGTCGAGGATCTCGTGGAGTTTGGAGGCGAGCGCGATCTGCGGCGGGGAGGTGAAGAAGTTCGAGATGTGGCCGAGCGTGCCGGCCTGCTCGGAGATCGCCTTCACCCAGGCCGGGTGGCAGTGGCCGAGGGCATTGACGGCGATGCCGGCGAGCAGGTCGAGGTACTCCTTGCCGCTCGCATCCCAGACCTTTGACCCCTGCCCGCGGACGAGGTCGAGCTGCGGCGAGCCGAACACGGGTGAGAGAACTCGGCTGAAGTCATCGCGCCACGTGCCGGCCTGCTCGGTGCCCGCCGAGGAGTCACTGCCTGCCGAAGAATCGCTCGACGAGGTGGTGGTCTCAGTCATGGTGATCGCCTTCCTGTAGTCCCTTGTGCCCTTCCCGCAGGTGGGCGGGTTCGATCGCGGACTCCTCGACCATTGTGCCGATGCCTTCGGAGGTGAAGATCTCGAGCAGCAGCGAGTGCGCCATCCGACCGTCGATGATATGAGCCTGCTGGACTCCCTGCTCGATCGCCTCGAGCGCGGCGGTCATCTTCGGGATCATGCCCGAGTCCAGCGACGGCAACAGTTCGCGCAGGGTCGACGGGCTGATGCGGGAGATCAGGCTCGAGGTGTCGGGCCAGTTCGCGTAGAGGCCGGGCACGTCGGTGAGCATGATGAGCTTCTCCGCCTTGAGCGCAGTTGCGACCGCCGAGGCGGCGAGGTCGGCGTTGACGTTGAGCGGCTTTCCCGCCTCGCCGGCGATCTCCGCGGCGATCGAGCAGATGACGGGCACCCGCCCGGCGTCGAGGAGTTCGTGGAGGACGGTGGTGTTGACCTGAGCGATTTCGCCCACCCGACCGAGGTCGATGATCTCTCCGTCCACCTCGGCGTGGGTCTTGTGCGCGAGCAGGAGGTCGGCGTCCTCACCGGAGAGGCCGATGGCGGCGTTGCCGTTCATGTTGATGCGGGACACGATCTCGCGGTTGACCTGGCCGGAGAGGACCATGCGGATCACCTCGGCGGCCTCTTCGCTCGTCACCCGCTGGCCGGCCTTGAACTGGGACTCGATGCCGAGGCGTTTCAGCATCGACGAGATCTGCGGTCCTCCCCCGTGGACGACGACGGGGCGGATCCCGGCGAAGCGGAGGAAGGCGATGTCGTCGGCGAAGGACTGCTGCAGTTCCGGGGAGACCATGGCGTTGCCGCCGTACTTGATGACGATCGTTGCGCCGGCGAACGTCTTGATCCAGGGCAGCGCCTCCGTCAGGGCCTCGGCCTTGACCTGGGCGGCGGCGAGCCGGGCGGCCGTGGACTTCGTGGACATGTCGTGTGGGTTGCTCATGTGGAGTAGGCGCTGTTCTCTTCGACGTAATCGTGGGTGAGGTCCGAGGTCCAGACCGTGGCGGAGGCATCGCCTGCGTGCAGGTCGATGACGACGTCGACCGTGCGCTCGAACGTGACGAGCTCCGGGTCGGCGTCGGGCCCGGAGGCCTTGCACACGCGCACACCGTTGATCGTGACGTCGATGTTCGCGGGATCGAATGCCGCCGAGGTGGTTCCCACCTGAGCGACGACGCGGCCCCAGTTCGGGTCCTCGCCGAAGATCGCGGCCTTGAACAGATTCGACCGGCCCACCGAGCGGGAGACCATGACGGCATCCTCCTCCGAGACCGCGCCCTGCGTGGTGATCGCGATGTCGTGGTGGGCGCCTTCGGCGTCGACGTGGAGCTGGTGCATGAGGTCGAGGCAGACCTCCTTGACCACTGCAGCGAACTCGTCCGCGTCCGGGGTGACCTCGGAGGCGCCGGAGCCCATGAGGATGACGGTGTCGTTCGTCGACATGCACCCGTCGGTGTCGAGGCGGTCGAAGCTCTGACTCGTGGCGCCGCGCAGTGCCGCGTCGAGGCCGGGGGCGTCGACCTTCGCATCGGTGGTGATGACGACGAGCATCGTTGCGAGCCCGGGCGCAAGCATGCCCGCACCCTTGGCCATGCCGCCGACGGTGTAGCCGCCGGCACCGGTGCGCACAGAGGTCTTCGCGACGGTGTCGGTGGTCATGATCGCCTCGGCGGCATCGGCGCCACCGGTGTCATCGGCGGTGGCTGCTGCGACGAGGCCTGAGAGGTTGTCGATGATCCGGTCGCGGAAGTCCTGGCCACCGACGCCGATGAGCCCGGTCGAGCAGACGAGGATGTCCTCGGCGGCAATGGAGTGGGTCGAGCGGTCGGCCTGCGCTGCGTCACCGGACGGGTCGCCCTCCTGCGCCGAGTCGCTGAGGAGGTTGGCCGTGGTCTCCGCGGTCAGAGTTGTCGTCTCGTAGCCGAAGTCGCCGGTGTAGCAGTTGGCGCCGCCGGAGTTGAGGACGACGGCGCGGGCGCGGCCGTTGGCGGAGGCCTTCTCCGACCACAGGACGGGATTGGCCTTGCACCGGTTGGAGGTGTAGACGGCGGCGACGGCATCATCGGGGCCGGTGTTGACGACGAGGGCGAGGTCCTTCTTCCCGCTCGGCTTGAGGCCGGCGGTCAGTCCGGCGGCGGTGAAGCCCCGGGGTGCGGTCACGCTCATGGGGCGACTCCTTCGAGCGGCAGGGCGGTCGTCTCGTCAAGGCCGAGCGCCAGATGGATGGACTGCAGGGCCTGGCCGGCGGTGCCGCGGACCAGATTGTCGAGTGCGACGACGACGAGGACCTTGCCGGCCCGCTCGTCGACCGCGAACTGGATCTGGGCGACATTCGAGCCGGTGGTCGCCGAGGTGCGCGGCCACTGCCCGTCCGGCAGCACCCGGATGAACGGTTCATCGGAGTAGGCAGCGGTGAAGGAATCGCGGACCGAGCCGAGGAGGGCCTCGGCGTCGAGGTCACCGCCAGCTGTGCGTGGGGCCTTCTCGCCGAGGTCGGCGGTGAGAGTCGCGAGGATCCCCCGGACCATCGGCACGAGGGTGGGCGTGAAGGAGATCCGAGTCGGACCCTCGGCGGCGTCTGCGCCGAGGACGCCGTTGAGGTTCTGCTCGATCTCGGGGACATGCCGGTGCGTTCCGCCCGTGCCGTACGGTGAGGCGTCGCCGAGGATCTCGGCGGCGGTCAGGTGAGGCTTGAGCGCCTTGCCTGCGCCGGAGACTCCGTTAGCCAGGACTGCGTTGAGTCCGGTCGGGGCGATGAGGCCGGCTTTGAGCAGGGGTGCCAGGCCCAGGGTCACGGCGGTGACGTTGCAGCCGGGCACGGCGATCCGCTTGGTGTCTCTGAGGTTCTCACGCTGTTTCGAACCGTCGGCGAGCAGCAGTTCGGGCAGTCCGTAGGTCCAGGTGCCCTGGTGGGAGGATCCGTAGAACTTCTCCCAGGCTGCGGATGAGACAAGGCGGTGATCGGCGGCAAGGTCTACGATCAGAGTGTCCGGACTGGTCTCGGCGAGTTCGGCGGCGATCTTCCCGGACTGACCGTGGGGCAGGGCCAGGACGACGATGTCGTGACCGGCGAGCACCTCGGCGGTGGATTCCTTCACCACAAGGTCGGCGAATCGGGGAAGATGGGGTTGGTGTCGACCGAGCGTCTCGCCCACCGAGGAATGCCCGCACACGGTGCGGACGCTGAGGTGAGGGTGAGTGCTCAGGAGGCGCAGCATCTCTCCGCCGGCATAGCCGGTGGCGCCGGAGACGGCAACCGTAAGATCGTTCATTTGCATAACTATACCAAACCTCAGATGAATATGCAGGAGGCGCAATGACGCAGGCAGTTCGGGCAATGCAGGCCGGAGGACCCGAGGTTCTCGAGTTCTCGGAGATCGACACTCCCCAGCCCGGGCCGGGTGAGGTCCTCATCGACGTTGAGGCGGCCGGGGTGAATTTCATCGACACCTACCGTCGCTCCGGCGTGTATCCGATGGACTACCCGCACGTCGTCGGCGTCGAAGGCACCGGCCGAATTGCCGCCGTGGGCGAGGGAATTGAGCGCTTCTCCCCCGGCGACCGCGTCGCCTGGCACGACGCGCACGGCTCCTATGCGACCCAGGTCGTCGCGAAAGCGGACATGCTGTTGTCCGTGCCGGAGTTTGTCCGCACCGAGGTCGCAGCGGCCATGCCTCTGCAGGGACTGACCGCTCAGTACCTCGCGACGGGTTCTCACGCGATCAAGCCGGGCGAGATCGCCCTGGTCCATGCCGGCGCCGGCGGTGTCGGGCTGCTGCTCACCCAGATCATCAAGCACCTGGGCGGCAAGGTCATCTCCACCGTGAGCACCGAGGAGAAGGCTGAGCTCTCGCGCAAGGCCGGAGCCGACGAGGTGTTCCTCTATGGCGAAGGCGTCGATGTGGCGGAGAAGGTCAGGGAGCTCACCGATGGCGAGGGCGTCCACGTCGCCTACGACGGCGTCGGCAAGGACACCTTCGACGCCTCGCTAGCCTCCACTAGGCCGCTCGGTTCGATGGTCCTGTTCGGCGGAGCGTCCGGTCAGGTGCCGCCGTTCGACATCCAGCGCCTCAACTCGTCGGGAGGGCTATTCCTCTCCCGGCCTTCACTGGCTTGGTTCGTCCGCACGCCCGAGCAGTTGGCGAAGCGTTCGGCCATGCTATTCAACGGCATCGAGCACGGCTGGCTCGACTTCCGCATCGGCGCGAAGTTTCCCCTGCCCGAAGCCGCCGAAGCGCACCGCGCGCTGGAGGGTCGGAAGACGACGGGGAAGGTTGTGCTGACGGTGTGAAGTGCAGCAGCAGGCAGCGCAGGACCGAGAGAACGCCGCGCTGCCTGCTGATTCCGACTATGAATGCGGGGAACCTCGAACGGTTCCCCGCATTCGCATTCACCAAGCGGCCGGTCGCCTTCCCCAGCGTCAATGAAGCACTTTCAGTACTCGACGCATGCCGCATGATTTAGTCCTTCAAACGCTTCCGAGATATCGCCGCGTGCACACCGCATAGTCGAAACGATTGCTTCCTCAAGCCAGCCCTCCGCCTCAAGGTCTTTCGGCCACCAAGCCTCACCTTCGAATGTCCAGCTTCCTGGAGATCCGCTCCATACCGAAACGCCTATGAGCTGGGCGTCATCATGGTTTCCGAACGTCAGGAGAACTTCGATAGTCAAACCCTCAGACCAGAAGTACCTGCCGAAAACGCAACCGTCCTCTTCGTCGAGACGCGCGACATTGAACCCGAGGCGATTGGTCGCGAGCCCATTGTGAACGATCGACTTCCACACTTCTCCCATCGCGGCAGCGACAGCTCTGAGATTGACGTTGATCTCTTTGCGACTTTTCAGGTTGCCAATCCGATCCGTAACCGTCCCGGGGCACCACCATTGCTCTTCCTGCAAATCGAGTGAGTGCAGCGATCCAGTGCTCTTGTCAGTGCTGATGAACCAACCATCAGCAAATCGTTGATGTGCGGTTCGATTCGACTCAGCCGGCAAATTCATCGAGCTGTTGTCGACGGGCTGTTCGAATCCTCCTTAGGCCTTCAACATCGACTCCCTCTGGCCATACGAGTAAGTTGGTGCCATATGTCATCGCACTGTAGAAATGGCGCAGCCGGTCCAAATCATGATCTGGGGCTGAAGCGCTTCCGTTCAGATCTTCGAACAGCTCTTCCCACGAAACGATATTGCCGTCGACTCTTTCAGCCAACTCTCTTCTACGGCTCCTTGGGACGATAAACACGTCCGCGTAGTCGTCGCAAGTCTGGGCACGCGTCAACGGAGCTTACAGCTTGAGTTCAACTCGGAAGACTAATTCGCTCCAAAAGAACGTCAGATCGACCCTGGCAGCATCGGTGTCTTCTCCGTTGAGCTGCGCAGTGAGAACGATATCGCCGTCGATGAGGTCAGCGTGAAGATCTGTGAGAAAACGCCCCGTCTGTTGCTCTTCGAATCTAGCCAGAAGGTTAAAGCATTTTCGATGAATTGCTCGTCACGGCGTCGATGGATGTCGCGATAAGCCTCCTGGATCAGCTTCGCCGCCCAAGCCCCCGACTGCATACCTCCACGCCGGACTGTCGGGCACGAACCGGGACCGGCCAGGGCTAGGTAAGGCTCTCGCAGCGGTGCGCGACGGCGACACCCTCGTGGTCACGAAGCCTGATCGTCTCGCCCGATCTGTGAGAGATGCCGCCAGCATCGTTGCCGAAATCGAGGAGCGAGGGGTACGACTTTCCATTTGAGGTTCTGTTCATGACCCCACCGACCCGATGGGCAAGCTGCTGTTCAACGTGCTCAGCATGATGGCAGAGTTCGAAGCAGATCTCATCCGCCAGCGGACACGCGAAGGCATGGCGGTCGCGAAGGCCCGGCGACCGTCGATCGCCCGATGCAGCGCTCCACCGCTTGAGGGCGGAACGCACCAGCACGCGCATTACGCACGGCCCGCCGTTGTGCTGGTCACCTTCCACTTGATCCGCCAAAGCAGCGATCCTCTCGGCGAAGGCTCCACGACGGTGCTCGACAGTGATGTCAGGGCCTGCTCGTAGACTTGGTTTATGACGCCGCTTCCAGACCTGATCCGCCGCGCAGGAATGACTCCTGTGGTAATCGTGAAAAACCATAGCACCGATGACGAAGAGCGCGTCCGGACCGAGGCCCAACTAATGAACTCGTCCGAGGCGTACTTCGCCATCGAGGATCGACTTTACGAGGGCGACCACGTCGAGATGCGAGACCCACGCGGCGGACTGATCCTCAAGGTTGCAGCTGAAGTCGAGCAGCACCCCATGCCCGCTAGCATGGCGTCCGCCTTCGGCGGGTCAAACGGATACACGAAGGTAAAATGGGGGAAAGATCAGCCTGTGCGACAAGCACCAGTCAGGCGATTGGATCTCCAGCATTTACACGCGGAGGTGGTTTCGTCCGCAAGCGCTCTGTTTGCCGATAGTCAGTATGATTCGGCTGTCACTGAGGCCATGAAGTCGGTCGAGGTCCGCGTCCGGCGGCTCACCGGATTGGAAGTGTCAGGTGCAGCTCTCATGCAAGAGGCCTTCAAGCCCAAGAATTTCATGCTCGATGTAGGTGTGGAGGAAGGGCGAAGTGGTTCGGACGAGCGTGAGGGCTTCTTCTACCTGTTCCGGGGCGCAATCGTTGGCATCCGCAATCCAAAGGCTCACGAACTGGCCCGGGGCGATGACCCAAATGAGGCACTAGAGTTACTCGCGCTCGCTAGCCTGTTGCACAGGCGGTTAGACATCGCCGAGGCACGGCTTACCTAGCATGTACGAGCTGGACTCCAACATGTGCCGGTACTACTTCTTTGGTCCTCTGGCGGAACGGCTCCACCCGTTGTACTGGGCCACGGCTTCGTCCACGTCCAGCCCGTTGGCCAGCGCCCTCTTCGCATGCTCTAGAGCGTGGTTACTGAGCCCCTGCCAGGCGATGTTCCCTTTGGCCGTAAGCTTCGCGCGGTAGTACTTCTTATCGGACTTCAGATCAAGAACATGCGCGACCGCAAGTCCTTGGTGCCGAGTAAGGCCCAGCTTCTCCCCAAGCTTGCTCAGCTTGAGCGAGTATCGATCGAAAGTGTCGACCTCACGGTATGCGGCAGCTTCTTCGTCCTCGCGCGCCGGCCGAACAGGCACCTCACCTCGCTTGGGGTCGATCCTGAGGCTGATCTCCTGGACCTGATCCGAAGGACGTGGCGAACCGACGAGCTGAAGGCCGACCACGCCAGGGAACGCCGAGGTCCAATCGGAGCTCTCTTTCAACCCTCGCAACGTGCGATTGATCTCCGCCTCGGTCGGCGGCTCCGTCTCCCCGCGAGCGGCACGGTCGAGGGACATGAGCGGCAACAGGCGCGCCCTCGCCTCGGCGTTGCGCCGCTTGCCTGGACGTAGGAGCTCCGCGATCTGCTCGACCTCCTTGCCTACGACGAGGCCGACGTCGGTCGGCGGGGTGGCCGATACAGGGAGCACGCGCCCGGGCATCACGTCGGTCAGGTCCTGACCGGTGAGGCCAAGCAGCACCTTGCGGAAGATCGTCACGGCCGACCTCAGGTGCAGCCACAGCACGTCATCGCTCATCACAATGACGTCGTGGGTCGCTGTGTCCCGATCATCCTTGAGAGCGATCAGCACGACTCGGTCCCCCTCGTCGATGACGCCCAACGACGTCTCCGCGACGGTGACGCACTTGCCGAGGTCGAAGGAACGATCGCTGCCGGAGAACTTGACCTTCTTGCGTTGCTCGTAGATCGCCGCCTTTAACAGCATCTCGAAGGCATGGGCGGCCATCATGATTGTCGCGTGCTCACGCCCTGTCGAGCTCGGCCGATTGAACAGCTCGATGGCGAGGGTCAGCGACTCGACAGCGGTCTCGACGTACTGTCTCGTTTTTCGCGCGACCATCCCTAGCCCAACCAATCAGTCAGCAAGAACCTGCTTGATCAGCGCCGCGATGTCATCGCGCTGCACCTGATCACGGAACGTCACCTCGATGCCCTCCGAGCTGATCGACTCGAAGAACCGTCGCGCCGCCGTCATCCTGAGCTTCTCGCTCTCTCGCAGGTCGGAGCGCTTCTTGACGTCCTTGGTCTCAATGATGAAGTTGAGCGACAGCCCTCCGTCCTCACGCTTCAGCACGTACATGAAGTCCGGGCTCGTGGTGCCGCCGAAGTACAGGGGCACCTTGACCGACCGGCGAGGGATCTTCCCGAAGACGATGACCTCGTCGAGCTTGGAGTCGCGGATCGTGTCGTATTCCTTTGGTGAGTCGTACACGAACGCGTCGTATAAGAACTTGTCCGGCACGATGGCTTTCTTATCGCGGAAGACGCCGATGTTGCCCTGCGTGATGCTCTCGAGAGGAGCACCGTCGGCATCGGTGAGTTCAGTGCCGAGCACGAGCCCCTCAATTTTCGAGTACGTGAATCGCTCGAGGTAGTTGCTCTCCATCCACTCCGTGAACCCGGCGACGAACTCATGCAGAGTCGCCTTGTTGAAGAAGTCCGCTGGGAGGCTCCCCTTCGCGTGGAGACGGACGAGCCCCGCGTGGACACGATCGATCGGCAGAGCCGTCTGCGCACGGACACGCTTCAGCCATTCGCCGTACGGCATCGTCTCGGTCGCGTCGAAGCGGTCCTTCGTCTCCGTTCGGACCTCCAGAGACGAGCCCTCCACGGCCCTCACGACGACGTCCTGCGCGAATCGGCCGAACTCCTGCCGGTAGATCCCGGCGCTCAGCACTTCATCGACGCATTCATCGATCTCGTCCAACGAGAGCTCGTCGAGGTGGAGGTAGTACTTCGCGTTCAGCGTCTCCCAAAGGTCCTTGAGCTCGGAGTATCGCTCGGAACGGATACCTACCTTGACCTTCTGATTGCCCTTCACGACCTTGTCAGGCTTCAAGCCGGTCTTGTTGAACGCGGGGTATGCTGCGAATAAGTCCTCCTCGCGCCCCGGCACGACGTTCTTGTCCGAATCGACGAGGCCCTGCTGCAGAAGCTCGATGAGGAGGTCCGTCTCGGACTTCCCGAGCGCGGCGGCGACCTTGGGGAGCAGGTCCTTGACTTTGGACGGGCCCACCGCCGCGTCGGAATTGATCTCGTTGACGAGCGACCCCGCGAACTCCTGCTCTGTGTAGTCAATGAGATAGGTAAGGTAGAACTGCTCGCCCGCTAGGCGAGTCCCCTTCGCATCCACTGGCAGTCGGAGGCCACGGCCTACCTCCTGGAGCTTCGAGATCTCAGATCCCGAAGACCGGAGCTTTACGATCTGGAACACGTTCGGGTTATCCCAGCCCTCACGTAGCGTCCACTTCGAGAACAGGAATCGGCGCGTGTTCGGCGCACCACTCGGCGTCTGAAAGGCGAGCATCGCCTCCTTGTTGCGGAGGATGTCGTCGACCTCCCGTTGGATGGCCTCGTCGGAGGTCGAGTTGTCCGCGGCGAAGTAGCCGCCGTTCGTCGCCTCGACGTCAGCGAGAGACGCCCGCAGGTACGCGACGTATTCCTTCGTAACGGGCGACGAGTCAACCTGGCGCTTCTCGATCTCCGCTACGAGCCGTGCGGTGAGGAGCTCCTCGAAGCGTTGCCTGAGGTGCCCCTTCGAACCGTCGCTACCGCGATAGGATTCGATCGAGTCAATGAAGAACAGGGTGAGGGTTTTAACCCTGGACGAGCGACGGAAGTTCTCCCACTCGGTTTCGAAATGGTTGTCGAGCGCTTGTCGCATCATCAAACTCTGATACGTCTCCGAGTAAACTCGAGCCGAGAGAATGTCGCCCTTCGCGAGCGATTGGCCGTTGGAAAGAATGACACCGGACTTGATCGCAGGGTTGTCGGTCTTACCGATCCCTTCGACGGTGATGCCCGAGAACGCACCGTCCGCGATGCCGAGCGATTCCCCCAGATCGAAAGTGAGCGACTTTCCCGTGCCGACGTTTTGGAAGGTGGCCTGTTTCGGCTTGCGCGTGGAGAGGCCCGTAAGCCTTAGACGTGTCGAATCACTGCTGCCGTCCTGGGGATACTGGACCTGGACACCTTTGACCAGTTGCTCGTTGAACGAATCGACGGCACCGAGGTTGAAGACGAGGTTGTTGTAGTCGGTCTTGCCGGTCTTGCCGAGCTCGGGGAACGTCGCGCCGAAACGGAAGACGGCCAGCGGCTGAATCTCATCGACGAGCGTCTGGTACGCCTTGTTGTCACGGCGGAAGCGATGTGGCTCGTCGATGATAACGATGGGGCGAGTCTTGCGGAGTGCCTCGTATGGGACGCTCGCCGTGCCGAGTACCGTCTGGTCGTAATCGGACGCCATCGTCTTTTTCGACTGCAGCATGCCATCGGTCATCAGAAGTGCGTAGATGCGTCCACGTGAAAGTCGAGTGCCGTTCGCGAAGTCGGCAATGACGTTCGGAAACATCTTCCGTCCTTTGGACCGCTTCTGCGGGTCCAGGACGTGGAGACGCAGATCCATCCGCGGCTCGTACGTGTCGGCGAAGTACTTGCGCGCGTAGTCCGACCGAATGAACGCCTTTGTCCCCTCCTTGATCGGGGTCGAAGGCACCAGAAGAATGAACTTCGTAAAACCGTAGAGCCGGTTCAGCTCGTACATGAGTTGCGTATATACCAGGGTCTTGCCAGTGCCGGTCTCCATCTTGGCGTCGACGCCGAGCACGCCGTCGTCCGCGTGCCCTCGCCAGAGACGAGGGATCGCGTCGATGCCGTCAACGAGGCCGGACTGAATCTCATCGATGTTTTCGCGAATCTGAGGATCGGTGGGGTCAAACGCGACATTCGCTTCGTGCGGCGTGCTGGCGTCGAAGTCGACGTCCTTGAAGACGCGTGTTAGAGCATTCAGTGCACGCTGTTGGTGCTCGAGAGTCTGAAGTCGGATTTGCATAAGTCAGTACCGCTCAATCACAGAAACGGTCTGCCCGGACCTGAGCGACTTGAGGTTCTGCCTAAGCTCATGCATCACCGAGAATGACACGGAGTACCCGAAGACGACGAGACGCTTCAGATCAAGTTCACCTGTCTCGATCTTGGAGACGAGCACTTGCACGCTAGCGCTCGAAAGCCCGGGCTCAATGACGTACGCGGAGTCTTCGCAGACCTGCAACTCATACTCGTCTAGGAGCACCACGTTGACCTCGGGCGTCAGGCCAAATCCGTCCTGAAGCAGCCAGGTCGAAAGTGCGACCTCGTCACCAGGCGTTCCGTTGAACGCGAATTTGGACACGAAATTGCCTGAAAGCAATACAGCGTTTTCGTTGGAGTCAAAGGACTGGAGCTCATCGAGCGTCTTCTCGCTCGGCTGTTCGAGACGGAAGAGACGGAAGCCGTAATCGATATCAGCGTTGGATTCTGATTTCACCTTTTGAGCAGCTCGTCGAATGCGCTCGCGACCGACTTCATCGATGGTCGAATATCCGCACTTATCTGCCACAGAGCCCGGCGCGGTTGCTTCTGCCCACTGCACCGCGATGAACTTCCGCGAGCCGAGATCCCGAGAGTTCATGGACATCACCGCATGCGCGGTCGTGCCGGAGCCTGAAAAGAAGTCAAGGACTAAGGCGTTCTTGTCCATTGAGGTTACTGTGTTCAGAAGGTAGGACACCAAGGTTGTGGGCTTGGGATGTGAGAATACCTGCTCATTAAAGAGACTCTTAATTTCAGCATTTGCCGCAAGCACATCTCCGACACTCTCGCGCGGAATCAAAGTCGTCGGAGCGAGTGCCGCAGTCTCCAACTTTCGCGAATACGGCACAAACCCCTCACCCTTGATTACAATTCGAGTCCCGTTGGCCACCTGTTCTTCGAGATAAGGTTGTCCCCAAATCATCCGGCCGGTCAACCCAAAAGTTGCCTGCGCTCGCCCGTTTTGGACGACAAGATCAGTCTCCAAAATGTAACCGGACCTGCGCTCACCTGCCAGATACAATCCATCCGGGAGTCGAATATCGACCCAATCCGGGTGAAACGTCAGAGACGTCGGATTCATCGAGGACTTCGTCAGAGAGGGGAGCCCCTCAGTCGACTTCTGCGCGCCCACGAGGGAGATAACGGCAGATTTGTTGCGCGCATAAGCGAGCACGTGCTGCGAATTCTCCCGTTCGATTCGAGAACTGTTATCGGGACGAAAGTTGCTCTCCCAGATATAGTCCTCGATGAAGTTTCCCTCGCCGAATATTTCGTCACATAGGATCTTAAGATTGGCCTGCTCGTTGTCATCAATGCTGATGAAGATAACGCCGTCGTCGGCCAGCAGCTCTTTCGCAAGTTCAAGTCGTGGAAACATGAACGTCAGCCACGCGGAATGCGACGATTTGCCTTGGAGCGCCATGACTCTCTCGGCTTCGTCCTCGTCAAGACCAACTTTCTCTGTCAGATCCTTCGCGGTGAAGCCGAAGTCATCGACGTAGACGAAGCCGTCGGAGCCGGTGTTGTACGGCGGATCAATGTAGATGCACTTGACCTTGCCCGCGTAAGAGCCTAGTAGATGCTTAAGCCCGTCAAGGTTGTCCCCGACAATGTAGAGGTTCTCCGACTCGGAGTTCGTCGCCTCGGCGTTGTGTTCGAGATCGGGTACCACTACCGTCTCGGTCCGCGTTGACGTCAGATACTTAGCGTATGACTTCCCCAGGAACTTGAGCTCGTAGCCTTCCCGAGTCATCGACACGTCGGTTGAGCTCAACACATCCTGAAGGCGGTCGAACCTGAAACCGCCGTCCTTGTCGAAGTACTCGGGCAAGGCGGCTCGGAGGCGCGCCAGCTTGAAGTCGGCAGGCGTGGTGGCTGCGTTGGCCTCGTGAGCGTCTCTAATCACTTCTTACCCCCCATGGGTCTTTCCGCTACGGAACTCGACCAATTTGCTTTCTACCATCACTGACCCCGACTCCAGTTGCACCGAGTACACACTCGATAATGACCTTAACAGCACTGCGCCGTCGGCGATGTCAACAGATCAAGTGCGACCGGCCACACACTTTAGTCTCCGCGTCCGAAAGGCAAAGAGCCATGCCTGTTGGCTCAATACTCGCCCGCAACAGCCCCTCCAGCCTTAGCTTTGATCCATCCATGCTGGCAGTTCGTCGTTTCAGCAGATATGGGAAGTCATCCCAATCGGTCCCAGAGCATCCGCTCCCTCAACGCCGGTGCCAGCACCAGCGCGGACAGCACACTGCCGGCCAACAGCACCCAAGCGCCGAAGTACGTGAACAGTTTGAGTTCCGGGGCCAGTGGCGGACCGAAGTTCGCCGCCATCATGATCACTCCCCCGAGGATCAGCGCTGCCGCAATGATGACGAGAACGAATTGCTCGACGGTCGATTTGAGCAGGTTCTTGATCATCGTGATGTCCAGTCCCTTGGTTCCAACGTCCAGGGTTCCGTCCTGAAGATGGTCAGCGATCCGTGAGAGCTGCCCAGGCAGCTGAGCCACCTGTGGAGCTGTGGTCGCCGCGTACAGAGCAAGCTCGTGCCGATCGACGCCCAGTCCCCCGACTTCTTTGATTAAGGTGCGACCATTCTGTGTCACAAGCTGCAGCAGGTTGAGTTTCGGATCGAGCTTCATGATCGATCCCTCTAGCGTGCTAATCGCCCGGAACGCCGTTGCCACGGAGCTTGGCATGGGGAACCCGAAGTCGACCACGAAGTCGATAAGCTCACCGAACAGCGCCGCCGAAGTGGAGCCCGGCAGGCCATCTCCGTACTTGAGGAGAATCTGCCCGACCTCTCGCTGCAGTTCCCGCAGGTCTACTCCACTGGGGCTGCCGAGCAGATCGAGGATTGCCGCTGTCGCAGCTTGAGAGTTCTGGGAATCGAAGGCCATTAGCAGCAGGGCGATCGCTCGGCGATCGCGCTTGTCGATGCGTCCTACGGCACCGAAATCGACAAGTCCCGCACGACCGGCCGACGAGATAACAATGTTGCCCGGGTGCAAGTCGGCATGGAAAATGCCCTTCCCCAGCACCTGCCGGACCACCATGAGGAAGAGGTCCTCGGCGAGTTCTTCCCTCGCAAGCTGTGACAGATCCTCGAGTATCTCGCCGGCGTGAGAGAGAGGAACGCCCTCGACGAGATCCATGACGAGGACGAACTGCCCCGAAAGCTCCGAATGCACTCGTGGGATCCGGATGCGGGATTCCGCGTTCAAAGTGCGACCGTTCTCATCCGCCAGTCGCAGGGCCTCAATATGAGCGAGTTCGCCACGGTAGTCGAGTTCTCCTTTGAGAGACGCGACGAAGCTGCGAGCGAGCTTGGCGATCCCGACCTTGCGGGCCCAGTCCGTCGATCGCTCGAGCCGTTCTGCGAGGGTGAGGACGATGTCGCAGTCGGCTCTGACCTGCTTGCGGATCTTCGGGCGCTGAACCTTCACGGCGACAGGGTTGCCTTCCCACGTCACCGCGCGATGAACCTGGGCGACAGACGCGGCGGCGAAGGGGACTTCGTCGAACTCAGCGAACACCTTGGCGACGGGATGTCCCCATTGCGCTTCCAACTGTCCCTTCACCTCGGCGAAGGGCACCGGTGGAACTGCGGACTGCAGGGTGGAGAACTCCTCAACGAACTCATGCGGGATCATGTCACCGCGGGTGGCGATGAACTGGCCGAGCTTGACGAAGGTGACGCCGGCTGCGGCCATCGCGTCACGGGTTGTGGAGGCGATCTCGCGCAGGGATACGCGCAGCGTCGGAATTCGCGGTTTGAGGTAGCGAGCGAGGCCGAAACGGATGAGTATCTTTTGGATCTGAGCGAGGCGGTTGAATCGGCGGTACCAGGTGGGGACTTTCGGCGCCGAGCGCAGCATCGCGGTCAGAGATCCGCTGGGCAGGACGAGCTCGATGGCGAGCAAGATGAACATCTGGATGACGATGAACCAGGCGAATAGGAGCAGGAACACCATGATCGCCGGGAAGCTCATGTCGAGGGTGGGGTAACGGCCGCTCTCGGCGATGCCGAGCATCCGGTAGGCCTGCAGGGTAATCGGCCAGATCGAGAGTCCGATCGCCAGGGACACGAGGATGTTGCGAGCCGCTCCGGTGCCGGTGAACATCATCCGGCGCACAAGGAACCCGATGATCACCGCATTGATGAGTCCCAGCCCGATGGTGTACAGAATCGTCATCCGTGCTCCCTTCTCCTCAACGTGTCCAGCCTAGTTGATCGGGGACTGGGGTGGGACTGAGAGTCAGAAGGGTGCGGTACTTACCTACCGCAAGTTCCGCGACCTGGTTGCCCACGAACGACAGCTCGAACCTACAACGTCAGGGAGACGCGCGACCTAAAACGAGCGCCGCCTTAAGAATAAGAACAAACGATAGTTCCCATGACAGGATGAGGCGTCGCGACCTATTTCATCAGCCAACTGCCAAGACGTTTCCAACACCAAACCACTCTTCCGCCGTCGCCAATGTCGCGAGGGTCGGTTTGTGAACGTACACGAGGAGATTTTCCTTGGCGCGACTGCATGTGACATAAAGCATCATCCGGGATCTAGATTCGATCGAACCATCGCTATCAGGCGCGGCCATAAGTTTCTCGAAATTGTACATGTTCCATCCGCCGTTATCGAGCGATACAAAGATATTATCCCATTCCGAACCCTTGACACCGTGTTGAGTCGAGTAAGGCGAATGATCCTCAACGTATTCGTATAGACGCGCGATCTCCTCGAACGGCACTTCACACACTCGCGCAAACCGATAAGGGTGCTTCTCCTGAAAACGCACAACAGCGTCCTTACGGGTCACCAGTCCTGAGAAGTCAGCGTATTCGATCACCTCACCGATAAGAGCACAATTCATTTCCTCGAGATGTTCAAGACTAGTTGCAATACGTCTCCGCTCCGCGATGCTCGTCAGGGATGTATCTAGGGCCCTGATTACCGCGTTGAACTTGCCATCCCGGTAAAGAGACCTCAGCTTCTCGATACTAACTAGATGATTGATCAGCGCATCCCGCTTTTGACCACGGTCACGGTCATCGAGATCGGAGACCTTCTTAGTGCCGAGTAGCTTATCCGAATTGCTAGATGTAGCCACCAAGTCGTGGAATGAGTAACTCGAAGCAAACGGCAAGAGGTGAGGATCCGCCTCAAAGGCTTTTTGAACTATCGGAGTCATTGTGGCATTTTGCTGATTGTCTTCGAGCACCTTACCGAAACTCACCCCGTCTTCGACTAGGATACCTTTACTAGCAAGCCTATCGCGAACCTTCTTAGCATACTCGACCGCACGATCTTTGTCGTATATCTCCATAAGCCGAGGAAACCTATTCTCACGAGCAATGGCGGACTTACCAAGATAGAGAATCTTCAAGTCCTGCGAGGCGAAACTCCAACCCCTGCAAATCGGCAGCTGCTTTAGGCTGGCAGTATCAAGTTCATCTTTCTCAGTGTAAATAAATCGCGCGGAACCTTCCTTACCAAAATTGGGCGCGTTCCGGTCTTTTGCCTGGACTTGCTTCAATCCATCAGTACGCAGATTATTAATGACCCGAATGACCGAAGCAGGATTCCGCCGGTTTTGCTTTTTAGTGATTAGATTCAGTCGACCGTTCTCCTTGGCACATGCGATTAATTCTTTGCTAGCCCCACCTTCGTGAATAGCTTGTTCGCCATCGCCGAAGAACCCAATCCTCAGGCTTCGTTGCGTTGGCTCCGGAAGAACTTCCAGCAGTATCTTCAACACGTCTACAGGCGTGTCTTGATACTCATCGACGAGAAGATAGTCATATCTATCTGCAAGAATTTTCGAAAGCGTTGGGTGCTCCGCGAAGAGGAACAGAGCCACCTTGAGTACTTCTGCGTGGGAGATCTCCCCCTCTGCGAGGTTCAGCCATTCCTTGTAACTAATCGGCCTTTTCCAGAGATGTGTATCGATGGGGGCGTCAAGGGTAGATTTCATCGCACCTTCACCCACAAGAGCTACCAACGCTTCGCGAATATTCTTCTGATAGCGAGAAATCAACGACCAGAGGAACTCGTGAATTGTGGAGACCTGCAGACTTGGAGTCGGAAAGCGGTTTCGAATTTCATTCACAGCAACGTTAGTGTAGGTCACACAGACAACTCTGGCTTGTGGAGTTTCAGCGTATATCTCTTCAAGGAAGCCCTGCATAGAGTAGGTCTTGCCACTGCCTGCACCGCCCGTCATCAGGAAGTCGCGACCAGCCCGAGCATGAACGAGAGCTTCAAGTACCTCACACTCAACGGCACCCATTAGGCATCCCTCAGCCAGAGAAGGCCCTCAGATATGTACGACGGAATCTTCCAGCCGGTACTAGTTTCATTCGAGCCAGTTTCGGCGTAAATAACATCCAGTGCGAAGTGAGTCTTCTTGCTTATACAGTTCTCCGCGAGCTCATACGCAGTTCTCGATGGATCGGAGAATAGTGCGGTGTTCTTGAGTCCTCTGAACGATTCTAGGTGATCCACAATGAACTGACGATTTATGTGAATGAATGCGTCCTCGTAGCTACGTGCCTCGTATCCCGCCTCCGGAGTCTGATAAGCGACAAATAGGAAGGGGGCTTCTGCTGCAATTTCCCAGACGCCATTCTTCTTTGAAAGTTGCTTTTCCGCCCTGGCGCGACTGCGAAGTCCCTGCAGATCCCCTTCGTCATCCAATCTGGACTTACTGAGTCGAAAGTAGTACTTGAGTGCCCCGTTAGTAGTATGAGTCCCACTCGTCACAGCCACACCCGCCGTGCGCTTCTTTCCCTTTTCCCCCGTTAATACAACGGCACTGTCTATGTCCGTGATTATGAGCGCTTTGAGGCCAGTAAATTCGAGGAAGTTATCGAAAACTTGCGAGTGAGCTCCGACTTCGACGACCGAAATGTTCTGAGACCCCAAAGGCGATTCGCAGTCGAGGTCACCTTCGTCAATTTTTCGCATCATCGCGCGCATAAGGATTCGCTCTGTATCGCCCTCGATGAGCACCGCTTTGTCAGCAAAGAATAGTTCCGCCCTTGTAAGGGTCAGGTACTGCTTAAGGAAGTGGTACTGCTTCGGATCATTTGAGTACTTTTCTTCAAGATCAGTCATGTTTCTTGCTTCGACGTGGTCGTCGATGCGGCGAAAATACTTTATATCAGCGAAATCGCTCTCCGATGTAATGTGCGATGAATGCGTTGTTAGAACTGTCTGTAGCTGTAACGCATGATTCTTTTTGTTTTCCTTAAGGAGCGCCTTGACCTGTTTAATGAAAATGTACTGAAGTTGCGGATGCGTGTGCGCCTCAGGTTCTTCAATAACCAATAGATTGATATCTGCAGTGCCCGCCTCGGTAGCCGTTCGCATACGCAGTACTCGAATTTCAATCTCCATAACAATGGCGATGAGGTTAAGGTATCCGAGCCCGTTGTGGTCCTCCGGAAGCAGAGAGTCCGGGTCCCCGTACTTGACCGTAGTACTGTCATTCAAGAGGGTTTCTGGCTGGATATTCGAGAGAATATGAATGTCTCCAGTGAGTCCGGCCTTCGCCCCGAACAGCTTGACCTTCTGCATCACGTCTTTGAAAACGCTCGCATAGGTCTCCGAAAACTTCCGGTCCGTGAAAGCGGCTTGCGCGGCCAATTGTATGAAACCTTCGCTGGCTTCGTTTCCACCAGTGTGATCGTTAAAATACTGACTCGAAAGTCGGGAAAGAGCCCGGCCTGAATTCTTTCCTCCTTTGCCTGCATCTCGATTTTCCACGGATCTCCTTGCGCTTACGTACTCGAGGTTCAGCACGCGACGGATGAGACGCTGGTCGTTTGTGAGGTCGAGAATGTTGCTTGCGTCTTCTGGATCAAACGACACAACATTTCGAATCAAATATCCCTGGAGGTTCTTGGACAAAAAGCGGTGAGCCTCATCTCGTCTATCGACGGCAGTGATTTTGTTATTCAACGCCCTGTCTATCGAAGCCAAGCTGCTGGCAAAATCCGCATGAAGCAACCCGAATTGTTCTGGGGAGATTTCGCTCCTGAACCGAAGGTGCACGGTGCGTGCTTCTGGCGACAGATTAACCATCAGGCTAGATAAGTTTCGCAGATTGTCAGTTTCGTCGTATTGGATCTCTACGGTAAGCGCAATACTGAGATCCACTTCCGGATAACAAGCTTCTTCGGTCATAAGTGCCGACACCAGCGTTTTCTGGGTAGCGATCGAGAAGTCTTCGAATACGTAAGATTGTGACCCCGCAAGTGAGGCAATCAGGACGTTCAGGAGAGACGTTTTGCCGGTGTTGTTTTTGCCAATGATAAGCGAGAGGTCGTCTCGTAGATCTAGTTGGAAGTTACTCAGCAGACGGTACCCATCCACGCTAACCCTGGCAATTTTCAATTACTTTCTCCTACTCAGTACCTTGTGCCTGCTTATGACGTTGCCTATAGTATAGTCGATGTTGTCGGAATTTCGGACTATCTTGGCAGTTCGAATTGATCCGGTAGCCCCGGCCGAGTCCGAGACCTTGACGTGAGCTGTCGCGAACGAGCTTGCCCAATGCCATGGCTGTGGCGGTGAGCTCGCTGAACTCGGCGGCGAGCCCAAGGGCAATAAGGAACAGGTTGGCCTTGTAGAGGCGAGGTGACGTCGACCTGGGCGCCGGTTACAATCAGGAATGGTTGTATTCGAGAACCAAAGGCCCCATCCTGTTAGAGGTCGAGACCGAATGCCCGGCCGCGCTGTCGTCGGGGGTGTAGCCCACATAGGAAATCAAAGCGGAACAGGCTCTATGAAGGCCCTCTACTGTTGAGGGGGTAGAACCTGGAGCGAATGGCTTCCGTCTCCAGCCGACGTTGCCAGGTGCGGATCCTCGACCGCTGAGCGATTGCGGTGGCCGTAGAGTTGTCGCCGCTAAGTTGCGCAACCGCACGGAGGCCGTGAAGTGCATTCGATGTCCATATTTCGGCCCTACATAGTTCGGGGACTCGGATGAGCTTCTGGGCCGTCGGCAATCCCTGAGATCTTGCCGCGGTGAGCATATGATGCGCTGTCGTCCCGGGGAGGATCGGCAAAGTCGGGTCGGGGAAGCAGAGGGTGTCACCTTCCCACCACAGGAGACTCGATGTCCCGGTCTCGAGGACGTGGCCTTCGGCGTCGTAGAGCAGGACGTCGTCGCAGTCGTGCTTGTCCTTGGCTTCTTGTCGCAGTTCGTTGAGCAGCGGGATATCGGGGCCTTTGATTCGCGGGTTCTTCCGTGGATCAGGGAACGGTGGGATCCAGAGTTTCATCTCGCGAGTGCGTAGGGGTGCTGGGCGAAGACGGAAAACGAGAGCCGGAGTTACACCAGAGGCGCCAGGTGCCACGAACTCCACTCTCGGGAACCACTCCCC
The DNA here is from genome assembly GCF_031179145.1 of Brevibacterium sp. GTDB lineage: Bacteria > Actinomycetota > Actinomycetes > Actinomycetales > Brevibacteriaceae > Brevibacterium. Next base: position 25,636 of record NZ_JAPSIB010000004.1, read on the forward strand.
CTCCTCTGGGACGAGCGCGACCAACTGGTGCCAGAAGTCGTCCGTTTCCGGCACTGGCAAACCGAGTTCACGGGCGCTGCGGGTGAAGCGATCCCGGTGCGGGTCGAGGCTCAGCGATTTGCCGTTGTCGACGAGCCAGGAGTCCGCCACCAGCAGCGGACCGTCGATCTCAGTTGGCTCGAAGCATGATTCGCGAGCGTTCCAGATCCAAGCGGTCATGATGGCGTCACTGGTTCGGCTGATCGCCCTGGGAACTCAGCCTCGCCCAGCAATCGGAGGAGGGGGCGGGCCTTGACGATGGTCTCCTCGTATTCCGCGACCGGATCGGAGAGTGCGACGATAGCTCCGCCAACGCCATAGCGAAGCTTGCCGTCTCCGATAGTTGCCGTGCGGATGAGCACACTGAGATCAACGGCTCCGTTCAGCGAGAAGTACCCAATGACACCGCTGTAGACACCGCGGGGCCCGTCCTCGAGCTCGTCGATGATCGACATCGTCCTCAGTTTCGGCGCACCGGTCATCGATCCCGGTGGAAAGGCTGCTCTGATGCAGTCGACTGGGCTCGACTTGTCATCGAGTTGCGAACTCACGGTCGAGACCAATTGATGCACGGTCGCGTACGTTTCAATGCCGAAGAGAGTGTCCACCTTCACTGAACCGAGTCGCGCGGTCCGGCCCAGGTCGTGCCGGACAAGGTCGACGATCATCAGGTTCTCCGACCGGTCCTTCTCGGACGAAACCATGTCACTGATGAGGGCTTCGTCCTCGGCCGGCGTGGCTCCGCGCGGACGCGTTCCCTTGATCGGCTTCGATTCGACCCGACCTTCAGCTGAGATTCGGACGAACCTCTCCGGCGAGGTGCTGAGCACGCTGACCTCAGGGCTGGTGAGGAATGCACCGAACGGGGTCGGATTGTCAGTTCGCAATTGCCGGTATGTGGCGAGGGGGCCCTTCGTCCAGGGCGTCTCCAGCATGGTCGTCAGACAGACTTCGTACGTCTCGCCATCGGTGATGAGCTGCTGGGCCTGATCGATGCGGTCCAGGTACTCGGCTCGTGGGTGTCGCACTGTCAAAAGTTGAGAGGAAGGCTCGTCCTCCAGGACGTCGAGCGTAGAGATGTCCGGCTTCAGCTCGGCGCCCTCTGAGTCCTGGCTCGGCAAAGGCGCTCGTGCCGAGTCGTAGCTCGGTGAGGGCGTGTGTTCGTTCCCCGACTTATCGATTGCGCCGGCCACCGAGTCGAACCAAGCCTGGCAGTCGTCCTCTCCCACTCCATCTCCACTGAGCGCCAGGAGGTAAACAGTATCCGTCTCGTGGTCCACGACGAGCGCACGATCGAGGAACATCATCAGCGCATCTGGCCGATCCGACACGTGTTTGAGCGGCGAACCGACCTCGGCTTTGAGCTCGTATCCGAGATACCCGACCCATCCGAGGCGGAACTCGAAAGGCAGCTCAGGCGTCGCCTCGGCGAGGGTGAGGTGGGTCGAGGCCATGTCTACATTGAGCCAGTCGAAGAAGCCGGAATCAATGGTTTCGGTGCCAGTTGCAGTCGTGATCGCGACGGTACCGGCAGCGACGTCTGCGCGAGCGACACGGCTCAGCGGGCCGGTTGGGGCTCCCATGATCGAGAAGCGGGACGAAGCGTGACCGGGCAGGTTGCCGTCGAGCCAGACCGCTGTCTCCTCACCGGCAAAGAGAGCACCGAACAGAGTCTCGCTCGTTGTCGTGAGAGGCAGCCGACGCGCATGGAGGACCAGCCGACGAACGTGGGTCGAACGGCGCTCGTCAGTCGTCTCGGCAGGAACCGATACTCCAGCACAACTGACACTCGGCACAACTCCATGCTCCGCCTGCCACTTCCTGGTCAGGTCGGCGAAGTTCCGGACAAGGTCCATCCCGTGTTCGGTGGAGATCGATTCGGGGTGGAACTGCACACCCCACTGGGGACGGGTCCGGTGACGCAGTCCCATGACGATGCCGTCACGAGTCTCCGCAGTGACCTCGAGCTGGGCGGGCACCTCGGTGACGGTGAGCGAGTGGTAGCGGACGACGTTCAGCGGTGACGTCAGGCCGGCGAAGAGGTCCTGTCCGGTGTGTTCGATCGCCGAGACCCGCCCGTGCATGGGCGTGGGCGCATGGTCGACGGTTCCTCCACCGCCTGCGGCCATGCCCTGGTGGCCGAGGCAGATCCCGAGGACGGGGATCTGAGCCAGGGCGAGCACCTCGGCGCAGATCCCGAAATCCTCACTCTTCTCGGGAGCACCGGGACCCGGGGAGATCACCACATTGTCGAACGACTCGAGCACGGACACATCCCACTGGTCCCAGTCGTTGGACACGACGACGGGTTCGCAGCCGTTCACCTCGGCGAGGTAGTGGAAGAGGTTGAACGTGAAGGAATCGTAGTTGTCGACCAGCAGCGTGCGCAGCGGCGAGTCACCCGTCATGGTCTGTCGGCACCGTTCCAGTCAGACCATCAGCCGAGGACGAGCCGGCGGGAGGTGTCGGTGAGTCCGGCGGCGGCCTCGACGAGCAGCGATTCGCGGGTGTCGGCGCCGGCGCGCACGAAGCGGCCGGTGAACTCGTCCAACTCCCCCGAGGCCAGCGCCAACGCCAGGTCGGTGACCTGCTCCGGGCTCGTCCAGTCGGCCTCAGTGCGGGAATCGTGAACGGGCATCGACTTCGTCATCTCGGTCTGGACGACGCCGGGCGCCATCTCGAAGATCCGCAGGCCCTTGTCCTGACCGTACTTCACGACGGAGTCGGCGATGCGGAACAGTGCCGCCTTCGACGCCGAGTACACCGCGTAGGCCGGCGTGCCCTGCGCTCCGGAACCGGAGTTGAGGTCGACGATGCGCCCGAGGCGACCCGTCGCCTGCGCGTTGTCGATGAGCACGGGGGCGAAGGCGTTGATCATCAGCGCCACCCCGAGCACATTCGCGCCCACGACTCCGGCCAGGCTCTCCGGCTCGGCCTCCCACAGCGGACCCTCGGTCGATTCGATGCGGCCGGCGTTGTTGACCAGCACGTGAAGCCGGCGCCCGGTCTCCTTCTCGAGGGCTCGCACATCGTCGCGGAAAGCCTGGACGGAGCCGGCGTCATCGACGACGAGGCCGAATCCCGATGCCGCTCCCCCGGTCGCTGCGGCGATCTCCGCCGCTGAGTCACGTGCGGATCCCGCCGAGGTGGCGGTCAAGGCCACGTGGTACCCGGCCGTGGCGAACCCCTCGGCGAGGTACCGGCCGATTCCCCGCGATCCTCCAGTGATGACGGCGATCGTCTCATTCGGCTGATTCTCTGACACTGTTACTCCTCGTCAGTTAGTTGACGGCACTCAGCTGCGGACCTGAGCGCCGTGCCGTTCGGTGGCCAGGGCGGTCGCGGCTTGGCGCATCGCGGAGGCCTCGTCGGCCTTGAGCGTGCGGCCGGGGGCGCGGAAGGTCATCCGGAACGCCAGCGACTTCTTCCCCTCCGGCAGCTGATCGCCGGTGTAGAGGTCGAAGATCTCGAGCTGTTCGAGCTCCTCCCCGGCGCCCTCTTCCAGGGTCGCGGCCAGGGTGGCGGCGGGCAGGTCCGAGTCGACGATGAGCGCGACGTCCTGGCGGGACACCGGGTAGGTCGACAGGGCGCCGGCCCAGCTGCGCTGGTCGGTCTGAGCGAGCAGCGCGTCGCCGTCGATCTCGAAGGCCACGGTCCGTGCCGGCAGGCCGAGGTTCTCGCACACCTTCGGGTGGAGCTCACCGGCGTAACCGAGGACCTGTCCGTCGGCGAAGACGAACTTCGCCAGGCGACCGGGGTGCCAGGGCGCGATCTGGTCGGCTTCCACGGAGACCTCGACGCCGTTGACGGCGGCGATCCGGCGGACCGTGTCGATGACGTCGGTCGCCTCGGCGGGCCGTCCCTTGCCCCAGACTCCGGGCACCTCGATGTTGCCGGCGATGATGCCCGCGTAGTGGAGTGGTTGCCTCGGCACGGAGGCGTAGATCTCGGCGAGTTCAGCTTCGGTCGGGTGGTAGCCGGGCAGGTGCCGCGGCCCCGGGCCGGTGGGCAGCCCCGCCGAGGTGGACACGAGTCCCACTTCGAACAGCGCCACGTCCTTGGCCCCGCGCCCAAGGTTGCGGACCACCGTGTCGACCAGGGTCGAGAGCAGGGTGGTGCGCATGAGCGGCAGGTCTTCGGACATCGGGTTGGCCAGGCGCACATGCGCCCGGCGCTCGTCGTCGGCCTCGAGACGGAACTGGTCGTCGCGCTTGTCCGAGGTGAATGGGTAGCTGAGCACCTCGGTGTAGCCATCAGAGGCAAGCAGGTTGGAGATCCTCCGGCGCGTCCGCTGTGCCTCGGTCAGTCCCTTTCCGGCGCGGGCGGGTGGCTGCACCGAGGGGATGCGGTCGTAGCCGCCGGTGCGGGCGACTTCCTCGATGAGGTCGATGTCGGCGGTGATGTCCGAACGCCAGCTCGGGACGGTGACTGTCAGGGTCTCGTCGTTCTTCGACTCGACCTCGGCGCCGATCCCGCGCAGCAGCGAGGTGACCTCATCGGCCGAGTAGTCGACGCCGACGACGTATCCGACGCGGGCGACGTCGAGGTCGATGACGGTCGGCTCGGGGTCCTGACCGTACCGGGTGGTCGCGGGGCTGAGCGTGCCGCCGCCGAGGTCGACAAGGAGGTCGGCGCAGCGGCGGGCAGCCACGGGTCCGAGCTTCGGGTCGACTCCGCGCTCGAACCGGCGGGAGGCCTCCGAGGACAGCTTGTGGCGACGTGAAGTGCGGGCGATGGAGATCGGGTCGAAGTGCGCGGCCTCGATGACCACCTCGGTGGTCTGGCCGTTGACCTCGACGGCGGCTCCACCCATGACTCCGGCTAGGCCGATGATCTTCGACCCGGTGGGTCCTCGGTCCGTGATGAGGAGGTCCTCGGGATTGAGCTTGCGCTCGACGTCGTCGAGGGTCGTGAACTTCTCCCCTGCTTCGGCTCGACGGACGACGATCTCGTCGGCGAGCAGCGCGCGGTCGTAGGCGTGCAATGGCTGCCCGAGTTCGAGCATGACGTAGTTCGTGACGTCGACGACGAGGCTGATCGGACGCATGCCGGCCTGCTGCAGCCGGCGCTGCATCCAGAACGGGGTCGCGGCGTTCGGGTCGAGGCCGGTGACCTGCAGGGTCGTGAACTGGTTGCATCCGGGAACGCCGTCGATGGGTCCGGAGTCCTCGATCACGACAGGGTAGCCGTCAGAGGTGGGGGCGTTCACCTCGGCGACGGAAGCACTTCCGAAGTCGGTGAAGTTCTGTCCCTTCATCTGCGCGTACTCGCGGGCGATGCCGCGCATCGACAGCTGGTAGCCGCGGTCGGGGGTGACGTTGACGTCGAGGGTGACCTGGTCGAGGCCGAGCAGCGCGATCGCGTCGTCGCCGGGCTCACCGGTCAGGCCAAGGTCCTTCAGCACGATGATGCCGTCGTGATCCTCGCCGAGGCCGAGCTCACGGGCCGAGCAGATCATGCCGTCGGAGGTGTGGCCGTAGGTCTTGCGGGCGGCGATCTGGAAGTTCCCGGGCAGCACGGCACCGGGCAGGCACGCGACGACGAGGTCGCCGACTTCGAAGTTGTGGGCACCACAGATGATGCCGCGGCTCGGGCGTTCCTCGCCGGGCTGCGGGTCCTTCGGGTTGTCGGCGGCCTCGTTGTGCTCGGGTCCGGCGTCGACGCGGCACCAGTTAATGGTCTTGCCGTTGGAGTGCTCTTCCTTCTCGATCTCGAGCACGCGGGCGACGACGAGGGGGCCGGTCACCTCGGGGCCGTAGAAGTCCTCTTCCTCGAGACCGATGGCGGCGAACTCCGCGGCCAGGGCGTGGGGATCGGTGTCGGCGGGGAGGTCGACGTAGTCGGCCAGCCAGTTCAGTGGGACGCGCATATCAAGCCTTCATTCCGAAACGGGCCGAGAAGCGCACATCGCCTTCGACCATGTCGTGCATATCGTTGATTCCTTCACGCAGCATCAGGGTGCGCTCGATGCCCATGCCGAAGGCGAAGCCCTGGTAGACGTCGGGATCGATGCCGGCAGCCTTGAGCACATTGGGGTGGACCATGCCGCAGCCGCCCCATTCGATCCAGCCAGCGCCGCCGACCTTGTTGGGGAACCAGAAGTCCATCTCGGCGCTGGGTTCGGTGAAGGGGAAGAAGCTGGGGCGCAGGCGGGTCTTCGACTCGGGGCCGAACATCTCGCGGGCGAAGCCGTCGAGGGTGCCCTGCAGGTGGGCCATGGTCAGGCCCTTGTCGATGGCGATGCCCTCGATCTGGTGGAACACCGGGGTGTGGGTGGCGTCGAGTTCGTCGGTGCGGAACGTCTTGCCAGGGCACACGACATAGAGCGGGACACCGCGTTCGAGGAGAGAGCGTGACTGGACCGGGGAGGTGTGGGTGCGCAGTACGAGTCCCGCCTCGGCGGGGTCGACGAAGAACGTGTCCTGCATCTGGCGGGCAGGGTGGTCGGGTCCGAAGTTGAGCGCATCGAAGTTGAGCCACTCGGATTCGATCTCGGGGCCTTCGGCCACTTCCCAGCCGAGGCCGACGAAGTAGTCCGCGGCCTGCTCTTGAATCAGAGACAGGGGGTGGCGAGCGCCGAGCTGCCGGCGGTTGCTCGGAAGGGTGACGTCGATGGACTCCTCGACGAGGACGGCGGCGTCGCGCTCGGCCTCGAGCTCTTCCTGCCTCTTGTCGAGGGCTTTCTTGACCTGACCGCGGGACTTGCCGACGATCTTGCCGGCAGCGGCCTTCTCGCTCTTGTCGAGTCCGCCGATCGCACGGTTGGCGAGCGCCAAGGGCGACTTGTCCCCCGTGTGCTCGATCTTCGCCTGCTTGAGATCGTCGAGGGTACTCGCGTCCGCGAACGCCTTGATCGCCGCTTCCACGGCAGCGTTCACGGCAGACTCGTCCAGAGGGTCGAGTTGGTCAGTCATCAATGTCCTTACGGCTTGGGTCGAGGGGCGCATGTGTCCGGCGCTGTCGTCGGGTATCCAATCGTGCATTCTATCGCTTCTCGACTGGTGTGTGCCGCCCAGGTCGAGAGGCGAAACATTGACGGTGCAGTGTGAATCGGATTACGTTTGGAGTCTTGTCGGACTGGTTGTCTGACGTCTTGTTCGACGTTTAGTCGGTTGTCCTATCTGACGTCTTGTCGGTCGTCGTGTCTGATGTCTTGTCGGTCATTCCTGAGGTGGCATGCCATGGCCAAACTGATCTACGTGAACAACATGAGCCTCGACGGCTTCATTGAGGACGAGAACGGTGGCATCAACTTCTTCCCCGTGGATCCCGAGGTGTTCCGATCTCACACTGACCTCCTGCGCTCGGCGGGCACGTTCCTCTACGGGCGGGGGCTCTACGAAGCGATGGCCGTCTGGGAGACCGACCCGTCTTTGGCGGCACAGTCCGACTCACTGGCCGAGTTCGCGAACGCCTGGCAGAACGCGGACAAGGTCGTGTACTCCACGGCGCTGACCGAGCCTGCGACGGCTAATACTCGGATCGAAAGTGACTTCGACCCGGATGCAGTACGTGAACTGAAAGCCGCGGCCGGCGGGAACCTGACCATCGGGGGTGCGAACCTCGCCGCCCAAGCATTGAAGTTGGGTCTCGTTGACGAGTGCCATCTGTACGTCATGCCCGTCTCCCTCGGACGCGGCAAGCCGGCACTGCCGACCGATTCACGCCTCGAGTTCTCGCTTGTTGACGAGCACAGGTTCTCCAACGGGGTTGTTCTCCTCAAGTACCGGCCTGGCGGAAGGTGACTGCTCGCAGGTGAACTGTCTCCGGGGGCAGTGACCTGTTTGCACATGTGAAGTGTCCGCGCGGATGACTCTGGGCCCGCCCACGCACTGCTTCGTACTCGAAGCCCCGGCTAAGGTTGCTGACATGGGCAAACAACGCGGGACCACCGCAAGACCAGCTGTTCGGCACCGTCGACCGGACTCGCCGTCGTCTACTGGCTGGCGTCACCTCCACGTCCTGCGTCGGCTCACCCTCATGCAGGTTGCGTTCCTGCTGCCCGCCCTCGGCCTGGTGGCAGCGTTCTTGGTCGGCATCTCCCAGTCGATTTGGTCTTCTCTGGCCACGCTCCATGCGAAGAACCGTGGGCCTGCCGAAGTGTGCAGCGATCTGGTTTCGCAGCACCAAACTGATGAAATCAAGATCGTCGGCCGAGCACCATGGGGCTTCAATTGCGAAGCACAACTCAGCGACGGAACCATCGCCATGCAGGAACACTCCGCAGGCACCTCGGCGTTGTTCTATCTCGCCGCGGGTCTTGCCGTCCTCAGCCTATTGACCCTGTTCGGTGTCGCAATAGCGGCAATCGCGAAGTGGGCCGCGACGGCGCTCGTCGGGCGAACCGAAAGTCGAGCCGACGGCTGTGCCCAGAGCCGCACGTTCACCTGGGGAATCAGTCTCCTCATGGTGGGGTGCTTCCTCCTACCGTGGACAATCGTCGCCCAGCATGCCCTGTGGTATTCGGCGTCGAACTCCGGAGGCACCGTGGGCTGTCCCTCCACATTCCATAGCGCAGATGTGCTCGGTTACTCGATCGAAGCCAGCTACCTACCGCCCTATCTCACGTGCAGCGGCGATACGGCGTCGGGCGCTAGGTTCTCGGCGACTGCGTACGGGTTCCCGTTCCATGTGTTCCTCGGCTGCCTGGTGCTCTTCGCTGTGGCGGTTGGTCTGCTGATTGCGGCACGCCTCCGGAGGAAACGGCTCTAAGGCAAGCGACCTTCCCCACCTCGGTCGCCGAACCCGCGTCGCTGCGAAGGGGTGTCGACCCAGTCGCGAACACGTTAGTGTCGAAGCATGACGACGATTCAGACAGCTTCCGACGCAATGGTGCAGGCACTGGTCAATGAAGGCGTCGAGCGCATCTTCGGCCTTCCCGGCGAGGAGAACCTGCATTTCCTCGATTCCATCCGCCGCTCCAGCATCGAACTCGTCCTCACCCGCCACGAGCAGGCGGCAGCGTTCATGGCCGCCACCGAGGGACGCTTGACCGGCAAGCCCGGTGTCGTGCTCACAACGTTGGGTCCCGGTGCGCTCAACCTGGCCACTGGATCGGCCTACGCTCAGCTCGGCGGCATGCCGCTGGTGATGATCACCGGTCAGAAGGGCATCCTCTCCGCCGAGCAGGCCCGCTTCCAGATCGTCGACACTGTCGCCACGATGACCCCGCTGACGAAGATGACCCGGCAGATCGCCTCGGCGGCAATGATTCCCACCTTGGTCCGTGATGCCTTCCGCGTGGCCCTGGAGGAACGCCCGGGACCGGTGCACCTGGAGTTCCCGGAGGACATCGCCGCCACCCTGGTCGAGGAGATCACGCTTGTCCGGCCCCACGTCACCGACCGTGCGGTTGGAAGCGCGCATGCCTTGGACACCGCCGCCGAGGTGATCCGCCGTGCCGAACGACCCCTCCTCATGCTCGGCGCGGACGCCTCCCGAGTCGGCGCCAGCCGCTCACTGGCAGACTTCGTGGCCCGCGTGCGAATCCCCTACTTCACGACTCAGATGGGCAAGGGCACGGTGTCGGGATCGACCGAGCTGTACATGGGGACCGCCGCACTGTCCGAGGGTGACTATGTCCACGACGCGATCGACCAGGCCGATGTCATCGTCACCATCGGCCACGACACCACGGAGAAGCCGCCGTTCACAATGGATGAGGACGGGCCCACTGTCGTGCACCTCGGGTATCGCGCTGCTGTCGTCGAGCAGGTCTACTTTCCACAGTACGAAGTGATCGGTGACCTCAGCCCGACTCTCCCATTCTTGGCCGACCGGCTAGAGGGACAGGTGCCGCACGCTCAGGTGTTGCTTCCACTCCGGGAGGAAATCCTGGCCAGGGTGGGAGACCGGGCCACCGAGGATCGGTTCACTCCGCAGCGCATCGTCCACGAGGTGCGGGCGGTGATGCCCGAAGACGGGATCGTCGCTCTCGACAACGGAATGTACAAGATCTGGTTCGCCCGCAACTACCGCACGACGAAAGCCAACACGCTGCTGCTCGACAATGCCCTGGCCACGATGGGTGCAGGACTGCCCTCGGCGATGGCCGCTGCTCTGCTGCACCCGGAGCGTCGGGTGATGGCAGTCTGCGGTGACGGCGGATTCCTCATGAACAGCCAGGAACTCGAGACAGCCGTGCGACTCGGACTCAATCTGGTCGTCGTCATCGTCGAGGACTATGCCTATGGCATGATCCGCTGGAAGCAGGACGTGGAGAACTTCGATGACTACGGGCTGACCTATGGCAACCCCGATTTCGTCACCTATGCACAGGCCTACGGTGCCGCCGGCAGGCGGGTCAAGGACATCACGGAACTCCGCGGGGCCTTCGAGGAAGCGTTCTCTGCGGGTGGAGTCCACCTCATCGTCGTTCCAATCGACTACTCCGAGAACCGCAGGGTGCTCATCGACGAACTCGGGGACCGGTGATGAGAGGGGCACTGCCCTTCAGTTCAACCCGAGTGAGACTGCGATGCGATCGTCAGCGGACCACCGGGGAGAGCAGTTCAAGAATCTCGTAGTGCCCGACCCCCTCGACCACGGCAGGATCCGGCACGGTCAGGGCATGCGCCGCGTCGTGGTCTTCGGCCTGCGCGATGCAAAGGCCCCAAACGCCGGCCGGTTCGGCGACGGGACTGAAGATCAGAGCCGTCCCCTGTTCGAGGTGCTCACCCCAGTAGGCGAAGTGGCGCTCCATCGTTGCCTGTTCTTCATCCGTCATTGTGTAGGCGAAGTCGGTCCGCTTGGGAATCAGGCGGAAAAGATACCAGGTCATTTCAGGTGCTCCTTAAAGGCATTGAGGATGGAAGACCAGCCTCGATTGAACGCGCCCCCGGTGTAACCACCCGGAAGTGCGCATGTGGCATCGAGCTCCTGTGTCTCTAGGCGTTCCCAGCCCCGATGCTCAAGGTCGACGCGCGTGAGCCGGTCCTCGAGCGGCAGGAACCGCATCTCGACCTCTGTCGGCGTACCGGTGATGGTCCATGTCATCGAAAAGCCGGCAGGAGGATCCCACACCAATAAGGTTCCCCACGACCGGGTGGACCCGTCGTGCCACTGCTCGATGACTTCCCCACCGACTCGAGGCTCCAATTTGACGCTCGCGATCCGGGCGGAACCTCCGAAGGAGAAGGGGTCGAGCGGCCACCACTCCGCGAGGCGCCCGGTGAAGGTCTCGAAGGTGTGGATTTGATCGGCTGCGACGGTAGTCGTCTGCCGGATAGGAGGGCGTTGGAATGCCAGAACCTTCGCGTTCATCGCCCCTCCTCAGCGAGAAGTCGACCTCGGTCGAGGGCACTGCCCCACACGGAATCCAGCGCTCCATGCAGCTGAGAGAGCGTCTCGCGACACGTCCGATACAAGCGCCGAGTGCCGTCCCGCCGCTCGACCAGCAACCCAGCATCTTTCAGGACGGTCAGATGCTGGCTCACCGCACTTCGGGTCACGTCGAACTCTGCAGCGATCTCGCCGGCGGCTACCTCCCGATCGCCGACGAGGCGAAGAATGCCGCGACGCCGTGGTTGAGACAGTGCGTGGAAGCAAAGGTCGAGGTCCTGCTCGGACAGGGCAGAACCAGCGCTCATGCCCACAGTCCGACTGGGTTACCGTCGGGGTCTGCCATCATTGCGAACGATCCGAATCCTTCTGGCAAGGGCGTCGGCTCCACGAGCCGAGTGCCGCCCAACTTCTCGGCGCGCTCGAGCGCCGCGCCGAGGTCATCCACTTTGACGTAGATCTTCACTCCCTTGTCACTCGCCCCCTCGGCGGGGCCGATGCCGCCGCCCAGGGCGCCCTCGCCCGACTGTGTATCGATCAGTGCGTACGGCCCCCAGGCGGGATCGGAGTTGACCGACCATCCGAAGAGATCGGAGTAGAAGTTGCCGAGACTCTCGTGGTCATCACTGACAATCTCGAACATGGCGACTGGCTGTCCCATGGCACCTTTCCTTTCGTTAGTTTCTACTTACGTTAGCACTCTCTAACGCAGAGTCAAGACCGAGTTTCTCGGGCGAGCGGCGTGAGGAAGAAGCCGGCCAGATGCGTGGATGCCGATTCCGAGATCGGGAGCTCAGCGACGAGCGCCAACATGTCGCGTTGCAGTTTTTTGGCTGCTGCGCCGTCGAGCCGAATCGGGATCCAGTTGAAGACGATCGCGGGCGCCCCGTCGTCCTGCAGATCTCGGCTTTCAGTCAGGGACGATGTCACATCGAACCGCTGGCTGCCGTCCTCGGCGCGGTACAGTCTGACCGCCCAGTCGAGCACCCCGTACCGAATTGCCAACTGCGACAGTGCGTTGAGGAAGGACTCGCGGCCATTGGCGTCGAGCGCATCGAACAACCGGGTGATATCGCTCAACGGTAAGGACGCCAGCGGTGCGCGGATCTCGGCAGCTGCCCTGTAGATCGTCACCGGACGGCCTTTGCGTCGCTCCTGCCGGACCTCTGCCAGTACGCCACAGTCGACGAGCCGGTGCACGCGGTGGGCAACGCGTTCAACGCGCTCGCCGAGCAGCGCCGCAGTCTGGCCGATGCTTCGCTCCTGGCCGAGGAAGGGCACGAGGTGGCGACGATACTCCGGGTTCAGGAGTAACCCAGCAGCAGAGTCGTCATCAAGGACTTGGACGTCTCCATGAAGAGAGGAGTCAGGGTTTGTCATGCTTCATTATCAGCGCAGACCTACTTCACAATCAGGGTGTTGGATGAAGTAGGTCTCCGGGGACGAAGTCTCCATGAGCACCTCTATCCGCGTCCTCACTCGCATTTCTCCAGCCACAGATCGGATGAGCTGGCCCAGTGTCGTCGCGTGGCACCTGCTTCCGAGCCTGACCCTCGCCGGTGTCGCTGTTGGAGGAGGCGAAGTGCTCAATGCGTTCGGTCTGCCAAGAATCTGGGCCCTGCTCGGTGGGGTGATCGTGGTTCAGGTTCCGTTGCTCCTCGCACTCTGGGCTCGCCTTCGCACCCGAAGTCGACTGTCAATGGGAAACACACCGCTGAATCGGCGGGACCGACGGTTCACGACTTTCGCTGCGACGCTCGTTGCCGCTTTCCTGCTGCCAGGGTTCGTGTCCTGGAGTGAACCAATCATCCGTCATTGCCTATTCGATTGGCTCCCGGATTGGTGGAGAACCGGTTCGACTTCACTCGTCGGCATGAACGCCACAGAGTCGGCGATCACGCTTGCGCTCTGGCTCCTCGGCCCAGTTCTCCTCGGTCCAATCGCCGAAGAGCTGTACTTCCGAGGAGAGCTTCTACCGCGCATTCCCGCAGGTCCGTGGATGGCCGCAGCCGCCAACGCCGGCTTGTTCGCGGCATATCACATATGGCAGCCTTACGCGGCGCTGACTGTCTTCCTCTTCGCGCTGCCCATCGCCTTTGCGCGAGCACGCTTAGGCGCCAGTATGGTTCTCTGCACGACCGTGCACTGCCTTGTGAATCTCAGCATGCTCGTCGCTTTCCTCACTCACTCGACCACGCGGTGACCGGAGCGGAACCAATGCCACCGAACTCTTTGACGGTCGTCAGACCAGCGAACATCCTGAGTGGACGTGGAGGACCTAAGCTGGCCCCATGAAACCTCTGACGACTGTGTTGTCGCTTCCGGTCTCAAACCCTGAAGTGACGCTGACCTTCTACCGTGACGGCTTGGGCTTGGACACGGAGGGCATCGATGAGGGAATCGTCGCGTTCGAGCTGCCCAACCTCTCGCTCTTCTTCATCGAGACGAACGAGTACTTGAGCTATCTGGGGTACTCCGGCAACGCAGAGCTCCCGATCCCAGCTCCCGGCGCGACGATCATCTCGTGCGCATTCGGCAGCCCGGAAGAGATCGACGACATTCTGCGTCGAGCCGAGTTCGCAGGTGGACGCGCCTATCCGCCGGTGAACGAAGACGGTTCGTACATGGGGTACTTCTCGGACCCTGACGGACACATCTGGGAACTCGTCGCGAACGCCACCACGGCGCAGGCTGCAGCCGCTCAAGTCTGAAGTCAGATCACATCTGCTGGCTACCGACGAGCCGGTACAGGACCATCCACCATGTGGCGCGCGGCGCGCGCGTCTGGGGGTCCATCGGTCAGTGCGTCCTTTCGCTCTCGCTTCGTGTTTCCACCGTTTCGGCACGCTGAGAGTGACGGACGGACATCAGACCGCCGACCGCGAATGACACCAGGATGCCCAGCAGCGGGTACCACCGCCAGGCAACCCACACCTCTCCGGTCACGTACTTCTCCATCCCGAAGAAGAACGCGTTGACGGCGACGGCGAATCCGAAGCCGACATAGGCGTCCAGTGCCCGTGCATTCTTGTGGACGCTTCCGAAGACGAAGACGCCCAACAAACCGCCGAAGGTGATGCCGGCGACACCCAGGGCAAGGATACCTATATTGCCCTCATCTGACTAGAATATCGTGGCTGGGGAGATGAATGCCAATCCCAAGGCGACCGTCGCCCATCGACCGGCCCGCAGGCCCTCCTGGTCGGTCAGCGGGGTCTTCTTGATCCGGGCATAGAAATCGGTGACCGTGGAGGAGGACAGAGCGAACAGAGACGAGGACAGGGTCGACATCACAGCGGCGATGATGCCAAGCAACAGAAGTCTGGAGAGACCCGCAGGGAGCCCGCAGCTTTCGCTCGATCCCGGACTTGCCTAAGCACAGAGCGCCTCTCGCCGGGCGGCGGTGAGTGAGTACACCGTCTTGTTGAGAAGGGTTGACTGAGAAACCGTTTGGACCATGACGTGACCGAGTTTAGAAAGGCGTCGCAGTTCACTGTAGATGTGGTTTTGATCCGACACCGGGTGCACATCACCTCGTGATACCGCCGCCCAGTTCCGGATGTCGTACCCACTCAGATCATGACCGAAGGACAAAAAGCCCAAGGCAAGGTAGGCCGTCTCCGGTAGGGGCGAATCGGAATTTGACTTGACACTCGGGTCAACCTTCCATTATATGTGCCTATGACTAATATTCATTCTTATCGCGGTATAGTGCCACTGGCAGCCACTATTTGCTTCTTGTTAGGCAGTTTTACCTACTTCCGGTTGGGCCCGCCGGCGGACCTCAGGGCTGTGATCGGCGGCAGTCCGGTCGATTCGACGTTCGCTTGGAAACCCGACGACCTGGCCGACCAGTTGAACTCGCTCGATGATCACTCGCTGTCCCTCTACTCGGGCTACATAGTGGGTGACTTTGCATTCGCGACCGCTTTCGCCGGATGGGGGGTAGTCGTGCTGTTGTGGGCAAGCCAGCATATTCGCCTGCCGTGGATGCTGAGCGTCGGCACTCCCGCGCTCGTCTGGCTCCTCGAGGTCGTGGAGAACATCTGGTTTCTGACGGCGATTTCAAGCTGGCCCACACTGCCCTCGAGCTCATCCGCAATTAGTATCGTCACTTCGGCAAAGCAGGTGACCGCTGGCATCATGTGCGGCGTCGTCATCATTGGAGGCACTTTGGCGCTCTGGCAACTTCACCGGCAACGCGCCATCAGACACCAAAAGGTAGAACCAAAATGACCGATCCAAACGACGCAGTCCGGCTTCGCCACCCTGCGGGTAAACACGCGCCGAACGTTCAGCGTTCAGTCTATGAGCCGACGCGAACTGCCATCCTTCAAACCCTCAGCGACCATCCTAATTTACTCTTTACCGAGCTTCGCGAACAGGTTGAGCAGCGCACGACAATAACACTCTGGACAAAGAACTCGCTCGGATGGTACACCACGGCCGTCAAGCTTGACCTCGAAGCGCGTGGCTTGATCAAGCGAGCCGGCCAACCACAATGCCTCGAACTTACCGATTCGGGTCGCGCCGCCTTGGACGCGTTGAGATGCACAGGCAATGACTTCCGAAACGGCACCGAAACGCCACGACAGTAATGAATTGACTGGTAACGCTCCCGCGTTATTTCCCGCCCGGGTAGGAACTCCTCGGCATGCGGGCTTCGTCGATCGTTCTACGCACAGGAGGCATCATGGATCTCACTGAAGTGACCCTGCGGAACGTTTACGAGTATCACGCAGAGGCTGTCTTGGCCAGTCTCGCTCCCGCTGATCCTTAGAGTGTCCGCTTATCAGGCCAACAGTTACATTTTCGTGCGATGCACCGGTTATGCGAGAGATGCTCGCTGGATTCGGAGCCCCATGGAATTGCTCTTTATCCGCAGTTCCACTTCAAGGAGGTTCACGGAGCCAGGGCCTCCAAGGACACAATCAGGCGGATCACGGAGAAGTTCGCCGGGGAACTGGCTCAGTGATCCGCCCTCCCGCTGGATGCGATCTACCCGGTGATAATCGTTGATGCGGTTGCCCGCCTTGGTCCGTGTCGGTCCGGCACGCAACAGCCCGTTTTTAGGTCATCATGGGCGTGACCACGAACGGGGAGCGGGAAATCCTGTGCTGCCTCGCTGCCAGCGTCGGCATTCAATGGGCGACAGCTTGGTGGCCGTACTTCTCGGCCAGGAGGACGGTGGTTGCGTTGAGCTTAGCCAGCTTGTGTCCCGGTTTGGACGTCCTCGCCGTCTTAATAGTGTTAGCTATCACTGAGAGGAAGGGGAGCAACATGAAGTACGCATTGCTGATCTACGACACCCAGGAGGTGTGGAGCGACCGGACCGAGGCCGAGGTGGCGGAGGTGATGAGTCGCTATGCGGCAGTGGGAGCTGACTCGGCTACCGTTGGTGGCGAGCAACTTCAGCAACCTCAGAGCGCGACCACGCTTCGGATCGTTGACGGTCGTGATCTCGTAACTGACGGACCGTTCGTTGAGTCCAAGGAGTACCTCGGGGGCTTCTACCTGATCGACGTCCCCGATCTCGATGCTGCGATGGCGGTTGCTCGCCGCATCCCGGCTGCGGCAGAAGGGGGTGCGATTGAGATTCGACCCGTGGTGGAGCGTGTCAGGTGATCGAGGCGATCTTCCGGGAAGAGTGGGGTCGCCTGGTGGCGTCCCTATGCCGCGTCCTCGGCGATTTTGACCTCGCCGAGGATGCGGCCCAGGGGGCCTTCGAAGCTGCCGCGAGGCACTGGCCGCGTGACGGCGTACCCGACAACCCGAGGGCGTGGCTCCTCACGACGGCTAGACGAAAGGCCATTGACGAGCTCCGACGAGTCAAGCGGTTGACGGTCGGCGTGAGCGAGGCCCGCTTGGACAGCGAATCGGAGCTGACCAAGGGTGATGTCCAGATTGCGCTCCACTCGGAACAGCCGACTGTGCCGGACGGACGCCTCGAGCTGATCTTCGCGTGCTGCCACCCAGCACTGGCGCGTGAGGCTCAGGTTGCGCTGGTGCTCAGGTCTCTCGTCGGCATGAGTACTGCCGAGATCGCGCGGGCGTTCTTGGTTTCCGAAGAGACCATGAAGCGTCGGCTTACCCGGGCGAAGACGAAGTTGCGCACTGCTGGTATTCCTTTCGAGCAGCCCCGCTCGGAGGATCTCGACACCCGGCTGGAGGCGGTGCTCTCCGTCATCTACCTGCTATTCAACGCGGGCTACGCCGGCAGGGGCGATCTGGCTGATCGGGCGATCTGGTTCGCCCGAGTGATGACCGCCCTGCTCCCGCACGTTTCCAAGATTCACGGTCTCCTCGCACTGATGCTGTTCCACGAGTCCCGGCGTGACGCCCGAGTCATCGACGGAGCGTTTGTCCCTCTGCCCGAGCAGGATCGTGCCCGTTGGGACTATCGAATGATCGACGAGGCCAAGGAACGGCTCGAGCGCGCACTTTCCAGCCGAGAGAGCTCCACTTATACCATTCAGGCGCAGATTGCCGCCGAGCACTGTCGCGAAGTAGTCGATTGGCACCGGATCGTCGCGCTCTACACAGACCTGCAACAATTGCTGGACTCAGACATCGTGACGCTCAACAAGGCGATAGCGGTCGCACACACCGAGTCCCCCGACAGCGCTCTGCAAATGATCGAAGATCTAAACCTGCCGAACTACCACTACCTGCACTCTACCCGTGGCGAGCTTCTCCACCACCTCGGCAGAACCGCAGAGGCCAGAGCGGAGTTCAATCTCGCCCGGGAACTGGCCGATTCCGAACTCGACCGGACCTTCCTAGCCAAGCGCCTACAGCAGTTACCAGACGTCCGCGGGGACAACCCGCACATCGACAAAGGGGACGTGATATGACCCAAGCGGAGGAAATCTTCGACAGCATCGCCAGGGATCTCAGCGGTCGTCCCGGCATTGAGCAAAACCGACGAGGGAGTCTAATCGTCCCAGGCGGAGTACGAGGCGCCGTTCGCGCGATGACGAGTCACGGGCGAATCGTTGTGAAGCTCGATCCCGAGCGCACTGCCGCCCTAGTAATCGACGCCGTCGGCGAGCACTACAAAGACCAACGCAACGCCTGGCTCGAACTTCGCGCCGATCTCGAGCCGGACCAGATCCGTGCTCTGATCGCTGAAGCTCTCCAGCCCTAGCCCAAATTCCGGCCCGCAACGCAAAAGGACTAGACCATGAACGACTCCCCACTCGACACCGCTCTCGCATACCACAACGCATGGACCTCGGCGGACTTCTCCACGGCCGCCGAACTCCTCTCCGACGACCTTGAGGTGGACGTGCCGCTGAACGTGTACGAGACGAAAGAGGACTTCGTCTCCGCTTTGACATCCTTCGGCGGAGCAGCGCGCGGTATCGGTTTGCTCGCGTCCCTCGAAGGTGTCGATCACGATGCCTGTTTGATCTACGACATGGATGTTGACGACCTCGGAACGCTACGCGTTGCCGAGCACCTAACGATCGAGAACGGCAGAATCAGTGCGCTACGACAGATCCATGACACCGCTGTTCTCCGACACGCCGGCTTCGGCCTTCCGCTGGGAGGTGAGAAGTGATGGACTCCGGAGACGCGGTTCGAAGCGTCGACATTTCGGCCTCTCCGTCTCGTGTCTATGCTGCGCTCACGACCGAGTCCGGCCTCACCGGCTGGTGGACAACCGTCGCCGAGGTCGGGACGCGAGTCGGCGAGACGATCACCTTCCGATGGTCAGAGCGCGACTACACGGCGATGCGGATCGACGTACTCAAGTCCGATAGCAGAGTTGAATGGACCTGTGTCGCGCAGCACGACACTAACCTTCCTGACCCAGCCGAGTGGGTCGGCACGAGGGTGATCTTTGATCTCACTCCATCGCTGAAAGGCACCAAACTCGTCGTGCGTCACGTCGGGCTGCTCACTCTCGATTGCGGCGACATGTGCAGCCTGGGGTGGATGCAGTTCCTGACAACCAGTATCAAGCCGCTCGCGGAGATCGGCGTGGGCCAGCCGTGGGTCGCCGATGGGTAGGTATCAGTGACCTCGGGAGTGACCGACACCAGCCAAGGCCACCCTGAACCACCGCACGAGCTCGAATGGTTCCGCTACTAGTTCGAGCGCAACACTTAAACCGACCCACACCAGAACCTCCGACCCATACACACCGCACTGGGTTGGCGCAAAGATGAGTAGGTCTGCTGCCGGAGCTGGCAAAGTCAATGCCTGTTCCATCGGATTTGGCATCGGCAAAGTGAATGGCTTCGCTTCAATTACAGAAAGCTGCAAACACATCACTGTGGATATGTTGATTCGCAGTGGCGGATCGGGCTTTCCTTTTCGAGCACAATTCTTGGTCTCATGAAGGATGCTAACGCTGGAGGCCCTGACCTCTAAAGGCTGGTAGGCGCCGAGTTCGGTCCTGTCACGTATTACGGCAGCCCGACCAGAGGCGTCAAGTTCGGTAATACGACGGTCACAGCCGGACTCACTGCAGGTGATCGGGGATGGTGACGTCGCCCGGGCTCAGAAGGGATGCGCCTAATGTCATCGTCGCGCTATCAGTGCGATAGGTCGTCCTTGACGAAGAGTGGAGAGTCCGTCGGGTCATGTACCGGGGAGTGTGGGTGCAGAGCGTCTCCTCCCCTTCTATCGGCTGACGCCTGTGCTTTCGGATCCAGTGAGGAGATCGGCTCCAGTCCCTGGCTCGCTCACATCCGCTGGTTGCGGGCCGACTCGTAGATGCAGACGCTGGCGGCGGTCGCGAGGTTGAGGCTCTCGGCCTTGCCGTAGATGGGAACTGCCGCCGAGTCGTCGCACAGCTCGAGGTCGGAGCTCCGCATCCCCCACGCCTCGTTGCCGAACACCCAGGCGGTGCGGGCGCTGAGGTCCAAGCCCGAGTCCCACGGGTGGTGGAGGTCGTGCGCATTGTCGTTCGCGTCGGCGGCGAGGACCTGAAGGCCGCGGGCACGGGCGAGTTCGGTCACCTCGGCGAGGCCGACCCCGGTGACCACGGGAATATGGAACAGGGATCCGGCGGTGGAGCGGACGGTCTTGTCGTTGTAGACGTCGACGCTCGACGAGGTGAGCACCACGGCGTCGGCGCCGGCGGCGTCGGCGAGGCGGATGATCGTGCCGGCGTTGCCCGGGTCGCGGACCTGGGACAAGACGACGATCAGTTGAGCCTCGGGGGTGATCACGGAGGTGATCTCGACGTCGAGCTGGGCGCAGACGGCGACGACGCCCTGGGAGTTCACTGTCGTCGACAGTTCGGTCAGGACCTCCTCGGTGACGAGGTTCCACCGGATCCGCAGCTCCTTGACCGTGTCGACGAACTCGGAATGGCGCTCGGCGGCCTCCTCGGTGATGAAGAGCTCGACGACGGCGCCGTTCGCTCCAACCCAGTCGAGCACGGCCGTCCGAGATTCGAGGCCGAGTTCGACCTGCCGGTCCAGGGCCTCACGCACCGCCTGCGGACCTTCGACGAGGAACTGCCCCATCTGCTTGCGGTGATTGCGGCGCAGCAGTTTGACTGCGGCTTTGATCCGCTTCGACTGCGGCGAAGTGATGACGTCTGGAGTTTTCATGGCCCACGTTCTGTTCAGGATGTGTCGTGCTCGGAATCGAAAGTTCGGCGACTGTCTCTGGCTGGCGTCAGACACAGCGAACGGTCCCGAACCTCAACTGGCTCGGGACCGTTCGTGGTGGCCGGCACTCGCTAAGCGGTGCAGCGGCGCAGAGCCCGATGCGGGCTCAAGACTTTCAGGCTGCTTCGGTCTTGGCTGCGTTCACGTCAGCAGGAAGAGCGTCCTTGGCGACCTTGACGAGGTGCGCGAAAGTAGGAGCGTCGTTCACTGCGAGCTCGGCGAGCATGCGACGGTCGACCTCGATGCCAGCGACCTTGAGGCCCTGGATGAAGCGGTTGTACGTCATGCCGTTGGCGCGAGCTCCGGCGTTGATGCGCTGGATCCACAGGCGGCGGAAGTCACCCTTACGGGCGCGACGGTCGCGGTAGCTGTAGACGAGCGAGTGGATGACCTGTTCTTTGGCCTTGCGGTACAGGCGCGAACGCTGTCCCCGGTAGCCGCTTGCCCGGTCAAGGATGACCCGGCGCTTCTTGTGAGCGTTGACCGCCCTTTTCACACGTGCCACGTGTTACTCCTTCGAAAATAGTTCCACCGGCTCTGCCGGTGTCTGGATCAAGCTGGGGAGGGAGCCACGTCAATGACTGGCTCCAGGATGGAGACCCGAGAGGGTCTCACCTGCCCTTGAGCTTGCCCAGCAGCTTGCGGGCCACCTTGCGGTCTCCGCCGGTGATGACCTGATCCGCACCGACGCGGCGCTTCTGAGCCGAGGTCTTGTGCTCGAACTTGTGCTGGTTATTCACGCCTTCACGCATGATTTTCCCACTGCCAGTCACGCGCATGCGCTTCTTGGCGCTGCTGTTCGTCTTCTGCTTCGGCATCGTGCCGTTCTCCTTTATAACTTGCTGGTCACGCGTCGGTTTGAGCGTTCTTCTCCGCTGCAAGCCGATCGCGTCGGGACTTCACTTCGGTGGTACGGCCCTTGGCTTCATTCGCTGCCTTGCTGCGGGCCTCCGCCTTGGCGTCAGATTTTGATTTATGGGGGGCGATGACCATCACCATGTTGCGGCCATCGACCCTGGGTGAGGACTCAACGGTGCCCAGATCGGACACATCTTCGGCCAACCGGTTCAACAGCTTGATGCCCATCTCCGGTCGAGACTGCTCGCGGCCACGGAACATGATCATGACTTTGACCTTGTCCCCGGCTGCCAGGAAGCGGGTGACGTGACCCTTCTTCGTCTCGTAGTCGTGCTCATCGATCTTGAGACGGAAGCGGATCTCCTTCAGTGCGGTGTTCGCCTGATTCTTCCGAGCTTCCCGAGCCTTCTGAGCGGATTCGTACTTGAATTTCCCGTAGTCCATGAGCTTGGCCACGGGAGGTTTTGCCTGCGGGGCGACCTCAACCAAGTCAAGGTCTGCTTCACGGGCGAGATCGAGTGCCTTGCGAATGGCAACGATACCGACCTGTTCACCGTTGGGTCCGACCAACCGGACCTCGGGAACCCGAATCCGGTCATTGATGCGCGTCTCGCTGATGTGTTCACTCCTTCTTCGCTCAAATGTGTCGCGACAATGAAAAAGGCTCCCATTGACACGAATGCCAAGGGAGCCTGCACACACAACCACTGAGGGTTCAAGTGAATACACCTCGACCCGCGACTTCCTTCTCGAGTTCACACTCAGAGCTGCCAGTCAGCAGATCATTGGACCCGATCGCTTCTCACGATCCAGGTGGGAGACAGACTCCGCTTCGCACCACAATCCAGTGTACTACGGTTCGCGGACCCACGCACATCGAGGTCAGGACGGGTGAGATCTGTGTCGCATTTCGCTGAACAGACGTTCGGCCTCCGCCTTCTGCTCTGCGACGGTAGTCACCGTCGCAGGGTCGACGGGTGCGAAGGTGTCGACGAGACCACCGACGCCCTGCTCGGTCAGTCGGTAAGCGCGTAGGCCCCCGCCCTGATCGCGCGCCATCCCGCTGGGCCAGACCTCGGCCTGTCCCCCGGCCACGCCGAGGTGCCACCCCTTCGGTTCGAGCAGCTCACGGACCTGGCACAGCGCTTCGAAGGCGTCATCGGCTACTTGCTCTATGTCGTCGAACTCGGTCGACTCAACACGCACTGTCCATCTCCTGTCGGTGTACCACCAGGAGACGGTGGCCTTGTGCACGACTCCGGCCTGAAGCACCTCGATCGTCTGTTCCTGTCGTTCCGGCATTCGGGTCCCTTCCGTCGACCGCTTCAAGTGACGCATATCCCGGCGGGCACCTGCCTTTCGGACCTCGATGATATGTCAAGCTTGGAGCATGAATTCACATGAGTCCGCACCTGCCGGAGCATCTTCCGATTCCGGCGCAGCCGATCCCTCCGCTGTCGCCGATGTCACCCGCGACATCGCCGAGGTTCCCGCCGTCGAAGTCATCACCTCCACTGCCGTTCACTTGATGTCCGCCGCAGCCGTCAAGTGCGGCCTGGCCGAGGACACCCCCGAAGCCTCGGCCGCCGATTACCTGGACCTCGATGAGGCCCGCAAGCTCATCACCGCGCTGGCCGGCCTGGTCACCGGAGCGGCTACCGTCATCGGCGACCATCACGCTCGCCCGTTGCGTGACGGGCTGCGCAGTCTGCAGCTGGCGTTCCGTGAAGCTTCGACGATTCAGGATGCTCCGGGTCAGGGTCCGGGCGAGAAGTTCACGGGTCCGGTTCGCTGATTCGGGCGAAGCGGAAGAGTCCTTGCCGCAGGACCTACTGCGTCTCAGTTTCGGTTCAAGCCGTGAGTGCGCGTACCTAGGGCGTTCTTGAAGTGACTTTCCGCCTCGTCAATGAGTCTTGTCGGAGTCGACGGGTCAAAGACACGCAGCAGTGAGAACCGAAAAGTCGATGGGTCCAGGTTGCGCAGTTCGACGTTTCCACCATGGCCGTTCACGGCGTACGCGCTCCAGCGCTGCCGAATGCTCTCTTCACCGTCCGCCTTGCCGACATACTGACGCCCGTCACGCATATCAGTGATCAGGTAGACGCCTAGGACCGAGGACAGTGCCGTACGCCAGGCGGCATACCTGTGCTCCCTCATTACGGCCTGTAGTTCAACGTGTTCTAGGACCAGACGATCGAATCCGGGGAAAGGCACCGGCTGCGCGTCGGCTATCTCCATCACCGGGTATCCGACAGCAGTCGTTCCGTTGAGTCGCCAAGTCCGCGGCGACCTCCAGCCAATGACAAGACGGTTTCTGAGATCCGCCATCAGTTCGGAAACGACCAAGTCGAATGTTCGGAGCGCTCCGTCGTTCACAATCTCGCCGCGGTTCTCCAGGACCGACCAGAACCGCGCCCGATCGCCTCCTTCACGAAGGAATACGACCCATGTGCGAGGAGGTTCGATCGGGAAGGTGCGCGGTCGGGCGGACTGCCGTTGCGTGTATTTCATGATCTCTGCGTCGGTGGAGTCGGCGTGAATCCCTTGCAGCCCGTTATCGTCGTCCTTGACGAAAGCGTGCCGGATCACCAGTGCGTTTTCCGGTCGGATACCCGCGCTCCCCAATATTGGCTCGAGAGTCAGCGTCACATTCGTCCCTTTCTTCAGCATCTATTTGCACGTCATCCATGTCGAGGGTATTGCCCTGTCCTCAGTGCGCGCCCTGACTTTCGAATGCGGACAGCAACGCTGGCGATCGAGACAGCCCGCGAAATCATCCTCCGTCATTTCCCTGCGCGGAACCGCCCCGTCAGCAACGACGACCTCACCCCAAGAAGATGTCATTCCCCGGCCCGAGGGGCAGGTCGAACAGGTACCAGACCCCGAGCAGAGCGGCCCAGGCCAGCCAGAACGGGATGACGAACGGGAACATACGGGAGATCACCGTTCCCAGCCCCGCATCCGGCTCGTAGCGGCGGACCAGCCCGAGCAGCACGATCATGTACGGGTTGAGCGGCGTGATGACCTGCGTGGCCGAGTCGCCCACACGGAAGGCGGCTTGGGTGAAGGCCGGCTCATAGCCGAGCAGTGCGAAGAGCGGCACGAAGACGGCACCCATGAGCGTCCACATCGACGAACCGGAGATGATGAAGAGGTTGAGCACGCTCGCCAACAGCATGAAGCCGATGATCGCCGGGAACCCGGTGAGGTTGATCGCCTCGAGACCGGTGGCTCCGGTCACGGCGATCCATGAGCCGATTCCCGTCCAGTTGAACAGGGCGATGAACTGGCCGAGGATGAACGCGAGGATGAGGAACGACATCATGTCGACGATCGAATCCCCCATCATCCGCACCACGTCGTTCATCGACTTGATCGAGCGCACTTTGATGCCGTAGACAATGCCCATCGTGATGAAGTAGGCGAACACGATGAAGACGATCGAGGACAGCAGCGGCGACTTCGGCAGGAAGCCCCCGTCTTCGTTGCGCCAGGGCGAATTCGGGATGAGCACCGCGAACAGGAGGAGCGCGGTGAGCACCAGTGCCGACAGCAGGGCTAAGATCAGCCCCTTCTTCTCCTCCGGCTCAAGCTCGGCCTTCATCGGGGCGGGTGAGGCGTTTCCGGCATCGGTCCCCTCCGGGGCGTTGTGCTCACGAGGCGCATCCGCTGCCCGGTATTCCGGGGCCAGTCCCCCGCCGGACACATCGACGGGATCGCGCGAGATGCCTTTGCGCACCATGTTCGGCTCGATGAGCTTGTCGATGATGAACCCGGCGATGATCGCCAGAACGACCGAGGCGACGATGTTGAAGAAATAGTTCGATACCGGGTTCACCGCTGCATAGTCGGTTCCCGGCAAGGTTCCCATCACCGAGGTCGTGATGCCCGCGAACAGCGCGTCGAGGCTCGTCGGCACCACTGAGGTCGAATAGCCGGCGCCGGTCGCGGCGAAACCTCCGATGAGACCGGCCATCGGGTGACGACCGGCGGCCTTGAACACGAGGGCGGCCAGGGGCGGGATGATGATGAACGCGGAGTCGGCCATGATCGATCCGACGACCCCGACGAATCCCACTGCGTACGGCAGCAGCCAGCGCGGGCTCGAGCCGAAGGCGACCCGGACGGCGGCGGCCAGCATGCCCGACTTCTCCGCCACTCCGACGGCGAGCAGGATCGGCAGCACCGTGGCCAGAGGCGGGAAGCCGATGTAGTTCTCACCCATCGTGGTGGTCAGCCACGACAGTCCCTCACCGGTGAAGAGGCCTTTGATCGTGACCGACTCGTCGGCGCCGGGGATATTCACGGAGACGCCGGCCATGGCCATCGCGGTCGAAATCAGACCGGTGATGATGAACAGGCCGAGGAAGAGCGTGAACGGTTCGGGAAGCTTGTTCCCCACCCGTTCGATCGCGTCGAGGATCCTCTGCCCCCGGCTGATCCGTCCCTGCGTCGTCGTTGACATCGTCTCTCCTCGATACCTCGTTGTGTCGACATGGTGGTGGCGTGGCTACGGCAGTGCTCGTGCGCCTTCAGCGCAGGCGGATTCTCAGTTGAAGTAGTTGGGCACGTCGATGGCACCTCCGGCGCGCTGGAAATCGGCGACCACCTCGGCGGCGAGATCATCGTCAACGAGGAAGTCCAGCGCCGTGCACGCAAGACCATAGGCGCCGTCCCGCGCCGCGACCTCGGCGTCATCGGAGACGGCGGCGGCCGCGAACTCGCGGGTGTGGAGCGCGACCTCGGAATCCGCTGTCTTCAGCAGCGGATGGATTCCGGGGATGCGGTAAGACACGTTCCCGAAGTCGGTGGACGCGGCGATCGACTCGTCGAGCACTCCCGCCGGCACCGGATGCCTCCCGCGCTCTTCCTCGTGGAGAGCCCAGCGCCTGGTCAGCGCATCATTGCCGCGCACCGGCAGGGACGGCGCGTGCTCGTCCCAGCGGATGTCGACGCCCGTCCCGGTCATCAGCGCCGCCCCCTTCGCGACGTCCTCGACCCGGGCGGAGAGCTCCTTGAGCGTCTCCGGGTACTTTGAGCGCACATAGCACTTGACCTGCGCGAGCTCGGTGATGATCGACGGCCGCGTCCCGCCTTCGGAGACGACGGCATGCAGGCGGGAGATGGGCGGCATCTGCTGCCTCAGCAGCCCCAACCCTTGGTAGAAGAGATTGGCCGCATCGAGTGCATTCTTACCCATGAATGGCTGCGCCGAGGCGTGAGCGGGCACCCCTTTGAACGTGACGTCGAGCAGACGGCGACCGAGCCACACCTGGTCTGCGCAGTCGTAGCCGTAGCCGTGGACCATGATGGCAGCGTCAATCCCGTCGAAGGCTCCTTCGCGAGCCATGAGCTCCTTGCCGGAGTGTCCTTCTTCGGCCGGGGTGCCCAGGAGGACGACGGTTCCGGGCACCGCGTCGGGGTCCGAGGCGTGCAGCGCGGCGAGGGACAGGAACGCGCCGACCGCGCACGTGGCGATGAGATTGTGTCCGCAGCCGTGGCCGATTCCCGGCAGGGCATCGTACTCGGCGAGGATGGCGATCGTGCGTCCCTTGCCCGAACCGGTCGTCGCCCAGACTGCCGTGTCGAGGCCGTACACGCCCTGCTCGACGGCGGTTCCATGGGAGGCGACGAGGTCGGCGATCGCTGCGGCCGACCGGTGTTCGTCGAATGCGGTCTCGGCGAGCCCGTGGATGGTGCGGAGCAGGCCGACGAGGTCGTCGGAGACTTCGTCGATGCCCTCAGCAAGCCGTCGGGTCGAGGAATCGGGTGCACCGGCGAACTCGGATTCCCATCCTGCTGCTGTGGCGGCTCGGGCTTCTGTCTCGCGTTCGATGTGATCGAGATAGCTGTCGTCAGGAGCAACTGGCTGGCTGAGATCTCGCAATTCGCTCATGCATTCAGGCTAACGGCACCCGCCGCCCAGGTCACGAGCGACGCGGTCAGGTCCCGCTGATCGGAACTGACCGGCGATCAGGGCGCCGCACCGAAGCGGGTGCCGGACCACTCTGCGACTAGATCACTCCCTGAGCTGGAGCCGGATCGCGAGGGAGTCGATCTTCTGCACGAGCTCTTCATCTCCAACGACCGCTTGTTGGAAACGCTGCACCTCGGCGGCGGGGACCTTGTCTTCGACCACGAGAGTGATGCCGAGCTCCGGTCCCCCAAGGTGGACGTTGGCACTGCCCGGGCTGACCGAAACCGAGGCCAGCCACGGGAACGACTGCCCGAGCTCCGCGAGTCTCCGGCCCACCTCGGCGTCGGCCCAGGACGGGGTCCACTCCTTCCCCTGGACGAAGGCGAACATCGCCGGGCGTCGCAGGAGGAAGGGGTGCGGGGCCCCGGGGTCGAGGACGACGAGCTGCGAGTTGGCCTCGATCGCGCCGAGGATGAGCCGCTCGGCTTCGACGGGCACCGGGCGGGCCGCCTCGTGCCACTGCGTCAGCGGAGGGATCGAGCTGAAGCCGGGGGTGCATTCGCGACCGTCCTCGGCCTGCAGGCGGACCATCCCCAGCTCTGAGGAGTTGTCGACCATGTGCCCGTGCTCGCCGACTTCGTGATCGAGCGCGATCGGGACGATGGGAGCGTAGAGGCGCACCCCGGGCAGCGTCGCGATGACCTGCCGGTGACGGTCCGCCTCAAGCGGAGACGCGTGCACCTGGGCCAGAGCTGCCAGCAGCTGTTCGTCCCCGAGCCCGGTGTCACCGGAGAACGGGTTCGGCTTGAGCTCGCGCCCGGCCCAGGGCTGACCGGCGGAATCGGTGGACATCCTCAGCGTCCGGCGACGTCGAGGGCTTCTTCGAGGGTGAACTTGCCGGCGTAGAGAGCTTTGCCGACGATCGCGGAGTCGACGCCGAGCGGCACGAGTTCGCGCAGGTTCTTCAGGTCCTCGAGGCTCGAGACTCCGCCCGAGGCGACGATCGGCTTGTCCGTCTTCTCAGCGAGATCGCGCAGGAGTTCGAGGTTGGGTCCCTGCAGGGTGCCGTCCTTGCGGACGTCGGTGACGACGTAGCGGGCGCAGCCGGCGGCTTCGAGGGTGGCGAGGACGTCGTAGAGGTCTCCCCCGTCCTCGGTCCAGCCACGCGCGGCCAAGGTGGTGCCGCGGACGTCGAGGCCGATGGCGACCTGGTCGCCGAAGCGCGAGATCATCTCCGCCGTCCATTCCGGGTTCTCGAGCGCCGCAGTGCCGATGTTGACCCGCTCCGCGCCGGTGTCGAGCGCGCGTTCGAGGCTTTCGGTGTCCCGGATGCCGCCGGAGAGTTCGACCTTGATCCCGACTGCCTTGACGACCTGGTTGAGCAGCTCCGAGTTGGAACCGCGTCCGAATGCCGCATCGAGATCGACGAGGTGGATCCACTCGGCGCCGCGGGATTCGAAGTCGTGGGCGGCGTCGATGGGAGAGCCATAGTCGGTTTCGGTGCCGGCCTCGCCCTGGACGAGGCGGACGGCCTTGCCGTCGGCGACATCGACTGCGGGCAGCAGAACGAGTCGGTTCGAGTTCGGGGTGTCAGTCATGGTGACCTTTCTGCGGTGAGGGTCTCGTTGGACGGCGGCGGATTCAGGTGTGCAGGCGGCGGGCTCAGGTGCTCGAGCTGCGGGCTCAGGTGCGCACGCGACGGGCTCAGCTGTCGGCGCTGTTGGCTCTCAGCCAATTGCGCAGCAGTCCTGCGCCGGCGTCGGCCGACTTCTCCGGGTGGAACTGGGCCGCCCAGGTGGTGCCGTCCTCGACGGCGGCGATGAAGTCGCTGCCGTGTGTGGCGGTGGTGACCAGGGTGTTCGGCGGTGCCTCGGTGGCGGCGTAGGAGTGGACGAAGTAGAACATCTCGTTCTCCACGCCTGCGAACATCTTCGTCTGTGCCGGGGCGGCGATGTGAGACCAGCCCATGTGCGGCACCACCGGCGCCTTGAGTGCGGTCACGGCTCCGGGCCACAGCCCGATTCCTGTCGTGTGCACCCCGTGCTCCTCGCCTGCGGCGAAGAAGACCTGGAGTCCGACGCAGATGCCTAGCAGGGGGCGCTGCTGCTCGTGCCAGCTGCGGATGAGGTCGACGGCTCCGACTTTCTCGAGTCCGGCCATCACCGCTGAGTACGCGCCGACGCCGGGGACGAGGAGTCCGTCGGCGGAGTCGATGACGTCGTGGTCGGCGGTCAGGGTCACCTCGGCGCCTGCTGCCTCCGCAGCACGGACGGCGGACCGGATGTTGCCGGCGCCGTAGTCGAGAACGGCGATCTTCTTCATTGCGCGGCTCCCTTCGTCAGGACGTGGCGGATGCGCCAGAGCGAGAAGCCGAGGACGATGATGCCGAATACGGCGACGACCCAGGCCACTGTATTGCCGCCGAGTCCGACGGTGATGCCGAACGCGGTGACGACTCCGGCCAGCAGGGCGACGACGATCCACAGCAGTGCGGTTCTCGCCACTGCGGCCCTGTCGGGTGACATCGTCTGCGCACTGGCCTGGAGTTTGGTCATCGATGAGGTCGGGATGTTGCCTTCGACGTCTTCGGGGCGGACAAGTTCGAGCAGCAGCTTCTCGAGCACATCGGGCAGGTTCTTCAGCGCCAGTCCGGCCGGCACGTCGGATTCGCGCACTCCGTTGCGGTAGTGACCGGCGTCGATCTGCTCCTCACTGCGCACGAGCAGCAGCACTTCGTGCTTGCCTGCGAGCTTCGAGATCGCAGCGGCCGCTTCGTTCCCGGCCTGCACGTCGGTGTCGGAGAGGACGATGCCGGAGAAGTCTCCGATCGGCACGATCGTTCCCTTGATGTTCGACAGCACACAGGCGGCCGCCAACTGGCTCGCGACTCCGAACGGAGTGACGACGACGGTGGTACTCACAGACCACCACTCAAGCCGCGCCAGCACTGGGATCGCGGCCCTACTCTGCAACTGGTCTGCACGTACTGAATTTTCATGCCTCAAGACTACCAACAGGCATCTGCGCCACAGCGATCAGGCCATCCGAACGCACTGTCACACTTTGTCCGATCGTTCTTATGGCCACCGCCGGCTCAGGGCTCAGCTGGACTGGCTCTCCAGTTCTTCCAGAGAGACCTGACCTGTGCGCACTGCCCAGAGAATTCGACGAGTACGGATGATTCGTGGCAGTGAAATGATCAGCAGCCCGCCGAGCATGTTGAAAACGATGACTATCGCGAACCATTGCAGGAAGTCCAGAATCGAGATCTCGGCGCCGGCCAGCATAGCGGTGAAGATGACGATCGCGTTGATGGCCCCGTGAAGCATTCCGAAGCCGATGACCAGCAGACCCGTGCTCATGCACACGATGGCGGAGACAACGTCGTTTTCTGTGCCCTGCTGCATACGGGTTGACAGGGTGATCGTGGCCCCAGCCAAGAGTGACAAAGCGATCATCACGAGGAGAGAGGGCTGGTCGATGTAACTGAGAGCCATGTCGACGAGAACCTGGTGGTAATCGGGCAAGCCCACCGCGATCAGCCACCCGAAAGCGAGACCTCCCAGCAGGTTGGTGATCAGAGTCACCGACCAGAGACGAAGAATCTGGATCACGGTGGCTTGGCCGGCGACGACGGCGTTGAGAGGCAGGAGGAATTCTTCGGTGAAGAGTTCCGAGTGGGCAAGCTTCAACGCGAGCAGGCCGATGCCGAAGGCCATGCCGGCGAGGATCTCAGATCCGGTTGCCTGCTTGACGAGAATCATCGCCAAGATTCCCAGACCCACGTCGACGCCTCCGAAGACGCCAGTGACGAGAAGTTCAGGCCATTTCCGATTCAGTCGATTGGCACCTTCGACGACGGTCGTGGCGGCCTCCGTGACAAGGGCGTCTTCGAGGTCGAAATCATTCTTGCCCAACCGTTTGCGCTGCTGCTTCTCAGTCATTGGCCGAGTATAGGGGACTCTATTCGAAGCACACAGTGGTGCTCACAGAACTCCCTTGGTGCTCGGCACGGTGCTGTTGCGAGCGTCGAACTCGATCGCTTCGCGCAGCGCTCGGGCGAAGGCCTTGAACTGTGCTTCGACGATGTGGTGCGGGTCCCGCCCGCGCAGCAGGTCGAGGTGAACGGTCAGCCCCGCATGGAATGCCAGGGACTCCAAGGCGTGGGAGGTCATCGAACCGGTGAAGTGGCCGCCGATGAGGTGGTACTGCTGCCCCTCCGGCTCGCCGACGTGGACGAAGTAGGGCCGACCGGAGACGTCGATGACGCAGCGGGCCAGGGATTCGTCCAGGGGCACCGCGGCGTGACCGTAACGGCGGATCCCCGCCTTGTCCCCCAGCGCCTCGCCCAGTGCCTGGCCGAGCACGATCGAGGTGTCCTCGACGGTGTGGTGGACGTCGATGTGCGTATCGCCTTCGGCCTTGATCTCCATGTCGATGAGCGAGTGCTTGGACAGGGCGGTGAGCATGTGGTCGAAGAAGGGCACGCTGGTCGAGATCTCCGACTGACCGGTTCCGTCGAGGTCGATGGAGACGGAGACCGAGGATTCGGAGGTCTCGCGAGAGCGCTGGGCCTGCCTCATGAGGAGCCTTTCGTTGGTGTGGGGCGATCGGACTCCATTGTCACCTGGATCCGATGCGGAAGTTCTCAGTGCTCACGCTTCGGTCAGCTGCTGATCCGCGCCGGGGTGCGAATCGGCGAGCACCTGTGGGTCTGCAGCGAGGATCTCATCAACGGCTGCCAGGAACGCGGTGGTCTCCTCGTCGGTGCCGGCGTTGACCCGCGCGTGGTGCGGGATGCCGATGTCGCGGATGAGGATCCCCCGGTCGAGCAGCTGCTGCCACAGTGCGGGTGGCGAGGCGACGTTGCCGAAGAGGACGAAGTTGGAGTCGCTCGGGTAGACCCGGAATCCGACGCGTGCCAGGTGCTCGGCGATGCGGTTGCGCGAGTCGATGAGACGGTCGACGTTGTCGAGCAGAAGATCGGCGTGTTCGAGCGCGGCGCAGGCCAGGGCTTGGGTGATCGACGACAGGTGGTAGGGCAGACGCACCAGGCGCAGTGTGTCGATGAGTTCGGGGGCGGCGATCGCGTAGCCGAGCCGCAGGCCCGCACAGGCGAAGGCCTTGCTCATCGTGCGGGACACGACGAGGCGCGGACGCCCCTCGAGCAGGGTCATCGCCGATGGCTTCGCGGGTCGGGAGAACTCGGCATAGGCCTCATCGACGATGACGATCCCCGAGCAGTTGTCATAGGCGGCTTCGATGACGTCGAGGCCGATCGAGGTTCCCGTTGGGTTGTTCGGGGTGCAGAGGAAGACGATGTCGGGATCGACCCGGGCCACCTCGGCGGCGACGAACTCGGCGGAGAGGTCGAACTCCTCGTCCCGCGCCGCTGCCTGCCAGGTCGCTCCGGTGCCGGTGGTGATCAGCGGGTGCATGGAGTAGGAGGGGGTGAAGCCGAGTGCGGTGCGTCCCGGTCCTCCGAACGCCTGGACGATGTGCGAGAGGACCTCATTCGAGCCGTTGCCCGCCCAGATCATGTCCGGGCTCAATGCGACCTGCGTACCGGCCCTGTCGTTGACGCCATTCAGATAATCGACGAGGTGGTCACGCAGATCGTCGAACTCACGGTCCGGGTAGCGGTTGAGCCCGGCGAAGTGGCTGTCGGCGGCCGCCCGCATCGAGTCCACGACGATCTCGGGGATCGGATAGGCGTTCTCATTGACATTCAGCTGCACTGGGACGTTGAGGTGCGGAGCGCCGTAGGGCTTGAGGCCCTCGAGGTCCGAACGCACGGGCAGAGATTCGATGTTTCCCACCCGATAAGTCTAGCGGCGCGGCACGTCCAGGGTCTGCCCCGGGTGCACCACGGGCGAGGACAGGTGGTTGATCTCGACGATGTCGGCGACGACATCACGAGGGTCGCGGTCGAGATCGAGACCGACTGCCACCTCCCACAGGGACTGTCCCTCTTCGACGATGACGGACTCGGCGTCGATGCCGACGGCTGCGGATCCGGAGACCGC
This sequence comes from Brevibacterium sp., assembly GCF_031179145.1. Classification (GTDB taxonomy): domain Bacteria; phylum Actinomycetota; class Actinomycetes; order Actinomycetales; family Brevibacteriaceae; genus Brevibacterium. The sequence goes on from NZ_JAPSIB010000004.1 coordinate 59,385, forward strand.
CTCGGCGGTGGAGGACTGGGTGGCGACGAAGAACGCTCCGCCGACGATCACGAGGGCGAAGATGATGGTCCGGAGCAGGCGGAGTGCTCGACGGCCGCGGGCAGTGACGTGCAGTTCCGGGGCCAGCGCCGGCAGGATCTGTGCAGACATCGCTTTACCTCTTTCATTCGTACGATTCCACCAGCAATAGGTAGAACGTCTGTTCTATTCAACATGCCAATCGAACAAATGTCCAGTCCAACTCGAACATCTATGCGACAATGAGGAGGAACCAGCGTTGTTGATTGGTCTGAAGGAACCATCTCAGGCGGCACTGACACGAGACTTCGCAGCGGCGGGAATCCAGCGGTGACGCGGGGATTAGAACGAAGGGGAACGAGCAATGGTTCAGGGCAAGAGGGGCAGAGGCCGCCCGCGCAACGAAGACGTTGCCAGCGAGATCGCGGCAGCCCGCAACGAAGACGAAGACGTCGCCATTCCGGAAGGCTCGACCGGAGAGGGCGACTACCGGCTGACACCGCGCCAGCGCCTGGTGCTCGAGACCATCGAACGCGCCGTGGTCGCCAACGGGTATCCGCCGAGCATGCGGGAGATCGGGAAGGCAGCTGGTCTGGCCTCGCTCTCGAGCGTTGCGCACCAGCTGTCCCAACTCGAACGGCTCGGCTACGTCCGGCGCGACCCCAAGCGTCCCCGTGCCATCGAGGTCGTCAATCCCTTCGAAGAGGAAGAGGCCGAACGGGAGAAGTTCGAGCAGCTGTCGCACAACACCGTGCAGGTCCCCGTCGTCGGACGGATCGCCGCCGGCGGGCCGATCCTCGCCGAGCAGGAGATCGACGACATCTTCTCCCTGCCGACCCAGGTCGTCGGCTCCGGTGAGATGTTCCTGCTCAAGGTCGTCGGCGATTCGATGATCGAAGCGGCCATCTGCCACGACGACTGGGTGGTCGTGCGCAAGCAGCACACGGCCGACAACGGCCAGATCGTCGCCGCGCTCCTCGACGGCGAGGCGACGGTGAAGACGCTCAAGCGCAAGGCCGGCCAGCAGTGGCTGCTGCCGCAGAACAAGGACTACGAACCGATCGACGGAACCTACGCCCAGATCATGGGGCTGGTCGTCGCGGTCATCCGCCGTCTCTGAAGTCTGTCAGCTCGGCGCCTGCGAAAGTCGTTGGAGGCTCTTCTTCACCACGGCCGCGTTCGTCGTCGGCCACATGTCCGGCATCGAGTTGACGAGGTAGCCGCCGTAACGGGCGGAGCGCAGCCGGGAATCGAGGACCGCCACAACCCCTTTGTCCGAGGTCGAGCGGATCAGACGCCCGGCGCCCTGAGCCAGACGCAGCGCGGCATGCGTGGCGCTGACGGCCATGAATCCGTTGACGCCCCTGCTGTCTGCGTCCTTCGACCGGGCCTGCATGAGCGGGTCGTCTGGCCTGGGGAACGGCAGCCGGTCGATGATGACCAGCCGGTTCGTGCGCCCGGGGACGTCGACTCCCTGCCACAGTGACATCGTCCCGAACAGGCACGCGGTGTCGTCGGCGGCGAACTGCGAGACCAGGGACGGCAGACCATCATCGCCCTGGAGCAGGATCGGCAGGTTGAACTTCGCGCGCAGGTACTCGGCGGCGGCATTCGCGGCCGCCCGCGAGGAGAACAGTCCCAGCGCTCCCCCGTTCGAAGCCGTGACCAGCTCCTCGAGCTCGTTGAGGGCCATTTCGCTGAGCCCGCTCCGGCCCGGCTTCGGCAGGTGCGAGGCGACATAGAGGATGCCCTGCTTGCCATAGTCGAACGGCGAGCCGACGTCGAGAGAGTCCCACCTCGGCGCATCGGGTCCGAAGAGTCCCAGTGAGGCAGCGACCGCGTCGAAGTTCCCACCCAGGGACAGCGTCGCCGAGGTGGCGACCACGGTCGATTCCTCGAAGATCCCCGAACGCATGGTCCCGGCCACGCTCAGCGGTGCGACGACGAGGTTCGTCGTCTCCTTCTCCCGGAAGGTGCTGCGCGAGAGCCACACGACGTCGTTCTTCCCGGGGTCGCAGAAGCGCTCGGCGAGTTCGAAGATCTCCTGGCAGCGGGCCTTGGCCATCTGCCGGCCCGCATCCGCGTCCTCGCTCTTGCCGCCGATGTCGTTGATGATCTGCCGGGCCGAATCACGGACCTGGGCCAGGGCCAGCGCCAAAGACTCACTCATCGTATTGATGAGTCCCTCGCTCACGTGGCCCATCGCCCGCTCCAGAGCCGCGGCGGCGGAGTCGAGGAGGGCGACGACGCCATCCTGGACGGCGGTGTGCTTGCGCACGGAACTCGTCGCGGCCTGGAGCATGCTCGCATTCAGCTGTCCCGACAGGGCGCTGGTCACCCGGTCCTTGAGCTCGTGCGCCTCGTCGATGATGATGACGTCGTGTTCGGGCAGGACGGTGTTCTCCCCGAAGGCGTCGATGGCCAACAGCGCATGATTGGTCACGACGATGTCCGCCTCGGCGGCGGTGTTGCGCGCGATCTCGGCGAAGCACTCGGTGTACAGGGGGCAGTTCGAGCCCAGGCAGTCGAAGGCGTTGACCGAGACCTGAGCCCAGGCGCGGTCGCTGACGCCGGGCATGAGGTCGTCCCGGTCACCGGTGTCGGTGATCTTCTCCCAGCTGCGGATCCGCTGGATCTCCTCGCCCAACCCGCTGCGCTCGGAGGGGGTGCGACCGGCGGCGGCATCGGCGCCGAGGTCGAAGAGCATTCCCTCGCCCTCGTCCGGGTAGCCGCCGGCAAGCTTGTGCTTGCACACATAGTTGCGTCGGCCCTTGAGCAGGGCGGCGCGTGGCAGTGGGCTGAGGTCCTTCTTCACCGCTTTGAACAGGCGCGGCAGATCACGGTGGATGATCTGCGTCTGCAGCGCCAGGGTCGCCGTGGAGACGATGACCTTGCTGCCGGTGCGGCTGGCGAACTCGGCGGCGGGGACCAGGTACGCCAGGGACTTTCCCGTGCCGGTTCCCGCTTGGACGAGCAGATGGACGCCGTTGTCGAGCGCCGATCCGACCGCCTGGGCCATGTCCGACTGTCCCTGCCTGGGCGATCCGCCGATGGCCGCAACGGCAGACTCGAGCAGTTGTTCGACAGTGCTCACTCGCCGATGACCATGTCCGGACGTCGGAAGTCGTCGAGCTCTGCGGCCAGCTCCTGAGGCACCTTCGCATGCAGGGCGGTGCCGCCCGTGGTGTGCTCTTCGCGTTCGACGGAGCCCAGGGCATAGATCTTCGACACAAGGTCACCGCGCTCGTACGGGATGAGGACCGAGACCTCGACATTCGGCGAGGGCAGCTTCTCCTCGATGGTTTCGACGAGTTCGGGAATGCCCTCCCCCGTCGCAGCCGAGACGAACCGCGCGTGTGGGTACTCCGCGCGCAGCCCCGTCAACACCGTCTCCTCGGCGATGTCGGCCTTGTTGAAGACGATGAGCTCGGCGATGTCACGCGTCTCGACGTCCTTGAGCACATCACGCACCGCACTGATCTGCCCGTGCGGATCCGGGTGCGAGGCGTCGACGACGTGGAGGAGCAGATCGGAGTCGGCGGCCTCCTCGAGGGTCGACCGGAAGGCCTCGACCAGCTGGTGCGGGAGGTTGCGGACGAAACCGACGGTGTCGGTGAACGTGAACGTGATCCCCTCGGAGGTCTGCGACTGCCTGACCGTGGGATCAAGGGTGGCGAACAGTGCGTTCTGCACCATCACCTCGGCGTCGGTGAGCCGGTTGAGCAGCGAGGATTTCCCGGCGTTCGTGTATCCGACGATCGCGACCGAGGGGATGTGATTGCGGGTGCGATTCTTCCGCTTCGTCTCCCTGGCCGGGGCCATCGCCGCGATCTCCTTGCGCAGCTTCGACATCCGGGCCCGGATCCGGCGCCGGTCGAGTTCGATCTTCGTCTCACCGGGACCGCGCGAGCCGATCCCGGCACCGCCGGCGACACGTCCACCGGCCTGGCGGGACAGGGACTCACCCCAACCGCGCAGCCTGGGCAGGAGGTATTCGAGCTGGGCGAGTTCGACCTGGGCCTTGCCCTCGCGGGACTTCGCATGCTGGGCGAAGATGTCGAGGATCAGGGCGACGCGGTCGACGACCTTGACCTTGATGACGTCCTCGAGCCCGCGCCGTTGGCTGGGGGCGAGTTCGGAGTCGACGATGACGGTGTCGGCGCCGACAGAGGCGACGATCTCGGCGAGCTCAGCGGCTTTGCCTCGGCCCAGGTACGTGCCCGGGTCCGGCTTCTCGCGGCGCTGGATGACGGCGTCGAGGACCATCGAGCCTGCGGTCTCGGCGAGAGCCGCCAGTTCCCGGATCGAGTTCTCGGCTTCAGCCAGGGTGGTGTTCCAGAGGCCTGCCAGCACGACCCGCTCGAGGCGGATCTGTCGGTATTCGACCTCGGTGATGTCCTCGAGTTCGGTCGAGAGGCCGGCGACTCGTTTGAGCGCGGCGCGTTCGGCGAGGTCGAACTGCGAATCCTCGTCGACGTCCGATTCGTGGTTGCCGAGCGCCTGAGCGCCTCGCGAGAGCACACGGTCAAGCATTGCGTCCCGGCGCTCTTTGTCAGTGGGCGTCATTCATTCCTTTGTTCTCTGTGGCGGCGGGCGGTCTGCGCCCGGAGCCGGTGGTGCGTATTCAGGTGTCCATCAATTATCCCACAGGCCACTAGACTGTAACGGTGTCAGAGCACTATTTCACCGAATCCCCCAGCAGCGATGCCAAGCAGCGTGAGCTGAATCTCGAACTGGGCGGTCACGAGGTCACCGTCACCACCGTCGGCGGGACGTTCTCCCCCACCCGCCTCGACCTGGGAACGTCGGTGCTCCTGCGTCATCTGCCCGCACCGGAGCCGGGGAATCTCCTGGATCTGGGGTGCGGTTGGGGTCCGATCGCCCTCGATGCGGCGCTGAACGCCAAGGACGCCGAGGTGGATGTCACCGTGTGGGCCCTCGACGTCAACTCCCGGTCACTCGAGTCGACCGCTGCGAATGCGAAGCGTCTGGGTCTGGACTCGATCAAGGCGGTCACCGCCGAGCAGATCCCCGCGGACCTCCAGTTCACCGCTATCCGTTCGAATCCCCCGATCCGCGTCGGCAAGGACGCCCTCCACGACCTGCTCAGCACCTGGATCCCGCGGCTGGCTCCCGGCGGTCGCGCCGACCTCGTCGTGTCCAAGAACCTCGGCGCCGATTCGCTGCACCGGTGGCTGAGCGAGACCCTCGGCGAGACCTTCACCGTGAAGCGGACGGGTTCATCGAAGGGGTATCGCGTCCTCACGATCCACCGCGCGCAGTCGTCAGCCTGATCGGCCGCGGGCTGAAGCTGTGCGCGCAGGAACGCGGTCACCTCAGCCAGTAACGCGTTCGCTCAGCCGATCGCGCCGGTGGCGACGATGACCGCCGGGCCGGCGAGGGTGACCGTGCCCCGGTTCTCCGCCTCGGCGATCGTGATGCCGATCCGCAGCTGACCGCCGGGAACGTCGACGCGCCACTGCACCGGTGACTGGGCTCCTGCCCAGTGGTGAGCGGCGATCGCCGCCGCGCACGCGCCCGTCCCGCAGGAGCGGGTCTCACCGACTCCGCGTTCGAAGACGCGCATCTTCAGCGCGCCCTCTCCCCCGGCGATGTCGCTGCGCGCGGGTTCCATGACGATGTATTCGATGTTGGACCCGTTGGCGGGCACCGGGTCGAGCGCGGGGGCATCGCGGAGGTCGGCGGATTCGAGCTCGGCGAATTCGGCGAGGGCGACCACGGTGTGCGGGTTGCCGGTCTCGACGCTCAGGCCCGGGCGGGCCACGTCGATTCCGGCGGTGGTCACGAGCACGGGGTCGTCGTCGAGTGACCAGGTACCCATGTCGATCTCGTACCAGGAGTCGGCGGTTTCGGTCGGGTTCGTGACGCGGCGCACGGTCTTGATTCCGTCCCGGGTGGCCACCCGGATCTCGTCGGCCTCGGCGGGGACCCGGCCGGTCTCGATGAGGGTGTGGGCGAAGGCGCGCACCCCGTTGCCGCACATCTCGGACACGCTGCCGTCGTGGTTGTAGTAGTCCATGTACCACTCGGCTCCGGCCTGCGCCTGGTCGAGGGCTCCCGGGATCCCGCTGACCTCGGACCGGACAACGCGGATGATGCCGTCGGCGCCCAACCCGACTCGCCTGTCGGCCAGCGCGGCGATGGTGTCGGTGCGCAGGGTCAGCTGACCATCGTCATCGGCCAGGAACACGAAGTCGTTCTGCGTGCCGTGGCCTTTGTAGAAGACGGTGCCGGAGATGTCGGCGAAGGGCGAGTCCGGGAAGTTCATGGTTCCATCCTATTCGGTGAGCAGCTCGAGGCTGCGGGCGAGATTCGCCTGCGGGTCACCGGCGCCGGCGTCGATCCACTTAATCCGTGGGTCGCGGCGGAACCACGTGTCCTGCCGGCGGGCGAACTGTCGGGTCTTGACGATCGTCTGTTCCTGCGCCTCGGCGCGATTCAGCTCTTCCGCCAGATGCGCCTGGATCTGGGCGTAGCCGATGGCGCGGGACGCGGTCTTCCCGCGGGCAAGTCCGCGACCCAGCAGGTCGACGACTTCGTCGACCCACCCCTGCTCCCACATCGCGTGCACTCGGGAGGCGATGCGGGAGTGGAGGATCTCCCGGTCGACGTGCAAGCCGATCTGCACGGTCGGCTCGATCTCCTGGTAATCGGGCAGCTGGGCGCTGAACGGCTCGCCGGTCAGTTCGATGACTTCGAGCGCCCGCACGATCCGGCGGACGTCGTTGGGGGTGATCTTCACGGCGGCCTCGGGGTCGATGGCAGCCAGCCGGCGGTGCTGTCCCCACCGGTCCGCGTCGACTTCGGCTTCGATTCGCGCCCTCACCTGAGGGTCGGTGCCGGGAAAGCCCATCCGGTCGATGACCGCGCGCACATACAGACCGGATCCTCCGACGAGGATCGGGCGTCTGCCGCGGGACCGGATCTCGGCGATGGCGGTGCGCGCCTGCGTCTGGAAGGTCTGGACGTTGGCTTCCTCGGTCACGTCGAGGATGTCGATGAGGTGGTGGTCGATGCCCCGTCGTTCGACCGCCGGCAGCTTCGCCGTGCCGATGTCCATTCCGCGGTAGAACTGCATCGAATCGGTGTTGATGATCTCCCCGCCGAGGTGCTCGGCCAGGTCGAGGGCGAGGTCCGATTTGCCGGTGGCGGTGGCACCGACGATGACGATGATGGGTTCGTCGACGCTCATCTCAGCAGCTTCCCGTTGCGCACAGGGATCTGACGTCGTGGACGTCCGCGTCGAAGACCGTCCTGTCGAGGGTGAGTGACGGAGTCGACCCCTGAGATCGTTCTGCCAGATGGGCCAAGGCGGCCGTGAGCAGCTCGATGTCGGCATGTGCAGAGGCCGCTCCTGGGGTGAGGGCGAGCAGTGCCGGCACCTCGCCCGCGGTGAGCGCGGCGACGAGCGCGTCATCGAATGCGGCTGCCCCTGCTGTGGGAGCCAGGGGCGCATCCGGCGAGGCGGCCACGGACAGGTCGAGCGGCACCACCAGGTCGTCAGCGGCGCCGAGAGGCCCGAGCCTGACTCCGGCGGAATGCGCGTGCATCAGGGCCACGGCGACGCCGGGGTGCGCGGATTCGCAGGCTGCCCGCTCCTCGGGGGACAGTGCCCTCACAGCCTCGACCCAGTCCTCTCCGGACAGCAGCTGACCGGTCCGGGTGTCGATGCCGCGGTCGATCCCCAGACCGCCGAGGCCGGCCAGCGGGGGCAGCGTGTCCACGGGCAGTGACCACACCTCGCGGCTGCTCAGCACGCCTTCCACCTCAGCTCGCAGGGCGGCGGTGCGGGCCGATTCGAGCAGATCGATGTTCTCGAGCAGGATGGGTGCGGCGGGGATGAGGGCGAACCGGGCCATCTCAGTTGCCGACGCGGATCGTCGGCATTCCCAGGTTCGTGGCTCCTGCCTTGCTCTGGCCCGGTGTGGGCGCCCCGCAGCTCTCGGCTTGCGCCCTGTCGTAGGCGTCACCGGCGCGGGAGCGTCGGAGGCTGTATCCGGAGTCGGCCAGCAGGAAGTAGGGTTTCGCGTCGGTGACGGTGGCCGTGACGAAGTCACCGGGACGGGCCACCTCGGCGCCGTCCGGGATTCCCACGTGGACCAGCCGGTTGTCCGCGGCCCGTCCGCTCAGCCGTGGGGAATCCCCGTGGGGCAGAGCGGTGACGAGGACTTCGACCTCGCGACCGATCTGCGCCTTGTTCTCGTCCCAGGCGATCTCGTCCTGGAGGGCGATGAGGCGCTCGAAGCGTTCCTGCACGACCTCTTTGGGAATCTGATCCGGCATGGTCGCGGCAGGGGTGCCCGGGCGGATCGAGTACTGGAAGGTGAAAGCCTGGGAGAAGCGGGCGCGGCGGACGATGTCCATCGTGCCCTGGAAGTCCTCTTCAGTCTCTCCGGGGAATCCGACGATGATGTCGGTGGTGATTGCGGCGTGTGGGATGCGCTCCCGGACGCTGTCGAGGATGCGCATGAAGCGGCTGGTCCGATACGACCGTCGCATGGATTTGAGGATGGTGTCAGAGCCGGACTGCAGCGGCATGTGCAACTGAGGCATGACGGTCGGCGTCTCCGCCATCGCGTCGATGACGTCGTCGGAGAAAGCGGCGGGGTGCGGGCTGGTGAAGCGGACTCGTTCGATTCCCTCGACATTGCCCACTGCTCGCAACAGCTTGGCGAACGCGCCCTTGTCGCGGAACTCGGCGCCGTAGGAGTTGACGTTCTGGCCGAGCAGGGTGACTTCGACGACGCCGTCGGCGACGAGCGCCTCGACCTCGGCGAGGATGTCGCCGGGCCGCCGGTCCTTCTCCTTGCCGCGAAGGCTGGGCACGATGCAGAAGGTGCATGTGTTGTTGCAGCCGACGGAGATGGAGACCCACCCCGAGTGCTGGGACTCACGCCTCGTCGGGAGGGTGGAGGGGAACACATCGAGGCTCTCGAGGATCTCGACCTGGGCTTCCTGGTTGTGCCGTGCGCGTTCGAGCAGAGCCGGCAGCGATCCCATGTTGTGGGTTCCGAAGACCACGTCGACCCATGGGGCCTTCTTCACGATCGTGTCGCGGTCCTTCTGTGCCATGCACCCGCCCACTGCGATCTGCAGATCGGGGCGCCTCTCCTTGACCTGAGCGAGCCGTCCGAGGTTGCCATAGAGGCGGTTGTCGGCGTTCTCACGCACAGCGCACGTGTTGAACACGACGACGTCGGCCTGGTCCCCGGTGTCCGCGGGCACGTACCCGGCGTCGTCGAGGAGGCCAGAGAGCCGTTCGGAGTCGTGGACGTTCATCTGACAGCCGTAGGTCTTCACCTCGTAGCTGCGCGGCGCCTCGGCGGTCGACGTCTCGGGGGCGGGTGAGTCAATGAGTTCAGTCATGGCCCCACTATTCTAGCTGTTCTCGCTCACTCGTCGTCGGCGAGGACTTCGCGGGTGACCTTGAGGCAGACGGTCGAGGAGAACCCTCGGCGGGCGAGCATGCCCAGGATCCTGCGCTGCCGCACGTCGTAGTCGAGTCCGCGACTGGAGGCGGCCTTCTTCTCGGCAACCTGCCTCGCGAGCTCCTCCTCACCGTCGACGTCTTCGACGACTCCCGCGATGATGTCGGGCGAGATCCCCTTCTTGTTGAGTTCGCGTTTGAGCGCGGTGCGTGAGAGCTTGCGCCGTTCTCGGTGCGCGCGAACGTAGCGCTGTGCGAACTCTGCGTCGTCGAGCAGGCGCGACTTCTCCAGCTTCGCGATGAGTTCGTCGATCACCGGTGCCGGGATCTCCCGCTTCCCCAGCTTCTCGCGCAGCTCGGCACAGGAGTGATCGCGCATCGCGAGCATGTTCATCGCCGTCTTCTTGGCCTTCGCATAGGCGGCCTCGAAGTCGGAGTCGTCGAGTTCGTCGTCGTCTGGCGAACTGTCGGCGAGGAAGAGCGATTCGCCCTCCGCATGCCGCTGGTCGATCTCGGTGATCGCCGACTTCAGCGCCTCCAGCTGGTCTGCAGTCGCAGCCGACCTCCCCGAACCGCCGCCGGCAGCGCTCGGTTCGGGAGAGGCGTGGCTCGTTCGCTCAGGAGATCTCGACGTCATCGGCCGAGGTCTCTGCGGGAGCGTCTTCCGGCTCATCGGCCTCATCGACCTTGATCATGCCGAGCTTGTGTTTGATCTTCAGTTCGATCTCCTCGGCCAGGCCGGGGTTGTCGCGCAGGAAGTTGCGGACGTTCTCCTTGCCCTGTCCCAGCTGATCACCGTCGTAGGTGAACCAGGAGCCGGACTTGCGGATGATCCCATTGTCGACGCCCATATCGATGAGGCTGCCTTCGCGGGAGATGCCGTGGCCGTACAGAATGTCGAACTCGGCCTGCTTGAACGGCGGAGCCACCTTGTTCTTGACGATCTTGGCGCGGGTCCGGTTGCCGACCGCGTCCTGACCTTCCTTGAGCGTTTCGATCCGGCGGACGTCGATGCGCACGGAGGCGTAGAACTTCAGCGCCTTTCCGCCCGAGGTCGTCTCCGGGGATCCGAAGAAGACGCCGACCTTCTCACGCAGCTGGTTGATGAAGATCGCGGTGGTCTTCGACTGAGCCAGTGCGCCGGTGATCTTGCGCAGTGCCTGCGACATCAGACGGGCCTGCAGTCCGACGTGACTGTCGCCCATCTCGCCCTCGATCTCAGCCTTGGGCACCAGGGCCGCGACGGAGTCGATGACGATGACGTCGAGCGCGCCGGAACGGATCAGCATGTCGGCGATCTCCAGTGCCTGCTCACCGGTGTCCGGCTGCGAGACCAGGAGCTGATCGGTGTCGACGCCGAGCTTCTTCGCGTACTCGGGATCGAGGGCGTGCTCGGCATCGATGAAGCCGGCGATTCCTCCGGCCTTCTGCGCGTTGGCCACGGCATGGAGGGCCACAGTAGTCTTACCCGAGGATTCCGGGCCGTAGATCTCGACCACGCGGCCACGCGGCAGACCGCCGATTCCCAGCGCGATGTCGAGGGCGATCGATCCGGTCGGAATCGCCTCGATGGGTTCGCGGACCCCTTCGCCCAGACGCATGATCGCGCCCTTGCCGTAGTTGCGGTCGATCTGCCCCATCGCGGCTTCGAGCGCCTTCGCACGGTCATTGCCGGTCGGGATCTGCAGGTTCTTCGGTGTACGTGCCATGACGTCTCCTCAACGTTCGTTCTTCCTTTGAGACCAAGGCTAGGAGATGGCACTGACATGACAACAGAGGAGGCTCATCCCCTGTGGACAACCGGCCACTCGTGGTCACAGGTCCCGCGATTACTCACCAGCATAGCTCACATGGGAACACGTGTTCTATATATGTCGAGGTGTGTCGCAATCACTCGCAGCAGACCGTTGCCGACGGGCTCAGAACGGTCGTGACCGCGGCTTCTCGCGGCCGAGACGACGGGATTCGGGGACGCTCATCGCGTCGCAGACCGCGAGCCAGATGTCGCGCGGATCGAATCCCGCTTCGAATGCCTGTTCGGCGGTGCGCGAGTCGAGCGTGCTCAGCGCCAGATCGGTGTGCAGGGATGCCGCGCGCGCCTCGCCGAACTCTTCGTTCATCAGGACCCAGTAAAGGGTGTGGCGCATCAGGGTTTGGCTGCCAAACGTGGTGCGCCGTAACCGCCTGGGCGTCCCAGGACCTTGTCGGAGAGCTCCTGCGGAATGGTGTCCGGGATCTGAACGCCCTCTTCGAGGGCGAAACGATCGGAGACTTCGCTCAACAACGCCGACACCGGCAGTTCGAGGGCTTCGCAGATCGCGGAGAGGAGCTCCGAGGAGGCTTCCTTCTGCCCGCGTTCGATTTCGCTCAGGTAACCCAGCGATACGCTCGCGCCCATGGACACATCACGAAGGGTGCGTCCCTGACGACGGCGAGCGGAGCGCAATGCGTCGCCGATTTCGACTCTCAGTAACATGGTGCGCCCCTTCCTCAGTTCACGCGTATCGACTGGATACTCTCAACTTTACAGCCCGGCGCTCGATATGCGCCAACCTTGCTTGAGGGGCTGATGGTATTGCCAGTCCATTCAGAGAAACCGGCAGGTGTGCTTCCATTCGTCATCAGTGGGACAACGACGCGGGAGCCGATGTTATTCCTATCCGGCCGGTCCGAACGCCAGCTGGGACACGAAATCGGTGAGCGTCGTCACCATGGCCTCGACCGTGCGACTGCGGATCGCCTCCCGGTCCCCGTCGAAATGGTGTTCGCTGACCTTGGCCTGCGAGCCGAAGGCGATCGCCGTGTAGACGAGTCCGACGTCTTTGCCGTCCTGCGGGTCCGGGCCCGCCACACCCGTGCAGGCGACGCCGATGTCGGCCACGCATTTGCGTGCCGCACCGGCTGCCATCTGGGCGGCGACGATCGGGTCGACGGGTCCGACCTCCTCGAGGTGGTCGGCATCGACCCCGGCCAGGCTCGACTTGAGGTCGGTGGCGTAGGTGACGAGACCGCCGCGGACGACGGCGGACGCCCCGGGAACGTCGACGAGGGAGGCGACGAACCGGCCCCCGGTCAGTGATTCCGCCGAGGCGACCGAGAGACCCATCTCCGTGCACGTGGCGATCAACTGTCGAGTGCGCGAGAACCGGTCGCTGTGCTCCGGGCTGTCGGTCATGGGCTCAGTCCCGGTTCTGGTCCTTGGCGAGCCGCGCCGCCTGCAGGCAGTAGTCGATGCCGGTGACGACAGTGACGACGATCGCGGCGATGAGGACCACCCAGGCTACGACGAGGAGGACGGATGCGGCCGCGGCGGGAATCACGGCGGCCAGTGGGAACAGCAGGAGGAACAGTCCGATGGCAACCGTCTGGAGCACCGTCTTGATCTTGCCGCCGCGGGAGGCGGGCATCACTGCGGTGCGGATCATGAAGAACCGGAGCACCGTGATGCCGAGCTCACGGACGAGGATGACGACCGGAACCCACCATGGGAGCTCGGCGATCATCGCCAGGCCGATGAGCGCCGCGGCCATGAGGGATTTGTCGGCGATCGGGTCGGCGATCTTGCCGAAGTCGGTGATGAGGTTGTACTTGCGGGCCAGATCCCCATCGATCTTGTCCGTGAGCATCGCCAGCAGGAACACGGCCAGCGCCCACCACCTCGCCGTCAGATCCTCACCGCCGTCCTGGAGAAGGAGGATGAGGAACACGGGAACGAGCAGGATCCGCAGGACCGTCAGTGCGTTGGCGATGTTCCAGGGGCTCGGCTCGGCTGATGCGGGGTGAGGTTCTGCGCGATCTATCACGCTTCAACCCTAGCGGAGAGTCGGCCTCAGCGCCCGGTCAGCTCCCACGCGTCGTCACCACTGGCTTCGACGACCTCGAGACCGGTGTCGGGATCGACGTCTCCGACCCTCAGGTCCTCGCCGTGGGTGAGCGAGCCCGCTCCCCCATAGGCACCGGCCCCTCCCCCACGGGAGGAAGCGGACGTCGGCCCGTCGCCGTAGTCGTCGTCGAACTCCTCGTCGTAGTCGGCCGCGGCCGATGGCTGCCCGCCACCCGCCTCGGCGGACGCACCTCCGGCGGGCGGTGTCTCCCCCTTGATCACGGCAAGGGTTCCGGGCAGGTCCTCGGGACGCACGAGCACGTCGCGGGCCTTGGAACCCTCGGAGGGTCCGACGATGCCGCGCGACTCCATCAGGTCCATGAGGCGACCGGCCTTCGCGAAGCCGACGCGCAGCTTGCGCTGGAGCATCGAGGTCGATCCGAACTGGGTGGTGACGACGAGCTCGGCCGCCTGGAGCAGCAGGTCGAGGTCGTCGCCGATCTCCTCGTCGATCTGCTTCTTCGGCGCCTCCACCGCGACGTCGTCGCGGTAGTTCGGCTGCAGCTGGCCCTTGACGTGTTCGACGACCTTCTCGATCTCGGATTCGTTGACCCAGGCGCCCTGGACGCGCATCGGCTTGGCCGCGCCCATCGGCAGGAACAGCGCGTCACCCTGACCGATGAGCTTCTCAGCACCCGGCTGGTCGAGCACGACTCGGGAGTCGGCCAGTGAGGAGGTCGCGAAGGCGAGCCGCGAGGGCACGTTGGCCTTGATCAGACCGGTGACGACGTCGACGCTGGGGCGCTGGGTGGCGAGCACCAGGTGGATGCCGGCGGCACGGGCAAGCTGGGTGATGCGCTGGATCGAGGCTTCGACGTCGCGCGGGGCGACCATCATCAGGTCGGCGAGCTCGTCGACGACGACCAGCAGATACGGGTAGGGCTGGATCACGCGCTCGGAGCCCGCGGGCACCTGGACGCGACCCTCCCGGACGGCCTTGTTGAACTCCTTGATGTGCTTGAACCCGAAGTTCGCGAGGTCGTCGTAGCGGGCGTCCATTTCGCGCACGACCCATTCCAGCGCCTCGGCGGCCTTCTTGGGATTGGTGATGATCGGGGTGATCAGGTGCGGGATGCCCTCGTAGATCGTCAGCTCGACGCGCTTGGGGTCGACGAGGATCATGCGGACCTCGTCGGGGGTGGCCCGCATCATGATCGAGGTGATCATCGAGTTGACGAAGCTCGACTTACCGGCGCCGGTCGCACCGGCGACGAGCAGGTGGGGCATCTTCGACAGGTCGGCGACGACGAATCCGCCCTCGACGTCCTTGCCCACGCCCATGACCATGGGGTGCTCGGTCTTGCGGGCGGCCTTCGAGCGGAGCACGTCGCCGAGGGAGACGTTCTCGCGGTCGGAGTTCGGGATCTCGATGCCGATCGCCTTCTTGCCGGGGATCGGCGAGAGGATCCGGACATCGGCGCTGGCGACCGCGTAGGAGATGTTCTTGCTCAGCGCGGTGACCTTCTCCACCTTGGTGCCGGCGCCGAGCTCGACCTCGTAGCGGGTCACCGTCGGTCCGCGGGAGAAGCCGGTGACCTGGGCGTCGATCTTGAACTGATCGAGCACGTCGCGCAGGGCCTCGACGACCCGGTCGTTGGCCTCGGAGCGCTCCTTGGCCGGGGGGCCGGGCACGAGGTAGTCGGAATTCGGCAGGGTGTAGGTGACGTCGCCGGCCAAGGTGAGCTGCTCGACGCGCTCGGGCAGCTGCTCGGTGGGCGGCGGGGCGGGGGTGTTCGTGGCGGGCACCGGCGCCGAGGCGTCCGCGGGCTTCGCGCTGTGCGCAACGGTCGGTGCGTCCTCGGTCATGCCGATGACCTTCTTCAGCGCCGCGGTCTCGCGCTCCGCCTTGGTCGGGCGGCGTTCGCCCGGCTTGAACTGCGGGGTGTCGATGACCGTGGTGTCGGCCTCTTCGTCGCTGACCTCGTTCTCGTGGATGTAGGCCTTGTCGTAGGCCTTCTCCGCGATGTCGTCGTCGACGGATCGGGGTTCGTCGAGCTCCGGCAGCTCCGTCTTCTTCTTCCGGCTCCGGCGCTTGGCGCCCATGACCGGTTTGAGGCTGGAGGTGTGGGAGTTGTCGGCGACGAGATCGGTCGAGTTCGGAACCTCGGAGTCGTCGCTCTGCTCCTCACGGGGTCCACCGGTGAGCCGCAGGTAGAGGGCGGTCAGACGTTCGGGGATCGAGCGCACCGGGGTCGCCGTGATGACGAGGAAGGAGAAGAGGCCGAGAAGCACGAGCAGCGGCACCGCCACGTAGACGGTGGTGGCCACGACGAGCGGCGAGGAGATGACGAAGCCGAGCGCTCCGCCGCCGTTGGCCATGGCTGCGCGCGAGTTGACGAAGCTGGGGTTGCCGGCGGCGATGTGGGCGAGGCCCGAAGCCGCGAGCAGGAGCAGGATGATGCCGATGAGGATCCGGTTGTTGCCCCTGTTGTCGTCTCCGCGGAGGAAGAGGCGGATCGCGTAGCCGGTGAAGATGACCGGCAGGGCCAGGGCCACGCGGCCGAAGGTGCCTTCGACGACGGCGCGGACGCCGGCTCCGAACGCCCCGGGGATGTTCCACCATTCGAAGGCCGCAATGACGATCGAGAGCCCGATGAGGAAGAAGGCTGTGCCGTCCCTCTTCGTCGGGCTGTCGGTCGGTTCGTCACTGAGGATCTTCCGCGCACGGTTTCCGGCCATGTGGGCCACTCCCCTCCACGCACCGGTGACAACGTTTGTCCCGGGGTTCTCAGCCCCCGCTTGACCGGTCTGGCCAGCAGTTTTGCGCGCTTGACGTTTACCGGTGCCAGAAGCGGGGGAAGTCGTTCTGGTCGCCATGGTCCCAATCTTAGGTGGAGACCGGCCCGCATCCCAGCAAATCCGCAGGATTCGGCGCGCCACGCCGGCGCGTGAAGGGGGCGGTCGTCAGCTCATCTGCGCGTAGGCGGGCAGGGTGAGGAAGTCGACGTAGTCGGGGGCGATGGCCACGGACAGGAACAGGTCGGTGGCGTCCTTCCAGTCGGACTCCTCCCCCGGCAGCTTGGCGACCTCCTCGGCGACGATCTGGCGGACCAGATCCTCGGTGACGGTGACGCTGGTGTCGAGCTGCACGCCCGCATCGACCCACTGCCAGACCTGCGAGCGGGAGATCTCGGCGGTCGCCGCGTCTTCCATCAGCCCGTGGATGGCCACGGCGCCGTTGCCCTCGAGCCAGGCCCGCAGGTACTGGATGCCGACGTTGACATTGGTCCGCAGCCCCTCCTCGGTAATGGAGCCCGGCGTCGACTTCACATCGAGGAGGTCGGCGGCGGTGACGCTGACGTCCTCACGCTTGTTGTCGATCTGGTTCGGCCTCTCCCCCAGGGTCTCGGTGAAGACCTCCCTGCACAGGTCGACCATGCCCGGGTGGGCGACCCAGGAGCCGTCGAAGCCGTTGCGCGCCTCGCGGGACTTGTCCTCGCGCACCTTCGCGAAGGCCGCTTCGTTCGCCTCCGGGTCCTTGGCCGGCACGAATGCGCTCATTCCGCCGATCGCGTGCGCGCCGCGCTTGTGGCAGGTGCGCACGAGCAGTTCGGTGTAGGCGCGCATGAACGGCACGGTCATCGTCACGTCCGACCGGTCGGGCAGCAGGAACTCGGAACCGCGGGTGCGGTAGTACTTGATGACGGAGAAGATGTAGTCCCAGCGGCCGGCGTTGAGTCCGGCGGAGTGCTCACGCAGCTCGTAGAGGATCTCCTCCATCTCGAAGGCCGCGGGGTAGGTCTCGATGAGCACGGTGGCGCGGATGGTGCCGCGCGGCAGGCCGAAGGAGTCCTCGGCAAGGTCGAAGACCTGGTTCCACAGCCGCGCTTCCAGATGTGACTCCATCTTCGCCAGGTAGAAGTACGGCCCCTTCCCCTTCTCGAGCTGGAGCTGCCCGGCCGTGGCGAAGTAGAGCGCGAAGTCGACGAGGGATCCGGAGGTCTCCTCACCGTCGACGAGGATGTGCTTCTCCGGCATGTGCCAGCCGCGGGGGCGCACGACGATCGTCGGCAGCTCCTCGTCGGGAGCCAGGGTGTAGGACTTGCCCTCCGGGGAGGTGAAGTCGATCGTCCGGGACAGGGCGTCGAGCAGGTTGATCTGGCCGCCGATGACGGAATCCCACTGCGGGGTGTTCGCATCCTCCTGGTCGGCCAGCCACACCTTGGCGCCCGAGTTCAGAGCGTTGATCGTCATCTTCTTATAGGTCGGACCGGTCACCTCGACGCGGCGGTCCTCGAGACCGGGGGCGGGCGGCGCGACCTGCCAATCCGGGTCCTCGCGGATCGAGGCGGTCTCGGGCAGGAAGTCGAGGTCGGCGCCGCGGGCGATCTCGGCCTGGCGCTCCTTCCGGGCCTCCAACCTCTCGAGCCGAACCGGGTTGAACTTACGGTGGAGCTCGACGATGAGTTCGAGCGCGCGCGGGGTGAGCACCCGCTCCGCGCCTTCGGGCAGATCGCCGGTGATCTCCAGTCCGGCAGGGATGTCCAAAGTCTGGTTCTGGGCAGTCATGAGTGGTCCTCCTCGTGCACCGACTGGTGCCATGGGCGTCCTTGGGCAACGGGGTTGTGGCCTGAAGCGAAATTCCGCATCGCGAAACGCGGACCTCGCTTAGCGAAAGGCTATTGTGTGACCCCAGTCTCAGTCAATTGTGAGGAACCTCTTGACGGAGCCACATCGACAGTGAACGATAACGACAAGGACCGAGTTCGCAGTGACGTCGGGAAACCGGCGATGACCAGCCAATTCATCGGCTCGTCTCCATCACGGCCACTCGACACTGCATGACCACGCGGCAACGCTGCCGCAGATCGGATGCACGATGGACAACCTCGCTCTCGCCGCCCTCCTGGCCCTGACTCCCATCCTTCTCGCGGGAATTCTCCTCATCGGATTCCGGTGGCCCGCCAAATATGCGATGCCCATCGGCCTCGTCGCCGCGGCGCTCGTCGCCAACTTCGCCTGGCGCATCGAATGGGTGACGATCGGCGCCTCCATCGTCCAAGGCGTGCTCGTGGCGATCGGTCTGCTGTGGATCGTCTTCGGCGCACTGCTCCTCCTCGCCACGGTCACCCGCTCGGGCGCGATCCAGACGATCCGAGCCGGATTCATCTCGATCTCCCCCGACCGCCGCGTCCAGGTCATCATCATCGCGTGGCTCTTCGGCTCGTTCATCGAAGGCGCCGCCGGTTTCGGCACCCCGGCCGCCGTCGTCGCCCCGCTCCTGCTGGCCCTCGGGTTCCCGGCGATCGCCGCCGTGCTCGCCGGGCTGATCATCCAGTCGACGCCGGTCAGCTTCGGCGCCGTCGGCACGCCCATGGTCGTGGGAATCGGCACCGGCCTGTCCAAGGAGGACGGGACCATGTCGAGTGACGTCGCGGCCCGTGCCGCCGAGCTCGGCCTGGGCCAGAGCGAGTTCGTCGCCCACACCGCCACCCAGGTCGCGCTCATCCATGGCATCTGCGGAATCCTCATCCCCCTGCTGCTCGCGTGCATGCTGACCGGATTCTTCGGTCAGCGCAAGCGCTTCGCCGATGGCCTCGCCGTCGCCCCGTTCGCCGTCTACTCGGCGCTCGCGATGATCGTGCCCTACCTGCTCGTGGCCAATCTCCTCGGCCCCGAGTTCCCCTCCCTGCTCGGCGGCCTCATCGGACTGGCGATCGTCGTCACGACGAGCAGGATGGGCTTCCTCATGCCGAAGAAGACCTGGGACTTCGCGCCGCGCGAGAACTGGCCGGCCCATTGGATGGGCACCGTCGACCCCGCCGACGAGGCCGCCCAGCTGCAGAAGCGGATGTCCCTGCTCCGCGCCTGGTCCCCGTACCTCATCGTCGTCCTCCTGCTCCTCCTCACCCGCAACGTCGCACCGATCAAGGAGTTCCTCACCGGTCCCGCCGTGATCAAGGTCGAGGGGATCTTCGGCACCGCGATCAACCAGAACATGGACCTGCTGTGGTCACCTGGGGCGATCTTCGTCCTCGCTTGCGGGCTGACCTACCTCATCCACCGAATGAGCGGCGGGCAGATCGGGTCCTCGTGGAAACTCGCCGGCGGGCAGATCGCCAGTGCCGCGGTCGCACTCCTGTGCTCGCTGCCGCTGGTCCGCGTCTTCATCAACTCGGGATCGGACTACAACAACGCCGGTCTCGACTCCATGCCCGTCACCCTCGCCGAGGCGGCCGCCAGCTCCGTCGGTGACGCCTGGCCCCTGTTCGCCCCGTTCATCGGCGCGCTCGGCGCGTTCGTCGCCGGCTCGAACACGGTGTCGAACATCATGTTCTCCCAGTTCCAGTTCTCCACCGGCGTCGCCATCGGCGCGACGAGCCCGGAGACGGTGGTCGCCGCGCAGGCCGTGGGCGGAGCGGCCGGAAACATGGTGGCCGTCCACAACGTCGTGGCGGCCTCGGCGACGGTGGGTCTGGTCGGGCGCGAGGGCGAGATCATCCGTCGCACCTCGGTGCCGATGCTCGTCTACTCCCTGACCGCCGGCGCGCTTGCGTTCATCGGCATCAACGGGCTCGGGGCCAATGCGGGCACGGTGGTTCTCTCGACCGTCCTCGTCGGGCTGATCGTCGCATTCGTGCTGATCCGCAGGTCGCCCGGACGCGAGCTCGCTCCGGTTGCCAGTCGTCCGACCACGGCCGAGGATCCCGCCTAGCAGTTCCGGCGGCCCACGATTCGGGCTTCCGATCCAGCTCCCCCAAAGGAAGCGGATTGGAAGCCCGAATTGTCGTCACCGGAGGGAACTGGAACTTGAGCGAAGGCCGAGGGCAGTCGTGTTTCCGGGCTGCCCCGCCCAGACCCCTGCCAGGTGAATACTGGTCGAACTCCCCCAGTCTGGTAGCCCAAACGGTAGACGTGAGAGAACTCACTTGTCAGACTGTCTCTGTCGCATCAGTTTCAAGTGACTGAAGGAGTCGCTTGACCGCTCAGGAGACATCTATGCTGCGTTGGTCCTCACACCGACTGAAATACCTCATCCTCTCAGCTCTGCTCATCTCATTCGCCGCCCTTCTGGCCCTCGGCGGTCAGTCCTCGGTCGCCCACGCGACCGAAACCTCCCGGTATCTCCCCATCGAGACGCCGGCCCAGGAGCGGTCCAACTGGTGCTGGGCGGCGACCGGCAACGCCGTGGCCGATTACTTCGGGCGCGAATACTCGCAGAATCAGTTCTGCAATATGGCGTTCGGTCGGGCGCTCAACTCGAGCTGCCCGAATGATCAGGCCGACCTCGGCAACGACCAACGGGCCTTCCGTGAGATCGGCATCGCCCCGGGCAGTTACATCAGCGCCACCATCTCCTATGACACGGTCTCCGATGAGATCTCCCACGACCGTCCGGTGATGACGCGCATCCTGTGGAGTTCCGGCGGTGGGCACATGATGAATCTCATCGGCTACGACAGGGGCAATTCCACCGTCCGGTACCACGACCCCTGGCCCGACTCTCAGCGAGTCAACACCTCCACCTACGCGTGGTACGTGAAGAATCCTCAGTTCTCGTGGACCCACACCCTCTACAGGATCGGAGCCTGAGATGCGTCTGAAGAACCTCTCCCTGGCAGTCGCTTCGGGCGTGGCCATCGCCATCTGCGCCACCCCAGGGGCAGCATTCGCCGCCACGGGCCCCAGCGACCAGGACCTGCGCGAGGCAGCGAGTGCGGTGCACGCCCCGGACGGTCTCAGCTTGCTGAGATCGGCCGCCGGTGCCCCGAAACCCTCCCCCGGCGCATTGGCCCCGCAGACATCGACACAACAGAAGGTCGCCGCTGACGGCATCCCCGTCTACGCCCTCAACCCGGACTTCGTCTCCGGACACTCCAAGGACCCAGCCGAGCTGTGGTACATCGCCTATCCGGCCACCCACAACGCGGAGGACTTCACGATCTTCGCCGCACAGGACGACGCCGGCCGGTGGTCGGCGGTGAATGTGGCGACCGGGCACCAGGAGGCCGACTATGTGAAAGACGCGCCGGCCGATTCGCGTCTCCTCGTCGAACCCCAGGTCTCGGCCTGGTACGGGCTCAAGGACGGTGAGGTCGAACCTCTCAACGACGCGGCAGTCAAGGCCATCGGCAGCTCCGGTCCTGTCCCGGTCGCAGACTACCGGCAGCACGTGAGCAGCGCCTACGGGTCGAAGCTGCCCGGCTCCTCCTACGCCAAGAGCGGCAAAGCCGGTGGATTCGGCGCCGGGGCGCCATCGCCGGCAGGGTCGGTCACCCCGCAGCCCGATACGGGCGCCGCGCACAGTCCCGTCGCGGAGACGGCCGGCACGCTCGCTCCGCCGCTCTTTGGCGTGTGGGCGGGCGCGGGTGCTGTGGCTCTCGCAGCACTCGGCCTGGGATGGCTCCTCCATCGGCGCAAGAACCGCTGAGAGCGCCGTTCCGGCAAGGTTCAGACCGCGCGGCAGGGTTCAGACCGCGCGGCAGGGCTCAGACCGCGCGGCAGGGCTCAGCCGGCAACGACAGCGCGGAACGCGTGCGTGACGTAGGGCAGACGGACCGAACCGTCGGCATCACGCACGCGTTCACCGAGGGCCCGCACACGAGACAGCATGGACTGCCGCTCGTTCGGGGCCGCGACGATCGTGTGGCTGCGGGAGGCGACCATGTCGACAAGCTCGTCGACACTGAGAGTGCGCGCCCACGCCTCGCAGTGATAGGCGGGTGCGGCGAAGTCCGCGGTCAGAAAGCTCACCTCGGTGCCCATGTCGCCATCTGCACTTCCCCGGCAGCCGGGACCCTGCTCCTTGAGCAGTGAGTCCTTGAGCAGTGAGTCCTTGAGCAGTGAGTCCTTGAGCAGTGAGGCGACATAGACCTCGGCGGTGCTGGGGGTGATGATCTCGGTCAGTTCGGCCACCCAGTCGACGCTCTCGTCGCGGATGTTCCAGATCAGGCCGAGCACTCCTCCGGGACAGAGCACGCGCGCCGCCTCCGCACAGGCGCGTTCCGGATCGACCCAGTGCCAGGACTGGCCGTAGGTGATCAGATCGACGCTCGAATCCTCGAGAGGCAGGGACTCCCCCGTGCCGGGCCGGGTCTCGACGCCCCGCAGCTGCACCGACAAGGCAGCGAGCATCCGCTCGTCGGGGTCGACGGCGATGACGCGGCGGTGGGCACCCACCAGGGACTGCGTGAGCTTCCCGGTTCCGGCGCCGACGTCGGCGACCACAACGGCCGCATCCACTGCGGAATCCGCGCCGTCCCCCGCGGAGCCGGCGACGACCTCGGCGGATCCGAGAAGCCACGAGGCCGACCGGGCTGGGTAGCCCGGTCGGCCTCGTTGGTATTCGGATGCGGCCGCACCGAAATCGGTGCCGCTGACCTCATTCATGTCAGCTTGTCCGCATCTCGGCGCATCCGCTCAGATCTCATCTCAGCGCATCTGCTCAGACCATGACGACCATGGGCACGATCATCGGCTTGCGGCGCAGCTTCGACGAGACCCAGCGGCCGACGGTGCGGCGCACGACCTGCTGCAGTTGGTACTGGTCGGTGGTGCCGTCGCGCAGGGCGTCCTCGACGGCCTTGGTCACCTTGGGCATGATCGCGTCGAAGACGTGATCGGACTCGGCGACTCCGCGGGCGTGGATCTCGGGTCCGGCGATGAGCGTCTTGGTCTGGCTGTTGATCGCCATGAAGATCGTCACGAAGCCCTCGCCGGAGAGGACGAGGCGGTCCTTGAGGTCGGCCTCGGTGATCTCACCGACCGAGGAGCCGTCGACGAAGATGTAGTTGCAGTCGACCGCTCCGACCACCTCGGCGTGGCCGTCCTTGAGGTCGACGACCCATCCGTCGTCGGCGAGGACGATGTTGTGCGGGTCGACCCCGGTCGCCTCGGCGTGGCGGGCATTGGCGAGCATGTGCCGCCATTCTCCGTGGACGGGCATGACGCCGCGGGGGCGGACGATGTTGTAGCAGTAGAGGAGCTCTCCGCCGGAGGCGTGGCCGGAGACGTGGACCTTCGCGTCGGCCTTGGAGATCACGTTGGCGCCGAGCTTCATCAGGCCGTTGATGACCTTGAACACGGAGTTCTCGTTGCCGGGGATGAGCGAGGACGCGAGGATGACGGTGTCTCCGTCGCCCACCTCGACGCGGTGGGAGCGGTTGGCCATGCGCGAGAGCGCGGCCATCGGCTCGCCCTGCGAGCCGGTGCACATGAGCACGACCTGGTCATCGGGCAGCTGATCGACTTCCTTGATGTCGATGAGCGCACCCTTGGGCACGTCGAGGAACCCGAGCTCGGCGGCGATCTTCATGTTGCGCACCATTGAGCGTCCGACGAGGGCGACCTTGCGACCATGGGCGTCGGCGGCGTTGAGCACCTGCTGGACGCGGTGGACGTGGGAGGAGAACGAGGCGACGATGACCCGACGCTCGGCCTGGCCGAACAGGTTCTCCAGCACCGGCCCGATGTCCTTCTCCAGGGCGGTGAACCCGGGGACCTCGGCGTTGGTGGAGTCGGTCATGAACAGGTCCACGCCCTCCTCGCCGAGGCGGGCGAAGGCGCGCAGGTCCGTGATGCGCCCGTCGAGGGGCAGCTGGTCCATCTTGAAGTCGCCGGTGTGGAGGATGTTTCCGGCGCCGGTGCGGATGAACACGGCCAGGGCGTCGGGGATCGAGTGGTTGACGGCGACGAACTCGAGGTCGAAGGGACCGAGCTGATCGAGGTCGTCTTCCTTGACCACCCGGGTGATAGGCCGGATCCGGTGCTCCTTGAGCTTCGCCTCGATGAGGGCGATCGTCAGCTTCGAACCGATGATGGGAATGTCGGCCTTGCGGCGCAGCAGGTAGGGGACGGCGCCGATGTGGTCTTCGTGCCCGTGGGTGAGGACGAGGCCGACGATGTCGTCGAGGCGGTCGTCGAGGTAGGCGAAGTCAGGCAGGATGAGGTCGACTCCGGGCTGGTCCTCCTCGGGGAAGAGCACGCCGCAGTCGACGATGAGAAGTTTGCCGTGATACTCGAACACGGTCATGTTCCGTCCCACCTCACCGAGGCCGCCGAGGGCGACGATGCGGACCGCTTCCGGGTCCATCTTCGGGGGCAGAGAAAGCTCTTGGGTCAATGAGTTATTCACTGAGGTAACCACTCCTGGTCAATTGGGCGGACACGAATGCCATCTGCTCCTCGTCTGCCGGGAGCAGCGGCATGCGGGTGCCGCGATTTTCAAGTACACCTTGGGCCTGCAGAGCGGCCTTCGCCGAGATCACACCCGGCATATGGTTCATGAGCGCGTCGACCACACCGGTGGTCTCCATGCTGATCTGGCGCGCAGCGTTGAGGTCATTGTCGAAGACGGCTTTGACCATCAGTGCGAGTTTGTCGGAGCAGACGTGGCCTGCGACCGACACGACGCCCAGGGCGCCGATGGAGAGCAATGGGAGGTTGAGTGCGTCCTCGCCGGAGTAGTACGCCAGCGAGGATTCACTCATCACGCGCGAGGTGGCGAACAGGTCGCCCTTCGCGTCCTTGACGGCGAGGATGTTCGGATGATCGCCCAGATCGATCAGGGTCTCCGTGTGGATCGGCACACCGGACCGGCCGGGAATGTCGTAGAGCATGACGGGCAGGTCGACGGAGTCCGCGGCCGCGCGCATGTGAGCGGCGATCGCCGGCTGGGTCGGCTTCGAGTAGTACGGGGTGACGACGAGGATGCCGTCGGCTCCCGCCTCGGCGGAGCGTCGACTCAGCTCCAAGGTGTGGGCGGTGACGTTGTTGCCGGTGCCGGCGATGATCTTCGCCCGGTCCCCGACGACGCCGCGGACAACACGGAGGAGCTCGATCTTCTCGTCATCGGTGGTGGTGGGCGATTCGCCCGTGGTTCCCGACACGACGAGCATGTCGTTGCCGAGATCGACGAGGTGGGTGGCGACCTTCTCGACGGCCGGGTAGTCGATGCTGCCGTCATCCTTGAACGGCGTCACCATTGCCGTGCCGACGGTACCGAACGCATCAATCGCAGCAGTCGCTGCACTGTCCCCGAGAATCGCCATGACTCAAGGATACCGCCGACGAGTTGCGGACGTGACAGCGGGCGGTTCGCGTGGCGAGCCGTCGCGAACGGACGGACTCCCCTGCTGCGGGGCCACGATCTCCTCGCCGCGGGGCCGAGATCTCCCTCAGCAGGGGCCGAGATCTCCCCTCAGCAGGGGGCGGGATCTCTCCCACCCCGTGAGGGCGAGATCTCTCTCACCGCCGGGGGCGGCATGGCAGGCTGAGATGCAGATCACTTAGTGTGTACCTCGGACCCACGCCCACTGCATCCGAGGAGCTTCCTGAGATGAGCCGCACCCGCGTTCGCGAATTCCACGACGACGACCTCGACGGAATCATCCGTCTCTGGGAGGCCGCCATGGCCAGCCCGACCGCCCCCGTCTACTCCCTGCCCGAGGTCATCGCCTCCTGCCAGAAGGACCATGCGGTCGTCGCCGTGCGGGACGACGAGGTGGTGGGGGCGGCCGTCGGCCGTGCCGCGCATGCCCAGGGATGGATCGTCTTCTTCCATGTCGTCGAGGGCGAGGGTGACGGGGAGGAACGGCAGCATGCCGAGTCCGCTCTGGTCGATGCGCTTGAGCGCCGGCTGATGCCGCTGGGTCTGGGCAAGCTGTCGATGATCGTGCCCGAGCACTCCTCCGCCTTCTCCGGATTGGAGAACAACGGCTTCGAGGTCCGCTCGCACCTGCGCTACCTCGAACGGCAGATGCCCGTGCAGCGCCGGGAGCTCGATCTGCTCAAGGCGGTCGGCGGGCGGATCCTGCCCCGTCACCTGTGGGACGGCGTCAGCGGCATGCAGCAGGAGAAGGACATGCTCGAGGACCGCCTCGTCGTGCCCCTGGCCGAGCCGGACCTCGCTGACCACTTCGGCGTCGTCCCGCCCCGGGCCGTGATGCTGTTCGGTCCTCCCGGGACCGGCAAGACGACGTTCGCGAAAGCTGTGGCCTCACGTCTGGACTGGCCGTTCGTCGAGCTCTTCCCCTCCCGCCTCTCCGGTGAGCCGGGTGGCGTGGCGGCAGGGCTGCGCACCTCGTTCGAGCAGATCGGTGAGCTCGAACATGCGGTGGTGTTCATCGACGAGGTGGAGGAGATCGCCTCGAAGCGCGGTGGCGAGCCGCCGTCGCCGACCCAGGGCGTGACGAACGAGCTGCTCAAACAGGTCGCGGAGTTCCGTGACCGGGAGGGCCGTCTGCTCATCTGTGCGACGAACTTCATCCGGGCCCTGGACGCGGCGTTCCTCCGGCATGGCCGCTTCGACTACGTCATCCCCATCGGGCTGCCCGATGACACCGCGCGCAAGGCCATCTGGACGAGGTACATCCCGGATCAGATGCTCGACCTGGTCGACCTCGACCAGTTGGTCGCCGCGAGCGGCGGGCTGACTCCCGCTGACATCGAATACGCCGCCAGGCGCGCCTCGCAGGAGGCGCTCGGGCGGGCGCTGGGCAAGGACTACGTGTCGATCGATTCCCGCTCCGAGGCGCTGACCACCGACGACTATCTCGAAGCTCTGCGGGCGACTCGCGCCACGGTCTCCGAGGAGACTGCCCGCGAGTTCCGCGAAGACGTCCAGACCATCGCCCGCCTCTGAGCCGGGGCGGTGGGATTGGTCAGTCGGGTCAGTCGGCTCCCCTCGCCGACTCTTCTGGTGGTCGCTCATGGTCGAGCGGGACGCCGAGGAGGGCGGCGGCGGTGAGCTCGAGGGATCGGCTGATCCGTTCGGCCGGAGGCACCGGCCGGCCGGAGGCCACTGCCAGATCGAATCCGTCAATCTGGGCGACGATCGTCTCGACGATCAGTGACACCTCCGCCTGCGGGCGGAAGCTGCCGTCCCCGATTCCGGCGGAGACTATTCGCTCGAAATGGTCGGTCCACCGTGCGAAGACCTCGGTGACCGCGTCCTGGAGGAACGGTCTCCTGCGCGCCGCCGAGACCAGCTCGACCCAGACCCGGGCGCGCTTCGGGTAGTCGTCGACGGCCGGCACGGCCCGGAAGGAGAGCTGGAGCTTCTCCCAGGCGCTGCCCTCGGCGGCGGACAGGGCGGCGATGGCGGCGACGACCCGGGACGAATGCATGGACAGCGCCTGCACGAGGAGCTCGTCGCGGGATTGGAAGTAGTACTGGATCGTCCCGACCGACATCCCCGCACCCGCGGCGACGTCCTTCATCCGGACGTTCTCCAGCCCGGTCCCGGCGATCTCGTCGACCGTGGACTCGAGGATCGCCGTCCTCCGCGCCTCGATCTCCTCCGCGGGCAGCTGCGGTCGGGGGCTCATGCCGTGTTCGCGAGCGCCGTCGCGGCCGTCAGTCCTTCGTAGACCGCCTCTTCCACCGTCCGCGGTGCCACCGCATCGCCGATCCGCCGCACACTCGCCGTCCCGAAGTCGAGGTCCGGGACCACCGAGCGCGGCGCTGCCGAGACGATCGTCGCGGCCACTCCGTCGACGACGTGCACGATTTCGCACAGCGTCGACTGGAGGTATCCCGTATCGGAGTCGACGCCGACGAGGCGCGCGTCATTGACGAAATCGACACTGGCGCGCAGAGCTTGGGAGACGAGCAGGGTGCGCGTGTACTGCTGCATTCCCGCGCCCGCGAAGTTCGCCGCGGTGGCCAGAGTGACGGGCACCTTCCTCTCGGCCAGGCGCAGGGCGATGCCCAGCCCGATCCAGTCACCCTTCCAGTCGGTGACGAGGACCCGGCCCTTCGGCAGCGCAGGGTCCGTGCTCAGGTACTCGCGGGCTCCGATGACAAGGGCCTCGTCGGCAACCTCGAGGTGCGGCATCCTCTCGGCGGCGCCGGTGGCCACGAT
This sequence comes from Brevibacterium sp., assembly GCF_031179145.1. Classification (GTDB taxonomy): domain Bacteria; phylum Actinomycetota; class Actinomycetes; order Actinomycetales; family Brevibacteriaceae; genus Brevibacterium. Next base: position 87,537 of record NZ_JAPSIB010000004.1, read on the forward strand.
GACGTGGTCCGGGGCAATGTCGTCGAGGACCTCCTGGGTCACCGGCGTCGACGTCCGGATGTCCACGCCGGCGCGCATCGCCTCGGCGCTCAGGTTCGTGGCCGCCCCACCGAACTCGGAGCGGTACGGCAGCTTCTCCGCCAGCAGGACCATGCCGCCGAGGCGGGAGTGCGCCTCGCACAGCACGACGTCATCGCCCTGCTCGGCGGCGACGGCGGCGGCTTTGAGTCCTCCCGGCCCTCCCCCGATGACGAGGACCTTCCGGCGGGTGCGCACGCGGGGACGCGGCAGGAAGGTCAGTTCGCGCCCGGATTCGGGGAACTGGATGCACGAGATACCCACGCCCATCTGGAAGTGGCCGATGCAGGCCTGGTTGCAGCCGATGCAGGCGCGGATCTCCTCGACGGCGTCGCGCTCGGCCTTGCCTGCCATGTCCGGGTCGCAGATCATCGCCCGGGTCATCACCGCCATGTCGGTCCGGCCCTCGGCGATCGCGAGTTCCGCCTCGTGCGGCTGGTTGATCCGGCCGGCGACCATGACCGGTCTGTCGGTGACCTTCTTGACCTGGGCGGACAGGTTCGCGGCATAGGCGGGCTCAATCTGCATCGACGGCACGATGTGCACCGCGCCCTGCAGAGTGGAGGAGTCGCCGGCCGTGATCGAGTAGTAGTCGAGGCACTCGAGCTCGTCGAGGTGCTTGACGAGGTCGAGGATCTCCGCGGCGACGAGGCCCTCCTCCGTCTTCTCCTCCCCCGACAGCCGGATCCCGACCACGACGTCAGGGCCGACGGCGGCACGGACCCCGGTGACCACCTCGGTGAGGAAGCGGCAACGGTTCTCCGCGCTGCCGCCGTACTCGTCGGTGCGGGTGTTGATCCGGGGGTTGAAGAACTGGATGGGCAGGTAGCCGTGGCTGGCGACGATCTCGACACCGTCGATGCCGCTGGACACGATCCGCGCGGCGGCGCTGCCGTAGCCGGCGACGATCTCTTTCACCACCTCGGTGCTCAGGGTCTCAGGCACGACCTTGAAGCGCTCCTGCGGCTCATCGCTGGGGGCGACCGCCCGCGGGGCCATCCCGCGCTCGCCGTCCATCACCTCGCGTCCCGGGTGGAAGAGCTGGGCGATGACGGTGGCCCCGTGACGGTGGACCGCTTCGGCGACGGCCCGGTACCCGGGGATGGACGAATCATCGGTGGCCATGAGGACATGGCTGGTGTAGCGCGCCGTCTCGTGGACGCCGGAGACCTGGAGGACGATGAGACCGCAGCCGCCCTTGGCCCGGGCCTCGTGGTAGGCGACGAGGTCGTCGCCGATCATCCCGTGGTCGTCGAGGACCGTGTCGTGACCCGAGGACACGATGCGGTTGCGGATGGTCGTCGAGCCCAGCGTGATGGGTGCGAAGAGGTGCGGGAAAAGTTGAGACACGATCGTCCTTGATCCATGCGGGTGAGACCTGACCCGTTATTCATATCATGATATTGAAAACAAGGGAACAGGACCCACAGGCGTTACCGGGTGAACCTCAGAGTTCGCTGCCGCGGGCGGCGAACGAGTCGCAGGAGCCGAGCCCTTCCTGGTAGCCCTTGCTGAACCACTTCTGCCGCTGTTCGCTCGTGCCGTGAGTGAAGCTCTCGGGATTGACGAAGCCCGATTGGGACTGGATGTGGTCGTCGCCGACGACGAACGCCGCGTTGAGCGCATCCCGCAGCTGCGCATCTGTGGGCGTTTCGAGGTAGGGCTCGCCGTTGTCGTCGGTCAGGGTCGTGACGTCTCCGAGCCACGCCCCGGCGTAGCAGTCGGCCTGCAGCTCCATCCTCACCCCGTTGCTGGTGGGCCCGGTGCCGTTGTTCGGGTGCGCGTCCATCGTGCCGGTGATGTTCTGGATGTGGTGGCCCCATTCGTGGCCGACGATGTAGAGCTGGGCGAGCTCTCCCGCCGAGGCGCCGAAGCGTTCGCGCATCACGTCGAAGAAGCTCGGATCGATGTAGACACCCTGGTCGGGTGGGCAGTAGAAGGGACCGACGGCGTTGGAGGCCGTTCCGCAGCCGGTCGACGTCTGTCCGTCCACGATGGTCATCGCCGGTGCCTGGTACCCCTCGACATGCTGCGCCCAGTAGTCGTCGAGGACGACCTGGGATCCCGCCATCCGGCAGTCGATGGACCGGTTGGCGTCCTCGCCGGTGTCGCATCGGCTCAACGACGACTGGTTCGACGAGTCCGCCCCGGATTCGCCCTCGAGCATCCCGTCGCCCATCACGCCGGTGAGGTCGATGCCGAGCAGGGGCCCGACGAGGAAGACGAGGAGTCCGACGACGCCCACGCCTCCCCCGGCGATGCCGATGTTGCGTCCGCGCCGGCTGGTCGAGTGGCCGCTGATGTCGGCGTCGGGATTGAAAGTCATAGTCTTAAGATACCGACCCGCGGGCTCATCTCACGTGTGAGAATCGGTGCATGTCATCGCATTCGACCCCCGCCTCGGCGACGGTCCTCGAACGGCTCAACCCGCCCGGTCGGATCGTCGGCCTCGATGTCGCGCGGGGCCTCGCCCTGTTCGCGATGATGGTCACCCACATCTTCGCGTTGTCGGACGGCGCGGGTGATCCGACGTGGGCGGCGGTGTTCTCGGGCAAGGCCTCGGCACTGTTCGCAGTGCTCGCCGGCTGCTCCCTCGTGCTCTCGACCCGCAGCCGTCTGGACCGGCCGGGGGCGCGGCTGCGCGACGTCGCGTCGAGCGTGCTCATCCGCGCTGCGGCGATCACCGTCATCGGCCTGTGCCTGGGCACCGTCTCGACGTATCTGGCGGTGATCCTCGTCAACTACGGGATCATGTTCGCCCTCGCTCTGCTCTTCCTGAGGCTGCGCGCCCGGACGCTGTTCGTGGTGGCACTGGCCTGGATGGTGATCAGCCCGGTGGTGTCGATGTTCCTCCGCCGCGAGCTGGGGCTGTCGCCGAGCTATCTGCCGATGTCGTGGTTCGATCTCGCGTCTCCCCTGACGATGCTCACGGATCTCACGCTCACCGGCTACTACCCGATTCTGCAGTGGATGTCCTACATCCTGCTCGGCATGGCCTGCGCGAAGCTCGGCATCCGCCGGCATATCGTCGCGCTCTTCGCTGCTGGGGTCGCGATGGCCCTCATCGGCAAGGGAGCTTCCTGGGCGCTGCTCACCCTCGCCGGCGGCGGGGCAGTTCTGGCCGACCAGGCCGAGCTCTCCGGGACCGACCTGACGGCCGCCCTGTTCACGGGCAGCTTCGGAGTGACCGAGACGACGACGTGGTGGTGGCTGGCGATCTCCGGGCCGCATTCGGGCACGCCGTTCGACCTGCTGCTCACCGGTGGGACTTCGGTCGCCGCGATCGCGCTGTGCCAGGCGCTGGTCGTCCTGCTCGGTCGCTTCGCGTGGGCGCTGGCGCCGCTGAGCGCCCCGGGGTCGATGCCCCTGAGTGTGTACAGCGCGCACGTCGTCCTGCTCCAGATCACCCATCCCGTGGTCCGCGACAGTCCTGTCTTCGGTGAGCCGACGGAATTCGGCGTCCATGCCGCCGGCTTCGCGGTGCTCGCGGTCGGCTGGAAGCTGACAGTCGGCGCGCACGGGCCGCTCGAAGCGGGCGTCGCGGCGATCATCCGCTCGGCCGCGCCGGTGCCCGAGGTGACGCAGGATGCCGCTGAAGCCGGGGAAGGTCCCGAACCCGGGCGCTGACCCGTACTCGAGCGCTGACCCGATCAGGAACCGGCGCGGTACATCCCGATGGCCTTGCGCATCGTGGCGCGGGCCCGCTTCCGGTCGCCGCTGGCGTCATAGGCGCACGAGAGCCGGAACCAGGATCGCCAATCCTCAGGGGCCGCGTCGGCCTCCTGCTGGTACTGCCCGAACGCCTCATCTGCCGCCGACTGCACGATCCGCCCACCGGGGGTGCGGGGAAGGTCGTCGACGGGCAGACCGCCCTCGGTCTCGAGGATCCTGGCGAGGCGCTCCATCCTGGTGCCGAACAGGAGTTCCATCACCAGCGCCCAGGCGCCGAGGATCGGCAGGACGATGAGGGCGACGCCGATGAGCTTCGGGACGAGCTCGGGTTCACGGAGCAGGATGAAGGCCCGCTGCCCCATGAGGATGAAGTAGAAGACGAGCAGCACGGAGACGATGACGGCTCCGACCTTGGCCTTCGACATCAGAGGTCGAGCAGATTCTTGAGGCCGTGGACAAGTCCCTCGGTGTCCGCCATCGCGCGCACCGCTGTGATGATTCCCGGCATGAACGCCGAGGTGGAGAACGAGTCCGTGCGGATCGTCAGGGCTTCGCCGCTGGTGCCGAAGTGGATCTCCTCGGAGGCGGTCATTCCCAGCTGCCGGATCGCGTGGACGTGGATGCCGTCGATGACCGCTCCCCTGGCGCCGTCGGGATCGAGCTCGGTGGCGTCGGGGACGGGAGGCAGTCCGGCCGCCGTGCGCGCGGCGGCGATCCGCTGCGCGGTGTGCACCGCGGTCCCGGAGGGGGCGTCGAGCTTGCGGGGGTGATGGATCTCCACCACCTCGGCGGAGTCGAAGTATTTGGCGGCCACCTCGGCGAAGTGCATTGCGAGGACGGCGCCGATGGAGAAGTTCGGGGCGATGAGGACGCCGGTTCCGGGGTGCTCGGACAGAAGTCCGAGCAGGTTCTCGAGGCGCTCGGCACTCCACCCGGTGGTGCCGACGACGGTGTCGATGTCGTTCTCGACGAGGAAGCGGACGTTGTCCTCGGTCGAGGCGGGGACGGTGAGTTCGACGGCGACGTCGACCTTCTGCTCGAGGAGGCTCTCGAGGGAGTCACCGCGGCCGAGCGCGGCGACGAGTTCGAGGCCCTCGGCCTCGTTGACGGCGTCGACGGCTTGTGTTCCCATGCGCCCCTGCGCACCGATGACTGCTACCCGGATTGGGTTCATGTGCTCAAACTCCTTGCTCGATTCGTCGCAGGCCAGTCTAGCGACTGCCCGCCGGGGCGCTCCCACCGCGTCCGTGTCGGGCGCCCGGTCCACGTCGGACGCCAGGACCACGCAACGGCGGCCCGGTCACCTCGTGAGGTGCCCGGACCGCCGTCAGGGTGCTGCTGGGGCTGGATCAGCCGAGCAGGAGTCCCTTGGTCTGGGTGACTGCGCGGTCGAAGCGAGCGCCGGCGTCGGCCCAGTTGACGATGTTCCACCAGGCCTTGACGTAGTCAGGTTTGACGTTCTGGTAGTCGAGGTAGAAGGCGTGCTCCCACATGTCGAGCTGGAGGATCGGGGTTCCGCCGAGCTGGATGTCCGACTGCTGGTCCTTGAGCTGCTCGATGAACAGGTTTCCACCGAGCTGGTCGTAGACGAGTACGGCCCAACCGGAGCCCTGGATCGTCGTGGCGGCAGTCGTGAAGTGCTCACGGAACTTGTCGAACGAACCGAACTGATCGTCGATCGCTGCGGCGAGCTCGCCGACCGGCTTGTCGCCACCGTCCGGGGACATGTTGTTCCAGAAGATGGAGTGGTTGACGTGTCCGCCCAGGTTGAACGCGAGGTCCCGGGTCAGCTTCGGCACCACGGCCAGGTTTCCGCTTTCACGGGCTTCCGCCAGTTGCTCGATGGCGGTGTTGGCACCCTTGACGTAGGTTGCGTGGTGCTTGTCGTGGTGCAGCTCCATGATGCGAGCCGAGATGTGCGGCTCGAGTGCGGAGTAGTCGTAGGGCAGTTCCGGCAGAGTGTACTGCTCAGCCATGAGATTCCTCCTGAAGAGAATTGATCCCCACCGTTGCGGTGGCTTCGTTTCGACCCTATAACAGGGCCTCATCTCGGACAACACGGTCTCTCGCCGGCCTATTCCAGATGACAGCAGATGACGGTGCCTCAGGGCAGATTCCGCGAGATGAGCAGGCGCATGATGTCGGAGGTGCCCTCCTCGATCTCCTCGAGCTTGGCATCGCGCATCCACTGCTCCACCGGATGTTCGCGCGAGTAGCCCCAGCCCCCGAGGGTCTGGACCGCCGCCCACGTGCAGAACATCGCCGTCTCCGAGGCGTTGAGCTTTGCCATGGCCGCCGAGGCGGTCACCCGTTCGCGCGGCACCTCATCCCCTGCGTCGATCATCCGTGCCGTATTCAGCACCTGCAGCCAGGCGGCGTCGATGCGGGCCGACATGTCGGCCAGTCTGAAGGCGACCGCCTGGTGGTCGATGATCGCCTTCCCGAACTGGGTCCGCTCCCTCGCATAGTCACGGGCGTACTCGTAGGCGGCCCGAGCGGTGCCCAGTGCCGCCGCACCGAGGACGACGCGCGAGATGTCGAAGGTGCGCATGAGCCCGTAGAAGCCCTGCCCCTCGGCACCGAGGAGGTTGGCCGCGGGGACGAAGGCATCGGAGAAGAAGACCTCCCGGCACACGATGGCGCGCTGCCCCATCTTCTTCATCGGCGCCCCGAACTCCATTCCCGGGGTGTCCTTCTCGAGCAGGAATGCGCTGACCCCCTTCGAGCGCTGGGAGGTGTCGGTCTTGGCGAACACGACATAGAAGTCGGCGAGGCCTGCGTTCGAGATCCAGGCCTTCTGCCCGCCCAGCCGGTACCCGCCTTCGACCTTGTCGGCCCTGGTGATGATCGACGCGGAGTCGGATCCCGATCCCGGTTCCGTGGTCGCCAGTGATGTGAATTTCGGCGAGGTGCCGGTCAGGGGCCGCAGCCATTGCTCCTTCTGCTCGTCGGTGCCGAGCGCCAGGATCGGGTCGGCGAAGAAGCCGTTCGAGCACAGGAAGTTGCCGATGCCGGGATCGCCCCAGCACAGCTGCTCCTGGACCAGGCACTGGGTGAAGACGTCGGTGAACCCGCCGCCGCCGAACTCCTCCGGGATCATGAAGTCGGTGATCCCGACCTTCGCGGCCTGAGCGAACAGGTCGACCGGCGATTCGGTGTCGGCTTCGTCGACGAGGCGACCGGCGGGCCTGACCTTCTCGGTCGCGAACGTGCGGCACAGGTCGATGATGGCGGCCTGCTCCTCGGAGAGGGGCCACGGTGTGTAGCTCATAGGAGTTCCTTCTTCTCTGCGCTCTGCGGTGAGCGAGTGGGTGTGGGTTGAGCAAGTGGGTATGCGATGAGCGAGTGGGTGCTGTGGGCGAGGCCGGACGCGCTCAGCGACCGGCGAGCATGTCCTTGGCGGCGCGGGAGTCCTCGGTGATGTGGATGAGCGTCGGGCCGGGTTGCGATTCGGCGTCGGTGAGCGCCGTGACCAGTTCGTCCGCGCTCTCGACGTGGACCCCGCGGGCTCCCAACGACTGGGCCAGCGCCGGGAAGTCCGGTCCGGTCAGAGCCACCCCCGAGGGGGTGTCGCCGCGATCGGCCATCTCGTTGCGGATCTCGCCGTACCCGCCGTTGTCGACGATGATCAGCGACAGGCTCACCTGTGCCTGGACGGCGGCGGCGAGTTCGGGGATCGTGAACATCGATCCCCCATCGCCTTCGATCGCCACGACCCGAGCGTCGGGCGCCGCGAGCTTCGCGCCGATGCCGGCGGGCAGGCCGTAGCCGAGCGTTCCCGCGCCCGCCGGGTAGAGGAAGCGGTCGCCTCGGCGGGCCCTCCACCCAGTCTGGACACCGTAGTAGCAGCACATCGTGGAATCGGCGGCCACGACGACCGGGGACGGGTCCTGTCCGGTGAACGTGTTCAGCGCCTGACTCAGCTCCGCCCACGGCCCGCCTTCCCGGGCGGTGGCGGCAGCGATGAACTCCTGCCGCCCGCGCACCCAGTCCTCGGCCAGCTGCGTATCGCTGTCCTCCCGGGTCTCACGCAGCCGCAGCGCCAGCGCCGCCGCCGAATCCGCGGCGCCGGCGAGGATCGGGTGGCTGGCACGGGCGTTGGTGAGCATCTGGACTTCGTCGATGTCGATGCGGACGACGGTCTCGGGCAGGACGAGCGGTTCGGGCCAGAAGTCGCTGGGGGCGAGTTCGGTGCCGATCGCGACGATCGCATCGGCGTCGGCGAGGAGTTCGGGCAGCTCGGGCAGGAACCCGATCGCGCCGAGGCTGTTCTCGTGGCTCTCATCGATCGCGCCCTTGGCGTTGGAGGACACGATGATCCCCGCCCCGAGCGCCACGGACAGTTCCTCGATCTCCTCCGCGCAGCCGTGGGCCCCGGCGCCAACGATGAGCAGCGGACGCCGGGAGCCGGTGAGCGCCTCGGCGGCGGACCTGATCGCTGCCGGGTCCGGCACCGGGGCCGGACGGGTGACGGACGGGTGGAGCGTCCCGGGGCCGGTGGCCTCGATGATGTCGAGCGGGATCTCGATGTGGGCTGGCCGGGACCTGCCCGAGCGCATCAGGGACAGAGCCTGCCCGACGGCCAGCGACACCTCCCCGGCGGTCGTGACCCGGTGGCTGTCGCCGAGCACGGCCTCGATCGCCTGGGCCTGGTTGCGCACTTCGTGGAGGAGTCCGTTGCCGCGGCCGGGATGGCGCAGCGGCATGCCCGGGCTGATGAGCAGCACCGGCACGGAATCGGTGTAGGACTGCAGGAGCGCGGTGAGCGCGTTGAGCACGGCCGGGCCGGTGGTGGTGACGACGACCTGGACGTCGCCGGTGACCCGTGCCGCGCCGTCGGCCATGAAGCCGGCTCCCTGCTCATGGCGCGGGGAGACGATCTCGATGCCGTGTGCGCTCAGCTGCGCGAAGATCTCGAGATTGTGGGTGCCGGGGATGCCGAACACGCGCGTGATGCCCTCGGCCTGCAGCGCGCGGGCGAGATGTGCGCCCCCGGTGAGTTCTGTCTGTTCCACGTTCACTCCTCGTCGTCCTTGTCGGCCTCTGCCCTGTCACTGGTGATGACCAGTGCGTCGACGGCCATTGCGCCCTCCGGGGAGACCCGGACGGGGTTGATCTCGATCTCGTCGATGTCGTTTCCGGCCGCGATCAGCCGGGACACGGCGACGACGACGTCGGCCAGCTCCTCGACGTCGGCCGCGGGCCGACCCCGCCACCCGGTGAGCAGCGAGAAGCACTTGAGCCGGGAGAGCATGTCGAGCGCCTCGGCCTGCGACACGGGGGCCAGTTCCAGCCAGGTGTCGCCGTAGAGCTCGGTCTCCGTCCCGCCGACGCCCACCATGACGATCGGTCCGAAGTTCTCATCCCGCCGCCCGCCGACGAGGATCTCGACGACGTGCTCGCGCCGGTCCATCTCCTCGACGATGTACTCCCCCTCGCCGAGGCGGGTGACCATGTCCGTGTGCGCTGCTTCCAGCGCCGCACGGTCGGGCAGGCCGAGGGCGATGCCTCCGACCTCGGTCTTGTGCGCCGGCCATCCGGCCTTGAGCACGAACGGAGGCGTGAGTCCGGACGTGTCGAGCACCTCGGCGAGGTCTTCGCTGCGGGTGACGGTGACGGCGTCGGGCACGGGGACCCCGGCGGCCATGATCGTGCTGCGGGCCGCGGCGTAACCGGTCCCCCACGGGGTGACGGGACCGGAGTCCTCGAGGCTGGGGGTGATGCGGCCGGAGTGCGCGGCGTAGAAGCCGGCCCGGGCGAGCACCCGCATAGCCGCGTCGATCGAGGTGTAGCTGGGGATGGACTGCTCCCACAGGGCTGCGACCGCGCGCGAGTCGGCGCTCATCGAGTGGACGACGAGAGGTTTGCGGTGCGCGGCTACCGCCCGCCCCAGCTCCTCCACCTCGGCGAGCTCCGCCTCGACGAGGTCGGGGACGTCCTCGCCGTAGCAGCCGAAGTAGCCGCTGAGGACGACGGCGTCTACGCCAGAGTCGGCGAGCAGCTCCTTGACGACCGAGGCGTAGACGGACAGGTCGGCCTCACCGGCGCCGTCGAGGTCGATCGGATTGTCGATGTGCCCGGCATCGGGCAGGTGGTGCTCGACCCGGGTGCGGGTGGCGGGATCGAGGACCTCGACCCGCAGCCCATGCTGTTCGGCCATGTCGGCCGCGATCGCGCCCTGTCCCCCGGAATCGGAGATGATCGCGATGCTCCGGGCCTTCGGCAGCCAGGAGGTGGCGAAGAAACCGGCGAGTTCGACGACTTCGCTCGGGGTCGACAGACGCAGCGCCCCTGCCGCCCGGCAGGCCGCGTCGACGGTGTCGATCGCCGAGGTGAGCGCCCCGGTGTGCGACTTCGCCAGTCGCTGCCCCGCGCTCGACATCCCGGTCGTGAGGATCATCACCGGTTTGCCCGCCGCCCGCAGCCGCTTCATCGCCTGCACGAGCGCGGGCCCGCCGGTGAAGGATTCGAGATAGAGGACGACCTGCGCGGTGTCGGCGTCGTCGACCAGGGTCTCGAGGATCTCCGCGGCCCGCACGTCGGACTGACCGCCGATCGAGGCGAAGCGGGAGATCCCGAGTCCACTGCGCGCCGACAGGGTCGCGATCTCCGTTCCCAGCTGTCCGCTCTGGGTCACGACGGCCAGCGAGCCCGGCGTGAAATGGCCCCAGGCCAGCAGCAGCTCGTTGCCCGAGTCGACGAGTCCCAGCGAGGACGGGCCGATCAGCCGGGCGCCTGCCGCAGTGATCCGGGCGGCGAGGTCGCCCGCGTGCGGGACCCGGGCGGAGATGATGAGGAACGCCCGCACTCCCGCGGCCAGCGCCTCGTCGACGACGGCGCCGACGGCGGGCCCGGGAATGGAGATCACCAGCAGCTCGGGCACGACAGGCAGGTCGCCGAGGCTGGAGTAGGTGGGCTCGCCCTGGATCGAGGCGGCCCGGGAGTTGATGAGGAAGACCTGTCGTCGCGAGGCCCCGCGCAGCGCCCCGGCGGCCAGCCAGAAGCCCCACTTCGCGGGGTCGTTCGACGCTCCGATGACGGCGACGCTGCCGGGGTCGAAGAACTGATCCACGTCGTTACCGTTCCGCGCTCGCAGCGGACAGTTCGGGCGCGGCGTCTGCCGGCCCGGGTTCGGCTGAGGCCGCCTCCGCTTCGGCAGGTGCCGGCTCCGCTTCGGCTGAGGCCGCCTGCGCTTCGGCGGGTGCCGGCTCCGTCTGAGACGACTCTGCCGAGCGGAGCTGCTCGAGGTTCGCATCCACCTTCGCCTGCGCCGCAGCGCGGGGGCTGATCCCCTGCGCCTGCGCCTCGGTGAGGACTTCACTCGTGAGTTCGTAGAGGGTGCCGTCGATGAGCGCGCGGCTCTGCTCCCAGGTGCCGTCGACGTCTCCGAAGGTCACCCACCACCACCAGGCGTTGGTGGCGGAATTGGCGAGGAAGTCCGGGACCACCGTGACCCCGCGGGCCGCGAGTGCGGCTTCGGCCGCGGGCAGCACGGGCATGTTCGCGGCCTCGACGATGTAGCGGGCCGTGATTAGCTCACAGTTGGCGGGAGTGATGGCATAGCTGACGGCAGCGGGGACGAGCACGTCGACGTCGGCGGCGAGCCAGTCGTCACGGTCGTTGACCCTGTCGGCCGGGCGCAGCGCGGAGCGGTCGATGCCTCCGAAGGGATCGCGAGTGGCCAGAAGCGTTTCGATGTCGAGCCCGTCCGGGTTCGAGACGAAACCGTCGGCGTCGGCGATGCCGACGATCCTCACCCCCGCCTCGGCGAGGAAGCGGGCCGTGGCTCCGCCCATCGAGCCGAAGCCCTGGATCACCGCGGTCGCCGCACCGCGGTCGAGCCCATCGGCGTCGAGGGCGGCGAACACCGAGGTGGCCACCCCGAGACCGCCGACGAGTTCGTCCTGGGAGACGCCGTCGACGATGGTGCCGAACGCCGTCTGCGCCCGGACCTCCATGGCGAGCGGATCGTCGACGAGCTTCTCGACGGCGCTCAGTCCGCTGCCGAGGCTGCGCCGTGCGAGGATCTCGTCGATGACGTCCTGCCGGACCCCGAGGTCCTCCCCGAGCGCCCAGTACGAGTGCATGATCGGATTGACGGCGACGAGGAACCTCTCGAGGACTTCGGCGGCTCCGGGAGCGCGCGGATCGAAGTCGATTCCGCCCTTGGCTCCACCGACGGGAATGTAACGGCGCCCGGGACGCAGGTGGATCGCCTCTTTGCGGGTCATGCCCTGGGCCAGCCCCCGCACCTCTTCGAGCGTGCAGCCGGCGCGCATGCGCAGTCCCCCCGACGCCGTTCCGCGCACGAGGGTGTCGATGACGACGAACCCGTGGGTGCCGGTCACGGGGTCCTGCCAAGTGATGTCCATGAACATGGAGCCTCCAAGTTTTAACTGAACCGTGATTCAGTAGTGGTGTTGAGGTCCAGTCTGGACCGCGACTGCATGGCAAGTCAAGGCCGACCGCCTCTCCCTCCCGGGCGGGCCCACGGGGACGCCGTCAGGAGGGCGGCTCGAGCTCGTGGGCGACGAACGCGCTCACCCACTCGATCATCAGTTCTCGGGTGACGGCATCAGTGTGGAACATCGCCTGGATCGCGAGCCCGTCGAGGTAGGCCAGGATCCGGGTGGCGATCGTCTGGGCGGAGTCGGCGCCCTGCGTGAATTCACCGGCCTCCCGTCCGGCGTCGATGAGGCTGGCGAGGATCGCCTTCCACTCCTTGTCGAGTGCGGCGAAGGTCGCCCTCAGCTCGGCATCGAAGAGGCCCGCGGACCACCCGTCGATCCAGATCTTCCAGCTCCGCGTCGATCCGGTCGGCATGTACCAGGCGATCACCTCGTCGAGCTTCTCCCGGGCGGACCGACCGGTCGCAGCGATCCTGCGTGCCCGGTAGAGGTCGTTCTCGCCGGCATGCGCGAAGGCCGCGGCGACGAGGGCCTCCTTCGTCACGAAGTGATAGATGACGAGGCTCGGGCTCAGCCCCAGTCGCCTGGCGACGTCGGCGACCCGCAGGGTCCGCAGGCCCGAGGACTCGATCTCCTCGATCGTGGCGGCCAGGATCTCCTCGCGCCGCACCGACGCTCGCTTCCTGCTCATGTCTCCACCTTCTCGCCGGGGTGCAGAGGCCGGGTGCCATCTGCCTGTAGTTGCATAACGATTCTATCCAGATCGGTTGACCGGTGGCCTGGATCACGTGTATCAATTACTCTTAACTCAACCGCCGTTCAAAATAAACCGTTCCGAACAATGGAGTTCACATGCGCACCTCAACCACCATGATCGCCGTCGCCGCCGTCTCAGCCCTCTTCCTCTCCGCCTGCTCCTCCGGCTCACCGGAAGCCGAGGCCGGCGATTCCGCCTTCGGCGAGTGCGAAGTCACCGGAGAGGCTGGTTCGATCACGCTCGAGCCCGTCGCCGCCGACACGCTCACCGTCGCCACGAACCTGCCCTCACCCGCCTGGTGGAAGGGCCTCTCCCCCGAGGACATCACCGGCGGCTACGAGTACTGCATGGCCGCGAACATCGCCCACCGGGCCGGTCTCAAGTCCGTCACGGTGAAGAACGTCAGCTTCGACGGGCTGGTCGCAGGACAGGTCAAGGACTTCGACATCGCCCTGGCCCAGGTCTCGATCACCGCAGAGCGGGACAAGGTCGTCGACTTCTCCGAGCCCTACTACTCCTCGAAGATCGGCGTGCTCACCCAGGCCGACAGCGGACTGACGCCTGAGAACATCACCGACAAGCAGCTCGGCGTCCAGATCGGGACCACGGCCGTCGACTTCGTGCCGAAGAACGTGTCGCCGAAGAAGGATGCGCGCACGTTCCAGGACACCGAGGGCATGATCACCGCGGTCCAGTCCGGGCAGATCGACGCGGCGCTCCAGGACACCGCGATCGTGCTCGGCTTCGCCCAGCAATCCGGCGGCGCGCTGAAGGTCGTGGGCCAGTACGACTCGGGTGAGGAGTACGGCGCGATCTACCCGCAGGGCTCGGCCAACATCGGGGAGATGGACAAGGCGATCACGGCGATGCACGACGACGGCACCTTCGACCAGCTCTCCTCGGCGTGGCTGGCCGAGGCGTTCGGCACCGATCCCAACACCATTCCCGAATTCTGAGAGGCGCTCGGATGTCGATCTCGACACGCATGGCCAAGGCCGGCACCCCGACACCGCCGCGGCGGGTCTTCGGACTCAGCGTCGTCGCCGTCGGCGTGTGGGCGCTGACCGCATTCTTCTTCTGGACCGGGCTCTACCAGGTCTATCTCATCAATCAGGCCAAGACGCCGATGATGCCGATCATCATCGGCATCATCGGACTGACGATGCTCTACCCGCTGCTGCCCTGGGCACGGTCACTGGGACTCAATGCCCGCCGGACCCGGGCACTGGCGGCCTCCGATCTGCGCGGAGCACGAGCCAGCGCCTCCAGCGGACGCGATGAAGCACTGACCTCTTTGGGCTTCTCGACCGGCTTCCTGCTCATCGCCGCACTCCTCCACTTCGTCACCACCAACGACGCCGCCGTGACGAAGACGTTCCTGCGCGCCGACTTCATCGCCCAATCCTGGTCGAAGGTCGCCGAGGGCTTCTGGATCAACATCCAGGTGGCGATCGGCGCCGAGATCATCGTGCTCGTCGCCGGGCTCGGCATCGCGATCATGCGGATGCTGCCGGGGCGCCCGGGCCGACCGCTGCGCTGGCTCGCCACCGCATACGTCGACGTGTTCCGGGCCATTCCCTCGATCATCGTCCTCTACCTGGTCGGCTTCGGGCTGACGATCGCGAAAGTGCCGATCGTCAGCGACCTGAGCCCGACGATGCTCGCGATCATCGCCCTGGCCCTGACATACACCGGTTATGTCGCCGAGGTGTACCGCGCAGGCCTCGAGTCCATCCACCCCTCCCAGTGGTCGGCTGCCCGTTCACTGGGACTGTCCTACGGGCAGACCCTGCGCAAGGTCATCGTTCCGCAGGCCACCCGCAGGATGGTTCCGCCGCTGCTCAATGACTTCATCGGGCTGCAGAAGGACACCGCCCTGATCAGCATCATGGGCGTCGTCGATTCGTTCATGCAGGCGCGGCTCATCTCGTCCTCGGTGTTCAATCTCTCGCCCGTACTGGTCGTCGCGGTGGTCTTCATCATCGCCACGATCCCCCAGGCCCGGTTCGTCGACAGGCTGATGGCCAAGGACGCCGCCAAGATGAAAGCAGGTGCGCTCTGATGCCGTTCCTCGAGATCCATGATGTCCACAAGTCATACGGGACGAACCCGGTCCTCAAGGGGATCACCATCGACGTCGAGGCTCACGAGGTGGTGTGCCTGATCGGCGCGTCCGGCTCGGGGAAGTCGACGCTGCTCAAATGCATCAACGCGCTGGAGCCGATCGACTCCGGTGAGATCGTCCTCGACGGGGATCCGATCACCGGGGTCGGCGTCGACGTCAATCGTCTCCGACGCAACGTCGGCATGGTGTTCCAGTCCTACAACCTGTTCCCGCACATGTCCGTCCTGGAGAACATCACGCTGGCCCCGATCCTCGTGGGCGGCGTGGCGAAGGAGGCCGCCGAGGCGCACGCGATCGAACTGCTGGGGCAGGTCGGAATGGACGCGAAGGCCACAGCCCACCCGGACAGCCTGTCCGGTGGCCAGCAACAGCGTGTCGCCATCGTCCGGGCAATGGCGATGAAGCCGCAGGCCCTCCTCCTCGATGAGATCACCGCGGCACTCGACCCCGAACTCGTCGGTGATGTCCTGGAGATCGTCCGCGACCTGGCCGCGGACGGGATGACGATGCTGCTGGCCACCCATGAGATGGGATTCGCCAGAGAGGTCGCCTCCCAGGTCTGCTTCCTCCATCAGGGTCAGATCCTCGAGCGCGGCACCGCTGAGCAGATCTTCACCGATCCTCAGGAGGAGCGGACCCAGCAGTTCCTCCACCGGGTGCTGGCCTCAGGCCGTCTCTGAGACTGGGCCGTCTCTGACGCGGGGCCGCCTGTGAAGCCGGGCTGTCTCCGGAGCCCGGCTGACTCTGAGGCCGGGTGCGGGCATGACAGAAGCCGCAGGCAAATGCCTGCGGCTTCTGTCTGACTGCCTCAGGGGAGGTCGACGCTCGCAGGTGGACCGACGAGCGCGATCGCCTTCGGCCCGGCCAGCAGCTCGCCGGCCATGGTGCTGACCTGCTCGGCGCTGACGGAGCGGATGCGTTCGATGAGGTCGGCGGGTGCCTCGAGGGGAATCCCGAAGATCTCCGACCGTGCCAGACGGTTCATTCTAGTCGCGGAGGACTCGAGGCCGAGCACCATCGAGCCGGACAGCTGGGACACGATCTCGTCGAGCTCGGACCGGTTGGGCGGAGTCTGCGCCAGTCGATCCCACTGCTGCAGGATGAGGTCGACGACCGCCTGACCGTTCTCCGGGGCGCAGCCGGCGTAGACGCCGAAGGTCCCGAAGTCAGTGAACTGGCTGGCCACACAGTTGACGGCGTAGGCGAGTCCGCGTTCTTCGCGCACGCTCTGGAACAACCGCGAGGACATTCCCCCGCCGAGGAGCGTGAGCAGGACCGAGTAGACGAACCGGTCGGGATGTCCCTCTTCGAGGCCTTCGGTCCCGAGCAGGATGCCGAGCTGTTCGATGTCCTTGACCGTGTGCGAACGCCCCGGGTGGAACGTCGGCACCTCACGGATCAGCTGGGACTCCGGCGCAGCGACGGAACTGCCGGCACCGTCGGCGGGCTTATCCTCGAGTTCACGGTCGGCCCATGCCCCGGTCAGCGCATCCTCGACCATCCGCACCACTTCGTCGTGAGTGGCGCCACCGGCGGCGGCGACCACCAGACGGGGCGGCACATAGGTCGAGGAGTAGTGATCGAGCAGCGTCCGGTGCTCGAGGATGCGGATCTGCTCCTTGGTCGCACCGACCGGACGGGCCAGCGGATGATCGCCGAAGACGAGGGCGTCGAAGTCGTCGAAGAGGACGTCGCCGGGATCGTCCGCCGACATCGCGAGCTCTTCGATGATGACTCCGCGCTCACGTTCGAACTCGCCTTCATCGAGCAGCGAGTTCGAGACCATGTCGATGAGCAGCGCCGTGATCGAGGGCAGGTCGGCGACCAGGCACCTTGAGTAGTAGCAGGTGAGTTCCTTGGCCGTGATGGCGTTGGAGTCCCCGCCCGTACGGTCGAAGGCGGCGGCGATCGTCTTCGCATCCTTCGTCGCGGTGCCCTTGAAGAGCATGTGCTCGAGGAAGTGGGTGGAGCCGGCGGTGTCCGCGGACTCGTCGCGGGAGCCCGCCGCGACCCAGATCCCGATCGTCTCGGAGGCCAGGCCGGGCATGTGTTCGCTGGTGACCGTCAAACCACCGGGGAGGACAGACCGCGCGATGCGGCTGTCCTCCCCGATGTGCGAATGCGTGGGAATCAGTTCTCCGACCCTTCGTCGTCACCCTCGGTGACGGGAGCCAGGGACAGCTTGCCGCGGTCGTCGATCTTGGTGATCTCGACCTGGACCTTCTGGCCCACTCCGACGACGTCCTCGACGTCCTCGACGCGCTTGCCCTCGTTGAGCTTGCGCAGCTCGGAGATGTGCAGGAGGCCGTCCTTGCCCGGGGTCAGCGACACGAATGCGCCGAAGCTCATCGTCTTGACCACGGTGCCGAGGTAGCGTTCGCCGACCTCGGGGACCTGCGGGTTGGCGATCGCGTTGATCATCGAGCGCGCAGCCTCGGCGGCGGAGCCTTCGGTGGCACCGATGAGGACGGTTCCGTCATCCTCGATGCTGATGTCGGCGCCGGTGTCCTCCTGGATCTGGTTGATCATCTTGCCCTTGGGGCCGATGACCTCACCGATCTTGTCGACCGGGATGTTGACCGAGATGATGCGCGGTGCAGTCGCTGCCATCTCCGCCGGAGCGTCGATGGCGTCCTCGATGACGTCGAGGATGACCATGCGGGCTTCGCGGGCCTGCTTGAGCGCGGCGGCCAGCACCGAGGCGGGAATGCCGTCGAGCTTGGTGTCGAGCTGGATCGCGGTGATGAAGTCACGGGTTCCGGCGACCTTGAAGTCCATGTCACCGAAGGCGTCTTCGGCGCCGAGGATGTCGGTCAGCGCCGCGTAGGCGGTCTGCTGACCCTGGTCGGTGTCGATGACGTCGGAGACGAGTCCCATCGCGATGCCGGCAACCGGGGCGCGCAGCGGCACACCGGCCGAGAACATCGCCAGGGTCGAGGCACAGACCGAGCCCATCGAGGTCGAACCGTTCGAGCCGAGGGCCTCGGAGACCTCACGGATCGCGTACGGGAAGTCCTCGCGGGAGGGCAGAACCGGCACCAGGGCACGTTCGGCCAGGGCGCCGTGACCGATCTCGCGGCGCTTCGGGCTGCCCACACGGCCGGTCTCACCGGTCGAGTAGGGCGGGAAGTTGTAGTGGTGGATGTAGCGCTTCGAGGTCACCGGCGAGAGCGAGTCGATCTGCTGCTCGAGCTTGAGCATGTTCAGCGTGGTGACGCCGAGGATCTGAGTCTCTCCGCGCTCGAAGATGGCCGAACCGTGGGCCCGGGGGACGACGCCCACCTCAGCCGTGAGGGGACGGATGTCCTTGAGTCCACGACCGTCGATGCGGACCTGGTCGGTGAGGATGCGCTTGCGCACGACCTGCTTGGTCAGGGAGTTGAGCGCCGAGGCGATCTCCTTCTCGCGGCCGGCGAAGCGCTCGCCCAGCTGCTCGAAGAGCTCCGCCAGCAGGGCTTCGCCTGCGGCTTCGCGTTCCTGCTTGTCAGCGATCTGGAAGTTCTTCGTCTGCTTCTCTTCGGCGAGCTCACGCACGGCCTCGTAGACGTCGTCCTGGTAGTCGCGGAAGACCGGGATCTCAGCGACGGGCTTCGCGGCGGACTCTGCGAGCTCGGCCTGGGCGCGGCAGAGTTCGCGGATGAACGGCTTGGCCGCTTCCAGACCTTCGGCCACGATCTCCTCGGTCGGAGCAGAGGCACCGGACTTGATCTGGTCGATCGCGTTCTCGGTGGCTTCGGCCTCGACCATCATGATGGCGACATCGTCACCGACGACACGGCCGGCGACGACCATGTCGAAGACGGCGTCGGGCATCTGCGAGAAGTTGGGGAAGGCCACCCACTGGCCGTCGATGAGTGCGATGCGCACACCACCGATCGGTCCGGAGAAGGGCAGACCCGAGAGCTGGGTCGACATCGAGGCGGCGTTGATGGCCAGCGCGTCGTAGATGTGGTCAGGGTGGATCGACATCACGGTGACGACGACCTGGACCTCGTTGCGGATGCCCTTGGTGAAGGACGGGCGCAGCGGACGGTCGATGAGTCGGCAGGTGAGGATCGCATCGGTGGTCGGGCGTCCCTCGCGGCGGAAGAACGAGCCGGGGATGCGGCCGGCGGCGTACATGCGCTCTTCGACGTCGACGGTCAGGGGGAAGAAGTCGAAGCCCTCGCGGGGGTTCTTGCCCACGGTCGTGGCCGAGAGCAGCATCGTCTCGTCGTCGAGGTAGGCCACGGCGGAGCCGGCGGCCTGCTGGGCCAGACGGCCCGTTTCGAAGCGGATGGTATGTGTGCCGAAGCGGCCATTGTCAATATGCGCGACGGCGGATTCTGGGTTGATTCCCACGTATTCTCCTTGTTCGTAACCGGCGTCCGGGCACCCGTGAAGGGTTCGAAACCCGCGTCCCGCCGGTGGATGGTGACCTGGACAACCCATGGATCCAAGCCGGTCATCGATCGGGGCCCACGGAAGCTGCGCCGAGCGCGTCCCTCCGGAGGCCACTACCGAGGACCGAAGCGTCCATGGCGTGGCTGTCCACGTCCCAGTCTACCGCAGATGGGTCCGCGACCAAGGTGAGACACCAGACACGCCGCGAAGGGCATCAGCCTCACCGACGCGGGCCGAAGCGGGGCGGGGCGAGGCGTGCTGGAGAAGGCGGGACGATGAATGCACGAAGTGCCCCACATGGCGTGGGGCACTTCGTTGTTCCGACCGGTCACGACCATAGTCGTGAGCGATGATCAGCGGGGACCGCCGAGGCGACTCCCCAGGTGATCAGCGGCGCAGGCCGAGGCGCTTGATGAGCGAGCGGTAACGCTCGATGTCGACCTTCGCGAGGTACTTGAGCATCCGGCGGCGCTGACCGACGAGCAGCAGCAGTCCACGACGCGAGTGGTGGTCGTGCTTGTGGTCCTTGAAGTGCTCGGTGAGATCGACGATCCGGCGGGTCAGCAGGGCAACCTGAACTTCGGGAGAACCGGTGTCGCCCTCGTGAGTTCCGTATTCCTTGATGATCTCTTGCTTCGTGGCAGTATCGAGAGCCATGGATTCTCCTTCTTGTTCGTTGCGCGGCGCCGGGACCTGTCTGTCTCAGCCCTATCGAACCGCGGCCGGTGAAAACGGCAACGATCAGTTTATCAGGTGTGGAGCACCTCGCGCACATCGGCGATATCCTCGTGCATCTGCACGATGAGTTCGTCCATCCCGGTGAAGGTGACCTGTCCCCTGATCCGGGACACGAACTCCAATGTCATGTGCCGGTCGTAGACGTCGAACTCACCGAACTCCTTGTCGAGCACGTAGGCCTCGACGCGGCGGACGCTGCCGTCGAAAGTCGGGTTCGTGCCGACCGAGATCGCCGCCGGGTACGATTCCGGTTCGCCGTCGAAGATCGCCCGGCCGGCGTAGACGCCGTCGGCGGGCACGAGCCCCGCCGCGTCCTGGCTGAGATTCGCGGTGGGGAACCCCAGATCGCGGCCGCGGGCATCGCCGTGGACGACCGTGCCGGACACGAAGTGGAAGCGACCGAGCTGGTCGGCTGCCTCGGCGAGGTCTCCGGCGATGATCTGCTCCCGGATCCGCGAGGACGAATACCGTCCCCCGCGGCCGACCTCGTCGATCGTGACCGTGTCGAACCCGTACTTCTCGCCGAGGCGGCGCAGGGTCTCCAGCGATCCTTCGTTGTCGCGGCCGAAGCGGACGTCCTCACCGACGACGACAACCTGGGCTCGCAGCCCCTCGACGAAGTACCGGCGCACGAATTCCTCGGCGGACTGAGCCGCGAACTCGAGGTCGTAGGACTGGACGAGCAGGGCGTCGATGCCGGTCCGGGCGATCAAGGCGGCCTTCTGCTCGGTCGTCGTGATGAGGAACGTCGGCTCCAACGGACGGTGCACCGTACGCGGATGCGGGTCGAAGGTCATGGCCACCGAGCGCAGGCCTCGCTCGTGCGCGAGTGCGGCAACAGCGGTGAGCACGGTCTGATGTCCCCGGTGGACTCCATCGAAGTTGCCCAAGGTGACGACGGTGCCGACACCATCGGCCGGGACCTCTTTCAGTCCGTGATAGATCTCCACTCGACGCTCGCTCCTTCCATGCACCGACTCAGGGTATCTCAGAGAAGTTCGCATGAGCGAACCAGGTTCGATCCACCCGTGACGGCTGTTCGCTCACGCGAGGGACACAACCGTTACGTTTGTATTCTCGAAATACAGAAGAAACGTTTGTGGGCTCAGGCGAGGTCGATGGCGAAGGCGGTCAGGGACTTCAGTCCCCCGGGTCGCACCTCGGCGATCGAGACGAGTTCAGCGCCGCAGAGAACGGCGATCTCGCCCGCGGCGGGCGCATCTGTCACCGCCACAGTCTTCCCCTGCATGAGCGCCTTGGCCTGACCGGCGTCGACGTCGACGCTCGGGAGCAGGGTGCGGGCCGCCTCGGCGAGGGTCATCAGTCGAGGCGCAGGCGAGTCGAGGTCGGTCGGGATCTGGACCGCCTCCTCGAGTCCGAAGGCGCCGACACGGGTGCGCCGCAGCGCGGTGAGATGCCCATGCACGCCGAGGTGGGTCCCGAGGTCGCGGGCCAGTGCCCGGACGTAGGTGCCGGAGGAGCAGTCGACTTCGACGTCGACGTCGATGTGCCCCTCCTCGGCTGCGAAGCGGATGTCATGGACGTCGAAGCGGGAGACCTCGACTTGGCGGGCCTTGAGCGTGACGTCCTCGCCCTTGCGCACGCGCGCGTAGGAGCGGACACCGTCGACCTTGATCGCGGAGACTGCGCTGGGCACCTGGTCGATGGTGCCGCGCAGCGACTCGATGCCGGCGCAGATGCGCTCGGCTGTGACCGCAGCCAGGTCCGCGGGGTCGGCGAAGAGGTCAGGCGTGGAGTCGGCGTCGTCGGTGGGAGTGGCCGAGCCGAGCCGGATGGTCGCGAGGTAGGTCTTCGAGACGCCGGTGATGTACGGGAGCAGCTTCGTGCCCCGGCCGAGACCGAGGACCAGCACACCGGTCGCCATCGGGTCCAGCGTGCCGGCGTGGCCGACCTTGCGGGTGCCGAACCAGCGCCGGATGCGAGAGACGACGCCGTGGGAGGTGATGCCCTGCGGTTTGTCGCAGACGAGGATGCCCTGCGGGGAAGAGTCGCTCACGGGGACGTCTGGGATCAGTTGAAGGAGACGTGGACGTGATCGAAGTGGTTGGCGGTCGCCGATCCACGGTCGGACATGCCCTTCCATCCGCTGCCCGGCATCCAGATGCGCTGTTCCCAGATCACGTACTTCACGTTGAGGGTCTTCTGGTTCTTGATCAGGTAGTCGGCGATGGCGTCGCCGGTCGATCCGCTGATCATGATGTCGACGGCTTCGCCGGTGTAGTGGTCCGAGGTGCCCGAACCCTGGCGGCGTCCGCCGTAGGACTTGACCTCGGGGAACTTCGCGCACACGGCGCGGTAGCCGTTGACGGCGTTGGGCAGCAGACCGGATTCGATCGACGCGGATACGCTGCAGGGCTCGTTGGACACTCCCGAGGGAGTGTCGCTTCCGCCCTTGGCCTCCGAGGAGTCCTTCGAGCCCTTCGAACCGGACGCGTCCTTCGAGTCGGACGAGCTCGTCGAGGCCTTCTCGGTCTTCGGCTCGGGCTTGGGGGTCTTGACGTTGAGCGTCGTCTTCTCGGTCTTGTTCTTGTACTTGGGGTCGTTCTTGACGTCCTCGAGGTATTCCTTCGACGCCTTCTCGCGCTCGGCCTTGAGCTCGTCCTCACTCACGGACGACGGCGTCGTCTCCGGCTGCTGCTGTGAGGTGGAGGCGGCCTCGGTGGTGACGTTGCCCGTGTCGGGGGGTCCCATGACGACGGTCGATCCGACGACTGCGGCGGTCGCGGCGGCCGGGACTGCGATCGCGGCGACGACGGGGCGCTGCCTCACCGTCGCCAGCACCGAGGTGGCCGTCGAGGGGGAATCGGCGGAGTGCCGACCGCCGGAACGCTTGGAAGCGGCCCGCTTGGACGTCGAAGCGAGGTCCTGGACCAGTTGCTTTGCAAAGCCAGGCTTTGGCGAGGAGTGCTTACCCAATGCAGAAATCCCTTAACAGACTCGTGATCATTTCGTTACCTTGAAAAGTCTAGACCACACGGGAAAGATAACAAAACTGTTACGAAGATTTTTCTGACGTCCTCGTGAGACTGTGATGACGCGCCTGGTGAGAGCGCTTCGCAGAGGCGAGTGACCTTGGCCACTGCCCGGGATTGCGGCCCCTGCGGGCGGGTCGAGCCGCGCCGCGCAGAGTGAATGAGATCGTTGCCCGGGCGTGATCTGGGCACGCCCGGGCAACGATCAGAGGGCTCAGTCCTCGTCTTCGGGCTTCCGGTAGGGATCCTCGTCACCGGCGGGACGGGCGTCCTTCGCCAGGTCCCGGATCCGGGCGTCCTCCGCCGCCGCCTTCGCCAGGAGCCCGTCGAGGTGGGCGGCGGCTTCGGGGACGGAGTCGGCGATGAACTCGATGCTCGGGGTCAACCGGATGGTCAGCCCCTTGCCGACCTCGGAGCGGATGAAGCCCTTCGCGGACTCCAATGCCTTCCCAGTCGATTCGAGATCCTGGCCGTCCCCGTAGACCGTGTAGAAGATCGAGGCATGCTGCAGGTCGCCGGTGACGCGGACGTCGGTGACCGTCACGAATCCGAGCCGGGGGTCCTTGAGCCTGCGTTCGATCGTGGACGCGACGATGACCTTGATCTGGTCGGCGATCTTCCGGGCCCGAGTTGCATCTGCCATGGTGTTTCCTTTGCTGAGGAATTGAAGTCTGGTGGTACCGACTGCGGCCGGTGCAGATGCACCGGCCGCAGTCTCATCGATCGGATCCGATCAGTCGCGAGGCTTCTCGCGCATCTCGAAGGTCTCGATGATATCGCCTGTCCGCAGGTCGTTGAAGCTGCCGAGTCCGATACCGCACTCGAACCCTTCGCGCACCTCGGTGGCGTCATCCTTGAAGCGACGCAGGGACTCGATCTTGAGGTTGTCCCCGATGACGACTCCATCGCGGGTGACTCGGGCTGCCGAGTTCCTGGTGATGGTGCCGGAGCGGACGATCGTACCGGCGATGTTGCCGAACTTCGAGGACCGGAAGACCTCGCGGATCTCGGCGGTGCCGGTCTGAGCCTCTTCGAACTCGGGCTTGAGCATGCCCTTGAGCGAGCTCTCGATGTCGTCGATCGCCTGGTAGATGACCGAGTAGTAGCGCACATCCACGCCTTCGCGCTCCGCCAGGTCGCGAGCCTTCGCTTCCGGACGGACGTTGAAGCCGATGACGATCGCGTTGTCGACGGTCGCCAGGTTGATGTCGTTCTCGGTGATCGCACCGACGCCGCGGTGGATGATGCGCAGATCGACTTCGTCGCCCACATCGATCTTGAGCAGCGAGTCCTCCAGCGCTTCGACAGCACCGGACACGTCGCCCTTGAGGATGAGGTTGAGCATGTCGACCTTGCCCTCGGCCAGTGCCTTGGTGAAGTCCTCGAGGCTGATCCGCTTGCGACCGCGAGCTTGAGCGGCATTGCGCTCGATGGCGTCGCGCTTCTCCGCGATCTGGCGCGCCGTGCGATCGTCGCCGGTGGAGATGAACGTGTCACCTGCACGCGGGACGGTCGACAGACCCAGCACCTGCACGGGGCGGGACGGGCCCGCCTCGGTGACGCTGTTGCCGTTCTCATCGAACATCGCACGGACACGGCCGAAGGCGGTGCCGCAGACGATAGCGTCGCCGGCACGCAGGGTGCCTGACTCGACGAGCACGGTCGCAACCGCGCCACGGCCCTTGTCCAGCTTCGCTTCGATCGCGATGCCGCGGGCGGCCTTGTTCGGGTTGGCCCGCAGATCCAGTGCCGCATCGGTCGTCAGCAGCACCGATTCGAGCAGCTCCTCGATGCCCTCGCGCTTGAGCGCGGAGATCGGCACGAACATCGTGTCGCCTCCGTACTCTTCGGCGACGAGGTTGTACTCGGTCAGCTGCTGCATCACCTTGGCAGGGTTCGCACCCTCCTTGTCGATCTTGTTGACCGCGACCACGATGGGGACGTTGGCAGCCTGCGCGTGGTTGAGCGCTTCGATGGTCTGCGGCATCACACCGTCGTCGGCGGCGACCACGAGGATCGCGAGGTCGGTCGACTTCGCACCACGGGCACGCATGGCGGTGAACGCCTCGTGACCCGGGGTGTCGAGGAACGTGATCCTGCGCGATTCGCCCTCGTGATCGACCTCGGCCTGGTAGGCGCCGATGTGCTGGGTGATGCCACCGGCCTCACGGCCGGCCACATTGGCCGAACGGATCGCGTCGAGCAGCTTGGTCTTACCGTGGTCGACGTGACCCATGACGGTGACGACCGGCGGACGGGCGGCGAGATCCTCGTCGTCCTCCTCGGCGGCTTCCGCGTCGAGGTCGATGTCAAAGGTCTCAAGCAGCTCACGGTCCTCGTCCTCCGGCGAGACGATCTCGACCTTGTAGCCGAGCTCTTCACCGAGCACCTGGAAGGTGCCTTCGTCGAGGGACTGCGTGATGGTCGCCATCTCACCGAGGTGGAAGAGCACCGTGACAAGGTTCGTCGGGTCGGTGTTGATCTTCTCGGCGAAGTCGGCCAGAGACGAGCCGCGACGCAGGCGCAGCGGGGTGTTGCCGTCGCCGCGCGGAACGCTGACGCCACCGATCGACGGCGCCTGCATCTGCTCGAGCTCGGCGCGCTTGGCCCGCTTGGACTTGCGTCCCTTCTGACGGGGTCCGCCGCCACGACCGAAGGCACCCTGGGTGCTGCCGCGACCACGGCCGGAACCGCGAGCCGGACCACCTGGGCCGCCGCCGGGTGAACGGCGTCCGGCGGGTGCGCCGGGAGCACCGGGGGCGCCGCCTGGTCCAGCGGCCGGAGCACTGCCACGACCGCCGCCCTTGCCACGGCCCGGAGCGGGCTTGTTCAGGGCAGAGTTCTTCATCATCGACGGGTTCGGGCGCGGAGCACCCGGACGGGGTGCCGGACGTGGTCCGGCTGCTCCTGCTCCTGCACCTTCACCTGCAGCGGGGCGAGGAGGCTTCTGTCCCGGCTTCGGCATCCCCTGCGAGGGAGCGAACGGGTTGTTGCCGGGGCGTGCACCCGGGCCACCGGATCCACCGGGAGCGCCGGAGCGGGAGCCGGGCTTCGGACCGCCTGAGCGACCACCGGGCTTCGGCATCCCCTGGGAGGGAGCGAAGGGGTTGTTGCCGGGGCGAGCCGAGGGCTGACGCGCACCTGGCTTCGCTCCGCCTGCGGGCTTCGGGGCAGCGCCGGGCTTGGCGGCTGCAGGCTTCGCAGCAGCTGCCGGCTTGGCACCGGGCTTGGGCGCACCGGGGCGCGCAGGCTTGGACTCCGTGCGTTCTGCCGCAGGAGCCTGCTCGGCAGCAGGAGCCTGCTCGGCCGCGGGGGTCTGCTCAGCCGCAGGGGTCTGCTCAGCCGCAGGGGCCTGTTCGGCTGCGGGAGCCGTTTCAGCCGCAGGGGCTTGTTCGGCTGCGGGAGCCCGCTCGGCGGGGGCCGACTGAGCTGCACCGGGCTTGGCCGGGGCAGCGGGTCGGGGGGCGCCGGGCTTGCCGGCGGCCGACTTCTCGGCTGCAGGCTTGTCCGCCGCCGCCGCCGGCTTGGCCGGGGCGGGCTTCGAGGCGGTGGACTCCGATTTTGCGGGAGCGGCCTTGCCGGGCTTGGCGGCGCTCTTCGCGCCGGGCTTGGGGGCACCGGGCTTCGCAGCGTTCTGCGCACCCGGCTTGGCCGGCTTCGCACCGGTCTTCTGACCTGTCGAGTTCGCCGAATCGGCGAAGGCTTCCTTCACCCGTCGAACGACGGGGGCTTCGAGTGTCGAGGAGGCGGAGCGAACGAATTCGCCCATATCCTGGAGCTTCTCGAGGACGATCTTACTTGTTGTGCCGAGCTCTTTTGCGAGCTCATGGACACGGGGCTTTGCCACAGTTCTCCTGTCCGGGTTCCTTCCCGGTCAGGAAAGAACCTCATCAATGAAGAGCAGTTCTCATTCCACTGCTCTTTCGAATTTCCGAGAGGGTGTCATCGCACGACACTCACAACTTGTCATCCATTCGGGTTACCCGTTCTCTTTGGGTTCGGTGTCGATCCTCGGCAAGTCCGAGGACGCGACCTTCGTTCGAAATGCTCGAGCGAAGGCGTTGGACTTCAGCGCCCTCTGCAGGCACTTCTCGTCCGGGTGCACCCACGCTCCCCGTCCGGGCAGTGTCGCTGACACATCGTGGACGATCGCGGGGCGCTGATCGGGGCGGATCACAAAACGCGTGAGCTGATCCCGATCGGCTGTGATTCTGCAGGCGATGCACATCCGTTGGGGTGCACTGCCTGCGATCACAGTAAACAATTCTACAGCACTTCCATTCCCGCGTCTGCCATCCCGGCGGACCCTCGGTGTTGTGTGCGGCACGCCGGCCGACCTCATTCGGCCGCGACGATGTCGATCTTCCATCCGGTGAGCTTGGCCGCGAGCCTGGCGTTCTGACCCTCTTTGCCGATGGCCAGGGAGAGCTGGTCACGGGGCACCACGGCCCGGGACTCCTGGGCCGCCGCGTCGAGGATGTCGACCTTGAGCGTCTTCGCGGGCGAGAGCGCATGGCCGATGAACTTCGCCGGGTCGTCGCTGTAGTCGACGATGTCGATCTTCTCCTGACCGAGTTCGTTCATCACCGAGCGCACCCGCGAGCCGAGTTCGCCGATACAGGCTCCCTTGGCGTTGACGCCCGGCTTCGTCGCCCGCACGGCGAGCTTGGTCCGGTGACCGGCCTCTCGGGCCAGCGACACGATCTCGACGGTGCCGTCGGCGATTTCGGGGGCCTCGTGGGCGAAGAGCCTGCGGACGAGGTTCGGGTGGGTGCGCGAAACCGTCACCGAGGTGCCCCGGGTACCCTTATGAACATCGGCGATGTAGACGCGCAGTCGCGTGCCGTGGGGGTATTCCTCACCGGGAACCTGCTCGTGCGGGGGCAGCACCGCCTCGACGTCGCCGAGGTCGACCTGGACCATCTGCGGGTCCCGGCCCTGCTGCACGGTGCCGGAGACGATCTCGCCCTCGCGGCCCTTGAAGCTGCCGAGGACCGATTCGTCCTCGACGTCGCGCAGGCGCTGGTGGATGACCTGCCGCGCGGTCTGGGCCGCGATGCGGCCGAATCCGGTGGGAGTGTCGTCGAATTCGCCGATCGGGTTGTCGTCGTTGTCGAATTCAACCGCCCAGATCTTCACTTCGCCGGTGGTCTTGTCGAGCTCGGCGCGGGCGTCGGGCCAGGCGCCCTCGGTCTTCTGGTAGGCGAGGAAGAGCGCTTGTTCGATCAGTTCGATCAGAGTGTCGAGCGGGATCTCGCGCTCTCGTTCGATGATGCGCAGGACACTGAGGTCGATATCCATGGCCTATACCCTCTCCGGCTCCCTCGAGCATTGAATTGTCTGTCTTCACTTGTGGTGTTCGTCGTTGCCAGCGCAGCCGCAACCGCTTTTGCGCAGGCGCACCAGTCTACCGCATCCCACTGGTCCACAGCATGGACGCCGAACCTCCACGAGCGGTCACCGGAACCTGAGTTCGACCTGTGCCCTGACGATGTCGTCGAGATCGATGCTGCGCCGCTCTCCGGTGCCGGGATCCTTGCCCGCGATGCTCGTGTCCCCGACGTCGTCGAGGTCGAGGCGGAAGGAGTCCTTCTTCGTCTGGACCTCGAGCCTGCGGCCGAGCACGCGCCGGAAGTGCCTGGGGCATTCGAGCTTGCGGGTCGCCCCCGGGCTGGTGACCTCGAGCTGGTAGGGCTTGTCCCGGAACACCTCGACCTCGTCGAGGGTCTCGCCGACGATCCGAGAGGATTCGGCGATCTTCTCCATCGACATCGGCTCCGTGCTCGATTCGTCGAGATCGACGATGACTGTCAGGGCACGGCGCTGACCGGCCGCCACCGCCTTCACGGACTCGAGATAGAACCCCGATGTCTCCAGCGGTTCCCGCAGCAGCTCTGTGATCCGAGCAACGTCCTCGTCCATGTGTCCTCCCTGCTGATTGGCTTCCTCCCAGCGTAGAGGACAACGGCCGACGCCGCCGCTCATCCGTTACGATTGCGGTATGCGTTTTCCCGTGAGTCGCCGCACCATTCTCCTCTCCGGTTTGGTCGCAGCGAGCCTCGGTCCGCTCTCGGCATGCGGGCTGCGGATGGACACGGAACCCGAGATTCCGGACCTCGATCCCAGCGATGAGCTGCGCAACCGGATCGCCCGGATCCTCGAGGCCACCGCCGCCAGTGCCGGGGACCCGGAGACGGCCACCGCCGACCTGGAGAAGTTCCGCGCCGCCATCGGACCCGTCTGGTCCCCTCCCACACAGCTGGCGACCCAGTCGCCGTCCGCGGAGCCGCCGCGATCCTACCTGGAGGCCGCCGAGGTGGTGTCCACGACCGTGTTCGACGACGTCACGGATCTGGATTCGGGTCTCATCACCGTGCTCGTCGACGTGGCCACCGGCTTCGCGCTCACTGCCGGCGCCATCAGACCCGGGATCGCCGAGGCGGCGCAGAACCTGCTCCGCACCTCCGTGTCCCAGAAGCCCACCGAGCGCGCCGCCGCACCCGATGCGGATGTCTGCGCGGGCATCCTCGAGCAGGCCCGTGCCGCCGCGTACGGCTACGAGCGCCTCGCGGTCGAGTTCGGTTCGGACACCCCTGAGCGCAAGGCATCGCTCACCCGGCTGGAGACCCTGGGCTCCCTGGGCGGTGAGATGCTCGAGAAGCTGGCAGCCGCGGACACCGAGCCGCCGCCGGACTCCCCCTCCTGGAAGCTCGACCCGGTGCCGGCCGATGCGGGCAGCGCCCGCGAGCTGGCGCTCGCGCTCGAGGACCGGGTGGCAGGAGCTATCCTGCCGTGGCTGCGGACCGATCCCCTCGCCGCTCTCCGGCTCTGGGAGTCCGCCCGCACCCGCAGCGTCTTCGGCGCAGCGCAGGCGCTGCGCTTCACGTATTCCGACAGCGCTGCCTCCGCCGCCGCGCCCACGCCGAGCGCCTCGGCGCAGAAGTGAAGAGTGTCGAGTTGAAAGTCCCTCCGGTTCTCTACACCTCCACGCGCGACATCATCGGCAAGGCCCGCACCGACGCCTGGGTCGCCGCCCTCGACTTCATGGCGTACGAGCTCATCGACCGGTGGAAGCTGCGCTTCGACGAGGTGCCCGGGGCCCCGTGGGCCGGCTGCGAGAGCCTCGTGGTCCCGGTCCTGACCCAGGAGAACTATCAGGGTGTCCTGCGGTTCGCGGCCCCCACCTCGGCGCACACCGCCGCACATGCCCAGGCGCTGCGCGCGCTGAAGATGTGGAACGGGCACGGGGCCGTGCGGGTGATCAGGGACGATCGCAGCTTCCGGGTGACTCTGCAGGAGCGGCTGCGGACGAAGGACAATCTCTCGGTGCTGCCACTGCCCGATGTGCCTCCGGTCTGGGGCGCTCTGCAGAAGTCGCTGCAGATCCCGGCCGACTCCGAATTCATGCGGGTCCAGGACGTCGCCGCCGGGTGGCTGTCGACCTTCGACGCCGATGCCGCGCTGCTCAGCGGGTGGGCCGAGTCCGGCGCCAACGACTCCCTGCTGCTGTCGTTCGCGCGGAACTGGATGAACGTGCTCGCCGCCTCGGAGGAGAACTGGCTCATCCATGCCGATCTCCACTACTACAACATCCTCGCCGGCAACCCCGACGCGGCAGGAGTGGCGACGTGGAAGGCGATCGACCCCCAGCCGCTGGCCGGGCCGACCGCCTACACCATCGCCCCGGTGCTGTGGAACCGGCTTTCCGAGATCCCGGCCCTGCACCCGCAGGGGCAGGCGGCGTGGCTGCGAGGGTTCGCCGGCGACCTGGCGCTGTGCGCTGGGATCGACCCG
The DNA here is from genome assembly GCF_031179145.1 of Brevibacterium sp. Lineage (GTDB taxonomy): Bacteria > Actinomycetota > Actinomycetes > Actinomycetales > Brevibacteriaceae > Brevibacterium. Next base: position 118,485 of record NZ_JAPSIB010000004.1, read on the forward strand.
CAATACGGGATGGGAGCCGCCGTCGCCCGCGAGGTCACGAACATGTTCTGGTATCTGCGAGCCGCACGCGGCGGATCCTCCCTGGCCTTCGGCGATGCGGCGCGCTCGCTGTGGGTCGCCCGGGCGCTGTCGGGCGCCGACGTCCACGGCGTCAACGCCCACGCGCTCAAGGCCATCGGCTGAGCACAGCCATCGGCTGGGCGGCCGCTGCCGGGCCTCGGCCTCGTCCTCGTCCTCGCATGGATCGTCGGCCTCGCGTCAGCGGATCATTCCCGCGATGACGTCGTAACCGAGCTTGAGGATCATCGCCGAGACCACGACGACGAAGACGACTCGGACGAAGCCGGAACCCTTCTTCAGCGCCGTCCTGGCGCCGAAGATCCCGCCCAGGACGTTGCCGGCGGCGACGACCAGTCCGAGCAGCCACACGACCTGACCGGCGGGGACGAAGTAGACGAGGGCGCCGAAGTTCGTCGCCCAGTTGATCACCTTCGCTGTCACCGAGGCCTGGAGGAACGAGAACCCGATGATCGTCACGAACGCGATGACGAGGAACGATCCCGTGCCGGGTCCGAGCACTCCGTCGTAGATGCCGATGACGAGGCCGATCAGCCAGGACAGCCCATGGTGGCGCTTCGAGGTCTCCCCGAACCGCAGGCTGACATCCGTGCCGAGGCTCGGGTTGAGCACCGTGAAGATCCCGACCCCGACGAGGGCCGCGAGGATGATCGGGGTGAACATCTCGCTGGGCACGAGGGTGGCGAGCTTCGCGCCGAGCACCGCCCCGAGGAATGCCGTGGCCGCCGCCGGGATCGTGGCCGACCGGTCGGGGGTGACTGTGCGCAGATAGGTCGCCGCCGAGGCGGTGGTGCCCGCGATGGATCCCACCTTGTTCGTCGCCACCGCCTGCACCGGCGTCATCCCCGGCACCAGGAGGAGCGCCGGCAGCTGGATCAGTCCGCCACCGCCGACGACGGCATCGACCCACCCGGCCAGGGCTCCTGCTGCGAAGAGCAGCAGGAGCATCATCAGCGTGACATCGATGCCCCCGGTCAGCGCCTCCACTGCTCAGACGGAGGCGATGGCGGGATCCGCGACGGTCGGTTCCGCCTCCGCCGGTGCTCCGGCGACGGCTGCGTCGGCTGCCGCCTCGGCCGCGGCGTAGGCGGCACGGACGCCGTCGACGGTCGTGGCGATCACCTCGGCGAGGGGAAGCTCCTGCTTCTGGCCGCTGAGACGGTTGCGCAGCTCCACCTTGCCGTCGGCCAGTCCGCGGCCGATGACGATGACGGTGGGGATGCCGATGAGCTCGGCGTCGGCGAACTTGAAGCCGGGTGAGACCTTGACCCGGTCGTCGAGGAGGACGGAGACCCCGGCCGCCTCGAGGTCAGCGGTCAGCGCTTCGGCCGCCTCGGCGATGTCCGCGCCCTTGCCCGCGGCGATGATGTGGACGTCGGCGGGGGCCAGGTGCTGCGGCCAGATGAGGCTGTCGCCGTCGTGGTACTCCTCGGCGATGCAGGCCATGACACGGGTGACGCCGAGGCCGTAGGAGCCCATGGTCACGGTCGTGGCCTTGCCGTTCTGGTCGAGGACCTTGAGGTCGAGCGCCTCGGCGTAGCGGCGGCCGAGCTTGAAGATCTGGCCGATCTCCACCCCGCGCGCCAGTTCGAGCGGGCCCGAGCCGTCGGGGGCCGGGTCGCCGACCATGACGCGGGCGGCCTCGATCGTGCCGTCGGCGACGAAGTCGCGGCCGGCGACGAGGTCGAACACGTGCTTGCCGGGTTCGTTCGCGCCCGTGATCCAGCGGGTGCCGTCGACGATGCGCGGGTCGAGGAGGAACCGCAGCCCCGAGGTGCCCTCGAGTCCGAGAACCTGGGTCTCCGGGCTCATTCCCGGGCCGATGTAGCCCTTGACGAGCTCCGGGTGCGCCTTGAGGTCGGCTTCGGTGGCGGCTTCGATCTCGACCTCGCCGATGCCGAGGGTTCCGGTGCCGGCGGCCCGGTCGAGGTCGACCTCACGGTCGCCGGGCAGGCCGATGACGACAATCTCGCGAGTGCCGTCGGGGTGGGTGACGGCGCAGACGACGTTCTTGAGCGTGTCCGCGGCAGTCCAGTCGCGGTCCTCGCGCGGATGATCGGCGTTGGCGGCGGCGACGAGCGTCTCGATCGTCGGGGTGTCGGGGGTGTCCTCGATGTGGGCGGCCGGGGCATCGGTGTAGTCGATGGCCTCCGGAACGACCGAGGTGACGGCTTCGACGTTGGCGGCGTAGCCGCCGGGTGAGCGGACGAACGTGTCCTCGCCGACCTCGGAGGGGTAGATGAACTCCTCGGTGCCGGATCCGCCCATCGCGCCCGGCGTGGCCTTGATCGGCAGGCAGGGCAGGCCGAGGCGGGCGAACGCGCGCAGGTAGGCCACCCGCATCGCCTCGTAGGAGGCGTCGAGCCCGGCGTCGTCGATGTCGAAGGAGTAGGCGTCCTTCATGATGAATTCGCGGCCCCGCAGCAGCCCGGCGCGCGGCCGGGCCTCATCGCGGTACTTCGTCTGGATCTGGTAGATCGACAGCGGCAGATCCTTGTAGGAGGAGTACAGGTCCTTGACGAGGAGCGTGAACACCTCTTCGTGGGTGGGCGCCAGCAGGTAGTCGTTGTCCTTGCGGTCCGTCAGGGTGAAGATGTCGGAGCCGTAGGCCTCCCACCGGCCCGAAGCCTTGTAGGGGTCGGCGGGCAGCAGGCTCGGGAAGTGGACTTCCTGGGAGCCGACGCGGGCCATCTCGTCGCGCACGATCGCCTCGATCTTCGCCAGCACCTTGAGGCCCAGCGGCAGCCAGGTGTAGATTCCCGGCGCCGACCGGCGGATGTACCCGGCGCGGTGGAGCAGTCTGTGGCTGGCGACCTCGGCGCCGACCGGGTCTTCCTTCTGGGTTCGCACAAACAGGGACGACATGCGTAGCGCCATGGGTGATTCTCCTCAATGTCTCACAACTCAAATCGAACACTATAGGCCCGGGAGCACCAGCGGCAATTCCGCCCGCACAGGCGTCGAGATCACGTTCGGGACGCCCCGAGGCCCGGCCCTGTCCGAGGGGCGAGGGTGGGGGTGAGCGGGCATCGATTCGCGACTGTCGGGAAGAGAATTAGACTGGGTGGTCAGAGCCGTCCTCCACGTCCCGATCCGATCTGAAGAGCATGCCTGATTCCACTTCTCTCGAGCAGTTCCCTCGCCCCTCCGTGGCCGTGGACACTGCGGTGCTGTGCCCCGTCGCCCGCAGGGGCCTGCATGTTCTCCTCATCCGCGCCCAGGACGGACAGTGGCAGCTGCCCGGTTCGATCCTCCGTCCGCAGGAAAGACTCGCCGAGGCGGTCGCCCGCTGCCTGCGGGAGAAGGCGCGGTTGATCGACCGCTCCCCCATCCAGCTGCATGTCTTCGACCAGCCCGATCGCGACGATCGCGGCTGGGTGATCTCGGTGGCCCACCTCGACGTGCTCGACGGGACCGGCGACTTCGGCGCCGACGAACGGCGGAAGATGGTGCCGGTCACCGAGGTGACCGAGCTCAGCGCCGAGCATCAGGAGATCGTGCGGGTCGCGGTCCACCGGCTCCGGTCGCTCCACGAGCGCACCCCTGATCCCTTCGGTCTGCTCGGCCCCGAGTTCTCGCTGCGCCAGCTGCGGACTCTCCACGAGACGGTCGCCGGGGTCGAGCTGCAGTCCGATACCTTCCGCCGCACCATGTTGCCGCTGCTCGAGCCCACTGGGCGTGCGGTCACTCAGGGCCGCGGACGGCCCGCCCAGACGTTCGCACGCCGCGCGGAGATCGCCCTCGACACGGATTCCCCCATCCTCCCGGTCCCCGGGGCCGAGTGGGCAGGTGTCCACGACTGGCCGACTCCCACCGCGGCGCGCGTCACGGTCGAGTCAGCAGTCGGCGCTGCCGACACGGGGGTCGGCGCAGTCGAATCGGGTGTCGGCGATGGAGATTGACCGCTCCGAGCAGACCCATCAGCGCATCGATGTCTGGCTGTGGACGACGCGGATGTTCAAGACCCGGAATCTCGCCACCCAGGCCTGTCGCGGCGGGCACGTGCAGCTCGACGGCCAGCGGGTCAAGGCCTCACAGAAGGTGTCGATCGGGCAGGAGGTCCGGGTTCGCAAGGCCGGGAGTGAGTTCATCCGGAAGATCACCGGGTTCGTGCCGACCCGGGGCCAGGCATCGATCGCAGTGCAGTGCTATGAAGACCTCACCCCGGCCCCCGATCCTGCGCTGCGCGGATTCGTTCCCCGCCGGGACAAGGGGATGGGTCGACCGACGAAGAAGGATCGGCGCGAGATGGAGAAGTTCCAGGACGAGGCCGCCAAACCGCGCCGCCGCGACCATCCCTGAGCGCCGGCTCAGCATTTCCGGGCGGGTACCGAGTTTCCGGCTCAGTACATGACGGTGGCGAAAGTGCCGACCTGTTCGAAGCCGACCCTCTGATACACGCGCAGCGCCACCTCGTTGTAGTCATTGGCGTAGAGGCTCACCATCGGGTGTCCTGCCGCCTGAGTCTGCGCCACGACGGCGGCCATGCCCGCCGCGCCGAGGCCGAGGTTGCGCACTTCGGGGTGCACCCAGACTCCTTGGACCTGGACGACGCGTGGTGCCCTGATCCCGATGTCGGCCTTGAACAGCACCTGCTCGTCCAGGTCGCGGGCCGGCCACCGCGGGACCCGGCCTCCCTGCGGGAGCGTGTCGGAGATCCGGACGAAGCAGTTGCCGCCCCGGATGATGCTGCGCACTCGGGCCAGGTAGCTCGATTCGCCACCCTCGGTCGGTGAGAAGCCGACTTCGTTGGTGAACATGTCGACGCTGGCGGCGAACACGGCCGGCAGCTGGTCGAGGGTCGCCAGACGCACCTCGGGGTCGGGTTCGACCTGGGGCGGGGAGCTGATGGCCAAGAGTGGCTGGCGTTCGCGGATGCCGCGCGGCCTGCCCCAGCTGAGCCGGCGGTGCAGGTCGAGGACGACTCGGCGATCGCCGATGAGGGAGCAGGAGTACCGGCCTTCGGCGTTGAGCTTGGCGGCCAGGGCCTGATTGGTCTCAGGGGTGGCGGCGACGGGAATGATGTTGCCTCCGGCCCAATAGGCCGCCACCGGTCGCTCGCCGTCGAAGACCCCCAGCAGGGACCCGGCGGGAGAGCTCATCTGAGCGGTCCCGGAGACGTCGAGCAGGGCGAGCAGGTAGACGTTCTCGCATGGTTTGAGCGCCAGCAGGCCCTGCAGCCAGCGTGTGTGTTGATGACCCAGTCGGGCGACTCTCAGCACCGGCCCACCCTCACCCTGCGACGACGGAAGCTCTCAACCGACGACGACCTCCGGCGGACCGGAGGGCACATCGGACTCCTCGGCGATGCGCATGGCCTCTTCGATGAGTGTCTCGACGATCTGGGATTCCGGCACGGTCTTGATGACCTCGCCCTTGACGAAGATCTGGCCCTTGCCATTGCCGCTGGCCACACCGAGGTCGGCCTCCCGGGCCTCGCCCGGACCGTTGACGACACAGCCCATGACGGCCACCCGCAGCGGAACCTCCATGCCCTCGAGGCCGGAGGTGACCTTCTCGGCCAGGGTATAGACATCGACCTGTGCCCTGCCGCAGGAGGGGCAGGAGACGATCTCGAGCTTCCGCGGGCGCAGGTTGAGGCTCTCGAGGATCTGGCTGCCGACCTTGACCTCTTCGACCGGAGGGGCGGAGAGGGAGACTCGGATCGTGTCGCCGATCCCCTGCGAGAGCAGGGCGCCGAAGGCGGTGGCGGACTTGATCGTGCCCTGGAACGCGGGCCCCGCCTCGGTGACGCCGAGGTGAAGCGGCCAGTCACCGCGCTCGGCGAGCAGTTCGTAGGCGCGGACCATGATCACCGGGTCGTGGTGCTTGACGGAGATCTTGAAGTCGTGGAAGTCGTGCTCCTCGAACAGGGAGGCCTCCCACACCGCGGATTCCACGAGGGCCTCCGGGGTGGCCTTGCCGAACTTCTCCATGATGCGCTTGTCGAGCGACCCGGCGTTGACGCCGATGCGGATCGAGGTGCCGGCGTCCTTCGCGGCCTTCGCGATCTCCTTGACCTGGTCGTCGAACTTCCGGATGTTGCCGGGGTTGACGCGCACGGCCGCACAGCCGGCGTCGATCGCGGCGAAGACGTACTTCGGCTGGAAGTGGATGTCGGCGATGACGGGGATCTGCGACTTCGCCGCGATCGCGGGCAGAGCTGCGGCGTCGTCGGCCGAAGGGCAGGCCACACGCACGATGTCGCAGCCCGAGGCGGTGAGCTCGGCGATCTGCTGGAGGGTGGCGTTGATGTCCGTCGTCGGTGTCGTCGTCATCGATTGGACGCTGACGGGGTAGTCGGAACCGACGCCCACCTTGCCGACCTTGATCTGACGCGTCTTCCGCCGAGGCGACAGCACAGGTGGAGGTGGAGCGGGCATTCCGAGGTTCACCGATGTCACGAACACAATCCCTTCGTTTCGGCTGGGGGCCAGCCTGACTGTTCGAGTCCTCCCTCATTGTAGAACCCCAACCCTGGGCTCACCTGTCCGCCGACGGTGCGATGCCTCACGCCACGGGAGTCGCGGCGCTGCCTCAGCCGCGGGAGTCGCGGGGCTGCCTCACGTCGAGGTGGTCGCGGCGCTGCCTCAGCCGGCGGATCTGAAGATCGCGTCGAGGGTGATCGGCTTGACCAGGTCGACGTAGACGAGCAGCGCGGTCATACACAGCATCAATCCGATGACGACGTAGGTCAGCGGCAGCAGCTTCGCGGTGTCGAACGGACCGACCACTCCCCGGCCGCGCCACTGATTGATGCGGCGGCGCGCCCCCTCGTAGAGGGCGACGGCGATGTGACCGCCGTCGAGCGGGAGCAGCGGGATCATGTTGAACGCGAACAGGAAGATGTTGAGCGAACCGAGCATGCCGAGGCCCATCTGCGCCTTGTCGACGACCTCGAGGCGGTCCGTGGACACGATCTCGCCGGCCACGCGCCCGACGCCGACCATTCCGACGAGGCCCTCGGCGTCGCGCTCCTTCTCCCCGACCGCGACCTGCGTGATGTCGACGAGTTTGACGGGCAGAGTCACGATCGCATGGAACACTCCGCTGACCTGGTCCCAGACCGCGCCGGGGAACTCGCCCAACGGCAGTGGCATGCGCTCCTGAACCGGGCCGATTCCGAAGAACCCCTCGGTCTCCGTCTGCGGGCTGCCATCCGGATTGAGAAGTGGCGCTCCCCGCTCGTCCAATCGCGGCCGCTCATGCGCGATGATCGGCACGGTCACCGTCTCGGTCGAGCCGTCGCGGACGAATTCCACCTGCACGTTCTTCCCGGCCTGATCCTCGATGACGCTCGAGAGGGTCTCCCAGTCCTTGGCCGGGACGCCGGCGACGGACGTGATCCGGTCACCGGGCTTGATGCCGGCCTCCCACGCGGGGGTGAGCTGGTCACCCGATTGACAGGCCTGACGCTGGTCGGCGGGTCGGGACGCCGCTTCGCCGGCATCGACCGCGCATTCGACGACGGTGGCGACAGTGGTCGTCGGCGTCATCACGCCGATGCCGAGCAACGAGACCGCCATGATGAGGATTCCGAGCACGAGGTTGACGAATGGTCCCGCGAACATCACGACCAGTCGCTTGGGCACCGACAGCGCATAGAACGTGCGGTGCTCCTCCCCCGGCTCGATCTCCTGATTCGAGAAGTCCCGGGCATCAGCCATCGTGGATTCGAACAGCCGCCCCCGCTTCGCTCGACGTGGTCGTCGCGCCGCCTCGACGGTGGGAACAGACCTCTCGGCGATGGGAGCAGTGCCCTCCCCGGTGGCAGCAGCACCCTCGCCGAGGCGGCGGTCCGTCGCCTCGACCGGCGGGTACATCCCCGGCATCGCGATGAAACCGCCCAACGGCAGCGCTTTGACGCCGTACTCCGTCTCACCTCGGCGGAATGAGAACAGGGTCGGGCCGAACCCGACCATGTAATGGGTGACCTTGACCCCGAACCTCTTCGCCGGGGTCAGGTGCCCGAGTTCGTGGAGGGCGATCGAGATGGAGATCCCGATGAGGAACAGGAGGACACCGACGATGTAGAGGAGTGTGACCATGTCAGACCCTGCCGACGGGCTCGGGTCGTGCCGCCAGCTGGTCGCGGGTGAACTCGCGGGCCCAGGCGTCGGCGGCGAGCACGGTCTCGACCGTGTGCTCGGCGGCGGGTTCGTGGGCCCTCATCGCCGAATCGATGCCCTCGTCGATCGCAGTGAACGGGATCTGCCCGGCCACGAAGGCGTCGACGAGCACTTCGTTGGCGGCGTTGAAGACGGCGGGGTAGCTGCGGCCTCGGCGGCCCGCGTCGACGGCCAGACCGAGGGCCGGGAACGCGATGTGGTTGACCGGTTCGAACGACCAGTGCGTCGGCTGCATCCAGTTGTTGCCTTCGGCTCCTGAGCGCAGCCGCCGGGGCTCACCGTTCGGCTCGGTGCCCAGGGCATAGGCGATCGGCAGGCGCATGTCCGGAGGTGAGATCTGGGCGATCGTCGAACCGTCCATGTATTCGACCATCGAATGGATCTGGCTCTGCGGGTGGACGACGACTTCGATCCGGTCGAAGTCGATGTCGAAGAGCAGGTGCGCCTCGATGACCTCGAGGCCCTTGTTGACCAACGTCGCCGAGTTGATGGTGATGACGTCACCCATCGTCCAGGTGGGATGCTTGAACGCCTGGGCCGGTGTCACCCTGCGCAGAGCGTCGCGGGTCATGCCGCGGAACGGTCCGCCGGAGGCCGTGATGATGAGCTTGTGCACCTCATCGGCGGTGCCCGAGCGCAGCGCCTGGGCGATCGCCGAATGCTCACTGTCGACGGGGATGAGCCGGGCGCCGGTGCGGGCGGCGGCATCGAGGACGATCGAGCCGCCGATGATGAGCGACTCCTTGTTCGCCAGGGCCACGTCGGTGCCGCGGTCGAGCGCGGCCAAGGTGGCGCCGAGACCCGCGGCCCCGGTCACGGCGTTGAGGATGAGGTCGGCAGGGGCCCCGGCAACCGCCTCGGCGGCGTCGTCCCCGATGAGGATTTCGCGCACCGGGCTGCTGATTCCGCGATCCGCGGCCAACTGATCGAGTCGCTGTCGGATCTCCGCTTCTCCCCCGGCGGGCGGGGTGGTCAGCCCGATGACGGGGGCGGAGAAGTCGAGAGCCTGAGTCAGCAGAAGCTCGATCTGGGAGCCCGCAGCGAGTCCGATGACTTCGAAATCCGCAGCGTTCGCGGTGAGGACTTCGAGGGCTTGAGTGCCGACCGAGCCGGTCGAGCCGACTACAATGATTCTACGTTTGCTCACGCCTACCGATGATGCCAAAGTTCTCTGGGAAATGTCTTGACCGGCCTCGGTTTCTCTGCGTGAGTGCGGACACCATTCGACGCCTGAGAGAGGTTTTCATGAGTGCAACGCTGAGCCCCGACGACATCCTGGGACTGGATTCCATCTTCGAGAAGGAAGACCTCGAATTCGCGTCGATCGTGCGGAAGTGGCTGGACGAGAACGTTCGCGAGCACATCGGCGACTACTACCTCGAGGGTACGATCCCGGCACGGGACCTCGCGGAGGGCCTGGGAGAGCTCGGCTTGCTCGGCATGCACCTCGAGGGCTACGGCTGCGGCGGGTCGACGGCGACCCAGTACGGCCTGGCCTGTCGTGAGCTCGAGGCCATCGACTCCGGTCTGCGCTCGCTCGTGTCCGTGCAGGGATCGCTCGCGATGTTCGCCATCCACCACTTCGGCTCCGAGGCGCAGAAGGAGGAATGGCTGCCGCGCATGGCCGCGGGCAAGGCGATCGGCTGCTTCGGACTGACCGAGCCCGACGTCGGCTCCGACCCTTCGGGCATGAAGACGACCGCGCGCCGCGACGGCAGCGACTGGATCCTCAACGGCGCGAAGATGTGGATCACCAACTCGCCGGTCTCCGACGTCATGGTCGTCTGGGCGAAGACCGAGGAGTTCGACGACAAGGGCAACCCCGTCATCCGTGGTTTCGTCGTTCCCAGCGACACCGAGGGTGTCCAGACGCCGGAGGTCCACCGCAAGATCTCACTGCGCGCGTCGATCACCGGCGAGATCGTGCTCGACAACGTGCGCCTGCCCGAGGACGCGATGCTGCCAAAGGCCAAGGGCCTCAAGGGCCCGTTGAGCTGCCTGTCGGAGGCGCGGTTCGGGATCGTCTTCGGCGTCACCGGCGCCGCCCGCGATGCGCTGCTCTCCGCGCTCGAGTACACCGGAACGCGCATCCAGTTCCAGCGCCCCATCTCGTCGTTCCAGATCACGCAGCAGAAGCTGGCCAAGGCATTCGGTCAGTATTCGCAGATCACGCTGCTGGCAGCGCATCTGGGCAGACTCAAGGATTCGGACCAGGGTGTGCGTCCGGAGCAGATCAGCCTGGGCAAGATGGTCAACGTCGACTCCGCGATGAACGTGTGCCGTGACCTGCGTGCGCTCTTCGGCGGTTCGGGCATCACCAGCGAGTACCCGCCGCTGCGTCACGCGGTCAACCTCGAGACCGTGCTCACCTACGAGGGCACACACGAGGTCCACCAGCTGACCCTGGGACGGGCGATGACCGGCATCAACGCCTTCGCCAACTGAGAAAGCATGGCCCGGGCCCGCGCGGCCCGGGTCACTCCTTGGTGAGGACCGTGTCCTGGAGCCATTCAACACTCGAGGTGGCGTCGATGGTGCCCGAGTCGTCGAGGATCACGGCGGCGTCCGGAGTCAGGGGCGTCACCTCGGCGGATTCGACCCGGGAATCACGCATCGCCTGATCGAGGTTCGCGGTCTCCCCCGCGACCGTGATGCCGACCCCCTCGAAGCGTGAGCGCACGACCTTCACCGACGCTCGGCCCGAGTTGGTCGGCGCGGCGTCGATGGGGTGGAGGAGCACGATCGGACCGGATTCCTGGGGCTCGGCATCGATGAGCCCGGCTTCGGAGGCGATCTCCGCCTCTGCCATCCCTGCCCCGGTCGGCACCACGGCGCTCGTGGTGGAACCGCGGTTGTGGGCGGATCGCATATCCACGAGCAGGCCGATCCGCACGGCGGCGAGAATGCTCAGCGCCCGGGCGATCGGAGGAACAGCCTCGTCGATGATCAGAGTCGCCGGTCCTTCGTCCCTCGCGGTACCTGGCCCCGCGTCCGGGTCCGTCGCGGTCCCGGGACCGGACGTGGAATCGGCATCGTCGGCGACGAGTCCCATCGCACGCAGGATCCCGCCGAGCTTCGCACTGCGGTCGAGCACCTCGGCGCGGGTGAGTTCGATCGGCTGCGACAGCGCCTTCACCAGGCGCGGGTCGGAGACCTCCCGGCCGTCGAGCACCGGTCTCTGGGGAGCCGGGCCCGTGAGGATGACGGCGTCGGACTCCCCCATCGCCACGGGGTGGTCGAGCAGCTCGAACACCGGGTTGAAGGTCCCGGGCGAGGCGTCGGTGGGTTTGGCGAAATAGTGGAGGTCAGTCAACGGAGGCCATCACTTCCACGACCCGGTCGATGAAGGCATCCACCTGATCCTCGTCGTAGGCCTTGTCCCCTTTCGCGGTCCTGAACAGCACGCGCCGGACCTGGTCGACGCTCATCGCCACACCCTGGGTGAAGTAGGCGTTGACCTTGTCGCACATCTCGTCGACCTGCCCGATGTCGTAGCCGATGACTCCGACCGGAGGGTTGTCGAATCGTTCGCCGTGCTCGCGCACGAGGCGTTTGCGCAGGGAGGCGGCGACGCGGGTGAGCTCCTGCACCCAGGCGTCCTGCCCCGACTGGGCGATGAGGCGGTCGCGCGCCTGCTTGGCGAACGCATCCTCGAGCCGGTCGAGAGCTGCGTCGACGACGGCGACGTGGTAGCCCTTTCGGACGAGATCGAAGCCGACCGTCCGCACCGCCCTCGAGTCCAGGTCACCGGGCAGCGGAGTCTCGCGCTCGAAGGATTCGCGTGCGCGCTTGAAGAAGCTGTCGACCTGTTTCGGGTCGTAGCCGTTCTTCCAACCGGACATTCGCGGGAAAGTGGTGTCCGCCATGATTCCTCCAAAAGCGAATCGCCGTAAGTGTCATTTCCACCATGATAATTGGCGGACCGGGAAAATTTGCGCCGGCGCCCGGCGCGCAGGCCGGGGCTCGGTGGCAGTTCGCCGAGGGCGGGGTCAGTCGGCGGCTGCGAGCTGACCGCAGGCGCCGTCGATGTCCGACCCACGGGTGTCGCGGATGGTCGTCGGGACGCCGGCGTCGACGAGCCGGCGGACGAATTCGTTCGCGACTTCCGGCTCCGAGGCGGTCCACACCGATCCGGGGGTCGGGTTGAGCGGGATCGGATTGACGTGCACCCAGCCCCGGCCGCGAGCGTTGAGCTTCTTGGCCAGCAGCTCTGCTCGCCAGGCGTGATCGTTCATGTCCTTGATCAGCGCGTATTCGATGCTGACCCGGCGACCGGTGACCTGAAAGTAGTTGTAGGCGGCGTCGATCGCCTCGTCGGCCTTCCAGCGGGTGTTGACCGGGATCATCTCGTCGCGCAGCTCGTCGTCGGGTGCGTGGAGGCTGAGCGCGAAGGTGACAGGGATGTCCTCGGCGGCGAGCTTGTTGATGCCCGGCACGAGACCGACCGTCGAGATGGTGATGCGGCGGGCCGACATGCCCAGGCCCGCGGGGGCAGGGTCGACGAAGCGGCGCACCGCGTTCATCACTCGCTTGTAGTTGGCCAGGGGTTCGCCCATGCCCATGAAGACGATGTTGCTCACGCGCTCGGGTCCGCTCGCCGAGGTGCTTCCCGCACCGCTGCCACCCTCGGGTGCTTCGCCCTGCTCCTCGTCGGCTTCCGCCCCGAGTGCCACCTCGTCGCTCGACGAAGCCTCCCCTGCCGAGGCGGGCGCCAGTTCCCCTGCCGCGATCACCTGGTTGGCGCGAATGACCTGCTCGACGATCTCGGCCGTGGACATGTTGCGGGTCAGGCCCTGCTGACCCGTGGCGCAGAACGGACAGTTCATCCCGCAGCCGCACTGACTCGAGACGCAGAGGGTGACGCGGTTGCGGTAGCGCATGAGCACCGACTCGACGAGCGCACCGTCGAAGAGGCGCCAGAGGAACTTGATCGTGTCGCCGTTCTCGGTCCTCAGCCGTCGCACCTCGGTGAGCAGGGGCGGGAAGAAGCGCTCCCCCAACGGTTCGCGCAGAGACTTCGGCAGATCGGTCATCGCGTCGACGTCGGTCTGGTAGTGCGTGAAGTAGTGCGTCGAGAGCTGCTTCGCCCGGAACGCGGGCAGACCCATCTCCTGGACCGCGGCGATGCGCTCGTCCATCGACATGTCGGCCAGATGCTCCTTCGGCTGGCTGACTCGCGGCGATTTGAAATTGAGGAGCGGACGACCATCCCGCGTCGGGGTCTTCGAGGTCGTTCCGTCGGCGTGCTCGACGACGGGCCTGACTTGCCTGCTACCTGCTTGAGAACTCACCGCTCCATTGTCTCACGAAGGGCAAGCGGACGAGATGTGCCCGCGGCCACGTGCGCGGGCACGGATCGCGGTAACGGCCGGGAGGCGATCAGAGGTACCCGGGCAGAACCGAGAGCAGGACGAGCGCGACCGGTGCCGTGGGGAGGATCGAGTCGAGGCGGTCCATGACTCCCCCGTGGCCGGGCAGCAGGGTGCCCATGTCCTTGAGGTCGAGATCGCGTTTGATCATCGATTCGCTGAAGTCACCGAGGGTCGCGAAGGCCGGGATCACGACGCCGATGACGATGCCCGTCCAGAAGGGAGCGCCGAAGACGACCAGGGCCAGGATGACGGCGACGGCGGTGGTGAACACCACCGAACCGAGGTAGCCCTCCCAGGACTTCTTCGGAGAGATGCTCGGGGCGATGGGGTGCTTGCCCCAGACGACTCCGAAGATATAGCCGCCGGTGTCCGAGGCGACGACACAGGCGAGGAACAGAATGACGTAGAGATTCCCGTCGGGCTCGGTCAGCAGATAGACGACGAAGCATGCCATCAGCCCGACATAGGTCAGCGCGAACAGCGACATGGACACGTCCTTGACCGCGTTCTTGCGCCGTTCGACCATGGTGAACAGCATCACCGCGCCGGCTCCGGCGGCGAAGGTCACCCAGAGCGCTTCGCGTCCTCCGAAGAAGGTGGCCACCACCATGCAGGCGGCCGCCACGACGGTCGGCACGCGGGAGACGAGGGAGCCGGAGCGTGAGAGCGCATTGGCCAACTCCCACATCGCGACCACGATGGCGATGAGGATGATGAAGAGGAATGACGTCGGGAAGATGAGCAGCGAGGCGAGCACTGCTCCACCGAGCAGCAGTCCCATCCCGATGGCGGCGGGGAGGTTGCGCCCGGCTCTGCCGTAGTCCTTCGTGGGGGCCTCCGCCTCGGTGCCGGCCTCGTCCGGGGGCTGGGGATTCGAGTAAGGCTCACCGGGAGTGTAGGGCTTGTCCGAGGCTCGCAGGTCCCTGCGGCGAGGGTACGCGAGGGCGGTCGGACCGGAGTCCGGGGCCGGTTCGGCATCTGCCGAACCGAAAACGTGCGCTCCACCGCTGGCGGCCGTCGCGTCGTTCGGCTGAGCGTCGGCCGGCGATTCGTTGCGCTGAGCTTCGGCCGGCGATTCGTTCCGCTGAGCGTCGGCCGGCGATTCGTTCCGCTGAGCGTCGGCCGGCGATTCGTTGCGCTGAGCTTCGGGCGTGTGGACGTCACCGGCGGTGCTCGGCACCGCTGTGTCGCCTGAGGGGCCCGAGGCGCCTGAGCCATCTGCGCCGCCTGCGGCGTCTGAGTGGCTTGAAGAACCACCGCGGGACGTGCCCGACGAGTCACCGTCGGATGCCGGATCGTCGTCAGACTGCCCAGAGGCGCCGGCTGAGTCCGGGGTCTGGCCCTCGACCCCGAGGTGGGAAGTGCGAAGTCCCTCGTTTCGCGTCGAAGTCCCGTCCGGCTCCTCTGCAGGAGCCGGACCGGACGAGGGACTGCTGGGCCCGGTCAACGCGATCATCAGACCTCGAGCAGCTCGGCTTCTTTCTTGGCGAGCAGCTTGTCGATGCTGTCCACCTTGGCCTTCGTCAGCTCGTCGAGCTCGGAGATGGCTCGGGTGACCTCGTCCTCCCCGGCCTCTCCGTCCTTCTTGATGCGCTCGAGGGTGTCCTTCGAGTGACGACGGATGTTGCGGATGGAGACCTTTCCATCCTCGGCCTTGCTCTTGACGATCTTGACGTATTCCTTGCGTCGCTCCTCGGTGAGCTCCGGGAGCACGACGCGGATGACGTTGCCGTCGTTGGCCGGGTTGGCACCGATGTCCGAGTTGCGCAGTGCGTTCTCGATGTCGCCGAGAGCGCCGCGGTCATAGGGCGTCACGAGAATCGTACGAGCTTCCGGAGTCTGGAACGAAGCCAGCTGCTGCAGAGGAGTCGGAGCGCCGTAGTACTCGATCTCGATATTGGCGAACAGAGCGGGATTGGCCCGGCCGGTGCGAATCGACCCGAAGTCCTCCTGGGTGAACTCCACGGCCTTGTCCATTTTCTCCCTGGCCTCTGCCAGTGTTTCTTCAATCACGACTCACTCTTTCGTCGGTGGGAACTTTGGATTCATTCTATGGGTCTTGGGTCACAAATGCCGCAACTCACCCACCCCCGACACCACTTGGCCCGGTCTGAGCGTGGTTCATGCAGGAGTGGAAGTCGCCGGGCACTACTGATCAGCTGCACGTCGGCATGCCATCACCTCGGCGCAGGCAATACGACAGCAATGCCTGAGCACGGATGGCGTGGGTATTCCGGCGGGCCGGCTGCACCACGAATTCCGGCAGCTCGGCGGCCGCTCGACTACTTGACGACGGTGCCGATCTTCTCCCCCGCGATCGCCTTGCGCAGGTTGCCTTCGCCTTCCATGCCGAAGACGTGCATCGGAAGCTTGTTGTCCATGCACAGGGAGAACGCTGTGGCGTCGACGACCTTGAGGCCTGAGATCAGCGCCTCCTCATAGGTGATCTCGTTGATCTTCTCCGCGGTCGGATCGAGGTTCGGGTCGGCGGTGTAAACGCCGTCGACGCCGTTCTTGGCGATGAGCACCTCGTCGGCGTGGATCTCGAGGGCCCGCTGTGCGGCCACGGTATCCGTGGAGAAGTAGGGCAGGCCGGCGCCGGCGCCGAAGATGACGACGCGGTTCTTCTCCATGTGGCGCATGGCACGGCGGGGGATGTAGGACTCGGCGACCTGCGACATGGGAATCGCCGTCTGGACTCGGGTGTCGACGCCGAGCTGCTCGAGGAAGTCCTGCAGGGCCAGGCAGTTCATCACGGTGCCGAGCATGCCCATGTAGTCGGCGCGGGTCCGGTCCATGCCCCGCTGGGAGAGCTCTGCTCCCCGGAAGAAGTTGCCGCCTCCGACGACGATGCTGACTTCCACCTCGTCGACGATGGGAGCGACTTCTCGAGCCACAGCGGCCACCACGTCGGGATCGACGCCGATCTTCCCGCCTCCGAACACCTCGCCGGACAGCTTGAGGAGTACGCGGCGACGGTGGGTACGAACCGGTCTGCTGGCATGACTGGATTCGTGAACCGGGGTGGATGTCATTGAGTCCTTCTTCCGTGCGGGCACGATGGTTGTTGACAGTTTAGCGAAAACGGGGCCGGACCCAATGGTCCGACCCCGTCACTCGCTTATGAGATCACTCTCAGGCCGACGACAGCTGATGTGGCGACTTCGCCTGTTGGCGAAGTACCTGGTCAGCGGTTGAGAAGGCTTCAGGATCCGACGCGGAAGCGCAGGAATCCGGTTGCCTTGACGCCGGCGGCCTCGAGGACCTTGCCCACGGACTGCTTGGGATCCTTGGCGAATGCCTGGTCAAGCAGGCAGTTCTCCTTGAAGAAGCCGTTGACGCGTCCTTCGATGATCTTCGGCAGAGCCTTCTCGGGCTTTCCTTCGTTCTTCGCGGTGTCCTCGGCGATGCGACGTTCGTTCTCGACGAGGTCGGCGGGGACCTCTTCGCGCGAGAAGTACTTCGGGCTCATCGCGGCGATATGGACAGCCACATCGTGAGCGACTGCCGAGTCGTCGCCTTCGTAGGCGAGCAGAACGCCGACCTGCGGAGGCAGGTCCTTGTTCGTGCGGTGCAGGTACGACTCGATGGCGGAGCCTTCGAGCCGGGCGACACGGCGCAGCGCGACCTTCTCACCCAGCGTGGCTCCGCTTTCGGTGATGAACTGGGAGACGGGCTTGCCGTCGACCTCGGTCTCGAGGAGTGCCTCGGCGGACTCGGCCTTGTTGGCCACTGCCAGGTTGAGGACCTCGTCCGCAAGTGCGATGAAGGGGTCCGACTTCGCGACGAAGTCGGTCTCCGAGTTGAGTTCGATCATCGTGCCGACTCCACCGTCGACATGAGCGGCCACGAGGCCGTCGCTGGTGGAACGTCCTTCGCGCTTGGTGGCACCCTTGAGGCCCTTGACGCGGAGGATCTCGATGGCCTTCGCCTGGTCGCCGTCGGCTTCGCCGAGAGCCTTCTTGACGTCCATCATTCCGGCGCCGGTCTTCTCTCGCAGCGACTTGATGTCAGCGGCAGTGTAGTTTGCCATACTTTCTCCTATTGGTGGTGGAGTTGAAGGAAATCAGGACTGTGCGGACTCGGTGGAGTCGGCACCGGCTGCCGCGGGCTCCTGCGCTGCCTCTTCGGTCTCGGTGGCTCCCGCGGGCTCCTGCGCTGCCTCTTCGGTGGAAGCGGCTTCCTCGGGAGCAGCTTCGCCGGCTTCTGCCGCTTCACCGGCAGGGCCTTCTTCACCGGCAGGGGCGCTGCCTTCGAGCAGTTCGCGCTCCCACTCCGGCATCGGCTCGACGGCGGAGACGTTCTTCTCGCCGCCCTCGTCCGGGGAGGAGTGACGGGCGATGAGGCCCTCGGCGACCGCGTCGGCGATCACGCGGGTGAGCAGGGACACCGAGCGGATGGCGTCGTCGTTGCCCGGGATCGGGTAGGTGACGTCATCGGGGTCGCAGTTGGTGTCGAGGATCGCGATGACCGGGATGCCCAGCTTCTTCGCTTCGTCGACGGCCAGGTGTTCCTTCTTGGTGTCGACGATCCAGACAGCGGACGGAGTGCGCTGCATGTCGCGGATACCACCGAGGGTCTTCTCCAGCTTGTCCTTCTCACGACGGAGAATGAGGAGTTCCTTCTTGGTGTGACCCGAGCCGGCAACGTCGTCGAAGTCGATCTCTTCGAGTTCCTTCAGGCGAGCCAGACGCAGCGAGATGGTCTGGAAGTTGGTGAGCATGCCGCCGAGCCAACGCTGGTTGACGAAGGGCTGGCCGACGCGCTTGGCCTGCTCGGCGATCGATTCCTGTGCCTGCTTCTTGGTGCCGACGAAGAGGATCGAGCCACCGTGGGAGACGGTTTCCTTGACGAACTCGAAGGCGTTGTCGATGTAGCCCAGCGACTTCTGCAGGTCGATGATGTAGATGCCGTTGCGCTCCGTGAAGATGAAGCGCTTCATCTTCGGGTTCCAACGACGGGTCTGGTGTCCAAAGTGGACGCCGCTGTCGAGCAGCTGGCGGATGGTGACGACGGCCATGCCGACGCTCCTTTCTCTTGCGCCTCTCGGGCGCACTGAGTCACGGTTGACGGGCAGCGTTTCGACTGCCGACGACGGTGACGATTTCGGTTGATGCCTGGTATTCGGTCCGCGCACCCCACAAGACTGCCCAGATGGACCGCTTGCACCTCGGGGTGGAGAAGAATTCGAATACGCGTAGTCAGAAGACACGCTTCTGCTGAGCCCAGTGTAGCCCGGCCGACCAAGCGTTTTCCAATCGATGACCCTCATCGCGGAGCTCTTCCGCCCGACTCATGCACTTTCGCTTGTGGATGGCGGGACACAGGCGGGACTCGTGCCCGAAGGAGCTGGACAACACCTGCACCGCGCCATTCCCACTCGCATCGCGCTGATCGCCGGGTTTCGCCTGCGCGGCGGGGATCGCCCGCGCCGCGGCGTTCGGACCACTCCCCTGACTCGTGCCCGTCGTACTGTGGTTCGACGCCGCACTCATGCTCGTTTTCCCTGTGGATGCCCCGCGCTCTTCCACAGGGAAATTCGGCGCTGGTGACTTCCCTGGCGTGCTGCTCTTCGATGAATCCATGACCCGATTCGACACCAGCCCACCACTGCTCCGGACTCGGTTCTCGTCGGCGCTGACACCGATCCTTGCGATCCTCGCCCTGATCCTCGCCGAGGCGACCCTCCTCCTTCCCGCGGACCGTGCCGTCGCCGTGGAGAAGCTCACTGCCACTTGGGTCTCACCGGTCCCGGCGATGGAGATCATCGAAGCCTTCGATCCGCCGGAGGAGAAATGGTCGCGGGGCCACCGTGGCATCGACGTGCTGGCTGTCGGCGGCGAGCCTCTGCGGGCGCCGGCAGCGGGAGTGATCCGCTTCCGCGGGTCCGTCGCCGGGACGCAGACCGTGAGCATTGAAACCGAATCGGGATTCGTGGTGTCCTTCCAACCGGCGACCTCCGACCTCAAGATGGGCGAGAGCTTCGCCCCTGGAGCCATGATCGGCGCCGTGGGTGAGGGTTCCCACTGTGACAGGTCCTGTCTGCATCTCGGGGTCTGGCCGGCGGCCAGCAACCGGAAGTACCTCGATCCCGCGCAGTTCTTCGGCCAGGAGCAGTCCCTCCTCCTGCCACTCTCGCGCACCCCGGAGGAGGAACCGGCCGGCGATGACACGAGCTCAGGTGCCGGAGCCTGGGGCGGTCACCGGAATGGCCGGATACCGGCCTCGGCTATGTGCGAGCTCGAGTCTGCTCCCGGGCACATGCTCCGCTGCGACGCGCAGAAGGCCTTCGATCGCCTGTCATATGCGTATCGGGCCCGATTCGGCTCTCCGATCTCTGTCACGGATTCCTACCGCGACTACGACACTCAAGTCATCCTCAAGCGCCGCAAAGGACGGATGGCGGCCACTCCGGGCCGTTCCAACCACGGCTGGGCCCTGGCCGTGGACCTGGGTGGTGGGATCAACGCGTTCGGCACGGCACAGCATTCGTGGATGCGGGCAAACGCCCCGACGTTCGGCTGGGTTCATCCCGGCTGGGCCCGACAGACCGGGTCGCTCCCAGAGGCTTGGCACTGGGAGTACAGGAAATGAGGACACTGGTGCGATAGAACTGGAGGCATGCGTATCGCCATTGTCGGAGGGCACGGACAGATTGCCCTGAAAGCCACTGAACAGCTCATCTCCGCCGGTCACGAAGTGACCTCGATCATCAGAAGACCCGAGCAGGTGAACGAGATCGAAGCGCTGGGAGCTCAGGCCCAGATCTGCGATATCGCGACCGCAAGCGCTGCCGAGCTGGCCGCCGCCGTCGCCGGGTCCGATGCCTTGGTGTTCGCCGCCGGCGCCGGACCGGGCTCGACGATCGAGGCCAAGCGCAGCATCGATCTGGGTGGTTCACTCAAGTCGATCGATGCCTGTCTGGAGATCGGGGTCCGCAGATTCGTCCAGATCTCTTTCATCGGCGTCACCGAGCCCGTACCGGAGGGCACCGATCCGGTCTTCGCCGCGTACTGGGATGCCAAACGGGAAGCGGATGAAGCGCTCATCTCCTCGGGCCTCGACTACACGATCGTCAAACCCGGTCGGCTGACGGACGAACCCGCGACCGGCACCGGCGAAGTCGGCACGGGGTCGCCGCGCGGCGCCTCCACTTCGCGGGCGAACGTGGCGGACTTCATCCGAGTCGTGCTGGACGAGCCGCGTACCATCGGGATGTCGATCGACGTCTGGGACGGCGACACTCCACTTCGAGATGCTCTGGAGAGCTTCCTGCAGACGCAGCGCTGACGTCCCGCGGACACGGCCGGCCCGCGATACGGCGGTGCCGGGCTGTGCCGCCCGAAATTCAGGCCCGTGGGTGGGCCCGCCGGTAGGTGTCCTGGAGCCTCTGCATCGAAACGTGGGTGTAGATCTGCGTGCTGCTCATGGTCGCATGACCGAGCAGCTCCTGGATCTGCCGCAGGTCGGCACCTCTGTCGAGCATGTGAGTCGCTGCCGAATGCCTGAGCCCGTGCGGCCCGATGTCCGGAGCCTCGGGTTGTCCGACCCCATAGCGGTGGACGAGCTCCCTCACCTGCCGAGCGCCGATCCGCCCTCCGCGCAGGCCGAGGAACAGGGCGTCCCCGCTCCGGTCGCTCGCGAGGGCGGCCCGCAGCCCCAGCCACCTCTCGAGCGCGTCACGTGCGGGTCCGCCGAAGGGCACCCGACGTTCCTTGCTGCCTTTGCCCAGGACCGTGATCATCGATTTGTGATGGTCGACGTCCCGGCGGTCCAGACCGCACAGCTCCGAGACTCGGACCGCGGTGGCGTAGAGCATCTCGAGGATCGCCACGTCCCGGGCCGCTCGTGCGATCTCCACAGGGTCGTTGTCAGCGTCGGGGTCCCCCGCGGTTGTCGGCACGGCCGAGATCAGGTCCGCCGCCTGCTGGGGTTTGAGCACGGTGGGCAGCCGTGAGTCCTTCTTCGGGGTGCGCAGTCGGGCCGCCGGATTGTTCGTCAGACCCTGGCTGCTCACGCAGTAGGCGAAGAACGACTTCACCGCGGCGATCTTCCGCGCCACCGTCGACTTCGCCGCACCCGCGTCATCGAGAGCGATCAGCCAGGCGCGCAGATCCTGCAGATCGATGTCGTCCAGATTTGGATCGGGCCGCTGCCCGCTGCCCGTGTGGTCGAGGAAATCACCGACATCGGAGAGGTAGGCCTTCGCTGTGTGCGGGGAGACGTTGCGGGACCGCAGATGGTCCGCGTACCCGGCCACAGCCTCGGCGATGCTCTTCGAAGTCGTCACGCTCCCAGGGTACGCGGTCACCTCTTCTTCCGGCGCAGCTTGACCCACCCCGCGTCGCGTCGGGCGCTCAGCCCGGTCAGTTCGAGAGCGGCGAGCGCCGACAGCGCTTCGACGATGGTCAGGCCGGCTCGGCTCGCGATGGTGCCGGGGTCGAGCGCGCGTGTCGTCGAGAGCGCGTTGAGACAGATCTTCTCCCGCTCCGCCAAGTCGTCGACGGGGTCGTCAGCGGGGGCGGCCGCCGTGTCCTCGAAGAGCGTCGGCTCCGCGAGATCGAGCAGCCCCATGACGTCGTCGCAGCAGGTCACCAATTCCGCCTCGTGAAGGCGGAGAAGGCGATGGCAACCCGTCGAGGACGCCGAGTACACGGAGCCGGGAAAAGCTCCGACGGCTCGTGAGAGTTCAAGCGCATGCCTGGCCGTGTTGAGCGCACCCGACCTCCAGCCGGCTTCAACGATGATCGTCGCGACCGACGACGCGGCGATGAGTCGATTGCGCAGCAGGAAGCGGTGGCGCATGGGCGTCATTCCCGGCGCGGTCTCCGAGACGATCGCGCCCCCGGGGAGCATCTGTCGAAACAGTTCCGTGTTCGCGGCCGGATAGAACCGATCGACTCCGCCCGCCATGAACGCCACTGTCGGATGGTCGCGCGCAATCGCTGCGCGGTGAGCTGCCGCGTCGATGCCGAAGGCCCCGCCGGAGACGACTGTGACTCCACGAGCCGAGAGGTCCCAGGCGAGATCGGACGCGCATTTGGTGCCGTAGCTGCTCGCGGCCCGTGCGCCGACGACCGCGACGGCGCGGAGCAGGACCGACCGCAGCAACGCCTCTCCCCTGACCCACAGCCCCAAGGGCGCTGCAGGCCCGAGGTCGGACAGAGCTGCGGGCCATTCGGGGTCGGTGGGCAGCACGAGCCGACTGCCCAACCGCTGCATGGAGTCGAGGTCCCGGCCGCCCGCCGATTCCTCTCCGCGTACTGCCCACCTGGCAAGCGCCTCGGACAGCTGCCCGGCGCCGGCCACGGTGCCGATGGCAGTGGAGACTCCAGCGGCCGCCTCGTTCGCTGAGGCCTGCCGGGTGGCGACGGCGATGATGAGATCGAGCACAGCTCGCGGACCCATCTCATCGACGAGGCCCTTCATCAGTCCGTCACCCGGCTCACCGATTCTCAACAGCGCCGCGACTGCCGCTCGAGCATCATCGGACACGTTCCCCCTCGTCGGACCCTGTGCTGGTTCGGTTCCTTCGTCTGCCCCGTCCATCTGCCCTTCCCCTTCTCATCCGAGCGCCGACGTGCTTTCACTTACTCGAGTCCGCCGGTTTTCGGCACGCGCCCGCCCCACTTACGTATCCTGACTTCGCAGGGCGAGCGCCGTTCTGATTCTGTCCGCGGTGGGGGCCTCAGCCCCTTCGAGATCGGCCAGCGTCGTCGCAACTCGCAGAATCCGGTCGTACCCGCGCATGGTGATCCTCCCGGTCTCGAGGGCCCGGTCGAGATCGGCGAGTGCCTTCGGGCTGAGTGAGAAGTGCTCGCGAAGCCATGGACCCGGAGCCGCCGCGTTGAGCTTCCACGGACAGTCGGCGTATCTGGCGGCCTGTCTCTGTCTGGCTGCGAGGACTCTCTCTGTCACTGCTGCGCTCGACTCCTGCGCACCAGCGAGGCGGATGTCGGCCGGAGAGACCGGGAGCAGCTCGAGCTGCAGGTCGACCCTGTCGAGCAGTGGGCCCGAGAGTCTGCTCCGGTACCTGCGCTTGTCCATGGGAGTGCATTGACAATGAACCTCCGCGCCCTGCATTCCCGCGCCACACGGACAGGGGTTCGCCGCCATGATCAGCTGGAAGGCTGCCGGCAGCACCATCGAGCCCCATGCGCGGTGGATCTGCACCTGCCGCGATTCCAGGGGCTGGCGCAGCGCCTCCAACACGTCCCGGGAGAACTCCGGCGCCTCGTCGAGGAACAGGACTCCTCGGTGGGCGCGGCTGATGATGCCGATCGACCCGGGCTTGCGCCCCCCGACCATTGCCGAGGCGGTGCTGCGATGATGTGGGGCTTCGAACGGCGGACGGTGGTCGAGGCCCTCACTGCTCTCGAGCTCTCCACGCAGCGATCTCACCGCTGCGACCTCCACCGCCTGCGCATCGTCGAGGGGCGGCAGGATGCCGGGCAGGCATTGGGCCAGCAGTGTCTTGCCCGCGCCGGGAGTCCCGCGCATGAGCAGATTGTGTCCTCCGGCGGCGGCGACCTCGAGTCCGAATCGAGCTTCGTCCTGCCCCTGCACTTCGGACAGGTCGTGCAGTTCGGGACGGTGAGTCGATGGCGTCGGCGCTGCGACGACCGCGGGTAGGGGCGGAACCGCGAGGTCGCCGCCGTAGATGTTGACGAGTTCGGCCAGAGAGGCGACTGCTTTGACCTGTGCCCCGGCCAGCAGAGATGCCTCGTGACAGTTCCCGACCGGCACGACGAATCGGTCGAAGCCGGACTGCAGTCCGACATGCAGTGTGGGCAGGACTCCGTTGACTGGCCTGATCCGACCGTCGAGTCCCAGCTCCCCGCAATGGATGATCGATTCCGTTCCGGCGAAGCCGATGACTCCCTGAGCCCTGAGCACGGCCACGGCGATGCCAAGGTCGAAACCGGTGCCGACCTTCGGCACCGTGCCCGGAGTGAGATTGATCGTCAGGTGCTGCGTGGCGACAGGAATCCCGAGATACGCCAGCGCCGCCCGCAGCCGCTTGCGCGACTCACTCACAGATGCGTCGGGCAGACCGACGATGTCGATGCCGGGCAGGCCCGCACTGACGCAGGCTTCGATGGAGACGATCGTACCGGCCAGCCCCCATAGCGCTACGGCCGAGGATCGTCCGATCACGTTCAGCTTCGCCTCGGAGCCCATCAGTCGGCCTGCAGGTTCTCAACGTGGAAGTACTGCGGTTCGGGGCTCATGACGATACCGAGACCGTCGATGCGGATGGCGGCGATGAACTCGGTCTGCCGGCTGAGCCAGATGCCGACCAGCCTCCTGATCCGCACGAGTTTGACCGGGGTGATGGCCTCCAGCGGTGAACCCAGCCTCAGGCTCCGGCGAGTCTTCACCTCGACGAAGACCAGTTCATCGCCGTCGCGGGCGATGATGTCGATCTCTCCGCGAGGGCATCTGAAGTTGCGTTCGACGATCGTCATCCCGCGGCCTTCGAGATAGGCGGCAGCCAGGTCCTCACCGGCACGACCGAGGCTCAGCTGCCGGTCACCTCGGCTGGGCGAGCGGAGGATGCGCGGCTCAGCGGCGCGAGGCCGATCGCCTTTGCCTTCCGGGGTCGGTCTCCCGCTCCGGTTCGCGTCTGAATGTCCCATGCGGCACAGCCCACCACGAGGGGCGAGGAATCCGAAAGGGCGCACGTACGGCCTGTGGATTCACTTTGATCATCCACAGGCCGTACCCGCGCAAGTCGGCAGGCCGTCCACAGTCCGCCATGATCGAGTCGGACTCGCTGCCGTCCGACCGAGCCTGTGTCCCTACCGTCCGATCGAGGTCGGCGGTTCGAGTTCGCTCTTGGCGATCTCCTCGATGTTGACGTCCTTGAACGTGAGCACATGCACGGTCTTGATGAACCGGGCGGAACGGTAGCTGTCCCACACCCAGGCATCACGCAGCGTCAGTTCGAAGTAGACGTCACCGGCGTCGTTGTGCGCTTTGAGGTCGACGTGGTTGGCGAGGTAGAAGCGTCGCTCCGTCTCCACCACGTAGGCGAACAGCCCCACGACGTCCCGGTACTCCTTGTACAGCTGAAGCTCCAACTGTGCTTCGTAGTCGTCCAGATCATCTGTGCTCATGCCAACAATTCCTCAGTCGTGTGTAAGCGGAAACTCTTCCGATGATGAACGCTCGCACCGTGTTCGGCGATGCCCTGACGATGCCTGAGCGTCCCGTATCCAACGTTCGACTCCCAACCATACTGCGGGTGCGCCTCGGCGAGTTCGATCATCTCCTCGTCGCGGGCCACCTTGGCCACGATGCTCGCCGCTGCGATCACCGGGATCCTGCCGTCGCCTTTGATCACTGTCCGCACGGGCGGTATCAGCAGGTCGGCGGCGGGGCCGAACATCCCCAGGCAGTCGAGCGTGAGTGGGGCCGAGAGCCAGTCGTGTTTGCCGTCGAGGAGCACCAGGGTCCGGCGCGGGATCGCGTCGGACCCGAACACCTCGGCGAGAGCCCTCCT
Source organism: Brevibacterium sp. (assembly GCF_031179145.1). Lineage (GTDB taxonomy): Bacteria > Actinomycetota > Actinomycetes > Actinomycetales > Brevibacteriaceae > Brevibacterium. The sequence goes on from NZ_JAPSIB010000004.1 coordinate 144,569, forward strand.
GCCGGCCAGGTTGAGTGCCATCGTCATTCCGAGGACGTCGATCTCGGTCGGACTCGCCGAGGCCACCGCGGTGGCCCGTGCCCACCCCTGGACCCGCTCGGTGGCGGCCCGGCGGGCAGCGCAGGAAAGCTGCTTGGAGTCGTGGATGCCCTCGGGCACCGTGGTGCGGATCAGTTCGGACAGTTCGAACACCGCGACGCCGACGCTGACGGGACCTGCCAGGGCGCCGCGTCCGACTTCGTCGACTCCGATCACGAAGTCGAAGCCCTCGGCGAGAAGTGCGCGTTCGAGACTGAGATCAGTCAGACCGGTGATCGTCATCAGCTGCCGGTGATTCCTTCCGGCTCGGGAACATGGGCGAAGACGTCAGCCGGCGTACTCATCCACGTCAACCGGTTCAGGGGCCAGTTGACGAGGAACACCGTGCCCACTACGTTCTCGGCCGGGACGAAGGGATGGGTGTCCTGATGGAAGCGGGAGTCGGCGGAGTTGCTGCGGTTGTCGCCCATCACCCAGTAGTCGCCTTCGGGCACGGTGACTGAGAAGTCCATCTCGGAGGGAGCCATTCCCGGTTCCAGATAGGTCTCATCGATCGGTTCGCCGTTGACGAGCAGCCGACCCTGAGCATCACAGCACTCCACAGTGTCACCGCCCTTGCCGATCACGCGCTTGATCAGCTGATTGCCCGCATCCGAGGGCGCCAGTCCGAGGAATTCGAGGACCGGGTTGGGTTCGTACGACGACGCCTGGTCGTCGGAGAGCCAGTCGCCGGGATCATCGAAGACGATGATGTCCCCACGGTCAGGGGGATCGAAACGGGGAGCGAGCTGATTGACGAGCACGCGGTCGTCGATCTGCAGGGTCTGCTCCATGGAGCCGGACGGGATGTAGAACGACCGCATCACCCAGGCCCGCAGCGCCGTCGAGATGAGCACGGCGACGACGATGATCGCCACGACTTCGAGCAGACCGCGGACGAACTTCCGGGAGGAGGGAGGGGAGGCTTCTGAGGAGGGCATTCGTTCGCTTTCTTCGACCAGGCCACGCGCGGCAGGACTCGACTGAGCGTATCAGCCGATCCCCGGCGCAATCCTCAGAATGATCGGAGGCAGACAGTGCTGTTCGCGACTGCCGGTCGCAGCTGTTCAGTCGATCACAGCCGCCCGTCGACAGCTGTTCAGTCGATCACAGCTGCCCGTCGACAGCTGTTCAGTCGACCGACGAGCCATGCCCGATGACGGGCCCCACGACTCGATCGATGGGAATGAAACCCCCGCCGGGTCGACCGAGCAGCGAACGGGAATCGGCCGAGTCGTTCCGGTTGTCGCCCATCACCCACATGGTGCCCGCGGGGACCTGCACCGAGAACTCGGTCGCCGAGGCGGGCAGCGATGTGTAGTCCTCGTCGAGGGGTTCGCCGTTGAGGAGGAGCCGGCCTTCGGGGTCGCAGCATTTCACTGTGTCCCCGCCGACGCCGATCACGCGCTTGACGTAGTAGACGTCCCGGCTGCCGAGCCCGACCCAGGAACCGAACTTCTGCAACGGGGTCGGCAGAGCGGCGTCGACGAAGGACCCGCGGCCGTCGAAGACGACGATGTCGCCGCGGTTGATGTCCCCGCGGAGGGCATCGGGTCGCCAGACGGTGATCTCGTCACCGACCTGGAGGGTGGGTTGCATCGACTCGCTGGGGATCGTGAACCTCTGGACGATGAAGCCGCGCACCGCCGCCCCGAGGAGGACGATGACGACGGCGAGGACCAGAACGGTCTTCCACCACCTCGGAGAGATGCGAAAACGCGACCCGTAGGTCGCGTTTTCGTGATCACTCGGCGCAGCGCCGGGCAAGTATCAGGCCTTTTCGCGGATGCGTGCGGCCTTACCGCGCAGCTTGCGGAGGTAGTACAGCTTCGCACGGCGAACGTCACCGCGGCTGAGCACCTCGATCTTCTCGACGATGGGCGAGTGCACCGGGAAGGTGCGCTCGACGCCGACGCCGAAGCTGATCTTACGAGCGGTGAAGGTCTCGCGGACACCGTCGCCCTGGCGACGGATGACGATACCCTTGAAGACCTGGATACGCGAGCGGGTGCCCTCGACCACGCGAACGTGGACGTTGAGGGTGTCACCGGCGCGGAATTCAGGCACGTCGGACTTCAGCGAGGCTGCATCGACAACATCAAGCTTCTGCATAGTGATTCTCCTGTGTCTTCCGCTTCAGGACGAGGACACGCTTTTCAGACCGGTTTGTCCGGTGAGTGGATCGTCTGCCGGGATTGCTCCCCGATTCCCGCCGAGATGACCTCGGCGAACAGTGCTGGGCACCCATCCCCCTGAAGCAGGTGAATGCCAACAAACGCGACGCCCTATTCTGTCACGGTTCGCCCATCCGACTCAAACCGGTCCAAGGCGGCGCGATCCCGGGCGTCGAGATCGCTCAGCTTCGCCAGCAGATCGGGTCGGACCTCGGCGGTGCGCTCGAGCCGTCGGTCCCGTCGCCATCTCGCAATCGCCTGGTGGTTGCCGCTGAGGAGGACCTCGGGCACCGCGTGGCCGCGCCAGTTCGCCGGCTTCGTGTAGATCGGGTATTCGAGGAGGCCGTCCTCGTGGCTCTCCTCCGTCAGCGACTCGGGATTGCCGATGACTCCGGGGATGAGCCGGCTGATCGCTTCGATCATCACCATCGACGCCACTTCTCCCCCGTTGAGGACATAGTCGCCGATGCTCATCGGACGCAGGTCGAAACGGTCTCCCGCCCAGTCGAGCACCCGCTGGTCGATGCCCTCATAGCGCCCGCACGCGAACACCAGTTGGTCGGTGCCGGCCAGTTCCTCTGCGGTGCGCTGATTGAACACGGGCCCCGCGGGGCTCGGCACGATGAGCACCGGCTTCGCCGCCGACGGGTTCTCCCCGCCGAGGTCGTCGTCCGTCGTCGCGCCACCCTCGCCGAGGCGGTTGTCCGTCGTCGCGGCACCCTCGCCGAGGCGGTTGTCCGTCGTCACGGCACCCTCGCCGAGGATGTGCTCGAGAGCCAGCGCCCACGGCTCCGCCTTCATCACCATGCCGGCGCCCCCGCCATAGGGAGAGTCGTCGACGGTCCGGTGACGGTCGAATGTGAAGTCGCGCAGATCGTGGATGGTGAGATCGAGCAGCCCCTGCTCCACCGCCTTGCCGATCAGCGACAGCTTCAACCCGGCCAGATAGTCGGGGAAGATGGAGACGACATCGATTCTCATGGTCGGGCTCATTCGGCGTCGAACAGTCCGGCCGGAGGGGTGACAGTGATTCTGCCGGCGTCCAGGTCGACGTCGGGAACGATCTGCTCGACGAAGGGAATGAGCACTTCGTGCCCATCGACGTGCTCCATGTGCAGCAGATCCTGCGCCACTCCGTTCGTGACATCGGTGACTGTGCCGACCTTGGCATCGCCTTCAAACACGTCGAGGCCGATGAGATCGTCGAGGTACCAGGCGTTGTCCTCTTCCTCCTCCTCGGCGATCTCACCAAGGATCAGGGTGTTGCGCACCTCCTCGGCGCGGGAGCGATCTGAGATCTCCTCGAAGCTGAGCAGCAGCCGGTCGCGGTGCCACCGAGCTGTCTTCAGAGTCAGCGGTCCGATGTCCGGGTCGGTGGAGTACGACTGACCCGGCACCAGCCGCTCGTCCGGGCGATCGGTGCGCACCTCGACGGTGAATTCCCCTTTGATGCCGTGCGGTTTACCCAACCGGGCGAACACCGTGTCCATGCTGCTCCTTCTTGTTCTCTGCTGCCGAATGGCGAGTCACATCCTCGCGATCAGAGCACAGTCTAACCGCGGAAGGCTCGGCGGATTCAGTTGAAAGCGCGCACGAACCCGGCTTCTGATCGATTTCGACCTCGATATCGACCACTACCCGGGGTTGTGCGCACTTTCAACTTCTTTTCGGTATCCCGGGGCCGGTTCGAGCGCTCACGGCGACGGCTTGGCGTCGCTGCCCTGCGCCACACCGGCCTGTGAATGCACTTGAGGGGCGCGGCAAGCAGCCACGCCCCTCAAGTTCGCCGATGATCACGCCTCGATGAGGTCCACCCGCACCGACTCGCGGTCGGCAAGTGAGTTGATCACGGTGCGCAGGGCCTTTGCGGTTCTGCCCGCACGGCCGATGACGCGTCCGAGATCATCCGGATGAACCCGAACCTCAAGCGTGGTCCCCCGTTGGGACGACCTGGACCGCACTGACACATCGTCGGGATTGTCGACGATGCCACGGACCAGGTGTTCGAGCGATTCAGCCAACATCTCAGGCTTCAGCGCTTTCTGCAGCAGGCTCTTCAGCCGCTTCCTCGGTCTTGCCCTTGCGAGTGATCGCTTCGCGGATCACCGATTCGGCGGAGGGAGCGACGTAAGGGGTCTTCTCGACCTGAGGCTTCACAGTGTTCACTGCTTCACCCTCGCCGGTGAACTTCTGCCAGTCACCGGTCAGCTTGAGCAGGTTGCGCACCTGGTCGGTGGGCTGGGCGCCCACGGAGAGCCAGTGCTGTGCGCGCTCGGAATCGATCTCGATGACCGAGGGCTCACGGGTCGGGTGGTAGATGCCGATCTGTTCGATGGCCTTACCGTCCCGACGGGTACGCGAATCAGCGACGACGACGCGGTAGAAGGGTGCACGGATCTTGCCCATGCGGGTCAAGCGAATTTTGACTGCCACTTTAGTGGTGTCTCCTTTTGTCTTTTTTGTTGCACAGAGGTTCCACAGAGCGTGGGGTTGATCTGTTGGAATCTGTGACCTGGACTATCACTCCGAAGCGGAAGAGAGGGCCCTCTTCGAAAGCAAAAGTACAAGAGTCAATTGTGCCAGAAAGCCCTATTTCTTGCCACCTGAGAACATCCCGCCGAAGCCCTTGGGCAAGTTGTTCAGGTCGAACTCCTCGTCCCCGCCGAGATCGACGCCGCCGAATGCGGAGCCGACCGGGTCCTGGGTCTTCCCGGTCTTCTTCTCCTGCGCCTGCTGTGCGCGCTTGGCAGGATTGCCCGACTGGCCGCCCTTGCGGCCCTTCTTCTTCCCGACCGCCTTCTTCTTGCGGTTCGGCGCGCCACCGGGCATGCCGGCCATTCCCGGCATTCCCGGACCGCCGGCGCCGGGCATCCCCGGCATTCCGCCGCCCTTGCTGAGTCCGCGCATCATCTTCTGCGCCTGGGTGAACCGCTCCATCAGCTGGTTGACCGCGGTCACCGTGGTTCCGGCGCCCTTGGCGATGCGGGCCCGGCGGGAGCCGTTGAGGATCTTCGGATTGCTGCGCTCGGCCGGTGTCATCGATCTCACGATGGCCTCGACGCGGTCGACCTCGCGGTCGTCGAAGGCTTCGATGGCGTCCTTGTACTGACTCATGCCGGGCATCATCGTCAGCATCTTCTTCATCGAGCCCATCTTCTTCAGGCTCGCCATCTGCGTCAGGAAGTCGTTGAGGTCGAAGTCCTCCCCGGACTCGACCTTCTTCTTGAGCTTCTCGGTCTCCTTCTCGTCGAAGGTCTTCTCGGCCTGCTCGATGAGGGTGAGGATGTCGCCCATGTCGAGGATTCGGTCAGCCATCCGGTCGGGATGGAACTGCTCGAAGTCCTTCATGGACTCACCGGTCGAGGCGAACATGATCGGCTTGCCGGTCACCTCGGCGACGGACAGCGCAGCACCGCCGCGCGAATCACCGTCGAGCTTCGAGAGCACGACGCCCGTGAAGTCGACGCCTTCGAGGAAGGCCTCGGCGGTCTTCACCGCGTCCTGTCCGATCATCGCGTCGATGACGAACAGGACCTCGTCCGGGTTGACCGCGGAGCGGATGTCCGAGGCCTGCTGCATGAGCTCTTCGTCGATTCCCAGACGTCCCGCGGTGTCGACGATGACGACGTCGTGGAGCTTGGACTTCGCGACGTCGATCGAGTCCTTGGCCACCTGGACCGGGTCGCCCACGCCGTTGCCGGGTTCGGGGGCGTAGACGAACGCGCCGGCCCGCTCACCGACGATCTGCAACTGGTTGACCGCATTGGGTCGCTGGAGGTCGGCGGCGACGAGCATCGGCCGGTGACCTTCGGACTTCAGCCAGTGGGCGAGCTTGCCCGCCAGGGTGGTCTTACCTGCACCCTGCAGGCCGGCGAGCATGATGACCGTCGGCGGTCGCTTGGCGAACTCCAGCCGGCGGGTCTGACCGCCGAGGATGCCGACGAGTTCGTCATTGACGATCTTGACGACCTGCTGGCCCGGATTGAGCGCGCCGGAGACCTCCTCGGACAGCGCCCGGTCACGGATCCGACCGGTGAAGGCGCGGACGACTGGCAGGGCCACGTCGGCGTCGAGAAGAGCACGACGGATCTCACGGATGGTCGCGTCCACGTCGGCTTCGGACAGCCGTCCTTTGCCCCGCAGATTCTTGAATGTCGCGGTGAGCCTGTCGGAAAGAGTATTGAACACCTGCAAGCCTTCTTCACGATGAATTGGTCGACTCTCTAGACTAGCAAGTTCCCCGGCCTCGACCGAAACGCCGGACCCGTGAATGTGCATGGAACCCCCGGTCCCGCCCCGGTCACTTCCCGCCGAGGTGGTGTCCGGGACCGGGGGGCACGCTCCCCTGCCGAGGTGGCCGGCGAGGGAGCGTGCGAGTCGTGCAGGCGCTCGGCGCCCCCAACCCTCAGCGCAACCCTCAGCGCAGCGAGTTCGCCCGGTCGGTGTGCTCGAACGAGTAGGCCTGCTCCGCGTGCTCGGAGGCGTCGATTCCCCGCATCTCCTGGCGGTGGTCGATCCGCAGCCCCATCGTCCGGCGCAGGACGACAGCGATCAGCCAGGTGACGACTCCGGCGAACACGATGGCCACCACGGTGGCGACGATCTGGGCGATGAGCAGGCTCAGCCCTCCGCCATAGAACAGTCCGCCGACCGAGCCCTCAGAGGGGACGGCGAAGAGCCCGATGAGCACAGTCCCGATGACCCCGGCGACGAGATGGACCCCGACGACGTCGAGGGCGTCGTCGTAGCGGAGCCGGTTCTTCACCTCGACGGCCAGGGCGGCGCCGGCACCGGCGGCGATGCCGATGATGATGGCGGCATAGGGTTCGACATCGGCGCAGGCGGGGGTGATGGCGACGAGCCCGGCGATGGCACCGGAGACGCAGCCGATGCTGCTCGGGCGGTGCGAGCGGATCCGCTCGACCACGATCCAGGTGATCATTCCGGCCGCCGGCGCGACCAGGGTGTTGATCCAGATCAGTCCGGCCTGCTCGACGGTCGACGCCGCTCCCCCGTTGAATCCGAACCAGCCGAACCACAGCAGGGCAGCGCCGACCACGGTGATCGGGATGTTGTGGGGACGGTGCGGGGTCGAGTAGCGGGCCCGCCGCCCCATCACGATGACGAGGACGAGCGCGGAGACGCCGGCGTTGATGTGGACCACCGTACCGCCCGCGAAATCGATCGCCGGGCCGAAGAACTCCCAGATCTCTCCGTCTTCGCTGAGCAGTCCCCCGCCCCACACCATGAAGGCGAGCGGACAGTACACCAGGGTCACCCAGATGGCCGAGAAGACGAGCCAGGTGGAGAACTTCGCCCGGTCGGCGACCGCTCCGGCGATGAGGGCGATGGCGATCATTGCGAAGGTCGCCGAATAGCCGATGGAGATCAGCGTCTCAGGGCTCTGCGCCACCGCCTCGGCGAGGCCGATCTGTGAGAGCGGGCTGCCGAACACACCCGCGACCGAGTCCCCGGAGGACATCCCGTAGCCGTAGAGCACCCACACCAGTCCGGCCACCGCCATGGCCGAGAAGACCATCATCATCATGTTGATGCTCGAGGTGATCCGCGTCATCCCACCATAGAAGAACGCCACCCCAGGGGTCATGAGCAGGACGAGACCTGCCGCGACCATCATCCACACATTCGCTGCGTCGAGTTCCATGTCATCACTTTCGCGTCCGTGCGGCTCCCCGTCGGAGCCGACCACTGACAGTGTCCATGACGGATGTCACAGCCGCGGGTCGGGAATGTTTCGGGTATGTGAAGCAGCCTCACTCGAGGAGTGCGTCGACGAACCCCTCCGCGGTGAAGGGCGCGAGGTCGTCAGCGCCTTCGCCCAGGCCGATGAGCTTGACGGGGACGCCGAGTTCCCTCTGGACGGCGACGACGATTCCGCCTTTGGCGGTGCCGTCGAGCTTGGTGAGCACGATTCCGGTGATGTTGACGGCCTCGGCGAAGACCTTCGCCTGCTGCATCCCGTTCTGGCCGGTGGTGGCGTCGAGGACGAGGAGCACCTCGTCGATGTCATGACCGTCGCCCAGCGGCCGGGTCGCGACTCGCTTGACCTTGCCGAGCTCGTCCATCAGCCCGACCTTGTTCTGGAGGCGCCCGGCGGTGTCGATGAGGACGACGTCGGTGCCCTCGACCTTGCCCTGTTCGACGGCGGAGTAGGCGACGGAGGCGGGGTCGGCACCCTCGTGGCTGCGCACGGTCTCGACGCCGACTCGCGCGCCCCAGGTGGTCAGCTGTTCGGCCGCGGCGGCGCGGAAGGTGTCGGCGGCGCCGAGGAGGACGGTCTTGCCCTCGGCCACGAGCACCCGGGCGATCTTGCCCACGGTGGTGGTCTTGCCGGCACCGTTGACGCCGACGACGAGCATCACGGCCGGTTCGTCCGCGGTGCGCGAGGTCGCGAGGCTGCGGTCCATGGTCGGATCGACGAGGTTGATGAGCTCCTCGCGCAGCAGCTGACGGACCACCTCGGGGTCGCGGGTGCCGAGCACCTTGACGCGATCGCGCAGCTTGTCGACGAGCTCGGTGGTGGGCTCGACTCCGACGTCGGCGAGGATCAGGGTGTCCTCGATCTCCTCCCACGCCGATTCGTCGAGGTTGTCACGGGAGAGCAGATTGAGCAGTCCGCGACCGAGGCCGGAGTTCGACTTCGCCAGGCGCTCCCGCAGCCGGACCAGGCGGTTCGCGGGTTCGGTCGGCACCTCGGTGCCCTTGACGGCGGCCTTCTCCTCGACGACGGATTCGGGAGTCTCCTCGATCGTCGCGGTGTCTCCGGTGACATCGGCGTCGATGCTCCGCTTCCGGCGCAGGTCCTTCTGCTTGGCGTTGACTCGCAGGCCGATGCCGAGTCCCACCACCAGGATGAACACGATGCCAACGACGACGAGCAGTACGATCGGCTGATCCATGGACGTCCGTCCTCCTTATTGCCTTGGGGAGTGATTGCCTCGGGGAGTGGTTGCTGCGGGGAGTGTGCCTGGAAGGGTGTCCTGGAAAGTGGCGCTCAGGACTCGCGCGCGCCGAACAGCAGTCCTGCTGTCGTCCGCCATCCCGTTCCCGATTCGGGGATCTTCCAGTGGCGGGTGCGGGGGCGGAACGTCAGCAGTGAGGGCGCGGCGTGCCGACGCGGCTGCGGCCGCAGTACATAGGAGTGGTCGCGGATCGCGGTGACGGCGGCCTGCTCGCGGGTGGCCAGGTGCGACGTCCCATCGTCATGGCCGAAGAATTCGTGGACCTCGTCGTCGTATCCGGTCCATTCCCGCGGCAACCGGAATCGTTGGACCTCGGAGGAGTAGCGGAGCCGGCCTTCGGCCCGCAGACCGGGCAGGGCGACGAGGAGGACGACGACAAGGGCAAGGGCGAAGGAGACGGCGAGTCCGAGGATGACGACAAGTACAGCATTCATGCCCTCGAACCACCTCGCGGTGCAGCCGCTAAGGACATGGACGACTCGCTCCTCATACCGACAACACTTCTGCAGACAACATTACCCAAGGCCCAAGTCTATAGTCCTCGCCGAGGCCGGTCGTCCGCAGGCTCGCATCGGGTCTGGGGAATTCCCTGAGACTCCCCTGGATTTCCCATCACTCCCGTAGTGGCTCTGTCGTGACTCCGGAGTCCCCCGGCGCTGCCTCGAAGGGTATCGCGTCGTGACTCACTCCTGCTCGGACCGTGGGATGCGCTGGGAGATGACCTTGGAGACTCCGTCGCCGTGCATCGTCACGCCGTAGAGGGCATCGGCGATCTCCATCGTCCGCTTCTGATGGGTGATGACGATGAGCTGCGAGGAGTCCTGCAGCTCCCTGAACACGGTGAGCAGGCGGGAGAGATTGAGGTCGTCGAGGGCGGCTTCGACCTCGTCCATGACGTAGAAGGGACTGGGCCGGGCCTTGAAGATCGCGACCAGCATCGCCACCGCCACGAGCGAGCGCTCCCCGCCGGAGAGCAGGGACAGGCGCTTGACCTTCTTCCCCGCCGGACGGGCGTGGACATCGACGCCGGTGGTGAGCATGTCGTCAGGGTCGGTGAGGCTCAGGGACCCCTCCCCGCCCGGGAACAGCCGGGAGAAGATGTCCTCGAACTCTCGTGCGGTGTCCGCGTATGCCTCGGCGAAGACCTGTTCGACGTGTCGGTCGACCTCCTCGACGAGCTTCATCAGGTCCCGGCGGGACGCCTCGATGTCGGCGATCTGCTTCTCGAGGAACTGGTGCCGCTCCTTGAGCGCCTCATATTCCTCGAGCGCGAGCGGGTTGACGGTGCCGATCCGCTTGAGGGCGGCGGCCGACTGCTTCTGCCGCTTCTCGACCTCGGCGCGGACGAAGGGCCGTTCCTCCTCCCCCTCGTCGAAGCCGGGGACAGGGGTGTCGGGGCCGTAGAGCTCGACCAGCCGCTCGAGTCCGAGGCCGGTCTCCTCCTCGGCCCGGTGTTCGATCTCTTCGAGACGCAGGCGGTGCCGTTCGCGGGCGAGTTCGGCCTCCTGGGCCGCGTCCTTGAGCTTCTGCAGTTGGGTGACGGTCGCCTTGAGCTCCTCGCCGAGGCGGCTCCTCTCCTCTTTCAACCCGCCGCGTTCGTCGACGAGGATCCGGACCTGGTCGGCGAGTTCGCCGACGGTGGTCTCGGCGGTGGCAGCCGCGGCGGTCGCGGTGTCGGAGATGACCTGCGCCGAGGCGGCCGCGCGCTTCTTCCGCGCGATCGTCCTCTGGGTCTGCTCCCGCGCGGCTTCCTCGGCGGAGGCGGAGCGGAGCAGGGACTGCACGCGGTCGTTGAGGAACCGGGCACGGTCGGTCGCGGCCTTGTGGGCGATCCGGGTTTCGATGACCTCTTCGGAGGACTGGGAGACCTGAGCGCTCAGGGCATCACGACGGCTGGTGTCGACGACCTCCTCGACCTCGCCTGCGCCGGCGAGCGCGGAATCCGCGGCCAGTGCCTCTCGTTCGGCGGCTTCGAGGCGGGAGGCCAGCTCTGCGTCGTTCTCGTGGGCCCGGTTCAGACGGGTCCTCGCCGCGTCGATGTCCCCGGCGATGCGGGAGACCTCCTCCGCGGCGGCCATGATCGCGGCGTCGGAGGCGTGCAGCGCCTCAAGCGCGGTGCTCGTGCGTGCTTGCGCCTGCTTGAGTGCGGGCTCGAGCCGGTCGAGCTCGACGTCGAAGCCGGAGAGCGTCTCCTCGAGTTCGGTGATCGTGGTGCGGGTGTCCTCGAGGGCCGTCTTCGACGCGAGCCGGGTTCCAGTCGAGGTCCGGGCCCGGCTGACGCGGGTCGGAGTGACGATCTCGCCGGTCACCGTGACGGCGGTGAGATCGGGGTGATCGTCGATGACGGCCAGAGCCTGCTTCGCATCGTCGGTGCAGACGACCGAGCGCAGGGCCGCCTTGAGCAGCCGGTCGAGTTCGGGGATGTCGCTGTCGACGAGCTCGCCCAGCCAGCGCGCGGACTCGGCATGCGGCGAACGGAGATCGACTCGATCGCCCGCCCCGTCGGCGCCGGGCCCCGTTCCATTGCCGTTGGCGCCCGTCCCGTTGATGCCCGGGCTCGCGGACTGCGCACCCGCCCCATTGACTCCCGCGGGGATCGTCAGGGTCACGTTCGTGTCCTCGCCGAGGTGGTCGAGCACTTCGAGGGCCACGTGTCCCGAGTCGACGAGGACGCCGCTGACCGTGTTCGACAGGGCTGCGGCGACCGCCATCTCGAATCCCTGGGCAACGCTGAGCCGTTCGGTCACGGCCGTGCCGACTCCGGGCAGATTCGCGTTGACGATGTCCTCGAGGTCGGCCTCGAGCGCGGTGCCCAGCGCCAGGGCCTCCGCCCGGGCCTGCGCCGAGGCGAGCCGGGAGGTCGCTTCCGCCTTCGCCTCCCTCACCCGCTCGAGGGCCTCTTCGATCTCGGTCTGAGCCGCCTTCGCCCGTTCGTACTCCTCGTCGAGTTCGCTCTCCCCCCGCTCGACGTCCTCAACCGCGGCCTCGGCTGCCTGCAGCTGTGCCTCACGTTCGGCGATCCGGGTGGACACGGAGTCGATCTCTGCCCGATTGGCTGTGAGGCGAGCGGTGAGGTCGGCGATCCTGTCCTTGGCGTGCGCCCGCTTCGATTCGAGGGAGGATCGGTTCTTCACGGCCTCGGTGACGGCGATCTGAGCGGCCTTGACCTCGGCTTCCGCGGCGCGCAGTTCGGCGGTGAGGTCCTCTTTCCGCTGCACAGCGGTCTCGAGCGCGGACGCCGAGGCGTCGACCTCCTGCTCGGCGGTGGCGAGCTCGGCCTGGAGCGTCTGCGCCTGCGCCCGCAGTTCGTCCGGTGACTTGGAGGGCCGGTTCGCGAGGCTGCTGACCTCTGACAGGAGGTGGGAGTGCTTGTCCGCGGCACGCTGTGCGATCCCCTGCGCCCGGACCATCTGGGTCTGGGTCCGCGATTCCGCGCTGCGCAGAGCCTCGAGCTCGGTCTCGACGGTGCTCAGCCGGGCTTCGATCTCACTGCGCCTGGCCTCCGTCCGCCCTCGTCTCTGCTCGAGTTCGGCGATCCGGTCCTGCTGGTCGCCGCCACCGTTCGTGGCGGCGAACAGCGACGCCTGCAGCCGCACCGCGTCGTCGGCGAGGAGCCGAGCGGTGGCGTCGCGGAGTTTGGCCTGGACCGTCGCGGCTTTCTGCGCCGCCTGAGCCTGCCGCCCCAGGGGTCCCAGCTGACGGTTGAGTTCGGTCCGCAAGTCGCCGAGGCGGTCGAGATTCGTCTGCAGACCGGTGAGCTTGCGCACGGCCTTGTCCTTGCGCCGCCGGTGCTTGAGGACGCCCGCGGCCTCTTCGATGAAGCTGCGGCGCTCGAGGGGGTCGGCGTGGAGGATCGCGTCGAGTCGTCCCTGCCCGACGATGACGTGCATCTCCTTGCCCAGACCCGAGTCGTTGAGGAGCTCCTGGATGTCGAGGAGCCGGGCAGGCGCGCCGTTGACGGCGTACTCGCTGCCGCCGCTGCGGAACAGCGTGCGCGAGATCGTCACCTCGGTGTAGTCGACGGGGATGGCCCCGTCGGTGTTGTCGATCGTCAGGGTCACCTCGGCGCGGCCGAGGGCCTGACGCTTGGAGGTGCCGGCGAAGATGACGTCGTCCATCTTCCCGCCGCGCAGGTTCTTCGCCCCCTGCTCCCCCATCACCCAGGACAGCGCGTCGACGACATTGGACTTGCCGGAGCCGTTGGGGCCGACGACGCAGGTGATGCCCGGCTCGAACTTGAGGGTGGTGGCCGAGGCAAAGGACTTGAATCCTCGCAGGGTCAGGCTTTTCAGATGCATCGTGCGTCCCAGCATATCGGCCCCCGCGCGGATGCGGCACGGGCCAAGCGCGGGTGTGGCCCTCACGACCGGCGAGGAGGATCATTCATCCTATGAATACCGAACCGTCATCCCCGGCGATCCGCATCGATGACCTGGTCGTCGAGCGCGGCCACACCACGGTCCTCGACCACCTCAGCCTCAGCGTCGAGGCGGGCTCCATCACCGGACTGCTGGGTCCATCGGGGTCGGGCAAGACCACGCTGATGCGGGCGATCGTCGGGACGCAGAAGCTCACGAGCGGCAGCGTCACCGTGCTCGGCCATGCGGCCGGGGACAAGAGGCTGCGCACCCGCTTGGCCTACGTCACCCAATCGGCGAGCGTCTACGACGACCTGAGCGTGTGGGACAATCTCAGGTACTTCGCCGCTATCCTCGGGGCCGAGGACGACATCGACGGAGTTCTGGCCGCGACCGACCTCGCCGATCTCGCGCGGCGCCGGGTGGGGGCGCTCTCAGGCGGGCAGAGGTCGCGGGTGTCCTTGGCGGCGGCCCTCCTCGGCGGACCCGACGTGCTTGTCCTCGATGAGCCGACGGTCGGCCTCGACCCGATCCTGCGTGCCTCCCTGTGGGATCTCTTCCACCGTCTCGCAGACGGCGGCGCCACACTCCTCGTGTCCAGCCATGTCATGGATGAGGCGACCCGCTGCGACGATCTGCTCCTGCTCTCCTCGGGTCGGCTCCTGGCCCAGGGCACGCCCGCCGGCCTCATCGAACGCACCGGGACGGACTCGATCGAAGCGGCCTTCATCAGCTGCGCCCGGGGAGGACAGTCATGAACCGCACCATCGCCACCACCCGCCGCGTGCTCACCCAGATCGCCCACGACAAGCGAACGCTGGGACTGCTCCTCGTCGTCCCCGCGCTGCTCATCGGCCTCGTCGCCTGGATCTTCTCCGAGACGCCGGTCTTCGACCACATCGCAGGGCAGTTGATCGCGATGTTCCCGTTCGTCACGATGTTCCTCGTCACCTCGATCGCCACGCTGCGTGAGCGGCGGTCGGGCACCCTCGAACGTCTGCTCACCATGCCGGTGTCGAGGGCCGACTTCATCTTCGGCTACGCGATCGCCTTCGGCCTCCTCGCTCTCGCCCAGTCCATCATCTGCGTCAGCTGGGCAGTCTTCGTCTGCGGGTTCGACCCCGGCGATCATGTCGCCGTCTTCGTCGCCACCACGATGCTCAACGGGATCCTCGGCACGGCCTTCGGACTCTTCGCGAGTGCTTTCGCCGCCACCGAGTTCCAGGCCGTCCAATTCATGCCGGCGCTCGTCTTCCCGCAGATCCTGCTCGCCGGACTGTTCCTGCCCACCGATCAGCTCCCGCGGGCGCTCGAGTTCGTCGCTCACCTGCTGCCGATGACCTACGCCTTCGACGCCCTCACCGAGGTGACCGTCGCGAACCCCGACATGAGTGCCGTCGCGTTCGACAACGCCGTCCTCGGCGGATTCGTCGTGGTGCTCCTGACCTTGGGCTCTCTGTCGCTGCGCCGCCGGACCCGGTGAATCCCGGCAGCCGGAGCCGGTCCCGACGACGACTGAGCGGGTGGACCACGGCACCGCGATCTTTTGGTACGATGGTCTCTCGTGCGCTGGCAGCAGCGTTCGTCCTCCGTAGCTCAGTTGGCAGAGCATTCGACTGTTAATCGAAGGGTCGCTGGTTCGAGCCCAGCCGGGGGAGCTGGAGTTGGCCCCGTCGCATCTGCGGCGGGGCCTTCGTCATCCCCCTGTCCGGTGCCGAACCTCGTGCGTCACCACGACGAACTGCGGTCGGTCCCGCGCGGAACTGTGTTGCCGCAGATTGCGATTCCGAAATTCCGCACGATTCGAAGTCCTCAGATTGCGGCGCAAATACGTGAGCTGGGTTACCTTTGAATTCTGGCCAAGGGCGTCCAGTCACCGGAAGGAGCGCCGAGCGCGGAAATCAACCTTGGCTTCGCCGCTTCGGCCCACAACTCATGAACAAAGAACAGGACAAAACTCGAGAGCTCATAGAGTTCCTCAAGAACCCCACCACGAAGCTGCGGCCGTTTCGGCCCAAAGGCCTCGACCCGATCGTCTTCGGAGTCTCTGCAGTCCTCGCGGTCGCATTCGTCGCCTGGGGCTTCATCTCCCCCGAAGGACTGGGTGCGGTCGCGGGCTCTGCACTGACCAATGTCATGGACAACTTCGGATGGCTCTTCGTCATCGCCGCGACGATCTTCACGGTCTTCGTCATCGTTGTCGCAGTGAGCAAGTTCGGGCGGATTCCCCTGGGCAAGGACGACGAGGTGCCCGAATTCAGGACGTCCTCGTGGATCGCAATGATGTTCGCCACCGGCATGGGAATCGGGCTCGTGTTCTACGGCGTCGGCGAACCGCTCTTCTTCTACATGTCTCCGCCACCCGGCACGGTCGAGGGGTCGAGTCCCGAGGCGTTGGACGTAGCCATGGGCACCACCCTGTTCCACTGGACCCTCTACCCGTGGGCGATGTACGCCATTGTCGGACTCGGAGTCGCCTACGGAACCTTCCGCCTCGGTCGCTCCCAGCTCTTCTCGTCCATGTTCACCTCGATCTTCGGCGAACGCGCCGTCCACGGTGCGGGCGGGAAGGTCATCAACATCCTCGCGATCCTCGCCACCCTGTTCGGCTCGGCCTGCTCACTCGGCCTCGGTGCGATCCAGATCGGCGGTGGAATCGAATCAGCGGGATTCCTCGACAACGTCACCTCTCCCGTTCTCGTCATCATCATCGCGATCCTCACCGCAGCCTTCGTCGCCTCGGCGGTGTCGGGAATCGAGAAGGGCATCCAGTGGCTGTCGAACATCAACATGGTGCTCGCAATCATCATCGCCCTCATCGTCTTCATCGGCGGGCCGACGCTGTTCATCCTCAACGTCGTCCCCTCGGCGGTCGGCTCTCTCATCAGCGACCTCCCGGCCATGGCTTCTCGCACAGCCGCTGACGGCGGGCAGACCGTCTCCGATTGGCTCTCGAGCTGGACAGTCTTCTACTGGGCGTGGTGGATATCCTGGTCGCCCTTCGTCGGTCTCTTCATCGCCCGCATCTCCCGTGGACGCACGATCCGCCAGTTCGTCACCGGCGTCCTCGTCGTGCCGTCGGTCATCTCGCTCATCTGGTTCGCGATCTTCGGCGGTGGCGCCATCGGCATGCAGGAGAGAGCCGAACGCGGCCAGGGCACGGTCGAGCAGCTCGCGAGCATCGTCGACGGAGCGCCCGACATCAACTTCGACCTCATCCTGTTCGACGTGCTGCGGGCTCTGCCTCTCCCGAGCATCATCTCCATCATCCTCATGATCGTCACCGTCGTCCTCATCGGAATCTTCTTCGTCACGGGCGCGGATTCCGCGTCGATCGTCATGGGTGGGCTGAGCGAGAACGGTGCGGTCGAGCCGCGCAAGAAGACCGTGATCTTCTGGGGCGTGGCCACCGGTGCGGTCGCGGCGGTGATGCTGCTGGCAGGCGGCGAGGACCCAGCCGCGGCGCTCAACGGGCTGAAGAACATCACGATCGTGTCAGCTCTGCCGTTCGTCATCGTCATGCTCCTGCTCTGCGTCGCACTGTGGCGGGACCTGCGCCATGATCCGCTCATCATCAAACGGGAGCTCGCCACCCACCTGCTCGACGACACGGTCGCGACCGCCGTTGACGAGTACAACGGTGAGCTGTTCGGTCTGAGCACGCAGGAGATGTCCGTGATCACGGAGGAAGACCTCGCCAAGGCCGGCCGTACGACCCCGATCAACGACGTCAGGCCGGCGTCCGACCGTCTGGGGACAGCGGACGACCGTCTGGGGACCGCCGACAGCCTGCGGACAGCCGACAGCCTGGGGACCGCCGACGATGCGGCGACCGGCGTCGGATCGAAGTCCTCGGCTCCCGCTGAGCCCGTCGTCAAGGACCCGCTGCCCTGACGCACGGCCCGGCTCCCGCGGAGCCGGAAAGTTCGGGACCCTCTGCCAAAACGCACAGCTGCGACCTGCAGGTGAACATGTCACCCGCAGGTCGCGGCTGTCTGCGGCACCGCTGTCAGCGGTACCGCGGTGCCTTCTGGCAGCTCGGACAGAAGTGCGAGGAACGGCCGCCGATGACGAGGCGACGGATCTCGGTCCCGCACCGCACACACTCCTGGCCACCGCGCCCATAGACGAGCAGCGCGCGGTCCCGTGCGCTCGAAACTCCCGCCACGCGCGAGTGACGATCTAGGCTCGACTCATGGCCGATCAGCAGACAGGGCGGGCGGAGATCGTTCCGAATCCGACGATGCCGAACGTCGACGCCTCGATTGCCGAGCAGTTCTCCTCGGTCTTCTCATGGATGAGCTCTCTTTCTCCTGCCGAGCGAGAAGCGTGCGCGGAGGACCTCGCATCAGCGGCGGGAACCGAGTCGTTGGTTTCCGAACTGAGGTCGTGGAAGGAAACCGCTGCGGCCGTTGCAGCCGGGTCCCGCGCGGTCGAACTCGAGTGGCTCGACTAGGACGGCGGCCCTGCGTCGTCAGACCGGCCTCGAGCTATGCTCGTGCCATCACGATCAGCCCGTGGCCGCAAAGGCGCGGGCTGATTTTCTTCTTCCAGGGAGGACCACGGGTCGATCGACGACCTGGTCGACCTCGCGCGTCACTTCAGGTTCTCGAAGAAGAACGTCTCGATACGATCAAACGGGATCCGGCCCTTGCGGTCATAGAGGTCGACGTGGTCGGCCTCGGGAACGATCACGAGCTCGGTGTCCGTCGGTGAGTCCTTGTGGACGTCCTCGGAGTAATAGCGGGAGTGAGCGTTCGCTCCGGCCGCGAGCAGGACCGGGCACGAGAGCCGGTCGAGGTGGGCCATGAGCGGGAAGCCGAAGAACGATGCAGGTGTCGTCGCAGTCCAGGCGGTGTTGGAGTTGATAGACCGCTTGTGATAACCCCGGTCAGTGCGGTAATAGTCGAAGAAGCTCGCAGTGACCGGATCGGCGTCCTCGGGAAGCGTCTCCGGCAGCACTCTGTCGCCGGTGACGATGTTGCCGTGCTCGTCGAAGGGCACTTCATGCAATCCACGGGCGGGAGTGCCGTTCTCAGCGTCGACCCACCGCTGCCGACTGTAGTAGTCCGCGACGGCGCGCTGCTGCTCAGGAGTGTAGTAGTCCTGGTGGCCGCGGGAGATGCTGCGCGACATGTCGTACATCGACGTAGTGGCGACGGCCTTGATCCGGCTGTCGGAAGTCGCTGCGGTGATCGCCATGCCGCTCAACCCACAGATGGCCTGTAGGCCGATTCGCTCACGATCGACTCGGCGCTGCAGCCCGAGGAAGTCCACGGTCGCACTGAAGTCCTCGGTGAAGATATCGGGGGACGCGACGTCGCGGACATCTCCGCCGCTCTGGCCGGTGAATGAGGGGTCGAAAGCGAGTGCGACGAACCCGCGGCTGGCGAGCTCATTGGCGTACAGGCCGGATGACTGTTCCTTCACCGCACCGAACGGGCCGCTCACCGCCAGTGCAGGAAGCTTGCCGGACGCGTCCTTCGGAACGTACAGGTCGCCGACGATCTCGATGCCGAAGCGGTTCCGGTAGCGCACCGGGGTGCGCCGCACCCGGTCGCTCAGCTCGAAGGTGTAGCCTCCTCGCCCCGTGGCCGCCGGCGAACCGCCGTCGGGAGCCGCCGACACCGGCGAGGCGGTCAGCGCGCTGGTCGCACCAATGACGCCGAGGGCCGTCCCCGCCCCCACGGCCTTCAGCACTCTGCGTCGTTCCATCGTGTGAGGCTGCGAGGTGCCGTTCTCAATGTTGGTCGATTCCATGTCCACGGTTTCCTAACTGTTGCGTTCACTTTCGGCGGTGACGCCGTCACTCCCGGGCGGCAGCGTCGTCTCGCTCGTACGGCCAACGCTATGCACGGCGTGGCCGGCGTGGGAGTCCCTTTCGGTACCTGCCCCGGCCGGGACTCCCACGCGTCTGCCTGCGGTGGTGGAGTGGGTGGAGACAGAGCAGACCGGCGTCATGTCGCCCGCAGAATGCTGAATCCCGATCCCAGGCTCAGCAGACGAAAGTCGCGTCGCCCCATCAGAGAGGACCGATGACAATGACCACCTCCACGCGTACCGTCCAACCACTGTGGCGCAGCCTCGTGGCCACGGCGGCGCTCCTCGCCGTGGCAGCGACCGCGCTGCTCCCGGCATCGCCGGCCGCCGCGCATCACGGCTGGGACGGCTTCGAGACCAACGAGCTCGTCTACATCGCCGGCACCGTCTCCTCCGAGGGAAGCTGGGGCGACCCGCATTCGCACTTCGACGTGACCCTGGATGCCGAGCTCCCCGCCGACACGCCAGAACTGACGATCCCCGAAGAGCTCTCGGGCCCTGAGGACCGCGTCCGAGTCGAGGCCGCTCTCGCCTATGGCGGCCGTCATGACGACCTCGAGATCGTCATCGCTCCGCCGTGGTGGTCGAGCAGCAATGGTCTGGACCGCTCGCTGGAGGTCGGAGAACGCTTCCACGGCGTCGGATACATCAACAGCACCGATGATGGCCTCTTCCGGCCGGTCGCATTCTGGTACGGAGACGACAATGCGCCCGTCAACCAGGTGATCGGCAACTCGCTCCCGATCAGGGCACCTTTGCCGGGCGATGCGGAAGCCGGCAATGAACCTGCAGGTGATCCGTCTGAAGCGGACGATCCCATGGAGATGACCGCTCCGGCAGAGGAGGCCGGGACCGCAACAGACGGCGGCTCCCAGCCGTGGACCGTCTGGGCGGTATTCGGTGCTGTTGTCCTCGTGGTCCTTGCGGGCGGAATCGTCTATGTGCGCCGCCGCACCCGTCATCTTGAGCGGAACTCTGATGCCTGACTGGCTCGAACAGGTTCTGCATCTGCTGCAGGAATCGCCGCTTGGCGAGGCCGTGCGTTCCACTCCCTTCATGTATCCGACGCTCGAGAGCCTCCACATCCTCGGGATCGCCGTGCTCGTCGGTCCGGCCTTCGCGTTCGACCTCCGGCTGCTGGGCATCGGGCACAATCTGGTGCCTGTCACGGAGGCCGCACGCTATCTCCTTCCCGTTTCTCACTTCGGACTGGGCATCGCCGTCGTCACCGGCGTGCTGCTGCTCAGTTCGCAGGCCGTCGGTGTCGCCGGCTCCGGCGCTGCCCCGTGGAAGCTCGGCCTCCTGCTCCTGGCCGGGCTCAACGCCCTCGTATTCCACCGCGGTGTCTACCGGAGAGTCTTCCAGTGGGCGGACACCGATGCCACGTCGATTGCGGCCCGCGTCTCGGCGGTCGTCTCCATGATGACGTGGACGGGTGTGATCTTCGCAGGACGGTTCCTGGCCTACGTCTGAAGGTCCGCGACCGGCGGCTCCCGCTTCATCATCGACACTCACCCCTGTAAGGAGAACCCGACATGACCGAGATCACGAGGCGTGGTCGCATGGATCGTGGGCATCGCCGCGGCGTCCGCTCCGACCGAGACATCGACGCCGAGTCTGCCCCCGCATCCCGTTACCCGTCCGAAGGATCCCGCCCCGTCATGCCCCAAGCAGCCGCAAGAGCCGCCGCCGGAACCGCCCGGCTGCCGCTGTTGATCTACGTCCTCGCCATCGGGGTGTTCCTGATGGGCACCACCGAGTTCATCGTCGCGGGCATCCTCCCCGAGATCGCGACCGACCTCGGCGTCGGCGTCGCCGACGCCGGCCTGATGATCACCGTCTTCGCGATCGGCATGATCATCGGCACGCCGCTGATGGCGATCGCCACGCTCAAGCTCCAGCGCCGCCTCGCGCTCTCCCTCGCCCTGGTCGTGTTCGCGATCGGCCACGTCGTCGTCGCCCTCACCTCCAGCTTTCCGCTCATCCTCGGCATGCGCTTCGTGACCGCACTGGCCACCGGCGCGTTCTGGGCCGTCTCCGCCGTCGTCGCCGCGAAGGCCGTGGGCCCGCGGCTCAGCTCGAAGGCGCTCGGCATCGTGCTCGGCGGCGGGATGCTCGCCAACGTCATCGGCGTGCCGCTGGGCGCATTCGCCGGGCAGGCGATCGGGTGGCGCGGCCCGTTCTGGGCCCTTGCCCTCCTCGCTCTGATCGCCGTGCTCCCGATCCTCAAGCAGGTTCCCGTCGACCCGGCGGAAGGCCCGGTCCCCTCGGTCCACGCCGAGATCGCCGGCCTGCGCGACCTGCGCATCTGGCTCGTCCTCGGCGGCGCGGCCATCGTCTGCGGCTCGTCGCTGGCCGCCTACAGCTTCATCTCCCCGCTGCTGACCGAGAACACCGGCATGGCCGCCTCGACCGTCCCGCTTGTGCTGCTGGCCTACGGCCTCGGCGCGCTGATCGGCTCCAACCTCGGCGGCGCGCTGGGCACCCACCGTCCCTACGGCGTGCTGTTCACCGCCGCCGCCGTGACGCTCTTGGTCCTCGTCGGCCTCGCCCTCTTCTCCCACTCGGTGTTCGCCACTGTGGCCCTGGTGTTCCTGCTGGGCCTGTTCGGCATGGCCACCAATCCGATCCTCATCGGCAAGGCCGTCGGGTACGCCGACGAAGCGCCCACGCTGGCCTCCGCCCTCGCCACCTCCGCGTTCAACGTGGGCACCGCCGTCGGCTCCTGGGTCGCCGGGTTCGCCCTCGAGTCCGCGCTCGGAGCGACTGGACCGGTCGTCGTCGGAGCGGCCATCGCGGCGCTGTACTTCCTCCCGCTCAGCGCCCTGGTCGT
Organism: Brevibacterium sp.; assembly: GCF_031179145.1. Taxonomy (GTDB): domain Bacteria; phylum Actinomycetota; class Actinomycetes; order Actinomycetales; family Brevibacteriaceae; genus Brevibacterium. Next base: position 166,815 of record NZ_JAPSIB010000004.1, read on the forward strand.
CAAGGACCGCCGCGCCGAGCGCCGGATCCTGAAGGACACTCGGCCGGACGGCGAGCCCATCGTGGTCGAGGCCTGACCGCTCCGGCCGGAACGAAGGGACGCCCCGGACTCGCGAGAGGCGAGGCGGGGCGTTCTCTCGTCTCCAGCGACCTACAGCGGTCGGTCCTGTGGACGCCGCCCTAAGTGATGGGGGTACCGCGAGTGACTCCCTTGGACGCCGCGTCCGGTCTACCGTTTAATGCATGGACAACAAGGCGGAAGTGCGCGAGTTCCTGATCTCCCGCCGCGGGAGAGTGGAGCCGAAGGACGTCGGCCTGCCCGCTGGCACGAACCGCCGCGTGGCGGGCCTGCGGCGCAGCGAGGTCGCGACCCTGGCCGGGGTCAGCGTGGAGTACTACACCAAGCTGGAGCGCGGCGCGATCCGGGGCGCGTCCCCGGAGGTGCTGCACGCGATCGCGAAGGCGCTGCTGCTGGACGACGCCGAGCGAGCGCACCTGTTCAACCTGGCCCAGGCCGCCAGCCCGGTCGCCCGTCAGCCGCGGAGGCGCAATTCGAAGTGCTGGACGCCGCACCCGAGCCTGCAGTGGACGCTGGACGCGGTCACCGCGGGCCCGGCGTTCGTGCGCAACGGACGGATGGACCTGCTGGCGGCGAACGCGCTGGGCCGGGCGTTCTACAAGGAGGCCTACGACATGCCCGGCCAGCCTCCGAACATCGCCCGTTTCACCTTCCTGGACGAGCGCGCGTACGACTTCTACCCGGACTGGGATTCCTTCGCCGAGATCACGGTGTCGATCCTGCGGACTGAGGCGGGCCGCGACCCGCACAACAAGGAACTGCACGACCTGATCGGGGAGCTCTCCACCCGAAGCGTGGAGTTCCGCCGACTGTGGGGCGCGCACGACGTGCGCCACCACGGCACCGGGTTCAAGACCTTCCACCACTCGGTCGTCGGAGAAATGACCCTGGCCTACGAGGGCATGGAGATGGAGGCCGAGCACGGCCTGACCCTCACCATCTACTGCGCCGAGCCGGGATCGGACTCTGCAGAGCGCATGCGGCTGCTCGCCTCCTGGGCAGCCAGCGAGGATCGCGATGCCGCAACCGCCCGCGAACAGTCACATGCGGCCGTCGACGCAGAGCCGTCCAAGTGGCGCGACTGACGCCCACCCGCTTCCGAGAAAGGAGCCTCCGGACGCATGAAGATCACCTTGCACCTCGGCGACGACCTGGTCGCCGGTGAGCTCTACGACAACCCGGTCGCCGACCAGGTCGCCGAGCTGCTGCCCCTCAAGGCAGCCTTCGACGACTTCCACGACCAGGAGAAGCTGCCGCGGCTCCCCCGCGCCCTCGACGTGAGCGGCGTCCCGCGCGCCGACGCGCCGCGGCCGCGCGAGATCGGCTACTACGCGCCGGGCTCGTCGCTGGTGCTGTACCACGCCAGCCCAGGCCGGTGGCCCGGACTCGTCCGCATCGGCCGATTCAGCCACCCGCTCGTCCGGCTTCGTGCCCTGCCCGACGGCGCGCGGATCACGATCGCCGTGGCCGAGCAGGCGACGACGGGGACGAGCCCCTGACCCGGGTGGGAGGCCCTGACAGAGACTCCCACCACGAGGCCGAGCATGGTCTGGTTGAAGAGCAGCAGCCGTATCAAGGACCATGAGGAGAACGACTATGCGCGCAGTCGTCATGCACGCCCCCGGAGACGTCCGCACCGACGAGGTCGAGAAGGCCACGATCGTCGAGCCCACCGACGCGGTCATCCGCGTCACCGCCGCCTGCATCTGCGGCTCCGATCTCTGGCCGTACCGTGGCATCGAAGAGGTCAACCAGCCGACCCCGATGGGCCACGAGTACATCGGCGTCGTCGAGGAGGTCGGCAATGACGTGAAAGACATCAAGGTCGGCGACTTCGTCGTCGGTTCCTTCGTCGCCTCCGACAACACCTGCGAGATCTGCCAGGCAGGGTTCCAGTCCCGCTGCGTCCACCAAGTCATGATGGGCTCGGTCGGGACCCAAGCCGACTACGCCCGCATCCCCCTGGCCGACGGCACCCTCGTCAAGGTCGACGGCGAGCCTACAGAGGCCCAGACCAAGAGCCTGCTCGCCGCCTCCGACGTGCTCGGCACCGGCTGGTTCGCCGCCGTCGCGGCCGAGGCCGGCCCCGGCAAGACAGTCGCCGTCGTCGGCGACGGAGCCGTCGGGCTGCTCGCGATCCTCGCTGCCAAGCGCCTCGGCGCGCAGCGGATCATCGCCATGTCCCGACACGCGGACCGGCAGGCGATGGCGAAGAAGTTCGGAGCGACCGACATCGTCGAGGAGCGCGGCGACGAGGGCGTGGCCAGGATCAAAGAGCTCACGAACGGATATGGCGCTCACTCCACCGTGGAGGCCGTCGGCACCCAGGAATCGATGATGCAGGCTATTCACGCCACCCGTCCCGGCGGGCACGTCGGCTACGTCGGCGTCTCCCACGGCGTCGAACTGGACGGTCTCGACCTGTTCTTCTCCACCGTCAGCCTGCTCGGCGGACCCGCGCCCGTGCGCAGGTTCCTGCCCGAGCTGGTCGACCTCATCATGACCGACCAGATCGACCCTGGCGTCGTCTTCGACCTCGAACTGCCCATCGAGCAAGCGGCCGAGGGGTATACGGCGATGGACGAGCGCCGCGCCACCAAGGTCCTGCTCACTCTGTGATCGAACGGGCGCAGGAATCACCACCACGACGACACAGGAGAAGCAACATGCCGACCACTTTCGACTTCACCGGCAAGACCGTGTTCATCACCGGAGCCGGCAGCGGAATCGGGCGTGCGACCGCGGAGGCCTTCGCCGCGGCCGGTGCCGATGTCACGGTCACCGGCACCGAGGAAGCACCGCTGCGCGAGACCGCGAAACTCGTCGAGGCCCAAGGGCGGAGGGCGCACGTCGCCATCTGCGACGTCACCGACAGCAAGAACGTCGCAGACGCTGTGGCCTCGGCCGTCCAGACGCTCGGCCCGATCAGCATCGGCGTCAACAACGCCGGCATCGAGCAGCCTCCCAAGCCGCTGGCCGAGACGAGCGACGAGGAGTTCGACGGTCTCATCGCGGTCGACCTGCGCGGCGTGTTCGTCGCCATGAAGTACGAGATCCTCGCGATGGGCGAGTCCGGCGGCTCGATCGTCAACATCTCCTCCGGGGCCGGCGTCATCGGCATCAAGGGCCAGGCCGCCTACGCCGCGGCCAAGCACGGCATCCTCGGCCTGACCAAGTGCGCGGCGCTCGACTACGCCGACCAGGGCATCCAGATCAACGCCATCTGCCCCGGCATCGTCGAGACCCCCATGATGAGCCGGTTCTCCGGCGGCACCCCCGAGGGCCGCGCCCGTGTCATCGCCCAGGAGCCGATCGGCCGCATGGGCACGCCCGAGGAGATCGCCTCCGCAGTGCTGTGGATGTGCTCCGACCTCGGCGGGTTCACCATCGGCCACGCGCTGGTCGTCGACGGCGGCCAGACCGTCGGCATCAGCTAGAACCCCGCGTCCGATCGAACTCCGCATCGACGACTGCATCCCGCCCCAGCGCCAGAATGCCCGGCGGGGTCCTCCTAGTAGTTGAGGCAGCGGGAGACGTCGACGCTTGCAGGGCAGACCTCGTCGAACACGACGTCGCCGACAAAGTCGCTGAGATCGACGAGCCAGTCCTCCCGCACCACGACCGTCGGTTCGAGATGAACTCGGTACAGGCAGAACTGGTTGCCGCGGTCGGCCTGGTCGCGCATCCGCCTCGGCCTGTCGTCAACCGCGCGCTCGTACGTGCCGACGTGGAGCGCCTTCGCCCGCTGCCGGTCGACCCACCCGGCGACCCACTCATCGCGACCCATCATCATGCGGGTCTCACACGTGAGGTCCGCTGCCGGGTCGAAATCCCACGTCGGCCAGTCCTGCTGCGTGCTTGTATGGAACCAGCAGAACTGAGCGACCCGGTCGTCGTCGAGCGCGGAGTCGTCGGGATCCACAGTCACCCGGGGCGCAGCCCCTTGCTCGCAGGTCAGGTCGCAGTCGGCGCACTTCTCCCGCTCTGCTCCCAGCGGTCGAACCAGTCCAGGTCGACGACGAACTCATGCCCGCAGCCGCCGCACTGCATGCGCCGATCGCGCCAGAAGACGATCCGTCGTTCCGTGCCTCCAGAAGCACACGTTCGACGTCGGCTTCTTCTGGCCCACCAGCACGGCGACATCATCGAACTCGGTGGCCGGTCTGATGACGATATCCATACCTCGAGTACGGTCCGCCGAGGTGGAGGAGGGACCCCGATGGCCGTTGACACCGTCATCGATATCTCGGCGACTTCTGGCAGTTCGGGCAGAAGTGGGTGCCTCGACCGCCGACCGTAATCCTGACGATCTCGGTGCTGCAACGCACACACTCCTGACCGCCCCGTCCGTAAGCGAGCAGCGCCCTGTCGAAGTACCCGGATTCACCATTGACATTGACGTAGAGGGAGTCGAAGCTCGTCCCACCCACCTGCAGGGCATCGTGCATGACGAGGATCGCCGATTCCAGCACCGAGGCGAGCCGTGACCGTCTGGTCCGGGACGGGTTCGCCAGGGGGTGGACGCCTGCCCGGAACAGGGCCTCATCGGCATAGATATTGCCGATTCCGCTGACGAGGCTCTGATCGAGCAGCGCAGACTTGAGGGCGGTGTTCTTGGCGGTCAGACGATCGACGACGGCCTCGAAGTCGAAAGCCGGTTCCAATGGATCGGCGGCGATATGGGTAGTGCTGGCAGGCACGAAACGCCCGTGCGACCAGGCCAGAGGCTGCACGCCGAGGTGACCAAAGATCCGTTGGTCGACGAAGCGCATCTCGAAGCGCTCGGGGCCTCTGCCCGCATCTCCGACGCCCGCCGAGCCGCTTCCGGTGAAATCCGAGCCGAGCTCGCGTTCGAGGTGAAAGATCGCCCGAGTGTGCTTGTGCATCTCATCGGCAGCGGTCTGCACGCGAAACTGCCCGCTCATGCCCAGATGTACGAGCAGGCTCAGCGCCGGATCGCTCTCCCCCAACGTCAGCCACATGAACTTGCCCCGCCGTTCGGCGGAGACGATGCGCAATCCGGCAAGACTCCGGCTGAAGGTCTCCTCCGCACCGACAGCGATGCGCCGCTGGGAGGTGGTGCCCAGGATCCGCGGGTCGATCACCTCGGCGCGGGTGATGGTCGCACCCGCGGTCCATTCGTGGACGCCGCGGCGGACGCTTTCGACCTCGGGCAGTTCAGGCATCGCAGACCTCCGGGTGAGTCGGGCTCGCCACCCGCGGCCTCAGCGCCGGTAGTCGGGGTAGAGCATGCGGATCGCCTTGACGGCGACTTCCGCGGCTGCCGCCTCGGCGGCCTTCTTCGAGGAGCCATCGCCGGTGCCCCAGCCATTTTCACCGAGCAGGGCGGTCGCGGTGAAGACCATGGCATGGTCGGGACCCGACGACGTGATCTCGTAGCTGACAGCGCCGAGTCCCAGGTCCGCGGCCGCTTCCTGCAGCGTCGTCTTGTAGTCCATCCCCGCGCCGAGGCGGACGGCGTCGATGAGCATGTCGTCGATGAGACGGTGGACGAAGGCGAACGCCGCTTCGCGTCCGGAGGAGACGTAGGTGGCGCCGATGAGGGCTTCGACGGTGTCGGCGAGGATCGAGTCCTTGTCGCGGCCTCCGGTGAGCTCCTCGCCCCGACCGAGCAGGATGTGCCGGCCGATGTCGTGACGACGGGCGATCGACGCCAGCGCCCGGGTGTTGACGACGGCGGAGCGCATCTTCGCCAGCTGTCCCTCGGGCAGGTCGGGATTGTCGTAGTAGAGCGATTCGGTCGCGACGAGCCCCAGTACGGAGTCGCCGAGGAACTCGAGGCGCTCGTTGGTGGGGATGCCTCCGGCCTCGAAGGCGAAGGAGCGGTGAGTCAGGGCAAGACGAAGAGTCTCGGGATCGATATCGATCCCGAGACTCTTCGTCAAGGCTGCTGTGGTATCAGTCTCCACAGCTCAGACGTCAGCGACCTTGCGTCCCTTGTACTCGAGGTACAGCGGGGTGCCGGCTGAGTCTTCGACAACTTTGGCCTGGTGAGGGCGCGAGTACACAACGCGACCGTTCTCCACAGTCTTGACCAGGTTGGGCGCCTGCGCCTTCCACTGCGAACGACGGTGGCGGGTGTTGCTGCGCGACATCTTACGCTTGGGAACAGCCACGTCTAGCTCTCTTTCTTCTCATCCAATAGGTCCTTCAGTGCTGCGAACGGCGATTCTTCCTCGCCGACCTCATCGTCCGGGTCTTCACCCAGAGTGAAGCTGAACTCCTCGCTGTCGTCCGCAACCGGACTGAACGGAAGAGCCATCACCACAGCATCTCTGATCGCGGGCTCGAGGTCGAGCTGATCACGGTCGATGACATAGGAGTCCTCGTCGCCATCGGCCTGCTCATAGACGTACATCTCATTGATGTCGACATCTATAGGCAGCTCGATTTCGTCGAGCGTCCGCACATCTTCGCCGCGGGCCACAGCCGAGACACTGCCCGACACGTAGATCCCCTCCGACACACTCTCGAACATCAGCTCGAGCGCCAGTGGGGAGCCTTCGGCGACCCCGATCACTTCGATCTTCAGATCCGCGGGAGCAGGCAGGGTCGTGTTGACCCTCTCCCATTCACCTGGTCGACCGAGCAATCCCATGGACCTGAGATCGTAAACGAACTCTGATCGCTTCTTCATGCTCGTCCTCCTCACGTGAAATAGGAAGCTGCTCCAGCTTCACACGCGACTCACCATTCTAGTCATGAAGACCGGTCAATACCAACTGCCGCCGAGGTGGTCGAGTGTGCTCCTCATCACCATCTTTCATATCGGTGGCGCCACGTCACCGAACCGGCGAGGACGAGCAGGGCCCCGGAGATCGTGAACACGATGCCCGATCCGGCGACGAGGGTGAGCAGCGACGCCGCCGAGGGGATCGCCACCTGGCTGAGCCGATTGCCGGCCAGGCGGATGGAGAGCACCGCGGCCCGGTTCGCGGGGTCCGACAGGGTCGAGACCCACGTCATCGTCAGCGGCTGGGTCAGCCCGAAGCAGAACCCCGCGACCAGCAGCAGGATCGCCAGGGCCCACGGTTCGATGAGGAACGGGATCGCGATGACGCAGATCCCCGCCACCACCGAGGCGGTCCACAGCAGCGACAGATTGTGCCAGTGACGCGTGAGGACTCCGATGAACAGGCGCGAGACCACGGAGGCCAGGGTCCGCAGGGTCAGCAGCCAGGTCACGGTGGTCACCGACAGACCGTTCTGCTCGCCGATGAGCGGCAGGTAGGCGGTCAGCAGGTCGACGGCGGCGAGCGTGGTCATCGAGGCGAGGATCGCAGGCTTCATCCCCCGCATCGAGAGCAGGGACCAGGGCGTGCGGACGCCCTTGGCCGCCTCGGCGCGGGAGACGTGCGGGGTCCGCCCGCGCAGCATGATCACGAGGCAGGCAAGGAGGGTCAGCGACGAGATCCCGGTCATGAACCACAGCGCCGTCGAGATCTGCGGGGCTCCGGCCGTGGCGTCGGCGACGAGCCCGGCGATGGGCAGGCCGATCGTCTGTCCGATCGAGACGCCGAGGGTGAGGTGGCCGAACTTCGCCGTCAGCCGTGAGGGCGGATAGCTCTGCGGGATCAGCGCCTGGGAGGCGACCGTGGTCAGCAGCTGTCCCAGGCCCAGACTCATCGTGGCGATGAGGAGCACGCCGAGGTTGCCGGCGACGGCGGCGAGGGCGACCGGGGCGATGGACAGGGCCGTGCCGGTCCACAGCACCGCGGTGGCATAGCCGCGGTCGACGAGGCGTCCGACGAAGAGCGCGGTCAGCAGCGGCACGAGGGAGTAGCACGCGGTGAGCAGACCGAGGACGAGCCCCGAGCCGCCGAGCTCCAGAGTGCGGTAGGAGATGAGGACGCGGGCCCCGTTGTAGGTCGCATGGGCGAGAACGGTGTGGGTGACGAGACCGGCGAACCAGTGCCGGGACTGCGGGAGGGCTGCGCTCATCGACTACGCGGCACCCGGCGCCCCGAGGGCTGCGAGGACGACGTCGGGCACGAGCCCGCTGATGTCCCCTCCCCCGGCGTGGACTTCTTTGACCAGGGAGGAGGAGACGTGTTCGAACTCGGGACTGCCGGGGACGAAGATGGTCTCCAGGCTGCTCAGGTGTTTGTTCATCAGCGCCATCGGCAGTTCGTAGGCGAAGTCGGTGCCCGAGCGCAGACCCTTGACCACGGCCGGAGCCCCCACGTGCGCGCAGTAGTCGACGAGGAGTCCCCCGGCGACGGTGTCGATCGAGATGTTGTCGGCCTCGCGAGTGCGCTCATCCGCGGCCAGGCTCGCCTCGATGAGCTCGGCGCGCTGCTCCGGGGCGAAGCGCCCCGACTTCGCGGGGTTGTGGACGACGGCCACGACCACCTCGGTGAACAGCCGCGCGCTGCGGGCGATGACGTCGAGATGACCCATGGTGATCGGGTCATAGGAACCGGGGCAGACGACCTTCATGGCTTCATCGTATCCCCCGTCCGCGACCAGAATTCCACGGACACGATTGGATAACGATGTCGGACAATGCGGCTTGCGAGGACTGTGACCCTCCAGTGTTGGATGAGAGGTGCGTCACACATACGTGCCGATGCCCAACCGAAAGGGAAAGCAATGAAAGCCACGAAGAGGCTCGCCGCGGCGACTTCGGCCCTCGCCCTCACCTTCACCCTGGGTGCCTGCGGCGGCAGCGACTCCGATAAGAGCACGCTCCAGAAGGCCATCGACGAAGGCAAGGTCACTGTCGGCTTCGCCGGCGAGGCACCCTACAGCTTCGAGGAGAAGGGAGAGCTGACAGGTGCTTCCGTCGCCTTGGCGAAGGAGATCTTCACGCGCCTCGACGTCAAGGAGGTCGACGGGGTCAACACGGAGTTCGGCTCCCTCATTCCTGGTCTCAACGCCGAACGCTTCGATGTCATCTCCGCGGGCATGTCGATCCTGCCCGAGCGGTGCGAGCAGGCGTCCTTCGGGAATCCGGAGTTCATGTACACGACCGCCCTGATGACCAAGAAGGGGAAGGGCGAGGGGCTGAAGAGCCTCGACGACGTGAAGGCGAAGGGCCTCAAGCTCGCCACCATGACCGGCGCCATCGAATCCGACTACGCGAAGTCGCTGGGCATCGAAGCCCAGCAGGTCGGCACCCCGCAGGACGGCATGGACGCCGTCACCACGGGTCGCGCGGATGCCTTCGCCCTGACCGGCATCTCGCTCAACTGGATGGCGAAGAACAATCCGGACGCCGATGTCGAGGTCACCGAGTCCTTCGTCCAGGAGATCGACGGAGTGCCGCAGGTCGGTGCCGGCGCCACCGTCTTCCGCAGCGACGACAAGGAGCTCGTGGACGCGTGGAACGCCGAGCTCGACAAGCTCGTGTCCAGCGAGGAGGAGTATCTCAAGATCGTCGGAGACTTCGGCTTCACCGCCGAAGAGCGTCCCGACGGGTCGATCACCACCGAGCAGCTTTGTGCAGGAGACCTGCCTGGGGCGCAGTCGTAGTCCGGCGCCGAGCACAGACCATGACCGAGAATCTCACATCGGTCCTGGATTTCCTCCCGCAGCTGTGGGAGGGAATCCAGGTCACGCTCATCCTCACCCTCGCCGGTGCGCTCGGCGCGATGATCATCGCCCTCGTGCTCGGGCTGTCGATGACGTCGAACCACGCCTGGCTGCGGATCCCTGCCCGGATCATCGTCGAGTTCTTCCGCGGCACCTCGCTGCTCGTGCAGCTGTTCTGGCTCTTCTACGTCCTACCGCTGCTCGGAGTGGAGCTCGATCCGATGTCATGCGGAATCGGTGCGCTGGCGCTCAACTACGGGGCCTATTCCGCCGAGGTGGTCCGCTCCTCCATCCTCACCGTCGCCCGCGGGCAGTGGGAGGCCGCGATCGCCCTCAGCCTGTCCCCGGCCCGGAGGATGATCCGCATCATCTTCCCTCAGGCGTGGGCGCTGATGATCCCGTCGTTGGCGACTCTGCTCATCCAGCTCCTCAAGGGAACAGCGGTCGTCTCCTTCATCACCCTCCAGGACCTCACCGACAAGATCAATCAGCTGCGCATGTCGACCAACGACACTTTCTTCTCCTTCACGGTGGGTCTGATCATCTACTTCGTCATCGCCTGGATCCTCCAGGAGTCGATGAACCTCCTCGAACGCCGGGCCACCGCGCGTCTGGGCCGCACCCGGCCGAACTCGCGCACCGAGAGACGTCTGGCGCGCAGGCTCGCCCGCGGCGAAGGCGGGCGGCATGACGCCGAGACCGCCGGAACCGATCCGAACGGCGCCGGCGGGCCGGGCAGCTCGGGCGGTCCGACCGGTGGGCCACATGGTGCCGGCCGCGGGGTGAGCCCATGATCTGGAACTGGGAATTCGCCGCCGAGGCTCTTCCGCTGCTGCTGCGCGGCTTCGGCAACACCCTGATCGCCACCGTCGCCGGCACGGTCATCGCCGCCATCCTCGGTCTGGTCATCGCCGTCGCCATCCGCGGGCTGCCCCGGTCGGTGAACTGGATCGTGAGGCTGCTGCAGGCGTTCATCCGCAACACTCCCCTGGTCGTCCAGCTGCTGTTCATCTACTACCTGTTCGCGGGCATCCCCGGGCTCGTCGATGTGCCGGCACTGGTCATCGGCATCATCGTCATCGGCGTCCACTACGCCACCTACATGTCGGAGAGCTACCGGGCCGGCATCGACGCGGTGCCGCAGGGCCAGCGGGAGGCGGCCATCGCCCTGTCGCTGCCGCCCGTGCGCACCTTCCGGGACGTCATCCTCCCGCAAGCTCTGCGGGCGACGATTCCGTCGCTGGGCAACTACGCGGTGGCGATGTTCAAGGACACCCCGTTCCTGTTCGCCATCTCCGTGATCGAGCTCGTCACCACGGCCCAGCAGTTCGGTGCCGCTAAGTTCGCGTACACGGAGGCCTTCACCCTGGCCGGTCTCATCTTCCTGGCCGCCAGCTACCCGACATCCCTGCTCATCCAGAGATTGGAGCGGCGCCTTGCCACCTACTGAGAACACGCCTGCCATCGAGTTCAAGGACGTCGAGAAGAGGTTCGGGACCACCACCGTGCTCAAGAACCTCAACTTCACGATCAGTCCCGGCGAGCGCGTCACGCTCATCGGTCCCAGCGGTTCCGGGAAGACGACGATCCTGCGGCTGATCATGACCCTGGAGGAACTCACCGGCGGATACATCTTCATCGACGGGCAGCCGCTGACGCATACGGAGAGGAACGGGAAGCGGGTCGAGCTGCCATCGAAGACCACCCGTGCCATGACGACCCGCATCGGCATGGTGTTCCAGCAGTTCAACCTCTTCCCCAACATGACGGTGCTCGAGAACATCATCGAGGCGCCCATCCATGTGCTGAAGAAGTCGAAGGACCAGGCGGTGTCGGACGCGCGCGAACTCCTCGCCAAGGTCGGCCTGGCGGAGAAGGCGGACGAGCACCCCTCCCGGCTCTCTGGAGGTCAGCAGCAGCGCGTGGCGATCGCCCGCGCGCTGGCGATGAGTCCCGAGATCCTCCTGCTCGACGAGGTGACCTCGGCGCTGGACCCGGAGCTCGTCGGCGACGTCCTCTCCGTGCTGCGGACGATCGCGGAGACGACTGACATCACGATGCTGCTGGTCACCCACGAGATGCAGTTCGCCCGGGAGGTCTCAGACCGGGTGATGATGTTCGACGGCGGTCAGGTCCTTGAGGAGGGTCCCCCGAGCCAGATCTTCTCCTCACCGCGGCACGACCGGACCCGGTCATTCCTCTCCAGCGTCCAGTAGCCTCAGGAGGACTGATCCGCACGGCCCGGGATGTCGATTGCCAGGGAGGCAATGGTCGAATTGCGGCGGTGAAACCGACCATCTGCTACCGGAAAAACCCGGTCGTCAGCTCTGATGGCGGCTGCCGGTCGGGCTCAGGACGCCTCTTCGAGCTGGACGAAGTGGACGGCGGTTTCGCCGAAGGTCTTCGAGCGGAAGACCTCCAGCCCGGCGGGCATCGTCGGCTCGGGTGAGCGGGTGGAGCGTTCGACCACGATGATGGATTCCTTGTCGATGACCCCGGCGAGGAGTCCGAGGATCTGCGTCACCGCATCCTCGCCCAGGGGGTAGGGCGGATCCATGAAGACGAGGTCGAACACCCGATCGCGCGCCCCCGGCTGACCGCGCCCTTCCGTCCGCTCGGGCACTCCCGCCCGACCGCGCAGGCCGGCGAGGAACGTCACCACGTCGACGGTGTGGATGCGCACCGAGTGTGCGATGCCCATCTTCTGCGCGTTCGCAGCGATCGCTCGCGCCGATGCGGAAGCCGAATCGACGAAGTCGGACTCGGCGGCGCCGCGCGACATCGCCTCGAGCCCGAGCCCGCCGGAGCCGGCGAAGAGGTCGAGCACGTTCGCGGCCCTCACCACGCCGTAGCCCTCGAGCATCGAGAACAGGGACTCCTTGACCCGGTCCGAGGTCGGTCGAGTGTTCGCCCCGCCCGGCGTGACCAGTCGGCACCCTTTGTGCGCTCCTGCGATGATCCTCATTGTTCCTCAGCTCGCCTCGATGAAATGTGCCGCCTCGGCGGGCAGGATCCGTCGGATCAGCCTCCGCAGCGCCGGCAGCGACGACAGGTCCGGATCGACCTCGACGATCTTCTCCGCGAATGACCGGGCATGCTCGATGACCGCGGCATCGCGCAGCACCGACAGATGCCGCAGCGATGAGCCGCCCCACTGGGATGCCCCGAGGACGTCGCCCTCTCCCCTGCTGTCGAGGTCGTATTCGGCGAGGACGAACCCGTCGAGGGTGCCGGCCACCGCCTGGATGCGTTCGAAGCCCGGTTCCTCCTCGGGCCGGTTGGTGAGCAGGAAGCAGGTCGCGGCACGTCCGTCACGTCCGACCCTGCCTCGCAGCTGATGCAGTTGGGCGACTCCGAAGCGATCGGCTTCGTGGATGATCATCATCGTCGCCCGCGGCACGTCGATGCCCACCTCGATGACGGTGGTGGCGACGAGCACATCGAGTTCACCGGTGAGGAAGTCGTTCATCACCCGGTCCTTCTCCGCCATCGGCATCTTCCCGTGCATGAGCCCGATGGACAGTCCGGCCAGTTCGGGGGCGCGGGTCATCCGCTCCCGGATCTCCTCCACCCCGATGAACTGCTCGACCCGCCCGCTCTCCAGGTCCTCGACCTCGGTGTTCTCGATCCGCGGTGCCACGACGAAGCCACCCTCGCCCCGTCGCACGGTGTCGGCGAGGAGCTGATGGATGCGGGAGAGCCAGGCCGGGTGGTCGGCCAGGGACACCGCATGGGTGGTGACGTCCTTGGGCCCGGCCGGCATTTCGTCCAGGGTGCTGACGTCGAGGTCGGCGAACACGGTCATCGCCACGGTCCGCGGGATCGGCGTCGCCGACATCACGAGCGTGTGGGGGACGGTCAGCCCCGCCTTCGACCGCAGCGCCTCACGCTGCTCGACCCCGAAGCGGTGCTGTTCGTCGACGACGATGAGTCCGAGTTCGGCGAACATCGTCGTCTCCGACATCAGGGCGTGGGTGCCGACGACGATGTCGATCTGCCCGGCGGCCAGGTCGAGGGCCAGCTGGCGGCGTTCCCGGGCGGGCATCGATCCCGTCATCAGGGCCACCCGCACCTGATCGTCCTCGGCCAGCAGCGGACTCAGCGCCATCTGCTCGCCGAGGAGCCCCTCGATCGAGCGGAAATGCTGAGTCGCGAGCACCTCGGTGGGGGCGAGCATCGCCGCCTGCGCACCCGAGTCGACAGCGGTGAGCATCGCCCGCAGGGCCACCACCGTCTTTCCCGAGCCCACGTCGCCGTGGAGGAGTCGGTGCATCGCGGTGCTGCGGGCGAGGTCGCGGGAGATCTCCTCCCCGACCCTCACCTGTGAGGCGGTGAGCGCGAAGGGAAGGTTCGCCTCGAAGCGTCTGCTCCGCGCACCGACGTCGAACAGCGGGGTGGCCGAGAGCTGTTCGTAGTCGGCCTTGCGGGAGACGAGTTCGGTCTGCAGGGCCAGCGCCTCCTCCCACTTCCAACGCTGCTGCGCCCGCTCCATGTCCGCCTGGGTTCGTGGCCGGTGCATGTCGCCCAGCGCGGTCCGCAGATCCGGGAGGTCGAGCTGTTCGCGCATCCCGGTGGGCAGCGGGTCCTCGAACTCCACCGGATCGGCGACGTCGAGGAGCACCTTGATCGCCTTCCACAGCCGCGACTGGGCGATGCCCTTGACCCGCGAGTAGACGGGGAAGGGCGAGCTGAGGTCCTCCGGGGTCCAGGTCTCATCGTGCTCGTCGCGATTGAGCCATACGGGGGACTTGAGGGTCAGCTGTCCGCGGAACTCCTCGACGGTGCCGGCGAAGACCACGACGAGTCCCGGCGTCAGCTGCTGCTGCAGCCATTGCTGGTTGAAGAACGCGATCTTCATCGTCATCGCACCGTCGTTGATGAGCACCGTGGTCAGGCTCGGCGGCCGCTTCTGCCCCGTCCGGCGCTCGAGCATCCGGGTGTCCACGGACAGCACCTCGGCCTGGACGATCGCGGTCTCCCCGATGGGCAGCCCGCCGAAGGGGGTCTTCTCCCCCGGGACCAGGAACCGGCGCGGGAAGAAGTGCAAGAGGTCACCGACGGATTCGATTCCCCGCTTCCGCAGGAAACCGAGGTCGCGTTTGGTGAAGTAGTCGTCGAGGCGCGCGCTCATTCGACTCCCATGGTCAGCAGCGTCGACCGATCGCGCGCGTCGATCTCCTGCAGCCTCACCTGCGCATGGGACTTGCGCAGCCACCTGCGCAGATGCGCGAGCACACCGGGAGGGCAGTCGAGCCCGGTGATGACCGTGAGGAGCTCGCCGCCGGCGCCGAGGAGGCGCTCGGCCAGCTTCTCGACGAGAGTCTCCAGCTCCGTGCTCTGGGACTTCGGCTTGCCCTCGATGAGGACCCGATAGAACCGCGAGGGGTGGTGCTGCTCGGCCTCGAGCATCTGTGCATCGATGAGCGGAAGCGCTCCCGTCGGCGGATTCGCCGCCAGCTGCTCGGCGGACACGATCGTCCCCACCCGGGTCGAACTGGCGGCCTCGGTCATATCGGCGAAGATCTCGTCGGCCGGGGCGAAGGGATCGTAGACGGCCAGGGCGGAGAGCAGGGTCGCGACGTTGCGGGAACGTACAACTCGGGCCCCCGACACTCCGGTCAGCGACTTCAGCCTGGTCGTCGAGCTGGGGACGACGATGACGTTGCGGTCCTCGGTGGCGACGATCTCGGCCACCGCCTCGGCGAGGTCACCGGCACCGGGCACCAGGGCCGTGGCGCCGTTGAGGGCGCAGTGCATGAGCAGGCCGGTTCCCGCGACGACCGCCACGAGGCGGGTCTCGCCCTCCTCCTCGTGCAGGCGCAGGTCCTCCATGTCCAGGCGAAGGATGCCGCGGGAGGCGAGGACGTCGAGGATCTCGGCAGCGCCCGCTTCGTCCTCGATGTGCACATGGACCTTGGGCCCGTTGACGACGATCGAGGTCCCGCCGAGAGCGTCGAGCTCCTCGCCCAGCGAACTGTCGCACTCGGCGGTGAGGATCGCGACGATCTCGAGTTCATCCGCCCGCGCCTGGTGGATGACACGGGGGGACTTTGCGACCTCGACGAGCATCGAGTCCTGCGGAGTGCGCCCGGTGACCGTGGCGTAGAGGAGGTCGAAGAGTTCGACGACACCGGTGGAGCCGGCATCGACGACATCGGCTTCGCTGAGCACGTTCAGCTGCGACGTGGTCTCCCGCAGTGCCGCGCGGGAGCGGAGGCGAACGGCGGAGACGAGTTCGACGAGGTCAGCCCCGGCATCGGCCTTCTCGCGGGCCTCGGCGGCCATCGCGTCGAGGACGGTGAGCATGGTTCCGTCGACCGGACGGGCCACCGCCTGCCGGGCGCGGACCGAGGCGAGTTCGAGGGCATCGGCCATGGATTCAGTATCGGCGACGGTGACGCCTTCGAGCGCATCGGCGACCCCGCGCAGGGCCACCGACAGGATCAGGCCCGAGTTGCCCCGCGCGCCACGGCTCGCCCCGGTGGCGACTGCGGCGACCACGTCGGGCAGGGTGACGGGGCCCGTGAGCTCCTCGACGGCGAGGTAGGCGCTGCGCAGGGTGTGGTACATGTTCGTGCCGGTGTCGCCGTCGGGAACGGGAAAGACATTGAGCTCGTCGATCTCCGCGCGTTCGCGGCGCAGGCGATCGACGGCGCGCCGCGCCCATCTGGCCGCGAGGCGCCCGTTGAGTCCGACCGCGAGATTGGATCCGTTCATGTCACTTCCCGAAATGGCTGAAGCCGCTCGTCGGCACCTCTTCGCCGTCGAGGCTGACGCCGCTGCCGGCCGTCACTTCTCCGATTCTCCGCCAGCCTACCGGAGGAGCAGCCGAGGCCGGCGCCGCCGCGAGGAAGCCGTGGTCCTCTCCCCCGCCGAGCACCCATTTGAGGGCCAGCGCCTCGGCGTCGCCGGTCTCCCGGAGCGCGAGCAGTCGTCGGGCGGCGGGCAGCAGGTCGTCGATGAGCGGCTGCAGGCGCTCGCGTTCGATGCGGATGTGGACGGAGGAGGCCTCGGCGACGCGGCGCAGGTCCGTGCTCAAGCCGTCGGAGACGTCGATCATCGCCGAGGCGACCGGCCGGATCGCGGGAATCGCGGAGTAGTCCGGCTGCGGGGACAGCTGGGTGCGGATGAGCGAGGCGAGAGCCTCATCATCGCGTTCACCGGCGAAGAGCAGGTCGAGACCCGCCGCTGCCCGACCGACGGTGCCGGCCAGGTACACGAGATCGCCAGGCTCCGCGCCAGCCCGGGTGACCGCCCCTCCGGTAGTCCGCGTCGCCTCAGTGCCCGGCGCGCTTGCTTCGGCGACCCTCGTCGCCCCAGTGCCGGACTCGCCCGCCTCGGTGTCCGCGGTGACCGTGCCCAGGGCGGTGATCGCGACGACGATGAGCTCCGACGACGAGAGGTCTCCCCCGATGATCGGGACTTCGCAGCCGAGTTCGTCACCGGCGCGGGTGGCCTCGGTGACGATGCCGGAGAACAGAGCTTCGAGATCGGCGATCTCGGTCGCATCCGGCACGGCCAGAGAGACGAGCAGTCCGTGGGGTTCGGCTCCCATCGCGCAGACGTCGGCGAGGTTCTGGGCGGCGGCCTTGATGCCCAGACGGTTCCAGTCCAGCCAGTCGCGGGTGAAGTCCTGGTTCTCGACGAGCATGTCCGCCGTCGACACGAGATTCCCGCGCATCGCGGTGACTGCGGCGTCGTCTCCTGGTCCGACGATCACCTGTGCTCCGCTGCGGTTGTGCCTGAGTATGCGGGAGAGAACGTGTGATTCGCCAAGTTCGGACAGTCGGGTCATGGTCCAAGGTTATCCGGGAGATACGGTAGTTCCATGACTTCACGCCGTGTCCTCGCCGCCTCTTCGTCCCGGCGCCGTTCGGCTCCGATCGCCGCGGGCGCCGTCGTCTTTGCGTTGGCAGGGCTGAGCTTGGCAGGCTGCGCCTCGACGGTCATCGTGGAGGCGGCTCCCGACGCACAGAACCCCAAGTGCGCGGAGATCATGCTCCGCCTGCCCGATGAGGTGTCCGGGGAGAAGGAGCGCCAGACCTCCTCTCAGGGCACGGAGGCGTGGGGCGATCCGAGCATCGCGGTGCTGCGCTGCGGGGTGACTCCCCCGGGGCCCACCACGGATCCCTGCGTGAGCGTCGGAAACGTCGACTGGATCTCCCGGCCTTCGGAGGAGGGCGACACCTGGCGCTTCACCAGCTACGGTCGCACCCCTGCCGTCGAGGTCCTCGTCAACCGCAAGTCCGAATCGGGTGCGAACGTGCTCGCTGCCGTGTCCCCGGCCCTCGAGCCGATGCCCGCCGAGGCGAAGTGCGTGGGCGCCGAGGACGTCAACGGCTAGCCGACGGCTCCACCCACCGCCGACCGGGAGCGCGCGTGGTCGCTCAGGGCGATGCCGATGAGTTCGCTGATCAGGTCCGTGTAGTCGAGCCCAGTGTTGGCCCACATGAATGGATATGCCGAGGTCGGGGTGAAACCGGGCAGCGTGTTGATCTCGTTGATGAGCACCTCGCCCGACTCCGTGACGAAGGTGTCGACCCGGGACAGTCCGGTGCAGTCGAAGAGCCGGAACACCTGCGCCGAGAGCTCCCGGATGCGTGCGGTCGTGGCCTCGTCGACACGCGCCGGGCAGGTGAGCTCGGCATCGGCGAGGTCGAGGTACTTCGCCTCGAAGTCGTAGAAGTCGTGATCTCCGGAGACTTCGATCTCCCCCGGCAGCGAGGTGCGCAGCTCGGCGTCGTGGAGGGACCCGAGCACGGCGCACTCGATCTCCCGGCCGTAGACCTGGGGTTCGACGATGACCTTCGCATCGTGTTCGAAGGCCGCCCGCAACGCCGCGTCCAGTCCGGCTGCGGACTCGACGCGGCTGACGCCCATCGATGAGCCTGCCCGGGCGGGTTTGACGAAGACGGGGAAGCCCAGGCCCGCGATCCGCGCCTCGGCGTCGGCCCGATCGGCGACCCACATCGGCTCCGTCACGAGCTCCCAGGGGCAGGTCGGGATCCCCGCCTGGGCCATGAGCGATTTGGTGTAGTGCTTGTCCATGCTCGCCGCCGAGGCGAACACCCCGGAACCGACGAACGCGGTGTCGCTGAGCTCGAACAGACCCTGGATCGTCCCGTCCTCACCGTACTGACCGTGCAGCAGCGGGAAGAACACGTCGACGGAGTCGAGTTCGGTCACGGCACCGGTTTCGTCGCGCTGCAGCAGCGGCGCCCCCGTGGCGGAGACGGTCGGGATCACCTCGGTGCCGTTGTCAACGACTTCGGGCATGTCGGCCGGGTCGAAGTGCATGCTCGCCCAGTCCTCGACGATGCGCCAGACACCGGTCCTCGTGATGCCGATCGGCAGCACCCGGTATGCCGTCTCGTCGATGGCCCTGATCACTCCGGCGGCGGTGACGCAGCTGACGGAGTGTTCGCTGGATCGTCCTCCGAAGAGAACTGCGACGAGTGGCCGGGGATCAGTGTCTGGCATATCTGTCCTTGATCGTGTGCGAGCCCGCGCTCGTGTGCGCGGACTCGAAAACCTTAGCTCACGAAGCTTCGTACGTGCACTCCACCCACGCCCGGCCGATGCCCTTGAAGAACATGTTGAAGCCGGCGTAGGCGGGAGAGGCGGACTCGTCGAGCCCCAGCTTCTCCGACAGGGCGGTGACGATGAAGAAGTAACGGTGCGGTCCGTGTCCGGCCGGCGGGGCGGCGCCGATGAAGCGCGGTTCGCCGGCGTCGTTGCGCAGGGTCACGGTTCCCGGCGGCAGCAAGTCGGCCGCGGGGTTGCCCGCGTCCGTGGGCAACGACGTGGTGGAGACGTCGAGGTCGGTGACGACCCAGTGCCAGAAGCCTGATCCCGTGGGTGCGTCGGGGTCGTAGCAGGTCACAGCGAAGGCCTGCGTCTCCTCCGGGAAGCCGGACCACGACAGCTGCGGCGACTTGTCCTCACCGCCCTCGACTCCCATCATCCCCGAGCGCTGCGGTGCGGGCACTTCGCCACCGTTCTCAAGGTCGGTGCTCGTGACGGTGAAGGTGGGAAGTTCCGGGAGGTTGTAGAACGGTGAGTTGGCACTCATGGATTGACTCCTTAGGCGGTGGGTCCTTCGTGCTTACGCTTCCGAGACAACAGCAAAGCGGAGAGTTCGTCAACCCTGAGCTTTCCGGCCAGCACCGCGCACACCGCCTCGGTGATCGGCAGGTCCACGCCGTACTTCTTCCCCAGAGCAAGGACGGCGGGAGCCGATTTCACCCCTTCCGCGGTCTGTGAAGTGTGGGCGATGACGTCCTCCAGGCTCATCCCCTCGCCGAGGTGACGGCCGAAGGTCCGGTTCCGCGACAGCGGTGAGGCGCAGGTGGCCACCAGATCGCCGAGACCGGCGAGCCCCGAGAGTGTGTGGGCCTCGGCCCCCATCGCCACCGCCAGCCGGGATGTCTCGGCGAGTCCGCGGGTGATGATCGAGGCTTTCGAATTGTCGCCGAGGCGCTGTCCGTCGGCGATCCCCACCGACAGTGCGATGACGTTCTTCACGGCTCCGCCCATCTCGACGCCGACGACGTCGGTGTTCGTATAGGGACGGAAGTAGGCGTTGGCGGACAGCTCGGCGACCACCTCGGCGGTCTCGATGCTCTCGGAGGCCACGACGGTGGCCGTGGGCTGCTGGTCGGCGATCTCCCGGGCGAGGTTGGGCCCGGAGACGACGGCGATCTGCGTGGTCTCGACCTGGGCGACCTCGGCGATGACCTCGGACATACGTTTGCCGGTCTCGACCTCGATGCCCTTCATCAGGCTGACGAGACGGACGCCGGGGCGGAGGTGCGGGCGCCACCGGCTGAGATTGGCACGCAGGGTCTGCGCGGGCACGGCGAGGACGATCACCTCGGCGTCGGTGACGGCGGCGATGTCGTCACTCGTGGCAGTCAGCAGCTCGGGCAGCCGGCGCTCACCGAGGTAGCGGGAGTTGGTGTGGGCGGTGTTGATCTCCTCGGCGACCTCGGAGCGCCTGGCCCAGAGGGTGACGGGGAATCCGGCGTCAGCGATGACGGCGGCGTACGTGGTGCCCCACGATCCTGCGCCCAGCACTGCGGTCTTCTTCACGGTCACTCGCCTACCTCCTCGGTCATGAATCTGTGTGGGACGTCGCGACCGGAGAGGTCGCCGACCATCGTGGCGATGGTGTTGGCCAACCGGCGGGTGAGAATCGTCTTCGACTTGTTCTCCTCACGTGCCTGCCACAGGTCGTGGTACTCGATCGGCTCACCGAAGCGCACCACCGAGGTGTGTCGCAGCGGTCGCAGGCGCGGCACCTTCGTGCCCCGGGGTTTGACGTCCTCGAGGCCCCAGTGGGCGACCGGGATGATCGGAGCCGCGGTCTCGAGTGCGAGCCGAGCCGTGCCGGTCTTGAAGTGCTGGGGCCAGAAGCCCTCGTCCTTCGTCAGCGTGCCCTCGGGGTAGATGACGACGACCTCTCCGCGGCGCAGCGCCTCCTTGGCGTATTCGAGGGAGTCCCCCGCCTGCGCCGAGGCACGCAGCACCGGGATCTGGCCGAGGCCTTTGAGGATGACGCCGAGCGCCCCGGTGAACAGCGACGACTTCGCGAGGAAGTGCGGGAGCCGACCGTTGCGCCAGACGGCGAGGCCGACGAGGACCGGGTCGAGGTGGTTCGCATGGTAGGCCGCGACGATGGCACCTGTCTTCTGCGGCAGGTTCTCCGGGTTCTCGACCTTGATCTTCGAGGCCAGCCGGAACAGCCCGTAGGCCGTCGAGGCGACGACGAAGGCGACTTTGCGCTGGGATCTGACTGACGCCGGGTCGAAGGAGACCAGCACCTCGTCAGCGCTCATGCCGCGACCTCGGCCCCCAGGGCCAGGAGTTTGTCGAGGAAGTTCTCGTAGCCGCGGTTGATGAGCTCGATCCCATGCACCTCGGAGGTTCCACGTGCGGCCAGGGCCGCGATGAGGTGGCTGAAGCCGCCGCGGAGGTCGGGGACGTCGATGCGTGCGCCGCGGAGTTCGGTGGGCCCGGACACGACGGCTGAGTGCTTGTAGTTGCGGCGGCCGAATCGGCAGGGGGTGCCGCCGAGGCATTCGCGGTAGAGCTGGATCTTCGCGCCCATCTCGACCAGCGCGTCGGTGAAGCCGAAGCGGTTCTCGTACACGGTCTCATGGATGATGGACAGACCTTCGGCCTGGGTCATCGCGACGACGAGGGGCTGCTGCCAGTCGGTCATGAAGCCCGGGTGGACATCGGTCTCCAGCGCGAAGGAGGACAGGCGACCGCCGGGGTGTCGGAAGCGGATGCCGGTCTCCGAGACGTCGAATTCCCCGCCGATCTTGCGGAAGATGTTGAGGAAGGTGATGAGCTCGGGCTGGGAGGCGCCCTCGACGAAGATGTCGCCGCCGGTGGCCAGCGCCGCGCACGCCCAGGAGGCGGTCTCGTTGCGGTCGGGCAGCGCCCGGTGGACGAAGCCGCCGAGGCTCTCCACGCCTTCGATGCGCACGACGCGATCGGTGTCGACGGTGATGATGGCGCCCATCTTCTGCAGCAGGGCGATGAGGTCCATGATCTCGGGTTCGATGGCCGCGTTGCGCAGCTCCGTCACGCCGTCAGCGCGAACCGCGGTGAGCAGCACCTGCTCGGTGGCGCCCACGGAGGGGTAGGGCAGTTTGACCTTCGTGCCCTGCAGCCGGTTCTCGGCCGAGAGCATGATGCCGCCGGGGGTCTTGTCGACTTCGGCGCCGAACTTGCGCAGCACGTCGAGGTGGAAGTTGATCGGACGATCGCCGATGTGGCATCCCCCGAGGTCGGGGATGAAGGCCTGACCCAGCCGGTGGAGCAGCGGTCCGCAGAAGAGGATCGGGATCCGGGAGGACCCGGCGTGGGCGTCGATGTCGACGATCGATCCCTGCGCGACGTCGTAGGGATCGAGGTGGAGCTCGCCGTCGGGCAGGTCGCCGTCCGGGGCGGAGGTGACGCGCACACCGTGCAGTTCAAGCAGCCCGGTGACGATCTCCACGTCCCTGATCTTCGGCACCCCGCGCAGCACCGAGGGGGTCTCTCCCAGGAGGGAGGCCACCATGGCCTTCGGCACCAGGTTCTTGGCACCCCGGACCTGGACGGTTCCACCGAGCGGGTTTCCGCCGCGAACTTCGAGCATGTTTCTCCCTGCGTCACACATGGACAGGCCGTTCGAGAACTCGTCGCGAAGGCCGGTTCGGACTCGTCCAAGACTAGCGCAGATGATGGTTGGGCTCCTCAGCCGCGAGCCCACTTCCGCCCGGGTATTCGTCACACCCGGGCGGGTGCGATCACACTTCGGCAGGCCTCGTCACACTTTGGCGGGCAGGGTGCGCGGTTTGAAATTCGGCCGTTTGGCCTCGAATGCCTCGATCTCATCCGCTTTGGCCAAGGTCAGGCTGATGTCGTCGTACCCTTCGAGCAGACGCCAGCGCGTGTAGTCGTCGATCTGGAACGGCACGGTGACGGTGTCGCACGTGACGGTTTTCTCACCCAGATCGACCGTGATCGAGGTCCCTGGATGGTTCTCGAGGATCTTCCAGATCAGTTCGATGTCGTCCTGCTCCAGCTGCGCGGCGAGCAGGCCCTCCTTGCCGGAGTTGCCGCGGAAGATGTCGCCGAAGCGGGAGGACAGGACGACCTTGAAGCCGTAGTCCTTGAGCGCCCAGACGGCGTGCTCGCGGGAGGAACCGGTGCCGAAATCCGGTCCGGCCACGAGCACGGAGCCCGCCGAGAACGCCGGATCGTTGAGGATGAAGTCCTCGGCGGTGCGCCAGCGGTAGAACAGTGCATCCTCGAAGCCGGTGCGGGTGACGCGCTTGAGGAACTTGGCCGGGATGATCTGGTCGGTGTCGACGTTCGAGCGGCGCAGGGGCACGCCGATGCCGGTGTGAGTGGTGAAGGCTTCCATTGTCTTGAGTTCTCTCCTCAGGCGTTCGACGACACAGGGGTCAGGGTCAGCCCCTGGCTGGGGTCCCATTTCACCGGCTGGGCGTCGCGCGGCACATCGGCGACGTCACCGGGCGAGGACAGGGTGCCCCTGACAGCGGTGGCGGCTGCGACCAGCGGTGACACCAAGTGGGTGCGCCCTCCCTTGCCCTGCCGGCCCTCGAAGTTGCGGTTGGACGTCGAGGCGCAGCGTTCGCCCTCGGCCAGCTGGTCCGGGTTCATGCCCAGGCACATCGAGCAGCCGGCGAAACGCCATTCCCCACCGAAGTCCTTGAAGATCCTGTCGAGCCCCTCGGCCTCGGCCTGCAGGCGGACCTTGGCGGAGCCGGGAACGACCATGAAGCGGACGTTGTCAGCCTTCTTCCGGCCGCGAACCACCTCGGCGGCGGCGCGCAGATCCTCGATCCGGGAGTTCGTGCACGAGCCGAGGAACACGGTGTCGACGGCGATCTCGCGCAGCGGAGTGCCCGGGGTCAGCCCCATGTAGGCCAGCGCATTGTGGGCGGCGACCTTGTCGTTCTCGTCGGTGAAGTCATCGGGATCGGGAACGGATGCCGACAGCGGCAGGCCCTGGCCGGGGTTGGTCCCCCAGGTCACGAAGGGCTCGATGTCCTCGGCATGGAGCACTACCTCGGCGTCGAAGATCGCGTCCTCGTCGGTGTAGAGGGTCTTCCAGTATTCGACGGCGGCGTCCCAGTCCTCGCCGGTCGGGGCGTGGGGACGGCCTTTGACGTAGTCGAAGGTGGTCTCGTCCGGGGCGACCATGCCGGCCCGGGCGCCGGCCTCGATCGACATGTTGCAGATCGTCATCCTCGCTTCCATCGACAGTGCGCGGATCGCGGAGCCCCGGTATTCGAGCACATAGCCCTGGCCGCCGCCGGTGCCGATCTTCGCGATGATGGCGAGGATGATGTCCTTCGCGCTCGACCCCTCGGGCAGTTCACCGTCGACGGTGATCGACATCGTCTTGAACGGTTTGAGGCTCAGCGTCTGAGTGGCGAGCACATGCTCGACCTCGGAGGTGCCGATGCCGAAGGCCAGTGCTCCGAAGGCCCCGTGGGTGGAGGTGTGCGAGTCGCCGCAGACGACGGTGGTTCCGGGCTGGGTCAGGCCCAGCTGCGGGCCGACGACGTGGACGATGCCCTGCTCGGCGTCGCCGAGGCTGTGCAGGCGGATGCCGAATTCCTTCGCGTTCCTGCGCAGGGTGTCGATCTGCGTGCGCGAGGTCGGTTCGGCGATCGGCTTGTCGATGTCCCAGGTCGGAGTGTTGTGGTCCTCCGTGGCGATCGTCAGGTCGGGGCGGCGCACGGGGCGCCCGGCGAGTCGGAGTCCGTCGAAGGCCTGCGGGCTCGTGACCTCATGCACGAGGTGGAGATCGATGTAGATGAGATCGGGCGCACCGTCCTCGCCCTGAGAGACGACGTGATCGGCCCAGACCTTCTCGGCCAAAGTGCGTGGCATGATTCCTCCCGCGGTACGGACGTTTCCCGTACCTGCTGTGCTTCTTCGACGGCGGTGTTGGGCCGTCAATGACATTTTCCGGCACACCGGTGGTGGCCGTAAGAGGAATCTACTCGCCCGTATCGCAATTTGAACTTGCATCTCGCCCAATGAGACACGCACAATGGGTGTTATGACAAGCAATGGTAGCGGCGTCGGGGTCATCGACAAGGCCGCAATGGTTCTCTCCGCACTCGAGGCCGGACCCGCCTCTCTCGCTGAGCTCGTCTCATTGACCGGACTGGCTCGACCCACCGCGCATCGCCTGGCCGTTGCCCTCGAATTCCACCGCATCGTCGGCCGCGATCTGCAGGGACGCTTCGTGCTCGGCCCCCGGCTGGCCGAACTGTCCTCGGCCGCTGGAGAGGACCGTCTGCTGGCCGCAGCGGGCCCGGTGCTCGCCCAGCTGCGGGATCAGACGGGTGAGTCCGCGCAGCTGTTCCGTCGGCAGGGTGATCTGCGCCTGTGCGTGGCCGCCGCCGAACGTCCGGTGGGGCTGCGGGATTCGGTGCCGATCGGCGCCACCCTGAGCATGCGCGCCGGCTCCGCGGCCCAGGTCCTCCTGGCTTGGGAGGAGCCCGATCGTCTCCACACCGGGCTGCGCGGCGCCCGGTTCTCCGCAACCATGCTCTCCGGAGTCCGGCGCCGAGGCTGGGCGCAATCGATCGCCGAACGCGAGCGCGGGGTCGCCTCCGTCTCGGCCCCCGTCCGCGGTCCGAGCAACCGGGTCGTCGCCGCCGTGTCGATCTCCGGTCCGGTCGACCGTCTCACCCGGCAGCCGGGCCGCCTCCACGCGAAGTCGGTCATCGATGCCGCCCGCACCCTGACGGAGGCCCTCGTCCGCGGGTGACATTGCGCGGGGGCGTCGTGGGCGGGTCTGCATTGCGCGGGGCCTCGTGCGCGGGTCTGCATTGCGCACGGTCCTCGTCCTCAGCGAGCTGTGAGACCAGTGCCGTGGTCCTGACAGGGCGTCCTGATAGGTTGCTGGTGTCCGAACTCATCTCGTCAGAAGGAGGACATTCATGTCCACTCCCCACGATCCCCGCGAACCGAAGAATGGTGACGACAGCGCTCGAGAAACGCAGGACGGCGACTCTCAGAAGCCCGTTGCCGACGATCAGGCGGCATCGGATTCGCCGGATGAAGGCACCCGCTCGCCCTACTCCTCCGATAGCCGCGATGCGGACGGAGATTCCCGCTACCAGCCGGGACACAGCCAGTCACGTGAGTACGCAACCGATCCCTACGCTTCGAGCGGTTACGACGCGGGCCAGCCCCAGCAGGGCCGGCCCCAGCCGGGGCAGCCGAGTTCTGATGCCTATGGCTCGAGCCCATCGGCTCAGGCCCAGTACCAGCAGTACCAGCCTGGCCAGGACTATCAATCGACTCAGCAGTACCAGTCGGGCCAACCCCACTACCAGTCCGGTCAGCCCCATTACCAGTCCGGTCAGCCCCACTATCAGTCGGGTCAGCCCCACTATCAGTCGGGTCAGCCCCAAGGCGGCCATCCCGGCTCCGGCGCAGATCCTCACCAGGGCGGTCAGCCTTCGCAGGGCCAGAATCAATCAGGCGCCCAGTACCAGCCGGGACCCTACGTGGCACACCAGCCCGGTCAGGATCCCTACGGCGTCCACGATCAGCATTCGGGCCGGAGCAAACCGGCTGGGTTCTTCAAATCGCTGTTCGACTTCCGCTTCAACAGCTTCATCGCAGTGCGCTGGGCGGGGATCATCTACATCATCACGGTCATCGTCGCCGCACTGTCCTGGATCGGGACGATCATCAGCTCGATCATGGTCGGAATCGCCGCCGGCGCGGCCACGAACTACTACGTCGGCGGAGCCTACGACGACTCCCCGGGATTCAGCCCCTGGCCTCTGATCTTCGCCATTCTCTTCGGTTGGATCATTCCCCTGCTCTGGGTGATCTTCGTTCGCCTCGTCCTCGAACTCGTGGTGTCCTCGGTCAAGACCGCCGAGCACACGAAGACGATCGCCGATTCAGTCGGCAGATGAATGCACAGGTGCCGGGCCCGACTCTTCCAGTCAGGCCCGGCTCCGGGCATCCGCTCCCCCACATCAGGCTCCGGAACGCCGGCGAGCTGACAGAGAACGGGCGTGAATTAGAGTGAGCCCCACACCGATTCAACGATGTGAGGCTCAACCGTACCCCCGAGCAGATTCGAACTGCCGTTACCGCCTTGAGAGGGCGGCGTCCTAGGCCACTAGACGACGGGGGCCGAAGACATACCAGAAACTGATTCCTGACACTGTCAGCTGGGGTACCAGGACTTGAACCTAGACTAAATGTACCAGAAACACTCGTGCTGCCAATTACACCATACCCCATTGCATTTCAAGTCCTTCCCCGAAGGGATTTCCCTGAGCAACGAGATATAACTCTACACAACGCACGCGCCCGGAAACAAATCCGAGGGGGCTGTTTTCGGTGTGATCTCCTTAACAGTCACGAGCCAAGGAGATGAGTCGATCGAGGACTCGGTAGCCGTCCGCACGCAGACCGTTGTGCTCGTACTCGTTCGTCACCCAGGGCTTCACCCCGTCGAGAAGCGCCGCCGTGGCCAGCGACTGCTCTTGCGGGACATAGGCGTCCTCGAAGTACACAGCGGCGGCTCCCCGCACCGTCGAGGCGCCCAGCGCGTCGACGTCGTAGAGCTTCGGCCATTGCCGCCCGGCGATCACCTCGGCGACGTCCGCGAACGGCGCGAGCTCAGGATCCTCCGTGAACGACTCCGGTCCGGCATGCTCCCCTGCCAGCAGGGTCGGATCCGCGCGCACGTCCGCAGGCATCGCACGTCTAGCCGCCCACTCGGTGCTCGTGCCGTCGGCCCAGCAGGATTCGTGGATGACCGCATAGAGCGGGTTGCGCCCCGAAAAGGGAATGCTCGCCGCGAGATCGTGACGAAACGCCGCTGAGGCGGTGTCCAGGTCAAGCAGATGGTGCAGCTTCTCCGGACCGTCGGAGGCGCCGAGGTAGTGGCCGAGCAGCCGCAGTCGTTCGGTCGTCGCCCGTGCCCCGCCGGGCAATGCGATGCCCCCTTTCACGGAGGCGAGGTCGGCCAGGCGCGCCATCTTCTCGCGGTCGCCGGGGAAGGCTCGGTAGTGCTGCTCGGACTTGCGCTTCATCCCCTCCCAGGTGGTCGCGTACACGGTGGCGGGATCGGCGCCGATGGCGGGCAGGCCACCGGTGAAGTACACCTCGTCCAGCGACTCGGAATAGGCGGAGACGTATCGCAGGGCAGTGAACCCGCCGAACGACTGGCCGAGCAGTGACCACTTCTCGATGCCGAGTTCGCTGCGCAGAAGCTCGGCGTCCTCGACGATGGAGTTCGCCCGGTAGTGGCTGAGCTGTTCGGCGATGGCGTGCGGGTCGCCAGTGGGTTCGATGAGCCCGGTGATCGTGCCTGCGACGGAGCCGATCGGACTCGACCGGCCCGTGCCTCGCTGATCGAGCAGGACGACCTGGAAGTCCTCCAGGGCTCTGGCCTGCCACGAGCTGGAGCCCACGGGCGTGGTTGGGCGCGGAGCTTCGAAGCCCGGGCCGCCTTGAAGGAACACGAGATACGGTTTCGTGCTCTTCGCCTCGGTGGCCATGA
This sequence comes from Brevibacterium sp., assembly GCF_031179145.1. GTDB lineage: Bacteria > Actinomycetota > Actinomycetes > Actinomycetales > Brevibacteriaceae > Brevibacterium. Next base: position 195,523 of record NZ_JAPSIB010000004.1, read on the forward strand.
TCCGGGCGAAGACGTGAAGGGTCCTCTGCTCAGTGCCACCAAGACTGCCGTTCCCACCGAAGTGGTCGAAGGGCACGTCCAGGCTCACGTCGCGGAGGTGGAGTCCTCCGCGACGTGAGCTGCTGACCTCGATCACAGCTGGTCCTTGAGCGCTCCCAGCCGGCGCAGGGACGAGTCCTTGCCGAGGATCTCCATCGACTCGAACAGCGGGGGCGAGATCCGGCGTCCGGACACGGCCACGCGCAGCGGACCGTATGCCAGTCGCGGTTTGATCCCCATCTCGTCGACGAGCTTCGCCTGCAGGACCTCCTGCAGCTTGTCGGTCGTCCAGTCCTCGAGGCCCTCGAGCACGCTGAGAGCGGCGTCGAGCACCTCGGGGGCCGAGTCCTTGAGGGTCTTCAGCCCATCCTCGGCCATGGTGAGTTCGGCATCGGGAGTGAAGAGGAAGGCCAGCAGATCGGGAGCCTCACCGAGCAGGTTCATTCTGGTCTGGACCAGGGGTGCGGCCTGGTCGAGGATCGCGAGCTGTTCGGCGCTCGGTTCGGCGGGGAGCACCTCGGCGGACTGGAGGTAGGGCACGAGGCGGTCGCGGAAGTCGGCCGGGTCGAGGAGGCGGATGTGGTCGGCGTTGATGGCGGTGGCCTTCTTCACGTCGAACCGCGCCGGGTTGGGCAGCACGTCGTGGATGTCGAATGCGGCGACGAACTCGTCGACGGAGAACACGTCGCGGTCAGGGCCGATGGACCAGCCGAGGAGGGCCAGGTAGTTGATGAACCCTTCGGGGATGAATCCGTTGTCGCGGTGGAGGAACAGGTTCGACTCGGGGTCACGCTTCGACAGCTTCTTGTTGCCCTCGCCCATGACGTAGGGCAGGTGCCCGAACTCAGGGGTCGCCTCGGCGATGCCGATCGACTTGAGCGCTTCGTAGAGCACGATCTGGCGCGGAGTCGAGGACAACAGGTCCTCGCCGCGGAGCACATGGGTGATGCCCATGAGCGCGTCATCGACGGGATTGACCAGGGTGTAGAGCGGCTGGCCGTTGGCGCGGACGACCACGAAGTCGGGGATGGTGCCGGCGCGGAACGTGATGTCACCACGGACGAGGTCGGTGAAGGTGATGTCCTCATCGGGCATCCGCACGCGCCATACGGGTTCGCGACCTTCGGCCTTGAATGCGGCGATCTGCTCCGCAGTGAGGTCGCGGTCGTAGCCGTCGTAGCCCAGCTTCGGGTCGCGGCCGGCAGCCTTGTGCCGAGCTTCGACCTCTTCATTGGTCGAGTAGGACTCGTAGATGTGACCGCCTGCCTTGAGCTTCTCGATCACTTCGGCGTAGATGTCGCCGCGCTGGGACTGGCGGTACGGTCCGTCGGGCCCTCCCACCTCGATGCCTTCGTCCCAGTCGAGCCCGAGCCACTTCATCGCCTCGACGACCTGGCCGAAGCTCTCCTCCGAGTCGCGAGCTACGTCCGTGTCCTCGATGCGGAAGACGAACTTTCCGCCGGTGTGCTTCGCGTAGGCCCAGTTGAACAGGGCGGTGCGAACCATGCCGACGTGCGGGGTGCCGGTGGGTGATGGGCAGAAACGAACTTTGACGCTCACAGTTGTCCTCTTGGATCAGTGGTGGAAGGTGCGGGTGGTGAAAGTGCTGGGTGCTGAGTCAGGCGTCCATGACGGGGTTGGACAGCACGCCGAGTCCCTCGATGGCGATGTCGACACGGTTTCCGGCCACGATCTGGCCGACTCCCGCCGGGGTGCCGGTGAGGATGACGTCGCCGGGCAGCAGGGTGATGGTCTCCGACAGGTGTTCGATGAGGGTGGGGACGTCGAAGATGAAGTCCTCGGTGTTCCCGTCCTGCTTGAGGTCACCGTCGACCCACGACCGGATGCCGAGGTGGTCGACGTCGAGTTCCGTCTCGATCCACGGGCCCAGCGGGCACGAGGTGTCAAACCCTTTGGCTCGCGACCACTGCTTGTCCGACTTCTGGATGTCGCGCAGTGTCACGTCGTTGCCGGCGGTGTAACCGAGCACATGGTCGTAGGCGTTCTCCGCCTTCACCCCTTTGGACACCCGTCCGATGATGACGGCGAGCTCTGCCTCGTAGGAGACGTATTCGCTGATGGCGGGCAGGCGGATCGGATCGCCGGGTCCGATCACCGAAGTGTTGGGCTTGAAGAACGTCAGCGGGCTGACGGGTACCTCGTTGCCGAGTTCGGCGGCGTGATCGGCGAAGTTGCGTCCGACTCCGATGACTTTGGAGCGAGGCAGAATCGGGCTCAGCAATCGGACGTCGTCGAATTTCAGCCGCTCCCCCGTCGACTGGGCTGGGGCGAAGAAGGGGTCCGAGTCGAGGACTGCGAGGCTGAGGCCCGAGGTGTCCCACCGACCGTCGACGATGTCGGGGACTTCTCCTTCGACCACTCCGTATTTGGGTTCGTCCTGGTGCACAAATCTGGCAATTCGCATGGGTCCAGTCTAGTCACCGCCGAAACCGCCGACATTCCGCCGGGCCCGCTGGCTCGGGACTACCATGAGATCGGATCGATGATCTTCAGCGTCAATCAGAATTGAGTGACCATCATGACGACAGCCGACCACGACGTCTACATCGCCGCGGCGCCCGAGGCATTCCAGCCGGAACTGCAGCGATTGCGCACTCTCCTGGCCCGCACCCTGCCTGACGCAGAAGAGATCGTCGCCTACAACATGCCCGGCTTCAGGGTCGGTGGCACGATCGTCGCAAGCTATGCGGCATTCAGCAGGCAATGCGGGCTCTACCTCCTCCCGGGTGCCATCTCCGCCCACGCCGAGGAGATCGCAGCCGCCGGCTTCAAGGCCACCAAGACCGGCATCACCTTCTCAGCGCGCAAGCCGATTCCGGATGATCTCGTCGGCAAGCTGGTCAGGTCGTCACGGCAGGACGCAGAGGTCTGAGTCCTGCACCTGACGCGGCCCCGAGGCGCAGAGCTGCGCCTGCCTGAGACACTGGGACCATGCACCACTTCGATCTGGCGAGCATCGCCGCAGGACTGCCGGCTGCCGCGCTCATCGACGAGGTCGATCGGGCCGGGCTCGGACGCTTTCCCCGGCTCGTCGTCGAGGCCCCTCCCGGCACCGGGAAGACGACCTTGGTCCCGCCGCTCATCGCCGAACACATCATCGCTGGTCACGAGACCAGCGGAAGCCAGGGAACCGGAGGCAGGAGTTCCCGCGGAACCGCGGGGCGCGTCATCGTCACCCAGCCGCGACGGATGGCTGCCCGGGCCGCGGCCAGGCGACTGGCGCAGCTGACGGGGACCCACCTCGGCGGGGACATCGGCTTCACCGTCCGAGGTGAGTCGAAGACGTCGGCGCGCACGCTCATCGAATTCGTCACCACCGGTGTGCTGGTGCGTCGGCTGCTCGCAGACCCCGAGCTCGACGGCGTCGCAGCGGTGATCCTCGACGAGGTGCACGAACGTCATCTGGACACCGACCTCGCGTTTGCGATGTGTCGGGAGCTCGTCGACCTGCGCGAGGACCTCAGCCTCGTCGTCATGTCGGCGACTCTCGACGCCGCCCAGTGGGGCGCTCGCCTCGGCGCCGCTCACCTGTCCGTGGCCGCGCAGATCCACCCGCTCGCCGTCCGGTGGGCGCCTCCGGCGCGGAGGCCGCTTGACGCTCGTGGGGTGACGTGGGACTTCCTCGATCATGTGGCCCGGACGACGCTGCTTGCCCTCGACGAGCACCGGCACGGGGACGTGCTCGTCTTCGCACCCGGCGCCCGCGAGGTCGAGGAGATCGCTGCGCGGATCCTGCGCGGACTGCCCGAGGGGAAGCCGGACTCCGACATCGAGGTCCACACGCTGACCGGGCGCACCCCGTCTCACTCCCAGGATGCGATCCTGCGGCCGCATGCGACCGAGGGGGTCCGCCGAGTGATCGTCTCCACCTCCGTCGCCGAATCCGCGCTCACGGTGCCGGGTGTGCGGATCGTCGTCGACTCCGGGCTGGCCCGTGGTCCCCGGCTCGACACCCGCCGCGGAATGTCCGGCCTGGTCACCACCCGCGAATCGAAAGCCTCAGGGCTGCAGAGAGCCGGCCGTGCGGCCCGCCTGGGACCGGGTGTGGTCTACCGATGCCTGTCGGAATCCGATTGGGCGGCCCTGCCGGAGCACACGCCCCCAGAGGTGCTGACCTCCGATCTCACGTCGGCAGTCCTCGACCTCGCCGTGTGGGGTGGGGACGCGGGACTGCTTCCGGATCCCCTGCCAGAGGGTCCGCGGCGACTGGCCGAAGGCAACCTCGTGGCGCTGGGTGCTCTCGAAATGGCCGGCGCTCTCGAACCGACCGGCGCGCTCGAACCCGCGAAGAGGGAAGCCGCCACCGCGTTTCGCGTCACCGACCTCGGCCGTCGGATCGCGCGGATTCCCGCCTCTCCGTGGTCGGCGCGCGGGCTGCTCGACGGCGCCGCGATGCTCTCAGCGACCCGGGCCGCCGAGGCGATCGCCACGATCGAATCCGATCAGCGCGCGCCCGGAGCGGACCTGGTGGAGAAGCTGAAGGAGCTGCGCCGCTCGGGCGATCGGCGGTTCCGGCAGGAGGTTGCCCGATTCGAACGGCTCGCCGACGGCCAGCCATCACGCACCTCTCTGTCCCCGGACGAACTCGGTCTCGTGGTCGCGCTCTCCTTCCCCCAACAGATCGCGCGGCGGCGCAGCGCCTCGGACTCGGAGTACCTGCTTGCCTCAGGCACGGCCGCGTCACTGCCCCGCAATTCCCCTCTCGCATCGAGTGCCTGGCTGGCGATCTCCGAAGTCGGCCTCTCCACCGGGCGTGCGGTCATCCGCGCTGCCGCGCCGATCGACCAGGACACCGCCGAATTCGCCGCTGCGGGGCTGCTCACGACAACCGAGGAGGCCACCTTCGACCAGGGTCGGGTGCGCGCCGTGCGCCACCACCGCCTCGGCGCCATCGAACTCTCCGCCACCCCGATCCGCGCGAGCACCGTACTCGCGCGGAAGGCAGTTGCGGAATCGGTGCGCGAGCGCGGAGCCCAGGCTGTGCTGCGACCGGGCCAGGAGTTCGAGGGGCTGCGGCGGAGGATCGGTCTGCTGCACGCCGTATATGGCGATCCGTGGCCGGACGTGCAGTGGGCGCACCTGTCACGGACGCTGACCGATTGGGCTCCGGCGGCTCTCGATCGGATCGCCTCGGGAACCGACCCTGCCTCGATCGATCTGATCTCGGCGCTGCGGACCCTGCTGCCCTGGCCCGAGGCCGGTCGCCTCGACGAGCTCGCCCCCGCAGCATTGACGGTGCCCAGTAGTTCCCGGATCCGGCTCGACTACCCGGATCCGGATGCGGCCGACCCCGTGCTCCCGGGCGACCCTGCGTTCCCGGGCGGCGGCGCCGACAAGGCTGCGGCGACCGAGACGAAGGGACGTGGACCTGCCATCGCTGGGCCTGTGCTGGCCGTCAAACTCCAGGAGTGCTTCGGCTGGACGACCGCGCCGACGGTGTGCGAGGGGAGGGTGCCGGTCGTCATCCACCTGCTCTCTCCCGCCCGGCGTCCGCTGGCTGTGACCAGTGACCTTGCATCGTTCTGGACCAACGCGTACCCGCATGTGCGGGCCGAGAACCGCGGGCGCTACCCCAAGCACCCCTGGCCCGAGGACCCGTGGACCGCGCCCGCCCAGCGCGGCACGAAGGGATCTGGAAGAATGGGGCGGTGATCTCCACCCTTGACCGCGCCACGCTCACGGCCGCCGAATGGCGTGCCGCCCGCGACGCCCATGCCGCTCGCGTCGCCGCGCGCACGGACGCCCACGTGGCTCGCCGGATGCGTGGTGAGAAGCACCCGGTCGAGGATTTCCTGTTCACCTACTACCCGTTCAAGGCCGGTCAGCTGGCGAAATGGAACCCGGGCCCGGGCGTGCGACTCGAGCTGGAGACGACCGAGGACGTCGAATGCTTCGACCGCCGCTGGTACAGGATCGATGACTCCCGCACCTGCGCCGAGGTCGACGTCGAGTCCTGGCGCGCCGACCGTGGCGATGGGGCGAAGTTCATCGCCTCCCTGTTGAGCTCCACGCTGCATCGGGAGGCGAACTTCGGCTGCTTCGGCATCCACGAGTGGGCGATGGTCTACAGGCTCAGCGAGGAGGAGCGCCGCCACCAACAGGTGCCGCTGCGGCTGAGCCCGGCCGAGACCGACGCCGTGGTCGAGGGCCACCGCATCCAGTGCTCGCACCATGACGCGTTCCGCTTCTTCACCGAACCGGCCCGCCCGCTCAACACACTGCAGCCTGCGCGCACGGACATGGTCGCCAATGAGCAGCCCGGATGCCTGCACGCGGGAATGGACCTCTACAAGTGGGCGATGAAGATCGGGCCGATCGCCCCATCGGACCTCGTGATCGACGCCTTCGACCTGGCGATGGACATCCGGATCCTCGACATGGAGGCCTCGCCCTATGACCTGCGATCCTGGGGATACGGCGTCGTCGCGATCGAGACCGCGGCCGGCAAAGCCGAATACATGGAGCGCCAGAAGTCCTTCTCCGCTCGGGCTCAGTCGCTGCGACAGCGTCTCCTCGATGCGCTCGCCGGCGTCGGCGTCGACCCCGCATAGGATCGTCCTATGCGCGCCATTGTCATCGACGAGTTCTCGTCGCTCCCCCAGTTGAGAGACATCGTCCCTCCCACCGCACCGGCAGACGGTGTGGTCATCCGTGTCGAGGCCACCGGTGTCTGCCGCAGTGACCATCATGCCTGGCTCGGCCACGACCCGACGATCTCCCTGCCCCACGTGCCCGGGCACGAACTGGTCGGCTGGATCGATTCGGCAGGCCCCGAGGTGGCGAAGTTCTCCGCCGGTCAGCGGGTCACAGTGCCTTTCGTCTGCGGCTGCGGCTCGTGCCGCTGGTGCCTGGGCGGCAATGCTCAGGTCTGTCCCGATCAGACTCAGCCCGGGTTCACCCATTACGGATCGTGGGCGGAGAAGGTCGTCATCCACAGCGCCGACGCCAACCTCGTGGCGGTCCCCGACGACTTGCCCGCGGCGAGTCTGGTGGGCCTCGGGTGCCGCTTCGCCACGGCCTTCCACGGGCTGGAAGTTCGGGCGAAACTGTCCCCGGGTGAGAGTGTCGCCGTGTTCGGCTGCGGCGGCGTCGGCCTGTCGGCGATCATGATCGCCCACGCTGTCGGCGCGGAGATCATCGCCCTCGACGTCAATGACGCGGCACTCGAGCGTGCCCGCGAGTACGGGGCCTCCCACACGATCAATGCCGCAGGCCTGAAATGGCAGGAGCTGGCCGCCGAGGTGGTCGCGCAGACCTCAGGAGGCGCGGCGGTGACCGTCGATGCGCTCGGCCGCGAGGACACGATCCGGGCGGCGATCAGCTCGTTGGCACCTTTGGGCCGTCACGTGCAGATCGGACTTCTCGCCGAGCCGCCGGTGCTCGACATGCCCCGGGTGATCGCCCTCGAACTCAGCGTCCTCGGCTCGCATGGCATGGCCGCCACTGAGTATCCTCCGATGCTGGATCTGGTGGTGCAGGGCAGACTGCGGCCCCAGGACCTCGTCACGAACGTCATCCGCCTCGAGGACGCCCCCGAAGCGCTGCGGGCCCTCGGCGAGAACCGGCAGACGGGTATGACGATCATCGAACTCTGAACTCGCGTCAGGACAGTGAGCGAATCGGGGTTGAACCCTCAGTGAGCCGGCTGGCGTCGGTCCTCAGACGAGTTTCGCCAGCAGCACCGGCTGAACCTGGCCGTCCCATGTGCCGAGCAGACGGCCCGGCTCCGGCGCGGCGGGAGCGCTGAGGTCGAGCTCATGCTCGACCTCGAAGGATGTCGCGTCCGCAACGGGTCCGGTGCCCTGCGCGAGAGCCACCTCGGTGATCTCCTCAGTCTTGTTGCCCTCGTCGTCGACGAGGTACTGCTTGGCCGATGTTCCCGACTCGGAGATCGTGCGCAGCAGCTGATCGGCGAACACTGGGTCGGCGAGGCCGTCGTAGACCCAGCGCCGCCCGAGGACCGAATGCGAAATCTCGGAGACGAAGGCGTCCTCGGCGTTCTCGAGCGGCTGACCGCGGTAGGTCAGTGGAATCTGGAAGACACGGTCACCCGTGCGCACGATATGAATCTCCACACCCACCTCGGCGGCGGGATCGTCGAAGCGATACGCGGTGACCTTCTCCAGCGGAGACGAGTCCAGGTCGATGCCGCGGGCCCACACCTGCTGCGGCAGCCACTCGGCGATGACGTCGATCTTGTCGGGACTCAGCTGTGCGTTGAAGATGTCTGCCATGTCAGGCCTTCCTGGTTCCGGGGATCCATTCTCCGTCGACGACGTCGTAGTCGGCGAAGATCGCGGGAGCTTCCTCACGCATGACCTCACCGATCTTGTTGAACACGAGGCGGATCTCCTCCTCGGCGCCCTTGGCCGTGCGCATCTCGACGACGTGGCGCAGGGAGCGCAGGTTCGCGGTGTAGACGATGCCGGTGGCCAGGCCCTCGGGGGCGAAGCGGCGCATGAACGAGGTCATGTGCTTCTTGTGCGCGAAGTTCGTCCCCTCCTCGTCGAGGGCGAAGTGCTCGGCCATCCACCGCTGGTGCTCTTCGAGGGTGTCGAGGACCCGGAGGGATCGTTCCATGAGCTCGGGATCCTCGCGCGCCCATTCGGGGAACCAGAACGGGATGTCGGCGAGGCGGACGTAGCGCAGGGATTCCTGCGAGAATGCGGAGCCCGCGCGGTGGCGGATGAGTTCGTGGGTGAGGACGCGGGAGACGTTGTGGAGGACGAAGGTGAAGTTCGCGTGCTCGAGGACGGAGCCGTGCTGGGAGGAGATGACGTTGCCGAGGTACTGCGCGGAATCCGTGCGCACGCGGGAGACGTTCGGGTTGAGGCCGGGCTCCCAGGAGCGATAGCACATGCGCCCCGAGAACTCGAGCAGGTCTTCGGCATCCGGGGAATCTGCTTCCTCCACGCGATCGGCCCAGGACGACCCGCCCACTTCGTCGAGGTATGTCCTCATCGCGTCCCAGTCGATGCTGGGCTTGGCGAGCAGTTCTACGGATGGTTCGACCTGGCGCATGGCTCTCCTAGCTCAAGGGACGGATTCGATTCCCAATCCTACAGTTCGGTGACGGTCGGAGACGGTCTATAAGAGATCTCAAGCGAGCTGCCGCAGGAAAGGTCATGCGGACGTGCTGGTGAGAGCGCTTACGATGGGAGCAGCAACCCCGTCCTGCCCCGAAGGATACCCCGATGCGTCAGCACCGACGACCCCCAACGAGCAAGCCTGCAGTGGTGGCCGGGTGCTTGTGCCTATTGATCTCAGCTGCTGCTTACGTCGCGGCGTTCATACGGCTTGCCTCGTTCCTCGATGGCGAAGGGGAGGTGGTGCCGACCATGACGGCGGCGATTCTGCTCTGCATTGCGGCGGTGGGAACCGGTTTCCTCGGATCCTGGCTGCTCGTCGAGCATTGGCTGGCAGTGATTGTGGGAGCAGTTCACCTTCTCGCTGCTGGACCGTCATTGGTGGGTTCCGTCCTAGATCTCACGGACTATCTCTCGGCCACCGGCTATGCCGGCTTCGGTGCCCTACTCATCATCATGGTGGGCAATCCGCTACTCATGATCGGCGCATGCATCGCAATGGTCGTTGCCGTCGGGGGACTCGTTTACGTTTCTCGGAATCGTCAGTACGCCGAATCTGAAATAGCGTAATACTGATCAGCACACCCGGAATCACAAGGAATTGAGATTCAACGCGATGTTCGGGCCTGTCGATGAGCGAGATACCCGCATCGAAAATGTGGTTGAGACATTCAGAGTGGCGTTGTGGTGGGGTGACCCTGACGACGAGGAGGATCTGACCACAGTGGAGGTGCTCGAGAGCACGACCGCGACCCTCGATGAGACTCTCGATTGGGCCAGGAGAGCACAAGCGCAAAATCCTCGGCTGGTTGAGATCTTCGCAGTCAGGGCGAGCGCAAGGAAAGCTGGTTCATCGCGGCCTACCGCAGTGACCGTGCCGGCGGCTACGGTTCCGCTCCTTTGGATGTAATGACGCCTTAGACCTCACGGCACCCGGTGCGTCCACTTCTCGGTGCCGAACTTCTCGGCCACGAGCGCACGCGCCTTCTCGAGCTCCGCCTGGGTGTATGTGTCCTCGTGGGCTCCGTACCGGGCTCTGAACGTGTCGGCCATGACGTCGATGATGGACTCGCGGGCCTCTCCGGTCTGGCTGCGCAGCGGGTCGACGCGCTTCTTCGCGCTGGCGACTCCCTTGTCGGAGATCTTCGCCTCACCGATCCGCAGGACTTCGACCATTTTGTCGGCGTCGATGTCGTAGCTCATGGTCGCGTGATGAAGCAGCGTGCCGTCCTTCAGCCGTTTCTGCGCTGCTCCCCCGATCTTGCCGCCGGTCGAGGAGATGTCATTGATCGGCTTGTAGAAGGCTTCGACGCCGAGGCTCTTCAGCGCTGCCAGCACCCACTGGTCGAGGAAGACGTACGACTCCTCGTAGTCGAGTCCGGCGACGAGGGATGCCGGAACGAACATCGAGTAGGTGATGCAGTTGCCGCCCTCCATGAACATCGCGCCACCGCCGGAGATCCGACGCACGACCTTCACCCCGTGCTTCTCGATGCCTTCTGGGCGCAATTCGTTGACGTAGGACTGGAATGCGCCGATGACGGTGGCGGTGTCCTCCCATTCCCAGAAGCGCAGAGTCGGCTTGCGTCGGCCCGCCGCGACCTCGCCCAGCAGCACCTCGTCGAGGGCGACGTTCATCTCCGTCGGCAGCACCTCGCCGCGGATGACCTGCCACTCGAAGTCGGTGAAGTTCGCAGCCGATCCCAGGGCGCGGCGCACGACCGTGGCGATGTCGGCGGTGGAGAACCCGTGCATCGCCAGCTCGGTGCCGTAGCCGGCCAGAGCCTCGTCGATTCGCGACCGCAGGGTGGCGTTGTCTGCGGTCACCTTGGCGCCGACCAGCGCCGGAGCCAGATCGAAGTACGCCTCTTCGGGTTCGAGGAAGAAGTCGCCGGAGATCTTCACCCCGATGATGACCTTTCCGTCGGTCTCGACGTCGGCGACGACGAGCTTTCCGCCGATGACCTTGTACTCGGCGTGGAAGTGCTGGAGAGGTTCGTTCGTCATGGTCACCACGCTACGCCTCGGCGAGGTTCTGCCGCCATGATCCTGCTCACTCCCCGGTCAGCGCGTTCCACAGGAACCGGTAGCTCAGCGCTCGTGTGTAAGCGGCCTGACGATTGTCCGAGGCGGCCGAGTGACCACCTTCCGTGTCCTCGTAGAACCACACGTTCTCCGCCCCCATGCTCTGCATCCGCGCCGCCATCTTGCGGGCCTGCACCGGGCCGACGCGATCGTCGGAGGTTGCGGTCCAGAACAGGACCGGCGGATACTGCTTCCCCTCCTCGAGCAGGTGATAGGGCGAGAAGGTGCGGATGAACTCCCAGTCCTCGGGATCATCCGGGTCACCGTATTCGGCCTTCCACGAGTACCCGGCGCTCAGCTTCGTGTAGCGGCGCATATCGAGCAGCGGCACTCCGCCGGAGATCGCGCCGAACAGCTCGGGGTGCTGGGTGAGCATGTTCCCCACCAGCAGCCCGCCGTTCGACCCTCCTGCGCAGGCCAGGCGTGCGGGACTCGTGACCCCGCGTGCGATGAGGTCGCGGGCCACTGCCGCGAAGTCCTCGTAGGCTCGGGGCCGGTTCTCCCGCATCGCCGAGGTGTGCCATTCCGGGCCGTACTCTCCGCCGCCCCGGATGTTGGCGAGCACCCAGACCCCACGGCGGCGGGTCATGGTCTCACGCCCCAGCCAGCCGAGCCCGATGATCGGCGAGTACACCGGTGTTCTGCTGACCTCGAACCCGCCGTAGCCTTCGAGCAGGGTGGGGTTGTCGCCGTCGAGCTCGAGATCGTCGGCCGCGATCTGGAAGTAGGGGACCTTGGTTCCGTCCGCACTCGTCGCGAAGTGCTGTTCGACCGTGAACCCGTCGGCCGGGAACAGGGAGGGCGCGGTCTTGATCACCTCGACGCGGCTCCTGCCGGTCGCGCATTCGTCGCGTGTGCTCGGTCCCGGGGTGCCTGTGCCTTCGCCGCGTGCGCTCGAGCCGGGGTCCTCCCCACCTCGGGGGTCGGGGTCGTCCAAGCTGCCGTAGGAGAGAGTCGAGGGGGTGAGGAAGCCGGTCGTGATCAGCCAGAAGTCGTTGGCGGCAGCGTCATCGTCCTTGTCGACGGCTCCGAGGCCGACCATGTGGTTGCCGGGCACTCCCGGCAGCTCAGTCGCAGCGAACCCGTCGCGCGGGTCGAGGACTCGCAGCTCCGATTGGACATCGCGCAGCAGTTCGAGAACGAGGAAGTCTCGGGTCCAGGTGAACGACTGCAAGGACGTGTGCGAATCCGGAGAGAAGATCACCTTCGGAGAGATGCTGCCGGCCCTCACCTCGGCGACATCGGCCACCGCCAAGCCGCCGGCGGGGACGACGAAGCCCTCTCCCGTCCACTCGGATTGAGGGCGGAAGAGGACGAAGTCCTTCTCGAATCCGACTTCGACGTCCGTCGGAACGTCGACTGCCGTCCATGCGCCTTCCCACGCCGAGGTGGTCGTCGGGATCGCGCCGTCACTGTCCCTGACGCCGTCAAGGTCGACGAAGCTCAAACGGGAGTTGAAGAAATCGAGGGCATCGATGACGAACGCGCGGTCGGTGCCCGAGGCGGATGCGACGTCGCTGCCAACGAAGATGGCGACGTGGTCGCGGGGCACCTCGGCGACGACCGGAGCGTCGCTGAGTGCCTCCCCACGTCGCAGCACTCGCGCCTGCCGCGGGTAGGACGAGGTCGTCAGTGAGTCGGCGTCGGTTTCGGTGGCGACGATGATCGTGTCGTCGTCGAGCCAGGCGAACCGTGACTTGGCCGCGGGCAGGTCGAAGCCGTCGGCGACGAACGAACTGGTCAGCAGGTCGTATTCACGCACCCGGTGAGCGTCGCCGCCATCGGGTGAGAGGGAGACGAGAGCGCGGGCGTGATCGGAGCGGCGCACCGAGGCCCCGGCCCAGACCCATGGAGTCGACTCCTCATCGGCGAGTGCGTCGAGGTCGAGCAGCACCTCCCAGTCGGGAGTGTCGGTGATGTAGCTGTCCCAGACGGTGCGTCGCCACATCCCTTTGGGGTGGTCACGGTCGCGCCAGAAGTTGTAGTAGCGGTCTCCGCGTTTGGCGACCATCGGGATCCGGTCATCAGAGTCCAGAGCGGCTCGGATGTCACGGGCCATGGTGTCGAACTCGTCGTCCTGGAACCGGGCGGCCGTCTTCGCGTTCTGCTCCTTGACCCAGGCGATCTGCTCGTCGCCGTGGATGTCCTCGAGCCAGAGGTTCTCGTCGTGTGGTTCCCGGGTGAGGGAGGCGGTATCGGGGGTGAGTGGGGATTCCTTGCGCATATCGCCAGTCTAATGACGAATGGCACCGCTCAATGCGGGATGGTTTCAGCCCCGCCGGCGCGGGTAGGTGGAGCTGTACCGCTCACCTCGGCGGGCGGTACATCACCAGCCCGGGTTCGCCGTTCGGCGCCACAGGGCCATGGCCGATCGCGGTGAAGCCGAGGCTGTCGTAGAGTCGCCGGGCCGGACTGTCGATGTCATCGGTCTGCAGCCAGCACCCGTATCCGACGATTCCGCCCAGCCACGTCTCCAGTGTCCGACGACCGATCCCCCGTTGACGGAGCTGCGGATCGCGGGCGAGCAGGCTGAGCGTGTAGGTCCATTCGATCGTCGGCGCTGACTCTCCGAGCCTGTGCCGCAGCTCGGTGGCCCAGGGATTGGTCTGCTCAGCCCAGGACCAGAAGTGTCCGTAGGCGAAGGACGTCAGCCGACCTTCATGTCGGGAGAACGCGGTGAGCACCTGTCCTGCGCTCACCGCCGCGCCATAGATGCTCGCGAACCAGGCGGCGAACAGCGGATCCTCGCTCAGCGGAGGTTCCGCCGAGGCGGCCGCGTAGAGATTCTCGACTTCCGCGGGGAGCGGCAGCACTGGCGCCAACTCCGACGGCAGCTTCGCTTCCGCTGACGGCACCGCCTCTGATGACGACACCGGTGTCCAGGGCTGGCCGAACCGGCCGGGGACGCCCCAGACCAGTTCCACTCGCACTCGAGCGTCTGGGGCGTCAACGTCGGTGGCCGCAGGTCGGTCATTCATAAAGACAATCCTAACGACGCGCGCGGGGCGCATTCGCCAGGCATCAGGCGGCCGCCAGATAGTCCAACAGGCGCGTGCGGAAGAGCTCCTCGACGGCACTGGGAGGAGGTCCGTGGGTCTGCGGGTCGACGCTGCCCGGCGGCCCGTTGCTCTCTGGCGGACCGTTATCTTCTGCAGGTTCGTTCTGCCCCGGCGACCTCGCAGCGCCGGTCGACATCTGCGTGATCAACGGACCGGTGCGGACTTCGTACCTGTGTCCGGTCGGCGTCGTCACCACCAGCTTCTCCGGAGCGGCTTCATGCTTCCAGCCGCGCCGCTCTTTGGCATAGTTGCATGCGGCGCACAAGGCGGAAGCATTGCTCCAGGTCGTGGACCCGCCAGCGGCCGTCGACAGAGCATGGTCGATATGGCTGATCGGGGCGTCGCACCAAGGTGTCCGGCACACGCCATCGCGAATCACGATCATGCGTCGCAGCAGACCTGCGAACTCACGTCGCCGTGAGTCCATCGCCACCAGCTGTCCGTCCGACGGCCGCGTGTACAGGCGACGGAGGAACACCGTGGCGTCGTTCTCGGCGATGAACCTGCGTGCCGCACCGGCGGGAATCGGCCCGAACCCGGGCAGCCATGCCGAGGCATCGTCCCCATCGATGAGGCTCTCGCTGTTCATGATCAGGTGAAGCTCGGTCGGAACAGCATCCGCAGACTCCTGGCCCGTCGCTCTTTCGACCAGGAGATCGGCCATCAGCTGACCCCGATTGCGGCCACCGGAAGCGCCGGTGACGATCATCGACTGCGCGGATTTCGACAGGTTCGCATACACAGTGACCGCCTGCGGCAGCGGCAGCAGAGCAGTCAGGTAGGCCATGTTCCCCGGGGCGGGACGCACAGAGACCGCGCGTTCTTCGGTGCACTTGTCAAGGTGCTCGACCGCAGCAGCCTGGTCGAGCTGCTGCGCGAGGGCTCTGACCTCGCAGCCGAGTTGCCTCGTGCCCACCTCGCCGAGGCGTTGGGCCATTCGCTCATCGACCTGCCGGCGCTTGTCCCTGGGCAGCCACTCGACTTCTCTGGCGACGACCTGCGCCTTCTCCTCGGATATGACACCTGACTTCAGAGCCGCATAGGTGCAGGGCAGGTCCACGAGCAGGGTACGCGCGAAGCCCAGGAGCGCACTCCCGCGTGCCCGCGACACCTTCCGCGCCAATCCGATCTCGGCGCCGATTCCTGCTCCCTGTCGGCTCGTGGGCATCCCCTCTTCTGCCTCCCGGTTGCGGCGACGCATGTCGAAGGTCAGGGTCTCCCGTGCTTGGGCAGCCGCGCATGCCGCCGAAAGCTCCTCGAGTGCCGTGATCCGGTCGATGGCCTCATCCTCGGTCAGTGCCGGAGGCAGCGAGGACAGCTCTTCCCGCCACCGAGTGATCTCGGCGAGGGGGTGAGAAACCGTCTTCGGATCCATGACAATCACTCTAGACGTCGACACTGACACGACATGCGGAGCCGACACGACCAGGCGCTCAGCAGCTGCTCAGGCCAGCTTCTCTCCGGCGGTCTCCCGCGTGAGAAGGGCCATCAGCGTCACCGCCACGATCACGAGCAGTCCCGTGAGGACGAAGGTCACAGTCAATCCGAGCACCGGCCACATGAATGCGCCGAAGACGAGCGGAGCGATGCCGGTCGCCACCCGCGATGCCGCCGAGGCCCAGCCGAAACCGGAGCCGCGCAGCCGGGTCGGGTACAGCTCGGAGACATAGGTGTAGAGAGTCGGGATCGCGATCTGAACGACCAGTCCGAAGGCGATGATGCTGATCCGAGCGGCCCAACTCAGCTCGGCGCCGGAGGCCTCGATGAACACGGCGACGCCGACGAGAAGAACACCGGAGAGCAGCGCCGAGACGCCGAGGACCCACTTGCGACCGAAGCGTTCGACCACGAGAGCCGAGACCACCACGCCGAGGATGCCGACGGCCGTCATCGACCCGGTGACCAGGAATGCGGCCTGATCGCCCATGCCCTGCTTCTTGAGGATCCCCGGCAGCCAGATCAGGGCGGCGTAATAGACGAGCAGCACCGACACGAACAGAGCCCAGGAGACGAGAGTCGTTCTGGCCGAGTGCCGCCACAGCTGCACCAACTGTCCGCTCCCGGCGCGCAGCTGAGCGTTCGCCGAGGTGGCCGCCGCATCGGTCGCCTCCGCCGAGGTGGTCCCCGCCGCCGATTCCCTCGCCCCGGCCTGCGACTCCTCGTCGGCGGCCGCTGCAGGCAGATCATGGGTCCAGGTGTCCACCTCGGCGCCGGTGCGCTCAACGAGCTTCGCAATCACGGCGTCGGCCTCGGCATACCTGCCCACGGACGCGAGGTAGAGCGGTGACTCGGGGATGCCGAACCGCACGGCGACGGTGAGCAGAGCCGGGACGATCATGACGAGCATGATCAGGCGCCAGTCCCCCACTCCGAGCAGCCAGGCGGAGACGAAGGCGCACAGCGAGGCGCCGATGGGCCACCAGCCGTCCATGGCGGTGAGCACGCGGCCCCGGTGCCTGCTCGGTGTGAACTCACCGACCAGCGCGTAGTCGACGGGTATGCACCCGCCGAGACCGAACCCGGCGAGGAACCGGAACACGATGAACCACGCGAAGTCCGGCGAGAATGCGCCGGCCACGGTGAAGACCGAGAAGACGAGGAGGGTGAGGGTGAATGCCTTCTTGCGCCCGACGACGTCGGCGATGCCTCCCCAGATGAACGCGCCCAACGCCATGCCGATGAGGTTGGCGGTCGCGATCCACGCCGCCTGCCCGACGGACAGATCCCAGTAGTCGCTCAGCAGCGGGATGAGGAACCCGTTGAGGGCGACGTCCCAGGCATCGAACATGAACCCGAGTCCGCCGATGAGGAAGATGGCTCCCTGGGTGTTCCATTTCCACGGAAGGTTGGCGAGAACCTCTGAAGCTGTCGGCGTGGTTGCCGCGGTCGTAGTAGGCACGCGTCCACTTTACCGCATTTAGCGCAGTTACGCGCAAAATGGGCGCCGGACGGCGCGCGGCACGGGCCGGGGTCGACGGTCCGAAAGACCGTCGACCCCGGAAGCTTCGAACGACCGACCAGCCCCGAAGCCGTCGTCGGCTTCCGAGCTCGGGTCTCAGGCCAGGCGGACCAGCCAGTTGTTCGTGTCCTCGACGCGACCGTACTGGATGTCGAGGAGCGTCTTGCGGAATTCCATCGCCTTCTCGCCCGGCTCGTCGCCATGATCGATCGTGAAGTCAGGGCTGACGATCCGCCCGATCGGAGTGATCACGGCCGCCGTGCCGCAGGCGAACGCCTCGACGATGTCACCGTTGGCCGCGCCTTCGCGCCATTCGTCGATCGTGATGCGACGCTCCTCCGGCTCGAGCCCCAACTGCGGGGCCAGGTCGAGCAGCGAGCGGCGGGTGACGCCGTCGAGGATCGAGTCGCTGAGCGCCGGGGTGAGCAGTCGGTCGTCCTTGGTCACGAGCATGAGGTTCATGCCGCCGAGCTCTTCGACGTACCTGTTCTCCTCGGCATCGGTGAACAGCACCTGCTGGCAGCCCTGCGCAGCTGCTTCGTTCTGCGCCACGAGGGAGGCGGCGTAGTTGCCGCCGCACTTGGCGAATCCGGTGCCGCCGTGGCCGGCGCGCTTGAGGTTCTGGGACAGCCAGATCGAGACCGGCTTGATGCCGCCCGGGAAGTAGGGGCCGGCCGGGCAGGCGATGACGTAGTAGTCGACTTCATGGCTCGCCCTGACTCCGAGGAACCGCTCCGAGGCGATCATGAAGGGGCGCAGGTACAGGCTCGACTCGTCGGCATCTGCTCCGGGGGTCGGCACCCACTCCTGGTCGACGGCGACCAGGGCCTTGAGTGACTCGACGAAGTCGTCTTCGGGAAGCTGCGGCAGCGCGAGTCGCTCGGCGGAGCGGTTGATGCGTGCGGCATTGCGCTCTGGCCGGAAGGTCCAGACCGAGCCGTCCGCGTGCCGGTAGGCCTTGAGGCCTTCGAAGATCTCCTGGGCGTAGTGGAAGACCGCAGCTGCGGGGTCGAGCTGCAGCGGAGCATAAGGCCGGACCTCATGGGCCTGCCAACCATCGTCGATGGTGTAGCGGACGTGCGCCATGTGGTCGGTGAAGTAGAGCCCGAAACCGGGGTTCTTCTTGATGTTCTCGCGCACCAGCTCGGGTTGCGGCTGGATGTTCTTCAGAACGGCAAACTTATGCATCAGAACTCTTTTCTCATTTGTGATGAGTGACACTTGTAGATTAAGCCATCACCCCGGCGCACCTCGCACCGGGGTGATGAGGGATCGCCGAGGTGATCGCGCCGTCCCAGCGACAGAGTGATCGACAACCCGGCGCCGAGGCGCTCGCCGCCTCAGCCCAGGCGTGCAGCGATCGCGTCGCCCACCTCGGCGGTGGTCCGCCTCTCATCGCCGCGAGCGGCCAGGTCCGCTTCGACGGCGGCCTCGATGGACTTCGCCACGACGTCGAGCCCGAGGTGGGAGGCCATGAGGGCGCCTGAGAGAATCGAGGCCGTGGGGTCGGCGATCTGCTGGCCGGCGATGTCGGGAGCCGATCCGTGGATCGGCTCGAACAGGCTCGGCGCCGTCCCTTCGACGTTGAGGTTGCCCGAGGCAGCCAGGCCTATGCCTCCGGTGACCGCTGCCGCGAGGTCGGTGAGGATGTCACCGAAGAGGTTGTCGGTGACGATGACGTCATAGCGGGACGGATCGGTGACCATGTAGATGGTGCAGGCGTCGGTGTGCTCGTAGTTGACGGCCACCTCGGGGAACTCCGTGCCGACCTTCTCGACCACGCGTCGCCACAGGTGACCGGCATGGACCATGACGTTGTGCTTGTGGACGTAGGTGAGCTTCTTGTTCCGCGCCTGCGCCCGCTCGAAGGCATCGCGGACGGCGCGCTCGACGCCGTACCAGGTGTTGACCGAGACCTCGGTCGCGACCTCGTGCACGGTGTCGGTGCGCACGGATCCGCCCATCCCCGTGTAGGACCCCTCGGTGCCTTCGCGGACGACGACGAAGTCGATCTCTCCCGGGTTCGCGAGCGGGCTGGTGATGCCGGAGAACAGCTTCGCCGGCCGCAGGTTGACGGCGTGGCCTAGACCGAAGCGCATCTTGAGGATGACGCCGCGCTCGAGGACTCCTGAGGGTACGCTCGGGTCGCCGCAGGCGCCGAAGAAGATCGCATCGTGGCTGCGCAGCGATTCGAGCTCATCGTCGGTGAGTGTTTCGCCGGTCTCGTGCCAGCGCTTGGCGCCGACCTCGTAGTCGGTGAGCGCGAGCTCCACGGGTTCGCCGGAGACCTCGATCGCTCGCTTGAGCACCTTGAGACCCTCGGGGACGACTTCCGTGCCGATTCCATCGCCGGGCATGACCGCAATTGAGAACTTCATGGTCACAGACTAGAACTCATCTCACCATGTAACCAGACCGTCTTACATAGCGGAATCTCCGTCGCTCTGAGCGAAGAGGCGTCAATGGTCATGAGCATTCTCCCATGGCCTTCGTGAGGGGCTGCCTCGTGGGAGGGTGCGCTGCGGCGGCGAAACCGCCCGCGCGGCGCGCGCCTCCCCGAGGATAATGATGACAGGGATCAGCGCTTGAGTTCGCTCAGAGTGTGAACTTTCCCGGGCCGCTCGACGTGGAGGGGACATGGAGGACGATCGGGCCGACGGCGGCCCATCGAGAACGGCAGATGTGCCACCGGTCGCTCACCCGCGCATTGACGTCAACGGCTCCCCTGCGGACGGCACCGGCTCCCCTGCAGACGGCACCGGCTCACCGGCGGACGGCGCCGGCTCACACCCGGATCCCGCCGGTCGGGCCGAGGCTTTGCGTGGTCTTCACGATCGCTATGCCGTGGTGCTGTGGCGCTACGTCGTCTCTCTCGCCCATCATCCTGCGGACGCCGATGACATTGTGCAGGAGACCCTGCTCCGGGCGTGGCGTTCTCCCGGTCTCCTCGAGGAGGACCCCGGTGAGGTCCGCGGCTGGCTCTTCACCGTCGCCCGGCACCTCGTCATCGATGCCACTCGCAGCGCCCACAGCCGGCATGAGTCCGCGAACGCCGAGGTGGACGAAGAGGTCACAGAGGACAGGGTCGAGCGGCTCTTCGACGAGATGCTGATCACCGACGCCCTGGCGAGCCTGTCCGCACACCACCGGGAGGTCATCGTGCGCTCCTTCTATGGGGGCAGCAGCACCCTTGAAATGGCGCTTGAGCTCGGCATCCCCGAAGGCACGGTCAAATCGCGGCTCCATTACGGGCTGCGAGCTCTGCGCCTGGCAGTTCAGGAACGAGGGGTGACACGATGAGCGGGCACGAGACCTTCCGCGAGTGGGACGCCGCCTACCTCCTCGGCGCACTCACGGCGAAAGACCGCCGCGCTTTCGAAAACCACCTCGAGACATGCGCACAGTGTCGCGCCTCGGTGGGAGAGCTCTCGCCCCTGCCCGGTCTCCTCGCCCGCATTCGACCGCAGTCGGATCTCACCCTTCCACCGGAGCCGGCTCCCACGGACGGCGCAGCGGCTGCCGACCGTTCCGAGCCGGCGGAGGCGGACCGCGAGGATTGGAGCGCCGAGCCGAAGCGCGATGACCTCGCCGAGGCGGACCCCCCTTCGCACCGCCCTCCGAAGCGCGGCATTCTCACACTCTCGGCGCTGGCCGCGGTCATCGTGCTCGTCCTCGCCATCGTCATCCCCACGGCGATCCTCGATCGGAACGAGGTCCCCGCGCCCACGGAGTCGTCTGCGGCAGTCGAGCCGACCGGGGCGACCAAGACGGTCACCGTGGCCCTTGCTCCGGTCGAGGACCGCGGAGCCGGCGATGTCCCTGACTACGGAGAGGGTGTCCCGGACTACAGAGAGGGCGACACCGCGGGGGGCAGCGGCACAGACCAGGCTGGGCAGATGAGCGTGAAGGTCGAACTCGAATCCGTCGCCTGGGGCACCCGCCTGAGCATCGTTTGCGAATACCCGCCCACCAGTTCCGCGCCGAACAGTTCCCCGCCCGCCGGTCATTCACCCGACAGTTTCCCGCCGAGTTCCGTGCCCGCCTACGGACTCATCCTCACCGACGACACGGGTGCTGCGCGGGAGGTCTCCACCTGGTCCGCCGTTCCGGGCAGGACCATCGACCTCACCGCCTCGACCGCCCTCGAGCTCGACGACATCTCCGAGCTGACCGTGGTCACCTCTGCGGGTGCACCTCTGCTCACCGCGACCCTGCCCCCACCCGAACGCTGAAGCACGCAGCTCCGCCCGCACCCGAACGCTGAAGCACGCAGCTCCGCCCCCACCCGAACGCTGAAGCAGTCGAAGCGGGCCTCGAAATCATTCAGCCGCGGATTGAACCCTCAGCCCAGTGGCCTCGTGGTCGAAGCAGAGGACGCACCCGGTGCGATTCCGACCATCCGCTGCCGGTGATCAGGGTGCTGGATCAGGAGGTAGGACCATGTCCATCACACGAATGGTCGGCGTCGCGGCGGCCACGCTCGCGCTGCTCTCGGCCGCGGCTTGCTCCGGCACAGGTGGTGGCGGCGACGACGGAGGCGGTCCGGGAGGGTATGGAGCCCCCGCCTCCCCGGATTCGAGCCCGGAGTCGAGCGCGGAGACGAGTGCAGATTCGAGTGCCGCGCCCACCGAGGCGACGGCGGGACTCGCCACAGCCGAGAGCGAATTCGGCACGATCGTCGTCGACGCACGGGGAATGACGATCTACCAGTTCGACAAGGACGAACCGGGCTCGGGCACGTCGACCTGCGCGGGAGAGTGCGCGCAGAAATGGCCGGCGGTCACCGGCGGAGACGCTCCGGAGCTCGACGGAATCACCGGGACAGTCGACACGATCACCGGCGTCGACGGCCAACCGCAGCTCACCCTCAACGGCTGGCCGCTGTATCACTTCGCCGGCGACACTGCCCGGGGCGACGTCAATGGCCAAGGCGTCGGAGAGGTGTGGTGGGTGCTCACCCCCGCCGGGGAGCCGATCCGAAACTGAAGCGACATGCACCTCGTCGTCGGCGCGAATACAATGGTCATGGGCGCTCGACCCCGATCGCCCACGACCGCGCCCAACCGTTTTCAGCCACCTCCGTGCTGGCGGAGGCCGACGCTGGGCCGCGACAGGAAACCGACGTGGAAGAGGACAATTGACAGAGACCATCCGCAATCAGCGAGCCGCCTCCCTGCCGGCCAAGCTGTCCCGATCCTGGCTCTTGGTCAACGCGGCGAAAGAGGAGCTGTTCGCACCGGCTCAGGCGTCGGAATCGGACTCCGTCATCTTCGACCTCGAAGCCTCCGTCGCCGAGGACAAGAAGCTCACCGCCCGCGACAACGTCGTGCGCGCCCTCGATTCCGGCATGTCGGCATGGGTGCGCATCAACAAGATGGACTCGGAGTTCTGGGACGACGACCTCAAGTCGATCGCCATGCTCCCCGGTCTGCGCGGCGTCATGCTGCCCGAGACCGAACGTCCCGAACAGGTCTCCTACACGGCGATGCGGGCGAAGGCCGGCCTCCCCGTCATCGCGCTGCTCGAGTCCGCCCGCGGAGTGGAGAACGCGACCAAGATCGCCGAGGCGCCGGGCACTTTCCGTCTCGCCTTCGGCACCAATGACTTCCGCAAGGACACCGGTTTCTCCGACGACCCGATGGCACTGGCCTATGCTCGCTCCCGCCTGACGATCGCCTCCCGCATGGGCGGCCTGCCCGGCGCGATCGACGGACCCTCCGCCGCCGACGCCACCGATGAGCAGGTCCGCAAGGACGCCGATGTCACTCACATGATGGGCATGACCGGCAAGCTCGTCCTCAACCTCGACCAGGTCAACACCCTCAACGACGCCATGTCGCCGAGCGAGGACGAACGCTCCTGGGCACGCCAGATGCTCCAGGCGGCCGAAGGCGGCTCGGAGATCACGGACGGCTCCTACCTGCCGCGTCTCACCCGTGCGAAGAAGATCGCCTCCCTGGCCGACACCTACGGACTCTGGAACGCCTGAGCCCGCCGGGACAGGACGTCGAAGCGCCCCGCACGATTTCGTGCGGGGCGCTTCGTCTGTGCAGCCTGCGAGTCAGTCTTCGCTCAGCGACACGGAGCCGAATGACGAGGCGTTGATCGCTCCGGCCACGGCCTTGAGCACCTCGTCCGGGACAGCGGAGTCGACCGCCATGACGGAGAGCGCGTCGGTGCCCTTCGCCGACCGCGAGACCTGCATGCCGGCGATGTTGACGTCGTTGGCGCCCAGCGCCTGACCCAGCTGACCGATGACGCCGGGACGATCCTCGTATCGGAAGATGAGGAGGTTGTCGGTGAGTTCGATCTCGAGGTCGAAGCCACTCACCTCGGTGAGCTTCTGCACGAGCTTCGGCCCGGTCACCGTTCCCGCCACAGAGATCTGCTGCCCCTCGGCAGTGGTCGCGGTCAGCCGCGTGATGTTGCGGAAGGATTCGCAGTAGGGGTCGGTGGTGAGCTCGACCCCGATGCCTCGCTCCTCGGCGAGCAGCGGGGCGTTGACGTAGGACACCTGATCGGACACGACGTCCTTGAACAGGCCCTTGAGGGCGGAGAGCTTGAGGACGGACACGTCCTTGTCCGCGATCTCACCGTTGACCTCGACCTTGAAATGGGTCAGCGAGGACGGGGCGAGAGCACTGACGACGCGGCCGAGGCGCTCGGCCAGCGGGATGCCCGGACGGACGTCCTCGTGGATGGCTCCACCCGCGACGTTGACGGCGTCGGGGACGAGCTCACCGGCGAGGGCCTTGCGCACGGACTTGGCCACTGCCACGCCCGCCTTCTCCTGCGCCTCGGCGGTGGACGCCCCCAGGTGCGGGGTGACATTGACGGAGTCGAGGTCCATCAGCGTCGAATGCTCGGGCGGCTCGACGTTCCAGACGTCGATGCCCGCGCCGCCGATGTGCCCGGAGGCGATCGCTTCGGCCAGTGCCTCCTCGTCGATGATCCCGCCGCGAGCGACGTTGACGAACCGGGCGCCGGGTTTCGCGATCGCGAACTCCTCGGCGCTGATCATCCCGATCGTCTCGGGGGTCTTGGGCATGTGCACGGTGACGAAGTCGGACACCGCGAGCAAGCCGGGCAGGTCCATGACCTCGACACCCATCTGCGCGGCGCGCGCCTGGGTGATGTAGGGGTCGTAGCCGACCAGGCGCATCCCGAAGGACTTCGCGCGCTCGGCGACGAGACCGCCGATGCGGCCCAGCCCGATGATGCCCAGCGTCTTCTCGTAGAGCTCCACACCGGTGTACTTCGAGCGGTTCCACTCCCCCGCCTTGAGCGAGGTGTTCCCCGCGCCGAGGTAGCGGGCAGAGGCGAGGATATGCGCCATCGTCAGCTCGGCGGCGGAGATGATGTTCGAGGTGGGTGCGTTGACGACCATGACACCCGCCGAGGTGGCGGCTGGGACGTCGACGTTGTCGAGTCCGACTCCGGCCCGGGCGATGACCTTGAGGTTCTTCGCCGCAGCAATCGCCTCGGCGTCCACTTGGGTCGCCGAACGGACCAGGATGGCGTCGGCGTCGACGATGGCTTCCAGGAGCTGGGAGCGGTCAGCACCATCGGTGTGGCGGACCTCGAAGTCGCCTCCGAGCGCGTCGAGGGTGGCCGGCGAGAGTTTTTCGGCGATGAGCACGATGGGCTTGGGCACAGATTCCTCCTGTTGGGTCTGGGACATGTCCATCTTATGAGACATCTCCCCGACCTTCTCGAAGTCTCAGATCTTGGGAATCGTCCGAGCAGTCGGACAATCGGGCTGCGGACCCCTGAGATGGCCGCGGGGTCCTAGGATGGCCCCGGGCTACCGGCGCGGCAGCGGGTTCCTCGGGTGGTTCAGAATCCGTTCGGGGCGTAGGGCAGCCGACCGAGGCTGAACATCGCGCTCGCCCGCACCGCGGATCCGGGGACGTTCTCGTCGATCCGTCCGGCCCGGGCGAGGATCACCGGATCCGCCCCGCCGAAGTAGAGGGATCCGAGTTCGGCGATGCCCATCCCCAGATCGGCCGGGGTCGACGTCGAGGCGGCCTCCACACTGGCATTCTCACCGTCAGAGGTGATGCGGAACCGTCCCCCGGTCAGCTCGAGCGGATCGTCGATGTCGATGACGAGCTCGCCCGGAACGAACCATGGCCTGGCCTCGAGCGCTGACTTGACGTCGAGGATGCGCAGCCAGATGTTGTCCTCCGTGCCCACCGTCTTCACGCGGCGGGAATCGGTGAGCAGCCAGGGCAGCGGAGAGTCCTCGGAGGACTCCTTGAAGGTGACGCGCGTCGACAGATCGATGGCGGCCAGGAATGACCACAGCGAGGCATAGGCGTCATCGGTGGCGGCGACGAAGTCGATGAGGTCGATGGTCGGCAGAGTCTTCGACTGGCCCGCGAACTTGTAGGAGACGTACCCGTCGGGTTCCCCGGCGGCGTCGAAGTGGAGGGCCGCGCGGATCCCGCGGTCGGCCTCCCCGGTCTCGGTGTCGAGGGCTCCGGTGGCCCGTTCGATATAGGTCTGCTGCCTCTCCATCGCACCCGGCGAGGTGCGCATGAAGCGGGCGTAGATATCCGGAGCCAACTCTCGGAGCACGCCCGGATCGCACATCTCGACCCGCCGGTCGGGCTCACGCAGCATCTTGAAGCCTGGAGAGGTGTCGACCTCGATCGCGTGCGACCACGATGAGACCCCGAACCCGAAGCGGGTGTAGATCCCACCCTCAGTCGCGGTCAGTGCGGCGAACGGGTATCCGGCGGCCTTCGCCTCGGCGAGGTCGCTCGTCATCAGCGATCGCAGCAGACCGCGCCTGCGGTGGGTGGGGCGCACGGTCACCCAGGTGATGAGGTGGCCGGGGACCAGCCGACCGCCGCCGACGTTGACGAGCTTCTCGAACCATGCGAAGGTCGCCACCGGCACATCGGGATCGATGGCGTGCTCGAACTCGCGCTCGGCGTAGACCGCGGTGAGGACGCGACCGTCGGCGATGGCCCGTTGGGCCCTCTTCTTCAGACTCTCCTCGGTCGACCGGGAGTCGTGGAAACCCACGCTGGTCGCGGCGAAGTACTTCGCCGTCCGCGCATCAGGCGCACCGGTGGCCTCATCGAATGCCGGGCTGAAGGTCTCAAATCTGTAGTTGGTCACGTCGTCCACAGTAGTGCACATCAACGAGGCGGCGACTTCGCCTCGAGCGGCCCACTTACCTCCGAGCGGCCCACTTACCTCCGAGCGGCCCAGCTATGCGGAAGTTGTCAACTTGTTTGAGACACTTTCGGGATATTGATGCCAGTGGGTTCGACTCGGGCAGCGATGGGACGGTGCCGGAATCGTTGTGGGTGCCGGGCCCAGGCCCGGTCCAGGTGGGCCTG